>CADECF010000004.1:116364-215466 GCA_902825775.1 uncultured Lysobacteraceae bacterium
CAAGAGCTCGCGGCTGAAGCCGCTCCCACAAGATCAAGAGCTCGCGGCTGAAGCCACTCCCACAAGATCAAGAGCTCGCGGCTGAAGCCACTCCCACAAGATCAAGGGTTCGCGGCTGAAGCCGCTCCTACAAAAGCCGCTCCTACAAGCAACGCTTAGTGTGGGGAGAGCAGCTCGGCGACCAGCCGCTCGGCCAGCACGTCGGCCGCTTCGGAAACCGTATCCAACACGATCTCCGCATTTTCCGGTTTTTCGTAAGGCGAATCGATGCCGGTGAAGTTCCTGATCAAACCGGCGCGCGCCTTGGCGTAAAGGCCTTTTTCGTCGCGCCGTTCGGCCACTTCCAGCGGTGTGTCCACGAACACTTCCAGGAATTCGCCTTGCGCGAACAAGCCGCGCGCCATGCGGCGTTCGGCGCGGAACGGCGAGATGAAGCTGACCAGCACGATCAGGCCGGCATCGACCATCAATTTGGCCACTTCGGCCACGCGGCGTATGTTTTCGACGCGGTCCTCGTCGGTGAAACCCAGATCCTTGTTGAGGCCGTGGCGGACGTTGTCGCCGTCGAGCAGATAGGTGTGGTGGCCCATCGCCAGCAGGCGCTTTTCGACGAGGTTGGCGATGGTCGATTTGCCGGAACCGGACAAACCCGTGAACCACAGGCAACGCGCCTGCTGCCCCTTGATCCGCGCGCGCGCGGCTTGGTCGACATCGACGTGCTGCCAATGGATGTTGGCGGCGCGCCGCAGCGCGAAATCGAGCGTGCCCGCCGCGACAGTGGCGTTGTTCTGGCGATCGATCAGGATGAAACCGCCGAGTTCGCGATTGTCCGCGTAGGCTTCGAATGCGATCGGCTGATCGAGATAGAGATTGCAGTAGCCGACTTCGTTCAATTCCAGATGCTTGGCGGCGAGCTGCTTCTGGGTGTTGACGTCGACCTTATGCTTGATCTCGGTGACCTGCACGGCCACGGTGCGCGCGCCGATCTTGAGCCAGTACGAACGGCCCGGCAGCAACGGCTGCTCGCCCATCCACAGCACATGCGCGGCGAACTGATCGGCGACTTGCGGCGGGCTGGACGCGGCGGCGATCACGTCGCCGCGGCTGATATCGATTTCGTCGGCGAGGGTGAGCGTCACCGCGCTGCCGGCGCCGGCGCGCGCCAGGTCGCCGCCGGCGGTGACGATGCGTTCGACCCGCGAACGCCTGCCCGACGGCAACGCCACGACAGCGGCGCCCGGGGCGATTTCGCCGGCGGCCACGGTACCGGCGTAACCGCGGAAATTCTGGTCCGGCCGCGACACCCACTGCACCGGCATGCGGAACCCGATCTCGCGCGGCGCATCGGCCGTTTCGACCTGTTCGAGATGCCCGAGCAGGGCCGGGCCGCGGTACCAAGGCATCGACGGCGAAAGCGCGATCACGTTGTCGCCTTTCAGCGCCGACAGCGGAATCGCCACCACGTTGTGGATGCCGAGCTGCGCGGCGAGCTCGCGGTAGCCGTCGACGATGGCCTCGAATACCGCCTGATCGTAGCCGACCAGATCCATCTTGTTCACCGCCAACACCACGTGGCGGATGCCCAGCAGCGATGCGATGTAGCTATGCCGGCGCGTCTGCGTCAGCAAGCCTTTGCGCGCATCCACCAACACCACCGCCAGCTCCGCGGTGGAGGCGCCGGTGGCCATGTTGCGCGTGTACTGCTCGTGGCCGGGGCAATCGGCGACGATGAATTTTCGTTTTTCCGTACCGAAGAAACGGTACGCGACGTCGATGGTGATGCCCTGCTCGCGTTCGGCGGACAAGCCGTCGACCAGCAGCGCGAAGTCGATTTCGCCGTTCTGGGTGCCGTGGCGCAGGCTGTCCGAGGCGAGCGCGGCCAATTGATCTTCGAGCAATAGGTGGCTGTCGTGCAGCAGGCGGCCGATCAACGTGCTCTTGCCATCGTCGACGCTGCCGCAAGTGATGAAGCGCAGCAGGCGCTTGCCTTCATGCCGCTGCAGATAGGCCGCGACCGCGGCTTCGGCATCTTGGGTGCTTGCCATCAGAAGTATCCTTCCTGCTTCTTCTTCTCCATCGAAGCCGTCGGATCGTGGTCGATCACCCGGCCCTGGCGTTCGGACGTGGTGGCGACCAGCATCTCGGCGATTATTTTTTCCAGCGTGTCGGCCTGCGATTCGATCGCGCCGGTCAGGGGATAGCAGCCCAGCGTGCGGAAGCGGACTTTCTTGATCGCCGGACGCTCGCCTTCGCGCAGCGGCAGGCGTTCGTCGTCGACCAGGATCAGCGCGCCGTCGCGTTCGACCACCGGCCGCTCGGCGGCGAAATACAGCGAAGGCACAGGGATCTTTTCGCGATAGATGTATAGCCAGACGTCCAGCTCGGTCCAATTGGAGAGCGGAAACACGCGCACCGATTCGCCTTTGCGCACGCGCGTGTTGTAAAGATTCCACAACTCGGGGCGCTGGTTCTTGGGATCCCAGCGATGGCGATCGTTGCGGAAGGAGAAGATGCGTTCCTTGGCGCGGGACTTTTCTTCGTCGCGACGCGCGCCGGCGATGGCCGCATCGAAACGCCACTTGTCCAGGGCCTGTTTCAGGGCCTGGGTCTTCATCAGGTCGGTGTGGACGGTGGCGCCGTGGCTGATGGGGCCGATGCCCTGGGCGACACCGTCGGGATTGGTATGCGTGCGCAGCTCCAGGCCGGTTTCGGCGGCGCGGCGGTCGCGGAACGCGATCATCTCCCGGAATTTCCAGCCGGTATCCACATGCAGCAGCGGGATCGGCGGCCGCGCCGGGTAGAAGGCCTTCAGCAGCAGGTGCAGCAGCACCGAGCTGTCCTTGCCCACCGAATACAGCATCACCGGATTACGGAATTCGGCCGCGACCTCGCGCAGGATATGGAGGCTTTCGGCTTCCAGCCGGTCGAGATGGGAAAGCGTGGTAGCGGTCACGTCGGCCTGGGAAGCGGGACAAGTCCGGCATATTAGCCCCGCCGTTCAGCGTGCAGGGCGCCGACGGGGTCCCGGCCAGCTTCCATCTGGCCATAAGCTCATGCCGCGCGGTTACCGGCCGATGTCGGGTCGCGCTGTCGGGGCCGGACCCGCTAAAATCCCGGTTTCCCGCATTCCAGGCTGGGCAAAAGCCCGCCGACCCCCACAAGGACCCCCGGCACGATGAAGATTCTCGTCGGCTACAAGCGCGTGGTGGACTTCAATGTCCGCATCCAGGTCAAGCCGGACGGTTCCGGCGTGGTCACCGACGGCGTCAAGCTGTCGGCCAACCCGTTCGACGACATCGCGCTCGAAGAAGCCTTGCGCCTGCGCGACAAAGGCATCGCTACCGAAGTCGTGGTCGCCACGATCGCGCCGGCCGATGCCCAGGCGCACCTGCGCAACGGCCTGGCGATGGGCGCCAACCGCGCCATCCACGTGGTGGCCGACCAGCCCATCCAGCCGCTGACCGCGGCGCGCGCCTTTCTCAAGCTGATCGAGAAGGAGCAGCCGGATATCGTGATCCTGGGCAAGCAAGCCATCGACGACGATGCCAGCCAGACCGGCCAGATGCTCGCCACGTTGTGGGGCCGGCCGCAGGCGACGTTCGCATCGAAATTGGAGGTAGCGGACGGCAAGGCCACGGTGACGCGCGAAGTCGACGCCGGCCTGGAAACGTTGGAAGTCGATCTGCCCGCTGTGATCACCACCGATCTGCGCCTCAACGAGCCGCGCTTCATCAAGCTGCCGGACATCATGAAGGCCAAGAGCAAGCCGCTGGAGACGATCGCCTTCGCCGACCTGGGCGTAGACACCGGCGATACGCTCAAGACCACCCATTACGCGCCGCCGCCCAAGCGCAGCAAGGGCGTGATGGTGAAGGACGCGGCCGAACTGGTCGCCGCACTCAAGCAGAAGGGGTTGCTGTAATGAGCAAGGTACTGATCGTCGCCGAACATCTGGACGGCAAGCTCAATGCGTCGACCGCCAAGTGCGTCTCCGCGGCGCAGGCGCTCGAGCCCGAAGCCATCGACATCGTCGTGCTGGCCGCCGATCCGGCCGCCGTCGTCGCGCAAGCCGCGCAGATTTCCGGCGTCGCCAAAGTGCTGACCGTGGCCAACGCCGCCAACGCCAATGCCATCGCGCAAGTGTTGGCGCCGCAAATCGCCAAGCTCGCCACCGGCTACAGCCACGTGTTCGGGCCCAGCACGACGTTCGGCAAGGATCTGATGCCCTGCGTCGCCGCCCTGCTCGGCGTGGCCCAGGTATCCGACGTGATGGCGGTGGAAGCCAGCCATACGTTCAAGCGGCCGATCTATGCCGGCAACGCCATCATCACCGTCGAAGCGCCGGCCGATCACGCCGTCGTCGCCACCGTCCGCACCGCCTCGTGGCCGGAAGCGGCGAAAGGCGGCAGCGCGGCGGTCGAGGCGGCCAATGTGGAGGCATCGCTACCGACCCACACCCGCTACGTCGGGCTGGCGGCAGGCAAGTCCGACCGCCCCGATCTGCAGAGCGCCAAGCGCGTCGTGTCCGGCGGCCGCGGCGTGGGTTCGGCCGACAACTTCAAGATCGTCTACGACTTCGCCGACAAGCTCGGCGCCGCCGTCGGCGCCTCGCGCGCCGCGGTCGATGCCGGTTACGTGCCCAACGAATTGCAGGTCGGCCAGACCGGCAAGATCATCGCGCCGGAGCTGTACATCGCGATCGGCATCAGCGGTGCGATCCAGCACCTGACCGGCATCAAGGACGCCGGCACCATCGTCGCGATCAACAAGGATGCCGATGCGCCGATCTTCGAGATCGCGGACATCGGTTTGGTAGGCGATCTGTTCAAGCTGTTGCCGGAGCTGGAAGCGGCGCTTTGAGGAACGGCGGCAGCCACCGGTCGGCCGATCGCCGCTGCGCTAAGCTCGGCACCGCAAAACAATGGATGGTGGCACGTGGATGATCTGAGCCGCAGCGTGCTCGTACTGGGTTCGACCGGTTTCATCGGCCGGCATCTGGTGCGCGAACTGGACCGCGCGGGTTACCGCATCTTCGCCCTCGCCCGCACCGAAACCGAGAACAGCATCGGCAATGTGCACAAGATCAGAGGCTCGGCCGAGGATGTCGACCTGCTGCGCACGTTGCTCGATCGCTGCGACCACATCGTCCATGCGGCGGGCACGACGACGCCCTCCGTTTCGGCGGCGTCGCCACAGCTCGAAATCGCCGGCAATCTCAATATGTTGGCGAGGCTACTGGCTTTGTCCGGCGAGCTGCCGGGTAAGCGCCTGATTTACTTGTCTTCGGCCGGCGCCGTCTATGGGGATTGCCCGCCCCAGGCTGAGGAAGGCGCCACGCTCCGCCCGCGATCCTATTACGGCGCAGGCAAGGCCGCAGCCGAAGCCTTCATCCATGCCTGCACCGTCACTACCGATTGGAGCGGTGTCGTACTCAGGCCCAGCAACGTCTACGGACCTGGGCAAGTCGCCGGCAAGGGTTTCGCGATCGTACCGACGGTCTTGGCCAGCGCCGCGGAAGGCGCGCCTTTCTATGTGATGGGCGACGGCAGCACCGTCCGCGACTATTGTTTCGTTTCCGACCTGATCGGCTTGATCATGAAAGCCATCGAAAGCCCCCAGAACGCCCCATTCGCGGTATACAACGCCGCCTCCGGCCAAACCGCATCGGTCCTGCAGCTGATCTCGGCCTGCGAGCGCAGCAGCGGGCGCAAGATAGACATAAGCTTTCGCCCGGGCCGTCGCATCGATGTGCCCAATGTATCTTTGGATACGAAGTCGGTCCGTTCGTCCTATGGCTGGACCGCCAAAGTGCCGCTGGACGAAGGACTCGACCGCACCTGGCGCTGGCTGCAAGAATCCAGGTGCCGCGATACCCACGAGGAGTAGGCATGCGTTGCCGGCCCCATGTCTAAGCAAAGCCAGATCGACGTTTCCGTGGTGGTGCCCGTCTATGGCGGCGCCGATGCGCTGTCCGAACTGCGGCAGCGGCTCGACACGGCCATGCGGCAGCACGGTCGCCGCTACGAACTGATCCTCGTCGACGATCGTGGCCAGACCCATGCCTGGCAGATCATCGAAGCGCTCAGCCGCAGCCACCCGGAAGTCGTCGGCGTGCGCCTGAGCCGCAATTTCGGCCAGCATGCAGCCACCATTTGCGGGATAGAGCACGCGCGCGGCGAATGGATCGTCACCATGGACGACGATCTGGAGCACCCGCCGGAAGCCATCGCATCGATGCTCGCCCAAGCCGATGCCGGCCGTCCGCTGGTCTACGGCGTGTTCGAGAACCGCACCCATGCGGGCTACCGCAACCTATCGTCGGAACTGATGCGCCGCTGCCTGAAGCTCGCATTCCCGGACATGAACGAAAACTACACTTCGTTCCGCGTGATCCATGCTCCGCTAGCCGCCAAGCTGACGCGTTTCGACCTCAACAGGCCCTATGTCGACGGCATGCTGTCGTGGCTGACCTCCGACGCTCAGGCCGTGCCTGTCGAGCACATGCAGCGCAGGCACGGCGAGAGCACTTACACGCTGCGCAAGCTGGTATCGCACGCCGTCAACATCATCATCACTTATTCGCACTTGCCCTTGCGCATGGTGACTTATGGCGGCGGCGTGCTCTCGGTGCTCAGCTTCCTCTACCTGCTGTACCTCATCTGGGGACGGATCACCGGGCACATCACCGATCCCGGCTACACATCGCTGATGTCGGTCGTGCTACTGGCGTGCGGCATCCAGCTGCTGATACTGGGCACGCTGGGCGAGTATCTGGGGCGCCTCATGGGCGCGGTCTACAAACGCCCGGTCTATTCCGTCGAAAGGCTCAGCGGGCGGCCGGGCGCATCCGAGCCGCATCCGCACGCCGGCATCGATCCGGCGCCGTGATTTCCAAGCAATTCGCGGGCTTCCTGGCGGTAGGAGCGAGCAACACCCTGGTCGCCTACGGTGCCTACCTGCTGCTGGTGAACTGGCTGCCCTACGTGCTGGCCTGGAGCCTGGGCTATGCGCTCGGAATCGTCTGCGGATACGCGGCTAACGCATTGTTCGTGTTCAAGAAGCCGGTGCGCGGCGGGTCCGCCCTGGCTTATGCGCTGATCTATGTCGGCCAATACGCCATCAGCGTCGTGCTGCTCGCGATCTCCCAGGAACGGCTGATGCTGCCGCATTGGCTCGCTGCGATCGTGGTGATCGGCTTGACCGTTCCGCCCACTTTCCTGCTGGTGCGCTGGACGATGAATCGCCAATGAGCGCGCCGGTCCGCCGCACGCGGATCGCTATACCCGTCTTCCGCAAACGACGTATTGCGCGCCGAGCGGTAACCAGGACAAAGCGCGGTCGACGCGCGCCGCCCAGCGCTGCTTCAGCGGCAGGAAGAACAGATACGAAGTCTCCAGCACCTGGAATCCCTGCTGCGCCAGCAGCGATCGGGTTTCGCCGGGCCACAACAGCACCGCATCGTGGTCGAATGGACAACGCATCACGGCCAGGCGCGTCAGCGGATTGACCGGATTGTGCTCGAACACCGCGAAAATGCCGCCGGGACGCGTCACGCGCCAGGCTTCGGCGATGAAGGCGGCCCGGTCCTGCGGCGGTACGTGGTGCATCACGCAAACCGTGAGGGTCATGTCATGGGAGCCGTCGTCGTAAGGCAGGCGGACGCCGTCATAGACACGGTAATGCACGCCCGGATTCGCGGCTTCGGCGCTGCGAACCGCATCTTCGGAGACGTCGACCCCGTGCAGCTGCCGCACCCGGCCCGCCAGCGAAGGATGCATCGCGCCGATGCCGCAACCGATATCGAGGCACGCGGCCGAAGCGGAGGGCTGGACATGCTTGTCCAGCAGCGCGATGGCGGCATCCGCCTTGCCCCGTAGGAAATGGTCCATGTCGACCGGCGTGAAACCGATCGCCTTGTCGACATCCTGGCGATAGTCGGGATATTCCTCTTTGGCCCATCTATTCGGCTCGGACATCTTTCGCCTCCGTTCGTCCCTGCATCAGCGGACCAACCGCATGAAGTATAGATCTATCTGCGAGGCGTTTATTTTGGATACGCGAGACGGCCCTTCGTTCGCACGCAGATTCAACCGTAATTGCCCGCATTCCCCGGCCGGCAATATCTCCGGAATCCGCAGATGCCTGATTTTCCTGTCTGCGGGCCAACGAATGGTGTCGAGTAGGCGGTCGTTGATGCGGATCTCCAGGCGGAAGCTTCCGGATGGGATCGGATCCTTGTTCGGCACGTAGTAGTACAAGTCTAGCGCGCGACGATCCGCGCCCGCGCAGACGCGCTTTTCGGCTTCGATCCCGCCGTCGGCGCCCACGCTCACGGGTAGTTTCAGCACCAACACCAGTTCGCCGAAGAAACCCACGCGTGGATCCTTGCTCATTTGCCGGATTTTTCCGGCCGAACGCAACTGGTTGGCTTCGAACCATCCTTCCGGCGGCGATTTCGCCGCGCCGACCAGCGTATGCCGCCAACCGGAGAGCACGCGCCCGTACTTCTCCGCATAGAGCCATCTGGCCGCCAGCGCCAGCACGAGAAAAGCCAGCAGCAGCAGGATCAGGCTGCGCGCGGGAATCCACCACTTGGCGATGCCGGCTCGCATGTCGCCCGTCTCGAATCCAACGGCAGCATAGGCGATTACCTGCGCCATGATGAACCACAGTGGGAACACATACCGCGGCTGGCTTTCCCCGGTAAGCACCAATGCACCGACCAGCACGCTCAGCAATGCGAACAAAGCAAGGCCTTCGTACGCGACTGGGCGCCGCAATACGGCCACAACCGACAGCAACCCCAACGCCGCGATCAGCAACGAATAGCACACGTTGTAGACACGGGTGAAGGGAATCAGCCAGCGGGTCGCCGGCTTGGCCTGCGCCTGGTAAAAACCGTGTTGCGAACCCAGCCATGCCTGCTTGCGCGAGCGTTCCACCAGATTTCCGAATCTGGATTGCGGCTGCAGCGCGAAATCGGATAACGGCACGGCGTGCGCCAAGTCCTGCCGCTCGGGCGGCGGCAAGGCGAAGAAGAATTGCTTCCAGAGCACTTGTCCCTGGCGATACAAACCGTTCGACAGCGTAGTGCCGTAAATGCCGGTGCGAATTTGCGCCAGGCGCTGCCCCTGCTCTGCAGTCAGCATGTAACCGGCATGCTTGAGGCCGGACGCGATGCCGGCATAGATTGCGAACACTGCGACCAGCATCAGCGCCACTGCACGCAGGCGCGCGTCGCTCCTGGCCCACGCATACAGCAAGGCCAACGCCGCGCCGGCGAGCACGATCGGCGTCGCTTCTCGCTGCATATCGAGCAGCACAAGCAGCCAGGCCAAGCCGAGCACGCCGACGCCGATCGCGACCTTATGCGGCAAACCCGTACGCCCGCTGCCGACGAGATCGCGGGCCGCGCGGAATCCCCAGAAAAACAGCACTAAGAAGAATAATCCCCAGATATCGTGGCTGGTGATCGGCAGCGCCAAAATCGGTTCCATCGCGCCCAGCCACAGCACCACGAATGCTTGCGCGGCGCGGTGGCCCAGTACCCGCCGGGCCAGGTCGTAGCCGGCCAACTGCACCACGAGCAGCATCGCCAGGTTCGCGATCGGCACCACGGCCGGGTTCGGCCCGAACAGCATCACCAGCGGCACCAGCACCGGCAGCGCGCGCTCGTGATAGATGGACTTCACGGTCAGATCCGAACTGGCCGCCATGTCCACCGCACGCAGCCACATCGTCTCGAAATCGCTGATCCAGGCCACTTCGATCGAAGCGATATAGGCCCCGTAAGCGACGGTTGCCCCGATTAGCGAGCAAGCCAGGAATCGTCCCGGCGGAAACGGATTCCCGCGCCTGATCACCGCCACGAACAACGCGCCGACAGCGAGCGCGACCGCTGCGCCGGCGGCGATGTAATGCAATTGACCGGCGCGCACCAATACGACCAAATACTTGCCGTACTCGATCCATACGAACGCGAAAAGGAGGATCAGCGGGATGGCGAGCAGAGTGCCCAGCATTTCGCCGCCTATCCCCTTCGCCGCGCTGCCCAGCCGCAACGCTATTCCGCCCTTGCCGCTCATACCTGCTCCGAGGATGTATCGCGCGGACCGCCGCCGACAGCATCAGGATGCGATTGCCGACGCGCCAATACGGCCTCCAGCGCCTGCGCCGTTTCAGCATCGCGGGCGAAAAGCGCGGTGTGCCGCCAGGGTTCGGACGCGGTAAGCCGCGATGGCGGAAGCGCCCAGTAGGGCCGCGGATCGACGTACCAAGCGTGCCGCTGCAGTCGCCAGGCTTCGAATATCTCGCCTGCGTGCGTCGTTATCGGATGCAGTCCCTGAGCGTCGATTTCCTGCATCAGCGAGTCCTGGCGCGATCCGCCGATGCACAACGTGCCTCCTGGACGCAGCCGCGCCACCAAGTTGGGCAACATCCGGCGCGACTCTGCGTCCGGGAAATGAACCAACATGTTATTGGCCACGAGCAGATCGTATCGTCCCTCGTGCCCCGGCGCCTGCGTCATATCGTCTATCCGGAATTCGATTCGGCGCAGAAGCGCATCGTCGAATCGGACGCCGCCGTCGGCATGCTCGCCGAAATAAGTCCGCATATCGCCAGGTATCGACGTTTTCGCGCGCGGATCGATCCGACCCGAACGGGCGCGTTCCACCAAAGCAGGATCCACGTCCGACGCGCTCAGCGAGCATTTGCCGGCCAGGCCCTTGGCCTGGATCGCGGCGGCCAGCGAATAGACTTCCTCGCCGCTGCTGCAGGCCGCGACATGCACGCTCGCCGAACCGTTGCGTTCGACGTACCAGGCGGCAATGTCCAGCAAGCACTCCAACAACGGAAGGTTCCGGAAAAGCAGCGTGCTCGGCGTGGGTGTAGCCGTTCGCGGCGATGCATCGATCGAGAGCGACGGCTCGAGCGCTGCGTATGTGCGATCGGCTTCTTCGAAGCGCCCGTAGTGCTCGGCGGCCTCGGCATAAGCCAGATCCAGGAGCAGCGGATTCCATTGCGGTACGGAAATGTGCTTGACCGCTTCCAGCAGCGGCGCACCGTGGTCCAGGCGCGCCGACTTCGACACGTAAGCCAACAATGCCTTCGCATCCTTGCGGGCCAATGCCTCCAACGCGGCTTGGAGCAAAGCGTCCCTGCCCTGCGCCGCCAACTGCTCAAGCATCAATGCGCACGCCGCCGCATGGGACCTCGCGATTCTTTCGCCGATCGCTTGCGCAGCGGCAGGCGAATCGTCCGCATTATCCAATGCGATCGCCCGCCTCAAACCCGAGCGCCAGTCGGCCGGATCGATCTGCTCGACCGCAGCGAGCACCGACGCCAGCGCGCTCCAATGCCCTCCCTGCTCCAGGATGCGGGCCATGCGCTTGAGCACGCCGGCGTCGGCAGGCAGCCGCACATCTATATCGGCCGTCGATGCCGGATCTTGCGGCGAGCGCAACCCGGCAGATTTCGCGGCGGAACTCATCCGGCTTCTGCCTGCGCACCGCGACTGGCCAGCACGCTCACCGTGCAGCCGTGGTCGCTTGCGATCGCCGACAGCAGGCGCAAGGAAACGCGGCTTTGCCTGGGCCAGGTCCTGGACGCGAACGCATTCTTGTCCACCCAGAGCGCCAATTTGAAAGGTATGCGGATCGGAGCCCCGGCGAAAATGCGCAGTTGCACCGGCCTTGCGTCCGCCGCCAGATCCTCCTCAAGACGCCAGTATTCGCCGAATTCGCAAACCAAGCGGATGCGTCCTGCGGCTTTGGGGTTTTGGTAGGGGGACTCAAGGCGCATCGCCAGTTCGACGTCGCCTTCGCCCTGAACTTCGATCATGCCCTTGACCTCGATGCCGTCGCCCTGCATCGGCCGTTCGACCGGCAAACCGATCTGAACGACTCGCTCGCCCGAGTGCGCCGCCGCCGAACCTAGCCTGATGCCGCCCGAGACGAAAATCGAGGCATCGACGAAACGCGCTTTGCCGGGCCGTATTTCCGGAGCAGCGACCAAGCCTCTCCCGGCGGCGCCGGGCGTGGGTTTGGCCGCGACCGCGACCGCGGCCGCATGCGCTGGTGGTGCCGGTTGCAATCGTTGCGATGGTCGCGGCACTTCGAATACAGTTTCGCGCGCAGGGGCTGAAACGATCCGCATGGCGGCTGCGTCGAGCGCCGATGACGCCCGGCGTTCCAAATCCCTCAAGCGCGATTGCGTCGCCGCAGGAAGCCGCGCTTCTTCGGAAAGCGCAGCCGCAAGGGCGCTGGCGAATGCCGCGTCGTCGAGGGGGAGAGGCAGGCAAAAAAGGGCGCGTTCCAATTCCGAGAAATGGTTGACGACTTTGGGGTCGTACGCGATCCCGACCACCGGACGTCCCAGGCGATGCGCCAGCAGGCAAGCGTGGAGCCGCATCGATACGAGCACGTCGAGCGACGCCAGCGTATCGATCAGCTGTTCCGTGCTCAACGGCGCGCGCAACACAAGCGCAGGCACGCTGTCGCCGAGCGCTGCGGCGACCCTGCCGAGTACCGCAGTGTCCACGCGCTCGCCTGCCTGCATCGGGATACCCACCAACGCAAGCGGTTGCCGCGAGGCGGCCTCCGCCAGGGCGTTGCGCACCGACTCCACCAGCGCATCTTCATCGGTATGCGCCCAGGGCCTCAGGTTGAGGCCGACGATCCGGTAACCGCGTTGGCGGAACGCCTCGATATCCGGCGGCACGGCCGAAGGGGACAACGCAAGACCATACACGACGTCCGGCGCCTGGGACACTTCGACCGGCAATCCGTCGAAGGCGGCCGCATGCGCGGCGGACTCGGCGTCCCTGACCATGATCGATTCGGCATGGCGGCCGACGAAACGCATCATCCGCCTCGCATCCGGATCGGTCATGGGACCGATGCCCATTCCAACCACGTGGAACGGCACGTCGAACATCCGGCACATCAACGGTAGCGCGCCGAAACCGGCGATCGAAATCTGCGGCGTATCGAACAGGCCGAGCAAGCCGCCCGAACGCTCGAAGGTATAGTCGTGCCACAAGCCACCGCCACCCAGTACGACAGCGCTGGCCGTGCGGGCCGCATGCAAGGCGTCGGGCAGTGATTTGCGCTGGAACGATTGGAGCCCGTGGTTGATCTCCACCTGATCCGTATTTTCGGCGCCCACCCAGACCTGCACGGCAGGGTCCGCGGCTTCCAGCCGCTCGGAGATGGAACGCAAGATCAGTTCGTCGCCGACGTTGCTGGCGCCGTAATACCCCGAAAGGAGCACATGCCTGGCCTTGGGCAGCGATTCGGACAGTATTCCCGCTACTTGCTGGCTGCGTTCCTGACCCAGCCACGAACCGCCCGCGCGCGCGATCGAACGGATCTGCCCGAGCAACGCCTGCCAGCGATGTTCGTACAGATGCTCGTTGATGAGCCGGTCGAAAGCCCGTTCCGTCATCGCGCGGTAGCGCTCCGGATCGGCGAGCAGGGTTTGCAATTGCTGCGCCAGGTCTTCCTCGTCGTGGTAACCGACGATTTCCTCATCGTAGGAGAAAAAATCCTCCATCTCCGGGAAGCGTCCGGTAGCGACCAGCCCGCCGCTGCCTATGGACTCGAAAACGCCGCACTTGATGTTGATGTAGCCTGCGCGCGTCATCGGAAAATTGACGTGGATGCGCCCTTCGCGGCTGGCCTGGACCATGCGGCGGCCTTCCACTACTTCGCTGCCCGGCAACGCCCAGCCCCTGCCGTACGTCCGCACGTCCAGGTCGCGCGCGAGCCTGACCATGACTTCGTTGCGCTCGGGCCTGGCGGTGGCGTGGCCGATGCAAATGACGTCGGCCTGCAGTTCGGGCGCTCGCGGCACCGACTGCGTCACGAATCCGCGATCGATACCGAACGGGAAGTAAAGCGTGTTCTCCACGCCCGCATCGCGGTACATCTGCATCGCGATTCGCGCATTGGTGGTGTGGAAGTCGAAAACGTGGGCATGCGGATGAATGCTCGGGAAGACATCGGGGTCGCTCAGGGTCAGGCCCAGCAGCACGGCCCCGTTCTTTTTCAGCGCCGCCGCGTCGTCCTCGCGGAAAGTGAGCCCGCCGGCGCAACAGACGATCAGTTGCGGCCTGAAGCGCTGCAATAAGGGCCGCATGGCGTCGATATCCAGATAGATGGGCCCGTTGCCGCCCTTGGCCATCGTAGGATTCTGGGCAAGATGCCTGTGCCGTTTGAGGTCGATATCCAGCACGCGATGGCCCAGATTGCGCAACGACCGCGACAGGCACGACACGATATCCGTCGAACCGTTGACGGACCGGCCGATGAACAGGATGCGCCAATGCTCCGGCTGCACGAAAGTTCTCGTGGCCAGTTCTGCGCGGGCTTGCGCGATGCGCGGATTTCTTTCCATTCAGTCCTCGGATCCCTTGAATGATCGATAAGCGTGTTCGCGCTCCACCAGGCTCATCCGCCTGGGTTCGGCTTGGCCCGAGACCAGCGCCTCCAGGTAGCGGGCGCGGGAAACCGCGGAGAAATATTCGACGACTTCGCGGCGGCATTCCGACGAAACCCGCGACGCGAAATCGCCAGACGCGCTCAGCCTGTCGCACAAGCTTAGCGCCTCGGCTATGCCGTCCGCCTGCAACGCGGGCCGGAAATGCGCACTGGGGGTGCTGGCGCCGAGCGAGATGACCGGCAGGCTCAGAGCGGCGTACTGGAGCACCCGGCTAGGCAGGTCGAATTCGCCCAACGCGGCCAGGCCGTCGAAGTCGTACTCGGCGCCGGCATAGTCCGAGAACCGTTGCCGGATGCTGATGCCTGCGATGTAGGCGGGGAGAATCGCGCGGATCGCATCCACGCCATAGAGCTCGCCGCGGTGCATCCGGCGAGGATCCTCGCGGCAGATACCATAGATGTCGAGCCGGCCCGCGGCGCTTGCCAGCATCTCGTAGCGCCCTTTCTTGGCCGGGCCGTGCAAGTTGCCCAGGAATACGAGCTCGCGCGACGCTGTTTCCGGCGACCGGTCGGCCGCCCAGCGCTGCGGATCCAGCCAGAATGGGAAGTTGACGCCCGGTGCGTGGCCGCGCGAGTCATAGAACGCCAGCACGTCGGATGTGCCGCAATGCAGGACGCGATCGTATGCGCCGGCGATGGCCCGATATGTCACGCCGTACAGCACCGGGTCGTCGGGCAGCCAAACGAAGGTCGCCATGCCGGCTTCGCGCAGGCGTTCGACCTGCGAAGCGCGCAGCGCACTGGCGCGGAAATTGAAGAACACATCGAAACCAGCGCCTATGCAGCCTTCGACGGCGGCGTCGATCGCGGCCATGTCGTCCGCCGACTTGGGAAAACGATGCCCGCGCCATACCGGCCCGGTCTCCGTCACCTCATGGCCGAGCGAGCGCAGGGCGAACGCGAACGCATCGCAGACATGGGTTTCGTTGATCGTGTCGAACAATACGATCTTCATCGGATGCCGCGCTCCGCCGTCTTCATAATGGTTTCCATCCGCTTGCGTCGGCGCGCAGCAGGAATTCGAAGCGCAAACGGCATTCGAAGGCCGCGCCGCGACGATTGAAACTGACGATCTGCGCCTTCTCCAAGTGATTCGCGCGCGGCGACACCACGGCACCCGCCTTGCCGCCGAGCCTGGGCACGAACTTGCCGACCGAACCGAAGCGTTCTCCCAGATTGCGGATGCGCAGGCCCCTGCCCGTCGCCTTCGAGACGATCAACACGGTCTGGTTGCGACGGTAGATGTCCTTGTCGTTCGGCACGTGCCACAGCGATCGGTACAGCCTCGTCTCGCCGGTGTCGGGTTGAATCCGATCGCAGACCGAGAACTGTCGGCGCCCGGCTTGGATACGCAACTCGCGCGTCGCACGGCAGCCCGGATAGCCGCCGGTGAAACCCTCGGCACGCACGGAACCGTCATCGCCGGCTTCGATCTCCAGGCCGGCCTTATGCCGATGCCTGCCCAATCTCGGCCACCGGTCGCGCTGATCGTCGATTACGGGAACGTTGTGCGCCCATTTCGAGCGCAGGTAACGGCGGACTTCGTCCGTCTCCACATAAGAGTAGCCGCCGCCGTCGACGAGCCAGTCTTCGCCCCAATAGACGATCAAGTTGAGGTCGTCGTCGTGGCGGTGGTATCGCGACAGGTAACCCGATTTCATCAATACATGCATGGCATGCCGGTCCCAGCGGTCGCGGTACGACAGATATCCCGACCGCGGGAAGCGGCCGATCGTCTCCTGAGGTTTGCGGCCACGGCGTCCCGCACTCGCCGAATAGACGTACAGCGGCCATTCCGGGTGCTGTTCGAAACCGGGAAAGCGGCTGGTGACAGCCTTGATCTCCGTATCGCCGATCGGCGGCAGTTTTCCATCCGGCCGCATGACATGGGTGAGGTAATTCATCGCCTTCGGCATGATGCCGTCGATCGCATCGCCCAGAGTTCCCAGTCTTGTTCGGGGAAGCATCTCCAGGACCTTCAGGAAGATACCGGACACGAACACGTGGTAAGTCGGGCTGTTCTCGACATGCACGCCTTCGCCGGTGAAGGCGAATTCGAGTTCGTCGGCCAGCCTGGCGATCGCCGTCTCCCAGCGCGCCTGCGACTCCGGGCGGTCGTGCAGCATGTACGCGCAAACCGCCAGAATGCGGGCCTGCTCGATGCCATGATTGGTATGCCGCGAATAGAACGAGGGCTGTTGCAGCATCCCTGCGAGTTCGTCTATCCAATCGCACAGGTCCGCCCACCGCTCTCGGGCCAGACCGAATCGCAACAGGTAGGCCAGCAGCAGCATCGCGTTTTCGGCGCGCAACGCGACGGCGTGATCGTGGACCGCGAATTCGTAATCCGCCATATCCGGCGATGCGGTGCGCCAGGAATCGAGAAGCTCCAGCGCCAACGCGGGATAGCGCGATTCCGTGCTGCCGTAGTGCGCGAGCAGCCACGGCATGAAATTGAACGACGCCGTATTCCAGCGCCAGCTCCTGTGCGCGAGCGGATCGGCTTTCCAATCCGCCAGAAGGTCCGCATGCGCCGGCGCAAATCCAGGGAATTCGTATACGCGCTCTTCGACGACGCGGCGGCCGTAACGGGCCAAGTTCCGGTTGCGCAGGACCAGATCGAGCCGTGCCTGGTAGGGGCTCGCATCGAATTGCGGCACGACTGCGCTAGTTCCCGCGCCCATTTCAGGCGCCGCCGGTAACAGGATCGAGCAGCGGCTCGATGTTGTCGCGGCGAATCCGATCGTAGGCGTGCGCCTCCGCGGCGGCGACTACGCGGGGGCGGATCGCATCCAGGCGCGCACGGTCGCCCGCCAGCTCGGCGAGGCGCGCTACCGCTTCGGTGGCATCCCGCACGTATAGTGGATAGTCCGGCCCGAAGACGGCGATGTTCGTCGCACTCGGCGACATGAGCGCCGCGACGCCTGCCGATCCGTATTCCAGGACCTTGGTGGAAAGCTCCAGCGTGCTTTGCTCAAGCTTGAGGGAACGCCAGGCCCAACCGACATCCATGGTTGCGAGCGCTTCCAGCACTTCACGGCGCGGCATTGCGCGATGCCAGACGACCGTCGGCGTGGATTCGAGGCGGCTGGTGACCTCCGCCCTGAAACCCGGATCGTCCGCAGGATGATGGATTTTGTCGCCGTAGATATGCCATTCGACCGGTACACCGCGCGCGGCCAGCCTGTCCGCTGTTTCGAGCATCTCGCGGATGCCCCAGAGCGGCGCGAACTTTCCGGCGTACGCCACACGCAACGGCCCATCCGTTCTGCGCGGCACGGCAGAACGCGGCACGGCTGGCACCATCGGCGGCAGCAGCCTGGTCTTGCCGCGCGCAGCGGGCACCTGGGTCGCCAGGAAACGTTCGAGTTCGGTCGTTTGGCAGAGAATGTAACGCGATGCGTTGGCGATCTTCGCCAGCGAAGCGAGCCAGCCCGCATCCAGTTCTGCCTCTTGCTGTGGTATGTCGGTCAGATAGCACCACAGACGGCCGTCGAAGGCGCCGGTTTCCGCGACGGCCGATGCGACCTCGTGGCCGCGCACGATCACCGCCTGGTATTTCCGCTCGGCGTCCTTTGCCGCGAGTTCGTCCGCGGCCTCGAACGGTTTCAGAGGCGCGGTGTCGCCGCCGCGTCCCGGTTCGATCAGCCGAACGCTTTGCGCTTCGAGCGCTTCGCCGATCGTAATGACGTTACGAAGCCTGTGTTTGAGCAAGAGGTCGACTTCGATGCCTTCGACGCCTGCGAGTACCCGCACAAGCGAGGCCATCCAGATCGCGGAACCGTCGACCAGATTCATGTTGATGTCGCCGTATACGGCGACCCGTCGACGGCCCACCGCCCTTGGGATCGGCTGCGTATCGGCCTCGCCGCGCAGCAACGCGCATTCGCGCTCCAGCGTTTGCGCGCGGCCGCTTTTCGCCCTGACGTGCGCCGCCGCCGCCCGGGACATCCGCTGGAAGCGCTGTGGATCGGAATGCAGCGCACGTATGCCGTCGGCCAGGCCACGCCAATCCTCGGCGGCGGCCAGGAAGCCTACCTGTCCGTCGACGAACTCCGTGACCGCAGCGACGGCATTGGTTACGGGAACGAGTCCGGAGGCCATGGCTTCGTCGCGCGAAACGCCTTGCGAATCGATTCGGCTAGGGCAAAGGAAGACGCCGTGCCGAGAATGCGCGTCCTTGATTTCCGGACGCGTCAGGAAACGTTTCTCCAACGCAACGTTGCTCAGGGCGCGCAGGGGTTCGGTGACCTGGTCGAACAACGGGCCGTCGCCTATCAACCGGAACTCGAGTTGATCGAACCAGGGCTCGGCCGACAAGTCCAGGATCGTCTTGACCGTCAAATCGTTGGCGTAAGCGGCGCTGTGATAAGGGCGTATCGACAGTATCGAATTGCGCTGATCGTCGGGCTTCTCCGAATAACTGAAGAATCCATCGTCCACGACATTGTGGATCACGCTGTAGCGGTCGCTTGGAACATCCACGCCGAGGTCCGCCATCGCCTGGCGCGCCAGGAATTCGGAAACGAACACGAGGTGCATATTGGGCGGTAAATCTTCGAGCATCTGGCGCCAGAAGCTCATGCGCATGTCGCTGCGTTGGATGCCCCGCCGCCTTTGGTCCTCGTCCGCGTAATTGAAATCGCGGCGATACCACGGCTGTATTTCCGCACCATGCACCCAGACGACGACCTGCGTTTCCGCGATATAAGGCTGGATCGCCGACCAGATCTGCTCGTCCATGAAATGGATCAGCAGCGCCCGGTACGGGTTGCTGCGCAACAGCAGGGACAGATCGCCGACATCGCCGCTGACGACGTCGACGCCTTCGAATTCTTCGTAAGCCAGCGACGCGTCGCTGAAGCGGAAAACGTCGGCGCCCATTCCCTGGTCGCGGTAGCCGACGACGCGCCCATGGACGAACGAATAGTTGTACAGATCCTGATAGGCGGGGTACTTGCGCGAGATCACCAGGCGGTCCGCAGTGCCCGCGATCGCATCGATCGCCGGCGGAACGTGATGCAGCGCCAGGGCACGTACCGTCGCGAGTCCGGCGCCTTGCACCCGTAGCCCCAGCACCACGTAACGCGTGCCTTTCGGCGGAATCACGCTCTGGTTCGAATTGCATGCACGGATGACATGCCCGATCCGTTGTTGTTCGCCATCCAAATAGATCAGGGTGACCGAAAGCAGCAGATCTGCGCTGACCAGCATATTGAAGCGCCCGATCCCGTCGGTCCCGCGAAGCGCGTCGACGGGCACGAGCCTGTCGGCGTAAACATAGATGTTGGCGTCTTCGCCCAGCCTGGAAGCGATGGCGATCCCTTCCGCCGCCACCTCCACAGTTACCCTGCCCGCAGCGTGCGTGCCCGCGTCGAAAAGCTGCGTCAGCTCTTGCGGTCCCCAGCCGGCCAGGTTTCTCGTCTGCGCGCCCTCCTCTTTCGGAGAGGCCTCGGCGAGATCTTGCAGGCGCGCCAAGGTGATGCCGGTGTTCAGTACCGGGTCGTCGCATTGCGGGCAAGCATCCTGCGGACATTCACGGCAGTAGTTGAATTCGTCTATCGACATGCTCTCGATGTCGATGCGCGCGCCCTGCCCACCGGCCGCGATGATGGAGACGGGCATCGTGCCCAGGCAGCCGGAGTCGGCTATCGCCGCTCGCATCAGTACGTGGTCGGCCGGCGAATACTGCAGGCCATCGCCATAAAGTTCCGAGGCGCCCCCAGCGTCGGCGCAATAGTAAGCTTGCTTGCATATCGCGGGCGCGGCGCAATACCTTGTCGCGAGCGCCAAGTCGAGCAGGTAATTCGCTCCGTAATGGTCGCTACCTGCGAAACAGGCGACAAACTCGCCTGCGAAAACTTCGCCGGCCGAAGCTAGGCGCTCGTCTGTATCCAGCACGCGGATATCGGCCCGTTGCGGAACCTCGGCGGCCAGCCCCGGATCGTCGATCAGAAGCGCCAGCCTCTTGGCGGCATAGGTTTGCCGCTCGTAGGCGGCTACGATCCGACGCAGCGTGCGCGCGTCCGCGGCCTGGGCCAGCACCGCGACTTTCGGCAGGGCCGGGCGCATCGCGTTACCGAAGACTTTCGCAGCGGCATAAGCCAGCCTGTCTTCGTAAGTGTGCTCGGCGAGCACCTTGCGGAGGCCTTGAAGGCGGAACTTGCGGTATTGCGCATCGTCGTCGAGCAAGGGCGAGAGTCTGCGCCGGGCTTCCGTACCTCGATCGGTGCTGATCACAAGATCGCCGAAGAGAAGCCGCAGGCCGCGCGAGAAATTGCTGACCGTAACCGTATTGCATGCGAGCAGGTCGAACACGCGACGCGCGAACATGCTTTGCGACTGCTTTACGGTGTTGATATTGATGCCGTAACGGTAGCCCTTGTAGGCGCGATCGATCTCCGCATACGGCAGGCTCCCCTTGATCAAGCGCCTGTAGTTCTCCGGGAATTCGAGTGCGGGATCGTCCTTGCCATGGTTGCGGTCGAAGATGTCGACATCGGCCGCTTCTCCCAGTGCGTCCACCAGCGACGCGAAATCGCGCTGGCGCTCTGGATACTTCGAATAGTAGGACCCTGCGAAGCAGAAGCCGCGCTTGCGCGCGTATTTTTCGATCGGGTTGTTGGAAAGCGGGTCGCAGGCGAAAGGCAGCAGATGGATGCGGTCATGGCCGAGTTCGCGGCGATAGGCGCTGACGCAATCGATGTCGGTGGTGAACACATGGTCGAACAACCGCGCCGTCGCCAGGAACACGCTGAAGTGTACGGGATCCTCCTTATTCCAGAACAAGGTCGGTATGCCCTGCTCGCGGCATGCGCGCACCAGTTCGGCGAGTTCCCTGGAGAGCGGATAGATCTTGCGCACCCAGCGATCGCCGTCGCCGCGCCAAGCCGATTCGACCAGAACGATGTGGGGTTTGAATCCGGCGATTTCCTCTTGCCACCCTTCGGGCGTGAGTTGACGAAGCTGGCAGCAATTACGGAAGGATTCGTACGTGAAATCATCCATGATCGCTGCGACCCTCAGGTCCGCGACCCTGTCCGGCAAGGCATGGGGAGGCGTCGCCACCGGCGTCGCGCGATTCCGTTCCGCAAGCTGTGGCGGAATCGGATGCGACACCAACGGCACTGCCGCCGGTGCGATGACGCCCAGGAGCAGATCCGCGCCATCGTCGGCGCTATCGGCGAAGCGCGGATGACGCCAGCGTTTCGCCCCGGGATTGGCGAGTTCGGCGACCGCTGCGGTCACGTTGGGCGTGGCGCGCCGCACGGCGCGGCGCCGCAGGCCGTTCATGAATAGCCGCGTCAGCCTGGCAGGCAGCGCCAGCATGTCGCGTGGCGACCGCATCGCCGATACCAGCGCCATGCCGAGCTGCAGAGAGACGGAACCCTTGAGGAACGAGAGCTCCTGGTTGGCGTCGTCCAACCAGCTTTTCAACGTTTCGTTCTGATGGACCAGCCTGCGCTTGTCGTCGGTGAGTTCACGCAACCGCGCCTTCAACGCTTTCAGGGTCTCGGGATTCCGCGGACCTTCTGCCGCGTTCCCGCCGGCGAGGCGCGCCTGCTCGCTACCGCCTTCGTTGGATTGATCCTTATGCATCGATATCGGCCCGACTGTTCCGCTCAGGCCCAGAATCCGACGCTGTCGATGACCCGCTTGTCGCTTGGGAAAGCGTGGACGCGGAACGCAGTGTGTCCGACCAGCATCAGTACGATGCCGGCGGCGCTCAAGGCATCGGCATGCGACTGCAAATCGAGGCCGATCGCCAGTTCCTGAGGCAACGTATGGGCGTACGGATCGCTGCAGATCACGCGCCCCGGGTATTCGGCGGTCAGCTGGCGCGCGATCGCCAGCGAAGGGCTCTCGCGGAAATCGTCCACATCGGGTTTGTAGGCAAGGCCCAGGCAGGCGAGGATCGCCGCAGCGTCGTCGTCGAGATGGCGCCGCGCCCGATCGAGCACGAATTCCGGCTTGGCGTCGTTCACTTCCCGTGCGGTGCGCATAAGCCGCGCGCGCTCGGGTGCGCTGGCAACGATGAACCAGGGATCGACCGCGATGCAGTGGCCGCCTACGCCCGGGCCCGGCCGCAGGATGGACACGCGGGGATGATGGTTCGCAAGGCGGATCACTTCCCACACGTCGATGCTCATGTCTTCGCACACCATCGAAAGCTCGTTGGCGAACGCGATGTTGACGTCGCGGAATGCGTTTTCGGTCAGCTTGACCATCTCGGCGGTACGGGCGTCCGATACCAGGCACTGACCCCGCACGAACGCCGCGTAAAGCTCGGTGGCCGCGCGAGCGCAACGCGGGGTCATGCCGCCGATGATCCTGTCGTTTTCGACCAGTTCCTTCAGCATGCGGCCGGGAATGATGCGCTCGGGGCAGTAGGCGATACGGATGTCCGCCTCTTCGCCCGCATCGTGCGGAAAGCTCAGGTCGCCGCGCTCGGCCGCGAGCAGGCGCGAAAGCATTCCGGTCGTGCCTACCGGCGAGGTGGACTCGAGGATGATCAGATCGCCCGGCTTGAGTACGGGCGCGATCGACCGCCCCGCCGATTCCACGTAGGAGATATCCGGCGCGTGATCCGGTGCCGGCCCCGTCGGGGTGGGAACCGCGATGATGAAGGCGTCCGCGGGCACGGGCGTGGTCACGGCGCGCAAATGGCCCGAAGCCACGCAACGTTCTACCAAGGCGTCGAGATCGCCTTCTTCGATATGCGGCTTTCCCGCATTGATGGAATCCACAGCGCGGCGGCTGGTGTCCACGCCCACCACGCGTTTGCCGCTGGCGGCGAACATCGCAGCCGTCGGCAGGCCGATATAGCCCAGCCCGATCACAGAAACGGCCGCGCGCGAACCCGATCCGGACTCGTTAGCGTCGATAAGGATTTGCTTGTCGTCAGTGGGGGGCATGGATCGCTCTTGGTTGCACTTCAGAATGCGCGCGGCGCACCGCGTCCACCAGTACCGTCTCGCACTGTTCCGCGATACGGTCCCATCGAAACTGCGCAATCAGGTCTTCGTCCCGCCGCAGGTCGGCGCCGGCGCGGCCGGCAGCTCTCTTTTCGTCGCGCAGCCGGGCGACTGCTGCGCAGATCGACGCCTGAGCATTGTCGCAGACCAGGCCGGCCCGGGCGTTCTTGAGCAGCTGCGCCGCATAATCGTCGCCGGGACCCAGATGGAGTACCGGCCTTCCGCTGCCTAGATATTCGAACAGCTTGCCTGGAATCTGCGCAGGATCGATGTTGCCGATATTGACCATCACATCGGCGCACCGCTGCAGCGCCAGAACCTCGGTGTGGCGGAGAAAACCCAGCAAACGCAGTTGCTCGGGATGGCATTCGGCCAGTTCGGCTATTTGCGCGGGCACTTTCATCGAAGCAATCGACAGACGAACGCCCGGCGTGGCCAGTACCGCTTCCACCAGCGCTTCGGGCTTGCGAAACCGGTAGAAGCTGCCCGTATACAGCAGCTCCAAGCGGTCGTCGCGAAACATCGTGGAGAAATCGGCCTGCGCGACGGGCACGGCGTCGTACCCCTGGGACAGAACCGCACATGCGCCGCGCGCGCTGCCGTGGCGGCGACGCAGCAACTCGCACGTCGCCTGCGTCGTGACCGTGACGGCATCGGCCGTTGCCCAAACTTTCCGCTCCAGCCATCGCGCGTGCAGACGCCAGCGCCTGGGCGTATAGGTGGCCAGCACGGGATCGCCCAGATCGGCGACCCATGGAATGCCGAGCTGCGAGGCGAGCAGGCCTGCCCGCAAGGTGTTCGCCGGCTCATGGGAAGTCACCACCACATCCGGCGGCGATTCGGCGATCGACGCCGTGAGCGCGCGCCTCATATAGGGCGTCCATTCCCCGCGTATATCCGGAAACAAGGCGTAACCGGCGGCCTGTTTGATGCGATGGAACAACCGACCTTTCCAGTTCAGGCGCGTCTGCGGCGCGCGCGGCGCGCCGCCGCGCCGCGCCGTTTCGCCGCCCGCGTCCGAACGCAACGCCGGCGCGCTTCCGGAATGCTTGGCGCGTTTGGTCACCCAGCCGACGAGCGGCCCCGCATGGATCCGACGCACGCGCACGCCATCGGTCGGCGGCAGTCCCGCGCCGTCCCCGGGCAGCTCCGGTGCCAGGACCTGTACCTCATGGCCCCGGGCGGCGAGCGCGGCGGACAGATAAGCCCAGCGCAAGGATTGCGGAGAAGGACTCGGGGGGAACTCGTAGGCGACGAGCATGATGCGCATCACCGCGTTCTCAATCGAACAGGTCGCGATGCAGGATGGAAACGATGCGCGCCGAAGCGTGGCCGTCGCCGTACGGGGATACGCCCTTGGCCATCGCGCGATAGGCTTCGGCGTTCTGCAACAGTTCGTCGGTCGCTGACACGATCGCCTCGCATACCGGGCCCACAAGCTTGACCACGCCCTGCTCGACGGCCTCGGGCCGTTCGGTCTCGCGACGCATGACCAGCACCGGCTTGCCCAGTGCCGGCGCTTCCTCCTGCACGCCGCCCGAGTCGGTGAGGATGATCTCGGCTCGCTTCATCGCCGCCACGAACGGCAGGTAATCCAGCGGCTGGCATAGCGTGATCCGCGGATGGTCCGCTAGCCGCGCGCGCGCGACGTCGGCCACGTTGGGGTTCGGATGCACGGGATAGAGGATCCTCACCTGCGGATGCCGGTCGGCGATCGTGCGGATGGCGCGGCATATCTCCAAGAAAGGCTCGCCGAAATTCTCGCGCCTGTGCGCGGTGACCAGGATCAGGCGCTCATCGGCCGCCACTTCGGTAGGCGGTGGCAAGTCGCGCGCGACCACATCAATCAACGCGTCGATCACCGTATTGCCGGTGACGTGGATCGAAGACTGCGCGAAGCCTTCGCGCAGGAGGTTGGCTTCCGAGCTTGCGGTCGGCGCGAAGTGCCAACGCGACAGACGACCCGCGATCACCCGGTTCATCTCTTCCGGAAAAGGGTTCCGGAGGTCTCCCGTGCGCAGCCCGGCTTCCACGTGGCCGACCGGAATGCCACGGTAGAAGGCGGCCATCGCAGCGGTCATCACCGTCGTGGTATCACCCTGCACGAGCAATGCGTCCGGATCTTCCGCCGCCAGCACGCCGTCCAGTTCGCCCAGCAATCGCGCGGTGAGTTCGGGCAGGCTCTGGTTGGGGCGCATGACGTTCATGTCCACGTCCGGAACGATGCCGAACACGTTCAGCACCTGATCCAGCATTTGCCGGTGCTGCGCCGTGGCCAGCACGCGTACCTCGGCCCACGGGGCCTCTCGCAAGGCAAGGATGACGGGCGCCATTTTGATGGCTTCCGGCCGCGTGCCGACGACGCACAGGATTCTTTTTTTCGATCGCTTCATTCTTGGGTATTGGATTCGATGTTGGCGTGAGCGGACAGAATGGGGTCTTCCGTCTTCCTCGCGATGTAAAGAGGATCGGACTGATAGATTTTCTTGTATTCCGCGATCGCGGACGTAAGGTCGCCGAAGTACACCGAGCCGCCGTGGTCGATCACCAGCCCCTTGTTGCAGACCTTCCGCAACAGCTGGAAATTGTGGCTGGCTAGCACGACGATCTTGCTGCCCTCGACTCGGTCGGTCATGCGCCTTCGGGCCTTTTCGACGAAGGCGGCATCGCCTGCGCCCAGCCATTCGTCCAGCAGCATGATGTCGTGCTGCACCGCCGTCGAAATCGCGAATCCCAACCTCATGCGCTGGCCGGAGGACAGGGTCAGGAGACGATGGTTCAGGACATCGCGCAATTCGGCGAAATCCAGGATAGAGCCCATCAGCCCCTGTATCTGCGACGCCCGCATCCCCATGGCGATCGCGCGCAGGAAGACGTTCTCGCGCACCGTCGCTTCCTGGTTGAAGCCCAAGCCCAGGTTCAGTAACGCCTGCCTCGAACCCTGGATATCCAGCACGCCGTGGGTAGGCTGGAACGCGCCGGTCAGAATGCGCAGCAGCGTTGTCTTGCCGGCGCCGTTGCGTCCCATGATTGCAATGCGGTCGCCCTCCCGGGCTTCGAAACTGATGCCGTGGAGCAAGGTTCTCCACTCGCGGCGCGAACGCGTGAATGCTGCAGTGGCAAGTGTCGAATAGAGCGATTGCTTCAACCTTTCGGTCTGGAGGAAATGCGGTACTTGCAGCCCGATGTCGCGGGCGACGATATGCGCGCTCATGCTGTCAGACCCAGATCGGCACGTAACGCGCGTAACGGCCGTAAAGCCATGCCGCCAGGGGCCAGCCGAGCGCGGCCATGACCACCGCATAGACGATCGACGCCATTTCAGGCATGGCGCCAAGCACCGGCGCCCGCACGATGTCGATGAGATGGAACGCGGGGTTCACGCGCACGAGCACGCCGCGCAGCGTGTCCGGAGGGAAACGGTCGACCGTCCAGAGCACGGGTGTGATCAGGAAGCCGACGACCATCACCGTACCCATGACCTCGTGCGACTCGCGATAGCGGGCGCCCACTAGCGCAAGGCAGACCGAAATCCACGCCAGGTTGATCACCAGCAGCGGCAGCGTCACCAGCATCGTGAGCATGCGGATCACGCTCATCTCCGGCGACCAGAGCATGACTCCGAACACCACGATCATGCCGAATACCAACTGGTAGCCCGCCTTGGAGAACGAACGGAGCACGAAGTCGGTGAGCCGCGTATGGCCGTCCATGATGAACGCCTTATGCGTGGTGAACACGCTCACCGAATCATTGACGATCTGCAGCATGAATCGCCAGACCACATAGCCTACGCCCAGATACGGCAGGTACTGGGCCGCAGGATGCCGCATCAGATGCGAATACACGTTGCCCAGCACCAGCAGGAACATGGCCGATGGCGCCAGGAACCACAGGAATCCCAAACGCGTCCTGCGGTGTCGGGTGGCGACATCGAGCCAACTGGCGTAGGCCCAGAATTCGGGCTCTTTCAGGCTGTCCGCGAATTGTCTCAGTAGGTTCTTGCTTACCGGACGGATCGGCATGGTCCGTCAAGCCTCCAACGCATCGGATAATGCGGCGCGCAGGTCGTCGAGCGACTCTATGCCCACGCTCAAACGCACCAGATTGTCCGCAATGCCCAGGGCCGCGCGCCTGTCGGGGGGAATCGACGCATGCGTCATCACCGCCGGATGGTTGATCAGGCTTTCCACGCCGCCCAGCGACTCGGCCAACGTGAACAGTCGCGTGCGCTCGCACAGACGTTTGGCGGCTTCGAACCCGCCTTTCAGCGCGATCGAGATGATGCCGCCGAAGCCGTCCATCTGGCGCTTGGCCAGCGCATGCTGCGGGTGCGATGCGAGACCGGGGTAGATCACGCTCGCGATCGCCTCGTGCCCTTGCAGCCATTCGGCAAGCGCCTGCGCGTTCTCGCAATGCGCGCGCATGCGCAGATGCAAGGTTTTCAGGCCGCGCAAAGCGAGGAAACTGTCGAACGGGCCTTGCACGGCGCCGATCGAGTTCTGCAGGAAGGCCATCTGTTCGGCGAGCGCGGCGTTGTCGCCGACCACGGCGATGCCGCCGACCATGTCGGAGTGGCCGTTGAGGTATTTGGTGGCCGAGTGCACGACGATGTCCGCGCCGTGCTCTAGCGGGCGCTGCAGGATCGGCGAGGCGAAGGTGTTGTCGACCACCATCAGCAGGCCGCGCTTCTTCGCGATCGCCGAGATCGCGGCCAGATCGACGATCTTCAGCATCGGGTTGGTCGGGGTCTCGACCCAGACCATGCGGGTATCGGGACGGATCGCGGCCTCGAACGCGGCCGGATCGGTCAGGTCGACGAAGCTGAAATCCAGGCCCGCCGAGCGGCGGCGCACGCGCTCGAACAGGCGGAAGCTGCCGCCGTAAAGGTCGTCCATCGCCACCACATGGCTGCCGCTGTCCAGCAGCTCCAGCACGGTCGACGTCGCCGCCATGCCCGAAGCGAAAGCGAAGCCCCGGCTGCCGCCCTCCAGGGCCGCCACGCAACGCTCGTAGGCGAAGCGGGTGGGATTGTGGGTGCGGGAATACTCGAAACCCTGGTGCACGCCAGGGCTGGCCTGGGCATAGGTGCTGGTGGCGTAGATGGGCGGCATTACGGCCCCGGTGGTGGGGTCCGGGGCTTGGCCGCCATGGATCGCCAGCGTGCCCAGGCCCGGCCGGGACGCGCCGGGGGAAGCGTCGCCGTTATGTTCGTTCACGTTGTTTTCCTTGAATCGCTGGGCCGATTCTAACATCCGGGCTATTCGGCCCGACCCTGCCTACTGGACTCGGCGGCGCAGATAGTTCAGCAGGTCTATGCGGGTAATCAGGCCCAGGAAGCGGCCTCCTTCGGTGACGATGGCCACCTGCCCGGCGTCGAACACGGGCAACAGCGATTCGATCGGGGATTTGACGTCGAGTTTGTTCAGCTTGGAGACCATGGCGGTCGATACCGGGTCGCGGAAACGGGCCTCGTCGCCGTACACGTGCAGCAGCACGTCGCTCTCGTCGACGATGCCGACCAGGGCATCGTCCTCCATCACCGGCAATTGCGACACGTCGTATAGCTTCATGCGCTGATAGGCCGTGACCAACAGGTCGTTGGGGCCGACCACCACCGTGTCGCGCTGCGAGTACGGGCGCAGGATCAGGTCGCTGAGGTCGCCCTTGGGCTGCCGGGCCAGGAAGCCGTTGTCGAGCATCCAATAGTCGTTGTACATCTTCGACAGGTATTTGTTGCCGGTATCGCAGACGAACACCAGCACGCGTTTGGGCTGGGTCTGTTCGCGGCAATATTTGAGCGCGGCGGCCAGCAGCGTGCCGGTGGACGAGCCGCCGAGGATGCCTTCCTTGGCCAGCAATTCGCGCGCGGTCAGGAAACTTTCCTGGTCGGTGATCGCATAGGCCTTCTTGACGCGGGTGAAATCGGAGATCGGCGGCAGGAAATCCTCGCCGATGCCTTCCACCATCCAACTGGCGGATTTATCGCTGAGCGTGCCGTCGTTGATGTACTCGGCCAGGATCGAACCGACCGGGTCGGCCAGGATCAATTCCGTATGCGGCGACTGCTGCGCGAAGCAGCGCGACAAGCCGCTCATGGTGCCGGAGCTGCCGCAGCCGAATACGATCGCGTCCAGGTCGCCGCCCATCTGCCGCAATATTTCCGGGCCGGTGCCGTGCTCGTGCGCGGCCGGATTGTCGGGGTTGCCGAACTGGTTGATGAAGTAGGCGCCGGGGGTTTCGCGGGCGATGCGTTCGGCCAGGTCCTGGTAATAGTCCGGATGGCCCTTGGCTACGTCCGAACGGGTCAACCGCACTTCGGCGCCCATCGCCTTGAGATTGAAGATCTTCTCGCGGCTCATCTTGTCCGGCACCACGAGAATCAGCTTGTAGCCCTTCTGCTGCGCCACCAGCGCCAGGCCGATGCCGGTATTGCCGGCGGTGCCTTCCACCAGCGTGTCGCCGGGTTTGATGTCGCCGCGGCGCTCGGCCGCCTCGATCATGCTCATGCCGATGCGGTCCTTGATCGAACCGCCGGGATTGGCGCTTTCCAGCTTGAAGAACAGTTCGCAGACGCCGGTGTCCAAACGCTGCGCTTTGACGATCGGCGTCTCGCCGATCAGTTCCAGGACGGAAGAATGGATGCTGCTCATGCGGAATTTCGGACCGGCGCCTGTGCGGAGCCGGGATTATCCGCTGGATTCCGCGGGCTTTGTAGAGCGGGGCTTTCGTCTTTTTTGCAGGAGCGGCTTTAGCCGCGAGCTCGGCTTTTCGTGGGAGCGGCTTTAGCCGCGAGCTCGGCTTTTCGTGGGAGCGGCTTCAGCCGCGAGCTTTTACCAGCACATTCGCGCGAGCTTGAAGGAAGAGCTCGCGGCTGAAGCCGCTCCCACAAATCCGCCGCCTGTAGCGCGGGCGGCGACGGCCGACGAGGAGGCCGTCGCCGCCCGCGGCGGTTGAACTTCAGTGATGCTGGTCTTCGTACAAACGCGTCAGGCGATCCTTGGCGGCTAGCTTTTCGCGCTTCATCTGCGCAAGCGTGGTGTCGTCGATCGGCAGCACGCCCAGTTCCGCATCGAGTACCCGCTTGTCGAGATCTTTGTGACGCTGATAAAGCTGCCGGAATTCCGGATTGGCTTTCATCATGGCGTCGATCTCGGTTTGCGATTGCCCTTCGAACATGGATGCCTCCTTTGGACTCTTAATGGATGCTCCGGCCAAGGCCGCATACAACAACGCCCCAGCCGGTGAGGCACGGGGCGTCGATGGGGAGCGAAACGATCAAACCGGGGTGACGGGCGCGTCCCAACGGGGCGCCCGCGACCACCTGGCTGACGGTGGCGAGCTCCTGCGAATCGGGGGCGTGGGTCATCGGTCTGGCTCTGCCGGACGGTGGAGGCCGTCCGGTGATTCGACCCTACTCCTCCGATTTCGGGGCTTCAAGCGTATGTCGCAAGTGCTTGATTTGCCTGAGAGGGAAACGGTTTCAAGCTGAACCAGCGGCGCGGGCCGGCGGCTCGCAAAGCCGCGTAATTGCGCCGAACTATCATCGCAAGCAATTGATATAAAAAAACTTTTTTAGTGCGCGATAGTCGGCGGGAGGGCTGCAAATGTCCGTCCGGTTCTCTGCCTGCTCTGTAGAGCGGAGCTTGCTCCGCTGCCCTGCCCTTAAAGCCGTCATCCTCGCAAAGGCAGGAATGACGGCATCAAAGCAACGGTAGCGGAGCAAGCTCCGCTCTACAGAGCCAAGCAAGAGCAGCGGAGCAAGCCCCGCTCTACAAAGCAGCGGCGACGACGCTGGATCCCGGCTTGCGCCGGGACGGACTTAAAACGGGCGATTCCGCGTTTCGAATCAGGGCTTCTTGGGCTTCTGCTTAGGCTTGTCGCTTTGCGAAGCCTTGCCCGCATCGGTGCCCATCAGCTCGGCCTCGCGGCGGGCGAGTTCGGCTTGGCGCTGGCGCGCGGCGCGCAGTTTGGCGGCCTGGGCGCCGGCGACATCGTCCAACACGCCTTCGGCCTGCTGGCGCGCGGCGGCTTCCTGCTCCGCCGCCAGGCGCAGACGTTCGGATTCCTCGGCTTGAATCTGGGCTTGCACGCGCAAACGCTCGGATTCCTGCCGCGCCTGTTCGGCATCGCGGCGGCTGGCTTCCACCAGCAGGTCGCTGCGGTCGCGTTCCAGCCGTTCGATCTCGCGGCGCGCCTGCTCGTTGCGCGCGGCGATCTCGGCCGTTTCGACGCGGCGCTCGGCCACGTACAAGGCGTTCTCGCGGTCGCGGCTGCGCGCAACGGCCAGGCGTTCGATCGCCTGACGCGCTTGCAGCCGCTCGTACGACGCCATGCCGGCCAAGCTCAGATCGTTGTCGATCTGCTGCAGGCGCTGCGACAGGCGCGCGACATTGGGATCGTCGGCGGCATGCGCGACGGCGGCCAAAGCCAGCAGTCCGGCGGCGGCCAAGGCCAGCATCGGACCGCGCCATACGAAAGCAGGCTTCATCGGCTATCCCCCATCTGCAACCGGTTTCTCAATTCGGCGATCTCGGCGCGGCGCTGCGTCAGTTCGTTGTTCTGCGCCGCCTCGCGGCTGCGGGCGTTGGCCAGGTCGGCATCGGCCGCGGCGGACAGCGCGAAGCGGCGCGCGGTGTCTTCGTCGCCGCGCGCCATGGCGTCCTGGGCGCGGCTGAGTTCCGAGCGGGCGGCGGCGATCAGGTCCGGCGCGTGCTGGTCGGCATCGGCCTGGTCGGCGCGCGAAACCGCCTGCTGCGCGCCCTGCAACTCGCCGGTAGGCGGCGGCAGGCTGGCGCAGGCCGCTAACGCGCAACCGATCACGGTTGCCGCCAGGGCGGCACGAATACGTTGGATATGTGCGAAGCTAATCGTCATTGGGCGGTCCGGCGCATAGGGGTGACGCCGGCCCATTGTCAGCAGCCCGTGGCGCGCATGCAAATGGACGGGGTTGCGCATCACAGTTTTAACGGGGATTCACTTATGGACATCGGCTATTTCCTCAAGCTGATGACGGAAAAAAACGCGTCGGACATGTTCCTGACGTCGGGTGCGCCGATCTACATCAAGATCGAGGGCAAACTCTATCCGTTGGGCAACAGCGGCCTGCCGGCCGGCATGGTCAAGAAAATCGCCTACTCGCTGATGGACGACGGCCAGATCGCCAGCTTCGAGCGCGACCTGGAACTGAACATGGCGCTGGCGCTGGTCGATACCGGCCGCTTCCGCGTCAACGTCTTCAAGCAGCGCGGCGAGATCGGCATGGTGATCCGCTCGATCCGCAGCGTGATCCCGAGCATCGAAGAGCTGCAACTGCCGCAGGTGCTCAAGGACATCATCATGGCCCCGCGCGGGCTGGTGCTGATCGTCGGCTCCACCGGTTCGGGCAAGTCGACCACGCTGGCTTCGATGATCGACCACCGCAACAGCAACACTTCGGGCCACATCCTCACTATCGAGGATCCGATCGAATACCTGCACCGGCACAAGAAGTCGATCGTCAACCAGCGCGAAGTGGGCCTGGACACGCACGGCTTCCACAACGCGCTGAAGAACGCGATGCGCGAAGCGCCGGACGTGATCCTGATCGGCGAAATCCTGGACGCCACTACGATGGAGGCGGCGATCGCTTTCGCCGAAACCGGCCACATCTGCCTGGCGACGCTGCACTCCAACAACGCCGACCAGACGCTCGAGCGCATCCTCAACTTCTTCCCGGAAAGCGCGCACAAGAACATCCTGATGAACTTGGCGCTGAACCTGAAGGCGGTGGTGTCGCAGCGCCTGGTGGTCGGCGTCGACGGTTTGCGCTTGCCGGCGGCCGAAATCCTGATCAACACGCCGATGATCCGCGACCTGATGCGCCGCGGCCAGGTGCACGAGATCAAGCAGGCGATGGAGGAGTCGTTGGAGGAAGGCATGGAAACCTTCGACCAGTGCCTGTACCGCCTGTACAAGGAAGGCAAGATCGAAATGGAAGAGGCGCTGCGCGCGGCCGACTCGCGCGACGGCCTGAACCTCAAGTTCCGGCTGTCCGAAGGCAGCAAGGACGCGCACGATCCTTATGCGGAAGTGTTCAACGCGTCGTCGCAAGGCGGCGGTTACGAGCACTAGCTCTTCTGTGGGAGCGGCTTCAGCCGCGAGCTCTTGATGTTGCTTTTAGCCGCAGCTGGAAGAGCTCGCGGCTAAAGCCGCTCCCACAAAAGCGCGACCCTTACGCCTGGCTCACGGCTTCCGGCGCATCCGGCTGCCGCTCGGGTCGCGCGTCGTCGAACGCGGGCAAGGCCAGGCAGGCCTGCTCTATCCGCACGATGTTGGGGAACGCATCCAAGTCGACGCCGAAACGGCGCGCGTTGTAGACCTGCGGAATCAAGCAGCAGTCGGCCAGCGTAGGCGTGGTGCCCTCGCAAAACGTGCCGGTGGACGGGTGGTCGACCAGCATCGCCTCGAACGCGCTGAAGCCTTCCACGATCCAATGCCGCGTCCATTCGTCGCGCTCGGATTGCGGCACGTGCCAGGTGTTCTCGAAATAGCGCATGACGCGCAGGTTGTTGAGCGGATGCACGTCGCAGGCGACCAGTTGCGACAGCGCGCGCACGCGCTGACGGCCGCGCGCGGTGGCCGGCATCAGCGCCGGAGTCGGCCAGATCTCGTCGACGTATTCGAGGATGGCCAGCGACTGGCGGAACATCCGTTGCCCGTGCTGCAGCACCGGCACCAGTCCTTGCGGATTGGCCTGCCGATACTTGTCGGTGTGCTGCTCGCCGCCGTCGCGCAACAGGTGCACGGGCACGATCTCGTAGGACAGCGCCTTGAGATTGAGCCCGATGCGCACCCGGTAGGCCGCGCTCGAACGCCAATACGAATACAGCAGCAATTGTTCGCCCATCGGCCGTTCCCCTAACGGTCACCGCAACCGCGACGGCCCATGCACCATAGCCGGGCCTACCCTCGACGCAAAGCCCGCCGGTCGCGCCGGAGCGAGCGTTCGGCGCTCAGGGCGGCGCTTGGCGCTCGATACGCTGCTCTATCGCCCCGAAAATGCTAACGCCGTCACGGTCCTGCATTTCGATGCGGACCACATCGCCGAAGCTCATGAACGGGGTTATCGGCTTGCCCGTCTCCAGCGTCTCCACTGTGCGCTTCTCGGCAAAACACGAAGCGCCTTTGGCGGTGTCCTGGTTGGCGATGGTGCCCGAGCCCACGATCGTGCCCGCCGACAACGGCCGCGTCTTGGCCGCATGCGCCACCAGTTGCGCGAAATCGAACTGCATGTCGACCCCCGCTTCCGGCGCGCCGAACCATTCGCCGTTGATGTGGGTGAGCAGCGGCAGATGCAGTTTGTTTCCGCGCCACGCATCGCCCAACTCGTCGGGCGTGACGAATACCGGCGATAACGCCGAACGCGGCTTGGATTGCAGGAAGCCGAAACCCTTGGCCAATTCCGGCGGGATGAGATTGCGCAACGACACATCGTTGATCAGGCCGATCAATTGGATATGCGCTGCGGCCTGCGCGGGCGTGGCCGCCATCGGCACGTCGTCGGTGACGACCACGATCTCGGCTTCCAAGTCGATGCCGTAACTCTCATCGACCACTTTCACCGGATCGCGCGGGCCGTAGAAGCCGGCGCTGGTGGCCTGGTACATCAGCGGATCGGTATAGAAGCTTTCCGGCACTTCCGCGCCGCGCGCGCGACGCACGCGCTCGACGTGCGGCAGGTAAGCGCTGCCGTCGACGAATTCATACGCGCGCGGAAGCGGCGCAGCCAGTTGCGCCATGTCCAAATCGAACACGCCGTCGGCGCTGCCGTCGTTCAACGATTCGGACAACGCGGCCAGGCGCGGCGCCAGGTTCGACCAGTCTTCCAACGCCTGCTGCAGGGTCGGCGCGATGCCGGTGGCCCGCACCGCGCGCGTCAAATCGCGCGACACCACGATCAGCGTGCCGTCGCGGCCGCCCTCTTTCAGCGAACCGAGTTTCATTGAGCCCATCCGTTGGATGCGAAGGCCGAATTGTATTCGACCGCGCCGCGCCGGGCTGCGGTTCGCCGCATGCGCCGTCGGAATGGACTATTTCGCGGCCGTCGCCGGGCATCGGCCCTCGCGGAACAGCGTCCACTCGTCGCATTGCTGGCCGTCGGGCAGCTTGCAGTCGGCCGACTGGGCGCCGTCGGCCGCGGTCTTGGCGATCGATACGCCGCCGCGTTTGGCGCAGTTGGCCGAGGCGGGATTGGGCATGCCGACCGCCTCGTGGGACGAATCGCGTTGCGCCGTGGCGGCCTGGCGCAACTCTTTCTGCGCCTGGCGCACGGCCTTGACGTCGACCGGGCGGATCTCCTCGATCCAGCACGGAATCGACGGCACCGATCCGCCGCCGCGCACCAGCACCTTGTCGAAGCGCGCGGACACTTCGCCCATCATGTTGGTGAGCGTGATCGCCGGCGCGTAGTCCAGATCGCGGCACGGCGCAGTCAGTTCCAACAGATAGGCCTGGTTGGGCCGCGTCCAGACCACCAGCGAGCGTTCGTCCAGCGGCGTCCAGCCGTTGATGTCGTTGAAGTAGCGGAAGCTCTTGACGGGCTCGCCGGCGTGATCGCGGTACAGCGCGTACTTCTGACTGTCGCTGAGCTTGGGCGTGCCGGCGCACGCGGCGGCAATCCCAGCGACGCATAACAAGGCCGACAAACGGATGCCGCGTTTCATGGCCCACCTCCGATGGTGGCTGAGTCGTCTCGAATCGAAGCTTGCGCCGGACTGCGTTGCGGAATGCTGAATCGCGACGGCGCTGCCCGACAGCCGGTGCTCCGAACGTTGCCAAAGGCGTGATGGCTGCAGCCTGCTTTTGCCGGTTGCTTGGACTGGCAGAGAGACTTCATGGCTCCAAGTCCGGTCGAGGCCCCAGGGCGGACCGGCGGCGGGCGCGGCGATCGCATCGCCGCGCCCGTTTTTTTGTGCGGAGGAAAGCTTCGTGCACGGCGCATGATGGGTCCGGTTCGCTTTCTCCGGTTGTTGATTCAGCGCGGTCGGCTGCACGGACTCGTCTGTGGCCTGCGCGCCCACTCACCGACTTGGAGACCGATCATGATTTCGTTCCTTTCCCGCGCACGGCGACGCCGATGCGCGCTGACTGCGGCCATAGCCTGGTCCTTGGCCGCTTCTAGCGCAGCCTATGCCGGCGATGTCTGCGATTTCGAAACGGCCGGCGAAGCCGGCGGCGGCGGCGCTGCGAGTGGCCTGAGCAATGCCTTGGCGTGCGGCGCCGGCAGTCAAGCCGCCGGCACCCGAAGCGTCGCCCTCGGCTCGGAGAGCAACGCCTTCGGCAATTTCTCCGTGGCGGTCGGCGGGTTCGCGGAAGCCCTCGGCGTGCGTTCCGTCGCCGTAGGCATTTCGAGCCAGGCTTCCGGAAGCGAAAGCACCTCCGTCGGCGGGATCAGCGAAGCCTCCGGCGAACACGCATCGGCTTTCGGTGCGCACGCTACCGCCAGCGGCGACGGCAGTACGGCGGCCGGCAGCTACAGCGTGGCCAGCGGCGCGGGCAGTACGGCGCTGGGAGGCTGGCACGACGCCAACGGCGACGGTTCGTCCGATCCGGGGGAACTGACCCAGGCCACGGGCGATCGCGCCAGCGCTTTCGGCACCGGCGCCCGCGCACTATCGAACGACAGCACGGCCAGCGGTTATGCGAGCAACGCCAGCGCTTCCTTCGCCAGCGCGTACGGCGCGAGCAGCACCGCAGCCGCCGCCGCTACCGCAGTGGGCGCGTTGAGTTCGGCTTCGGGCGCGTCCAGCACCGCGACCGGCTTCTTCAGCAGCGCGAGCGGGCAGAACAGCGCGGCCTTCGGCGCGCAGGCCGTGGCCAGCGTCGACTACGCCACCGCGATCGGTTTCCAGAGCGAAGCCAGCGGACAGATCGCCACTGCGATCGGCGCCGGCAGCATCGCCAGCGGGTCTTTGAGCACCACCCTCGGCACTCAGAGCAAAGCGACGGCCACAAGCAGCACGGCCGTCGGCGCGGCCAGCATCGCCAGCGCCTTGGCCAGCACCGCCATCGGCCAGAGCAGCGACGCGACCGCAGAGCGCAGCACAGCGGTCGGCGCCGGCAGCCAGGCCATCGCCGAGAACAGCGCCGCCTTCGGCTACGGCAGCGCCGCGAATTCCGTGGGCGCGGTGGCGCTGGGCGTGGACAGCCTCGCTGCGGAGAACAACACCATCGCACTGGGTTTTCAGAGCCGGGCGATCACCCACGACAGCGTCGCCATCGGCGCGTTCAGCACGGCCAGCGGCGATGGCAGCATCGCTATCGGCATGTCGAGCAGCGCCAGCCAGTTCCACGGCATCGCCATCGGCGAAGACAGCCAAAGCACAGGCATGAATGCGATAGCGCTGGGCGCGTCGTCGATCGCCGACGAAGCCCATACGGTCTCGATCGGCAATCAAGGCTATCAACGCCGGCTGGTGCATTTGGCGGACGGCATCGACGAGACCGACGCGGTCAACGTCTCGCAGTTGCACCCGTTCGCGACCGCGCTCGGCGGCGGCGCGAATTTCGCCGGCGGCGTGTTCGCCGCGCCGACCTATTCGATCCAGGGCAGCGACTACCACGACGTGGGCGCTGCGTTCGCGGCGGTGGACAGCAAGCTCACCGACCTTTCGGGACAAGGCGGCATTCCTGGGCCGCAAGGTCCGGCCGGCCCGCAGGGTCCAGCAGGTGCGCAAGGTCCTGCCGGACCGCAGGGGCCGCAGGGCCCGGAAGGCCAAGGCGGCAATCCCTTGAGCGTGGCGTACCAGGATGCGGGCAAAACCGACATCCAGTTGGAAGGCGCAGGCGGCACCGTGATCGGCAATCTCGCCGCCGGCGCCGTGGCCGACGATGCGGTCAACAAAGGACAGATGGATGCCGGCGATGCGCAGACCCTGTCGTCGGCCAATACCTACACCGACAACAAGGTCGCGCAGATCGCAGGCTTCGCCGGCGAGATCGGCGCCTTCCGCAACGACGTCAACCAGCGCTTCGCGAACCAGGACAAACGCATCAGCCGGATCGGCGCGATGGGCACCGCGATGGCGCAGATGACCGCCAGCGCCGCCGGCGTCCGCCAGCGCAACCGCCTGGCCGTGGGCACCGGCGTACAAGCCGGCCACGCCGCCCTGGCGGTGGGTTATCAGCGCGCGGTCAACGACAACGCCACCTTCACCCTGGGCGGGGCCTTCAGCGGCAACGGCGAAGACACCGTCGGCATGGGCATGGGCATCGGTTGGTAACCGACCCTTTTCAAGCGTTGCGGACGCTCCACCACCCCGGAGCGTCCCCGGCACGCCGCGCGGTGCTCCTGCCGCGCGGCGTTTTTTTTGCGGGCCGGCTTACGCCAATTGCTGGTTCAACCAAGCGCGCGCGAAGCGCAGGTCGCGCTCGACGGTCGGGATCGAGATGTCCAGTGCGCAAGCGATCTCCGAGTGTTCCATGCCGCCGAAATAAGCCATCTCCAGCCCGCGCGCGGCGCGCTCGTCGCGTTCGGCCAGCCGTTCGAGCGCCTGGTGCAGTGCGAGCACTTCCACTTCGGACGATTCTGCGCCCACGCGATCGGCATGCGACAGCGTCACGACCACCGCGTCGCTGCCGCGCTTGGCTGCTGCGCGGGCGCGCGCATGGTCCACCAGCACCGCGCGCATCTTCATCGATGCCAACGCGAAGAAATGGGCGCGGTCCTGCCAATCGATTTCGTTGCCGAACAGGCGCAGCATCGCCTCGTGCACCACCGCCGTGGGCTGCAGGGTTTCGCCGGCATGGCCGCGACGCATGCGCGCGGACGCCATGCCGCGCAAGGTGTCGTAGACCTGCTCGAGCAAGCGATCGCGCGAAGCGTTGTCGCCGCCGCGCCAATCGTGCAGCAATTGGGTGAAGTCGTCGCTCATCCCCGCTCGAGCCGGCTGGTCTGGTTCGTATCCCGGCGAATCCTAGCCGAGCCGATGCGGCGGCGCCATGCGGCTCAGTCTTCGCCCTGGAAGGCGCCGGCGCGATAGGTCAGCACCAGCGTGTCGCGATGGCCTTCGCCCTGCAGCGGCTGGATCGGCGTGGATTCGTGGATCACGCGCGCATCGTCGAGCAGCAGCAGCGACCACGGCTCGGTCAGCGTGAAGCGCTGGCCGTTGGGGCCGGCCGCTTCGAATACGCGCGTCTCGCCGCCTTTGATGCCATGGCGTCCGATCAGGAAAACCGCGACGAAATCCACGCCGTCGCGATGCGCGCCTTCCGGCGTGGGCCGGCCGATGCCGTCGCTGGTATCGATACGGAACTGATGCGCCTCGACGTACCAGCGCGGCACGTCGCGCATCGTCGAAAATTTCTCGCCCAGCGCGCGCAGCAAATGCGTCCATGCCGGATGCGCGACGACGGCGCCGGAAATCGGCTCGAACCAGCGGTGCATGCCGCCATGCAGCGCGTTGTATTCCTGCGATTGCCAGTGCGCGCGATGCGGCACTCGTTCGACAGCCGCGGCATCGACCACGAAGCAGGAATGGCGGCGGCGACGGTAGTTGCCGCCGTCGCGCAGATAGTTATCGGGAACCAGATCGTTCCAGCTCGGCGTCAGCGCATCCAATGCCGCCAGCGGCTGGTCGCACAACGTGCTGACCCCGTCCGGACTCAGCACCGCATAGCCGCGTTCGCGCAAGGCTGGCAAGACGGCGTCGGCCGGCGTGAACGGAGCGGAAAAGACGGCGACCATGGCGGCGGGGTTCGACTCCGGAAGGCGACGCCGCCGGGTTGCGCGGCGGCGGCGGATGCGCGGCATCGTACGGAGATGACGCGACGCGGGCAAACCGTGTCGTGAGCTGGCAAAAAGCGAAGGACCCGCTCGCGCGAGGCGGTTCGCCATGCCGCGAGCCGTTTCTGTGGGAGCGGCTTCAGCCGCGAGCTCTTTCCCCAAAATGCTACGGCCGGATGCAAGAGCTCGCGGCTGAAGCCGCTCCCACAAGACCTACAGCAGCGACTTAGGCGATGTATTCCCGATAGACCAGACTGCCTTCCACGCCGTTATTGGCGTCGCTGCCCGGGCATTGCCGATTGCCGACGTAACGCCTTTCCCAGGTCTGCGAGCCGCCGTTTTCCTGATAGCCGCAGAACGTGGTCCCAGCGCCTGCGGACGCGTTGCCGGCGACTCCGAACGTCATCACCAAGCCGGCGACGACCGCGGCTGCGCTCAAGCAAAGGTTGGTTTTCATTCCGATTCCCTCCGAATCAAAGGCGGGACGATCGTTTGCGAAAGTCCCATCGATGGCGATGCCGGCGGACGCTTGCCGGATCCGATGCCGAAGCCCGGTCCATCATGCGTCGTTATCGGATGGCGAAGTCCCGCCGGACAATGACCGCGCTGCATGCGCGGCGGAGAAAAACCTAACACACCCGCGCGCGAGCGACCGCGACGCGACGCGCAAAAAAGAAAGCCCGCACGAGGCGGGCTTTCGTAACAGCGTTGCGCGATGCCGGCATCGGCTGTCGCGCTCGCATCGGCGACTTTGAAATGGCAGCCCCGGATGGATTCGAACCACCGAATGCCTGAGTCAGAGTCAGGTGCCTTACCGCTTGGCGACGGGGCTGTAGGACGCGGCGATTGTAACGCCGCGGCCGTGGAACAGGCGAATCAGCGCTTAGAGAACTGAGTGGCGCGACGCGCTTTGTGCAGACCGACCTTCTTGCGCTCCACTTCGCGCGCGTCGCGGGTCATGAACCCGGCCTTGCGCAGCGGCGACTTCAGCGACTCGTCGTACTCGACCAGCGCGCGGGCGATGCCCAAGCGGATCGCACCGGCCTGGCCGGTGGTGCCGCCGCCGATGGCGGTGACGACGATGTCGAACTTGTCGGTCATCTGGGTGAGCTCGAGCGGCTGGCGCACGATCATGCGCGCGGTCTCGCGGCCGAAGAACTCGTCCAGCGGACGGTCGTTGACGGTGATGTTGCCGCTGCCCTTACGCAGGAACACGCGGGCGGTGGAGGACTTGCGGCGGCCAGTGCCGTAATTTTGGGTGATTGCCATGATCAGATATCCAGGACTTGCGGCTGCTGGGCGGTATGCGGGTGCTCGGAGCCTTTGTAGACCTTGAGCTTGCGGTACATGGCGCGGCCGAGCGGATTCTTCGGCAGCATGCCTTTCACGGCGATCTCGATGACGCGCTCGGGGTGGCGATCCAGCGCCTGCGCCAGCGTCTCGGTCTTCAGGTTGCCGATATAACCGGTGAACCGGTGATACAGCTTGTCGGCCAGCTTGTTGCCGGTGACGTGGATCTTTTCCGCGTTGATCACGACGATGTAATCGCCGGTGTCGACGTGCGGGGTGTAGACGGGCTTGTGCTTGCCGCGCAGACGGCGGGCGAGCTCGGAACTCAAGCGGCCCAGGGTCTTGCCGGTAGCGTCGACGAGGTACCAGTCGCGCTGGACGGTCTCGGACTTGGCGGTGAATGTCTTCATGACGAACTCTGTTCTCGGTGTTTGGTCGGGCTGATTCCGGCAGGAACCTGACGGAATTTTGCCTCGCGTTGTGAATTGCGGGAACGCAAGAGCGGAAATGATACCGGCCGGGCCTGTCCGCCGCAACCCGACCCCGTAGCCCGGGTAAGGCCGAAGGCCGCACCCGGGGTGGTGTCGGGTCCCGGGTGCGGCCTTCGGCCTTACCCGGGCTACCGCTGGACGGCTATTGGCGGGAACATATCCCCATGAACCGTCTGCAGACCCCCCTAGATCTCTTCATAAGCGAGTCCCAACGCGCCCTGGAGACCGTTTTCGGCAATCCGCCGGCCACCCGTCCCAATCCGGCCGCCGATACGGCCGACGTCGAATTGGACGAGGAAGAACGCCGCCATGCCGCCGGCCTGATGCGGATCAACCACGTCGGCGAAATCTGCGCCCAGGCCCTGTACAGCGGGCAGGCCGCAGTCGCACGCGATCCTGCGACGCGCGAGCACCTGCTCGAAGCAGCGCAGGAGGAAACCGATCACCTGGCCTGGTGCGCGGATCGGCTGCGCGAACTCGACAGCCGCCCCAGCCTGTTCAATCCGGTCTGGTATGCCGGCAGCTACGCGATAGGCGCACTGGCCGGCTTGCGCGGCGACGGCTGGAACCTGGGTTTCGTGGTCGAGACCGAACGTCAGGTCGAGGCGCACCTGGACGAACATCTGCAGACGCTGCCCCCGGCCGACCTGCGCAGCCGCGATATCCTGCGCACGATGAAGGCAGACGAAGCCCGCCACGCCGACAACGCCGAACAGGCCGGCGCGCGGATCCTGCCGCAGCCGGTGCCGACGATCATGGCGGCGGCGTCGAAGCTGATGAAGGCGGTGGCGTACCGCTTTTGACGTTGCCCCCTTTGGAAAAGGGGGCGGATCGCCCGAAGGGCGATTTGCTTTTGATCTTGATCCGCTTCTGCCTGGTTGAAAAGCAAAAGCAAATCCCCCTTGCCCCCCTTTTTTCGAAGGGGGAAACAGCGAGGGCAGATCACTCGACCAAGTTGCGGCCGTGGAACAGCTCTTCGATCTCGCGCTTGAGCAGCGTCTCGATCTTCATCCGGTCTTTGAACGAGAGGTTCTTGGCCTTTTCCTCGAACAGGTACTGGTCCAGGTCGAAGTCCTTCAGGTGCATCTTGGTGTGGAAGATGTTTTCCTGATAGACGTTCACGTCCAGCATTTCGTAACGCGACTTGACGTTCTTGGCCAGGAAATCCTGGATCGAATTGATCTTGTGGTCGATGTAGTGCTTCTTGCCCTTGATGTCGCGGGTGAAGCCGCGCACGCGGTAGTCCATCACCACGATATCCGATTCCAAGCTTTCGATCAGATAGTTCAACGCCTTCAACGGCGAGATCACGCCGCAGGTCGCCACGTCGATGTCGGCGCGGAAGGTGGCGATGCCGTGCTGCGGGTGCGTCTCGGGATAGGTGTGGACGGTGATGTGGCTCTTGTCCAAATGCGCGACCACGGCGTCCGAGATTACGCCTTTGGCGGCCGACTTCTCGATCACCGGCTGCTCGCTGATCAGGATCGTCACCGAGGCGCCCTGCGGATCGTAATCCTGGCGGGCGATGTTGAGGATGTTGGCGCCGATGATGTCGGCCACGTCCGTCAGGATCTGGGTGAGCCGGTCGGCGTTGTATTCCTCATCGATGTACTCGATGTAACGCTGGCGCTCCTCCTCGGACACGGCGTAGCACACGTCGTAGATATTGAACGAGAGCGCTTTGGTGAGGTTGTTGAAGCCTTGCAGCTTCAGGCGCGGCAGTGGCTTGACCACGGCGGTCGTCCCCCGATCAGGGCTGGCGAAGAAGGGCGCGATTATGAGGCAAACCGCCCATCGGCGATATCGTCCATGGCACAAAGTTTGCTGTGCGCTTGTTCAGGCCCTAAGCTTCGGGCTTCACCGACCTGTCTAAGCCATGAACCAGTCCCCCGCACTGTCGTTCCCCACGCTGCGCCAAGCCGCCAGCCCCCTTCAGCTGGACGCCGCTTCTCTCGAGCGCTTCCTCGCCCACTGCCACCTGCGCCGCTATCCGTCGCGCACGGAGGTGTTCCGCCCCGGCGATCCGGCCGGCACCATGTATTACGTGGTCAACGGCTCGGTGAGCATCATCACCGAGGACGACGACCGCGAGCTGGTGCTGGGCTATTTCGGCACCGGCGAGTTCGTCGGCGAGATGGGCCTGTTCATCGAAACCGACCAGCGCGAGGTGATGCTGCGCACCCGCACCCAGTGCGAGCTGGCCGAAATCAGTTACGAGCGCCTCTACCAGTTGATCGTCGGTCCGCTGGCCCAGGACGCGGCCAAGCTGATGTTCGCGATCGGCAAGCAGCTGTCGCGGCGCCTGCTGGACACCAGCCGCAAAGCCGGACGCCTGGCCTTCCTGGACGTCAGCGACCGCATCATCCGCACCCTGCACGATCTGGCCAAAGAGCCCGAGGCGATGAGCCACCCGCAAGGCACCCAACTGCGCGTATCGCGGCAGGAGCTGGCGCGCTTGGTCGGCTGCTCGCGCGAGATGGCCGGACGCGTGCTGAAGAAGCTGCAGATCGACGGCAAGCTGCACGCCCGCGGCAAGACCGTCGTGTTGTACGGAACCCGCTGAACCCATGGCGGAGCATTTCGCTCCGCGCGGGCGCCTGCCGGAGGCCGACCTCCGCAGCGCGTCTTTGATGGATGCGGACGACGTGGCCGCCCTGCTCTCCGAGCTGGGCTATCCCTGCGATACCGCCGATGCGGCGCAGCGTATCGCCGCGATCACCGAGAACGACCGTCAGGCTTTGGTGGTCGCACGTTGCGATGGCGTGGTCTGCGGCCTGGTCGCGCTGGATTTCATGTACTACCTGCCGCTGGACACCACCACCTGCCGCATCACCGCGCTGGTGGTGACCTCGTCGGCGCAAGGCCAGGGCCTGGGTCGCCAATTGCTGCGCGAGGCCGAACGCCGCGCCCGCGTCGCCGGGGCCGCGCGGCTGGAACTCACCAGCGGCTCGCAGCGCACCGACGCGCACAAGTTCTACAAAGACAACGGCTACAGCGACGGCACCTTGCGCTTCATCAAGCGCCTCGGCGCGGCCTGACAAAACCGTAGGGTGGGCCTTGGCCCACCATCGCGACTTCGCACATTCGCCGCGATCACCCGGCGAGGCGACGGTGGGTCAAGGCCCACCTATCAGTGTCATCCCGAGCGTAGCGAGGGATCTGCTTCCCGTCCCAGCGCAGTAGTAGGTCACTCGCCGCGCTGTCGGGATAAGAGCGGAAAAGCTCGCGGCTGAAGCCGCTCCCACGAAGAGCGGCATCGGGTCAGGCTTTCGCAGCCGCCACCGGCTCGCCCGCGCGCTCGCGACAGCCCCAGTTGAGGATCGGCGTACCCGGCGGCAGCACGCGCCGGAACATGTCGACGCGACCGGGCTTGGGATTGACCACCACCGGGTGTTTGGCGATCCGCAACAAAGGCAGATCCGCGCTGCTGTCGCTGTAGGCGACCGCCACCTGGTCGTAGCCCGCGTCCCAGATCATTCGCACTTTGTTCCGCGCGTGGCAATGCTGCGCGGTCACCAATCCGCCCAGGAAGGGCTTGCCGATGCTGCCGATCACCGGCAGATCTTCGTGCGCCACGAAGTCGAGGATGGCCCGCGCCAGCTCCGGCGGCGCGCCGGTCGCGATGACCACGCGGTCGCCGTCGACGCGATGATGGTGCAGCACTTCCAACGCGACCGGCAGCAGGCGGGCGCGGATCTTCTTCGCGTTGGCCTGCACGTAATCGTCGATCAAGTCGTCGAAATCGCGCCGCCGGTGCAGGCCGAAGGTGCCGATCCACAGAAAACCGGAAACGCCGCGCCGGCGCGTCGGCAACCAGGCCACCATCGGCAGCAGCAACGGCGCGGCCAGCAAGGCGGCCAGTTTGCGCAGCGGATGGCGTCGGATCAGCCAGGCCACCATATGGCTGCCGGAATCGCCGTCGTACAGCGTGTGATCGAAGTCGAATACCACCAGCGGCCGGTACGGGACCGCGGTCTCGGCGAAAGCGCTCATGCGCCGAAGAATAACCGCTGCAGCGCCTCGCCGGGTTCGCGCTCGCGCATGAAAGTCTCGCCGACCAGGAAGGCGTCGATGCCGGCCGCGCGCATCCGGCGCACGTCGTCGGCGACCACGATGCCGCTCTCGGTGACCAGCCGGCGGTCGCGCGGCACGGCGTCCTTCAACGCCAGCGTGGTGTCCAGGCTGACGTCGAACGTGCGCAGATTGCGGTTGTTGATGCCCAGCAGCGGCGCCGGCACCTGCAAGGCGCGCTCGAGTTCGTCCATATCGTGCACTTCCACCAGCACGTCCAGCCCCAGCGACAGCGCCGCATCCGACAGTTCGGCCAATTGCGCGTCGGCCAGCGCGGCGACGATCAGCAGGATGCAGTCGGCGCCGAGCGCGCGCGATTCGTAGACCTGCCAGACGTCGACGGTGAAATCCTTGCGCAGCGCCGGCAGCGCGCAGGCCGAACGGGCCTGGCGCAGGTACTCGTCGGCGCCCTGGAAGAAATCGATGTCGGTCAGCACCGACAGGCAGGCCGCGCCGCCGGCTTCGTAGCTGCGCGCGATCGCGGCCGGGTCGAAGTCGGCGCGGATCACGCCTTTCGACGGGCTGGCTTTTTTAACTTCCGCGATCACCGCGGGTAGCCCGCCGGCGATCTTGGCTTCGACGGCAGCCGCGAAGCCGCGCACGGGCGGCGCATCGGCCGCGCGCGCCTGCAGCTCGGTCAGCGGCAGCCTCGCCGAGCGTTCGGCGACCTCTTCGGCCTTGCGCTGCAGGATTTTTTGCAGCACGTCGGGGCGCGATCCCAGGTTCACGTCGTTTCCTTGGTTTCCGGGGCGTCTTGGGCCGATGCGCGGCTATAGCCCGTCGCCAGGTCCCAGCCGTAGGCCCGCTCCACTTTGGCGATGCGCAATTCGAAATGCCGGTACCACTCGGCCCGGCCGCGCTCGCGCGCCAGCGTGTGCTCGGCATGCAGGCGCCAGGCGCGGATCGATTCCTCGCTATCCCAATACGCGACGGTGATGCCGAAGCCGTCCTCGCCGCGCGTGGATTCCACGCCGAGGAAACCCGGCTGCTGCTGCGCGAGCTCGACCATGCGGTCGGACGTTTCGCCGTAACCGTTATCGCCGTCGCGGCGTTGCGAGCTGAAAACCACCGCGTAGTACGGCGGCTGCGGGAGTTTGGCGAAGGGGTCGGTCATTCCTGCTCTTCCTGCTGTTGCTTTCAGCCGTCATTCCCGCGGAGGCGGGAATCCAGCGACTTGGCTTTTCGTGGGAGCGGCTTCAGCCGCGAGCTCTTGCATCGGTCCGAAAAGCTCGCGGCTGAAGCCGCTCCCGCAAAAAAGCTTCGGGTGCAGAAGCTTAAGCGCCTACTGCCCTGCGGCCAAGCGACGCGTCGCATCGACGAACTCATGCAGCTTCGCCATCGCCGCACCCGAAGCGATCGCCTCGCGCGCCCGCACGATGCCCTCGCCGATCGAGTCCGCCACCCCGGCCGCATACAACGCTGCGCCCGCGTTCAGCGCGACGATCTCCAGCGGCAAGCCCGCCTCGTTGCCGAGCGCGGACAGCAGCATCGTCTTGGATTCCTGCGCATCGGCCACGCGCAAATTGCGGCTGGCGGCCATCTGGATGCCGAAATCTTCGGGATGCACTTCGTACTCGCGCACCACGCCGTCGCGCAGTTCGCCGACCAACGTGGCGGCACCGAGCGAAATCTCGTCCATGCCGTCGCGGCCCCACACCACCACCGCGCGCTGTGCGCCGAGCGCCTGCAGCACGCGCACCTGGATGCCGACCAGGTCCGGATGGAAGACGCCCATCAGGATGTTAGGCGCGCCGGCCGGATTGGTCAGCGGACCGAGGATGTTGAACAGCGTGCGCACGCCCATTTCCTTGCGCACCGGCGCCACCGCTTTCATCGCCGGGTGATGGATCGGCGCGAACATGAAGCCGATGCCGCACTCGTCGATGCATCGGGCGACCTGCTCGGGCTGCAGCTCGATGTTCGCGCCCAAAGCCTCCAGCACGTCGGCGCTGCCGGACTTGGACGAAACGCTGCGGTTGCCGTGCTTGGCCACCCGCGCGCCGGCCGCGGCGACCACGAAGATCGACGCAGTGGAAATATTGAAGGTGTGCGCACCGTCGCCGCCGGTGCCGACCACGTCGACCAGGCGCGTGCGATCGGCTACCGGCACCGCGCGCGCGAACTCGCGCAGCACCGTGGCCGCGCCGGCGATCTCGTCGACGGTTTCCTTTTTGACCCGCAGGCCCGTGAGGATGGCCGCGGTCATGGCCGCCGACACTTCGCCGCGCATGATCTGGCGCATCAGATCGACCATTTCGTCGAAGAAGATTTCGCGATGCTCGATGGTGCGCTGCAGGGCTTGTTGCGGGGTGATGGGCATGGCGGTACCGGAAAGAGTCAAAGACGCGCGATTTCCAGGATTTCCTGGCCCATCAGCACGCAGTCGCCGCCGATGCGGTAATACTCCAGGCGCATCCGGTACTCGCCTTTGTAGAAGGAACCCCTCACTTCCAGCACATCGAAGCGTTGCTTGCTGCTGGCCGGGTTGGCGATCGAAGGCAGGGGTTTGGCTTCGTCGCCCACGTATACGCCCTGATCTTCGCCATCCAGATGGAATACCAGCAGTTTCCTGGCCTGCTTGACGGCATCGGCCGCGCAGGCGGTGCTGGACGCCACTTTTTCGGCCTTGCCCGGCGCGGCGTAGGCCATCGTCAGCATCGCGCAAACCATCAATGCAATTCGGCTCATGGATCAGCGCTCCAGGAAATTCTTCAATAGCGCATGCCCATGCTCGGTCAGGATCGACTCCGGATGGAACTGCACGCCTTCGACCGGATGCTCGCGATGGCGCAATCCCATCACTTCTTCGATCGAGCCGTCGTCGTTCTCGGTCCAGGCCGTCACTTCCAGGCATTCGGGCAGCGAATCCTTGTCGACCACCAGCGAATGGTAGCGGGTGGCCTCGTAAGCGTCCGGCAGGCCGGCGAACACGCCTTTGCCCTCGTGGCGGATGCGCGACGTCTTGCCGTGCATGATCCGCCCGGCGCGGACGACGCGGCCGCCGTAAGCCTGTCCCAGCGCCTGATGCCCCAGGCACACGCCCAGCACCGGCACGCGCGCCCCGAGTTCGCGGATCACGTCCAGCGAAACGCCGGCCTCGTTCGGCGTGCAGGGCCCAGGCGAAATCACGATCTTGTCGGGCGCCAGCGCAGCGATCTCCGCCGCCGACAGCTCGTCGTTGCGGACCACCTTCACCTCCGCCCCCAAAGCCTGCAGGTATTGCACGAGGTTGTAGGTGAAGCTGTCGTAGTTGTCGATCATCAGCAGCATTTATGGCCCCTGATCTGTAAACGAAATTTCAAAGATTCCGTCTGGAAACTGTTTCTTGCCCACTTCGATCAAGCTCGCGATCGCTGCCCGTGTATGGCTCTCGCATTCGGGAACCAATATGTAAATCTGATTCGTTAGGTCCGTCAGTTGAATCCAGGCATCTCGCCCCACCGCATCTTCGAGAACAGCGTGATTCCCCATAAACGGCTGCTGCACACCAGCCGCGCTCAGGCTCTTCTGCGCGGAGTGATGGATATCGCTCCTGACATCTAAGATTCGCAGCATCAACCAGAATTCATTGTCGGCCAACTCCAGGTCAGAAATGGCGGCGATCTTGGATTTACCGAAGATCCGCAGAGCTTCGCTCACATTGATTTGGTCTTTCGGGGGGTGCGCAACCGCAGACAGCAACTGCAGATGCCTCAAAGGCAGCGATCTGCTTGGCTCCAGTAATTGCTCTCTTATTGATTTTAGAAAGCTAACTCTCCTCAACAAGGAGAATATTATGGAGTTAATTGTGTCCAACCCCGCTTGCTTATCCTTCGCGTCCTCTCTGGATATCTGAAATTTCATTGCCGCTCGCGCGCCGAAATATGCAGCAAATAAGCCGACTACGACCGAAAATATGGCCTGCAATTCGTTTCCATCAATGAGTTTTCGCCTATAGCAAACAACCAATGCGGAAACGACAATAATTGCAAGCAAAGAGAGTAGCTTCGGCAGATGTCGCCCCATCAGCATCAGAGACCCCTCGCGGCTTCGGCCACAGCGCGGAACAACGCCCGCCCCTTGTTCATCGTCTCTTCCCATTCCGCGCCGGGATCGGAGTCGTAGACCACCCCGCCGCCGGCCTGCACGTATAGACGGCCATCCTGGATGACGGCGGTGCGGATGGCGATGGCGGTATCGGCGTTGCCGTGCCAGCCGATGTAGCCGACCGCGCCCGAATAGACGTTGCGTTTGATCGGCTCGAGTTCGCGGATGATTTCCAGCGCGCGGATCTTGGGCGCGCCGCTGACCGTGCCGGCCGGGAAAGTTGCGCGCAGCACGTCGGCGTAACTCAATCCCTCCTTCAGTTTGCCGGTGACCTCGCTGACGATGTGCATCACGTGGCTATAGCGTTCGATCACGAACTGCTCGCCCACTTCCACCGTGCCCTGTTCGGCGATGCGACCCACGTCGTTGCGGCCCAGGTCGATCAGCATCAGATGCTCGGCGCGCTCCTTCGGATCGGACAGCAGCTCCGCCTCCAGGGCGATGTCCTGTTCCGGCGTCTTGCCGCGCGGCCGCGTGCCGGCGATGGGGCGTACGGTGACCACGCCGTCCTGCAATCGCGCCAGGATTTCCGGCGACGATCCCACGACCTGGGTGCCGCCGACATCGATGAAGTACATGTAGGGCGACGGATTGAGCGCGCGCAGCGCCCGGTAGACGTCCACCGGCCGCGCACGGAACGGTACGCTCAACCGTTGCGAAGGCACGACCTGGAAAATGTCGCCCGCACGGATGTATTCCTGCGCCTTGCGGACCACGTCCTCGTATTCGGGACGGGTGAACGACGAGCGGAAGTCGCTCTCGTCGATGGCCACCGGCACCAGCGTTTCCGGATAACCCGCGCCGGCGTGGCGCAAACGATGGCTGAGCTCGTCCAGACGCCGGTTGGCGCGCGCCCAGGCCTGCGGATCGCGCGGGTCGGCGTGCACGATCAGGTAGAGCCGGCCCTTGAGATTGTCGAATACCGCGACTTCCTCGCTCAGCATCAGCAGGATGTCGGGCGTGCCGAGTTCGTCTTCCTTGTCGCCGCCGGCCAGGCGCGGTTCGATGTACTGGATGCATTCGAAACCGAACCAGCCGACCAGCCCGCCGGCGAAACCCGGCAGGCCTTCCAACCGCGGCACCGAATGCTCGCTGCGCAGGCGTTCGACTTCGGCGAACGGATCGGCGATGTCGCGCGCTTCGACCAGTTCGCCGTACTCGGTGACGTACAACGTATGCCCGGCGAACGCATACACACGGCGCGCCGGCAGGCCGATGATCGAATAGCGGCCGAAACGTTCGCCGCCTTCGACCGATTCGAACAGGTAGGTATGCGGCCCGTCGGCCAGCTTCAGATAGACCGACAGCGGCGTGTCGAGGTCGGACAGCACCTCGCGCACCACCGGGATGCGGGTATGGCCGTCAGCGGCGTATTGCTGGAAGAGTTCGTGCGAGATCACGCGGTGTTTCCTTGGATGACATGAGGACGGGAACGGCGGCAGCCAACGGCCACCATCGCCAACCCAGGTCAGCGGAAACGGAATGCGGGGTCGCCTTGAACGTCATAGCGCTACTTTAGCCGGTTCTAGCGGCTTTTGTGGGGGCTTTTCGTGGGAGCGGCTTTAGCCGCGAGCTCTTCGACCAGCATCGGCACTCGAAGAGCTCGCGGCTAAAGCCGCTCCCACGAAAGCCGCTCCCACAAGCGCTCTACGGGATGCGGGCAGCCAACAACGGGCAATCGGCCGGCAAATGCATCCGCACCCGCCCCGCCACGCATTCGATGCGGAACCGGGTCGACTCCACCGGCTCGCCATCCAGGTTCAAAGTAAAAGGCCGCTCGGCGCCGATTTCCAGCCAAGGCAGTTGCGCACGCACCGCGGCCTGGTCCAGCGCGGCATGCTTGCCGTCCTTGAGCAGCGTGGCCAGCGTACCCGCAACCTCGCCCGACAGTTCCGGAATCACCGTGACATCGAGCAAGCCGTCGTCGATCCGCGCATCCGGGCACAGCGCCTGACCGCCGCCGGCCTGGCGGCCGTTGCCGATGCCGAGCGCGATGAACTCGCCATGCCAGGCGAAACGCGGGCCTTCCAGGCTCGCGCGGATCGGCTCGATCCTGCCGAGCTTGGACAAGCCGGTGATCAGATACGCCAAGCCGCCGAGCAGTTTCTTCAACCCGTCGTGCGTCTCCACCGTGACCTGCGTGCCGAAGCCGCCGCTGGCCAGATTGGCGGCCCAGTGGATCTCGCCGTCCGCTTCGAGCTTGAGCAGATCGATCGCATGCGGGGGTTGCGCGAGCAGCAACTCCAATGCAGGCAACGGCGCATCCGGAATCAGCGCGGCGCTGGCGAAATCGTTGGCCGTGCCCAGCGGCACCAGACCCAATGCCGGCAATGCAACGGCGGTTTCGCGACGATGCGCCAACGCAGTGGCCACTTCGCTCAGCGTGCCGTCGCCGCCGCCGGCGATCAGCGTATCGACCCGATCGCCGATGGCCTCTTCGACGTAGCGCTCGGCATCGCCGCTCTCCCAGGTGATGCGGACATCGATGCCGACGCCGCGTTCGCGCATAGCGGCGACGGCTTCGCGCACGGCGTCGTCGCCGGCGGATTTGCCGTTGAGGATGAGTCTCCAGCGCGGTTCGGACATGCGGCCTGCTATCGGAAAACGAGCACCAAGCTAGCAGCGCGCTCGCAAACCGATGTGAAGCGCGGTGTTGTCACGTCGCCGTCACGGGAGGCGCGGAGAATAGAAGTCCATAGCAGGGATGAAAGAGGGAGGCGGGATTGCCTCCAGTACACCCGAAGGCCGTTGCGCAAGCAGCGGCCTTTTTAGTGCGCGCCGTTTTTCTCCGGACTGCGCTTACCTGACGCCGTCGGCCGCGGCCTTCATCCGGCGTACGACATCGGCGTAATCGGAATGGCCGAAGATCGCAGAACCGGCGACGAAAGTATCGGCGCCCGCGGCGGCGATCTGGGCGATGTTGTCCGGCTTCACGCCGCCGTCGATTTCCAGACGGATCGGCTTGCCGGTACGGTCGATCATCGCGCGCACGCGCTTGAGCTTGTCCAGCGCCGAGGGGATGAAGGATTGCCCGCCGAAACCGGGATTGACCGACATCAGCAGCACCAGGTCCAGATCGTCGAGCACGTAGTCGAGCACTTGCACCGGCGTCGCCGGATTGAGCACCAAGCCGGCCTGGCAGCCCAGCGACTTGATCAGCTGGATGGTGCGATGCACGTGCGCGCTGGCCTCGGGATGGAAGCTGATCACGCTGGCGCCGGCTTTGGCGAAATCCGGGACGATGCGGTCCACCGGCTGTACCATCAGATGCACGTCGATCGGCGCGGTCACGCCATGCTTACGCAGCGCTTCGCAGACCAGCGGGCCGATGGTCAGGTTGGGCACGTAATGGTTGTCCATCACGTCGAAATGCACCCAGTCGGCGCCGGCGGCGAGCACGTTGTCGACTTCTTCGCCCAGCCTGGCGAAATCCGCGGAAAGGATGGAAGGTGCGATGACGGTGGATTGCATGGTCGCCGGGCCTGGAAACGAGGGCCGGTGCGGCCCGAAGGCCACATTATCTCATCGGCGCTTGCGCAGGACCTTGATGCGGTCGTAGGCCGCGTTGATGTCGCGGGCCTTCTTCTCGGCCTGCTGGCGCAGTTCTTCGGCCAGGCCGCCGGTACGATCCGGGTGGTATTGCGAGATCAGCCGGCGATAGGCCTGGTCGACCTCGGCATCGGTGGCCTCGTTGGTCAGACCGAGCACGCCATAGGGATTGTCCCGCGGGCTCTTGAACCAGTCGATATCCAGGGCATGGCCGATCAGCAGGCCGATCAGTCCGCCGGCCGGGTGCCGCATCAGCAGCCAACCGGCGACGAAGCCCAGCAATTTCCCATACCAGCGCATGGACGGATTCTAGCCTGCCGGCCTCGTTACAATGGCGCCCCGTAGCGAGATACACCAGAACGATGGCGACGACTCTGCTCAATGCCGAGCTCCCCGGTCTCAATCTGCGTCACCGTGGCAAGGTGCGCGACGTATTCGACCTGGGCAACGACACCCTGCTCATGGTCGCCACCGATCGCCTGAGCGCTTTCGACGTGGTGCTGCCCGATCCGATCCCCGGCAAGGGCGAGATGCTGTGCCAGATCAGCAATTTCTGGTTCGAACAGACCGCGCACCTGTTGCCCAATCACCTGACCGGCATCGATGTCGCCGGCGTATTGCCGGCCGGCGTCGATCCCGATCTGTATGCGCAGCGCTCGGTGGTGACCAAGAAACTCAAGCCGGTGCCGGTGGAAGCGATCGCGCGCGGCTATCTGATCGGCAGCGGTTGGAAGGACTACCAGCGCACCGGCCGGGTCAGCGGCATCGCCCTGCCCGATGGCCTGCGCCAGGCCGAACAATTGCCGCAGCCGATCTTCACTCCGTCGACCAAGGCCGCCGTCGGCGATCACGACGAGAACATCGATTTCGACACGATGGTGCGCGCGGTCGGCGCCGATTTGGCCGAACAGGTGCGCGACGCCACGCTGCGGCTGTACCAGTTCGCCGCCGATTACGCGGCGCAGCGCGGCATCCTGCTGGCCGACACCAAATTCGAGTTCGGCACCGACGCCGACGGCCGCCTGTACGTGATGGACGAAATGCTGACGCCGGATTCGTCGCGGTACTGGCCCGCGGACGAGTACGAAGTCGGTACCAGCCCGCCCAGCTACGACAAGCAGTTCGTCCGCGACTATCTGGAGACGCTGGACTGGGACAAGAAGGCACCCGGGCCGCGGCTGCCGGCCGAGGTGATCGCGCGCACCCGGGCCAAATACGCCGAGGCGCTGCAGAAGCTGGCCGGTATCAGCGTCGACTGACCCGGCTTTTGTATAGCGGAGCTTGCTCCGCTGATTTTGCATTGCCCTGTAGAGCGGAGCTTGCTCCGCTGCTTTCTGCCTTTTCCTTGTAGAGCGGGGCTTGCTCCGCTGCTTCTGCCTTTGCCCTCGAAGAGCAGCGGGGCAAGCCCCGCTCTACAAAACCGGCACCGGACCGACTTTGGAGGGCGCAGCGACCTGTCTGGCGTTATGCTTGCCCCCTGACCCTCCGGAGGTCCCGCCATGCACGCCCAGGCGCCATCCCATACCACGCCGATCCACCGCTGGTTCGACAAATACGCCGAAGACCATCGCAATCCCACCAATCAGACGATTCACGTCTTCGCCGTGCCGGCGATTCTGTGGACCATCGTCGCGTTGTTGTGGTGCATCCCCTCGCCCGGCACCTGGTTCCGGCCCGGCTTCTGGGCCGCATTGGTGATGTTCGCCGCCTGGATGTTCTATTACCGGGCGTCGCGCTCGATCGGCTTCGGCATGCTGGCCATGTTCGTCGCCATGGCCTGGTTCACGCGCTGGCTGCACAACAGCTACGGCACGCAGGCGCTGCTGATCGCGGCCCTGGTCGTGTTCGTCGTAGCCTGGATCGCGCAATTCGTCGGGCACAAGATCGAAGGACGCAAGCCCAGTTTCCTGACCGACATCACCTTCCTGCTGATCGGGCCGGCTTGGGTGGTCGCCAAGCTCTACAACAAGCTCGGCTGGAAATATTGAGCCGCCCCCGCTTTGTAGAGTCGAGCTTGCTCGACTGCTTTTTGGCGTGTCGACGAAACAAGAGCAGTCGAGCAAGCTCGACTCTACAAAACGCGCGCACCTGATTTTTCGTAGTCTACCTAATGTCCTCCCGCGATCTCTTCTACCTGGCCATCATCTGCCTGGCCTGGGCCGGCAGTTTTCTCGCTTCCGCGTTCGGGCTGCAGCAGATTCCGCCGATGATGTTCGCGGCGCTGCGCCTGGGATTGTTGACGCTGGTGCTCGCGCCTTTCATCAAGCGGCCGCCGCCCGGTCAATGGCCGCAGCTGCTGGCGCTTGGCCTGTGCAACGGCACGCTCAATTTCGCGATGAGCCTGTGGTCGATCAAGCTGGCGGGCGATCTGTCCTCGCCGGCGATCATCCAGCAATGCTACGTGCCGATGTCCGCGCTGCTGGCGTGGCTGCTGCTGGGCGAACGTTTCGGCTGGCGCAGCGGTCTGGCGATCGCGGTCAGCTTCGCCGGCGTGCTGGTGCTGGGCTTCGATCCGATCGTGCTCGACCGGCCGCTGTCGCTACTGCTGATGCTGGGCTCGGGTTTCGTGTTGGCATTGGGCACCATCGTGACCCGTCGCCTGCACGGGCTCGATGCGATCAGCGCACAAGGTTGGACCGCCGCGATCGGCGTATTGCCGCTGCTGTTCGCGAGCCTGGTCTTCGAATCCGGCGCCGTGGCATCCGTAGCCGAAGCCGACGCGCTGGCCTGGGCCAGCGTCGCCTACGCCGCGCTGATTTCGTCGCTGCTCGGCTACGGCTTGTATTACGTGCTGGTGCAGCGCCATCCGGTGGCGCAGATCACGCCCTATCTGCTGTTGTCACCGGTGCTGGCGGTTGCGCTGGGCATCGTGTTCTGGGGCGACCGGCCCGGACCGAAACTGCTGATCGGCGGCGCGATGGTGCTGGGCGGCGTACTGCTGATCGCGCTGCGCACGCGCGTCAAGGCGCGCACGCCGGCGGCGGCCAAGGAAATCTAAGCCTCGCGCTGCGCGAACATGTCCGCGGTCGGACGGAAAGGCCGCGGCGCATAGCCGAAATCGCGCTGCGCGGGTGCGGCATCGAACGTCAGATCGCTGCGCATCCGCGCTACCGCCGCCTCGCCGAAACCCTGCGCATGGCCTGCGGCATGCGCGGCAGCGAGCAACAAGTTGAACATCGGCCCCGGCAGTTCCACTAATTTCGGCGCTGGCTGCAGCGAGTCGAGCAGGCGCGCGACCATGTCGCGATAGGTCAAGGTCTCGCCACCGGGCAGCGCGTAAGACTGGCCGTGCGCAGCGGTCGCCGGCGCAACCGCGAATGCGGCCGCCGCCAAATCCTCGACGTGAGCCGGCTGCCGCAAACCCACGGCATCGCGCGGCAGGGCGAAATAGCCGAAACGCTGCGCGACCCGTGCGATCCGCGTGAGCGTGCGATCGCGGCCCGCACCGTACACGAGGGTCGGCCGCAAGACGGTGGCGGCGATGCCGCGCGCATCGGCGGTGGCGAACAGCGACCGCTCGCCTTCGCGCAAACGCGCTGCGTTCTCGCGCTCGCCTGCATCCGACGAACCGCGTTTGACATCGATGCTGGTCGAACCGAACGCGACCACGCGCCCGGTTTCCGGCGGCGTCCCCGCGAACCATTGCGCGAACAAATCCAACGGCCCGCAACTGAATATGGTTTCGACCTGGCGCGGCAGGCCCTCGACGCGGCCGAGATCGCCGCGCAGCCATTGCAGGCCGGGTTCGTCGGAGCGCTCGTCGCGCGACACCGCGATCACCCGCCAACCGTCGCTGCGCAGCCGGTTCAGTAGCGGCATGCCGATCTGGCTGCTGCCGCCGAAGACGAGCGCGCTACGCATCGGTATGCCGCCGCAGCGTCGCCCGCAGCCACAACAGGCCTACTACCGCCGATATCAGCGATGCCGCCAGCACGCCGACTACGCTCTCGGTGTAGCGCAACGCGTCGGCCGAGAACGCCAGCGAGGCGATGAACAGGCTCATCGTGAAACCGATGCCGCACAACAAGCCCAATCCGATCATCGCGCGCAGATCCATGCCGTCCGGGAAACGCGCCAAGCGCAGGCTGCGCATCAGCACCGCGGCGAGCACGATGCCTACCGGCTTGCCGAGTACCAGACCCAATGCGATGCCCAGCGGCAGCGGCGACAGCAGATCGTCCAGGTCGATGCCGCCGAGGGCGAGTCCGGCATTGGCGAAGGCGAATATCGGCAGGATGGCGAATGCGACCCACGGATGCAGCGCATGTTCGAGGTGTTCGAGCGGCGAATGCTCCACTTCGTCGTCGATCTTGTTGCGCGGATTCACGTGCGGAATCATCAGGCCGGTGGCCACGCCGGCCAGCGTCGCATGCACGCCGGATTTCAGCACGCACACCCACAACAACGCGCCCAGCAGCAGGTACGGCGTCAGCGCGGTCACGCCGCGCCGGTTCAGCATCCACATCGCGAACAAGGCGACGGCGGCGCAACCCAGCGCGACCAGCGACATGCCGTGCGAATAGAACACAGCGATGATCAGGATCGCGATCAGGTCGTCGACCACCGCGATCGTCGACAGCAGCAGCTTCATGCCCAAGGGCACGCGCGAACCGAGCAGCGCGAGGATGCCGAGCGCGAAGGCGATGTCGGTCGCCGTCGGAATCGCCCAGCCGCGAAGCGCTTCGGCCTGGCCCTGGTTGATCCACCAGAAAATCAGCGCCGGCACGATCACGCCGGCCGCCGCGCACACCATCGGCAACGCCAACTGGTCGCGGCTCGACAATTGCCCGCTCAAGGTCTCGCGTTTGATCTCCAGCGCGACCAACAGGAAGAAGACCGCCATCAGGCCGTCGTTGATCCACAGCAGCAGCGGCTTGTCGATCGAGAAGCCGCCGATCCGCAGCTGCACCGGCATGTCCTGGAAAGCCAGATACCAGGCCTGCAGCGGCGAGTTGGCGAAGATCAACGCCAGCACCGCGGCGGCGATCAGCAGGATGCCGCCAGCCGCTTCCAAGCGGAAAAATTCGCTCAGCGCATGGGCCGCGCGGCGCGGCAATGCGCGTACGGTGCGTCGGCTCGGCGGAGGAATGTCGGACATGGCCGGCATTGTAGCCGCCGCGCCGCCGCGCCCTCGCTCAACGGCTCAGCCAGAGTTCGAACAGCAGCCATGCGGCGAAGGCGATCAGCAGAATGCCGCCTTCCTTTTTGCTGATGCGCAGGTCGCCCTTGAGCATCGGATACATGGCAATGCCGAACGCGAGCGCCGCAGGCAGCTCGAAGCGCACGAACGAAGCCGGCAACGGCAGATCGCCCGCGAAAGTCGCCATGCCGCCCACGATCAACAGCAGGTTGAACAAGCTGCTGCCGATGACGTGGCCCACGACCATGCCGCCGTGGCCACGTCGCGCCGCGGCGATCGCGGCGGCCACTTCCGGTAGCGCCGTGCCGATCGCCACCACCAGCAGGCCGGTCAGCATCGGTTCCATGCCGAGCGCCAGGCCCAGCGGCGGCGCGTGCGCCACCACCAAGCGCGCGCCGAAATACAGCAGCGCGGCCGCGATGACGAAACGCAATACGTTGAGCCCCACGTTATCGCTGGTCTTGACGAAGGCGGCGATGGCGTCCTGCACTTCCGGCGCTTCGCGGCGCGTGCGCACCAGCGCGAAGGCCAGCACGGCGATGAAAGCCGCCACCAGGATCATGCCTTCCACCCGGCTCAGCACGCCATCCAGGCCGAATGCGATCGTCGCGATGCTGCCGACGATGAAGCACAGCAGCAGCGGCGCCAACGCGCGCCAGCCCACGACCAGCGGCGCCGCGAGCGCCGCGGCGCCGAGCGTCAGCCCGAAGTTGACGACGTTGCTGCCGACCGCATTGCCCAGCGCGAGCGCCTGGCTGCCGGTCCAGATGGCGCGTGCGTTGACCGCCAGTTCCGGCAGCGAGGTGCCGAACGCGACCAGCAGCAATCCGGCGACGAAGGGCGAAGCGCCGATGCGCTGCGCCAGCCCGGACGCGCCTTTGACGATCGAATCGCCGCCGAGCGCAAGCAGGATCAGGCCGATCACGAAAAAGGCCAAGGCTTCCAGCATCGCCGCATCTCCCCAGGTCGGTTTTGTCGATTCTATGCCCGATCAGCGAGCTGCGGGGCCCGTAGCCCTCTCCCGCTTGCGGGGCGAGGGAATCCTCCATGTAATTGCGTTACGAGCAGCCTTCGACGTAATCCACCTGCGGCGTCACGCCCACATGCCAGGACTTCACCTTGCCGGCCGCATCGGTCTCGAACACGATCGCGCTGGCGCCATCCTCGGAGCGGACTCGCAGATTCTTTCCGCCTTCCACGTATTTGTGCGGCTGCTCGTCGACGCGTCCGGCGTAGGCGGTCTTGATGTCGTCCGCGCTCATGCCGATCTGGCCGCCGCCGGGCGCGACGTCGGCGATCGTTTCCACGTCGTAACGCACGAATTTGCCGTCTTCGAACATCAGCGCCGGCCAACCCGCGCGGTCGGCCTGCTTCGGACGCAGGTAATAGCACGTGGTGCCTTCGCTCGGTGCGCCGTCGAGTTCGCCGTCCCAGTTCTGCTTGACCTGCTCGGCGCTCATCCCGAATCGCGTTTTCCCGTAGCCCTGGTAGCTGCCCGGCACGGGAGCCGGCACGGAAGTGCCGGGCGGCGCAGTCGCCGGCGGCACGTCTTCCACCGGTTGGTCCAATGCCGGTGCCGGCGCAGTCGCCGTCGCAGCGCCGGCATCCTCCGGCGATTTGCGTTCGGCGTCGCAGGCGGCAAGCGCCAACGTCAGCAATGCCACGGCGGAAAGGGATCGCTTCATGCTGCTCGCTCCGGATCGGGTCGACGACAGCCTAGGCCGACCGCGTTAACGCGCCGCGAAAGCACGGATCGTGCCACTGTCATCACGCTTTCATGCGCCGGCTTTACGTTCGCCCGCCTCTGCCGAGTCCGGGTTATGAATCCCCACAAGACCGAAAAAGCGCACGGCGCCCTGCGCGACCGCCCCGCGGACGTCAGCGTGCTCGAACGCCGCATCCTTATCCTGAGCGACGGTCGCCGCGGCGACGCCGAGATCGCCGACCTGCTGGGTTCGCGGGCGCGGGAAGCGCTCGCGCGGCTGCTGCGCGACGGCTACCTCTCCGATCGCGACATGGCGCCCGCCCCACCGCCACCGGTCGTAGCCATCGCACCTATATCGGCCGTCGCGGTCGAATCGGGCGAAAAACCTTCGCCTGCGGGAACGTTGGCCGCGCCATCGCGCCGTTCCATCGCCGCGGCCAAGATGTACATCGTCGACATGCTGCAGCTGCAACGCGGGTCCGACGCGGCCGCGATCGCCGACGCGATCCGCGGCTGCCGCGATCAGGACGAACTGGCGGCGCATATGCTGCGTGCGTTGCGCTTCATCCATGGCATCGCCAATGCGAGCATGAGCCGACGCGTTTCCGATCGGCTGGCCGAGATCATGCCGGAGCAATATCTGCCCGAATTGGATGTGTTCCGGGACACGTTATTCGGCGACCAAACCGCCGCGGCATAATCTGCAGAGTCGAGCTTGCTCGACTGCTTTTGCTGCTGCGGTAAAAACAAGAGCAGTCGAGCAAGCTCGACTCTACAAGTTATGCCGATGGCGAAAAATTACGCCGCAAACCGGACCAGCACTGCTGGTAATCGCGTTGCCGGTGCGCGGCGTCCAAGGCTTGGCGCGTCGGCGCGATCACAGCGCGCGTCTCGAACATGAAGGCCATGGTGTCGCCGATCACGTCCGGCTTGGCCAAGTCGGCGCTGGAGGCCTTGTCGAACGTGGCCGCGTCCGGTCCATGCCCGCTCATGCAGTTGTGCAGGCTGGCGCCGCCGGGGGCGAAACCTTCGGCCTTGGCGTCGTAGGCGCCATGCACCAGGCCCATGAACTCGCTGGCCACGTTGCGATGGAACCACGGCGGCCGGAACGTGTGCTGCGCCACCAGCCAACGCGGCGGGAAGATCACGAAATCCAAGTTCGCCGTGCCGTGCGTGTCGCTGGGCGAAGTCAGCACGGTGAAGATGCTGGGGTCGGGATGATCGAAGCTGATCGAACCGATCGCATTGAAGCGGCGCAGGTCGTATTTGTACGGTGCGTAGTTGCCGTGCCAGCCGACCACATCCAGCGGCGAATGTCCGATCGGCGCGCGCCACAGATGGCCCTGGAACTTGGCGATCAGTTCGAAATCGCCTTCCAAGTCTTCGTACGCGGCGTTCGGGGTGAGGAAGTCGCGCGGATTGGCCAGGCCGTTGGCGCCGATCGGGCCCAGGTCGGGCAGACGCATCATCGCGCCGAAGTTTTCGCACACGTAACCGCGCGCCGCGCCTTCCGGCAGTTCGACGCGGAAACGCACGCCGCGCGGAATGACCGCGATTTCCAGCGGCGCCACATCCAGCACGCCCAGTTCGGTGGCTATCCGCAATGCGCCCTGCTGCGGCACGATCAGCATCTCGCCGTCGGCGTCGTAGAAGAAGCGCCCTTCCATCGATTTGGTGGCGGCGTACAGATGGATGCCCACGCCATGCTGCGCGGCGGCGTAACCGTTGCCGGCCATCGTGAAAAGACCATTGACGAAATCCACCGGCGTTGCGGGCAGCGGCAGCGGATTCCAGCGCAACTGGTCCGGCGTCACCGGCTCGTGACCGAATAGATTATGGAAGTGGTTTTGCTCGAAGGCCTCGAACGTACCGTGCATCGCGGCCGGGCGGATGCGATACAGCCAACTGCGCCGGTTCTCGCCGCGCGGCGCCGTGAACGCGGTGCCGGACAACTGCTCGGCGTACAACCCGTGCGCCACGCGTTGCGGCGAGTTCTGGCCCTGCGGCAGCGTGCCGGGCACGGCCTCGGTGGCGAACTCGTTGCCGAAGCCGCTCATGTAGCCCGCTTGCTGCAGGCCGCGCGCATCGCTTTGCGCAAGCGGGAAGACGTTGTCGTTGCTGGCGGTGTTCATGGCTTCGGCTCTAAAGCCCCTCTCCCACCGGGAGAGGGGTTGGGGTGAGGGTACGGGGTCCGAGGATGTTCAAGATCGCATCCAAAACCCCTTCGATGTTCAGCAGGACGTCGGTATCCCAGAACCGGACGACCTTCCAACCTCTGGTTTCTAAAAATCTTGTTCGCGCCGCATCACCCTCGATCGTGTGCTGAGACCCGTCTAGTTCGATGATGAGCATTTTTTCGACACAGCAAAAGTCGGCGATGTAGGGCGGAACAGCATGTTGGCGACGGAACTTGAAGCCATCGATTTGCCCGGCCCTTATGTATTTCCACAACTTTCGCTCCGCATCAGTCTGCTCACGACGCAGGCGACGTGCGTTTTCAAGTGTGGCGCTAGGTAGCGGAGGTTTGACTACCGCCATGCCTGACACTTCCTCGCAATCTCGGGTGATTTGCTCTTCCTTCTCCCTTCGGGAGAAGGTGCCCGAAGGGCGGATGAGGGTCCGACGAAGCCACGGACGTCCGAACCATCACCGCTTCGCCGCACCCTCACCCCAACCCCTCTCCCGCAGGGAGAGGGGCTTACAATCAAAGCACGCCGCGCTTCATCTGGTCGCGCTCGATGCTCTCGAACAGGGCCTGGAAATTGCCCTCGCCGAAGCCTTCGTTGCCTTTGCGTTGGATGATCTCGAAGAAGATCGGGCCGATCGCATTGGTGGTGAAGATCTGCAGCAGCTTGCGCTTATGCGTTTCCGGATCCGCGTCGATCAGGATCTTGTTGCGGGCCAGGCGCGGCACGTCCTCGCCGTGGTCGGGCACGCGCTGGTCGATCACGTCGAAATAGGTGTCGGGCGTATCCAGGAATTCCACGCCCTGGTCGCGCATCGCTTCCACCGTCGAATAGATGTCGTCGGTGAAACAGGCGATGTGCTGGATGCCCTCGCCCTTGTACGCGTCGAGGTATTCGTTGATCTGCGACTTGGGATCGCTGGATTCGTTGAGCGGAATGCGGACGATGCCGTCCGGCGCGGTCATCGCTTTCGACACCAGGCCGGTTTTGGCGCCCTTGATGTCGAAGTAGCGGATCTCGCGGAAGTTGAACAAGCGCTCGTAATAGTCCGACCACTTCTGCATGTTGCCGAAGTAGAGGTTGTGGGTCAGATGGTCGATGAAGGTCAGGCCGAACCCGCGCGGATTCTGGTCCGCGCCCTGCACCGGCAGGAAATCCTCGTACATGCTGCCCTTGTCGCCGTAACGGTCGACCAGGTACAGCATGCAGTCGCCGATGCCCTTCACCACCGGCGCGTCGACGGCCTTGCTGTCGGCCTTGTGGTCGATCGCCTCGCCGCCGTTGCCGAGCACGGTGTTGAGGACTTCCGCACCCGGCTTCTTGAACCGGATCGCGAAACCGCAGGCGCAGGGGCCGTGCGCTTCGGCGAAATCGGCGGCGAACGAATCGGGATCTTCGTTGACCAGGAAGTTGACGCCGCCCTGGCGATAGACGGTGATCGGCCGCGCCTTGTGGTGCATCACCGCGGCGAAGCCCATCTTGCGGAAATAATCGTGCAGCAGCTCGCCCTGGCCTTGCGGCGCGGCGAATTCGACGAACTCGAAGCCGTCGATGCCCATCGGGTTTTCGAAGGTGGTGACCTGCATGCCGAGGTTGGGCTGGGCGGCGGTCTGCGGTTGCGCGTTCATGGCGGCTCCTGGCTTGTTGCGGCGCGTCTTGCTAATTTCGTGCCAACGTTATAGTTTCAACTGAAACCATTTGCAAGGCGCAGTGCAACATGCCGGCCTCCCTTAGCGAAATGCCCCGCCTCGACCCCGACCCGGCGGACGCCACGGCCCCCGCCTCCGAGCATGCCGTGCTGGAGCTGGAGCGCTTCCTGCCCTATCGCCTGTCGGTGCTGTCCAACCGGGTCAGCAGCATGATCGCGCGGATCTACACCCAGCGTTTCGCCCTGGGCGTGACCGAATGGCGGGTGATGGCCGTGCTGGGCCGCTATCCGGATCTATCGGCCAACGAGGTCGCGCAGCGCACCGCGATGGACAAAGTGGCGGTGAGTCGGGCCGTATCGGGTTTGATCCAGGCCGGACGCCTGCAGCGCGAGACCCATGGGGACGACCGCCGCCGCTCGGTGCTGCGCCTGTCGGAGGCCGGCTATCGGATTTACGACGAGGTCGCGCCGTCGGCGTTGGAATTCGAACGCAAGTTGCTGGGCGATCTGCCGCAGGACGAGCGCGCGCTTTTGTTCCGCTTGCTCGACCGGCTGGATGAATTGGAATTCAAGGTCGAATCGGAAGCTTCCGACTGACCTGCTCTTCGACTGACCTGCACTTTGTGGGAGCGGCTTCAGCCGCGAGCTCTTGATTCTGTTTTTCGACGCTCTGTGAAGAGCTCGCGGCTGAAGCCGCTCCCACGAAACTCAGGTTCGCGACGGCGCCCACTTCTTGAGGAACGCGATCAGCTTGTCGCGATCGTAGCCCTTGCCCTGCTCCAGCACGCCGGTGAATTGCGAATGCAGCAATTTGCCGTCGCGGTCGAGCACGAACAGGTGCGGATAGCCTTTGGCTTGCGGGAATTTCGCCAGGAAGCGCTGGTTCTCGTTCTCTTCGCTGTAGTTGACCTTCATCCAGACGAAGTGGCTGTCGCGGAACGCGCGGATGCCGGCATCGCTGTCGACCAACGCGTCCAGGCGCCGGCACCAGCCGCACCAGTCGCCGCCGACGTCGAGGATGATGCGTTTGCCTTCGCGTTGCGCGGCGGCGATGGCGACCTGCAAATCGCTGGCGGGATCGCGGCCCGGATCGAAGTCGGCCGCCAATTGCGCGACGGCGGGAGACTCGACGACCGCGGGCTGCTGGGAACTTTGGCCAGCTTCGGCCGCAGTCGGCGGAGACGCCGATTGACGGCCGCAGCCTGCGCACAACGCCAGCAGCGCCGCGCAACTCCAGGACCGCATTGCCATGCGGCGCATCGTGCGCCGCATGTCTTTATCCGCTAACGACATCACTTCACGCCATGCATCAACTTGCTGATGAGTGGAGACACCAGGAACAGCAACGCACCCGCGCCGACCAGCGCCCAGAAGCCGAACGTGTAGCCCGCATGCGCCGAGGCGACGGTCATGCCGGTTTCGCCGCTGACTTCGCCGGCGAAGATGCCCGACAGGTTGTTGCCGATGCCCGTCGACAGGAACCAGCCGCCCATGCCGAAGCCGACCAGACGTATCGGCGCCAACTTGGTGACCATGGACAAACCGATCGGCGACAAGCACAGCTCACCGATCGATTGAATCACGTACACCATGAACAAGGTCCAAAACGGGATCTTGCCGGACGCATTCACCATGCCGGACAGCGCGACCATCAGCAGCAGGAAAGCCAATCCGTTGAAGATCAGGCCCAAGCTGAACTTGCGCGAGATGGAGGGCTCGACATTGCGTCGCCCCATCCAGATCCATATCGCCGCGATCACCGGCGCGAACGCGATGATCGCCAGCGAGTTGACCGATTGGAACCAGGCGTTCGGGAACACCCAGCCGCCGGCGCCGAACAGGTCGCGGTCGACGATCTTGTCGGCCAGGAAGGTGAACGAGCTGCCGGCTTGTTCGAAGAACATCCAGAACAGCACGTTGAAGGCGAAGATGATCAGCATCGCGATCGCTTTGTCGCGCTGCACCTTGCCCTCGCGGATGCCCTCCACCAGCAGCAGCGCGCACAGGATCACGAACATCGGCAGCAGCACGTACCACTGCAGCGCGCGCGCATCCATCGACAGCAGGAAGTAGACCGCGGGAATCGCCGCCAGCGCGCCGATGAATACGTACAGCACTTTTTGCTTGCCGCCATCGCCTTCGGGCGGGCGACCGATGCCCTGCAACTGCCTGCGGCCGAACCAGAACCAGATCAGGCTGAAGACCATGCCGATGCCCGACGCGATGAACACGTACTTGTAGGCCGGCATCGCCTGCGTTCCGAACACCTGTTCGGCCAGGATGCCGGTCAAGATCGGAGCGAGGAAGCCGCCGAGGTTGATGCCCATGTAGAAGATGGTGAAGCCGGCATCGCGGCGGCTGTCGGCAACCCCGTACAACTTGCCCACCATGGTCGAGATATTGGGCTTGAACAGGCCGTTGCCGCAGATGATCGTCGCCAGGCCGAATTTGAATATCTGCGGGTCCGGCATCGAAATCATGAACAGGCCGGCCGCCATGATCACCGCGCCCAACAGGATTGAACGCTGATAGCCGAGTATCCGGTCGGCGACATAACCGCCGAAGATCGCAGCCGCATACACCAGCGCCAGATAGGCGCCGTAGATGCGGTTGGACGGCGCCTCGCCCGCGGCGTCTCCGCTGTGGAACTGCGCCACCATGTACAGCACCAACGCCCAACGGATGCCGTAGAACGCGAAGCGCTCCCAGAACTCCGTCATGAACAGCATCCACAGCGGCTTGGGATGGCCCAGGCGCTGGTCGAACGTCGGCGGCTCGCCGCCGGCGCCCAACGGCATCTGGATGGGCGGACCCGCGGGTTCGGCGGCGTTCGGAACGTTGGCGCTCATGCGGGACTTCCCCTGTGAATGACTGCAGACGGCGGCAAGGTGTAACCGTCGCGGGGGGCCTGCGTCAAACCTGTGCGGCGGCGTATCGTTCATGCTGCGATGCAGCAACGATGCATCTCTCGCTTTGAAGTGCGGGTTTGACGCGAACGGATAGGTCGCGCGCCCTCACCCAACCCTCTCCCGCAAGCGGGAGAGGGCTCAAAACCGCAGCGCTAATCGATCTCGGCCGCCAACCGCAGCAACCGCGGAAACTCCGGATGCACGGCTTCCAGCTTGCCTTCGGCATCGGCGAGAGAGCACCAGCGCATCTCATCGTGTTCGCGCGGCTGCAGGTTGTGCGGCTCGCCGGACAAGGCCGTGACCGCATACAGGCGCAGGCGCCAACGCTCGGACGCATCGCCGCCTTCGAGCGTTTCCAGAAAGCGCAGACGGGTCGGCACGATGCCGAGTTCCTCGCGCAGTTCGCGCACGAGCGCCTGTTCCGCAGGCTCGCCCGATTCGATGTGCCCGCCGAACACGTCCCAGGCATCGGCCAGCCAATCGCGACCTGCGGCGCGGCGACCGAGCAGCAATTGGCCGTCGCGCACCAGCACTGCGCCGACGCAATCGTGTACGAGCAAGCTCACCGCGGCGACAATTCGCCCGCGCTATCGCCGATCAGCGTGCGCACTTCGAACAGTTCCGGGAAGAACGTCAGCTCCAGCGCCTGGCGCAGGAAACCCACGCCGGAAGAGCCGCCGGTGCCGCGCTTGAAACCGATGATGCGCATCACCGTGCGCATGTGGCGGAAGCGCCACAACTGGAATTGCGTTTCCAGGTCGACCAGGTCCTCGCACAGGTGATAAGCCTCCCAATGCGTCTTGGTGTCTTCGTAGATGCGCTCGAACACCGGCAGCAGCCGCGGATCGGAGACGTGCGGCTTGGACCAGTCGCGCTGCAGATGATCGGCCGGCACCGCATGGCCGCGGCGAGCGAGGAAACGCAGCGCTTCGTCGTACAGGCTGGGCGATTCCAACGCCTCGCGCAGCACCTGCGTGCCTTGCGCGTCGTGCGCGAACACTTTCAGCATGTCCGCGTTCTTGTTGCCGAGCAGGAATTCCATGGTGCGGTACTGCACCGACTGGAACCCGGACGATGGGCCCAGCAGCTCGCGAAATTCCATGTATTCGGACGGCGTCAGCGTTTCCAGCACCGCCCACATCTCGGTCAGTTGGCGCAGCACCTGCTTGCAGCGGGCGAAAATCTTCTGGCAGCGATCGAGCCGGTCCTCGCGCAGGTCCGCGATCGCCGCGCGCAGCTCGTGCACCATCAGCTTGATCCACAGCTCGGCGACCTGGTGCTGGACGATGAACAGCAACTCGTCGTGGTGCGGCGGATTCGACAAGGGCTGTTGCGCCGACAAGAGCCGGTCCAGATGCAGATAGCCGCTGTACGTCATCCGCCCGGACAGCTCGGTGTGGATGCCCGCTTCCAGAGGCCGCTGGTTGTCTTCGATGCTCATGCCGGAAAGGTCGGAAGTCTGCTGCAATGCGGCAATCAGGGTACCCGATTGCGTCACCGGCGTGTCATGCCGGCCCCCCAGGATTGCGGCACAATCGCTTGGCCGCGGCCCCCGCCGCGGCCACTTTCGGGGATCTAAACGATGAACGGATTCGCGCGCCGTGCGGCGCTGGCACTGGTCTTGTCCTGCGGCCTGAGCGCCGCCCATGCGCAATGCATCGACATCGACGCCGTCGATGTCGCCCACACCCAGAATTTCGATACGCTCGCCAACAGCGGCACCGCGAACACGCTTGCGCTGCCGGGCTGGCAGATGCTCGAAAGCGGCGGCGGCACCCGCGACAACGAGTTGTATGCAGCCGATGCCGGCACCTCCAACACCGGCGACACTTATAGCTTCGGCGCGTCCGGCGCGACCGAGCGCGCGCTCGGCGGCCTGCGCAGCGGCACGCTGGTGCCGACCTTCGGCGCCTGCTTCACCAACAACACCGGCGCCGCGATCGAGGCCTTGGACATCGCCTACATCGGCGAACAATGGCGCCTGGGCACGGCTTCGCGCAGCGACCAGATCGACTTCCAGTACAGCCTGGACGCCGGCGACGTGGCGACCGGCAACTGGGTGAACGTCGACACGCTCGATTTCGCCACGCCCAACACCGCGACCGTCGGCGCGAAAGACGGCAACGATCCCGCCAACCGCACCGCGCGATCCGCCAACGTCGGCGGCCTTTCGATCGCCAACGGCGCCACGTTCTGGGTGCGCTGGACCGACACCGATGCCGGCGGCGCCGACGACGGCTTATCCGTCGACGACTTCTCGCTGACCGCGCGCGGCGAAGGCGGCGGTGGCGCGCCGACGCTGAGCATCGGCGATGTCAGCCAGGCTGAAGGCGATGCGGGCACGGCGCAGTTCAATTTCTTCGTCACCTTGAGCGCACCCGCGCCCGCGGGCGGCGTCAGCTTCGACATCGCAACCGCCGACGGCAGCGCCACGGCCGGCAGCGATTACGTCGGCGCCAGCCTGACCGCACAGACGATTCCGGAGGGCGCGACGAGCTACGCGTTCGCGGTGACGGTCAACGGCGACACGGCCACCGAAGCGGACGAAACCTTCGCGGTGAACGTGAGCAACATCGTCGGCGCCAACGGCGGCGACGCGCAAGGCGCGGGCACCATCGTCAACGACGACATCGCGCTGGTCGCGATCCACGACATCCAGGGTCCCGGCGCGGCTTCGCCTTTGGCGGGCCAGGCGCTCAGCACCACCGGCATCGTCACCGGCCGCAAGAGCAACGGCTTCTTCCTGCAAGCGGCGGACGACGAAGCCGATGCCGATCCGGCCACGTCCGAAGGCGTCTTCGTGTTCACCAGCAACGCACCGCCGGCCGCAGCCGCGATCGGCGCGCGCGTGCGGGTCAGCGGCACGGTGGTGGAATTCGTGCCGGCCGCCGATCCGGGGCAACTTCCGTTGACCGAGATCGGCAGCGTCACCAACATCGCGCAATTGTCCGCCGGCCATGCCTTGCCGACCGCGGTCCCGCTGACCAACGCCTTGCCTGCGGCCGATGGCCCCATCGACCAGCTCGAACGTTTGGAAAGCATGCGCGTCACCGTCGCCAGCCTGACGGCGGCGGCGCCGACCGGCGGCTTCACCGACGAACCCAACGCGAGCGGCAGCAGCAACGGCGTCTTCCATGGCGTCGTCACCGGCACGCCGCGTCCGTTCCGCGAACCGGGCATCGAAGCGCCGAATCCGGCGCCGTCGGGCAGCAGCATCCCGCCGCTGCCGCGCTGGGACGCCAACCCGGAACTGATCGCGATCGACAGCGATGCGATCGGCGCCGCCAAGCTCGATGTCAGCGCCGGCACCGTCATCGCCGGCCTGACCGGCCCGCTCGATTACGGCTTCCGCCGCTATACCTTGCTGCCGGAAACCACCACGCCCGTCGCCGCCGCGGCGCCGACCGCGGCGCGCCTGCCGACCGACGACGAATTCACCATCGCCGCCTACAACCTCGAGCGCTTCTTCGACACGGTCAACGATCCGTCGACCGGCGAGCCGGTGCTGACGGCGGCGGCCTTCGCCAAACGCCTCAACAAGGCCTCGCTGGCGATCCGGAATTATCTGAATGCGCCGGACATCGTCGCCATCGTCGAAGTGGAGAACCACAGCACGCTGCAGGCCTTGGCCGACAAGATCAGCGCCGACGCCATCGCCGCCGGCCAACCCGACCCTGCCTACGAGGCTTATCTTTTCGAAGGCAACGACGTCGGCGGCATCGACGTCGGTTTCCTGACCAAAAAAGCGAACGTGCCGCCCGACGCCGAACGCGTCGAAGTGCTCGGCGTGACCCAGCACGGCAAGGCCACGACCTGGATCGACCCGAGCACCGGCGCGCCATCGCTGCTCAACGACCGCCCGCCGCTGCAGCTCGATGCGATGGTGCATTTCGGCGACGGCCGCGAGTTCCCGGTCAGCGCGATCGCCGTGCATCAGCGTTCGCTCAACGATTCGGACAGCGAAGAACCCGCAGGCCCGACCACGCTCGGCGATCGCGTGCGGCAAAAGCGCCAGAAACAAGCCGAATACCTGGCCGGTCTGGTGCAGGACCTGCAGACCGCCGATCCCGAACGCCGCATCGTGGTGCTCGGCGATTTCAACGCCTTCGATTTCAACGACGGCCTGGGCGATTCGATGAACGTGGTCACCGGCACGCCGACGCCGGACGAGCGGACCGCGGTGCCCGGCGACGGCGTCGACCTGGTGAATCCGGACCTGCTCAACCTGTTCTCGCTGGAACCGGCCGATCAGCGCTATTCGTTCGTGTTCGGAGGCAATGCGCAATCGTTGGATCATGTACTTGCCAATCAGGCGCTGCTGAATTCGGTCGTCTCGGTAGCCCTCGACCACGCGCGCATCAATGCCGATTTCCCGGAGATCAACCGCAACGATGCGAACTCGCCGTCGCGATTGGCCGACCACGACCCGGCCATCGCGTATTTCATGGCGCCGCCGCTGCTGTTCGCCGACTTGTCGGTCACCGCTTCGGCCACGCCGGCCGATGTCGATGCCGGCGCGACGATGACCTTCAACGCGACCATCGCCAACGCTGGCCCGAGCGCGGCCTCTTTCCCGGCGATCGGCTTCGCTTTCGACGCGGTCTTGCCGGACCTGGCCGTCGTCGCGCCGAACGGCTGGAGTTGCGATGCGCCGGTGATCGAAGACGCACAGACTTCGGTGGCGTGCAGCGCGGCATCGCTGGCCGTGGACGGTAGCGCCGGCTTCCAGCTGACTGCGGTGGCGCCGGCGGATCGGGTCGGCGGCAGCGTGCAGATGGCGGCGCAGGCCGCTTCGCAAACCGAGGACCCGGATACGGCCAACAACGGCGCGACGGCTTCGGTGGCGGTGCAATCGCAGGTCGACTTGGGCGTGGCGATCGGCACTGCCTCGAGTTCCACGCGGCCCGGCGGCACGGTCACCTTCCAAATCCCCGTCGTCAGCAAGGGGCTCGCAGCGGCGGCGCAGGCGAAATTGGTGGTACGCGCCAACATCCCGGCACGCAACACGCTGCTGCAGGCGCCATCGGGCTGGCAATGCGTACGCGACAACGCCGCCGCCGCGCTCGAAGCCGAATGCACGCGCGCGGCCGCGATGCCGATCGGACGCACCGAGAACTTCCGCCTGACCGCGATCGTGCCGCCGCGCAGCGCACCGGCTTCGCTGGAGGTGGAAACGGAAGCGTCTTCGGCGGTGCCGGATCGCACGCCGGCCGACAACGTCGCCGTCAAGAGCATTCCCGTGAACTGATCGCCATACGGCCACGGATGCACAGAAAAGCGCGGCTTCGGCCGCGCTTTTTTTGCTTTTTGCCCTCTCCCTTTTACGGGAGAGGGACAGGCCCGAAGGGCTAGGGAGAGGGTCCGGCTTTTCGCGCCCTCTGACAGAAGAGCAAAAAAGCCACGCTTCGCTACGCTCGCGCCCCCTCTTCTGCCCTGCGGGCATCCTCCCCCGCAAGGGGGAGGAAAAAGCAAGCACTTCGGCCGCCTTGCGCCTCCCGCACCGCGCAACGGCCCTTAACGCCGCTGCGGGTATCATTCGCGTTTTCAACGTCTGCCGAGTCCGCGATGACCCTCGCCGCGCAATTCGAAATCGAATACCTGCAATATCTCTCCCCCGAAGGCAAGCTGACCGGCAAGCTGCCGCCCGCCGTGGCCGATGCCAAGGCGCTGCTGCCGCTGTTCAAGCAGATGCTGTTCGTGCGCACCTTCGACACCAAATCCATCGCGTTGCAGCGCACCGGCAAGCTCGGTACGTACGCCGCCTGCCTGGGCCACGAGGCCACGCACGTCGGCATCGGCGCTTCGATGCGGCCCGAGGATGTGTTCGCACCCAGCTACCGCGAATACGGCGCCCAGTTCATGCGCGGCGTGAAGCCGCGCGAAGTGCTGATGTATTGGGGCGGCGACGAGCGCGGCAACGATTTCGAAGGACCGAAGAACGATTATCCGTGGTGCGTGCCGATCGCCACGCAATGCCTGATGGCCGCCGGCGCGGCGCTGTCGTTCAAACTGCGCAAGCAGGATCGCGTCGCGGTGTCGTGCTGCGGCGACGGCGGTTCGTCCAAGACCGATTTCTATGCCGCATTGAATTCCGCCGGCGCCTACAAACTGCCGCTGGTGCTGTGCGTGATCAACAACGGGTGGGCGATCTCGGTGCCGCGTTCGGCCCAGACCGGCGCCCAGACGCTGGCCCAGAAGGGCATCGCCGGCGGCCTGCATTGCCTGCAGGTCGACGGCAACGATCTGATCGCCGTGCTCGAAGCCATGCGCCGCGCCTACGAACGCGCGCGCAAGGGCGAAGGCGGCAGCGTGATCGAATTCATGACCTACCGCCTGCACGACCACACCACCGCCGACGACGCGCGCCGTTATCGCAGCGACGACGAAGTCAAATCCGCGTGGACGCGCGAACCGATGACACGCCTGCGCGCCTGGCTGACCGCGGAAAAAGTGTGGGACGAAGCGCAGGAAAAGGCCTGGATCGAAGAATGCGGCCGCTTGGTCGACATCGAGATCAATGCCTACCTCGAAACCGCGGTGCAGCCGGTCGAAGCGATGTTCGATTATCTGTACGCCGATCCGCCACCGGACCTGCTCGAACAGCGCGCAGCCGCGATCGCACTGGAGAAGCGCGCATGAGCGCCACCGCACCGATCAGGACCAGCAGCGACAAGCCGGCCGCACCGACGGCCGCCGCCACGCCGACCGCGATCACGCTGATCGAAGCGATCACGCAAGCGCTGGCCTACGAAATGCGCCACGACGACAGCGTGGTGGTGCTGGGCGAAGACGTCGGCGTCAACGGCGGCGTGTTCCGCGCCACCGCCGGCCTGTCGCAGACCTTCGGCACCGAGCGCGTGCTCGACACGCCGCTGGACGAAACCACCATCGCCGGCCTCACCGTCGGCATGGCTTCGCAGGGCATGAAGCCGGTGGCCGAAGCGCAGTTCGACGGCTTCATGTATCCGATGGTCGACTTCATCGTCTGCCACGCCGCGCGCATGCGCTACCGCACCCGCGGCCGCTTGAGCTGCCCGATGGTGCTGCGCGTGCCGTGGGGCGGCGGCATCCGCGCGCCCGAGCACCACTCCGAAGCCAACGAAGCGATCTTCACCAACGTACCGGGTTTGCGCGTGGTGCTGCCGTCGTCGCCGGCGCGCGCTTACGGTTTGCTGCTGGCCGCGATCCGCGATCCGGATCCGGTGATCTTCATGGAACCCAAGCGCATCTATCGCCAGTACAAGGAAATCGTCGCCGACGACGGCGAAGCGCTGCCGCTGGACGTGTGCTACGTGTTGCGCGACGGCAGCGACGTCACGCTCGTGACATGGGGCGCGCAGGTCAAGGAAACGCTGGAAGCCGCCGACAAGCTCGCCGGCGAAGGCATCAGCGCCGAAGTGATCGACGTGGCCACGCTCAAGCCGCTGGATTTCGCGACCATCGCCGAATCGGTCGCCAAGACCGGACGCTGCGTGATCGTGCACGAAGCCGCCAAGACCGCGGGCTTCGGCGCCGAGATCGCTGCGCGTCTGGCGGAAGAGTCGATGTTCGATCTGGTCGCGCCGGTGCAGCGCGTGACCGGTTACGACACGCATATCCCGCTGTTCCGGCTGGAGATGAAATACCTGCCGAGCGTGGACAAGATCGTCGCTGCGGCGAAGCGGGCGCTGGCGTCGGGCTGATGCGGCGCGCCCGCGTCATCGCCGAGCACCGCGCGCCGGATCGCCCCGCGATCCAGGTCGCGCCGGGCGACGCGGTGACACTGGGCGAACGCGACAACGACTGGCCGCAGTTCGTCTGGGCCACGCTGGCGAGCGGGCTCGGCGGTTGGATCCCGTCGGTGCTGTTCGACCGCGAGCACGGCGATGCGACCGCGCAAAAAGAATACGACACGCGCGAGCTCGACGCCGACGTCGGCGAGACCGTGACGTTGCATTACGAACTGGCCGACTGGTGGTGGGCCGAGAACGCACAAGGCGCGAGCGGGTGGATACCGGCGCGCGCCATCGAAATCATCGAATAGAGTCTCCAAGAGGAAAACATGGCCGACAAAAAACCCTTCCTGCTGCCGGACCTCGGCGAAGGCCTGCCCGACGCGACCATCGTCGAGTGGTTCGTCAAGGTCGGCGACACCATCAAACTGGACGAACCGTTGGTTTCGATGGAGACCGCGAAAGCCGTCGTCGAAGTGCCGTCGCCGGTATCGGGCAAGGTGCTCAAGCTCGCCGGCGGCGAAGGCGACGTAATCGTGACCGGCAGCGTGCTGGCCGAGTTCGAAGTCGATCCGAATCTGCCGCAGCGCGCCGAAGGCCAGGACACCGGCCACCACCACGGCCCGCGAGCAGAGGCCTCGGCCTCTGCGGACAAACACGCCGGCGCGGGCAGCCATGCGCCGAACGACGGCGACAAAGTCGTCGCTTCCGATGAAGGCGGCGAGATCGCCGAAACCGACAAGGCCGCGCCCAAAGCGCAAGCCGAAGGCAAACGCGAGGACAGCGGCACCGTGGTCGGCGCCATGCAGAGCTCCGATGCGGTGCGCAGCGAGCAAGCGGTCGCCGTCGGCGGCGTCAAAGCGATGCCGGCCGTGCGCGCGCAGGCGCGCAAGCTGGGCGTGGACCTGTCGCGCGTGCGCGGCAGCGGCACTGACGGTGTAGTGACGATGGACGACGTGAAACGCGCGGCTGCCGACGGCAGCGCGAAATCGCTCCCCTCTCCCACCGGGAGAGGGGCTGGGGGTGAGGGTACGGAGCACCGTGGGGGTCAATCGCACACCGAACCCTCATCCGCCCTCCGGGCACCTTCTCCCGAAGGGAGAAGGGAAGATCAGCGCACCGCGCTATCTGCATCCGGCAAACCGATGCGCACCCAGCCGCCCTCGGTCAGCGCCAGCGGCCAGCCGGAACAGCTCAAGGGCGTGCGCCGCAACATGGCGCGGGTGATGGCCGATGCGCACGCCAAGGTCGTGCCGACCACGCTCAGCGACGATGCCGACATCCACGCCTGGACGCCGGGCAACGACGTCACCGGCCGTTTGGTGCGCGCGATCGTGGCGGCGTGCAAGGCGGTGCCGGCGCTCAACGCCTGGTTCGACGGCGACAAACTGACCCGCACCCTGCATCCGCATGTGGACATCGGCATCGCGGTGGATACCGACGATGGCCTGTTCGTGCCGGCGCTGCGCAACGCCGACGTGCTCGACGCGCGCGGCGTGCGCGAGGCGGTCAACCGCCTGCGCGCGCAGGTCGAGGACCGCAGCATTCCCGCGTCGGAGCTGAGCGGCTATACGATCTCGCTGTCCAACTTCGGCATGTTCGCCGGACGCTATGCGACACCGGTGATCGTGCCGCCGACCGTGGCGATCGTCGCCGCCGGCCGCGGCCGCCATCAGATCACGCCGGTGATCGGCGGCTTCGAATCGCACAAGGTGATTCCTTTGTCGGTCACCTTCGACCATCGCGCCTGCACCGGCGGCGAGGCGGCGCGCTTCCTCAAGGCTTTGATGGACGATCTTGCACGGCCGCAATAAGCGCCAGTGTCATCCCGAACGAAGTGAGGGATCTGTTTTTCTCGCGCACGAATAAGCAGATCCCTCACTTCGTTCGGGATGACAATTGAAAACGTCAAACAGGAGCGGGAGTTTTTCATGACCCATCACAGCCGCTTGTCCACCTTCGTTCTGGATTGCAAAGTCGACGATTTGAAGGCTTCCGTCGAATTCTGGAGCAAGGCGCTCGGCAAGCCTGTCGTCAATGCCGACTCGGACGGCGACGGCAAATACGCCGAACTGAAAGTCGACGCGGACGAGCCGATGCTGTTGTTGCAGAAGGTCGAACATCCTTCGCGGGTCCACTTGGATATCGAAAGCGACGACGTCGATGCCGAAGCCGAGCGCCTGGTAAAACTCGGCGCGCGCAAGATCGAGAAGGTCCACACCTGGTGGGTGCTGGAAGCGCCCAGCGGGCACCGTTTCTGCGTGGTGCGCAAGCAGCGCGATCCTTTCGGGCCGCATCTGAATAGCTGGGAAAGCTGACGCGCACTGCTTTTGTGGGAGCGGCTTCAGCCGCGAGCTTTTTTAGCTGTCATCCCGCGCGAAGCGAGGGATCTGCTTGCAGCGTCGCAGCGGGAACAGCAGATCCCTCGCTGCGCTCGGGATGACAGCCATTGCAGGATGACAGCCATCGAGGGTCAGAACCGCTGCTGATCGTCGGCGGCCACCCGATTGCGCCCGCCGGCCTTCGCCCGGTACAACGCCTGGTCGGCGAGTTCGAATACTTTTTCCGGCGTATCCCGCGAAGGCGTGGCGGCGGCGATGCCGACCGAGACGGTTACCGGAAACGGCAGCGGCGCGTCCATCACGCTCTGGCGAATGCGTTCTGCCACTTCGTAAGCGCTGGACAGGGGCGTGGCCGGCAGCACCAACAGGAATTCTTCGCCGCCGTAGCGGGCCGCGATGTCCTCCTTGCGGATCGACGCCGCGATCGCCTCCGCGACCGCTCGCAGCACCTCGTCGCCGATCAGATGCCCGTACCTGTCGTTCACCTGCTTGAAGTGGTCGATATCCACCACCGCCAGCGAGTAGGTCGACGCCTCCAACTTGAGCATCGCATCGGGCCGCTGACGCAACTGCTCCAGCGCCGTGCGGTTGAGCAGGCCGGTGAGCGCGTCGTAGGTCGCAGCGCGCTTCATGTCGTCGTGGCGGCGCTGCAGCTCGGCGCGGTCGCTTTCCAGGCGCTCGGCTTCGGCCAGCCGCTGTTGCAGGATGTTGCCCTGCTGCAGCACGTACCGGCGCAGCTCGAGCAGGTGCTGCACTTGGCGCGCCAATGCGGTCAGCGCACGTCTTTGCGCTTCCGTCAGCGAACGCGGCGCATGGTCGAGCACGCACACCGTGCCGAGCGCATGGCCTTCGGGGCTCACTAGCGGCATGCCCGCGTAGAACCGCAGCGCAGCGCCGCCCGAATCTTTGGGACGCATCGGCGTGCGCGCGTCCTGTTGCAAATCCGGAATTTCGAGCAACCGCTCCGGCGTACGGATCGCGAGATCGCATACGGCTTCGCCGCGCGGCGTCTCGCGCACGCCGAAACCGACGCTGGCTTTGAACCACTGCCGGTCGTGGTCGATCAAAGTGACGCTGGCCACCGGCGCATCGCAGATCGAGCAGGCCAATTGCACGATATCGTCGAAGGCCTGTTCGGCCTCGCTGTCGAGGATGGCGTAGCTGTCCAGGATCGCCAGACGCTCGCTTTCGCGAACGTCCACTTCGAGATCCACCGCGAATTGTCTGGCCAGCGAGTTCATGCGTCCTGAAACCGGCCTCCTGCCGGATCGCTCGGCTTCAAAACTCGCAGATGTGGCCTGAGTATTCTGTGGAGGACTGCGCGATTTCCCGATTTCCGGGTGCCGCTGGCGGTCAACGATTCAGCTTCGGGCCATCCATCGCCGACGAAAGGCGAACGCCAACCCCAAGACCAGCAGAAAGGCGCCATAGGCCACCGAGGTCGCCAGGATCTGTTTCCACATACCGCCCCAGCGCGGATCGGCGTAGCCGTAAGCCCACTGCATGGTCAGCACGAAGGCCGCGAGCGATCCGGTCAAGGCGAGCGCATCGAACCATCGCCGGCGGCCATGCCGCGGCTGGCGCGGATACAGCCAATACAGCACGCCCAAGATCAGCAACCAAGGCAGGAACAGGATCAGCGCGAGATTCAGCGAAACCAGCGGACTCATATCAAGCGTCGGCCTCGATCAAGGCCGCGACCGCCCCGATCACTTCCTCGAAGGCCGCGTCTTCCGCTAGTTTCCCGATCAAGTCCTTGCCCAAGTGCACGCCTTCGCCGGCAACGTGGTGCAGCACGGCGGCGCCTTCGCGCTTCAGATGGCCGATGCGCGCGCCCGCCTCTTTCGGCGAATCGAAGCCGATGCTCTGCAGCAGCACGCGTTCGCCTTGCACCAGCTTGAAATAGAACTTGCCGTCGGTTTCACGATATTGCTTGAACTGCGGCGTGGCGGCATTTTTGTTCGATGCCTTGCCCGCGGCCTGCGGCGCACGCGACAGATCGCGCAGGCCGACCGCTTCGCGCAACCGTCCCAGCAGCGGCGTCGCGTAAGCCGAGCGCACGCGCTGCGCGCCGTCGCGCAGTTGCTCTTCGATGCGCGCCGGATCGGCGGCCAGCGTCTGGTAGCGATCGCGCAACGGCGCGATCTCGGCATCGATCCGCTCGAACAGCTTCTGCTTGGCGTCGCCCCAGCCGATGCCGTCGGCGAACGCCTGGCGCATGGCGGCGGTCTCGTCGGCCGAGGCGAAGGCCTGGTACAGCTGGAACACGTTGGAAGCGTCCGCGTCTTTGGCCTCGCCCGGCGCCTTGGAATCGGTGACGATCGAGAAAATTAGCTTCTTCAGTTGTTCGCGCGAGGCCGACAGCGGGATCACGTTGTCGTAGCTCTTGGACATCTTGCGTCCGTCCAGGCCCGGCAAAGTGGCGACGTGTTCCTCGATCGCCGCTTCCGGCAATGCGAAATGATCGCCGTAGATGTGGTTGAAGCGCTGGCCGAAATCGCGCGCCATCTCGATGTGCTGGATCTGATCGCGGCCCACCGGCACCCGGTCGGCGTTGAACAGCAGGATGTCGGCGGCCATCAGCACCGGATACATGAACAATCCGGCATTGATCGCCGCATCGTCGTCCTCGCCCTCGGCGCGGTTCTTGTCGACAGCGGCCTTGTAGGCATGGGCGCGGTTGAGGATGCCCTTGCCGGCCACGCAGGTCAGCAGCCAGGTCAGCTCGTTGATCTCGGGGATGTCGGACTGGCGGTAGAACCAGACCTTGGCCGGGTCCAGACCTGCGGCGAGCCATGCCGCCGCGATTTCCAGCGTCGAGCGCTGCACGCGTTCGGGCGGCTGCAGTTTGATCAGGCTGTGCAGGTCGGCGAGGAAGTAGAAGCTCTCCACGTCGGATTGGCGGCTGGCCGCGACCGCCGGGCGGATGGCGCCGACGTAGTTCCCGAGATGGGGCGTGCCGGAGGTGGTGATGCCGGTCAGGACCCGGGTTTTGCGGGCCGGAGATTTCGGTTCGTTCATCCCGCCAGTTTACCCGCCGTAGGGTGGGCCAAGGTCCACCCTACAACCCCGATTCCGGTCCCGGCCCGTTAGCAGTCGTGCCCACCCCGGAGACGACACCATGATCCGCAAGTTCCTACTGCTGGCCGCCGCCGTGATCGCGGCCACCGCTGCCACCGCCTGCCAGCCCGCATCGGCACGCTCGCTGGTCGACATCGACCTGGTCGACCGCGACACCGGTCAATGGCTGCCCGAATACGCGCACCGCGGCCGCATCTACGTGCCCGGCGAGCCCGGCCATCGCTATGCGGTGCGCCTGACCAATACCAGCAACGAGCGCGTGCTGGTGGTGCTGTCGGTGGATGGCGTCAACGCCGTCGACGGCCGCACCGCGCATCCCTCGCAGGCCGGTTACGTGCTGGCGCCGTGGCAGAGCACCGAAGTCGCGGGGTGGCGCAAATCGATGGACGACGTCGCCCAGTTCTATTTCACCGACCTGCCCGACAGCTATGCCGCGCGTACCGGCCGGCCCGACAACGTCGGCGTGATCGGCATCGCCGTATTCCGCGAATCGCAGCCGCGCTATTACGAACCGTCCTACCCGCGTCCGTATCCGTATCCGTCCGCACCGCCGTATGCGCGCGACGAAGCGCGCGCCAAGAGTACGAATGCGCCCGCCGCAGCCGAACGCGAAGCTTCCGGCCGCGCCGACGCATCGGCGCCGGCGCGCGAAATCGCGCAGCAGCGGATAGGCACCGGCCACGGCGCGCGCGAATGGGCGCCGGTGAGCAGCACGAATTTCGTGCGCGCCAGCTCGCGTCCCGCGCAGGTCACGCAACTGCGCTACGACGACCGCGACAATCTCGCCGCGATGGGCATCCTGCCGCCGCCGTACCGCTACTGGGGACGCGACGACGAACCGCGCGCATTCCCCGGCGCTTTCGTGCCCGATCCGCCGAACGGCTGATGAAGCCCGCGGCGCATGAGCGAAGGCCGGCGTATGCCGGCCTTCGCATGAATCGGATTACAGGGGGAGAGAACGAAAGTTTTCGCAACGGATCAGGAATTGAGGGTCTTCTCGAAATCGGTCACTTCGCGTTCGGCGCGGTCGCGATCCCAGCCGTACTGTTCCTGCAGCTTGCCGGCCAGATATTTGCTGTCGCCACTGGCGACATCGAACACGTCGTCGGTGAGTTCGCCCCACTTGGCCTGGGCTTGACCCTTAATCTGGGTCCACTTGCCAGCGATGATGTCTTTGTTCATGACGCCTCCTTCTTCTGCTAACGGCAAGGACATCCTGCCGCACGACAAGCCTGCTCCCGCACGCCTTCAAACGGGATCAAGATTGCGTTGCGCTGAAGTTGCAACGGATGAAGCGTTCATCGCCGGATGAACAGCGACGTACGCAACGTGAATGCGACGCATCAAAGAAAACGGGCCGGATCGCTCCGGCCCGTTCTTCTTTTTAGGCTAAGCCGCGATCCGTGCGGCTGCGCAATCAAGGATTCTCGGTGCCGCCGGTCTTGTCGGCGGCTTCTTCGACCTTCTCGCCGGCCTTCTGCACGTCCTGGCCCGCGCCCTTGACGGTATTGCAGGCGCTCAGCGTGCCGAGCGAGAACATGGCCAGCAACATCACAGCAATCAAACGCTTCATGGATATCTCCTCGGTGGGTGGTTGTCCGGCATGCCTGCCCGGCGCGCCGCCCGGCTATGGAACCGCATCCCGGTGTGAAGCCCATGTGCATTGGACCGGCCGCCGGCGGCCGGAACGAAACCTCGAATGAACGGGCAAGCCGACGGCGCCCGTCAATCGCGCATCAGCGTCGACTTGCCGAACAGGCTCTCGACCAAATCCACCGCCAATTCGGCGGTGCGGTTGTGGCTGTCCAACGCCGGATTGAGTTCCATGATGTCGAGCGAGCCCATGCGCCCGCTGTCGGCGATCATTTCCATCACCAGTTGCGCTTCGCGATAGTTGGGGCCGCCGGGCACGGTGGTGCCCACGCCCGGGGCGATGCTCGGATCGAGGAAATCGACGTCGAAACTGACATGCAGATGGGTGTCCGCATCCACGCCGTCCAGCGCCGCTTCCATCGTGCGCTTCATGCCGACTTCGTCGATGTAGCGCATGTCGTACACGTCCAGCCCGTATTGCTGGATGAGTTTTTTCTCCGGCGGATCGACCGAACGGATACCGATCTGCCGGATCTGGTCGGGCCGCATCGCCGGCACATGTCCGCCCAGGCCGGTCAGCACGTCCGGGCCGAGCCCGCACGCGCAAGCCACCGGCATGCCATGGATGTTGCCCGACGGCGTGACCTCGTGGGTATTGAAATCCGAATGCGCGTCCAACCACAGCACGCGCAATTTCTTGCCGCTCTCGCGACAGTGCCGCGCCACCGCGCTCAACGAACCGATCGCCAGGCAATGGTCGCCGCCGAGCAGGATCGGCATCCGCCCTGTGCGGAATTCGGCGCTCAGCGCCTCCATCACGGCGCGGTTCCAGGCCACCACTTCGTCGAGATGGCGATAGCCATCGACGGGCGGCTGCCACGGATTGCGCGGCCCGGCGATGTCGCCGCGGTCGACCACGTCGATGCCGCGCGCGATCAACGCCTCGCCCAGACCCGCGATGCGCATCGCTTCCGGGCCCATGCTCGCGCCACGGTGCCCGGCGCCGATGTCGGTGGGCGCGCCGATCAGGGATACGGGCGGATAAGTGCGGCTCATCGCGGCTGATGTCCTGGTCATTTAGCGTCGCCATCATAGGCTCGAAGCCAATCGCCGGCAAAAAAACGGCAGCGCCGGGCTATCGATTCGAAACCCCGCGCCGATTCTGGGTGTTGTTCACACGCGCTAAGCATTCCCTTCGAGGCGGCCGCCACTCGGCACCAGCGATGTGAACCCGTCAGCCGTTTGTAGGAATTTTCCTACCGCCAGCCAGGCAAACGACCGACTGCGACACGGCGCCAAATCAGACACCCTTCACTCTGCTGGCGGCGTGCGCTACTGCCTACTCCCCAGGGGCAGTCATCCGATCGCACGAGGGCCGCAGGGACAGCGGCCCTGCCAGCGTTTTCTTCCACGCCCCCATAGCACCGCACGCATCCGATGCGCCGTGCTCCGCCGTCCGCATACTTTTCCTTGGCGCTGCGTTAACGCCATCTGCTTCATATCCGCTGTGCGTTCCGTTCCCACCCGAGGAGACGAGCATGCCCCGCGGCGACAAATCCAGCTATACCGACAAACAGAAGCGCCAAGCCGAGCACATCGAAGAAAGCGAAAAGAAGGAAGGCCGCTCCGCGAAAGTAGCCGCGCGCATCGCTTGGGCCACCGTCAATAAGCAGGACGGCGGCGGCAAGAAGCGGGCGGCGAAGAAGACGACCAAGAAAGCCGCGAAGAAGACCGGCAAAAAGACGGCTAAGAAAGCCACAAAGAAAGCCGCGAAGAAAACGGACAAGAAAGCGACCAAGCGCGCCGCGAAGAAAACCGCCAAACGGACGGCCAAGAAAGCGGCGAAGAAGGCAGGCCGCAGAACGACCAAAAAATCGGCGAAGAAAGCCGCCAAGAAATCGACCCGGAAAACGGCGTCGCGCACGCGTTCTTGATCGCGCGGTGACGAACTTGGTGCCGGCACCCGGATTCGAACTGGGGACCTACCGCTTACAAGGCGGTTGCTCTACCGACTGAGCTATGCCGGCACATCTTGGCGAACCGGCCAGCGGCCGGCGGGCGCATTCTAGCGCGAGTCCTCAGCGCAGGCTCGCGCAGTCCAGCGGCTGCGCCTGTTCGGCGCCTGCGTCGGTGCGCAATTTGGCCAGGTCCAGCCCGGCGCGCGCTTCGATATCGACCCAGGCGGGCCCGGCGTCGCCGATCGGGCGAATTTCCGCGGCGAACCCGGCCGCCTGCAACGCCGCCTGGCGGCGTTGCGCGGATTCCTGCGAGCCGTAACGGCCCAGCGCGATACCGTTCGCGTCTGCGCCTTCGTTGATCAGCAGATAGTCGTCGAAGCCCGCCGCCTTGATCTTTTCCGCGGCCGCCTGGGCCAATTCGCGCGTCGCCTGCGGCGGCATCAGCACGGTGTAGCCGCGCGCATTCGCCGATGCGGTCGCGCGCGAGCTCTGACGCACGACTTGCGGCCGCAGCTTTGCGCTGGCTTCGCGCAGCGCGGCGGGCGTGGCGAAGGGGCCAAGACTGAAGCATTGGTTCGGCGCGGCCGGCGCTTGCGCCGGCACGGGCTGTGTGGCGGTCGGTGGTGTCGATAGCGGCGCTGTCGATGCCGGCGCCGCGGCCAGCGGTTTGGCTTCGGAAAGCAATTGCAGGCGCGGCACGTCGGCCGGCGGCACGAAAGCCGGTTGCGCAGGCGGATCGCCGCGCAGCATCCACCACATGGCGACACCGACGTTGATGGCGATCAGCAGGACGATCAGGGCGCGCGCGAACATGGCTGTCCTGGCGTGGTCGAAGCGGACATATTATTCGCCGTGCGCCTGTTCCGCCCAGTGCGCCAGGCCGCGCAGCACCAGATGCGATGCCGACTCGGCCTGCGGCAGATGCGCAGCGAGCGCGGGCGCGCCGCCGCCGTGCAGCAGCAGACCGGGAGGCGCGCCGAGCAGGCGTGCGGCGGCAGCTTGGCTGCGTTCGATCAAAGCGATCGCCGCACCTTCGCAACCCGAGGCCAGCGCGGATTCCGTATCGTCGGCGAACTCGGCGTAAACGCCGCCGGCTTCGGGCAACTGCCGCGCGCGCTGATGCAAGGCGGCGCGCATCAGCGCGGGCGACGGCGCGATGCGGCCGCCGTGATGCCGCCCGTCGCCGTCGAGCAGATCGATGGTCAGCGCCGTGCCCACACCGACCACCAGCGATGCGCCTGCGCCGCGCGCGTGCGCGTGCGCGGCCAGCAAGGCCAGGAAACGATCGACACCGAGCTTGTCCGGATCGGCGTAGGCGATGCGCAGGCCGGCGAACTGCGATGCCGTGCGCGCGATCGCGATGCGGCCGAAACGCGCCGCCAGCGCATCGCGCAGCACCGCCGTCATCGCCGGCGACGCGACGCTGGCCAGATAGGCGATGGCGCCTTCGCGCGGCAGCGCCTGGGCCACTTCGGCCGCGAAATCGCCGTTGTCGTGCGCCACGGCGACGACCTCGCCCGGCACGCCGCCATCGAGCAGCGGCGCGAATTTCAGCCGCGTATTGCCCAGGTCGAACAACCAGCGCCGATTCATGGCGCCAGCGTCCTCACGCTGACCTCGCCGGAATGGAAGTTGCGTTCGCCATCGGCCAAGCGTACCCGCAGCGCGCCGTCCTGTGCGATGCCGATCGCGGTGCCGTGATGCGAAGCCTCGCCGATCAGGATCGACACATCGCGCCCGGCCAGCGCGTCGTATCGGGCATAGCGCGGCAGGAACGGGGCCAGGCCCTCGGCGTCGAAGCCGTCGAGCGCGGACAGCAGTTGCGTGAGCAGCGCCGCAGCCAGGTCGTTGCGCGAGGTACGCAGCGCATCGCCGTCGATCGCCGCCAAGTCGATCCAAGGTTGATCGATGGCGTCGGCGCCGGCCACAGGCATTCGCACGTTCAAACCTAGGCCGATCACCGCTCGCACCGGCCCCGCATGCTCGCCGCCGCCTTCGACCAGGATGCCGCCGAGCTTGCGCGCGCCGATCAGCAGGTCGTTCGGCCATTTCAGGCGCACTTCTTCGTAACCGAGCGCATGCAAGGCGTCCGCGGCGGCCACGCCGGCCACCAGGCTCAAGCCGCCCAGGCGCGCCAGGCCGCCGCCGAAATGGCGCGACACGGACAGATACAGATTCGCCGCCAGCGGCGATGCCCAGGCGCGGCCGCGGCGGCCGCGGCCGCCGGTCTGGCGCTCGGCCAGCAGCACGTTCGCGCCTTGCGCCGGCGTGTCGCGGCGGAGCAATTCGGAATTGCTCGAATCGATGCTCCAGGCGACGTCCAACGCGGCGACTTGCGCGCGTTGCGCAGGCGCGATGCGCGCGCGGATCGTCTCCGCATCGAGCAACTGCAATGGCTGCGCGAGCGCATACCCGCGGCCGGCTTGCGCGTCGATCGCGACGCCGGCTTCGCGCAGTGCCTGCACTTTTTTCCAGATCGCCGCACGCGTGAGCCCGGAGGCTTCGGCCAGCGCATCGCCCGACACGGGACCTGCGATCAGACGCGCGAGCAATTCGCGCTCGTTCATCCGCGGCCTCCGCGCCAGATCCGATGCAATACGCGTGCGCGCTCCATGCGCGCCTCGCCGCCGGCGAAGGTGCGACGCAGATTCTCGCGATAAGTGAACAACAGGAACAACGCGGCAGCGATCGCGAAAAGCCAGCGCGGCACGCCCGCATCGCTCCACCATGCGATCAGCGGCAGGCTGACGCCCATCGCCGCCGTCGCCAATCCCGCGTAACCGCTCGCTACCAATGTGCAGATCCACACCACCAGCAGCACCGGCAATACCCAAGTCCACATGATCAACAATCCGCCCACCAAGACGGCGGCGCCCTTACCGCCGCGGAAACCGTGCCAGATCGGCCAGACGTGGCCGATCATCGCCGCCAGGATGCAGGAATAGCCGAGCGCGGCCACATCGAAAGGGCCGTCGGGCGAACCGAACTCATGCCCGAGCCATGCCGCGAGCATGCCTTTACCGATATCGATCGCGAGCACGCCCACTGCGAATCCATAACCTTGGGTGCGCAGCGCATTGGCGCCACCGGCATGGCCGGTACCCTGCTCGCGGATATCCACGCCCCGCAAGCGGCCCAGGATCACGCCGCCGGACAGCGAGCCCAGCAAATAGGCCGCCATCAGGACGAGTATCGGAATAAGCAGGCTTGGCACGTGATCGGCGCTGCGGCGAAGCGGGCGGAAAGTCTGGCGGAAAGCGCGAAAAGTCCATGTTGCGCCGCAACATGCAACCTTCTGCAGCGCGACCGCATCCAAGGTATAGTCCGCAATGCGATCGGCCGTTTCGGCGACCGGTCAGCGCCCCCTCTGGAAACCGCCGTCATGGTCCGACTCTGTCTCGCTCTGTTGCTGATCTGCGCTTGCGCAGTCGTTTCCGCGCGCGAAGTCCACCTGCAGACGCCGAATGGCGAAACCGGCACCTGCCCGGAACCGGAAACGTCTGCAACGACAGCCGCGCCTAAGGCGGCCCCGGCGCCGGCGCCCGCACGCAGCGCCAAGCCCGCCGGCAAGCAGGCAGCCGCATCCGGCACCACCCAAGGCGGCGGCGGCGATGCGACCGTACGCAGCCAGGGCCCGCGCTGGCACAGCTTCCTGCCGGGCATGTTCCGCTGACCGGCGGCCCCGCGGCCGCCGCATGCGCAAATTACTGCAACGCCTGCGGCCTACGCCGCCCGATGTCGATCCTGCGCTTTGGACTTGCGTACGCCGCGATGCGCCGTGGATAGCCGCACTCGATGACGAACGCGCAGCGCGCCTGCGCGCACTGACCGCGCGTTTCCTCCGCCAGAAAACGATCACGCCGCTGTCCGGGCTTACGCTCGATCCGTCGCAGCGGGCGCTGCTCGCTGCGCTTTGCTGCCTGCCGCTGATCGAATTCGGCGCCGAAGGTTTGCGCGGCTGGTCGCAACTGCTGGTGTATCCGGATGCGTTCCGCGTCAACCGTACGCATACCGATGCGGCCGGGGTGATGCACGAATGGAACGACGAATTGATCGGCGAGGCATGGGAGTCCGGCCCGGTCATCCTGTCCTGGGCCGACGTGCAGGCGGATCTGTCCGAACCCGATGCGGGTTTTTGCGTCGCCGCGCACGAAATCGCGCACAAGCTCGATGCCCTGGACGGCCTGCTCGACGGCACTCCGCCGCTGCCGCGCGAATGGCAGCAGCAATGGGCGCACGATTTCCAGAGCGCTTACGACGCGCTGTGCGCGCAGGTCTATGCCGGACGCGAGACGGCCATCGACGAATACGCGGCCGAGGCGCCCGAGGAATTCTTCGCCGTCGCTAGCGAGTACCACTTCTCAGCACCGGACCTTCTGCGCAAAGCGATGCCGAAGGTCGCCGCGCATCTGGCGCGTTTCTACGGCCCCTCTCCCTTCGCGTCGGCCTTGTAGAGCGGAGCTTGCTCCGCTGCTCCTGCTTTGTAGAGCGGGGCTTGCTCCGCTGCTTTGCTTTTATGCCGTCATCCCAGCGAAAGCCGGGGTCCATGTTGTGCTTGCCCCTAAGTAAGTGCGAATTCATTCGCACCCACGAAAGCAAGAGCAGCGGGGCAAGCCCCGCTCTACAAACAGCAGAGCAACGCCGGCTTTCGCCGGGATGACAGCTGAAATCTGTAGCCCGGGTGGAGCGCAGCGATACCCGGGATACGCAGCGACTCGGCCCCGGGTATCGCTGCGCTCCACCCGGGCTACGTTCTCCATGCGAGCGGATACGACGCGCCTGCCTCACAAACCAGGCGGCAACTTTATTTCGAAACGCGCGCCGCCGAGCTCGGGCGAGGTGCCCACTTCCAGTTCGCCGCGATAGCCGTGCACGATGTCCTGCACGATCGCCAGGCCGATACCGTGGCCCTGCACACGCTCGTCGCCGCGCACGCCGCGTTGCAGCAGCACCGCGACGCGCTCGGGCGGAATGCCCGGGCCATCGTCGTCCACCGCCAATAACAAGCCCGGACGCCGGTTGGTGCTGGCCGGACCGCGATGCGCGGTCAGCAGCACGCGTTTGTGCGCCCACTTGAACGCGTTCTCCAGCAGGTTGCCGAGCAATTCCTGCAGATCGCCGGCTTCGCCATGGAAGCGCGCCTGCGGCTCGATATCGAATTCGCAGACCACGCCCTTGCTGGAATAGATCTTCTCCAACCCGCGCACGATCTGCTCGGCATGCGGTTCGATCTCGATCGGCGCCGCGAACAGCGTGTGCCCGCCCGAAGCCGCGCGAGCCAACTGATAGGACACCAGACTGTTCATGCGCCGCAGCTGCACGTCGAGTTCTTCGCGCAATTCGCCGGCCGGCGCGCCGTCGTCCAGGCGCGTGCGCAACACCGCCAGCGGCGTCTTCAAGCTGTGCGCCAGGTCGGCCAGCGTATTGCGCTGGCGGTCGAGGTTTTCGCGTTCGCTTTCGATGAAGGCGTTGATGCTGTCGGTCAGCGGCTCCAGCTCGCGCGGATGGCGTTCGCTCATGCGCGTGGCCAGGCCGCGCTGCACGCGTTTCAATTCGGCGATCACGCGCCGCAGCGGCCGCAGGCTCCAGCGCAGGATCACGAACTGCAGCAGCAGCAACACCACCCCGCCGATGCTCATATAGCCCCATAGCGCGCGCCGGAACACGGTCAGCTGCGCTTCCAGCTGGCGCGTATCTTCCATCACGTAGATCGTGTACGGGAATTCGGTGGCGGTGGACAGTTCGGCCCACACGTAGCCGGTGCCGTAGCGATAGACCTCGCCCGGATCGCCGCCGATCTTGGTGATCGGCATCGGCCCGTCGAAGGTTTCTTCCTTGGCCGCCAGCATGCGTCCGCTCGGCAAGGTCGGGCCTTGCGCCGACATCGAATCCCAGCGGTTGTCGCCGTAGACGATTTCCGCGTACAGGCCGCTGCCGGGACGATCGAAACGCGGGTCCGGCGCCTGGAACGGCGGCTCGATGCCGCCGGCCACATCGAATTCGGTGCCTGCGGCATAAGCTAGCGCATAACTTTCCAGGCGCTGGCGCAGATTGCTTTCGGCGGTGTCGACGAACGCGCGGTCCAGTGCGTAGCCGGCCAGGGCCAGGAACGCGATCAAACCCAGGCTGGCCGCCAGCAATTGCCGCGCAGCCAGCGAGCGCGGTCGCCAGACCTCAGCCACGGTTGCGTTTCCGGAGGGGATCGATCATCGGCACGGCGCTAGCGTGCAGCATGGCGGCAGCGGCGGCAAACGGCACGGGCCGCCCTATCCGAAGTGCGGCCGCGCGTCAGCCTTCGTTGCTGCGCGCGATGGCGAAACGGTAGCCGCGGCCGCGCACGGTTTCGATCGGCTTGAGCGCGCCGTCCGGGTCGAGCTTCTTGCGCAAACGGCCAATGAAGACTTCGAGCACATTGGAATCGCGGTCGAAATCCTGCTGGTAGATGTGCTCGGTCAGGTCGGCCTTGGACACCAGTTCGCCGGCGTGCATCATCAAGTATTCGAGCACTTTGTATTCGTAGCTGGTCAGATCGACGTTGCTGCCGTTGACGCTGACCGTCTGCGCGGCGAGGTCCAGCGTGACAGGGCCGCATTCCAGCGTCGGCTTGCTCCAGCCCGCGGCGCGGCGCACCAACGCGTTGATGCGCGCCAGCAGTTCTTCGACATGGAAGGGTTTGACCAGGTAATCGTCGGCGCCGTGCTTGAGGCCGTCGACTTTGTCTTGCCAGCTCGAACGCGCGGTGAGGATCAGCACCGGAAACTGCTTGCCTTCGTCGCGCAGGGCCTTGATCAGCTCCATGCCCGACATCTTCGGCAGGCCGAGATCGATGATGCCGACGTCGAACGGCACTTCGCGGCCCATATACAGGCCTTCCTCGCCGTCTTGCGCGGCGTCCACCGCATAGCCTTCGCGTTTCAGGCGCGCGGCCAGGGTTTCGCGCAAGGGGGCTTCGTCTTCGACGAGCAGGATTCTCATCAGCGAACTCCAGGAGAGGGAATGACCGGCGTTTGCCGGAGATTACGGTATGACGAGCGAAACAAGAATGCGCTAAAGATTGGGCTCGTCATCGTCATCGCGGCGTGTACGCGCATTGCCGCGATCGCTTCGGCCGCGCTGGGCGGGATCGTCGACGTAGACACGGACGCGGCCGTTGCCATCGACCACCTTGACGCGATTGAGTTCGCGGCCATCGTACTGGAGACGTTCGGCGCTGAGTACCTGGCCGCGCGTCTCGCGTTCGACCCTGCGCACCGAATCGGACAATTCCGACCGGCGGCGGTCGGACGGCGGCGGATTGCCGCGCTCACGGTTGCGATCGTCGTGGCCGCGGTCGCGCTGCTGTTGCTGCTGCGGTACGGCCTGGGCGAACGCATGCCCGGTCGCGCCTCCGGCGAGGGCGATCAGCACGGCTAACAGCAGGGGACGGCGCAGCAGCGACATACGATCTCGCGGTAGATCCCGGTCGGAGGAAGGGCCGAATGGCCCAAGGCAGGGACGATTCTCGAAAGTGGGCGGTGAATCCGTCCTTAACTTTTGCGAACGCAGCAGGCCGGGGTTCAGTCCGGGGTCCCGGCGAGGGCTCAAAACAGCTCCGCCACGCAGCAGCGCAGCGAGCCGCCGGCAGACTCGATCGCCCGCAGATCCGCGCTGCGCAACGAAAAACCGGCTTCGGCCAGGGCGGCATGGTCGGCCGGGGTCAACGCCGCAGCGGCCACCGCGCTCATCCACACCTCGGTGGCGGACAGGGCGATGGCATTGGCGGCGAAAGCGGCTTTTTGCGCAGCCGACAGGCGGACGACATGCGGCGAGTACAGCCGGCCGATGGCCTCGGCCGCGGCCGCATCGGCGAAACCGTCGGCGCAGATCAGGGCGGCCCGGCCAGCCAGGACGGCCAGCACCACATTGGTGTGGTATTCGCCCGGCGCCAGATCGAACAGCAGCGTCGCGCGCAGGCCGAACGCCTGATGCATCAATCGTGCCCCGGTCTCGTCGCAGCGCTCGGACAGGCCGCAGAAGCCCAGCCCGCGCGTGCGATCGATCACCAGGGCACCGGTCAGTTCGCAGGGATGCGGCTGTTGCGAGAGATCGGTTTCGGCATAGCCGAGCACGTTCGCGAACCAGCCGCGGATATCGCCGCGCTCGGTCTCGCGTTGGCGCACCGCATGGCGCATGCGGCCGAGGATGAGCCGCCCCGGCACCGTGGCGAAAGCATTGTTGGGGAACAGCGCGTCCGGCGCTTGCGGATCGCCGGCGAAACAGATCGTCGGCAGGCTGGCCGACAGCGCGCGCTGCAGTTCGCGATGCTCGGCCGATGCGCGCGCCGCGTCGAAGGCATCGGCATCGGCCATGTAAAGGTTGTCGCGGGCCGATTGTTCGGCGCGGGCGAAGCCGTCCGGCGCGACCAGAAAGGCCGCTTTCGCCGTCGCCGGGCCGAAGTCCGGCGCGCAATCGCGCGCGAAAGCGAGGAAGGCGTCGGTATCGCGCGTGATCATGCAAGCATCCTCGGGCTCACGCGGCGATGCGCGATGGCGGCGAGGTCGCGGCGATGGCCGCCTCCACCAAGGACCAGTCGGCGCCGTCGCGATGCGCGCCTTCGCTCAGGATCTGCCGGAACGCGCGTCCGCCGGGTTGGCCATGGAACAGGCCCAGGATATGGCGGGTGATGTGCTTGAGCGCCCTGCCCTGCGCGAGCTGCGTTTCGACGTAAGGCCGCATCGACCGCAGCAACTCGGCGCGCGTGCGCAATTCGCCGCCGAACCAGGCGACGTCGAGCCGGTGCAGCAGATAAGGGTCGTGATAGGCCGCACGGCCGAGCATGGCGCCATCGGTATGCGCCAAATGCGTCGTGGCTTCTTCTTCGGTCACGATGCCGCCGTTGACGATCACCGCCAGCGTCGGCCGTTCGCGCTTGAGCGCATAGGCCCAGTCGTAACGCAGCGGCGGCACTTCGCGATTCTCTTTCGGCGACAGGCCTTTCAGCCAGGCGTTGCGCGCATGCACCACGAACGAGCCGCAGCCGGCCGCGGCGATGCGATCGATGAAGGCGAGAAAGTGGTCGTAGTCGTGATCGTCGTCGACGCCGAGCCTGCACTTCACCGTCACCGGCACATTCTTTTCGGATGCCGCGCAAGCTTCGATCATCGCCGCCACGCTATCGGCCACCAGTCCCGGCTCGCGCATCAGGCAGGCGCCGAAGCGGCCGGCCTGGACGCGATCGGAGGGACAACCGACGTTGAGATTGATCTCGTCGAAACCGTACGCGGCGCCGATCCGCGCCGCCTGCGCCAACAACGCGGGTTCACTGCCGCCCAACTGCAGCGCCACCGGGTGTTCGATGGCATCCATCGCCAGCAAGCGGCTGCGATCGCCTTGCAGCACCGCATTGGCGTGCACCATTTCGGTGTATAGCCGGGCATGCGGCGCCAGCAAGCGATGGAACACGCGGCAATGCGTGTCCGTCCAATCCATCATCGGGGCGACGGACAGGCGCAGTTGCGGCAGCGGTATGGCGGGCGACGTCGGCATCGCCCGCATTGTAAGCGTTGCCCGCCGCTGCGGAAGAAAAGCGCGGCTGATCCGAGCATCGCGCTATGGGCCCGTATCGGGCACCGTTCGTAGGACGGCGGGACGCGGATCGGCGACAATGCGCGCAGCACAGTCGATCGGAGCATCAGCCATGGCCAATTCCAGCGAAATGTCGGGCAAAGTCGTCGTCGTCACAGGCGGTTTCGGCGTGCTGGGCCAGGCCGCGGCCGCCGCAGCGCTGGCAGCGGGCGCCGATGTGGCGCTGATCGATCGCGGGCCGCGTCCATCGTCTCTGCCCGAAGCCGGCCTGTCGTTGTCCGATGTGGATCTGTCGGATTTCGCCGCCGCCGAGCGAGCCTTCGCGCAGATCGGCGAAACCTTCGGCCGCGTCGATGCTTTGTTCAATATCGCCGGCGCGTTCGAATGGCATACCGTCGCCGACGCCGGCAGCGACGAATGGGAAAACCTGTTCCGCGCCAACGTGCTGACCGCGGTCGGCGCCTGCAAGGGCGCGCTGGCGTTGATGCAGCCCGGCGCGGCCATCGTCAATATGGCGGCGGCTGCGGCGTCGGCGCGCGCGGCCAAGGGCATGGCGCCCTACACTGCGGCCAAATCGGGCGTGCTGCGTTTCACCGAGAGCCTTGCCGAGGAGCTCAAGCCGCGCGGCATCCGCGTCAATTCGGTGTCGCCGACCACCATCGACACGCCGCGCAACCGCGCCGACATGCCCGACGCCGACACCAGCGGCTGGATCCAACCCGCCGACCTGGCCAACGTGCTGCTCTATCTGGTCTCCGGCGACGCCAAGCCCGTGACCGGGGCCAATCTGCTGGTCGGCGGATAGAAAACCGCACCGCAGATGCGTGCAGGGCATATGCGTATGCCCGATAGTGCTTTCCGCTCGCCCGCCGCCAGGGCTTAGCGTGGGTTTCCGAAAACTCTGGCGCCGTCCGCGAGATGTCCACCACCGTCGCATCGTTGTTTCCCACGCCGTTCGCCGACGACAAGGCCGAACTGCTGGCGCGGCTGACCGATGGGCTGGATAGCGAACGGTTGTGGTGGTTGTCCGGCTATGTCGCCGGTCTGGCGCGTGCCGGCGCGCCGGCACGCACGCTGCAGCTGGCCCCGCAAACCGCGTCGCTTACTGAAACCGCGCCGGCATCGCCGCTGACCATCGTCTATGGCAGTCAGACCGGCAATGCCAAGCGCCTGGCGGAAGCGCTGGCGCAACAGGCGCAGGACGCGGGCCTGTCCGTCCGCCTGTTGCGCGCCGACGCGTATGAGACGCGCGAACTGAAGCACGAGCGCTATCTCTATCTGGTGATCAGCACCCAAGGCGACGGCGATCCGCCGGACGATGCGCGCGGCCTGGTCGAATTCATCGCCGGCAAGCGCGCGCCGGAACTCAAGCAGCTCAAGTACGCGGTGCTGGGCCTGGGCGATTCCAGCTATCCGCAGTTCTGCGCGGCCGGCAACCGGCTCGACGAATGTCTGGCCGAACTCGGCGCCACGCGCCTGTTGGAGCGCGGCGAAGCCGATCTGAATATCGATGCCGTCGCCGCACCCTGGCTGCAGCGCGCTTTGCAAACGGCAGGCGACGCGCTGAAGGCGCCGACGCCGCTGGCCACCGTCACGCCGTTGCGCGCCGCCAATGCCGCCGCTACTCGAGAGCAGCCGTTCGCGGCCGAATTGCTGGCCAACCAACGCATCGCATTGGGCGGCAGCAAGGACATCCGCCATATCGAACTGTCGCTAGCCGGCTCGAACCTGCGCTACGAACCGGGCGATGCGTTAGGCGTGTGGCCGCGCAATCCGCCTGCGCTGGTAGAAGCGACGCTGGATGCGCTGGCGCTGGACGGCGATGCCGAGATTTCCTACGGCGGCCAATCGCTGCCGTTGCGCGATTGGCTGAGCGAGAAGCGCGAACTCACCAAGTTGGCGCGGCCCTTCGCCGCCCTGCATGCGCAACGTTCGGGCGACGGCGAACTGCAAGCCTTGCTCGCCAGCGACCATGCAGCCGCTTACCAGCGCTGGGCCGAAGGGCAGCAAGTGGTCGATCTGCTGCGTCGCTATCGCGCCGACTGGTCGGGCGCGGCATTGATCGAGGCCCTGCGCCCGTTGACGCCGCGACTCTATTCGATCGCGTCCAGCCAGAAAGCGGTCGGCGAGGAAGCCCACCTCACCGTGGCGCATGTCGAATATGCGAACGAAGACGGCGCCACGCGCTGGGGCGCCGCTTCGCACCTGCTGGCCGCAAGCGAGGAAGGCGCGCGTCTGCCGGTCTACATCGAACGCAACGAACGTTTCCGTTTGCCTGCCGACGCTTCGCGCGATGCGATCATGATCGCATCGGGCACCGGTGTCGCACCGTTCCGCGGCTTCGTCCAGGAACGCACTGCGATCGGCGCGACCGGCAGGCACTGGCTGTTCTTCGGCAACCCTCATTTCCGCAGCGACTTCCTCTATCAGCTCGAGTGGCAGCGCGCGCTCAAGAGCGGTCAGCTGCAGCGGCTGGACCTCGCCTTCTCGCGCGATACCGCCGCCAAAACGTACGTGCAGCATCGCCTGCGCGAGCGCGGACGCGATCTTTATGCCTGGCTCGAAGGCGGCGCGCATCTCTATGTCTGCGGCGCGATCGCGATGGGGAAGGACGTGCACGCGGCCCTGATGGACATCATCGCCGAGCACAGCGGCAGGCATGGCGGCGACGCCGAAGATTACCTCAACACCTTGCGGCAGCAGGGCCGTTACGCACGGGATGTGTACTGATGGACAAGCGATTCGTAGCCCGGGTGGAGCCGAAGGCGATACCCGGGGCTCTTCCCGCAAGTAGGCTGCGCGCCCCGGGTATCGGCCTTCGGCCTCCCCCCGGGCTACGGACGTCGCCATGACTACGACATCCGTCGAAGAGATCAAGCAGGGCAGCCAGCGGCTGCGCGGCTCGTTGCTGGAAAGCCTCGCCGATCCGGTCACCGGTGCGCTGCGCGAAGACGACCAGACGCTGATCAAATACCACGGCAGCTACCAGCAAGACGACCGCGACGTGCGCGAAGCGCGCCGTCTCGCCAAGCTCGAGCCCGCTTACAGCTTCATGATCCGCACCCGCACGCCAGGCGGCGTGGTGACGCCGGGACAGTGGCTGAAGCTCGACGCCATCGCCACCGCGTTCGCCGAACGCGGGCTACGGATCACCACGCGCCAAGCCTTCCAGTTCCACGGCGTGATCAAGACCGGGCTGAAGGCCACGATGCAGGCGATCAACGCCGCCCTGATCGACACTCTCGCCGCCTGCGGCGATGTCAACCGCAACGTGGCAATGGCGGCCAATCCGTTGCAGTCGCGCGCGCATGCCGCGGTGCATGCGCACGCCGCGGCCGTGTCCGCGCATTTGCTGCCCAATACCCGCGCCTATTACGAGATCTGGCTGGATGAGGAGCGCATCGCCGGCAGCGGCGAAGAAAGCGAACCGATTTACGGCAACGCCTATCTGCCGCGCAAGTTCAAGATCGGCTTCGCGATCCCGCCCTGCAACGATGTCGACGTGTTCGCGCAGGACCTGGGCTTCATCGCGATCGTCGAAGACGGCCAATTGCGCGGCTACAACGTCAGCATCGGCGGCGGCATGGGCGCGACCCACGGCGATGCCGAGACCTATCCGCGCCTGGGCGACACGATCGGCTTCATCGCGCCCGAACAGCTGATCGCCATCGCCGAGGCCGTGGTCACCGCGCAACGCGACTACGGCAATCGCGCCGTGCGCAAGCGCGCGCGGCTCAAATACACCATCGACGACCGCGGCCTGGACTGGTTCAAAACGGAAGTCGAACGGCGCGCCGGATTCTCCCTGTTGCCGCCGCGTCCGTTCGCCTTCCGCCACAACGGCGACCGCTTCGGCTGGATCGAAGGCGAAGACGGGCGCGCGCATCTCACCTTGCGCATACCGGCCGGACGCATCGTCGACGGCGCGCTCGATGGCCGCGGCGAGGAAGTCCGCCATCTCAGCGGACTCCGCGAAATTGCGCGACTGCTCGAAACGCATACTGCCGGCGCCGAATTACGGATGACGCCCAACCAGAATCTGGTGATCGCCGGCATCGAAACGAACCTGAGGGCGCGCATCGATGCTTTGGCCGCCGAATACGGCCTCGACGGCTACCGCAACGCGAGCCCGCTGCGCCGGCATGCACTGGCCTGCGTGGCCCTCCCCACGTGCGGCTTGGCGATGGCCGAAGCCGAGCGTTACCTGCCCGATTTCGTCGCCAAGCTCGAAACCTTGCTCGCGCGCCACGGCATCGCCGATGCGCCGATCCACCTGCGGATCAGCGGCTGCCCGAACGGCTGCTCACGGCCGTATCTGGGCGAGATCGCGCTGATCGGCAAGGCGCCGGGCCGCTACAACCTGATGCTCGGCGCGGACCATCGCGGCCAGCGTCTCAATGCGCTGTACCGCGAAAACATCGACGAAGCGCGGATCTTGGATGCGTTGGACCCGTTGCTCGCCGATTACGCGCGCCAACGCGGACCAGACGAGCGCTTCGGTGATTTCCTGGTGCGCAGGGCGATCGTCGCGATTGCGCAACGCCGGGCCGGAAAAATCATCCCCATCGAACACATCTCCGCCGAGACAGAGCCATGACCCCGCCCGATCCGCTTACCGCCGCCGAATCCGCGCAGGCGCTGGCCGAACTCAACCGCTGGCTGTCGCAGCGCAGCGCCGAGGAACGCGTTGCCTGGGCGCTGGAGAACACCGCCGGCCAGCACGCGCTGTCGTCGAGTTTCGGCGCGCAATCGGCCGTTTCGCTGCACTTGGTCGCGCGGCTCCAGCCCGGCATTCCGGTCATCCTGATCGATACCGGTTATCTGTTTCCGGAGACTTATCGCTTCATCGATACGCTCAGCGAGCGGTTGGCGCTCAATCTCAAGGTGTATCGCCCGCAGATCGGCATCGCCTGGATGGAGGCGCGGCTGGGGCGGATTTGGGAACAGGGCGTGGAAGGCATCGACCGCTACAACCGCCTGCGCAAGGTCGAACCGATGCAGCGCGCCTTGAAGGAACTCGGCGTGCGCACCTGGTTCGCCGGCCTGCGCCGCAGCCAGACGCGCGCCCGCGCCGGCATCGATTTCATCGAACTGCGCGACGGCCGCTGGAAACTGCATCCGCTCGCCGATTGGAGCGATCGCGATGTCTGGGATTACCTGCAGCGACACGACTTGCCCTACCACCCGCTATGGCACGACGGCTACGTGTCGATCGGCGACGTGCACACCACGCGCCGGCTCGAGCCCGGCATGAGCGAGGAAGACACCCGCTTCTTCGGCCTCAAGCGCGAGTGCGGATTGCACTTCGACGACGGCATCGCTGCCTGACCGACGCGCTTTTGTAGAGCGGAGCTCGCTCCGCTGCTTTGCCTTGAAGCCGTCATCCCCGCGAAGGGGGATCCGGTGACTTTGCTCTGCTCTTTGTAGAGCGGGGCTTGCCCCGCTGCTCTTGCTTATGGGTGTCCGGCAACCTGCCTCACTACGTTCTTTGGGCCAACAAAGAAAGGAACCCAGCGCAGCCGGAAACTTTTTTCCA
>CADECF010000004.1:215476-318829 GCA_902825775.1 uncultured Lysobacteraceae bacterium
GGAGAGCGGGTGAGGAACCTCCGCGCTACAAAGCAGCAGAAAAGTCGCTGGATGCCCGCCTTCGCGGGCATGACGGCTTAAGGGCAAGAGCAAAATGGGTCCCAGCTTTCGCCGGGATGTCGGCTTAAAAACAAGAGCCGCGGAGCAAGCTCCGCTCTGCAAAACCAATCACACGGTAATCGGCTGGCTCAACTCCACCCAGTACGGCGGCGTGGGCCAATCGGCTTCTTGATTGCCTTCCAGCACCCGCCGCAGATCGCGGCGGTCCAACTGCGGCGCCAAGCCGTGCAGCAGAGCCATCGCGTAGTCGCGCAGCACGCGGCCGCGCGGGATCACCGCCCAAGTGACGCATTCCGGCAAGGCCGTCGGCGCCGGCAACATTTGCAGATCGGCGTCCTCGCGCGAACCGACGGCCATTTCGGCGAGCAGTCCTGCACCCAACCCGGCTCGCACGTAAGTCTTGATCAGATTGGCGTCGCGCGCGGTCATCGCCACCTGCGGCTGCACGCCTTCGTTGGCGAAAGTACGCTGCAGCGAGGAATCGGGTTGATTCGACGATTCGTAGCTGATCAACGGATGCGCCGCCAGTTCCGCCAACGTCGGCGCCCTGCCGAGCGATGCCAAGGGATGCGCATGCGGCACCAGCAGCACGCGCCGCCAGCGGAACAGCGGCACTGCCCATCCGCCGGGCGGCTCCGCGCCGGCGGTGCTGATCAGCGCGAGATCTGCGTCGCCGCGCGCGAGCCGCTGCAATACTTCGCCATCGGCCGCCGCCTGCAGATCGACGCTGACCTGCGGAAACTCGCGCTTGATCGCCGCGATCAGCGGCGGCAGCACATAACGGGCCTGCGTATGCGTCGTCGCCAGCACCAGCCTGCCGGCGTGCTCGCCGCGCTCGTTGGCGGCGTAGGCGCGGATATTGCCGGCCTCGTCGAGTATGCGGCGCGCGTGTTTCAGCACGCGTTCGCCCGCGGGCGCGATGCCCTCCAGGCTGCGCCCTTTGCGCACGAACAAATGAAAACCCAGTTCGTCTTCGAGCTGCTTGAGTTGTTTGGACAGGCCGGGCTGAGTGGCGTGCACGCGCTCGGCAGCGAGCGTGATGTTGAGACCCGAATCAGCGATGGCGACGAGATAACGGAGTTGCGTGAGCGTCATGACGGCGAGTTCCTGGCAATAGCGATGCGTAACGGCAGGCAGTGCGTGCGCCGCGACAACACATCGACATCGGGTGGCCGGAGCCGGTCATGGTTCTAAATATCTCTCTATCCGGATATAGGGATGAACATAACCGGAACTTTTACGATTGTCCAGCGCCCGCGCGGCTTATGCCGAAAGCGCATGAGCACAGACGATGGCGCCATTTCCCGGGAGCGGCCCGGCGCCCTAGCGTCGATGCCATGCCCGCCCCTGCCTCCCATCCCGGTCTTTACCCGCTGTTCGCCGACCTGCGTGGCCGCAAGGTGCTCGTGGTCGGCGGCGGCGCTATCGCCCTGCGCAAAGCCTCCGCCTTGCTGGATGCGGGAGCCCGGGTCGCGGTCGGCGCGATTCGATTGGAACCGGCCTTGGCGGCAATGGCTGCCGAAGGTCGCATCGACGCGTACGCCGGTCCCTTCGATCCGGCTTGGCTCGACGGTGCCTGGCTGGCGATCGCCGCCACCGGCGATGCGAAAACCAACCGCAGCATCGCCGCAGCCGGCGAAGCGCGCCGCGTCTGGGTCAACGTGGTCGACGATGCGGCGACATCGGCGTTCCACGTACCCGCACGGATCGAACGCGGGCCGTTGCAGATCGCGATTTCCAGCGGCGGCGGCGCGCCGATGCTGGCGCGCCATCTGCGCGAGACGTTGGAAGCGCAGCTCGATCATTCGCTCGGTGCGGTGGCCGAACTGCTGACCCGCGAACGCGCCCGTATCCGCAACGCTTTCCCGGATCTGGCGCGACGCCGCCGCTTCTTCGATCGTCTGCTGTCAGGCGCAGTACCGGCGCTGCTGCGTCAGCGACGCATACTAGGCGCGCAACGCGCGTTCGATGCTCTGCTGTTGGACAGCGGAAAACAGGGTGCGGCCGGTTCGGTGATATTGATCGGCGCCGGCCCCGGCGATCCGGGCCTGCTGACATTGCGCGGCCTGCGCGCGCTCAACGAGGCCGATGTGATCCTGCACGACCGCTTGGCCAGCGACGAAGTGCTGCGCCTGGCGCGGCGCGATGCCGAGCGGATCGAGGTCGGCAAGCGCGCCGGCGATCACGGCGTTACGCAGACCGGCATCCACGCGCTGATGCTGAAACACGCCCGCGCCGGTAAGCGCGTGGTGCGGCTGAAAGGCGGCGACCCGTTCGTGTTCGGCCGCGGCGGCGAGGAACTGGAGTTCCTGCGCGCCCACGGCATCGGCTACGAAGTGGTGCCCGGCATCACCGCGGCGCTCGCCTGCGCCGCTTATGCCGGCATTCCGCTGACCCATCGAGACCATGCGCAATCGCTGCGGCTGGTCACCGCGCACCGCAAGGATTCGCTTGAAGCGGTCGACTGGCGTTCGCTTGCGCAAGAGAAGCAGACGCTGGCGGTGTACATGGGCGTGGCGATGCTCGATACGCTGCAGACGCAGCTCATCGCGCATGGGCGTTCTCCGGATACGCCATTCGCGCTGATAGAAAACGGATCGCGCGCGGAACAGCGTGTGATTTCCGGGCCGCTGTCGGAACTGGTCGAACGTGCGGGCATCCACGATGCGAAATCTCCTGCGTTATTGATCGTCGGAGAAGTCGCCGCGCTAGTGGATGAGCTGCATTGGTTCGGCGACCCACCGCTGCGAGCGGTCTCTCCGGATCCTCTGGAGAAGGCAGCATGAACATGCTGCAGCGCTACACCTTCCGTCATCCCAGCGAAAGCTGGGACCCATTTTGCTGTTGTCGCTGAATGCAAAAGCAAGATCAAGTCGGGTCCCAGCTTTCGCTGGGATGACGGTTAAAACAGTATTCGAGAGACATCCCCATGGCCCTCTACGACAGCATCCTCGACACCATCGGAAACACCCCCATCGTCAAACTGCATCGCCTGGCGCCCAAGCACGTTTCGCTCTACGCCAAAGTCGAATCCTTCAACCCGGGAGGTTCGGTAAAAGATCGCCTAGCCCTCGCGATCGTGCTCGACGCCGAGCGCAGCGGCGCGCTCAAGCCGGGCCAGACCATCGTCGAGGCCACGTCCGGCAACACCGGCGTCGCCTTGGCCTTGGTCGCGGCCGCGCGCGGCTATTCCTTCGTCGCGGTGATGACCGAGACCTTCTCGATCGAGCGCCGCAAGCTGATGCGCGCTTACGGCGCGAAAGTGATCCTGACGCCGGCCGCCGAGCGCGGTACCGGCATGGTGCGCAAGGCCGAAGAACTGTCGAAGAAGCACGGTTGGTTCTTGGCGCGGCAATTCGAGAATCCGGCCAACCCCGCTTATCATCGCCAGACCACGGCCGCGGAAATCCTGCGCGATTTCGCCGGCAAGCGGCTGGATTATTTCGTCAGCGGCTGGGGCACCGGCGGCACGCTGACCGGCGTCGGCCAGGTGCTGAAACTGGCGCGGCCGGAGGTGCGCATCGTCACGTCCGAACCGGCCGGCGCATCGCTGCTCAACGGCGATCCATGGCAGCCGCACAAGATCCAGGGCTGGACGCCGGATTTCGTCCCGGCCGTACTCGACCGCGGCATCGCCGACGAGATCCGTCCGATCGAGGACCTCGTCGCGCGCGACACCGCACGCCGCCTCGCCGCTGAAGAAGGCTTGTTCGTCGGCATCTCCGCCGGCGCCACCGTGGCCGCCGCGCTGCAAGTCGCCGAGCAGGCGCCGCCGGGGTCGGTGCTGTTGGCGACATTGCCCGATACCGGCGAGCGTTATCTGTCCACATTCCTGTTCGAAGGCGTTTCCGAGGGTTCCGATGACGACTGGCTGGAATCGCTCGCCACGCAGCAGGCGGCATGAAAGATCCCTTTGGAGCAGCTTCTGTGGGAGCGGCTTCAGCCGCGAGCTTTTCGACCGGATTGGAATAGGATCAAGAGCTCGCGGCTGAAGCCGCTCCCACAAAAGCGCATGACGTCATCGCCCTCTTTCTCCATTCGGATATCCACGCCATGACCCAGCCTTCGCTCGTGCGATCGCGTCTACTCGCAGGCCTGTCGTTCATCCTCGCCGCGTCGGGCGCGCAGGCGCAATCCGCGCCGCCCACCGTCGAGGAACTCGCGCGCCGCCTGCAGGCCATCGAACAACGACTCGGAACAGAGTCCGCATCGGTCGGCGCGGTGTCCACCGCCGATCTCGACCAGCGCTTGCGCGTGATCGAGCGCAAGCTCGAACTTCAAGCCGAAGAGGCCGAGACCAAAGCCGCCTCCACGCCGACGGTAACGCTCAGCGCCGCGAAAGGGCTGGCGGTGAAATCGCCGCCTCCCGGCGATGTCGAACTGAAATTCAAAGCGCTGGTGCAAGCCGATGGCCGCTTCTACGCTAGCGACGAGCAGAATCCGCAGAACGATACGTTCCTCTTCCGCCGCGTCGAACCCACCATCGACGGCAGTTGGGGCGAATTGATCGGTTTCCGCCTGAATGCGCAGCTCGCAGGCGACAGCGCCACGCTCAACGATGCGTATGTCGATCTGCGGTTCGACCCGCGCGCGACGTTGCGGATCGGCAAGACCAAGGCCCCGGTGGGCCTGGAACGCCTGCAATCCAGCAGTTCTCTCGCAATGGTAGAGCAGGGCTTCCCGGCCGAGCTGGCGCCAGGCCGCGACATCGGCGTGCAACTGCAGGGCGAGTTCGCGCAATCGCGTTTTGGCTACGCCGTCGGCGTCTACAACGGCACGCCCGACGGACGCGACGCGATCACCTCCAATCCCGACAACGATTTCGAAATTGCCGGCCGGATCTTCGCCGAACCTTGGAAGAACTCGGCCGGCGCGCTGTCCGGGCTGGGTTTCGGCATCGCCGCCAGCAGCGGCGAAACGCACGGCTCGGGCACGGGCTTCCTGCCGCGCTACCGCACGCCCGGACAGGTCACGTTCTTCTCTTATCGCAGTGCCGTAGTCGCCGATGGCGATCGCATCCGCTGGTCGCCGCAGGCCTACTACTACCGCAACGCATTCGGCCTGCTCGCCGAGTACATCGGATCCGAACAGGACGTCGCCGTTCCCGCGGATGCCATACGCGCCGATCTGGAGCATCGCGCTTGGCAGGTCGTCGCAGGATGGGTGCTGACCGGCGAAGACGCGAGCTATAAGGGCGTAGTCAAGCCTAACCAACCTTTTACGCTGGGTAGTGCAGGCTGGGGCGCATTGGAACTGGTCGCTCGCTACGGCCGGCTGGATATCGACGACGACGCCTTCCCGCGTTTCGCCGATGCCGCGGCGGCAGCGTCCGAAGCCAGCAGTTGGGGCTTCGGCGTGAACTGGTACCTCACCGGCAACCTGAAGCTCGTCGCCAACTACACGCAAACCCAATTCGAAGGCGGCGCAGCGTCAGGCGCCGACCGCGAAGACGAAAAGGCCTTCTTCACCCGCGCGCAGTTTTCTTTCTGACACAGGCGAGAATCCATGAAGACCTCCGTATTCCTGTTAGCCCTGACCCTCCTCGTCGCCGGCAACGCCGCCGCCAAGGACGTCGAGCTGCTCAATGTTTCCTACGATCCGACGCGCGAGCTCTATGCCGAAGTCAACGAGACATTCGCCGCGCAATGGAAACAACAGACCGGGGAGACGCTGAAGATACGCACCTCGCACGGCGGCTCCGGCAAGCAGGCGCGTTCGGTGATCGACGGACTCGAAGCCGACGTGGTCACGCTGGCGCTGGCCGCGGATATCGATGCCATCGCCGCCAACGGCAAGCTGCTGCCGGCCGATTGGCAGACGCGGTTGCCGCATAACAGCGCGCCCTACACGTCCACGATCGTGTTCCTGGTGCGCAAGGGCAATCCCAAGCAAATCCGCGACTGGGGCGATCTGGCCAAGCCCGGCGTGGCGGTGATCACGCCGAATCCGAAAACCTCGGGCGGCGCGCGCTGGAATTATCTCGCCGCTTGGGCTTGGGCGTCGACGCAATACCGACAGGCCCCGAAAGTGCTCGAATACATGACCCTTTTGTTCAAGAACGTACCGGTGCTCGATACCGGCGCGCGCGGTTCGACCACCACCTTCGTCGAACGCGGCATCGGCGATGTGCTGATCGCCTGGGAAAACGAAGCGCTGCTGACGCTGGCCGAGCCCGGCAGCCGCGGCAAGTTCGAAATCGTGGTGCCGAGCCTGAGCATCAAAGCGGAGCCGCCGGTCGCCTGGGTGGACAAGAACGTGGCCAAGCACGGCACGCAGAAACAAGCCGAAGCGTATCTGCGTTTCCTGTATTCGCCGGAAGGACAGCGCCTGGCCGCCAAACACTTCTATCGTCCCGCCGAGCCCGACAAAGTACCGGCAGCCGAACTCTCGCGCTTCCCGCAGGTGAAGCAGGTCACCATCGACAATGCGTTCGGCGGCTGGAAGAAGGCGCAAGCCGCGCATTTCGCCGATGGCGGTTTTTTCGACAAGATCTATCGGCCGGAGCGGTGAGCCTTTCGCCATGGAACAGAGCGCACCGCGATATTCAAAGCCGTCATTCCCGCGAAGGCGGGAATCCAGTGACTTTAACGTCGCACCAGATCGCTTCGAGGGCATCTGCAATATCGCGCGCCCTCTCCCAACCCTCTCCCGCAAGCGGGAGAGGGCTTAAGCGAAGTCACTGGATTCCCGCCTTCGCGGGAATGACGGCTTAAAAGCAAGAGCAGGAAAAACACCCGATCGATGAGCGCCGCTTCGCTATCGCTGCCCATACCCCGCTGGCGCCGCCCACTGCCCGGCTTCGGCATCAGTCTGGGTCTGGGCTTGGCTTGGCTCAGCGTGATCGTGCTATTGCCGCTAGCGGCGCTGGCGATCAGAGCGGCCGGCCTGGGCGTCGATGGCTGGTTGCGCGCGATCCAGGATCCGCGCGTACTAGCATCGCTGAAACTGAGCTTCAGCGCGGCCTTGATCGCCGCCTTGCTCGCATCGCTCGCCGGCGCGCTGGTGGCGTGGGTGGTCGTGCGCTATCGCTTTCCCGGCCGGCGTTTGCTCGATGCGCTGGTCGACCTGCCGTTCGCGTTGCCGACCGCGGTGGCCGGCATCGCGCTGACTGCGATCTATTCGGCCAACGGTTGGATGGGCCGCTGGCTGGAACCACTGGGATTCAAGATCGCCTACGCGCCGGCGGGCATCGTGATCGCGCTGGTCTTCATCGGCCTGCCGTTCGCGGTGCGCACGGTGCAACCGGTGCTGGAGGCGCTGGGACGCGAACAAGAAGAAGCGGCGGCATCGCTCGGCGCGAGCCGCTTCACCACGTTGCGCCGGGTGATCCTGCCGGAACTGCTGCCGGCGCTGCTGACCGGATTTTCGCTGGCGTTCGCGCGCGGCCTGGGCGAGTACGGATCGGTCATCTTCATCGCCGGCAACCTGCCCTACAAGACCGAGATCGCGCCCTTGCTGATCACCATCCGGCTGGAGGAATACGACTACAACGGCGCGATCGCAATCGCTGCCTTGCTGCTGGCCGCGTCGTTCCTTTGCCTGCTGGCGATCAATGCGATTCCGTCGTTGTTCGCGCATGAACGCAGGGGACGCCTTCGTGAATGAGCGCGACGAGCTGCAGGGCCCCGCCTGGCTCCGCTGGACGCTGATCGCGCTGGCGATCGTGGTGATGGCGTTGCTGGTGGTGATGCCGCTGCTGATGGTGCTCGGCGCCGCATTCGGCGAAGGCTTCAAGGCTTGGTTTGCCGCGCTCGCCCAACCCGACGCCGTCTCGGCGCTGAAACTCACGCTGTTCACCGCCGCGATCGTGATCCCGGTCAATGCGGTGTTCGGCCTGCTGGCGGCGTGGGCGCTGACCCGTTTCGAATTCCGCGGCAAGCAACTGCTGCTCGCACTCATCGACCTGCCGTTCGCGGTATCGCCGGTGGTGGCCGGCCTCTGCCTGGTGCTGCTGTTCGGTTCCAGCGGCTGGTTCGCGGCGCTACTGGCGCAATACGACGTCAAGATCCTGTTCGCGCGGCCCGGCATCGTGCTGGCGACGCTGTTCATCACTTTCCCGTTCGTGGTGCGCGAGCTGATTCCGCTGATGCAGCAGCAGGGCAGCGACGAAGAACTGGCCGCGCGCTCGCTCGGCGCCGGCGCCTGGACCATGTTCCGCCGCGTCACCCTGCCCAACATCAAATGGGGCCTGTTGTACGGCGTGTTGCTGTGCGGCGCGCGCGCGATGGGCGAATTCGGCGCGGTGTCGGTGGTGTCGGGACACATCCGCGGCCTGACCAATACGCTGCCGTTGCATATCGAAATCCTCTACAACGAGTTCGACAGCACTGCCGCTTTCGCTGCCGCATCGCTGCTGACCGGCCTGGCCTTGATTACGTTGATAGTTAAATTTTGGTTGGAGGCGCGCCACGGCGACGCTCTCGCCAAATCGCACAGGCGATACCAATGAATCTCGCAAGAGCCGAAATTCGATCCGACTGGAATGCCGCGCCGTTCCCGGCCCCCTCGCCCGCTTCACCGGCGATGGGCCATCATGGGCACGCCCACACGAGACACGGCATGGACCTGAAGATCCGCCAGCTCAGCAAGCACTATGCGAACGTCGCCGCGCTCGACGCTATCGATCTGGACGTCGAATCAGGCGAGCTGGTCGCGCTGCTCGGCCCGTCGGGTTCTGGCAAGACTACGCTGCTGCGGGTGATCGCCGGCCTGCTGCATCCGGATAGCGGCCGCGTGCTGTTCGGCGAGGACGATGCTACGAGCCTGAGCCTGCGGGAACGCAATGTCGGTTTCGTGTTCCAGCATTACGCGCTGTTCAAGCACATGACCGTGGCCGAAAACATCGCGTTCGGCCTGCGCAGCCGGCCGCGGCGGCGGCGTCCCGACAAAGCTGCGATCAAACGCCGCGTCGACGAATTGTTGACGCTGATCCAGCTGCCGGAATTCGGCGCGCGATACCCCGAACAGCTTTCCGGCGGGCAGAAACAGCGCGTCGCGCTGGCGCGCGCCTTGGCGATCGATCCGACCGTACTGCTGCTGGACGAACCTTTCGGCGCGCTCGACGCCAAAGTGCGCGTCGAACTGCGGCGCTGGCTGCGGCGCCTGCACGAACAAACCGGACAGACCACGCTGTTCGTCACCCACGACCAGGAAGAAGCGCTCGAACTGGCCGACCGCGTGGTGGTGCTCAAGGACGGCCGCATCGAACAGGTCGGTACGCCGGACCAGATCTACAGCGAGCCCGCGTCGGCGTATGTGTTCGACTTCATCGGCCGCGCCAATACGCTCGAGGGCCGCATCGAAGACGGCCAGTTCTCGCTCGAAGGCCATACGCTGCGACTGCCCGCGAATACGGACGGCACTGGTCCGGCGCAGCTGTACGTGCGCCCGCACGATCTCGCCGCCACTGCGCTCGAGGCCGGCCTTCGCGCCGAAGTCGCCGCCGTGCACCGACGCGCGGATCGCACCACGCTGGAATTGCGCGTCCAGGGCCAAGCCAAGCCGCTGGAATTCGATTGGCCGGCCGCATCGCAAGCGGCCGTACCCGCTGCGGGCAGCGAGATCGGCCTGCAATTGCTGCGTTATCGCGTATACCCGGCCCGATAGCCGAGGCGGCGATCAAGGCGTCGTCGGAATCCTGGCGAACATGTCCTCGATCACGTTGTCGACCACGTCTTTGGTCTTTTCCTGCGACGAAGGCAATGCGCCGCTCGCGGTGCCGCGCCACACCGCGCGCTTGGCGGCGGTGTCGAACAGATCCACGACCATCGAGCCCTCGCGATAGGCGACCGCACGCGTGGTCATCGTGCCTACGCCCGGCATCATGCCGACGCTGCCGCCGCCACTGTAGACGCTTTCCAAGGTCTGCTTGTTGGCCGTGGCCACTTGCACGCGCACCGCGATGTCGCCGTTGGCGGCTTTCTGCCAACCGCGTTGCTGCAGTTGCGCATCGATCGCGCTGACGATGAATTGCGATCCTTCGGGCGTAGCCCCCTCGGGCTGGGTCAGCCAGGAATAGGTTTTGTACGCGCTGAACTTGGCATCCGGGGCGATTTCGGTCTTGATGTCGGCGGAAGCGGCGCCGCCACCGGTGCTGGCGCAACCGCTCAAGGCGCAGGCGGCGAAAAACAGGACTGGTAGGAATTTCATCGTTGCGTCTCCATGCGAGGAAAACCGATGGCACGGCCGCCCCACTGCGCGATGGCGCGCAAGCCTAACCCTTACAACGCCGGGGCGGGGCGATACCGGTCAGGCCGCCGACCCGGGCCGATCGGCGGTCCGTCGGGTATCGCGATGCAGCCAGCGGTACAACGCAGGCAGCACTAGCAACGTCAGCAACGTCGACGAGACGATGCCGCCGATCACCACCGTCGCCAGCGGGCGCTGCACTTCGGAACCGGCGCCGACGTTGAGCGCCATCGGCAGGAAACCCAGCGATGCGACCAGCGCGGTCATCAGCACCGGCCGCAGGCGCCCGATCGCGCCATCGACGATGGCGGCATCCAACGATTCGCCCTGCTCGCGCAACTTTCGGATGAAGGCGATCATCACCAATCCGTTGAGCACGGCGACGCCCGACAGCGCGATGAAGCCGACGCCGGCGGAAATCGATAGCGGAATCCCGCGCGACGCCAACGCTACGACACCGCCGGTCAGCGCCAGCGGGACGCCGCTGAACACGATCGCCGCATCCTTGGCGCTGCCGAAAGCCATGAACAACAGACCGAAGATGATCGCCAGCGTCACCGGCACCACGATCGACAGGCGGCGGCCCGCCGAGATCAACTGCTCGAACGTGCCGCCGTATTCGATCCAGTAACCGGTCGGCACTTCCATCTTGTCGTCGATCGCCGTCTGCAATTCGTCGACGAAACCGCCCAGATCGCGTCCGCGCACATTGGCGGTGACCACTACGCGCCGTTTGCCGTTTTCGCGGTTGATCTGGTTGGGCCCGAGCGTGGATTCGATGCGCGCCACTTCGCGCAACGGCACCGTGCGCGGCGCACCGCCCTGCCAACTCGCCGGGCGGCTGGACTCGTCCGCCTCGCCGTCGCCTCCCAGCGGTATCGGCAGGTCGGCGAGCGCGGCCGGATCCCGGCGCATGCCTTCGGGCAGGCGCACGACCAGATCGAAACGGCGATCGCCTTCGAACAATTGTCCGGCGACTTCACCGCCCACCGCGGTCGCCACCGTGTCCTGCACGTCGCCCGGATTCAGGCCGTAACGCACCAGTGCCTGCCGGTCGGGCACGACCGTCAGCAACGGCAATCCCGCCACTTGCTCGGCCTTGACGTCGGCCGCGCCCGGCACCGCGGCCAGCACGCGCTGCACCTGCGCCGCGGTGCGCACCAACCGGCCGAGATCGTCGCCATAGATCTTGACCGCGACGTCCGCGCGCACGCCGGAGATCAGTTCGTTGGTGCGCATCTGGATCGGCTGCGTCAGCTCGTAATTGTTGCCGGGCAACCGGCCGATAGCCTGTTCGATTTCATCCAGCAGCGCTTCCTTGCGTTTGCGCGGATCCGGCCAGTCTTCGCGCGGCTTGAGCATCACGAAGGTGTCGGCGATCGACGGCGGCATCGGATCGCTGGCGACCTCCGCGGTACCGATCTTGGCGAACACGCGCTGCACTTCCGGAAAGCCGGCCAAAGTTTTTTCCAACGTTTCCTGCATGGCCACGGACTGGGTGAGGCTGGTGCCGGGGATGCGCAACGCCTGCACCGTGATGTCGCCTTCGTCGAGATTCGGAATGAATTCCGTTCCCAGCCGCGTGGCCAGCAATCCGCACAGCACGACCAGCCCCGCCGCGCCGGCGAGCACCATGCGCCGCCTGCGCAGCGACCAGGCCAGCATCGGCGCGTAACGGCGTTTGGCCCACGCCATCAGCCGGTTTTCCTTCTCCTCGACATGTCCGCCGAGGAACACGGCCACCGCTGCCGGCACGAAGGTCAGCGACAGCAGCATGGCGCCGGTGAGCGCGAGCACCACGGTGATCGCCATCGGGTGGAACATCTTTCCTTCGATGCCGCTCAACGCGAAGATCGGCAGGTAGACCGCGGCGATGATGCCCACGCCGAACAGGCTGGGCCGGATCACTTCCGCCGTGGCCGATGCCGTCAGGTCGAAACGCTCGTCGCGGGTCATGGTGCGGCCCAGCGCATGCTGCGCGTCGCCGAAACGGCGCAGGCAGTTCTCGATGATGATCACCGCGCCGTCGACGATCAGGCCGAAGTCGAGCGCGCCCAGGCTCATCAGGTTACCGGACACGCCGCCGCGGACCATGCCGATGACGGTGAACAGCATCGCCAGCGGAATCACCGCCGCCGTCACCAGAGAAGCGCGAGCGTTGCCCAGCAGCAGGAACAGCACCACGATCACCAGCACCGCACCTTCGATCAGATTCTTGGCGACTGTTGCAATAGTGCGGTCGACCAGTGCGGTGCGGTCGTAGACGGGCTGCGCGGTGACTCCCGGCGGCAGGCTGGCGTTGGCGGTCTCCAATTTCGCCGCCGAGGCCTGCGAGACTGCGCGGCTGTTGGCGCCCACCAGCATCACCACCGTGCCGATCACCACTTCGCGTCCGTTCTGCGTCGCCGCGCCGGTGCGCAGTTCCGGCCCTTCGCCGACGATGGCGACATCGCGCACCCGGATCGGCACACCTTCGCGCCGGTCCAGCACGATGTCGCGGATCGCATCCAGGTCAGCCACTTGGCCGGGCACGCGCACCAGGAACTGCTGCCCGTTGCGTTCGATGTAGCCGGCGCCGACGTTCTGGTTGTTGGCGGCGATCGCGGCTACCACGTCGTGCAGGGTGAAACCGAGCGCGACGAGTTTGGCGGGATCGGGCGTGATGTGGATCTGCCGTTCGAAGCCGCCGATGGTGTTCACCTCGGTCACGCCGGGCGTATTGCGCATCTGCGGCCGCACCACCCAGTCTTGCAAAGTGCGTAAGTCGGTTGCGTCGTACGGCGTGCCGTCCTTCTTGCGCGCCCCGGGATCGGCATCGACCGTGTACATGAAGATTTCGCCCATACCGGTGGCGATGGGGCCCAGCTCGGGTTCCAGGCCTGGCGGCAATTGCGATTTGGCTTGCTGCAGACGCTCTGAGACCTGCTGCCGGGCGAAATAGAGATCGGTGCCGTCCTCGAAAATGACGGTGACCTGCGACAGCCCGTAACGCGACAACGAACGCGTGTAATCCAACCGCGGCAAACCTGCGAGCGCGGTCTCGATCGGGAACGTCACGCGCTGTTCGGCCTCCAGCGGCGAATAGCCGGGCGTTTCGGTGTTGATCTGCACCTGGACATTGGTGATGTCCGGCGTGGCGTCGATCGGCAACTGGGTGAAGCTCCATGCGCCCAGTCCGGCCATGCCGAGCGTGAGCAGCAGCACCAGCCAGCGGTGCGCGATGGCGAATCGGATGATTTTCTCGAGCATGTAGGCGATCTCAGTGCTCGTGCGCGGCGGTCGATTTCTCGATGTCCGCCTTGACCAGGAAACTTTGCTGCACGACGACTTGTTCGCCGGCTTTTAGCCCCGAGACGATCTCCGCACGTTCGGCATCGCGGCGCCCGATCTTGACCGGGCGCGCGGTATAGACCTCACCCTCGCGGACATACACCGCATCTTCTTCGACCGCGGTTTGCAAAGCGCTCAACGGCACCACCAGAGCGGCCGGCTGCCTATCCACGGTGACGCGCGCTTTCACCGCAGAGCCCGGACGCCATAATCCGTCCTTGTTCTCGATGGTGGCGCGCGCAACGGTGCTCTGGCTGGCGGTCGCCGTGCCGGGCAGCACGCGTTCGAGCACGGTCTGCGCGGTAACGCCGTCGCTCATGCGCGTGACCAGCACCGGCACGCCCGCGGCGATGTGCTGCGCGTCGGCGCCGAAGATGTGCAGATCGACCCACAGCTGCGACAGATCGGCGATCTCGTACAACGCCATGCCCTCGCCGGCGACGGCGCCTACCGATGCGCCGCGGCTCAGCACCATGCCGGAAATCGGCGCGGATACCGTGTACGCGGTCAGGCTCAGGTTGCTCTCGATGACGGCCAGCGGCTGGCCCGCGCGCACGCGGTCGCCGACATCGGCGCGCAGCGAGCGGATCGGTCCCGGGAAACGCGCCATCGCCTTGGCGACGCGTCCTTCCACCGGCGTCAGCAGGCCTTGCACTTCGTGCTCGTCGGCGATCACGCCCGCGGCCGCAGGCGCGACGCGGATGCCGGCGTCCTGTGCGATCTTCGCGGCGATGGTGGTCCGCGCGGCCTCTTCCGTGTGGCCGGATTCGTCGCCGTGTCCCGCGGCCGGCTCGGCATGGCTTTCGCTTCCTCCGGAACCGCCGCAAGAGGTCAGCGTCCCTGCGACCAATAGCGCCGCCAAGAAAAGGGGTACGCACCCGGATTCTGGTAGATGCGGATTCATCCGCACGCTTTTGATTTTCCGCGTAAAGAGCGTGCGAATGAATCCGCACCTACGAAAGCGAGTCTGCTTCATGGCTTGTCTCCTTCTGCGGCGGCCACGAACGGCGCGCCGGTCAAACGCTGGATTTCGATCAGGGCGCGTTGCGCATCCAAGGCGGCTTCGAGCTGCTGTTTGCGTGCGCTGGTGCGCTCGGATTGCAGCTGCGCCCATTCCAGGTAGCTGATGGCGCCGGCGCGATAAGCGCGCTCGGCGGCGGCTTCGGCCTTAGCCAATTTGGGAAGGATGTCGTCGCCCAAACGCGCGACTTCGACTTCCGCCGTACGGTAGCGGCCATGCGCTTCGACCAGCGTCGAGTACAACGACAAGCCTTTGGCCTCGCGCTCGATCTCGAGCGAGGTCAACTCGGCTTCGGCGATGCGTATCTCGGGTTGCGCGCGGCGCCGGGCGCCAAGCGGCAGCGACAGGCTGCCGACCAGCGCGACATCGTCGGTTTCCTGCAATCGGCGCGCGCCGACCTGCCAATCGAGATCGGCGAACGACGCCGAGCGCGCAAGTTGAAGGCGCGCTTCGCGGATGCGGCGCTCGTCGGCGAACTGCGCCAGTTCCGGGGTACGTTCGAGTTGCGCGGCCAGACCGGCGAACGCCGGGATCTTCGGCAGAACCAGCGGATCGCCGACGACGACGTCGAAATCGGGATCGCGTTCGCTCCACAACGCGGCGAGGTGCTGGTTGGCGGCCAGCAAGCGCTGTTCGGCGCGCGCACGCTCGAGTTCCGCGCGCGCCAAAGCGGCCTGCGCCGTCAGCACCACCGATTCCGGCGATGCGCCCGCTTGCAGCCGTTGCCGAGCGCCGGCTACCGTCCGCTGGCGCTGCGCGATGTCCGATTGCGCGATATCGCGCCGGTGTCGCGCCGCCACGATCTCGAGGTAACGCCGCGCGACTTCCGCCAACAGATCCAAACGGCGCATTTCGCGCTCGACGGCGAGCGCGTCGATGCGGCTTTGCGCCAGCGACCGGCGCGCATCGAGCTTGCCGCCGCGTTCGAGCACCGACGCCAGCGTCAGCGTGAACTCCGCACGGTCGATGCCGCTCGCCGCACCTGTGCCGAAAGCGTTCTCGACGCTCGCGCCGGCTATCAGCGGCGGGCGCAGCGTGGCGCGGTCGCGCTCGGCGGCTAGGATGCCGCCGCGACTGCCGAACAGGCGCAGATCGGGATGGGTTTCGGCGACGCGGGCGAAGGCGTCGTCGAGGGTCAATGCATTCGGCGTTTGTGCAGGTGCGGAATCGCACAGCACAAACGATACGGCGGCCATCGCCGCCAGGCGCAACCACATGGGAATCTCCGATTGGACAACGGATCGGCCGGCGCAATGCCGGCGGACGGCGTCAGCCCGCGATCGGAGGACGGAAGGCCACGGCGTGTGCGGTCGGTTCGAACTCGACCGACAACAACGGCAAGGGCGACGCGATCGCAGGCGCGGCACGCAAGGTAGCCAATGCAGGCAGCAGCGCTACCGTGTGGGCGCAGCAATCGCTGCAGTCGGGCAAGGCGCAGCACGCTTCGTCCTGGCCCGGTTCCGGCATCGCTTCGGGCGCAGCTTGCGAGAATTCCACTGCCGCGCGCGCGGCGTCATGGATTTCGCAGGCGATCGCCAACACGGGCTTCACCAGGACGCCGGCGACCAGCAGTCCAAACAGGAGCATCCGCGACAGGGCGAGCAGCTTGCGCATGGCGCCAGCCTAGCGCGAGTCGGCACTGAAACACTATTTCAATCAGGCGCCGCCGATGAAACGCAGACCTACGCCCGGCTCGGTCGCGATATAGCGCGGCGCGGCGGCATCGTCGCCCAGCTTGTGGCGCAGCTTGCCGACCAGGATGCGCAGATAGTGCGTGTCCTCCTGGTGGGTCGGCCCCCATACCTCGCGCAGCAGCTGCGGCTGGGTGACCACGCGGCCGGCGTGCTGCAGCAGCAGGGCCAGCAACGCGTATTCCTTGCGGGTCAATGCGACCGGCTCGCCGTCGAGGTGGACTTCGCGCCGGACCAGATCGATATGCAGGCGGCCGTCGTCGAACACCGGTACGGCCTCTGCGGGCTGCGCATGCATACGCAATAGGCCGCGCACGCGCGCCATCAGTTCCTGCACGCCGAACGGCTTGGTGACGTAGTCGTTGGCGCCGGCGTCGAGCGCGGCGACTTTTTCGGCTTCGCCGGCGCGAACGGTGAGCATGATCACCGGCACCTGCGACCAGCCGCGCAGCTCGCGCAGCACGTCGTGCCCATCGCGGTCCGGCAGGCCGATGTCGAGCATGACCAAGTCCGCGCCTTGCGTCGCGAGCGTCGCCAAACCGGTTTCTCCGTTTTCGGCCAGCGTCACCGCATAGCCCTGCGCGCGCAGGCCGATTTCGAGGAATTTGCGGATCTGCGGTTCGTCGTCGATCACCAGGATGCGCGGCGCCGGCGCCGATGCGGCAGGACGTTCCTCTTGGCGACGCTCATCGTTCATCTGCGGACGACGCACCCGGATGCGGTTCGATCAGAGGCAGGGTAATGCGAATCGTAGTGCCATGGCCATCCGCGCCCGGCAAAGCCTCGACGCTGCCGCCGTGCGCGCCGATCATGCCCTGGCAGATGGTCAGGCCCAGGCCGGTGCCTTCGCGGCCGCGGTCGCCGCGTTCGACGCTGTAGAACACGTCGAAGATGCGTTTTCGCTCGTCTTCGGGGATGCCAGGACCGCGGTCGCGGACGTCGATGCGCAATGCGCCGTCGATCAGGCGCGCGTCGATGCCCACGGCCGCACCCGGCGGCGAGAACTTGGCGGCGTTCTCCATCACGTTGAACAACGCTTGTTCGATCAGCGCCGGATGCACCCAGATCGGCGCCAGGCCGTCCTGGATCGAAACCTCGAATCGCGCTTCGGGTTGATAGCGCTGCATTCTCGCCACCGCCGAACCGACCAATTCGTCGACACCGATCCAGTCGCGGTTCAAGGTGAGCCCACCATGGCCGAGACGGGTCATGTCGAGCAGATTCTGGATGTAACGGTCGAGGCGCTCGCCTTCCAGCCGGATCGTCTCCAGCAATGCGTGGCGGTCTTCCGCATTCAAGCTCGCGCCGTAATTGTCCAGGCTGCTGGCGGCGCCGATGATCGATGCCAGCGGCGAGCGCAGGTCGTGGGACACCGAAGACAGCAGCGCCGAACGCAAACGCTCGGTCTCGTTGCCGACGCGCGCATTTTCCAGATCGTCGACCAGGCGCGTGCGCACGATCGCCTGCGCGATTTCCTGGGTCATCGCCTCGGCCAGCCGGCGTTGCTCGATGCCCGGCTTCTGCGCGCCTTCGCCGAAACGCAGGCCGGCCACGCCGAGCGTTTCGCGTTCGTCGGCCAGCGGCAGGAACCACCAGTCGGACGAATTCAGCGTATCGGTGTGGCGTCCCGCAGGCTGCTGATGCTTCTGGCTCCACGCGGCGGCGGCCATCGCTTTATCGTCCGGCGACGGTACGCCCGGCGAAAAGAAATCCTGTTCGCCCACGCGCAACCACGCGTCCATGCCCAGCGTGCGCTTGAACGCATCGCGACCCGCACGCATCACTTGGCCCAAATCGGCGGCCGCGGCGAGCTGGCGGCTGAGGTCCTGCAAGGCCGTGGCATGCGCATTGGCCGCGCGCAACGCCAACACCTGCGCGCGCAGCTTCGATGCCAGCCGGCCTGCGACCAGCGCCGCGAGCAGGAACAGGAGCACCGTCGCTACGCCCTGGCGCGCGCCGATGAAGAGGGTGTAGCGCGGATCGATGAAGAAAAAGTTGTAGGCGAGAAAACACAGCATGGCGGCCAGCACCGCAGCGACCATGCGCGTACGCGAGGCGACCAGCACCACCGCGACGATGAAGATGAGCGATAGGTCGTCGAGCCCGACCCAGCGCTCGGCCAGCCACGCCAAGGCCACCGCGCCGCCGGCGGACGCGACGGCCAGCGCAGCATCGCTGCCGCTCATCAGTCCGCGGACGTCCCGCCACGTGCGCCGCGCGCGGGCGCGCGCTTCGGGCGTGCTGACGATGGTGAGTTCGTAGTGCGCGCCGCGCTGGATCAGCTGCTGCGTCAGCGTGCGGTTGAACATGCGCGCCCACGGCCGCTCGCGGGTGCGGCCCAGGACGATCGTGGATGCGCCGATGCGCGCGGCGTGATCGAGCAATCCGTCGACGATATTGCCGCCCTGCACCACGTCCGCATCCCCGCCCAGGCGCCGCGCCAACGCGAACGCGCGGTCGAGCTCGAGTTGTTGCTTGGGATCGGCGACGCGTCCGGCCTGCACCGTGACCACCGTCCACGGCGCGTCGCGGCGTTCGGCCAGGCGCCTGCCGACCCGCACCATGTATTCGGATTGGCCGCGGCCGTCGATGGCCACCAGCACGCCGCGGCGCACGCCCATGCCGCCGAGGCCGCGCGCGGCCTTCGCATCGCGCAAGTCGTTGTCGACGCGGTCGGCCGTCGTCTGCATCGCCAACTCGCGCAAGGCGGTGAGGTTGGATGGCGAAAAGAAGGCTTGCAGCGCGTGCGCAGCTTGCTCGGGCACATAGACCTTGCCCTGCTTGAGTCGCTCGATCAGCTCGCGCGGCGGCAGATCGACCAGCACGATATCACGCAGGCGGTCGAATACCGCATCCGGCACGGTTTCGTTGACGCGCACGCCGGTGATGCGGTGCACGACGTCGTTGAGGCTTTCCAGGTGCTGGATGTTGATCGTGGTGTAGACATCGATGCCGGCATCGAGCAGTTCCACCACGTCCTGCCAGCGCCGCTCATGACGGCTGCCGGGCGCGTTGCGATGCGCCAACTCGTCGATCAGCGCGACTTGCGGCTTGCGCGCCAGCATCGCGTCGATATCGAACTCCTGCAGGCGATGGCCGCGATGCTCGATCTGCCTGCGCGGCAGCAACTCCAGGCCCTGCAGCAGGGCCGCGGTTTCGCTGCGGCCATGGGTCTCGACGACGCCGGCGACCACGTCCACGCCCTGGCGTTGTATTTCGGCCGCGCGCGACAGCATCGCGTAGGTCTTGCCGACGCCGGGCGCGGCGCCCAGGAACACCTTCAACTGTCCGCCGCGCTCGCGCTGCAGCTCGCCGAGCAGCGCGTTGGCCTGGGATTCGCGGGTGTCGGTCATGCGGTTATTGTGCGCTCGGAAGCGTGAAAATGGTTCTCTGCAACGACGTGCCCCTACACCGTCATTCCAGCGAAAGCTGGAGCCCATTTTGATCTTGCTCTTTCACGCCAACGTCAAAATGGGTCCCAGCTTTCGCTGGGATGACGGGTGAGGAATACGCAGTACATCTGCAAGTTGGAATGATGGGCTGACAGGACTTACTTCTTCGCATCCAGCGCCAGATTCAACTCCAGCACATTCACGCGCGACTGTCCGAACAACCCGAATTGCGGATTCTCCGTATGCTGCGCAATCGATTGCTCGACCTGCGCGATGTCCATCCCGCGCGCTTTGGCCACCCGCGCCGCCTGCACCTGCGCGCCTTGCGGCGTGACGTGCGGATCGAGCCCACCACCGGACTGGGTGATCAGCTCGATCGGCACTTCCGCAGCATCGATGCCCTCGCGTGCGGCGACCGCGGCGCGGGCCTCGTCGATGCGTTTGCGCAGATCGGGGTTGGTGCGCGCCTGATTGCTGCCGGCGGCGGCCATCGGATCGTAGTTCGGTCCGCTGGGACGCGCCTGGAAATAGCGGTCGGCGACGAAAGGCTGCGGGATCAGCGCCGAGCCGACCGCCTTGCCGCCGCTTTCGACGATGCTGCCGGTGGCCTGATAAGGAAACAGCACGCGGCCCAACCCGGCGCCGGCTAGCGAATACAACAGGCCCATCGCCAGCAGCGCAACCAGCGACAGCCCGATCGATGCGCGCAGGCTGTAACCGTTGTCCAACACGGAATTGCGGGTACTCATTTCAGGCTCCCACGACCGCTGCCAGCAGCAGGTCGATCAGTTTGATGCCGATGAACGGCAGGATCACGCCGCCGACGCCGTAGACCAGCATGTTCCGGCGCAGCAGCGATACCGCGCTGGCCGGCTTGAAGCGCACGCCGCGTAAAGCCAGCGGGATCAGCGCGGGGATGATCAACGCATTGAAGATCAGCGCCGCCAGCACCGCGTTCTTCGGGCTGGACAGGTTCATGACGTTGAGCGCGGCCATCTGCGGGATCGCCGCGGCGAAGATCGCCGGCAGGATCGCGAAATATTTCGATACGTCGTTGGCCAGCGAGAACGTGGTGAGCGCGCCGCGAGTGATCAGCTGCTGCTTGCCGACTTCGACCACGGCCAGCAACTTGGCCGGGTCCGAATCCAGGTCGACCATGTTGCCGGCTTCCTTCGCCGCCTGGGTGCCGGAATTCATCGCCAGACCGACGTCGGCCTGCGCCAGCGCCGGCGCATCGTTGGTGCCGTCGCCCACCATCGCGATCAGCCTGCCGCCGGCCTGCTCGGCGCGGATGCGGGCCAGCTTGTCTTCCGGCGTCGCTTCGGCGATGAAATCGTCGACGCCGGCTTCGGCGGCGATGGCCGCTGCGGTGAGCGGATTGTCGCCGGTGATCATCACCGTGCGCACGCCCATCGCGCGCAAGCGCGCGAAGCGTTCTTTGACGCCGTGCTTGACCACGTCGGAGAGTTCGACCACACCGAGCAAGTGCTTGCCTTCGGCCACCACCAGCGGCGTCGCGCCGCTGCGCGCGATCTGGTCGACGCGCGCCATCAATTCCGGCACGGCTTGGCCGCCGAGCGATTGCACGTGCTTGACGATCGAGTCGCCGGCGCCCTTGCGGATCACGCGGCCGTCTATGTCGACGCCGGACATGCGCGTATGCGCGCTGAACTGCACGTAATCGGCGCGCTCGGGCTCGGCGACCGCACTGCCCTGCTCGCGCGCCAATTTGACGATCGATTTGCCTTCCGGGGTCGGATCGGCCAGCGACGACAGCAGCGCCGCATCGCGCAATTGCGAGGCATCGACGCCGGCCAGCGGATGGAACGCGGTGGCCTGACGGTCGCCGTGGGTTATGGTGCCGGTCTTGTCGAGCAGCAGCACGTCGACGTCGCCCGCGACTTCGACCGCCTTGCCGGATTTCGCCAGCACGTTCGCGGACAACGCGCGGTTCATGCCGGCGATGCCGATCGCCGGCAGCAGGCCGCCGATCGTGGTCGGGATCAGGCACACCAACAACGCGATCAGCAGCAGCGTGTCGACCTCGACGCCGACGAAAGCGCCGAGCGCGGGCAAGGTGGCGCAGACGATCAGGAAGGTCAGCGTCATCGCCGCCAGCAGCATGGTCAGCGCGATTTCGTTCGGCGTCTTCTGCCGGTTGGCGCCTTCGACCAGCGCGATCATGCGGTCCAGGAAACTATGTCCCGGTTCGGCGGTGACGCGCACGATGATCTCGTCGGACAGCACTTTTGTGCCGCCGATAACGCCGGAACGGTCGGTGCCCGCCTCGCGCAGCACCGGTGCGGATTCACCGGTGACCGCGGATTCGTTGATGGTGGCGACGCCGCGTTCGATCTCGCCGTCGGCGGGAATCAGCTCGCCTGCGGACACGATCACCATATCGCCCGGACGCAGCTGCGAGGCGGGGACGCTTTTTTCGTGGCCGATGCCGCCATCCAACCTGCGCGCCGTGAGATCGCGACGCGCATTGCGCAGGGATGCGGCCTGGCCGCGGCCGCGCGCTTCGGCGACGGCTTCGGCGAAGTTGGCGAACAGCACCGTCAACAGCAGGATGGCCGTGACCGTCCACGCGAAAGCCGTGCTGCCTTCTGCGAATACTGCGATCAGCGCGGATAGGACCGTACCCAGCATCACCACCGCCATCACCGGGCTCTTGACCAGGTGCTGCGGCGCCAGCTTGACGAAGGATTCGATCAGCGCCTGGCGGAACGCGTCGGCGTCGATCAGCGCCGGATGATCGGCGCGGGTTTTTGTTTTGTAGGTGATTTCGGACATGTCGGTTCCCCGCTCAGTGCGCGACGAGCGTGAGGTGGTCGGCGACCGGGCCCAGTACCAGCGCCGGCATGAATTGCAGCACGGTCAGGATCACGATCACCGCGATCAGCGTCAGCGAGAACGTGGCCGATTCGATCCGCAACGTGCCCATGCCTTCCGGCGCGACGCGTTTGCGCGCCATCAGCCCTGCCACCGCCAGCGGCACGATCAAAGCCGGGAAACGGCCCAGCGCGAGCACCAGCGAGCAGGTCAGGTTCCACCAGTACGTGGCGTCGCCCAGACCTTCGAAACCCGAGCCGTTGTTGGCGAACGCCGAGGTGTACTCGTAGAACACCTGGCTGATGCCGTGGAAACCCGGATTGGAATTGCCGGTGAATTGCGGCAACGCCATCGCGACGGCGGTGAAGCCCAGCACGACCAGCGGCTGCAGCAGGATCAGCAACGCCAGCAATCTGACTTCCGGCGCTTCGATCTTGCGCCCGAACAATTCAGGCGTGCGCCCGGTCATCAGGCCGGCCAGGAACACGCTCAGCAGCAGGTATACGAGGAATTGCTGCAGGCCGCAGCCGATGCCGCCCCAGATCGAGTTGATCAGCATGTTGACCATCGCCACCATGCCGGTGAGCGGCGCCAGCGAGTCGTGCATGGCGTTCACCGAGCCGTTGTTGACTTGCGTGGTGACCGTCGACCACAACGCCGAAGATTCGACGCCCAGACGCACTTCCTTGCCTTCCATCACCGCAGGATCGGCGCTGGTGGCCGAATACGCCTCCGACCACATCGACAACCCGGTCGAGGCCAGGGACATCAGCAGCATCGTGCCGAACACCATCGCCGCGAGCCTGCGGCGGCGCGTGAACGGACCGATCATGAAAACGACCGCGATCGGAATCAGCAGGATGCCGAGCATCTCGAGCGCGTTCGAGAACGGCGTCGGATTTTCCAGCGGCACCGCACTATTGGGGCCGTACCAGCCGCCGCCATTCGAACCGAGTTGCTTGGCCGCGACCATCGGCGAAACCGGGCCCAGCGGTATTTTCTGCGCTTTCATTTCCGCGCTGGCATCCACCGGCGTTATCGACGGCCCGGCGGACAGCGTGGACGGCACGCCTTGGCTGGTCAGCAGCACTGAAAGCGCCAGGCATAGCGGCAACATGAAACGGAACGTGGCGCGGGTGACGTCGGCCCAATAGTTGCCGACGTCGCGGTCTTCGTTCTCGGCCGCATGTCCGTGCGTGGCTTCGGTAGCGGCGCGCTCCATTTCCTGGCGGCCGCCGAATAGCGCGCGCAACGTCGCGACGACCATCGCCAGGCCCATCATCGGCGTCATCACTTGCAAGCCGACGATGCCGACCATCTGCGACAGATAGGACAGCTGCGCCTGGCCGGAATAGTGCTGCTGGTTGGTGTTGGTGAGGAACGACACCATCGTATGCAGCGCCAGGTCCCAACGCATGTTGGGGACGTCGTCCGGGTTCAGCGGCAGCCACGCCTGAGTCATGAACTGCACCCAGACGATCAAGCCCACCACCAGATTGCTGAGCGCGAAGGCCTTGGCGTAACCGCGCCAAGTCATGCCGCGCGACGGATCGGTGCCCAGCAGCCGGTAGATCGGCTTTTCGATCCATGCGAACAAGCCGTCCACGCGCATCGGCGCGCCGCGCATCACGGCGGCGAGGTAACGGCCCAGCGGCCAGCCGAGGCCTATCGCCAAGGCGAATACGAACAGGAATTCGTTCATCGTCGGGAACTCAGAAGCGATCGGGGTACAGGACCACGAACAGGAGGTAAGCGGCCGCGATAACGACCGCGATCGCGCAGATCAGGGCTAACCAGCCAGGCATGTAAGTTCTCCTCAGAACGACGCTTGCAGCGCCGCTTCGATACGGCTACCGGCGAAATCCTCGCCGAAGAATTCCTTCGCGCTCGAGTCGGTGGCGTGCGCGGTCAGGCGCGCCTCTACACTCACTGTTGGAGCTGGCGCCTTGACCGTCCACACCGCACTGACCAGACCATGGGCATAGCCATCGTCTTTGTTGTCGCCGTTGAGATCCTTAAGATCGTAATAGGCGACGGCCGCTTCGAAGCGGAACTTGTCGTTGACCGGAAACTTCGCGCCGACCAATCCGTACACGCCGCTTTCGTCGTAACCCAGCGCCTCGTTCGAATAGCCCAACGAAGCCCAGTAATTTCCTTTCCAGGTCGCCGTGCCGTTGAGTTCGGTCCAGTTGAGATCGACGGTGGTGGACGGATAACGGTAATGAAGCGCATTGACGTCCAGCGCCCAATCGTCGTTGAGGCTGTGGCTCCAGCCGACGGTGAAGTCGAACTCGCTGCTGGCGTGCGTCTCGGGCGCGAATTCCACGTTCGAGGCCCAGACCGAACCGTAGAAACCGGATTCGCCGGCCACCTTCACGCCGGCCTGCACGGCCGCGTCGCCATGGGTCTGGGTGCTGCCGCGCCACACATAATCGGTGGTCAGCGTGGCGTTGCCGGTGACTTCCGCGGCCTGGGCGGCGCCGCTGGCGCCCAATGCGAATGCGGCCGCGAGCGCGGTCGACAACGCACCGATGGCGCGCGCGCTTCTTTGAATGTGGGACATGGCCAACTTCCTGGCGAAGACATTCCGCCGACCACGCCAATATGGTCCTGGGCCGCGTAAAGGCTCTATGCCGCGCGGTGTGCAGAGCCGTAAACAATGCGTAATTTTTTACGCGATCTGTTTTTCGTGGGAGCGGCTTCGGCCGCGAGCTCTCCCACGCTGGCGATGATTCGCAAGATCAAAAGCTCGCGGCTGAAGCCGCTCCCACGAAAAACCGGAGCAGCGGAGCAAGCTCCGCTCTACAGAGCTTGGTCGGGTTCCCAGACCATGTGCACATCGGCACGCTGGTAATGCGAGCCTGGCCGCGGCGCAGGCTTATGCACGAAACCGACGCTTTCGTACAAAGTCAGCGCCGGCGTCAATTTGGAACTCGATTCCAGGAACAACTCGCGGCCGTCGAGACCGCGGTACTTCCGCAGCACTGCCATCATCAGAGCGCGGCCGATGCCCGCACCTTGGTGGCCGGGTTCCACCGCCATCTTGGTGAGCTCGTAGACGCCCTTCCCTTCGTGTTTCAGCGCGACCGTGCCGATCGCCCGCTCGTTGGCATCGATCGCGAACAGGATATGGCCGCCGTGCCCGAGGATATGCGTCTCCGGATCGTGCAGCACCCGGCTGTCGACCGCTTCGACGGCGAAATAACGCTGCAGCCAGTCGATATTGAGCCGCGCGAAGTCGTCGCGCCATTGCGGCGCGAAATCCACGATGCGGTAGTCGACGGCCATGCCGCGATGATACCGCTACGCCTTGGATAGGTGGGCGACCGCAGCGGTGGCACCGTCGCGATTGCGGTCGTCGAAAGCGGCGATGTTCAATGACGTAACCGTGCCCGGATCCAGGCAGCGGACGTTGACGTCGATCCCGTCCGGATGGCTGCGCGGCACGTAGAACGGCTTGATGCCGCAATGCCGGCAGAAGCGATGGCGCGCGACGCCGGTGTTGAAGACGTACTCGCCGAGGTCTTCCGCACCGGACAACAGGCGGAAGCGGGACGCCGGCACGATCAGATGCAGATAGCCGGTCATGCGGCAGATAGAACAATTGCATTCCAGCGCGTCGATGCCGGCGGGCGCATCCACCTCGAAACGTACGCGGCCGCAATGGCAGCCGCCGCGATGCGTTATCCAGCGCGTGTCGTTCGGCGAGGGCATCCGCCGAGTTTACTTGTTCTTGCCGTTTCCTTTGCCGCTCTTGCCCGAGCGGCCCTTGTCCTTGCCGCCGGCCTGCGCGGCCGACGATTTGCCGGAATTGCCATGCGAAGCCGACGATTTGCCGGCATTGCCGCGCGAACCGCCTTTCGAACCATTGCCATGTTGGGGAAAGTCGCGGCGCAGATCCGCATCGAGCACGACGGTGCGGCCCCAGCGGTCGTAGCTGGGCACGAAGCCTTTCTTGAGACGATGGAATTCGGCAGAGCCGGGCTTGATGCCCATGCGTTTGGCGATCGCGCCCCAGCCTTGGCCATGGTCGCGATCCCAGACCTCGACCACGTTGCGGCACGGGATACCGAGCGTGCGCGCGATCGAACAGGCGTAATAGACATCGCCCGGCGCCCAACGGCGGTCGATCAGCAGCTCGCGTACCAACACGCGCGGCGCGCCGTAATGAACGACCATCTCATCGATGAAAGGATCGCGGTGGCGATAGCCGTAGTCGTTGATGTCGCCCAGACGCTGGTCGACCCATACGTCGCCGGTGCGCGGGTTCCAGCCGAATACGAAATCCTGGGCTTGGGCGCCGCCTGCGGCCGTCGCCAACGCGATAGCCAATACGGCATACCTGATCTTGCGGACCATGAATCCCCTCCTCGATGTTTGGGCGGCAGCCGGATCGGCGCGCGCGGAATATCCCAGTCGCCATATTCGGCGTGCGCGATGAACGGTCGCTAAAAAACCGGTTGGCCGATTGCGGATCCCGCACGCCGTTCACGGCGCAGAAGGGTACGCCGCCGACTCGGCCGGTCATTCTCGCGACTTGCCGGCATCCCGTGCGCGCCCATTCTTGGCGGACGGCGCCTTGCCGCGATCGGGGAACGCTCTGCGTAACTCCGCATCGAGGGTCAGCGGCCGGGCCCAGCGATCGTAGCTGGCCACGAAGCCGCGTTTGAGTTCGCGGAACTGCGACGAGTTTGCGGTGAAACCCAGCCGCTTGCCGACGCCCACCCAACCGTCTTCGTGGTCGCGCGTCCATTCGGCGGCCACATTGCGGCAGGGTTGGCCGATGAGTTGCGCCATCGCGCAAGCGTAGTAGAGGTCGCCGGGTTTCCAACCTTGGCGCAGCAAGTCTTGCGCCAATTCGCGCGGCGTGCCCTGGTAGCGTACGAGTTCGTCGATGAAGGCTTCCCGGTAGCGTTCGCCATAAGCGTTGATGTCTTCCAGCTGCGTGTCGACCCAGGCGTCGCCGGTGCGCGGCTCCCAACCTTTCGGCGGATCGATTGCGGCCGCGGACTGCAGCAGCGACGCCAGCAACAGCGCCAGCATCAGCCACCATCGCGCCTGCATGCGCGCGTTCATGACGTCCACGGTCGCTCCCATTGAAGCTGGTTCGGCGACAGCGAAGAGCTCGCGGCTGAAGCCGCTCCCACGAAAAGCCGAATCGGCGACAGTCGAAGAGCTCGCGGCTGAAGCCGCTCCCGCGAAAAACCGAAGGTGCGTTTCATAGGCCGGCCGATGCCGTCAGCGGGGTCAGGAAATCGTCGTCGCGCAGCGCGAAGCGGCGGCCGCGGCCATCGCGAGGTTGCAAGCGGCCGTCGGCCTGCAAGGCATAGACGCGTTCGCCGCCGTCGACGGCCTGCAAGCGGATCAAGGCATCCTGCCGGCGCCAGCGCCCTTGTTCGACGAAACGCTCGCCGCCGTCCTCGGTCAGATAGGTTTCGACCAACAGGTACTCGCGCCTGTCGCCGGAACGGCTTAAAGCCAGCGTCGTGTCGATGCCGTCGCAATCGGCGCAGGCCAATACGCCCTGCCAGCCGATGCGGCCGTCGCCGTCGAACGGCGGCAAAGCCGCGGCGGCGGGCGGCGACGGCGCGTCGCGGGTGCAAGCCGGGAGCAGCACGGCCAGCGACAGGCACAACAGCAATGAGATGCGGGGCGGCATGAGACGCGATTGTGCCGCAGTCGGCGGCGTTGGATCGATGCTGGCCGCATCCGGACGGGATCCGCGTTGTCCTGAATGCCCTGCCGCGAGCGCAACATGCGTCCACATTCCAGCCATTCTCCTCGTTCCAGCCGCCTGCGGCGCTGGCTGGTGGGCCTGGGCCTGCTCGTGCTGCTGGCGACGGCTTACGGGCTGAGTCTGAACTGGTTCGCGCACCGGCTGGGCGACGACGTCGAAAAATCGTTGCGCATTCCCGGCGACGACGCCGACAGCGACGTGATTTCGCCGCGCTGACAGGCCCTCCGGCTCAACGCGCTTCGATCACGAAGCTGCCGAACGATACGCCCAGATCCCAGCCCGAACCCTTGCCCGCCAGAGCCAGCGAAATGCTGCCCTTGGTCACGACCTGGGCCTTGCTCGACTTGCCTGCGCCGGCATGGGCTTCGGCCGCAGCATAACCACCGATCACGTCGCGGATGTTGTACACGCCGGAGAACTCGCCGGTGCCGTTGTCGATGCGCGATTTGCCGAAAGTGATGCCGCCGCCCTTGGTGCTGATCCGCACCGGCAGGCTTTGACCGTTGTCGCAACTGACCACGCCTTCGCCGGACGAGGTTTTGTAGAACACCGACCAGCCGGACATGCTGAATTTGAGTTTGCAGTCGATCGGGCCGGCCGCATGCGCCGCCGACGGTAGCGCGGCCCACGCCAGCGCGGCCGCGACTATCAGTGAGGGAATGCGCATGACGGACTCCTTGGATCGGATGGGCTAGGCACAGAGTAGCATCGGCTCATTGAGGGTCCGTTGAACGAAAAGCGGCGCCGGAACGCGGCGCCGCTTACGGCCGGGGCGGATCGGCGAGGCGATTCCGCGTCAATCGTCGTCATGCCGGTGATGGCCGCGGCCTTTGCCGTGCTTGTGTTTGCGCTTGTCCCAATCGCGATCGCGGTCGCGCCAGTCGTTGCGCGACTCCCAACGGCGGCGGTCGTAACGATCGTCGCGATCGTGCCAGCGATGCCCGTCCCACCAGCGTCCATCGCGCCAGTAACCGCGGGCGACGCCATACGGCGGGTGATGGCGATAACCGCTGTCGCGGTAATACACCACGCGCGGCACCTGCCGGTAATAGACCGGCCGGCGGTAGCGGTCGTGCACCACGATCAGGCGATCGTCGTAGCCGTAACGATCGTCGTAGCGGTAGTACGGATAGCCGCCGCGAAAGATCACATCCGCGACATCGACGATGACTCGCACCAAGTCGTCGCTCTGCGCCTGCGCGGGGGCGGGCGTCATCGCGCCCAGGCCTAGACCGGCCGCGAACACGGCAGGCGCCAGCCAGCGGGACAGGATCGTCATGTTCGTTCTCCTGGATCGCCCGCACGGTTGCGGGGATGCGGCCAAGATGCGGCGGCAGCGGTGAACCGCTTTTTAATTTTTGCTCCACGGCGGCGGGATGTTTAGCGGGCGCTAAGCCGCGCTTTGCCTGCCGTTCAACCGCAGGATCGCGCGACCTTGTCGTCCAGCGCGCGCAGCTGCTCCAGCGTCAACGTGTACCAGTCGCGGTCGCGGACCTGATCGCGGTGGCGCTTGGCCGTTTCGCAGGCCCGGTCGGCGCGGTTTCGTTTCGAATCCCGTTGCGGCCGGCGGTAGCCCTGCCCATGGGCGCGCGACGGCCGGCCTTCGTGTTCGATACGGCGCTTCTGCGCGACCGCGGCATCGATCGGCTCCGGTTCGAACTCGCGCACCCAGATTTCGCGGGTACCGGCAGGACATGCGCCGGAGACGTAACTGGAACGGCCGTCACGATCGCTGCATTTTCTCGCCTCGCCGGCGTCGGCGACGGCCGCCGTCACAAGACAGATCGAAAAGATCGCGATCCCGCCGCATGTCGCAGACCGCATATCCCTGCTCCGGTTCCAACCGGGATCGAGCGTGCGCTCCGCGACGCGGTGCCGTTATCGGAAAACTCCCAATCGCGCATCCGCCGATGCCGCGATTTCGCGCACCGCCGCGGGCAAGGCTTCGGCCGACGCCACGGTGCGCAGCCGTTCGGGCGCGGCGCCGAGTTCGGCCTCGCTCTCGTGCGCCCACGTGGTGTGATAAGGCATGTGCAAGCCCCAGCCGCCGAGCTGCAGTACCGGCGCGATGTCGGAGCGCAAGGAATTGCCGATCATCAGGAATTGCGATGGCGCCAATCCGAACTCCTGCAGCAGGCGCGCGTAGGTGTCCACGTCTTTTTCGCTGACGATCTCGATGCGGCGGAATACGTCGGCCAGGCCCGACTGCCGCACCTTGGCCTCCTGATGGAACAAATCGCCTTTGGTGATCAGCACCACATCGAGGTCCTGCGCGATGCGCTCCACCGCGGCGCGGATGCCCGGCAGCAGTTCCACCGGATGCTGCAGCAGGGATTTGGCCAACGCGACGATACGCTGCACGTCCGCGCCGGAGATGCGCTGGCCGGTGATTTCCAATGCGGCTTCGATCATCGACAGCGCCATGCCTTTGACGCCGTAGCCGAACAGCGCCAGGTTGCGCTTTTCCACTTGGTAGAGATGCTCGTGCACGCGCACGTCGCCCAGGTCGGCGTAAGCGCCGACGATGCGCTCGAATTCGGCCTGCGCGTCGTCGAAATAATCCTGGCTGCGCCAGAGGGTGTCGTCGCCGTCGAAACCGACCAGCGCGATCGCGGTGTTGCCGCCGTGCGTCGTCTGCATCGCTGCATTTTAACGGCGTACGCGACGAAGGCGGCCGTAGCCGCCTTCGAGTCGCCGAGTCGGCGTCGCCCACCGGATGGCGGGCGACGCGGACGGATTACGGCGTGGTCGGCGCGGCGCTGTCGGCCGGCGGCGTGGTGGTGGCGTCCGCAGGCGGCGCCGTGCTGTCGGCCGGCGGCGTGGCGCTGGACGGCTCCGCCGGAGCAGGCGCGGAATCGGCCGGCGGCATGGTCGAATCGTCCTTGGTGCTGGCGCAAGCGGCCAGGCTCAGCACGCTGGCTGCCAGCAACGCCATCGATACATCACGGAACTTGATATTCATCGCAGGGGCTCCCTTGAGTGTTTTTTGAGTGGTCATCGGCGCGCGGGGGCGCGCCTTGCGCGACCGGGCCCGGCCATGCGCGAGGCACGGCCGGGCCGGAAGTTTTTGCTTGAGGGGCGGATGGATCAGCCGCCTTGGTCGCTCTTCGGCGCGCCATTCGCCTTGGCGATGTAGGCCTTGTACTCGTCGGTCGTCAGGCTACCGTCCTTGTTGCTGTCGGCCTGATCGAAGATCTGGCCCACGGCCGGTTCGCTGGCCGACTCGGTCTTGCTGATCTTGCCGTCCTTATCGCTGTCGACATCGGCCCAGGTCTTGGCCTTCTGCGGCTGAGCCGCCGGAGCGGCGCTGTCCGTAGGGGCAGGCGCGGCGGTAGGCGCGGCCTGCGGGTCGGCCTGCGGCGTGGTGGATTGTGCGAAGGCCAGGGGGGCGGCCAGGGTGGCCGTCAAGGCCAGCAGGGGGATCAGGTGATTGCGTTTCATAAGCTTTTTGCTCCATGGAACAGGAATGAATGGAGTGCACGGTCTGGGCCGCACGTTCGCACCATGCCAGCCTGTGTCTGAATCCAAACGCTGCCTTAATCGTTAGAGTTACGTTGCCTTAACCACTACGCCGGCGATGTGCGTTAGGCGCCTGGAATCACAACATCGACGAGATTGGGACGTTCGTGACGGCGCGCTACTCGCGGATCGTGTACAACCGGCGCAGGGGCACCGATGCGAGCCGCTGCCATGAGCAAACCTCTGCTGCTAACCCTGGCCTGCGCGGCGCTGCTGGCGTCCGCTTGCGACGGCATGCGTCCCGTATCGGCCGAAATCCGCGCCGAAGAAACCGAAACGCCGAATGAACCGACTTTCGTTGCGGTGATCGCGAAACGCGAATCCGGAGAAACGGACGCGCCCGTCTCGCCCGCGCCTGCAACAACGTCCGCTGCCGCGAGCGCGAGCGCCGCACCGAAGAGCACCGGCGGCCCGATGCAACCTACCCGCCTGCCCGACCCGCCTTTCGTCAGCACCGAAGTCGCGCGTTTCGACGAGCCCTGGGCGATGGCCTTCCTGCCCGACGGCCGCCTGCTGGTGACGCAGAAAGGCGGCCAGCTCAAATTGTTGAATGTCACCAATCAGCAGATCGGCCAGATCTCGGGCGTGCCCGCGGTCGCCTACGGCGGTCAGGGCGGTTTGGGCGATGTGGTGTTGCATCCGCAATACGCCGGCAATCATTGGATCTACCTGAGTTACGTCGAACAGGGCGCCGGCGACACGCGCGGCGCCGCGGTCGCGCGCGCGCAATTGACGTTGAACGGCAGCGGCGGCGGCAGTCTGTCCAATGTGCAAGTGATCTGGCGGCAGGCGCCGAAAGTCACCGGTTTCGGCCATTACGGCCATCGTCTGGCCTTCGACAAGAACGGCAAGCTGTGGATCAGCTCCAGCGATCGGCAGAAATTCGACCCGGCCCAGGACATGGCCTCCAACCTCGGCAAGATGATCCGCCTCAACGACGACGGCACCGTGCCCGCCGACAATCCGTTCGTAGCGCAAGGCGGCGTGACCGCGCAGATCTGGTCGCTGGGCCATCGCAATATCCTGGGCATCGCCTTCGATGCGCAGGGACGCCTTTGGGCGCATGAGATGGGGCCGTTGGGCGGCGATGAATTGAATCTGATCGAACGGGCCTCGAATTACGGCTGGCCGATCGTTTCCAACGGCAGCCACTACGACGGCACCGACATCCCCGACCACAGCACGCGTCCGGAATTCAACGCGCCGGAAGAATGGTGGACGCCGGTGATCGCGCCGGCGGGTTTCATCATCTATTCGGGCTCGCGTTTCCCCTACTTCCGCGGCGATGGCTTCATCGGCGGGCTGGCGTCGCAGGCGCTGATCCGCATCCAGTTCGATGGCGCGCAAGCGCGCGAAGCCGCGCGCTATCCCATGGGCCAGCGCATCCGCGAAGTGGAGCAAGGACCGGATGGCGCGATCTGGCTATTGGAGGACGGCGCCAACGTGCGCCTGCTCAAACTCACGCCGGTGCCGTTCTGATCGTTCTACGATGGCGCCATCCGCGCAGCGTAACGATGCCGGGTGATCGTATGGCACCTGCCCTATCCCGGCCGATCGTGTATGAAATCCTTGTTTTCTTCGCACCGGAGCCGAGCATGAAGCACTCCCTATTGACCGCCGCCTGCAGCGCCGCATTGCTGCTTGCCGGCTGCAATGGCGCCAGCAACGCCGCGCAGAGCGGCGAAGAGACCGCAGCGCAGGCGCAACCGGCCAGCGGCGAGCCTTTCGTGGCGACCGAAGTCGCCGCTTTCGACGAACCCTGGGCCATGACTTTCCTGCCCGACGGCCGCCTGCTGGTGACCGAGAAGGAAGGCAAGCTGAAACTGTTGGATGTCGCCAGCAAGCGCGTCGGCGAAATCGGCGGCGTGCCGGAAGTCGACTACGGCGGACAAGGCGGCTTGGGCGATGTCGTGCTGCATCCGAAATTCGCCAGCAACGGCCTGATCTATCTGAGCTACGCCGAGAAGGGCGACGGCGATACGCGCGGCGGTGCGGTCGCGCGCGCCAAGCTGACGCTCGACAACAAAGGCGGCGGCGCGCTGTCCGGCGTGAAAGTGATCTGGCGGCAGGTGCCCAAGGTCTCGGGCCGCGGTCATTACGGCCACCGCATCGCTTTCGACAAGGACGGCAAGTTATGGATCAGCTCGAGCGAGCGGCAGAAATTCGATCCGGCGCAGGATATGAAATCCAATCTCGGCAAGATCGTGCGCCTCAACGACGACGGCAGCGTGCCGGCCGACAATCCGTTCGCCGACCAGGGCGGCGTGACCGCGCAGATCTGGTCGCTGGGCCATCGCAATGCGCTGGGCCTGGCTTTCGATGCGCAGGGGCGTTTATGGGAACACGAGATGGGACCCAAGGGCGGCGACGAATTGAACCTGATCGAACGCGGCGCCAACTACGGTTATCCGATCGTCTCCAACGGCGACCATTACGACGGCCGCGACATCCCCGATCACGACACGCGTCCGGAATTCAATGCGCCTGAAGTGTTCTGGAACCCGGTGATCTCGCCGGCCGGCTTGATCGTCTATTCCGGCGATCTGTTCCCGGACTGGAAAGGCGACGGTTTCATCGGCGGCCTGTCGTCGCAGGCGCTGATCCGCATCGAATTCGATGGCGTCAAAGCGCGCGAAGCGGCGCGCTACGACATGGGCCATCGCATCCGCGAAGTGGAACAAGGCCCGGACGGCGCGATCTGGCTGCTGGAAGACGAAGGCGGCGCGCGCCTGCTGAAACTGACGCCGCCGGCGCCCGCGAAAACCTGATCGCCTATCTTCGTCCTTAAAAGCCGCCATCCCGGCGCATGCCGGGAACCAGACCCGTGTCCTCGCGAATTGCGCAGCGACTCGCTAAATGGGAAAACTTCCGGAGTAGCCCGGGTAAGCAAAGCGCACCCGGGGTGCGACCTGCCCGCCGCCGCGGACCCGGGTGCCGCCTTCGGCCTTACCCGGGCTACGGTGTTAAAGCCGTCGTTCAATCGAACGCCGGGACATTTGCTTTTGCTCTTAGGCCGTCATCCCCGCGAAGGCGGGGATCCAGTGACTTTACCCTTCGCCCGTCATCGCGGCACCCGGCGTTCGCCGGGATGACGGCTAGAAAAAAAGCAGCATCTGGCGCGCTTACTTAGCCGGCGTTTCCTTCCGCCCCATCGCGACCAGATACCGGTCGTACAGCACCTGCACCTTGACGACGTAAGCCTGGGTTTCCGCATACGGCGGTACGCCGCCGTAACGCGCTACCGCGCCGATGCCGGCGTTATAGGCCGCGGCGACCAGGACCAAGTCGTCCTTGTAACGCCGCTTCAGCGATTTCAGATGGCGCGCGCCGGCGCTGATCGACTCGGCCGACGAAAATGGATCCTTGACGCCGTATTCCTTGCTCACCTCAGGCATCAGCTGCATCACGCCCTGCGCGCCTTTCGCCGAAACCGCCTTCTGGTCGAAGCCGCTTTCGGCGTGGGCGAAAGCGCGCAGCCAGGCGTCGTCGACGCCGGTCGCCTTGGCCGCGGCCTTGAACTCTTTGGCGAAGATCTTCAGTTGCGGCTTGCCGATCCTGCCCAATCCTTCGTGCGCCGGCGAACCGGGCGGCGTTTGCACGGTGAATTTCAGGTAGATCTTGGAACCGGGCAGATTGCGCGTGCTGTAGACGGTCTTTCCGTCCTGTTCGCGTTCGTACAAAGTGCCGCTGATCACGCCCATCTCGCCCCATAGGTTGGGCAGCTTGGCCGCATCGTCGTCGATCTTCTTGGCCACGCATTTCGAGCCCGGCTCCGGCGCGGTCGCCAAGCTCACCGTGCCGTTGCGCACGCAGCGGTAAACGGTGCGCGCCTGCGCATCGAACGCGCCGGCCAGCCATAAAGCGCAGGCCAAGCAAACGGTAACGATGGCGGAGTGGGCGGACCTCATCGGCGGATTGTAATCCGCCCGCGTTCGCCTGCCCGTCACGGCGGAAAGCGGCGATAGATGGCGCGGGGGCCAGATTCGCTGCTTTGGTAGGTGCGAATTTATTCGCACGCTCTTCGCGTCCCGAAAAAGCGTGCGAATAAATTCGCGCCTACCAAGATCAAGAGCAGTCGAGCAAGCTCGACTCTACAAGGGGCAGCAGAGTTAAGGCGCGGCGGACGCCGCCTTACCGAGCTCGCGCATCCGCAGCAGCAATCCGACGTTGTTGACGACGAAATAACCGACCAACGCCGCGGCGAAAGCCAACGTCAACGGACTGGCTTGCTGCGAGGCCTGCACCGCGCCGCCTGAGAACGCGCCTTGGCTCCAGCGCCATGCCAGGCGGCCGATCAGCAACAGCGACAAGGCGCCGCCGATCCATGGATTGGGCGTGTAGAAACGTTTGCCGTCCACGATCTCGGCATGGGTGTGACGCAGCGCCAACCCACCGAGCACGGCACCGCTTGCGGCACCCGCTGCGATGCCCCAACCGGTATGCGGCATGAACACCGCCGCGAAGCCCAGACCGATCAGAGCGAGCGTGAGGATAACCAGGCGAAACAGCGTGCGCTTCGGCTGCCATGGCTGGCGGCCGAAACTGCGGCGGATCCGCCGGTAGTAGATCCAGCCTATGCCCGCAGTAGCCAAATACGGGGCCAGGGCGGGCAATGCGTGGACGGCCATATCGCGAACTCCGGGACGGACGCCGCGACTCTATCGCGGCGTCGCGCCTGGAACAGGTGTCAGTCGTCACCCATTTTCGCTGCGCGCGGGCTTACTGCGCCGGCGCGGATGCCGGCAAAGGCGCGCCCTCGGCAGGCACCATCGAAATGGTCACGGGCTCGCCGGGGTTGTGGCTGCGGATGTCGAAGGCGCCCGCGTCGAGCTTGAGGATGTCGGTGGGATACGAGACGCCTTCCTCGATCATCGTCAGCGCGCCGTTCTCGTAGGTCCACTTGCCGTAGCCGGGCGTACCGCCTTCGGCTTCGATCACCAGCGTGCCGTCGGTGAGAAAACTGTAGCGCGTACCTGGCGCGACCGCGGACGAACTCTTGACCTGCCAGACCTTGCCGACGAAGGCAGGCACGGCGCTCTCCGGCGCGCTCGGCGCTGCAGGTGTGGTGGGCGCTTCGGGCGCTGGCGTCGCCGCAGCAGGCTCGGACGCAGCCGCCGGTTGCGCAGGTTCGGCCGGAGCCGGCTTGTCGCAAGCGGCGAGCAGCGACGCCGTCGCCAACGCCAACGCCAACGCCAGTACGGAAACGGAAAGGATGGATTTGTTCATCACGGCTCCTCGTGTCGGACGCGGACGGGCATCATGGCCCAGGTTGGATCGCGACCACCTTCACATCGAAGGACTTGCAGGCGTTGTCCTTGCAGATGCCGTTCACCCACGCTTCGCCGTTGCCGAACATCACGCCTTTGTAGTTGACGAACAGGTCCGCGTACTTCTGCTTGACGATCGCACCGGCGATCGCCGGCGTCACGATCTCGTCGTAGCGGGCCACGAATCCCGCCGCATCCTTGATCACTACGGTTTTGCCGCCGACGGTCGCCCGGAACGGATACTGCACCAGTGCCGCGACCGCTGCGGCGTCTTTGCCGGCAACCGCTTTCTGGAACTGCTCGATTACGGCACGGTAGCGCGTGTGATCGCCGAGCGCGCTGTCGATGCTGGCATCGACCGCTTCATCGCCTGCGGCATCGGCGGCCGGCGCGGGCGCCGCCGGCGGTGTCGCCGGTTCGGCGGGTGCCGTTGCCGGTACAGACGTTTCGGCAGCAGGCGCCGCCGGTGCAGCAGACGCAGGTGTCCCGTCGGCAGCGGATTCGGTCGGCGCAGACGCCGGTTTGTTGCAGGCGGACAACAGCAAGACGGCCATGGCCGCCGACAACGTCTTGTTCATCGCATCACCTCGTGGGAGTGGGAACGCAACGGAACTCTGGCTCGGTCGAATCGATCGCGCGGCTCAGGCTCACTGCCGGTCTCAGCCGGAAATCTCCGCGCCGTCCGCCACGATGTGGTATTCCACATCGGCCACCGGCAGACCGTTCTTGCTTTCTTCCTGCATGTGCTTCACCGCCTCGGGCGACAGCTCCGTGCGCGACAGCACGCCATAGACCTCGGCCTTGCCGGAAGCGTCCTTGGGCACGACGAATTTGTGGTCGCGCATCATCACGCGCGCGCTCTGGCCGTCGTCTTCCAACACCATCCAGCAGCCTTCCTTCTGGCAAACCTCGGCGATGCGTCCGCTGTAGCGCTGCGGCTTGCCGGCGTAGCGCTCGTGCGCGGCCACGGCTTGCGAGATCGGCACGGCCTTGCCTTCCGGCATGGCTTGGCCGTAATGATTGGCGTCGCCCGCATGGGCGATGGCGGCGGCCGCGAACAGGGCGGCGGCGAAGATCGTACGCATGCTCTTTTTCCTCTGCCTGACAGGACCGGACGCATCATAACGCGATGCGGCGCTGATGAATTATTCAGGCCGACGTCGGACCTCGCGCAGGCAATTCCCTATTGCGCCATGCAATCCGGGGTCGTCGGCATCAACGACCGGATCCGACGCCCTACTGCGGCCTGACCCGGTACACCACGCTGATCCTAGGACCGACGGCCTGGTTCGTTTTCGGGATGCCGTGTTCGTAATGCAGTTGCGACGCATGGCTCATCGACAACAGGCTGCCCGGCTCCAATTCTATCCGCACGGTCTTCCTCGGCGCCGCTTTGCCGCGGATATCCATCCTTCTGGGCGAACCCAGCGAGACAATGGCGATGGGATGGCCGCGCGCCAGCGAGTGCAGTTTGTCGTTGTGCATCGCCACGCTATCTTCGCCGTCGCGATAGAAGTTGAGGCCCACCGAGTTGAACGGCGCATCGATCGTCAGCGCCACTTGTGCGGCGATGCATTGCAAGGCTTGCAGCGCCTCGGGCAGAGCATCCATACGATAGGCCGCCAGCAATCGCGGCACATCGACGATCCGGTCGTACATCGGGCGGCGTTCGGCCTTCCACGGCACCTGCGACCGTAATTGCGAAAACCAGAGCGCGGCCCGGCCTGGATCGATCAGCCGCGGCCAATAGCGGATGCCGCCGTCGCCGTCTTCGACCAGCTGCAGGGGTTCGTCCGGAAATAAAGAGGGATTCATCGGCATGACGATGCGGCCGCTGCGTCTCGATGCGTGCGACCGCCATGGAGATATCGCCCGTAGCGGACGCGCAACGCTTCCCCTTACCGCAACCAGTGTCCCGTGCACGGGATATTCCGTCCCTTCATCCGCCTCTTTGGCTGTGCGTTTGCGCACCCACTTCTTCTCTTGCAGCGATGGCTGTCCAGGCGCAGTGCCGGGGCCCATCGCATGGATCGGCGCCACCCCTCCCCCTGTCGGCGCTGTCCTTCGCAGGAGCCATACGCATCATGAATAAGAGCAAGATACTGTCCCGCACCCTGTTGGCCGTTGTGCTCGGCGCCGGCGCTTTCGGCGCGCAGGCGGCCGAAGACCCTGGGTTCTACGTCGGCGCCGGCGCTGGCCAATCGTTCGTCGACGAATCCAACTACGACGACGAAGACACTGCGTTCTCGGTATTCGGCGGCTCCCAGTTCAACCGCTATTTCGGTCTCGAAGCCGGGTACGCCGATTTCGGCAAACTCGAACCCGAAGGCGCCGGTCGCGCATTGGAAGCGAACGCCGCGTATCTGACCGCGGTAGGCACCGTGCCGTTCACCGACAAGTTCTCGGGCTACGCCAAGGCCGGTTTTCACCGCTGGGATCTGGATAACGCCATCCCCAGCCTGACCAGCACCGGCGACGATAGCGGCAGCGATCCGACCTACGGTCTGGGCCTGCAGTACCGGTTCAACGACAAGGTCGCCTTGCGTACCGAGTACAGCCGTTTCGAAGTCGAAGACATCGACCTGGATCTGGCGCAGTTGCAGGTTCGCTTCGATTTCTGATCTTCATCCATCGGTCGAAAAAAGGCCGCCGGCGCAAACCGGCGGCCTTTCTGCTTCGAAGCGATGCTTCGGTCAGTTCAACCAGCCCCGCGCCGCCGCCTTGCCGGAATAGCGCCAGAGCAATAGCGCGATCACAAGCACGATAACGGGCATGATCAGCCCCATCGCGCCGTACACCGCCCAAGCCGGCGTCGCCACGTACGCGCCGACCATCTGCACCACCACGGCGATCAGCGAGATCAAAAACATCGCCACCGCCCATTTCTTTTTCAGCAGCAGGCCGATGGCGCCGAGCGAGCCTGTAATCACCGCGATGCCGAAGGCGATGTTGAGCCAGCCCGGCGTGCCTTCGTAAACCTGGCGCTGCTCGGCCGGCATGGCCGCCAATTGTTCGGGCGACATGTTGACCTGCAGATAGAACATCGCCAGCCCCAGCAAATTCCATACCAGTGCGGCGACGGCGATCACCCAAAAACTCGTCGGACGTGCGCTTGCGGCAGTTGCGTTCATGCTTACCTCCCCAGGTGGTTTCGGTCGGAACGCGGCTAGCGTACGCCGATTCCGGCGACCGGCCTGACGCGCTGCAACAGCGGTTCGCTGGCGATCACTCCCATTCGTCCTTGTAGACGAACTTCGGCATATCCCAGTGATAGCGGATCGCCAGCATGCGCAGTACGAAACCGATCGACATCGCGCCCACCATCGCCGCCCCGTGCGGCACGCCCAGTTCCTGCGAGCCCAGGTACAGCAGGCCGGTGATCAACGAAATGCTGGCGTAAAGTTCCTTCTGGAACAGCAGCGGCACCTGTCCGCAGAGCACGTCGCGCAGCACGCCGCCGAAAGTGCCGGTGATCACGCCGATCACCACCACGATGAAGAACGGCACGCCCACCGACACCGCGATGTTGCACCCGATCACGGTGAACACCACCAGCCCCAACGCATCGAGCGTCAGGAACACGTTACGCAGCCGTTTCATGAAGGGCGCCAGCAAGCCGGTCGCCAGCGCCGCGCAGATCGTCACGACCAGATAGCTCGGATGTTCGATCCACGCCAACGGATGATGCCCGAGCAGCACGTCGCGCACCGTCCCGCCGCCCAGCGCGGTGATGCACGCGATCACGCACACGCCGAACCAGTCCATGCTGCGGCGGCCGGCCATCAATGCCGCGCTCATGGCTTCGGCGGTGATCGCCACCAGATAGGCCCAATGCAACACGACGACCTCCTTTGCGGCCGTTATCGGCCGTGCGATCCGCCAGTAACGATCCTATCCCTTGTTGCCCGACAAAGTCCGTCCGGCTAATCTGCACTGCCGGCCCGGAGAGACGCGATGACCGGCGAAATACCCGCTGCGCAAGCCGCCGTACTCGACAAGATCCTGTCGGCGCTGAGCGGCGATCACCGTTTCGAAGCCGTGCTCAGCGGCGGTTCGCTGTTGCATGGCGGCTTCGACGCCTATTCCGACCTGGATCTGGTCATCGTCGTCCGCCCGGACGACTACGCCGCGGTCATGGCGCAACGCGCCGCGATCGCCAGCGGCATCGGCGGCCTGCTGGCGGCCTTCACCGGCGAGCACGTCGGCGAACCGCGCCTTCTGATCTGCCTGTTCGGCCCGCCTCTGGTCCATGTCGATCTGAAATTCGTGATGGCGGCGGACCTGTTGCGCATGGTCGAACGTCCGCGCATCGTGTGGGAGCGCGAACCCGGACGCACGGCCGCCGTGCTCGAAGCCGCGCACGTGCATTGGCCCGACCAGCCGGCGCAATGGTTCGAGGACCGCATCTGGATCTGGTTGCACTACGGCGCCGCCAAACGCCTGCGCGGGGAATTTTTCGAAGCCTCGGCGATGCTGTCGTATCTGCGCGAGATGGTGCTGGGACCGATGCTGCATCGCCGCGCCGGAAGGCCGCAACGCGGCGTACGCCGCATCGAAGCCGATGCCGCCGCTGCGGCGGCACTGCAGCCGACGATGACGATGCTGGATGCGGACGCTATCGATGCGGCGCTGCGTAACGCGGCCGAGCTGTACCTAGCGCTGCGGCAGGACGATCCGCCGCCGACGCCGGTGCCGCTGATGCCCGAAGCGTTGCTTGCTTATCTGCAGCAGGGATGACGGCCATCGGCATATCGGGTTCACGCCGATGGAACGGCCGGGCCTCTACTTTCCCGCTCTGTCCAAGCCTCTCTTCTCGCGAACCGCGGAGACCGCCATGTCCGACCCCAAACGCCCCAAAGCCAGCGACTTCGATCCGGAAGTGCTGCGCCTGTTCGACCAATATGTGCACGGCATCATCGACCGCCGCGGTTTCCTGGCGGGCGCGGCGCGCTTCGCGGTCGGCGCCGCCGGCGCCGCGGGTTTGCTGGCAGCGTTGAGTCCGCAATTCGCGGCCGCGCAGCAGGTCAAACCCGATGATGCGCGGCTGTCGACGAAATACGTGGAATTCGCATCGCCGAAAGGTTATGGCAAAGCGCGCGGCTATCTCGCCAAACCGGCGAAAGCGCGTGGCGCTTTGCCTGTCGTGCTGGTTGCGCACGAAAACCGCGGGTTGAATCCGCATATCGAAGACATCACGCGTCGGCTGGCGCTTGACGGTTTCATCGCGTTCGCGCCCGATGCGTTGTTCCCGCTGGGCGGTTATCCGGGCGACGAGGACGCCGCGCGCGCCGAGTTCGCCAAGCTCGACCAGGCCAAGACGCGCGAGGATTTCCTCGCTGCCGCCGAGATGTTGCGGCATATCGAGGGCGGCAACGGCAAGCTCGGCGCGGTCGGTTTCTGCTGGGGCGGCGGCATGACCAATTTCCTGGCCACGCGCGTGCCCGAACTGGCCGCAGCCGCGCCTTTCTACGGCAATGCAGCGCCACTGGAGGATGTGCCCAAGATCAAGGCGGAACTGCTGGTCGTACTGGCCGCCACCGACGAGCGCATCAATGCCGCCTGGCCCGAATACGAAAAAGCGCTGAAAGCGGCCGGCGTCCGTTACACGCTGTACCAGCCTGCGGGCACGCAGCATGGCTTCAACAACGATACGACGCCGCGTTACGACGAAAAAGCGGCGACGGAAGCGTGGCGCCGCACGATTGCGATATTCGATCGACGTTTGCGCAGCAAGGCGTGATGTCCCCACGAAGGCGGGCTTCCAGCGACCTTGCTCCGCTCTTTGTAGAGCGGGGCTTGCCCCGCTGCTCTTGCTCTTCGTAGGTGCGAATCCATTCGCACGCTTTTAAAGTAACCCCTGCGCCGCAGGAGCGGCGCGAACGGCGAAGCCGACACGCAGGGCGAAGGGCAGGATGCCGGAGTAAAGAAAAAGGGCCTTTGGAAGGGATTACAGCGAAGGGCAGCCCCGTGTTTTTGGCCCCTACTCGTCGCGCTCGGGATTCCTCCGTCGCTTCGATACTTAAATTCGACGCGATCGATCAGAAGCCTCCTTAGCGCCAATCCGCAAAAGCCACGTCACCGCACAGGCTGCGAATCAAACTCTAGTACCTGCGTAAGAAGGTCAACCACGACGAAAGCTAAGGTCACCCGCGGGCCTTGCAGACGCGACGAATCTCATAAGCTTCGGGCCCTTTCTTTGGTTACTTTCTTTGGGCCAACAAAGAAAGTGACCCGCGCGCAGCGCGGAAGCTTTTTCCATGGCGCGAGTCGCGTCGCCACTCACCGGCCACGTCGGCCTGGGATAACGGCCAAGGGCAAGAGCAAAATGGGTCCCAGCTTTCGCTGGGATGACGGCATAGAAGCAAGAGCAGCGGGGCAAGCCCCCGCTCTACAAAGAGCGGAGCGATGTCGCTGGATCCTCGCTTTCGCGGGTATGACAGCTTAAGGCAAGAGCAGCGGAGCCTTGGTACGCGATCCCTCAAGTCGCGAATTGCGGGCTAGCGGCAGCCTTGTCCGGCGCGCACCGGCGCTGCCGCCATGCGGATGTAATCGCCGATCAGCTGATTGAGCTTCGGATAATCGGCGCGGTCGGTCACCGCCCCGGCGATGGTGCGCGACGACACCGAGTCGTGCATCACCAGCGTGCCCCAGAAACCCGAGTGGCCGATGCCTTCCGCGCCCTTCAGATCGTAGACGAACAACCCCATGCGATATGGACTGCCGGCCGGCAATCCCACCGACGAACGCATCCGATCCAGCGTCTGCTTGCGCTTGAAAATGCGTCCTTCCAGCAACGCGTCGAAGAAAGCGGCCACGTCGGCGGGCGTGGCGACCAAGCCGCCGCCGCCGAACAAATCCATGGTCGGATTCCAGGCATAGGTATCGTCGCCTTCGAACACTTGGTGCGCGCGCATGCGACCGCCTGCGGATTCGTAGCGTTCCCAGTACGTATCGGACAGGCCCAACGCATCGAGTTTGAGCTGTGTGCGCACCGCGTCGGGCAGATCCTGGCCGGCGATCTCCTCGACGATCGCGCCAAGCAGCACGTAACCGGTATCCGAATACGAGAATTTCTCGCCGGGCGAGCCGACCGGGTCGGTCCACTCGACCAGCCGCGCGATATCCCGCGCGCGCGTCCATTCGCCGGCCGGGTCGCGCTTGATCGCATCGATGAACTGTTTGGCCTGCGCGTGATCGGCCAGGCCCGAGGTATGGCTGAGCAGATGGCTCACCGTGATCTGCTGCGGACGGTAGCCGTCCTGCGTCAGCCGTTGCATCCACGAAGCCGGAAGCCAGTGCGCGATCGGCGTTTCCAGATCGAGTTTGCCGTCTTCCCATAACCGCAACGCGGTCGCTGCGACATAGGTCTTGGTGATGCTGGCCAGACGAAAGCCCTCATTGCCGTGCAGATTCTGCTGCCGGCTGCCCTCGCCCAGCACACGCGTTTCGGCCTTGCCGTTGTCGACCAGAGCCGACACGACGATCTGCCCTTTCAAACCGACCTGTGCCGGTTCGGCGGCGCGCTGCAGACAAAGATCTTGCGCGATGGCGAACGAAGGGGACAGCAGAGCGAGGACGATCAGTGCGTGCTTCATGGATCCTTGTTCTGCGCGGGCGGGATCGGTGGCTGCGGATCGGGCGGCGTCGCCGGTTCCGGCTCGGGCGGCGGTGCGGCCTGCTTGCCCGGCGCGGCCGGCAGATAATACTTCACGCGATCGAAGAAGCGCCGGTAGAAATCCACGTTCTGCACCGTATTGCTGGCCACGCGCACCAACGACGCGCCGCTGCTGCCGACCGGCAGCGAGACCGAGCCGATCATGCCGACGCCGACGCTGGCCGAGTTGGACGTGGTCTTCAACGCGTAGCGATCCTGCACCGCGTTGACGAATACGATCGCGTGGCCATCGTCCTGCGGCACGCAGGTCACGCGCACGTTGAGCTGGGTATGGGTTTCCGCGTCGGGCTGGAAATTCTTGTTCGCTTCCACCGCATCGGCGCCGGCTTTGCCGATCACATAACCCTGTCCCAGCAACGCCCTGCGCGCGGCTTCGCAGGCCGACGCCTGCGCGACCTCGTACGTGCGGGAATAAGTGTCGTCGGCGCCGAAAGTTTCGCCGGACGGTGGCGGCTCCTGCTTGGCGCCGCCGATGCCGCAGGCGGCGAGCAGACCGGCGATGGCGACGGTCAGGCAGCAGCGGCTGATGCGGGCGAGGGACATGTCGACACCGGAACGGAGGAAAGGCCGGAGTCTAGCGGCCCCCGTGTTCAGAACGCCTGAACGCCGGTATCGGGCGCGGCTAGATCGCCTCTCGCGCCGCGCCCAGCGCTACCGGCGGCAGTTTTTCCTGCAAGGCGACGCTGAACTGGATCACCGGCCGCAGATCCGTGTACTGCGGAATGTCGTTGTCGAGCCTTTCGCCGATCCGCGCCCAAGCGCCGACGAACGCTTCGATGGAGTCGAACAGCATGTGGCAGGAAACGATGTAGGCTGGCGGCATTTCGGCGCCGGCGATGCCGCGCTCGATGACGATGTCCTTGAGCGCATCGCCGAACAGCTGCCGCGACATCGGCACGTGCACGCCGAGGTAGTAGTCCAGGTCGAAGCGATGGCCGGGCGTGTTGGGATACAGGATATTGAGCCGGATCATAGCGCGATTGTTGTAGCCGGCGCCGCATGCGGCCACTGTCATCGGACAGGTTCGGCCAGCCTTCGGTGGTCGTGCGCAATGGCATGCCGATGCGGCGGTGAATGGCCCTTGCCGTGGCGCGATGCCGTGTCGATCATGCGGTAGGCACTCTCGGAGGATATCCATGCGCATGCTGATGCGGACCGCCCTGCTCTCGCTCGTCGCGGCGGCCGCGGCCCCCTCTCCTACGATCGCGCAACCGGCGCCGGCAACGCAGGCCGCCCCTGCCGCGCAAAAGAACGGGCAACAGGATTTCGATTGGGAGATCGGCGCCTGGAAAACCCAGTTGAAGCGTCGGCTGCGCCCTTTGACCGGATCGAACGAGTGGGTGGAGTACGAGGGCACCACCATCGTCCGAGAAGCGCTGGATGGACGCGCCAATCTGGCCGAACTGGAAGTGCGCGGTCCGCACGGACGCATCGAAGGCGTGTCGCTAAGGCTGTACAATCCGCAGGCAGGCCAGTGGGCCTTGCACTACGCCAATATCGCCAACGGCACGCTTACCCTGCCCGTCATCGGCGCGTTTTCGGATGGACGCGGCGAATTCTATGCGGCGGATACGCTCGATGGCCGCTCGATCCTGGTACGTTTCGTGATCTCGGATATCACCGCCGATTCCGCGCATTTCGAGCAGGCCTACTCCGCCGATGGCGGCAAGACCTGGGAAACGAACTGGATCGCCACCGACACTAGGACCCAACGATGAATGAAGCGACCCGTCCGTCGCTGGTACGCGCGATCCGCGAAGACGATCTGCCGGCCTGGAAACCGCTGTGGGACGGCTACAACGCGTTTTACGGGCGCGTCGGCGAAACCGCGCTGGCCGACGGAATCACCCAGGCCACGTGGCGCCGCTTTTTCGACCCCAACGAGCCCGTTTTCGCCCTGGTCGCGGAGGCCGATGGGAAATTGGTCGGATTCACGCATTACCTCTTCCATCGCAGTACGACGCGGGTCGAACTGGTGTGTTACCTGCACGATCTGTTCACGCTCGAATCCGAGCGTGGACGCGGCGTCGGAAAAACGCTGATTCATGCGGTTTATGCGCAGGCGCAAGCCGCCGGCATCAAACGCGTCTACTGGCAGACGCAGGAAACCAACGCCGCCGGCCGCCGGCTCTACGACAGCGTGGCCCAATACAAAGGTTTCATCGTCTACAGCCACGACGCGTGAACTCGGTATCGGCGTTCAACCCCAACGGTCGGCCAACGCATCGGTGGCCTCGACCAGCGCATCGACGATCGCCGGATCGGCGGCGCTGTGCCCGGCCAACACGATGCGGAAATCGGCTTCGGGCCAGGCCTTGGCCAAGTCGTATGCGCTCTTCACCGGGCAGATGATGTCGTAGCGGCCTTGCACGATGGTCGCGGGAATGCGGCGGATCCGTTCGACGTCGCGCAACAGCTGATCGGGTTCGAGAAAGGCGCCGTGCCGGAAATAATGCGCTTCGGCGCGCGCCACGCTGATCGCGACTTGCGGGTCGTCGAAATTGCCCGGCTCTTCCGGATCGTGCAGCAGCGTGGTGCTGCCGCCTTCCCAGTAACCCCAGGCGTGCGCGGCGGCCAGGCGCACCGCCGCATCGTCGCTGTCCAGCCTGCGCCAGTAGGCTTCGATCATGTCGTCGCGCTCGTCCTCGGGAATATGCGCCAGGTAGTGCGCCCAGCGCTCGGGAAATATCCACGAGGCGCCGCCGTCGAGTTCGTTGAACCAGCGTATTTCGCCGGGACGGCCCAGGAAGATGCCGCGCAGCACCAGTCCTAGTGCGCGTTCGGGATGTTTTTGCGCGTAAGCCAGCGCCAGCGTCGAACCCCAGGAACCGCCGAACACGACCCAGCGTTCGATACCCAACAACGCGCGTATCGCCTCGATATCGGCAACCAGGTGCCAGGTCGTGTTGTCGCGCAACTCGGCGGGCGGCGTGGAGTTGCCCGCGCCGCGTTGGTCGAACAGGACGATGCGATAGCGTCGCGGATCGAAGAAACGGCGATGGTAGGGCGACACGCCCGCGCCGGGACCGCCGTGCAGGAACACGACGGGCAACCCATCCGGATTGCCGCATTCTTCGATATGCAGCTCGTGCAACGCATCGACGGCCAGACGGTGCGTGCGGTAGGGCTCGATCTCGGGATACAGCTCGCGCATGGGTGGGACTTTGCGTCGGTTTCCCCGAGCATAGCTCACGTCGGGGCTAGCGTCTGCGCGCCCGCCCGTTCAAACGCGCGAACCGCCATGCGCTGCGATGCACCTCAAGCTGTTTCGCTCTCCAACGACGCCATATCGATCACGAACCGATAACGCACATCGTTCTTCAACAGCCGTTCGTAGGCCTGGTTGACACCCTGGATCGATACCATTTCCACGTCGCTGACGATGCCGTGTTCGGCGCAGAAATCCATCATCTCCTGGGTTTCGGCCATGCCGCCGATCGCCGAACCGGAGATGCGTTTACGGCCGAACATCAGGTTGACGCCGCGCAATGCCGGTTCGAGTTCGGTCAGCGCGCCCACCAGCACCATGGTGGCGTCGCGCTTGAGCAGCGCGACGTAAGGATTGACGTCGTGGCCGACCGGGATGGTGTTGAGCAGGAAGTCGAAGCTACCCGCATGCGCGGCCATCGCATCCTTGTCGCGCGAGACCAGCACTTCGTCGGCGCCCAAGCGCACGGCGTCCTGTCCTTTTTCCGGCGTGGTGGTGATCATCACCACGCGCGCGCCCATCGCCTTGGCGAATTTCACGCCCATATGGCCCAGCCCGCCCAAACCGATCACGCCGACTTTCTGGCCGGGCCCCACTTGCCAATGGCGCAGCGGCGAATAGGTGGTGATGCCAGCGCACAGCAACGGTGCGACCGCTTTCAGGTCGAGCTTGGGCGAAACCTTCACCACGAAGCGCTCTTCGACGACGATGTGGTCGGAGTAGCCGCCGAAGGCCAGCTCCTCGCTGTTGCGCAATTTGCTGTTGTAGGTCCAGGTGGCGCCCTCGGCGCAATACTGTTCCAAGTCCGCATTGCAATTTTCGCAATGGCGGCAGGAATCGACCATGCAACCGACGCCAGCGAAATCGCCGACTTTGAACTTTTCCACCTGCGCGCCGACTTCGACGACGCGGCCGATGATCTCGTGACCGGGCACCATCGGGTATAGCGATCCGCCCCAATCGTCGCGGGCCTGGTGCAGGTCGGAATGGCAGATGCCGCTGTATAGGATTTCGACGCGCACATCGCTCGGGCCGGGATTGCGGCGTTCGAACGAGAAGGGAACGAGCGGCGAATGCGCATCGTGGGCGGCGTAACCTCGGGCAAGGGACATGGGGCTTCCTCGTTCTGACGGTAGAGCGCAACGATAGGCCATCCCGGCCGGACCCGATTGCCCAAAACTCCGCGCTTCTTGCACAAGAACATCGAAAATCGCGCGCCGGCGGCTTGCCGCTTCCGATCGCAGCCGGCATGCGTCTTGCGTGGATGCCGCCTCGCCGCACCGGCCCTCGTATGCAGGGCCTGGACGCGCCCTGCACACCTCTGCACGCACAATCGACGCTCTTCCATCACCGGGAAACGACGCATGGAAATCAAACGCGGCCGACTCATCGACCACCTGCATCTGCATGCGAGGGACCTGGATGCCAGCCGGCGTTTCTACGAGGCCGTGCTGGGCACGCTCGGCATCCCGCTGACGCCGGGCGATGGCTATTTTTTCGCCGATGAGTTGTGGGTGGATCGTGGCGAGCCGTCCACCCGCGTGCATTTCGCATTCCAGGCGCCCGACCGGGCGACGGTGGAACGTTTCCATCGCGACGGTCTCGGCGCGGGCGGCCGCGACAACGGCGCGCCCGGCGAACGCGAATACCATCCCGGCTACTACGCGGCTTTCCTGTTGGATCCGGACGGCAACAACGTCGAAGCGGTGCATCACGGACCGGCGAAACGGTCGGCCGATGCGGTGACCGTCACCTGGTGATAGCGACCGCTCTTGCTTTGTAGAGCGGGGCTTGCCCCGCTGCTCTTGCTTCATGCCGTCATCCCAGCGAAAGCTGGGACCCATTTTGCTTTTGCCCGTCGCCCGTCATCCCGGCGCACGCCGGACTGCGGAGGCAGGATGCCGGAGCGAACATCTGCGCAGCAGATGGCCCGCAGGGCATGCCGCAGGAGCGGCATGTCATCCAGTCCCGACGTGGCCGGTGCGTGACGCAGCGACTCGCGCCATGGAAAAAAGCTTCCGGCTGCGCCGGGTCTCTTTCTTTGTTGGCCCACTGCGCGCGCCAGGAGCGCGCGCGAACGGCGAAACCGGCCCCGAAGGGGTGAGCGCCAGGGATGGCGCGAACCAAGAAAGTAACCACTGCGCCGCAGGAGCGGCGCGAACGGCGAAGCCGGCCCACAGGGCGCAGGGCAGGATGCCCGGAGTAAAGAAAGGGCCGAAGCTTAAGTGATTCGTCGCGTCTGAAAGGCTGCAGGCGGCCTTAGCTTTCGTCGTGGTTGACCTTCTTACGCCGGTGTTAGATTTTGATTCGCCGCAGTTGAGTGACGTGGCTTTTGCGAATTTACCCTGAGGAGGCATTCGGGGGTCGCACCGATCGCGAGAACACGCAAGCAAAGAGCAGCGGAGCAAGCTCCGCTCTACAAAGGTACGTGCGAATTCATTCGCACGCTCTTGATATGCCGAAAAGCGTGCGAATGAATTCGCACCTAGGGAAAGCAAGAGCGGAAAGCTCCGCTGCGACAAAGGCGACCGGGGCAGGTTACATTTGGCGCCGCCCTGCCGGCCACGCCTGAGGAATCCGCCCGCTTGCTCGTCCGATTAGTCCGCGCGATAGGGCCGATGTGGAAGCGGGTCGCCGTGTACGGAATCCTGCTGGCCGTGGTCGCGCTCGCGCTGCAATGGCTCGACTATCAGCGGCTGGCGCGGACGCGTTGGGAGGAGGTCTATGCCGTCGCCATCGCTCTGGCCTTCCTCGCGCTGGGCATCTTCGTGGGCGCGCGCGGGTTCGCCGGCGCGCGCAAAGCGGCCTTCGACGGCAATCCGCAGGCGCAGGCCGCACTGGGCATCAGCGCGCGCGAGCTGGCCGTGCTGCAGGAAATCGTCGCCGGCCGCTCCAACAAGGAGATCGGCGCGCGCCTGCACATCGCCCCCAGCACGGTGAAAACGCACGTGGCGCGGCTGTACGAAAAGCTGGGCGCCAAGCGCCGCACCGAGGCGGTCAACCGGGCCCGCGAGCTGGGTTTGGTGCCCTGATCCTTCCGTCCTCGGACCGATCGGGCCAAAATCATCCTTTCGGCCGATTGCCCGCCGCCGCGCGGACGCCGCCAATAGGGGCTCCGAAAAACTCGAGAAGGGGTGTCCCATGCTGAAAAAGATCCTGTCCTACGGCGCAGCCTCCGGCCTGATCGTCGGCGGCGTGCTGTCTCTCATCATCGTGACGATGGGCGACCGCATGCAGCACGGCGCGACCGGCATGATGATCGGCTATCTGACCATGTTGGTCGGGCTGAGCCTCGTGTTCGTAGCGATCAAGCGGCACCGCGACGTCGACCTGGGCGGCGTGATCCGCTTCTGGCCCGCATTCGGGCTGGGCCTGGGCGTGAGTTTCGTCGCCAGCCTGTTTTACGTCGCAGCCTGGGAAGCCACGCAGGCCATCACGCAAATGGATTTTGCCGGCACGTACAGCAAAGCGGTGATCGAGCGGCAGAAGGCGGCCGGCGTCAGCGGCGAAGCGCTGGCCAAGCTCGTGGCCGATATGGAGCAGTTCAAAACCGATTACGCCAACCCGGCCTACCGCCTGCCGATGACGTTTACCGAGATCTTCCCGGTCGGCGTGATCGTTTCGCTGATATCGGCGGCACTGTTGCGCAACAGTCGGTTGTGGCCGGCGCGACGCGGCTGAGACGGCCGACGGCAGTCCGGGTCGAAGCGGAGTCCGGCGAGCGCGAGCCGGGCCTCCGTCGCCGGCAGCTCAGGCCGCGTATGCGGTCAGGCCGTACCACGGTCGACGCGCGTGGCTAACCAATGCCAGTGGCGCGTCGGGGTCGGCGGGATCAGCCTGCCTGCGAACGGCCGCGTGCGCCTCACCCGCGGCCGTGCTCCGACTTCGCAAGGGAGAGCATATGACATACGTCGAGACGCTGGCCGCAACGCTGGTCTGCGCCATCTCCGTCTCGTTCGCACCGGCTGCGCAGGCCGACAAGGTATTCGTGATATTGAAAGGCGAAGTGACCCACGTCATCGATCCGGACGGTTATCTATCCGACAAGGTCCAACCGGGCGATCCATTCTTCGGCACGTATACTTATGAGTCGACGACACCGGACCCTCACCCTGATCCTTCATGGGGCGACTACTGGCATGGCGCCCAGGGTTACGGCATCAGCTTCTCCGTCAACGCACTGCACTTCCGCACGGATCCCCTGAATACCGATTTCTATATCGGCATCGTCAACGATCTGCAGGGCCACGACCGCTACGAAATGGTGTCGCAGAAAACGTTGTTCGACATAGAGGTACCAGGCGGCAGCGAGGACGGCAACTACATCGGCTGGCACCTGACCGACTACAGCCAGCAAGCGCTCTCCAGCGACAAATTGCCCAACCAGGCACCGTATCTGCGCAACTGGAAGGACGGCAATGTCGTGAACATCATCAGCAACATCAACGGCGACTCGTCCTTCCGGATCGTCGCAAAGGTCACTTCGGCCACCACCTGCCAGAACAAATCCTGCACCTGCCCGGCGCAATGAAGCTCTCGCGGGCCGGCTATCGCCGGCCTGCTACGCGGTCAAAGCGCACGCACCAGGCTGTGCACTTCTTCCACTTTGCGCTTGGGTCGGATCCCCGGCGGCAGGTTGGGCGCGACGTGTTCGGCGAAGAAGCGGTTGGCGTCGTCCTTGCTCTCCCACAACTCGATCACGCGCCAGCCTTCTTCCGAGGGGCGCGCGGAGTGCAGGATGAAACCCGGCGCCTTCTTTATGGCCTCGCCGAGCACGGCCATCATGCCGTCGTATTTTTCCTGCGTTTGGCCGGCCACTTCCGCCATCACGATCACCGCCATTGCGTTTCTCCGTACGGCCCGACGGATGCGCGGGCCCTGCCCGATCGAGCCTGCCCCCGCAAGCGCGCGGTTGCCAGCTACCGGTGTACGTGGATGGCCCTGCCTTTCGTCAGCCACGGCCGGCCGCTCTGCCTTGGATCCGGCCAAGCCCGAGCCTCTAAGCAAACAAAAAAGCGGCAGGGATTTCTCCCTGCCGCCAGTTCATGTTTTTTGCGAAACGGTTACTGCTTGGTCGGCGCCGGCGCCGGCATGTTCACCTTGTCGATGCCATGGATCACGCCATTGCTGGAACCGATGTCGGCCGCAGTCACCTGCGCGCCATCGATCACGACCTTGTTATCGACCAGCTTGATGGGAGCGGCCTGGCCATTGACGGTCTTGGCCGATTCCCACTTGCCGATATCGGCCGAGCTCTTGCGGCCGGCGACGACGTGATAGTTCAGGATCGAAACCAACTCGCCCTTGTTCTCCGGCTTGAGCAGGTTGTCCAACTGGCCGGCCGGCAGCTTTTCGAATGCGGCGTCGGTCGGAGCGAAGATGGTGAACGGGCCCGGGCCGTTGAGGGTCTCGCTCAGGCCGGCGGTTTCGACGGCCTTGGCGAAGGTCTTGAACGTGCCGTTGGCGACGGCCGTATCCATGAGGTTGGAGCCGGCCGGGGTATTGGCGGGAGTATTCATAAGTAGTGTTGCCTTTTTCAATGATTCGAACAGCAGACGAATCGAAAGCGGCCGAAGCCGTAGCTCCTGCCGATGGCAGGAGTGCGATGCTCAGTGCGGAGAAGGGAGGGCGGTGCGAGCGCGGCTGAGTGGCCGTTGCGACATTGCGTCGCTTAGCCATTGCAGGATGCGCCAAGCGTTGTTAGTTGGGTGTTATCCGAATCGCCTTTCGTCCGATAGTCGCGCTTACTAACGATTCAGCGCGCGTAATGATTGGCGTGGAATCGGTTCGCAAAGGACGACGACGCTCGAAAGCGTTCTTCTTACCCATCGAACACGTATTTTCCTACGGCTCTGCGCACGCTACTTATAGGTAGACTACCTATTGCTATGTAGACTCAATCACAAGTTCTCATATGTTAGTGGCATGACGATTCTGCTCATGCAGCGAATAGGGCGCGCGCTCAGGGACCGTCGAAAGAGCGCGGGTAGAAGTCAGGAAAGTTTCGCCGGACAGATCGGCATGCACCGGACGTACTACAGCGCCATCGAGCGCGGCGAGAAAAATCTGCAAATCGATACCCTGCAACGCGTCTGCGACGGGCTGGGCGTGCAGATGTGGCAGATCATGAAGGACGCGGATCTTTGATCTTTTTTTGTGGGAGCGGCTTTAGCCGCGAGCTTTTTTGCTGGGTCGCAGCATCTGGAAAAGCTCGCGGCTAAAGCCGCTCCCACGAAATAAAGAGCTGAGCTACGCGGGTTGAGAAAGAGACGTCGCGCCGTCGTCGTTCCGCCGCCGCCGCGCCGACGGAAAGAACAGCGCGATCCCAGCCGCCGCCAGGCCGACGACCATCGATCCGAGGTACAGCCAGGTGTAGCTGCCGAAGCGATCGTACAGCCAGCCGCCCACCAGCGGCCCGAGCGCCATGCCCAGACCGGAGAGCAGTGTCGCCGCGCCCAGCACGGTGCCCAAGATCCGCGGCGAGAACGCTTCGCGCGCGAGCGAGGCGTACAACGGCATCGTGCCGCCGTATGCCATGCCGAACACGATCGCCACCGCGTAGAACCCATCGAGCTCGCTCACCCGCAGATAAGCGGCCGCCGCGAACGCCTGCACCAGCAACCCCGCCACCAGGACGCGCTTGGCGCCGAGCTTGTCGGCCAGTACGCCGAACAGCAATCGGCCGCCCAATCCGGCCGCGCCTTCCATGCTGTAGATGGTCACCGCCGCAGTCACGGTCAGCCCGCAACCCACGGCGTAGCTCACGGTGTGGAAGATCGGCCCCGAGTGCGCCGCGCAACAGGCGAAATAGGCCAGGCCCAGCACGATGAAGGGTTTGGATCGCAATGCCCGTCCTGCGTTCATCTGCTGCGTGCCGGCGATGTCGTTCGGACCGGCGGTTGCGGCGCCCGGCGTCGCACGCACGAACCACACGGCCGGCAACGTCAGCGCCCAGGACAGCACGCCGACGATCAATAGCGTCTCGCGCCAGTCGTACTGGCCGATCAGCCACGCGACCAGCGGCGAGAGCGTCATCGGCGCCACGCCCACGCCTGCGGACACCAACGATATCGCCAAGTTGCGGCGCCGCTCGAACGAGGCGGCCGTCGCCGCGATCACCGGCGCGAAGAAGCTGGCTACCGCCGCGCCCAGCAGCACGCCGTAGCTGAGTTGGAACTGCAACAGGCTGCCGGCGCGGCTGGCGAGTACGCAGGCCAGGCCCAGCAGTATCGAACCGGCCAGCACCACCACGCGAGGGCCGTAGCGATCGCTCAGCATGCCCCAACCGAAGCCGGCGAAGCCCATGCTGAGGAAGGCCAGCGTCATCGCACTGGAAAGCCCTGCGCGCGACCAGCCGGTGGCGGCGCTCATCGGCGTCAACAGCACCGCCAACGCGAACACGGCGCCGACGGCGACGCAGCCCATCAGCGCGCCGGCCGCGACCAGAGTCCAATTGCGATCCAAGCCGGGTGAAGACGTTTTCGAGGCGTGATTCATCGATGCGTTCCGCAGGGCTGCTGTCTATACGTCGAACCCGCGTGCCGGAAATCGACACCCTGCCCCGGTGAATCGGGTCCATGTAAGCGCCAATTCAGCATCGTTGGTCCCAACCGATATTCAACCAGAAAGTTGACTTTAGCGGAGCCCGCACCTATATTCAACCATGTGGTTGAACTAGATTCTTCCGCATGCGTCGCCCCGCGCCGAGCCGCGCATCACACGAAAAGGAGACACCCATGGTCGATATCCTGCATAAGGTCGGCATCAAGTCGTCCGGAAAAAACGAGGTCTACAACGCCATCGCCACGCCCGCGGGCCTGGCCGCATGGTGGACGGACGAAGTGAAAGGCGATGGCGAAGCCGGCGGCGCCCTGCACTTCCAGTTCGGCGAACGCGGCTTCTTCGACATGAAAGTACTCGAAGCCGATCCCGGCAAACGCGTGCTATGGCAGGTAACCGATGGGCCGCAGGAATGGATCGGCACCAAAATAATCTGGGACCTGAGGCAAGGAGACGGCCATACCGTGGTCCTGTTCAAGCACGAAGGCTGGCGCGAACCGGTGGAGTTCATGCACCACTGCAGCACCAAATGGGCCGTTTTCCTGCTGAGCCTGAAAGCGCTGCTGGAAACCGGTAAAGGTTCGCCGTATCCGGACGATGTCAAGGTCGACGAGTGGAATTGAAACCGTAGCTCGGGCGGGACCGCAGGCAGTTTCTGCGGAGCGGCTTCCGTGTGAGCGGCTTTTGTGGGAGCGGCTTCAGCCGCGAGCTTTCCGCTTTTCTTTTGTCATCCCGAGCGCAGCGAGGGATCTGCTTGCGGTGCGACGGAAAACAGATTCCTCGCAGCGCTCGGATGACAGCGCTTCGCTGGTGACGGCAGCTGAAGAGCTCGCGGCTGAAGCCGCTCCCACAAAAGCCGCTCCCACGAAAATCAACAGCCAGGCGCTTTACCGGCCCGGCACGTTCTCGAAACCGACTACGAACGTCGTCCCGCCGCCTTCCGCGGGCTGGTGAGAAATCGTCGCTTCGCGGGATTTGCCGCAGCCGCTCACGACCCAGCGTTCCACTATTTTACGTTGCTGCCCGGTACCGGTTTCGCTGGTCACGTCGGTCTGGATCGAATCCAGGTCCTGGCACGACATCAGCGAGACGCTCGCCGGATACAACTGTTTCCAGATATCGTGCCGCAGGTTGCGGTCGGTGAGCGTTTTGCCGCTGAATGCGAGCGGCACGCCGTAGCGCAGGTTGTTCACTACGTACTTGCATATCTTGGGCGCGTCCGCGGCCAGTTGCGGATCGAAGGCCTTGCGCGTTTCCGCCAGCACATGGGGTTCGTTCAATTCCGGCATCAGCCGCTCGGCGGCCACGCGGCCACGCTCTACGGCCGCGCCGTTCTCGGTCTGCCATTGTCGGAGCGTCGCGCGTATTTCTTCGGCGTTCGCAGGCAGCTTTTCCGCGCACTGCCCGGCTACGTAGCCCGACTGCACCGACTGGGTGAAAGCGCGCATATCCAAATAATGCGCCATGATCTCGGCCTGGTCCGCCGCACCGGCCGGCGCTTGCAACAGCATGGCGGCCGCGAAAGCCGCAAAACGCATCTTCATCGGTATCTCCTTATGCCGGGCCTACCGCTCCATGCGGTTCCCCCCGAAACCGGGGCCGATATTAGCGCGGAATCCCTGCGAAACCAGGTCTGGCCGAGCGATACCCACCGCCCAGGAGGTGCGGTCGACGTGGCCGGTTACCGTTCAGCCCACCCTTCAGACCCGGATTCGTATTCTTGTCGATTCCTGCAGGCGTCGTTCGTCGCAGTGATACAAGGGCCAGGAAAGCCGGAGCGGCCAGAGGCCCGTCGATTCACCCCAAGACCCCGCTAATCCAACGGAGAACCAACGATGAGCAAGATGATTTTCATAAACTTGCCGGTGAAGGATCTGGCCGCCTCGACCCGTTTTTACGAAGCGATCGGCTGCACCAAGAACGAGCAATTCAGCGACCAGAACGCCTCTTCGATGGTCTGGTCGGACGCGATCATCTTCCAACTGCTCGCGCGCGACTACTACTCGACCTTCACCCAAAAACCGATCGCCGACGCGCACGCCGCCAACGGCATGCTGCTCGCGCTGTCGCAGGACAAGCGCGAGGACGTGGACAACATCGTCGAGGCCGCAGCCTCGGCGGGCGGCAAGGCCGATACCCGCGAGCCCCAGGACCTGGGCTTCATGTACCTGCGCACATTCGAAGATCCCGATGGCCACACCTTCGAGCCGGCGTGGATGAATCCGGACGCGGCGATGCCCGGCCAGTAAGCGGCACCGCTGCACCGCGAATACGATGCGTCGAAACCCGCCCTAGCCGCGAACCGTAGGGCGGGTCCTGACCTGCCGATGCCGATCGCGACGATCGGCTCGAACCTCGGCGGGGACAGCCGAGCGACGTGCTTGTCCGCATCGCGCTCGCTAGACTTATCTCGCAGCCAAAGCCAACGGGGACTTTGGATTCGCCGGGCACTCTGCCGAGCGCAGGCCCGTCCATGCATTTCACCAGGGGGATGGTCAATGAAAGTACGCATCGCCGCGGCAACCGCCGCGATCTTGTTCGTCGCGGGCATCGGCGTGGGTTATGGCGCCAAGCAGCGCCCCACGCCGGAAACCTATCGCGACAAGGCACCGCAGGAAGCCGCCAAAGCGCTGCTGCTGCTCGCGCAGGCGCAGTCGGGCAAGAACGGCAGTTGGGAGCGCATCGGCGCGGGCCGCGTCTACTACTTGGGCGGCTTCAAGGCCGAGGGCCAGAAGATCTTCGACCATATCCTCAACGGCAAGCATGAGGACAGCGACGAATACCGCATCGCGCGCGCGTACGCCGAAGCCGGCGAATGGCAGAAGGCGAAGCCGATCTTCGACCGTTATCTGATCAAGAATCCGAAAGACGCCCGAGGCCTCGCAGAAGTGGGCGCGCATTACCTGCTGCAGGGCGACCGCGCCACCGCCGAGCGACTGTTCGACCGCGCGATCGACATGGACGACGGCGATCCGTGGGTGACCGAGCCCATGGCCGGCGCTTACCTCGGCGTGAAGCCGCAGGAATAAATCGTAGGCAGAAGCAGCGGTACCGGGTCTGCGCGGGTTGAACGCGCAGACCATCGTTCCTATCGTTTCTTTTCGGGTTCGATTAAACCCCGGATGCCGCACGCGCATCGAATACCGTCATCGCCAAGAAGGAGCTCAGCATGCACGCACGATGGACGAGACGTCTCGGATGGTTGGCGTTGGCGATACCCGCCTTCGCGCATGCGCAGATCGATCTGACCACGCTCGACCGCGACATGGCCGGTCCGCGCACGCAGGTGCTGGTGCTGGGCACGGTGCATCTGAGCGAGTTGCCGAAGGATTTCGACCCGAAGTCGCTGGATCCGCTGCTCGACAGCTTGGCCGGATTCAAGCCGGAAATCATCACCATCGAGGCGATCGGCGGCGAGCAATGCGATCTCGCCGCGCGCCATCCCGGCGTGTACGGCGCCGATTACTGCGCCGCCACCGATGCGGCCAAAGCCGCGACCGGGCTGGACATTCCCGCGGCCATCGCCGCCATCGACAAGACGTTCGCCGATTGGCCCGCGCAACCCGAACCCGCGCAACGCCGCCATCTGGCCGCGTTGTTCCTGGCCGCCAACGAGCGCGCCTCGGCTTATGTGCAATGGCTGCAGCTGCCGCAAACCGAACGCCGCGCCGGCGATGGCTTGGACGATGCGCTGGCGACGCTGCTGCAACAGACCGAGACGCGCAACAACGAAGACTTCCGGATCGCCGCGCGCCTGGCCGCACGGCTCGGCCTGCAGCGCGTGTATCCGGTGGACGATCACACCGGCGACAACGCTCGCATCACGGACGTCAAAGCTTTCGGCCAGTCGGTCGAACAAGCGTGGAAGGCGGGCCGTACCGAGAAGCTCGACGCGATGGAAAAACAGGAGAAAAGCCTGTCGCAGGCGCGCGATCTGTTGCCCCTGTACCGCTTCATCAACCGTCCAGACAATTTATGGCTACGCGCCGAGATCAATGCCGGCGCGACGATGCGCGCGGCGTCGCCGCAGCGCTATCCGCAGATCTGGGTATCGGGTTGGGAAATCCGCAACCTGCGCATGGTCGCCAATATCCATCAGACCTTCCGCGAACGCCCCGGTGCGCGCGTGCTCTCCATCGTCGGCGTCTCGCACAAGCCCTGGTTCGACAGCTGGCTCGGACAGATGCAGGGCGTGGAGATCGTGGATGCGGAGAAGTGGCTGGAGTGATGCCCCGTATGCACAAGCTCCAGAAACCGTAGGGCGGAACCCGCGAAGCGGATTCCGCCATGCATGCACATGATCATCGATTGGCGGAAACGCCTGCGGCGGTTCCGCCCTACGGCCCCGCGCTTGCTGGGGTCCGCCCTAGGTATCTCCGCCTGAGGGGAACTGCTAATTTGCGTCCGTTGAAAACGTTTACATCCGAAGGATGGCCGCGCGCGCGGCGCACTTCATAAGGAGCGTTTCTCATGGCCGAGTCCAGTTCCGGCGTATCCGGGTCTTCCAGTGGCGCATCCGCCCAGAATGCAGCGAGTACGCAAGACACCGACGCCACCAACGAAACCACCGAAGCGCAGCTGGCCAACGCGGCCGCGGCCGTCGGTGCGGCGCCCACGCCTTCGGTCACCGAGGTCAACCCTGCCCCGGTCGATCTGACGCTGTCGCCGAGCACGCTCTCGCAACTCAGTGCGATGCCGGTGGCCAACACGACGCTGGATTTTTCGTCGGCGACCTCGCTCGGAGGCATCCCTTCCGGTCTTTCTTATGCGGATGTCGCTGCGGCCGCGGCCACACCGGCGCAGCCGTCGATCCAGGAAATCAATACGTTCTCGCCGACCTTCAGCATCACCGGATTCAACGCCTCCAACATCGACGCCACTAAGCTCGGCGACGTCTCGGTGAACACCGGCCTGGCCTACAACGGCATGGTCGATACCGGCACCTTCGATGCGAGCCTGCAAGCCAGGATGGGGCTCGAGCCGCCCAGCGTCACCGCAGCCGCGCACTTCGGATACAAGGCCGACGTGAATACGATCGGCGGGATCAATGCGATGAGCCTGGACTTCACGGCGGGCCCCTTCGGCACCGCGGCGGAGCCGAGCTACGGCTTGTCGGGTAGCGTGAGCACCGGCCTGACCGATGCGGACAGGTTCACCGCCAGCGCGGCGGCGAATTTCAATTCGAACGGTTTCACTAACGGCAGCGCCACCGCCGACTTCACCCACGATTTCTCCGAAACCCTCAGCGGCACCGCCAAGGCGACCGTCAACTTCAGCGCCGATGCCGTCACCAGCGTCATCGGCGAGGGACAGCTCAATTACAAAGGGATCGATGGCGCCACGATCGGTCTCACCGGCAGGGGCACCTACGATGCCGTCACCGGCGACACCATCGGCTTCTTCGGCGGTCGCGCCAGTTGGAAGTTCTAGCGTGCAAGTGGGTCGGCGCAATGTCTTGGGGAGCGAGTCGTTGATCGCTTAGTGCGCGACGTTGGGGTTTCGCCCCAATCTACGGCCTCGGCCGGAAATCTAAGGAGGAATTTCGAAATGCGCACGAGAAATCTGATGCTGGGACTCGCCTTGGCGGGCGTCGCCACCATCGCGTCCGCCGCGGGAGGAAAATTGCCTCCTCCGGGCTGGGTATACACCTATTTCGAGAACGGCCAAGTCGTCGGCCGGGCGGTGCATAACCCATGCACCGGCGAGATCACCGTCACGGGAACGGTGACCAGCGACTACAGCGGGGATCAAACGGTGAGTTGCTGACGCTGCGCATTCTCCGCATACCTGCGCGACAAACACGATGGGCAGCAGGGCGGAACCGCCGAAGGCGTTTCCGCCAACCGAGGATCGGCGCCGATCACGCGATCTTGTGCCGTTCCCGGATCGCCTGCAGCCGCTCCCGGTAATACAACGCATCGGCCGGTTCCAGCGACGGATTCGCCGCAAGCCAGTCTTTCGCCTGCGACATCAGCTGGGATTTGTCGGCATCGGCGGCTTCGAGTGCGGTGTCGATTTTGTCGAGTTGCATCAGGACATCGTCGCGGGTCGGTGCGGCCATGGCGGATTCCCGAAACGGGAGCGCCATCATCGCGGTAGCGGCGTCATGCCGGCGTCATGAAAGAACGTAAGGCGGGTCCCGACGCGCCGCAATGCGAGCCGCGACGATCATTCCACCCTGCGCGCACCTGACGCGTCTCCCTGCGGCGCCGCAAAGTCCCTGACGCGCAACCAGTCGATCATCGTAGCCAGATAATCCGGAACCAGCGGCGACGCGGACGGACGCTGCATAGCCTTCGGATTCACGGGAAACAGTTCGTGGTTCGCGTCTTTGAACACCTCGATGGTCAAATCGCGATTGCCCGCACGCTCATAGGCCTCACGGTAGGCGCGGACGCTTTCGCGCCAATTTACCTTGATGTCGTGGTCGCCGAAGATGGCAAGCAACGGCACATCGAGTTCGGACAGGTACGTATCGGCGCTCGTCGTCCAGATCCGCATGAACGGCGGCGATTGGCCTTTCGCATACGTCTCGGGCGTGCCTCCGGTGATCCCCAGTTGCTTGCCGAACACCGGGTACTTCAACAAGGGTTCGCTCGCCTTCGTGAATTCTGCGTAGGTCCCGCCGGCCCGCATCACGATCAGGGCGCGGCGCAGTGCCGAAACGGCGGCTTTGATTTCCGGCTCGGACACGCCGTCGGCGCGCAGCTGGTTCACGGCCTGGTATTCCGAAGTCGAGAAGAAATCCTTGCCTGGCCCGCTCACCAGGATCAGGTACTTGATGGCCGGCGAACGCACCGCCGCGATCGGCGCGACCCAGCCGCCCTGGCTGATGCCCCAGACGCCGATGCGGGAAGCGTCGATGTCGCCGCGCGCTTGCAGCGCCTCGACCGCCGCGATGATTTCGTTCGCGCGCGCGTAGACATCGTCGACGTGAATATAGCGGCCATCGCTGCAACCGTTGCCCGCCTTGTCCCAAACGACGGTTGCGATGCCCGCCGACCGGAACGCCGCGCGCATTTCCCGATACGAGCCGTTGTACGTTCCGTCGCCTTTGGCGACATCGGTCGTGCCCGAACCATGGACGATGACGATCGCCGGATGCCTACCGGATGTCGCCGGCGGGTCGATGAAGCCCCTCAGGCGATTGCCATCGCTGGCGAATTCGAACGGCAACGTGCCTGCCGGAACGACGCAACGCGGCGGATCCGCAGCCGCAAAGGCTTGCGGCGCAACGGAGCCCGCAGCCAGCAAAGCCACGACAGCGCAAACGTTGCGCAGATGCGTACGAAATCGTTGCATATCCGCGGCCCAAGCATGGATGCGATGGCATGATAGCCAATGGGAGCCCTGTTTCCGGTATGAGGTGCCTATGGACTACACGAGCCAGGATGCCGCTTCGCCCGCCCGCGTTCGCCTGGTCCGACGCGCAGGTTGGGCCATCGTGTGGCTTGCCCTCGGTTTGATCAGCATCAATTTCCTGCTGACCGTTTACGGCAAGTACGGCCATCCGGATCCCGCCGCCTACACCATGTTCTGGACGCGACGAGGTTGGCTGTGGACCCATCTTGCCGGCGGGGCGCTGACCGTAGTCCTGGGACCGCTCCAATTCCTGACCCGTTGGCCGCGGGCCTATCCCCGCCTGCATCGCTGGACAGGCAGGATCTACATGATCGGCATGCTCATCGCCTGCACCGGCGCGACGGGACTGATCGCCACTTCCCCGGCTCCTTTCGAAATCCGCTCGGCGTTCGCCGCCACCGCGCTGGCGTGGTTGACGACGGCCTTGATCGCGCTGACCGCGATACATCGCAACCGCGTGCGGCCGCACCGGCGCTGGATGGTCCGCAACTATCTGGTGACGCTTTCCCCGATCACCTTCCGGATACTGCTTCAGGCCCAGATCGCAATGGGACTCGCCCCGTCGCCGGCGATGATCGCAACCTTGCTCTGGCTGAGTTGGATGCTGCCGCTGCTCGTCTATGAAGGAGGCTATCGCATCGTCGATCTGATGCGTGCGGCGACCACGCAGCGAGCGCCACTCTCGCAGCGCATCGACGCAGGGTCCGCTTAGGATCGAAAGCGATCGCGATCTCGGGTTCCACCTTAAACCGGCAGGCGCGCAGGGAGGAGTTATGAAGTTCCCCGAAACGGCTTCATCAGACGAGCGCGGCGCCGGTCCCGTGGATTACGACGCGGAGCTGCATTTGCACAACCGCGCGTTCCGCTCCGCGTGCGCCGTGCTTGCCCACGAACGCGTGCTGGACATCGGATGCGGGGCCGGAAAGACCACCCGCGATGCCGCGCGCGCCGCTTCGGCCGGCGGCGCGATGGGAATCGACGCCTCGGGGCCGGCAATCGCCCGTGCAAGTGCGCTCGCCGCAGCGGAAGGCGTACGCAACGTGCGATACGAGCAAGGCGATGCGCAAACGCATGCGTTCCTGTCGCAAAGTTTCGACGTCGCGATCAGCCGATTCGGCACCATGTTCTTCGCCGATCCCATCGTCGCGTTCCGCAACATCCGCGGCGCGCTCGCGGATGACGGGCGTCTGGTCATGATGGTTTGGCAAGCCCGCGAGGCGAACGAGTGGTCTATGGCGGTTCAAGGAGATCATGCGCTGTCGTCGGCTGCGTTTTCGCTCGCAGATCCCTCCGCGGCGGAGGGGATCCTCGATGCGGCGGGCTTCGCGCATACGACATTCCAGGACGTGCACGAGCCCGTGTACTACGGCGACAGCGTCGAGGCTGCGTTGGACTGGATCGGAGGATTCCAGTCCACACAGGAAGCATCGCAATCGCGCGATGCCGCTTCCGCCGAACGCGAGCGGGCGCGGCTACGCGGAATCGTCGCTCAGCATCATCGCGACGATGGCGTGTGGTTCGATTCGCGGGCATGGATCATCAACGCACGTTGCCGTTGACGTCCTCGAAATCGTAGGGCGGGTCCTGACCCGCCGAATGCGAGACGCGGCGATCAGAAACCCTACGCGTGGCTATCTCGCCTATTGCTTACCGGTGAAAACCGCCAATTGCGCCGCGAATGCACGCTGATACGCCGGCCTGGCTTCGGCGCGGGCGACGTAGGCGGCGAGGTTCGGATAGTCGTTCACCAGTCCCGAGCTCCTCAACCTTTGCAGCACCGACACCATCATCAAGTCGCCGGCGCTGAACGCGCCATCGAGCCAATCGGCATCGTCCAGGCGATTCGACAACGCCGCCAGGCGTTTGCGCACGCGATCCTCGAGCATGGGCTGCCGCTGCTCGTACCAGCTTTTATCGCGTTCGAATAACAGGGACATGCCGTGTTCGACGATCGGCGGCTCCATCGTGCTCAGCGCGGCGAACATCCACGCGATGGCGCGCGCCCGGCCGTTCGCATCATCGGGCAACAGGCCCGCATGATGTTCGGCGATATGGAGAATGATCCCGCCCGATTCGAACAGGACCAGGCCGCCCTCTTCGTACGTCGGAATCTGCCCGAACGGCTGAAGCGCCAGATGCGCGGGCTTTTTCATCGTTTCGAACGAAACCAGGCGCACGTCGTAAGGCTGGCCCACTTCTTCGAGCGCCCAACGCACGCGCATGTCGCGCGCCAGCCCCTTGCCGCGATCGGGCGATTTTTCAAAGGCGGTAATGGTGGGGGTCATGGCGGCTCCTGGTAATGGTATGGGATTCATCGTGCGTCGCGGACTTTGCCGGCCTTCTGATAGAAGCGACGAACGGCGGGTTCGGAAATCGACACCACTCCCCAAATGAGCAGGGCGGGTCCTGACCCGCCATCTGCGAGACGACGCGATGGACAAATTGCGTCGACAGTATCCCGGTTACGAGCCCTTCCAAACATCCGTAGGCGAGGCTTGGCTTGAGGGTTTTTCGCTTCCGCTGGCGGGCGGCGGGTCAGGACCCGCCCTACGATTCCGCGCGATTGAAGAAATCGTCAGGCGACTCATCGTTTCGAGACGTAGCGACTACCGGGCACATACCACCGTAGCGGCAGGTCGACCGAAACGCTGAGCCCGATTCGACGGGACACGATAGGGTCGTCGGGCGCCGGCAGTCCATCCGATGCGATGACAATCCGGCTTGACGGATCGCATAGATCGATTCCGTCGGCTTCGCCCTTGACCGAGAACGCCTGCGCAAGCTTGCCCGGACCGTTGCAAAGCTCCCGATCGCTCTTGCCTTGGCCTCGCGCGTCCCGCATCGGCGCCAAGCCTTCGAGCGGCTCCAATGCGCGCAGCAGAACGCCCGCGCCGATCCCTTCTCCTTCGCACACGGCGTTGCAGCACCAATGCATGCCGTAGGTGAAGTAGACGTACATATGCCCGGCGCGCCCGAACATGGTTCGATTGCGCTTGGTGGGCCCTCGGAAAGTGTGGGCTGCCGGATCGTCCTGGGTATAGGCCTCCACCTCGACGATTCGTCCGACACGGCCGTCGTTTCGGATGAAGAGTTTGTTGAGCAGCTGCGGCGCCACCACGGTCGGAGGTGCCTCGAAGAAGCTTCGTGGCAAAACGCCCCGGCTGGAAAAAAGTGACGAGGTAACCATCTGTTTCAATCGAAAATCATTCCGTGCCTCTAGTCGGGTTTGGCAGATGGCGATGCTGGATCGATGGAGCCACCCAGCCTACGTCCCTGGCTTGCGCGCGGTGTGGATCGCGACGATGCCCAGCGAAAGGCGCTTGAAATCTACTTCATGGAATCCGCATGCCCTGATCTCTTCCGCGAACACCTCGGCTGTCGGGAAATCGCGTATCCCATGCAGCAAATATTTGTATGCCGAGGCGTCGCCGCCCGTCGCAAGCCATCCGAGCACGGGCATGCAAGTTGCCATGTACGCAAGATAGGCGCGATGCAGCCATCGCCAGCGGATATTGGACGCTTCCAGAAGCACCAACCGGCCACCGGGCCGCAGGACGCGAAAAGCTTCTTCCAGCGCGCGCCGCCGATCGCATATCTTCATCACCAGCGACATCGAATAGGCATCGACACTGGCGTCGGAGACGGTTGGCATCGCTTCCGCATCCAATTGCCGCAAATGCACACGCCCCGCCTTGATCCCTGCGCCAAAGCGACGCCGTGCCGTCGCCAGCATCGGCGCGCTGATGTCGGCGGCCACGATAGTTCGGCCTTCGGTGGTCTGATGCGCCAGTACGCGCAGGATGATGTCGCCCGTCCCGGTGGCGCCATCGAGCAGCACGGACCATGGCTCGCCGGCGATGCGACGCGCAACGCGCCGTTTCCACAGGCGATGAATGCCAAAGCTGAAGACATCGCACAGCAGGTCATAGCGCGAGGCGATACGCCCGAAGACGTCATCGTGCCGCCAGGCGAACTCGGCGGCGTTTTCGGATCGTGGTGGATATGGCGCATCCATTTGCGGCAGCAGTATCCAAATTTCGTTGCTTCGAAGATGACGGGTCAGGACCCTACACGCCCCAGAGCGCGCGCGCCTCGTCGGCGAGCAAGTCGGGCCTCTCTTCCGGCCAGAACAGCTTCCCGCCCTCGACCAGACGCACGCCGCGGGATTGGGGAAGGGTCCGATCGAGCCATTCGGCCCACACCACCGGAAAGAGTGGGTCGGCGGTGCCCCACACCATGCGGGTCGGCACGGAGCTCCGGCGCAGCGCGGGTTCGATGGCGAGGAGCGGATTCGCCTCGTACGCCGCCAAATGCCGATTCAACTGCGTCCTTCGCAGCGGCGACGATACCAACGGGGTGAAGTAGACCTCGATCGCTTCGTCGGTGAAGTTGGCCGGATCGACATAGGCGGATCCGCCGATGCCTTTGGGCGAGCGCGCGTACACGCGATCCTCGAGATGACGCGCCATTTTCTGATCGTACTGACCGGACCGCGCCGTCGCGATCGAGTTGCGCATCTGCGCGGGCGGGCTGTTCTCGTGCACGTCGCAGTTGGTGAGCAGCAATGTGCGGACGCGATCCGGATATTGCGCCACGAACAGCTGCGCGATCGTCCCGCCGCTATCGTTGGCGATGAGGTCGACCGAGGGAATCGAGAGCGCGTCGAGCAACGCGACGAGCATGTCGGTCTGCGCCTGCGGAGAGAAGTCCTGCTGGTCGGGCGCGTCGGTGTAGCCCAGCCCAATGAAATCCGGCGCGAGGCACCGCCGTAAGGCGACAGCCGTTCGAGCGAGCCCCGCCATTGAAACCCGTTCAACGGAAAGCCGTGCAGGAAGAGCGCGACCGGGCCGCTGCCACGCTCCACGTACGCGATACGCCCGAACCGCGTTGGAGCGAATCGCCGCGACGCATGGAAGGCTGCGGCATCCAACCTCGCCGGTTCCTCGCGTCCGCTGCGCATCGAACCGCAAGCCGGGAGCGCCGCCGCACCGGCGACCGTGGCGCATGTCCACAGGAAATCCCTTCGCTTCATCTCGGCTCCCGCGCCGCGAACGGCGCCGCTAAGTATGCGCCCGACGTTACCCGCAGGCCGAAGCGGGCGCAATCGGGAAGAAGTCACTATCAGTTGGCGCCAATATCGGCAGCCCTATCAGCGCGTGGCGACGAGGAACAGCCGCGGGAACGGCAGCAGCGTCGTCCCGTCCGCGAGCAGAGGATAAGCGGCGGCTATGTCGCGGCGATACGCGGCAAGGAACGCTTGCCGCTCTTCGGCGTCCAGCGGCGCCAGATAGGGCCGCAGCGCCGTTGCTTTGAACCATTCGACGATGGCGTCGTGATCCTGCAACGGATGGAAATACGCGGTGCGCCAGACATCCACCCGCGTGCACAACGGTTTGAGCAGCGCGTAGTACCACGCGGCGTCGTGACGGTCTGGATGCGACACCTGCGCGAGCTTGCGCGACCACGGCCCCTGCGCGGCCACATCGCGTGCGATCCGATGCGCCGGTTCGGCCAGGTTGTCCGGCGTCTGCACGGCCAGGCATCCGCCTTCGGCCAACTGGGCGACGAGCCGGGGATACAGCGACGCGTGATCCGGTAGCCACTGCAGCGAGGCGTTGGCGAGGATGACATCCACCGGTGTTGGCGCGCGCCAGTCGGCGATGTCGGCCAATTTGAACTCGATATCCGCCAAGCGTTCGCGCGCCGCGCGGATCATGTCGGCCGAACTGTCCAGGCCACGGACTGTGGCCGCAGGGTAACGGGCCGCAAGCGCTTCGGTAGAGTTGCCCGGCCCGCAACCCAGATCGACGGCGGTGCGCACGTCGTCGCGCGGAATGGCGGCCACCAGATCGCGGACGGGGCGAGTGCGTTCGTCCTCGAACCGTGCGTATTGCTGTGCGGACCATGTCATGGGTTCACCTCGTCGACGGCCGGCATTTTTGCATGCCCGGGCCCTGTCGAATGGTGGTTACTAGCGCACCCCACAGCCAATACCGTGTCCGCATCCCCCAATGCAGTCCTCGTGCTGCCTCGCATGGCCGATTCGGCGGCTTCCCGACGACGCCGGACTCGGACATGAAGAAGACCCCGGCGCCCCTCATGAATGAACAAGAAATCGATCTTAACGGCACGTCTCTCGCGTATCGGGAGTGCGGCCGTGGCGATCCGATGGTGCTCGTCCACGCGGGTATCAGCGACCTGCGTTCGTGGGAGCCGCTCGAACCCCTCGTCGCGGAACATTTTCGCGTCATCAACTACAGCCGTCGGTTCGCCCACCCTAACCGTCCCATCGACGACGGCGTGGACGATGCGCTCGACCAACATGCCGAAGACTTGGTAGCGCTCATCGGGAGGCTCGGTCTCGGAAAGGCGCATCTGGTCGGCAACTCTTCCGGCGCCTTCGTATGCCTGCTCGCCGCGCAGCGACGTCCCGACCTCGTGCGTACGCTCACGCTCGAAGAGCCGCCTGTCCTGTCCATGTTCTTGACGGCGCTTCCGCCTAAGCCGGGCGAGCTCTTCAAACTCCTGTTGTCTTCGCCTGGCGCGCTGGTCGCGCTTCTCAAGTTCGGCGCCGGCGCGATCGGACCGGCAATGAAGGCGTTTCGCGAGGGCAACGACAGCGCCGCGCTGGATTTCTTCGCGCGCGGCGTTCTCGGCGACGCCGCATACGCGAAGATCGCTCCCGCGCGAAAGCGGCAGATGACGGATAACCTCAAACAGCATCGCGCGGCGCTACTGGGTGCGGGATTGCCGGTCTTTACCGCGGCGGACGCCGCGTCGCTCGGTATCCCGACGCAACTCGTCCGCGGCAGCGACACTCCCGGTTTCCAGCGGCGGATCAACCAACGCCTCGCCGGATTGATCCCGGGCGCCAGGGACATTTGCATCCCGAACGCGTCCCACTTCGTCCACGAAGACGATCCGCAACGGGTAGCCGAAGCGATCCGCACGTTCTGCAGCGAGCACGGATAGAAAACGGCAGAGCAGGAATACCCGCGCCCTGGGTTGATGGAACCAAACCAGCCTACGGCTGCCGATCGCGTCGCGGCAATTTCGCTTTGAGCCGCGTACCCGCCGGCCGGCGCTTGGCGATGAACAAGGATCCGCCCAGTTCCTGCAGGCGTTTGCGCATATTGTTCAGACCCATTCCGCGTTCGATTTGTTCGGGCATACCGCAGCCGTCGTCCGCGACGATGGCGCATAAGCTGGTCTCGGTCAGCTCGATCGACACATCGATGCGTTGCGGCGCCGCATGCCGGACCGCATTGGACGCCGCTTCCTGGCATATCCTCAGAATCGCTTCTTCGTGCGCTTCCGCTTGCGGCTGGTAGCCGACGACCGAAAACTCGAAATGCAAATGCATGGGCAGCATCACGCGCAGGAGTTTCTGCAGCGATTCCGGGAGCCCTTGCGCTTCCTTCGTCGCGCCCGGCGGGTGCGGATGGTCTTCCCGGGTAAGCTCGCGAAGCATTCCGCGCAGTTCGCTCAACGCCAACTGCGACAATTCGGCGAGCCTGGCGGCAAGCCGCTCGCCTTCGGCCGGATCGCTTCGCCACGCTCCCTGCATCGATTGCGCGATCAAGCTCATCGAAGAAAGTATCTGGGTGACGTTGTCGTGCAGATCCCGCGACAGACGCTGCCTTTCCTCGAAAATGGCGATCTTCCGGTTTTGCGCCTGCAACCGGGCCTTGACGATCGCCAGCGACAGTTTTTCGGCCACGATGCCCAGGCTTGCGACGTCGAGTTCGTCGAAAGGGCCCTCGCCTTCCACGTTGAGGACGCCCAACGCCTCGTCCTGATGCAGCAGCGGCACGGCCAGCTCCGCCCTCGCCGGCCGCACGCCCGGCGGAACGACGTAACGAGGGTCGCGTCTCACATCGTTCACCAGTTGCGCGCGCCGCTCGTGCAGCGCAGCGCCCATGATGCCGGCGGTTATCGGCAAACGCCGCTCGCGGAAGACCTGACGTTTGTGCTCTCCGCCGCGGACCCTGACGACCATCACCTCCGGGTTCAGCGGATCGATCAGCGGTATGTCGACGCTGGTATAAGCCAATATCTCGTGGATGGCATCGGCGGATTGCTGCAGGAAGGCCTCGATGTCGAGATCGGAAGTGCTCAATCCCGATACGCTCGCGATCAGAGCGAACCGCTGCGCGCGTTTTTGTTCCTCGCTGTAACGGCGCGCATTGTCGATGGCGATGGCGACATGCCGGGCGAACAGTTCCACCAGTTCCAACGCGCGCTCGTTGAAGCAATCGCTCCGCCATGAGCCCAGGCAGAACACGCCGATGAGCTCGCCGCGCTTCTGGATCGGCACGCCCAGGAACATCTTGTCCGCGGGCTCGCCTTCCAAAGGGTTCGGAAGGTCGCCGTAGCGGCTCAAGACGGTCGCATGGGTCTCCAGGACCCGGCCGGCCAGGCCCTGGCCGGGATAGATCTGCGGATTGAGGCTTTGCATCGGCCGGCCGTACGTAGCGGCCGTGATGAAATGATGGTGGGCCGGCGAATACAAACCGATGATGCCGTCGTCGGCGCCGACCGCCCGGGTAGCGCGTTCCACCGTGCGCTCGAGCAAAGGTTCCAAGGCCAGTTCGCCCGATATGTCGCCGACGATTTGCGACAGCAGTTCGAACTGCTCGTCCAGGCCGTGGGTCGCCAACGGTCCGTTCATAGGCGATCGCCGGCCTCGGGCCACGCGCGCAAGGCGAACCGTTTGGCTACGGCGTCGCAGGGCGACAACCGCCTAATGTGCATCGCCGGCATACGGCACTCGTGGCTCCGACCCCCGCCCGGGGCAGTGTGTCCATGCTACATGCCGAATTACGGCGAGGCACCCTCGCTTAAGTCAGGCACCCGTTCCTGCCATCCCGCAACGGAACCGTAGCCCGGGTAAGCGCAGCGCACCCGGGACGCGTTCGATCAACGCCTCGCACTGCCCCAATCCCGCGGAAGCAACCCATCCCGCACATATCGATGAAACGAAGAGAGCGGCCAATCCGACACCCGTTCGACAAGCCCATGTTTGACCGGATTGAAATGCACGTAATCCACATGCGCGCATAGATCGGCCTCATCGCGAATCGTGTGTTCCCAGAACCGCGATTGCCAGGGCGACGGCATCGTGCGCCGTACCCGGGTGCGCAAGGTGAAGCCCTTCTTGATGTCCTGCCAGAGTCGCGAGTAGTCGTCTCGCCCGTCGCGCATTTCGATGACGGCATGCAAGTGGTCCGGGAGCACGACAGCCGCGACGACATCGTGCGGAACCCGGCCGCCGGCGGCTTTCCATGCCTCTTGCAAGTCATGGAAGCGCTCCACCAGCAAACGGCTCCGACGGTCGCGCAGCGTCACCGTAAAGAAGTAAGTCCCGTTGCGCTCGCGATTGCGCCGATATCGCACCATGCGCCGAGCGTGCCGACCTCAACCGATCTCACCCATCGGAAGACCCCGCACCCCCATGCAAGAAAACCCCGTAGCCCGAGTAAGGCCGCAGGCCGCACCCGGGATCGCAGCGACGGGAGAGGAAGAGCCCCGGGTGCGCTTCGCTTACCCGGGCTACGCAATCTGACTCAACCGCCCGCACTCATCGGAAGTATCCGTGCCATGCGAAAAACCGTAGCCCGGGTAAGGCCGCAGGCCGCACCCGGGTCCGCGGCGACGAGAGAGAAAGAGCCCCGGGTGCGCTTCGCTTACCCGGGCTACGCTGGCTATCCGCCCTTCTTCGCCAACGCTTCGGCCAAAAGTACTTCGTAGAGCTGCACGCGCAATCGCATATGTGCGGCTAGCCAAGCGATGAGATAGGTGATTGCGAGGAACAGCGCCAGGATAATCTGCCAGAGCGGTACGCCCTCCGGATCGAGATATGCCTTCAGCTGAATGCTCAAGGCCGCCAGGACGGGAACAATGCCCAATTTATCGAGGCTTCCCGTCAGCAACCCGAGCTTCGACGCCAAGCGGGTTTGCACGTGGCGCGCGAAACGCTGGTGCTCTTCAAGCTGTTCTTTCGGGAACTCGACGAGCCATCGATACAGATTGCGGAAATGAACAAGATCATGGTCGAGCTGCTTTATCTGGTCGTCCTTCCAGCGCAGGAAACTCAACGTCACCACGCAAATGTTTCGCAAGAAATCAGGCGCGTAACCCACAACCGCCATCCACAACCCCACGCGAGCCATGCTCGCCATCCACATCTGTGGTTGCCAGAACTCGATAAAGATAGATGGAAGAAGCCCAACCACAATCCCGATCGTACCGAGAATATTGAAGGGAATCAGCCAACGCGGTGTATTCAGTACGGCAGAAGGGCCGTCGGGTATGGCACGGATTCGCTCTTCCAGCTCCGCGAAGGAAAGTCCGTTGTCCGTCATGGCCATAACTCCATTGGCGATCCTTCACGTTTGCATGGAAATGGGTCGAGATGCGTTTTTTGAAAATCTACTATGACTCTTCTTTTTGGCGCCTCGGAGTTCTACTCCTTCAACCGGTAAACGGCGGGTCAGGACCCGCCCTACAACCCCGCGACCGTAGGGCGGGTCCTGACCCGCCGAATGCGAGGTGCCGCGATGGGCAAGATTGCGTCGGCGGTATCCGGGCTACGGGCCCTTGCGAACCCCAACGTCGCAGACTCACACGAATCGTCGCTAGATTGAGAGGTCGCGATGTTGGGGTTGCACCCCAACCTACGAGCTCATCGGAAGTATCCGTGCCACGCGAAAAACTCCGTAGCCCGGGTAAGGCCGCAGGCCGCACCCGGGTTCGCAGCGACGGAGAGGAAGAGCCCCGGGTGCGCTTCGCTTACCCGGGCTACGCTGGCTCCTAAATCGAGTATGCAGTGAAGCAATCTCTAACCCATCCTTCTGGCTAACGATTTTTGTCGGGCTCCGGATCCTTGAGTTTCACAGAAGTCCGAGCGGAATCGGCAAGTCCGCTCACATTCCTGAAGTACCTGTTGTGAGTTTTTCGTAGTGCTTCCTCAGATTCTGCTTCGAGCAAAACAACCTCACGGTTTATGCCTTTTGCTAGTAACTCTATCTCAAGATCTAACCGCGACTTCGAAGCTTTTGTTCGCTCATTAACATCAAATTCTCGGATGCTGACGAGTTCTCCGACTGCTCGATCGTAGTCAAGTAGAAAAATCATGCTACCGCCTGCAAGTGACCGTCGCGAATATCCAGAAGTAAACGCATGAGCTGAGCACGCCGCGCAAAAAATCTCTTCTCAATGGCTCTAATGTCTTTTCGCATGGGCTTATTGATCGTTAGCCCTTCGCGCTGCACGCTTAGAAAAAAATTTCTCCTAGCGGTTTCTTCTTCCTCTACTTTGTCGATTGCATGAGAAAGATTACTCAACAATTGGAGCGCTTCCGAATCCCCTTGCCCATACTTGATGGATGACCCAAGAGTGTCCGAAAGTTTTTCTGATATTTCAGCCCATAAATGCTGCAATTCACTCCTGAGCTGGATTTCAACTTTCCTACCATTAATAGTCGCCACTAAATGGATCGCGCGATAACCGTGACTTGACTGCGCCCTGCGGTCATAGATTATCGGCGTATCCAGATACACCTCTAAAGCCAAGAAGGCTCGCTCTTGAAGAAAGATGTCATCGACAATTACCCGGCAGCCGGCAATGTCTTGCACTTGGCTCAATCTGACGTGCTGTCGTTCGAGCTTATCGACCAGTGCAGGTGTGGATTTTGCCGGCCTTCCTGTAACGGCGTAACCCAGGTCGTTTTTTAGTCGTTCAACAACAGCCTGATATGCAGGCAAGAATGATGCTCGATAGTCATCTAAATCCGTCAGCAATTCAGCTGAAAATTTCTTTTCCCTGAGCTGATCCCCAAGCCGGTCGATTCTTGCGTTTGCCCACATCGCTAAACCTTATCCACACTTAGAATAACCGCAGTTCAAACACGTGGCACACCCATCCATAATCACCAGCGCCTTAGCGCTGCACTTATGGCAAAGCGTCGCAGACGGCGGAAACGACGCGCCGTCGCCGGTTACGGCGAGGTCTTCGTTGGAACCCAGTTCGGTTTCCGTGGTCGGGTCGGCGAGTGCGCCGCCGAGGGTACCGCTTATTTCATTGTTTTTTTTTGAGCGCTGCTCGTAGGCGTGGCGCTTTTCGGCGATGAGGGCGCGTTGGGCGGGGCTCATCTCGGGGTCGTGGATCATGCCGATCGATTTCAGGTGGTCTTCGACGATGGCGCCGAGTTCGGCCACCAGCGAGGGCATGTAGACGCCGCCGGCTTTGAAGTAGCCGCCCTTGGGGTCGAATACGGCTTTCATTTCGTCGACCAGGAAGGTCACGTCGCCGCCCTTGCGGAACACGGCGGACATGATGCGGGTCAGCGCGACGATCCACTGGAAGTGTTCCATCGACTTGCTGTTGACGAAGATCTCGAACGGGCGGCGCAGTTCGTGCTCGGTGCCGGCGTTGAGCACGATGTCGTTGATGGTCACGTACATGGCGTGTTCCACCAGCGGGGATTTGATCTTGTAGGTGCTGCCGATCAGCACTTCGGGGCGCTCGATGCGCTCGTGCATCTGGATCACGTCGGCCGTGGGCAGGTCGGCCTCGGCGGCGGCGCGGGAGACCGAGGCGGCCTGGGCGGCTTCCTTGGCTTTGTCTTCCGGCGTGACGACGGCGTAACCCTTGATCTTCTTGTCGATTTTGACGGCCATTGCGGTGTTCCTGATGCGCTGATTTATGGTTTTTATATGGGGTTTTTGGGGTGCAAGAGCAAGGCATTCGGCTTCGCCTCATTCCCCTCTCCCGCCCCTGCGGGGCACCCTCTCCCACAAGGGGAGAGGGGAACTGCTGCCCTCTCCCGCAGGCGGGAGAGGGCTTAACGAACATCAACCGCCGGCGATTTTCTTCGGCGGACGCGGCTTGGTCAGCGTGGCGCGTGCCGACTTCTTGGCGGCCTTTTTCGCCGGACGCTTGGCGGCTTTCTTGGCCGGCGACTTGCGCGCGGCCTTCTTGCCTGCGGCTTTACGGGCCGGCGACTTGCGGGCGGTCTTCTTGGCGGCGGCCTTGCGGACCGACTTCTTCGCAGCGGCTTTCTTGGCCGTGCGCTTGGCGGTCTTCGACTTCTTGGCGGCCTTCTTCTTGCCGGCGCCCTTCTTGCGCAGCGCGGCCACTTCGGCCTTGGCGCTGGCGCTGGCGCTGGCCAGGGTCTTCTTGGCCTTGGTCACGCGCTTGCCGACCGCTTTCTTGGCGGTGGCCACGCGCTTGCTGACGGCCTTGCTGGCTTTCTTGGCGGTTTTCTTGGCGGACGCGACCGCGCCCTTCGCTTTCTTGGCGACCGTGCCGCCCACTTCGGACGCTTTCTCGGCGACCGCGCTGGCGGCGTTGCTGATCGTCGCCGTGACTCCGTTTCCATTGCTCATCGGGGTGTCCTCGTCTTTTCTAATGACGGGCGATGTGCCCGTTTGCGGAATGTAGCGCGATCTTGCGTGCGTGCAAGCGATTCCGGGGTTTGTTGCTGACTTGTTTTTATTGGATCAAGAGCCGGGCCCTCTCCCTGGCGCTTCGCGCCTGTCCCTCTCCCGGTTTTGCGGGAGAGGGTTTAAGCGGAGCTTAGAACTTGCCGTAATAGCCTTCTTTCAGGGCGTCGAAGAGGTTGGCGGCGGTGTGCATTTCGCCGTCGTATTCGATCTGTTCGTTGCCCTTCACTTCCAGGGTGCTGCCGTCTTCCAGCTCGAAGCGGTACAGGGTGTTTTCCAGGTCTGCTTCCTTCACCAGCACGCCTTGGAAGGCGGCGGGGTTGAAGCGGAACGTGGTGCAGCCCTTCAGGCCCTGCTCGTGGGCGTAGCGGTAGATGTCCTTGAAGTCTTCGTACGGATAGTCGGTGGGGACGTTGGCGGTCTTGCTGATCGAGCTGTCCACCCACTTCTGCGCGGCGGCCTGCACGTCCACGTGTTCCTTGGGCGTGATGTCGTCGGCGGAGATGAAGTAATCGGGCAGCTTGCCTTCGGCGTCCTCGGCGAAAGGCATCGCCTTGGCGTTGATCAGTTCGCGGTAGGCCAGCAGCTCGTAGCTGTAGACGTCGACCTTTTCCTTGGACTTCTTGCCTTCGCGGATCACGTTGCGGCTGTAGTGGTGCGCGAAGCTGGGTTCGATGCCGTTGCTGGCGTTGTTGGCCAGCGACAGGCTGATCGTGCCGGTCGGCGCGATCGAGCTGTGGTGGGTGAAACGCGCGCCGCTTTCGGCGAGCTGCTCGACCAGTTCCGGCGCGACCGAAGCCACTTGCTGCATGTAGCGCGAATACTTGGCGTGCAGCACCTTGCCGGGGATTTCCTGGCCGACTTTCCAGCCGTCGGCGGCCATTTCCGGTCGCTGGCGCAACATCGCGGCGGTCACCGCGAAACGCTCTTCCATGATCGGCGCCGGGCCTTTTTCCTGCGCCAAAGCCAGGCCCATTTCCCAGCCGGCCACGGCCATTTCGCGGGCGATGCGTTCGGTGAATTCGCACGAATCCTTGGAGCCGTACTTCATCTTGAGCATGGTCACGGTGCTGCCCAGACCCAGGAAACCCATGCCGTGGCGGCGCTTGCGCAGGATCTCGTCGCGCTGCTGCTGCAACGGCAAGCCGTTCACTTCGACCACGTTGTCGAGCATGCGGGTGAACACGCGCACGACTTCTTTGTACTCCTCCCAATCGAAGGAGGCCTGGTCGGTGAACGGGTTGCGCACGAACTTGGTCAGGTTGACCGAGCCCAGCAGGCAGGCGCCGTACGGCGGCAGCGGCTGCTCGCCGCAGGGATTGGTGGCGCGGATGTTTTCGCACCACCAGTTGTTGTTCATTTCGTTGACGCGGTCGATCAGGATGAAACCCGGCTCGGCGTAGTCGTACGTCGAGACCATGATCATGTCCCACAAATGGCGCGCTTTCAGGTGGCCGTAGATGCGGCAGGCGACCAGACCGTCGTCGCGGCTGACGTAGCTGCCCTTGGTGGGCCATTCGCGCCAGACGACCTGCTCGGCATCGTCGATGTCGAGGTCGGCGGCTTCCTTGTGGTTGATCGGGAACACCAGCGGCCAGTCGCCGTCGTCCTTCACCGCTTCCATGAAGCCGTCGGTGATCAGCAGCGACAGGTTGAACTGGCGCAGGCGGCCGTCTTCGCGCTTGGCGCGGATGAAGTCGCGCACGTCGGGATGCGACACGTCGAAGGTGCCCATCTGCGCGCCGCGGCGGCCGCCGGCCGACGACACGGTGAAACACATCTTGTCGTAGATATCCATGAACGACATCGGGCCGGACGTGTACGCGCCGGCGCCCGACACGTACGCGCCGCGCGGACGCAGCGTGGAGAATTCGTAGCCGATGCCGCAGCCGGCTTTCAGGGTGAGGCCGGCTTCGTGGACCTTGTCCAGGATGCCGTCCATCGAATCCTCGATCGTGCCCGACACGGTGCAGTTGATCGTCGACGTGGCCGGCTTGTGCTCCAGGGCGCCGGCGTTGCTGGTGATGCGGCCGGCGGGAATCGCCCCGCGGCGCAGCGCCCAGGCGAAGCGCTCGCCCCAGTACTTTTTCTTCTCGGCGGTCGGCTCGGCCTCGGCCAGGGCTTTGGCGACGCGCTGGTAGGTGCCGTCGATATCGGCGTCGAGCGCCACGCCTTGTTTGGTCTTGAGCCGGTATTTCTTGTCCCAGATGTCCTGCGACGCCGGCTGCATCGGGATTTCCCTGTCGTCGCTGCCGGGCTGGACCGCCTCAAGGCGCACTGTGCTCATGCCTGTTCCATCTCCATCGTTCGGGGCGCGGGTCTAGCCCTGCCTGTTGTTCTTTTGGGTACCAGTTTTATGAATCCCGCCGCGTGTCCGGAGTCCGGATCACGCCGACGGCGAAGCCGCGGCCGCGCCTTGCGCGCCACGTTTTATCCGTATTTCCGCCTTGCCGGCCTTACCTGCTCGCATCCATCACCTCCCCCAAGGCGACGACCCGGGAACCAAGCCAAATGGTCATAAAATCACCACTGCTTGGGCCTTACCTGCCCCACGCACCCCAAGATGTTGTGGCGGCGCGGGGATCCAAGCTACCCCTGGCCGGGACCGAAGTCAACGGCTTTTATGATCCATGTCATGGTTTTGCAGATTGGGGGCGGGCACGTGATTTCGGGGCCTGATCGGCCACCGCTTTTCCCTTCTCCCCTCGGGAGAAGGTGGCCCGAAGGGCCGGATGAGGGTTCGAAGTCCCGCGTTGTCCGGACATGCCTCGCTTCGCCGGACCCTCACCCAACCCCGCTTCGCGCCCCGGCCCGCGCCAGCGGCGCGAGCGTTCACCCGCACGCGCGCCGATGGCGCGCAAGCCGTGCGGCCTCACCCCGAAGGGAGGGGGCAAAAGCCATCGGCGAACTTCAGATGCGATTCGGCGGTCTTTGGGCACACTGAGCGCGTTAACGGGCTTGAATCGAGCCCGAAGCGCCCGAATTCACGTTCAGCCACCCTGCCGCCGGATAAAACACGACCCATGCGTCCGCTGCCCACCCTGATCGCCCTCACCGCCGCCGCCGCATTCGGCGGATTCGCCGCGACCGCCCTGCGCGACTGCCTCGAAACGCCCGCCCAGGCCGCCCCGCCCGCGGCGGCGCCGATCATGGCCGCCGTGCCCAACGTGGCGGCGCTGCCGACGTCGGTCGACGGCCAGGCGCTGCCTTCGCTGGCGCCGATGCTGCAGCGGGTCACCCCGTCGGTCGTCAGCGTGCACAGCAAGCAGCGGGTGCGGGTGAGTCCGTTCGGCAACGATCCCATGTTCCGGCGCATGTTCCCCGAGCTGTCGCAGGATCGCGTGCGCGAATCGCTGGGCTCGGGCGTGATCGTCGATGCGCAGCGCGGTTACGTGCTCACCAACCATCACGTGATCGAAGGCGCCGACGACGTGTCGGTGACGCTGGCCGACGGCCGCACGCTGAAGGCCGAATTCGTCGGCTCCGATGCCGACACCGATGTGGCGCTGATGAAGATCCCGCCGCAGAACCTGAGCGCGATCGCGCTGAGCGACAGCAATGCGCTGCGCGTGGGCGATTTCGTGGTGGCGGTGGGCAATCCGTTCGGCGTGGGCCAGACGGTGACGTCGGGCATCGTTTCGGCGGTCGGGCGCAGCAACTTGCCCGGCATCGGCTTCCAGAATTTCATCCAGACCGATGCGTCGATCAATCCCGGCAATTCCGGCGGCGCGCTGGTGAATCTGAAAGGCGAACTGGTCGGCATCAACACCGCCAGCTTCAACCCGCAGGGCAGCATGGCCGGCAACATCGGCCTGGGCTTCGCGATCCCCACCAACCTCGCCAGCAGCGTCATGCAGCAGCTGGCCAGCACCGGCCAGGTGCGGCGCGGCATCGTCGGCGTGGAAACGCAGGACGTGACCGAACGCGAATACCGCGGCTTCGGCCTGGACGAAGCGCGCGGCGCCGCGGTGACCCGCGTCTATCCCGGCTCGGCCGCGGCGAAGGCGGGGCTGCAAGTGGGCGATGTGATTTTGTCGGCCAACGGCCAGCGCATCGACGACAGCGAATCCTGGCGCAATTTCCAAGGCCTGCAGCCGCTCAACAGCCAGCTGAGCCTGGACGTGAGCCGCGACGGCAAGCCGCTGAAGCTGACCACCGGCCTGAGCGAAACCCGCCGCGACGGGCAAAGCATCGATGCGCGCCTGACCGGCGCCAACTTCGCCGAGCTGCCCGAGTCGCTGCGCCGCCAGGGCTGGGCCGGCGTGCTGGTCACCGAGGTGGCCAAGGGCAGCCGCGCGGCGGAAAGCGGCCTGCGTCAGAGCGATGTGATCCTGGCCGCCAGCAGCGGCAACTTCGCCGATCTGACCAGCTTCCGCGCCAGCTTCGCCAAGCCGCCGGAGCAGCTGGTGTTGCGCATCGTCCGCGGACGCGCCCAGTACCAGGTGCTGATGCGCTGAATCCACCGGGCCTGTTGATGCTATTGGCGTTAACAGGCTCTACGCTGGGCGGGATTCACAGGCCGCCGACCCGGCACCGCCCATCATCGGCATCACCCAGCCAAGGAGTTCCGAATGAGCATGTCCCCCACGGCCAGCGACGCCATCAAGAGCAATCTCGGCGAAGCCGGCAGCCACATCAAACAAGCGGCCTCGGCCGCGGGCGAAGCGATCAAGGGCGCCTCCAGCGTCGCCGGCGACGAACTGCGGCTGGGCAAGGCGCAGATGAAGTCCGAACTGGCCGACAGTGCGCTGGCCGGCATCGCCGCCGCCGAGAATCTGGGCGACGCCGCACGCGAGCAGATGGACGTGCTGATGGACAAGAGCCGCGACGTGCTCGACAGCGCATCGGAACTGATTCGCGAGCGTCCTCTCACCGCGTTCGGCATCGCGTTCGCCGCCGGTTGGCTGATCGCCAAGGTAGCGCGCTCCAGCAACAAGTAAGCTGGGCGCATGAGCGATCCGAATCCAGCGCCGGAGCCTGAAGGCCGGGCGCCGCCGGACCCTGCCCCGCCGCACATCGACGAAAGCGTGCGCAGGATCGGCGCCGCCGGCAAAGCCAGTTTCGAAGCGGCGGTGGACAGCGGACGGGCGCTGCGCCGGCTGGTCATCGCCGATCTGGCGTTGGCGCGCAGCGCGTTCGGACGGGCGATGGCCTGGGTGGGCGTGGCGATCGTGTTCGGCGCTTCGGCGTGGTTGCTGGTGATGGCGGTAGCGATCGCGGTGCTGCAGGCGTCGGGCTGGTCCTGGTTGGCATCGCTGGCCTTGTGCGCGGCGCTGAGCGCGATCGTCGCCGGCATCGCCGCCTGGCGCGTGAGCCGCTTCTTCGATTACACCGGCCTGCATGCGACGCGGCGCCAGCTGGCGCGGCTGGGCATCGGCGACGAAGCCGACGACAGCGACGAAGCCTCGCCCACGCCGCCGCCGGACACGCACGCATGAGAGAAGGGCAGGCATGAGATTCGAACAGCTCAAGCACCGCGTCGCGCGCCGCGAACAGTTGCTGGAAGGCCGGCTGCAGCAGACCGGCGACCAGTGGCGGACGCTGCGCACGACCTGGCGCGACAGCTGGACGCCGCTGCGGATCGTGGTCGCGGGTTTGATCGGCGGTTTCGTGATCGGACGCAGCGATCCGGTGCAGACGCTCGGCAAGCTCGGCGCATTGGGCGGAAGCGGCACGCGCGTCTTGCAGATGATCACCGCGTTGTCGGGTCTGTTCGCCTCGGTGCAGGCGAGTTCGGCCGCCGATCAGGCCGAACAGGCCGCCGAAAAAGCGGATGAGGTGGCGGACGATGCGGCCGTTCAGCCGGCGCCGCGCAGCGTGCCCGCACCTGAGCCTGTCGCCGTCGCTCCGCGCCCCGCCGAAGCGGCGACCGAACTGTCCGAGCGCTGATGGCTTTTCCCCTCTCCCCTCTGCGGGAGAGGGACAGGCCGAAGGCCAGGGAGAGGGCCCGGCTTTTCGTGCCATCCCACAACAAAAAGCAAAGCACGCTTCGCTACGCTCGCGCCCCCTCTCCTGCCCTTTCGGGGCATCCTCCCCCGCGGGGGGAGGAAACAGCAAAAATCTCGCCCGGCTTCATCCGACACTGAGAAGAAAAGCCGTATCGTGCGCATCCGTTCCGAGCACTGGCCCCATGGCACTCACTCCCGACGCACCGATCGCCGCCGGCCCCGAACCCGAGCCCGCACCGCCCGCCGCCCCGCGCCCGCGTGCGCCGATGGCCCTGGTCGTGCTGGCCGTGCTCGCCGTCGGCTACACGCTGTGGGCGGCGCAAGACATGATCCTGCCGGTGCTGCTGGCGATGTTCTTCGCGCTGATCGGCAATCCGATCCTGCGCGGGCTGCGGCGCATGTATATCCCGCGCTTTCTGGGGGCGTTGCTGTTGCTGGCGCTGGGCCTGGCCGGCGCGGTGATGCTCGGCCGGCAACTGATCGTGCCCGCCGGCGAATGGATGCAGCAGATCCCCAAAGAATTGCGCGTGCTGGCGCCCAAGCTGCGGCAGATGACGCAGCCGATGCAGCAGGCGAACAAAGCCGCAGAATCCTTCGCCCGCGCCGCCAGTGAGCCGAACACGCGCAAAGTGCAGGTGGTCACGATCCAGGATCCCGATCCGTGGAAGTCGCTGACGGCTACGCCGAAGATGCTGGCCTCGGTGCTGGCGGTGGTGCTGCTGACGTTCTTCTTCATGACCTTCGGCGAAAACCTGCAGCGCAATGCGATCGCGCTGTTGCCGACGCGGCAACGCAAGAAGCTGACGGTCGACATCCTGCAATCGATCGAGCTGGAGATCTCGCGCTACGTGCTGACCATCAGCGTGATCAACACGCTGCTGGGCTTGGCGGTGGCCGCTTCGCTATACGCGCTGGGCCTGGCGGTGCAGGAAGCGTTGTTGTGGGGCACGGTGGCGGCGCTGCTGAATTTCGCGCCGTACGTGGGCCCGTTGATCGGCGTGGGCTTGATGCTGCTGATGGGTTTCGTGACTTTCGAAGGTCTGTGGCCCGACTACGAATGGTCGCCGCTGGCGCCCGCGGCGATCTATCTGGCTTTGCACACGATCGAAGGCCAGATCGTCACGCCGATCGTACTGGGACGACGCATGGCCTTGTCGCCGCTGGTGCTGATTCTTGCGCTGATGTTGTTCGGCTGGCTGTGGGGCATCGTCGGCCTGCTGCTGGCGGTACCGTTGCTGGTGTGCGTGAAGATCGTCCTCGGCCGTATCGAAGGGCTCGAAGGTTGGGCGAGATTGCTGGAGTGACTACTCGCCAGCGTCGCACTTGGGATTCATCCATCGCTTCGACACTGAGATCCGACGCAATCGACCCAGACGCCTCCTTAGCGAAAATCCGCAAAAGCCACGTCACCCATACGCTGCGAATCAAAATCTAATACCTGCGTAAGAAGGTCAGCCACGACGAAGGCTAGGTCGCCCGCGGGTCTTTCAGACGGGTCGAACCACTTAAGCTTCGGGCCCTTTCTTTGGTTACTTTCTTTGGGCCAACAAAGAAAGTGACCCGGCGCAGCCGGAAGCTTTTTTCCATGGCGCGAGTCGCAGCGCCGTTCACCGGCCACGTCAGGCCAGGATCCCGGCATGCGCCGGGATGACAGCTGAAAAGCAAGAGCAAGATGGGTCCCAGCGTTGGCTGGGATGATGGCGTAAAGCAACAGCAGCGGAGCAAGCTCCGCTCTACAGAGCTAAAGCCAAGTCGCTGGACCCCCGCCTTCGCGGAGATGACGGCTTTAAGGGCAACAGCAAGATGGGTCCCAGCTTTCGCTGGGATGACGGGACCAGGGTGGCCCGAACCTACTGAATTGGGCGGCCCTGCGCTATTGGAAGTAAAATGTCCACGTGAGCTTCCCCGTCCGCGCCATCACCCTCGACCTCGACGACACGCTGTGGCCGTTCGCGCCGATCGGCGAACGCATCGAGCGCGTGCTCGACGAATGGATGCGCGAACACAGCCCCCGCACCGCCGAACGTTTCCCGATCCCGGAAATGCGCGCCCTGCGCGACCGCGTGTTCGCAGAAAACCCCCAGCTGATCCACGATCTCAGCACCCTGCGCCGCATGACCCTGCAGCGCGCGTTGAGCGAAAGCGGTGGCGACCCCGCCCTGGCCGAAGCCGCGTACAACGCCTTCCACGCCGCGCGCAACCAAGTCGACTGCTATCCGGACAGCATCGACGCCCTGGCCCGCATCGCCGCGCACCTGCCGGTAGCGGCGCTGACCAACGGCAACGCCGACCTGGAACTGATCGGCTTGGCCGGCCATTTCCGCTTCCAACTCGGCGCGCGCGAACACGGCGCGGCCAAACCCGAGCCCAGCATCTTCCACGCCGCCTGCGAACGCCTCGGCGTGATGCCGGCCGAAGTGCTGCACGTCGGCGACGATATCGAAATGGATGTGGTCGGCGCAGCGCGCGCCGGCCTGCGCACCTGCTGGATCAACCGCGACGGCCGGCCGTGGCCGCATCGCGATGTCGTTCCCGATCTTCACTTCGACACGCTCGCCGCGCTGGCCGACTGGCTGGACGCGCATTCCCACCGCCGACCGGACACCGCCGCCGCATGAACCTGCCGACTGGTTTCGCTTCGGACCGAAGCAAAGCGCTACCGCTGTACTGCGTGCAACGCACCGGCTTCGACGATTGGCGCAAAACGCAAACGCCGGGCATCGGCCAGTGGATCGACGCGCAGACCTTCGACGCCGCTTCCGGCAGCCTGCTGTTGCTGCCCGGCGACGACGGCATCGCCGGCGCGGTGCTGGGCATCGGCGATCCGCTCGACCCGTTCGCGTACGCGCATGCGCCCTACGCGCTGCCGCCGGGCGACTGGGCGCTGGCCGACGATCTGCCCGAAGCCGCGCGACAGGCGTTGCAGCTCGGCTGGGGTTTGGGCAGCTACCGTTACTCGCGCTACAAGAAACCCGTGCGCGCACCGGCACGGCTGGTGGCGGAAGCGCCCGATGCCGAGGCGATGGCGCTGCTGGCGGCGTCGCTGCGCGTGCGCGATCTGGTCAACACGCCGACTCAGGATATGGGACCGCAGGAGCTCGAAGACGCCGCGCGCGACATCGCGCAGACCCACGGCGCGCGCTTCGAAAGCATCGTAGGCGACGAATTGCTGGCGCAGAATTTTCCCGCCATCCACGCCGTCGGCCGCGCTTCGCACCGCGCGCCGCGATTGATCGCGCTGCATTGGGGCGACGCCTCGCATCCGCACGTGGCGCTGGTCGGCAAGGGCGTGTGCTTCGACACCGGCGGGCTGGACATCAAGCCGGCCGACGGCATGCGCAATATGAAAAAGGACATGGGCGGTTCGGCGCATGCGCTGGCGCTGGCCGAATTGATCATGTCGCAGAGACTGCCGATCCGTTTGACCCTGCTGATTCCGGCCGTGGAGAACGCGATCGGCCCGGATGCTTTCCGTCCCGGCGAAGTGATCGCGACGCGCTCGGGCGTGAACGTGGAAATCGACAACACCGATGCCGAAGGCCGCGTGATCCTGGGCGATGCGTTGGTCTACGCCGGCGAGCAATCGCCGCAGCTGCTGATCGATTTCGCCACGCTCACCGGCGCCGCGCGCGTCGCGCTGGGCCCGGATTTGCCGGCGCTGTACAGCAACGACGACGCAGTCGCCGATGCCTGGCTCGCGGCCAGCGCGCAAACGCGCGATCCGGTATGGCGCATGCCGTTGTGGCGGCCGTACTGGCGCTATCTGACCAGCGGCATCGCCGACATGGCCAACTCCGGCAGCTCACGCATGGCGGGCAGCATCACCGCTGCGTTGTACCTGGAACGCTTCGTGCCCGCGCAGCAGGCCTGGGCGCACCTGGACGTGTACGCGTGGAACGACAGCGACCGGCCCGGCAAACCCGGCGGCGGCGAAGCGCAAGGCCTGCGCGCGGCATACGCGATGCTGAAATCCAAGTTCGCGCAAGCGTAGCCCGGGTAAGCGAAGCGCACCCGGGATTCCTACCGCAACGAAGTTCATCGTAAAAATACATCCGCCCCGGGTGCGCTTCGCTTACCCGCGGACTACGGTCAGGCGCGGATCGCCGCGTCGCTTTGCTCGATCCGGTTGCGGCCGTTGCGTTTGGCGCGATACAGCGCCTCGTCGGCCGCGCGCAGCAGCGCATCGGTCGTGTTGCCGTCGCCCGGGAAGCCGGCCACGCCGATCGATACCGTCACTTTCGGCAATTCGCGGCCCAGATACTGCACATGCAAGGCTTCCACGCCGACGCTGATCGCGTGCGCGCGCTGCATCGCCGTATTGAGATCGGTTTCCGGCAGGATCAGGGTGAATTCCTCGCCGCCGTAACGGCAGGCGATGTCCTCGCCGCGCGTCTGGTCCTGCAGCAATTGCCCGAACGCAGCCAGCAGCGCATCGCCGCCGGCGTGGCCGTGGACGTCGTTGAAGGCCTTGAAGCGGTCCAGATCCAGCATCATCAGCGACAACGGCAGGCCGCGCCGCGTGCAGCGCGATAGTTCGCGCCCCATCGCTTCTTCCAGATAACGGCGGTTGAACAAGCCCGTCAGCGGCTCGCGTATCGACTGCAGCCGCAGGCGTTCCTGCAGATAAAGATTGGACAGCGCCATCGACAATTGTTCGGCGGCGGCCTCGACGATGTCCATGCGCGCCAGGAACGCCGAAGTCTCGTCCGACAGGTACACGAAGCCGAGCTGCACGCCCTGCGCCGAGAGCGGAATACAGGCGGTGACGGGCGTGCCGTCCGAGCCGTCGATGTGCGCGCAGCGCATGCCTTCGTTCTCGACGATCTGCGGCTGGCCGCGGCGCAAGGCCCAGCATTGCTCGGGCGACACCATGTCGGCGCTGGCCGCGGCGTGCTCGCCCCAGCGCGCCATCGCTTCGGCATGGTCCTGCGAATTGCGCATGCGGTAGATCGTGCCGCCGGTGCCCGGCAACAGCGTGGACAGCATGCGCGAAGTCAGCTGCAGCGCTTCGCCGGGTTCGATGCAGCTTTGCAGCATGCTGCCGTAGCGGCTCAACGCGCGCAGGTCCGCGCCGTTGCGCTTGAGCCTGGCCATGCCTGCGTGCAATTGGGTGTTGGCGTCGAGGCTCGCCGACTCGGCCACGGCGCGGCGGCGCACTTCCCTGACCAGCAACAGATAAACGCCGCCGATGACGCCCAATCCCAGCGGTATGCCGAGCAGCGCGATGGCGCGCAGCAGATCGGCGCTGGATTCGGTCGAACCCGCACGTTGCGTCAGCAAGCCGCGTTCCACGGCCACCATCTGCGCCTTCTGATTGCGGATCGCATTGGAGACGTCCATCACTTCTTCGTCTACCACCACCTGAGCGGCCGACAGCCCGCCGTTCGCATACGCCTGCAGCGTGCGTTGCATCTGCTGCGTGCGCAGCTTGATTTGCGAATCCAGCACGCTGTAACGCACGGCCTGAGAAGGATTGTCGGCCAGCAGGCGCGTCAGCGCCTGGTGAACCGCGGGCATCTGGGCCGCGGCGTTCCGGTAATCGGCCAGATAGTCGGCGTTACCGGTGATCAGGTAACCGCGCTGCGCGGATTCGGTGTCGCGCAAGCGGGCTTCGAGTTCGTCCAGGCGGCCGATGACCTGGTTGGTATGCGACACCCACTGCGCGTCGGCGATCAACCGCTGCGCACCGAATACCACGCCGGCGCCGATCGCCACGAAGATCAGCGCGGCGATCAGCAATCCGGTCTGGCTGCGGATCTTGGCCGTTTTCATCCCACCCGCGTCTCGCCCTGGAACGCCAACGATTATGCGCCCGAGCCCGTGCCGAAAGCGCCGCTTGGCGGCATCCCAGTTCGGCGGAAGGGAAAAGCGTGTGCTGGATCACTGTTATTCCCTAGCAAGGGGCGGCCGGGTTACGCCTCAGAGCCAGCCTTTCTGCCGCGCCAGCCGATATGCCTCGATGCGATTGCCTACGCCAAGCTTGCCGATCGCCTCGGACAAATAATTGCGCACGGTGCCGTGCGACAGATGCAATTGCGCTGCGATTTCGGTCGCCGATTGACCCTCGCCCGCAAGCCGCAGGATCTGCCGTTCGCGGTCGTTGAGCGGGTCGGCTTCGGTCCACGCGTCTAGCGCGAGCTGCGGATCGATGGCGCGGCCGCCGCGATGCACCTTACGCAAGGCTTCGGCGAGATCCTCGGCTGGCGCATCCTTCAGCAAGTAGCCCGACACGCCGGCGTCGAGCGCGCGGCGCAGGAAGCCGGCGCGCGCAAAAGTAGTGACGATCACGACTTTGATCGGCAGTTCATGGCGTTGAATGCGCTGCGCCAGTTCCAGGCCGGTGAGGCCGGGCATTTCGATATCGGTGATCAGCACGTCGGGCTTGAGCCGTTGCACTTCGCGCCAGGCGCTTTCGCCGTCGGCGGCCGCGCCCAGCACTTCGATATCCGATTCCAGGCCCAGCAGCGCCGACAGCGCGCCGCGCACCATCGCCTGATCTTCGGCCAACAGGATCCGGATCATGCGGCGTTCAACCGCGTGCCGGGGTTCGGCGCGGGTTCGCCGCCGGCATCGTCCGCCGACGGCGGCGCGTCGTCCGCGAACGCGCGCGGCGGCTTCACCGGCACGCGCACCAGCAGCCGCGTGCCGCGGCCTTTGGGCGACTCGATGCTGATCGTGCCGCCCAGCGCGGCGACCCGTTCGCGCATGCCGCACAAGCCGTTGCCGTCGGCGACGACGCCGCCGTCGCCGTTGTCCGCGATGCGCAGTTCCACCGTATCGCCCTCGCAGGCGAACGCGACCTGGGCCTGCGTGGCCTGGGCATGGCGCGCGATATTGGTGGCCGCCTCGCGCAGCACCAGCGACAGGCCGCGTTCGATCGCGGCCGGCAGCCCCGGCGGCGGGTCGTAGCTGAGATGCACCATCGACGATTCCAGCAGCAGCCGCGCCGAAGCGAGCTCCGCCGCCAGATCGGTGGCGCGGATCCCGGTCACCGCGCTGCGCACTTCGGCGAGGGCATGGCGGGCGATCCGTTCGGCTTCTTCGACTTCGCGCCGCGAGGCTTCGCTGTCTCGGTCGAACAGCTTGCGCGACAGCTCCAGCTTCAGCGTGATCAGCGACAGCGTGTGGCCGAGCAGGTCGTGCAGGTCGCGGCCGATGCGTTCGCGCTCGGCGGTGGCGGCGAGCCGGCGCACTTCGTCGTGCGACAGCTTGAGCGCGGCGTCTTTCTCCTGGTTGGCGCGTTCGACGTTGACGATCACGCCGATGATCATCGTCATCGCCGGTATCCAGACGATCATCTGCCACGGATAGCCGACCCACCAGGCCAGCGACACGAACAGGCCGCTGAGCACCGCCAACTGCCCCAGATAGCCGAGCACCCAGCGGTTGTTGTTGGTGCGCAGCATCACGCAGCCGAAGATGAAATAGCTGATGCCCGCGGGGTAGTACGGCAGCAGCGCCATGCTCAGCGCCACCATGCCGAGCGCGTAGCGATACGACGTGCGCCTGGGCGCCAGCAGCGTCATCGCATACAGCAGCACGAACAGCGGATAGGACGCCAGCGTGAAGGCGAACCACTTGCCGGTATAGCCGCCGCCGAAAATCGGCGTGATGAAGACCCAGATCGACCACAGCAAATGGATGCCGTCGGTCCACGGCGACTTGCCCTGGCGCAGCATGGCGGCCACGGCGGAGTCCGGGGCGGGCGACAGCCAGGCCGGGAAGATCTTGAACGTCACGCTGCGTTCCGTGGGCGGGTACGTGCGCCGATCATGCCACTTCACCCATGCCTGCGCAGGCGTCGCGCCGCCAACAGCATGAAGCCGGCCGTGAATGCGGCCAGCGCGAGCGCATGCGGCCAGCCCGGACCGGTGTCGAAACCCACCGCCGACAGCGACAGCATGTTCAAGTGGTAGCTCGGCCATACCGGTGCGATCTGCTGCAGGAATTTCGGCAGCACCGTCAGCGGAAACCACAGGCCGGACAGGAAGGCCATCGGCAGGTAGATCATATTGATCAGCGCCGGCGCGCCCTGCCCTTTCACCAGTGTGCCCAGCAGCAGCCCCATCGCGCAGAACGGCATGGCGCCGATCATGCCGGTGACGAACAGCCGCAGCATCTGCATCCCATCAAGTCGCACGTGCGCGACGAAGACGGCGAGCGTCGTCAGCAGCGCGACCACCAGGCCCGCCACCACCATCGCCATCGCCATCTTGCCGAGCAGATACGCCGCCGGCGGCATCGGCAGCGCGCGCTTGAGCATCAGCAGGCCGCCGTCGCGCTCCATCGCCAGCGACACGCCGAATCCGAACAAGCCAGGCGCCATCACCCCGAAAGTGCCGTACGCGGCCAGCAGGAATTTGGGCGCGTCGGGCATGCTGCTGCGCGCCAGCACTACGCCGAACATCAGATAGAACACGGCCGGAAACAGCAGCGTCGGCAGCAGGAACCCGGGGTTGCGCAGATAGCGCAAGCATTCGCTGCGCATCTCCTGCAGATAGGCCCGCAGCACGCGGCCTGCGGGCATCTGCGGCGCTTGCGCCGAGGCGGTGAGGTCTACGGTATCCATCAGGCGGCCTCGCGTTGTTCGGCGATGCCTTCGTCGGCGTCGCGGGTGAGTTCGGTGAAGGCTTCGGCCAGGCCTGCGGCTTGTACTTCGAGCGCAGACACCTCGGCGTCCGCAGCCAGCAGGCGCCGCAGCAGCGCTTCCACGCTGCCGCTGGACATCCACAGCCGTTCGCCGTCCATCCGAGCTTCTGCGACTTCGGGCCAGGCGCGCACCGTGTCCGGATCGAGCCGCGTCGCGCAACGCACGCGCTTCAACGACACGCGCGCGCGCAATTCGTCGAGGCTGCCTTCGCTGACCGTCCGGCCGCGCGCCATCACGCAGACGCGGTTGGCCAATGCCTCGGCTTCTTCCAGGTAATGCGTGGTGAGCACCACCGAATTGCCCTCGGCGACCAGATGACGGATCGCGGTCCATAGTTTTTCGCGCGTGCCCACGTCCATGCCGACGCTGGGCTCGTCGAGGAACAGCAACCGCGGCCGTCCGCACAGCGCCAGCGCGAACTGCACGCGCCGCTGCTGGCCGCCGGACAGCTTGCCGTAAGGACGATCGAGCAGATCGGCGACGCCGGCGAGCTGCGCGCTCTCCTGCAGGCTGCGCGGCGAAGGGTAATAGCTGGCGGTCAGCCGGATCAGTTCGCCGACGCGCAACGTCGCCGGCAAGGCTGCGTCCTGCAGCATCACGCCGATGCTGCGGCGCGCTTGGATGCGCTGCGGGTCCTGGCCGAACAGCCGCACCGTGCCCGCGTCGGCGCGGATCAAGCCCAGCAGCAGGCCGATCGCGGTGGTCTTGCCGGCGCCGTTAGGGCCGAGCAGGGCCAGCAGTTCGCCGCCGTGCAGCGTCAGGTCGATGCCGTCGAGCGCTGCGATCTTGCCGTACGACTTGCGCACGCCGCGCAGTTCGGCAAGTACCGTTTGCATGGAAGCCATGGGCGCCATCCTCTGTCTGTTGGCGCATAGGATTGGCCTCGGGTGCGTTCGACGTCAGTCGCGCCCATCAGCTATTCGAGGTGACAGCCGTCAGGTGACGCGAGCGATCGGTGTCCGTAGGCTGCGACCCGTGAATCGGCCGCTGCGCCCATCCACGCCGCGGCGCAGCATGGCCTGTCGCGCGCCGCGGTTGGCGTAACGCGTCTTCTGCCGTCACACTTCGCTTCTTCCCCACGTCTAGCCTGCAATGAATGCATCCGCCGAACTGCTGAAGGAACTCCGCATCGACCGCAAGGCGCCGCCGCCTCCGGCCTCGAAGCGCGGGCTGTGGATCGCGCTGGCCGCGGTCGTGGCGCTGCTGCTCGTGGCCGGCGCGGCCTGGGCGTTTTTCACGCGCGACAAGGGCATCGAAGTCCGCACCGCCAGCGCCACGCCGATCGTGGCCGGCGGCGCATCCGCGTCCGTGCTCGACGCCAGCGGCTATGTCGTCGCGCGGCGCATGGCCACGGTATCGGCCAAGATCACCGGCCGCGTGCGCGAAGTGCTGATCGAGGAAGGCCAGGCGGTGAAGGAAGGCCAGATCATGGCCACGCTGGATCCGATCGACGCCGATGCCGAACGCAGCCTCGCCACCGCGCAACTCGGCGCGGCGCGCAGCCAGGCGCAGGGCGTGCAGGCGCAACTGGTCGAAGCCGAGGCCAATGCGACCCGCCTGTCGTCGCTGGTGCGCCAGCAACTCGTCTCCAAATCGCAATACGATCAGGCCGTGGCGCAGCGCGATTCGCTGCGCGCGCAGCTGGTCACCGCGCAACGCAATGCCAAGGTCGCCTCGGACCGCTTGCGCATCGCCGACATCGGCGTCGACAACACCGTGGTGCGCGCACCGTTCTCCGGCGTGGTGACGGCCAAGGCCGCGCAGCCGGGCGAGATCGTATCGCCGCTGTCGGCCGGCGGCGGTTTCACCCGCACCGGCATCGGCACCGTGGTCGATATGGATTCGCTGGAGATCGAAGTCGACGTCGGCGAATCCTACATCGGCCGCGTGCAGCCCAAGATGCCGGTGGAGGCCACGTTGAACGCTTATCCGGATTGGAAAATCCCGGCCGAGGTGATCGCGATCATCCCGGCGGCCGACCGCGGCAAGGCCACGGTCAAGGTGCGCATCGCGATCAAGTTGAAGGATCCGCGGATCGTCCCGGACATGGGCGTGAACGTCAGCTTTCTGGAATCGGACAAACCGGCTACGGCCCAAGCCGCGCCGCCGCGCGGCGTACGCGTGCCGGTGGCGGCTATCGCCAAGCGCGACGGCGGCGACGTGGCTTTCGTGGTCGCCGGCGAGGACAAGGACGCCGTCGAACAACGCCCGCTCAAACTCGGCCGCGCGCTTGGCGCCGACCGCGAAGTGCTGTCGGGCCTCAGCGGCGGCGACGAAGTGGTGCTGGACCCGCCCGCCGAGCTTCAGGACGGCGGGAAAGTACGCATGGCGCAGGACGAGGTGTCGAAAAACTGACATCTCGTTCGTCGAAGGTAGGTGCGGAATCGATTTTGGTTCGGAACTGCGGTTTTCGCGAAGGCGAAAATCCAGCGATTCGGTAAAGCGGAAAGTCACTGGATTCCCGCCTTCGCGGGAATGACGGCCTTAAAAACTGTTTAAGAGGAGCATCGCGATGGCATCCCTGGTTTCCACCCGCAACCTCACCAAGACCTACCAGCGCGGCCCGGAGAAGATCGAGGTCCTGCACGGTATCGACCTGGAGATCGCCAAGGGCGACTTCATCGCGCTGATGGGCCCCTCAGGTTCCGGCAAGAGCACCCTGCTCAACCTGATCGGCGGCCTGGATACGCCCACCTCGGGCGAGATCGAGGTGGGCGGCGAACGCATCGACAAGATGGGCGCCGGCCAGCTGTCGGAATGGCGCAGCAACCACGTCGGTTTCGTATTCCAGTTCTACAACCTGATGCCGATGCTGACCGCGCAGCGCAACGTCGAACTGCCGCTGCTGCTGACCAATCTGGGCGGCGCGCAGCGCAAGCGCAATGCCGAGATCGCGCTGACCCTGGTCGGCCTGGCGGATCGCAAGTCGCACAAGCCCAACGAGCTGTCCGGCGGCCAGCAGCAACGCGTGGCGATCGCGCGCGCCATCGTGTCCGATCCCACGCTGCTGATCTGCGACGAGCCGACCGGCGATCTGGATCGCCAGTCGGCCGAAGAGATCCTGGGCCTGCTGCAATTGCTCAACCGCGAACACGGCAAGACCATCGTGATGGTCACGCACGATCCCAAGGCCGCCGAGTACGCGTCGCATACCCTGCATCTCGACAAGGGCACCTTGGTCGAGCAGGTCCAGCACGCGGCATGAAGTTGAGCCCCTCTCCCACCGGGAGAGGGGTTGGGGTGAGGGTTCGGCGCGCGCGTCGACCTCCATCCCGCACCGAACCCTCATCCGGCGCTTCGCGCCACCTTCTCCCGGAGGGAGAAGGGAAAGCAAAAGCTAAGAGGTGGACATGAAATATCTTCCCCTGATCTGGGCCGAACTGTTCCGGCGCAAAACGCGGACGATCCTGACGTTGTTGTCGATCCTGGCGGCCTTCCTGCTGTTCGGACTGCTCAACGGCGTGCGCGAGAGCTTCGCCGAAGCCGGCAAGAGCGCGGCCGGCGCGTCGCGCCTGCAGACCGGCTCGAAACTGTCCTTCATCCAGACGCTGCCGCTGTCGTTGGATGCGCGTATCAAACAAGTCGACGGCGTGCAGACCGCGACCTACGCCAACTGGTTCGGCGGCGCCTACCAGGATCCTCGCAACCAGATCTTCAGTTTCGCGGTGGCGCCGAACTATCTGGATCTTTATCCGGAAATCGAAGTCGACCCGAAGCAACGCGAAGCGTTCAACAACACCCGCACCGGCATCCTGGTCGGCGAATTGCTGATGAAACGCTTCGGCTGGAAGGTCGGGCAGAAGATCCCGCTGCAATCGACCATTTTCCCCAACCGCGACGGCAGCAAGAACTGGAGCTTCGACATCGTCGGCACGATGCGCTCCAAGGACAAGAAGAGCGGCGGCTGGTACGACAACCTGGTGCTGATGCAGTGGAAGTACTTCGACGAGTCCACGCCTTACAACCGCGGCGAGACCGGCTGGTACGTGGTGCGCGTGTCCGACCCGGCGCAGGCCGACCGCGTGGCCAAGGCGATCGATGCGCTGTCCGCCAATTCGGCCTACGAAACCAAGACCATGACCGAGCAGGCGGCCTTCGCCAACTGGATGAAGCAGACCGCAAACATCGGCCTGATCGTCGGCTCGATCATGGGCGCGGTGTTCTTCACCCTGCTGCTGCTGACCGGCAACACCATGGCGCAGGCGGTGCGCGAGCGGATTCCGGAACTGGCGGTGCTCAAGACGATAGGTTTCAAGGACGGCAGCGTGCTCGGCCTGGTGTTGGCCGAATCGGTGCTGCTGGTGCTGATCGGCGGCGTGCTCGGCCTGGGTTTGTCCGCTGTGCTGGGGCCGATCATCAACGTCGGCAGCGGCGGCATGATCAATATGCCGCCGGTAGGAGCGAACAGTTGGATGCTCGGCCTGGGTCTGATGATCGCGATCGGCCTGCTGGTGGGCGCGCTGCCCGCGTTGCGGGCGATGCGCCTGAACATAGTCGATGCATTGGCCGGCCGCTAGGAGAACGACCATGAGCAAAACGAAATCCTTCCTGCGCGGCCTGGGCCTGTTCCTGCTGGTCGTGATCGGCATCGTCGCGTGGCTGGCGCTGCCCTGGCCATTCCTGCTGGGCTTGGCCGTGCTGTTCGTGTTGTGGATGCTGCTCACCCGCCGCGGCCGCCAGGCCGGTTCGGTGACCCAGATCGGGATCAGCACATTGACCCAGCGATTGGGTTCGTCGTCGGTGATCGTGATCGGCATCGCCGGCGTGGTCGGCGTGCTGGTGGCGATGCTGGCGATGGCCGAGGGCTATCGCGAAACGCTGCGCAAGAGCGGCAGCGAAGACAGCGCGATCGTGCTGCGCGGCGCATCGGCGGCCGAAGTGATGTCCACGCTGGACCGCGCGTCGGCGACCGTGGTCGAACAGGCGCCCGGCGTGGCGCGCGACGCGAGCGGCCGTCCGCTGGCATCGGCGGAACTGGTGGTCGCCGCCAATCTGCCGCTGAAAGGCGGCGCGCCCGACGAGGACGGCAGCGTGCAGTTGCGCGGCGTCGGCCCGCAGGCGTGGGCGGTGCGGCCCAACGTCAAGATCGTCGAAGGCCGCAAGTTCGAGACCGGACGGCGCGAAGTCGTGGTCGGCCAGGGTGCCAAGCGGCAGTTCGCCGGTCTCGACGTCGGCAAGCCCATCAAACTCGGCAGCGAAACCTGGACGGTGGTGGGCGTGTTCCAGTCCGGCGACGCGATGGATTCGGAAGTCTGGGGCGATGCGGAAGTGGTCGCCACCACCTATCGCCGCGGCAGCTCGCGCACGTCGGTGACGGCGCTGCTGACCGATCCGAAGGCGTTCAAGGGCTTTAAGGCCGCGCTCGCTTCGGACCCGCGGGTGGACGTCGACGCCAGCACCACGCTCGACTATTTCAGCAAGCAATCCGAGCAGATGACCAAGATCATCCGCATCATCGGCATCGTGGTCGGCGCGATCATGGCGATCGGCGCGGTATTCGGCGCGCTCAACACCATGTTCGCCACCGTGGCCACGCGCGCGCGCGAAATCGCCACGCTGCGTGCGATCGGCTTCCGCAGCGTGCCGGTGGTGGTGGCGGTGATGCTGGAGACGATGCTGCTGGCGCTGCTCGGCGGCGTGCTCGGCGGCCTGCTGGCCTGGCTGATCTTCAACGGTTACACCGCTTCGACGATCGCCGGCGGCGTCGGCCAGTTGACCTTCCAGTTCAACGTGTCGCCGGAAGTGCTGTGGACCGGCATCAAATGGGCGCTGGCCATCGGTTTCGTCGGCGGTCTGTTCCCGGCGCTGCGCGCCGCGGGGCTGCCGGTGACCACGGCCTTGCGGGCGGCCTGATGCCGCCCGACGCGCCGCAGGGATTGCAGCGCTTGCCCAAGCGGGAGTTGTATGCGCGCTACGACGATCTGCAGCGTAGCGCGCACGCCTGTTTCGATCGCGAAGGCGTGCCGTACGAACGTGCGCAGGCCGAGGCCGCGCCGCTGATCGAGCAGGCCGACGAGATAGCCACCGAGATCGTGCGCCGCGCGCGACGCACGGCACGTCGCTCATGGATCGTGGTGTACGCGACGGGTGCGTTGATCGTCGCGCTGATCGCGTGGCTGGCGATGCGTTAGCCTGCTCTTCCGGCCATCTTTTAAATTTGCGGAGATCCGGCGGCTTCGCTCTGGCTTTGTAGAGCGGGGCTTGCTCCGCTGCTCTTGGTTGTTATGCCGTCATCCCAGCGAACGCTGGGACCCATCTTGCTCTTGCCCTTAGCCGTCATCCTGGCGAAGTCGGGATCCAGGCCGGCGCCCCTGGTAGTCGCGACGCGACTCGTCACATGGAAAAAGGCTTTCGACTGCGCCGGGTCACTTTCTTTGTTGGCCCTAAGCAAAGAGCAGCGGGGCAAGCCCCGCTCTACAAAGATCAACGGCCGACGTCGTCGAGCCATCCGCGCTCGATCGCCGACCGCAGATCGGCGTCGTTATCGATATCGAACCCCAGCTCGGGCGCATCCAGCGTCCACACCGCATCGGCCTGCAACTCGCGCAGCCGGCGCCCCATGCCCTGGTCGCCCTGCAATTGCCCGACATGCTCCCGCCACGGCGACGACAGCACAGCGGGAATGCCCGGCGCGCCGTCGTGCAGCGTCGCCGCGCAACCCAACCCGGCCGTCACCGCGCCATCCAGCAGGCGCCGCAGATGCGCCCCTTCCAACGCCGGCTGATCGCAAGCCACGATCAATGTCGGCCCTTCGTGCGCGACGAGCGCGGCCGCGGCCGTACGCAGGCTGCCGCTGAGACCGCGTTCCCATTCTTCGTTGACCACGAGCTCGCATTGGATATCGGTCATGGCTTGCGCAACGTCCTCGCGATATGCGCCCACCACCACCAACAAACGCAGCGGCGAGGTCTCAGCGCACAGGCGCGCAGCGCGATGCGCCAACGTTTCGCCGTCGCGCGTCAATAGCTGCTTGAGCTGGCCCAAACGCCGGCTGCCGCCCGCCGCCAGCACTACCGCGGCGTGCGTCGCGTTCAACGCGATGCCTCGCCGTGACGATGAGCCTGCAACTGCGCCGCAATGCTCAATGCGATCGCCTGCGGGCCCGAGCCGCCGAGCTTCAAACCGATCGGCGAACGCAAACGCGCGGACAAGGCCGCGCGCTGCGCCGGCGTCAGCAGTCGGAACAGATCTTCGCGCCTGCGCACCGGCCCGAGCAGGCCGATGAAGGGAATCGCGCTGTCGGCCAATGCCGACAATGCCTCGCGGTCCAGCTCGAAGTTGTGGTGCATGACCAACGCCGCATCGGCCCGCAGCGCAAGCGGCAACGCCTGCGCAGGCATCGTTTCGATTTGCCGGTCCGCGGCCGATCCGTACGGCAGCCAGCGCGAGCGCCGCTCGGCCAGTGTGGTTATCCAACCCATGCCGCGCAGCAGCGGCAACAACGTCGGCGTTTCCGGACCGGCGCCGAATACGATCACGGTCGGCGGCGGTTGCAGACGCACGCCCCACCTATCGGCCTGCGCGTTCGGCCAGTCCGGTGCGGATGAAACCAACGGCCAGGTGCATGCGGCGACGCCTGCCGCAGCGACGAAAGTGCCGGAACGGTTCAAGTCGAAATCCAGCGCCGTGCCGTCGCGGAGCCAAGCGCGCACCATGGTTTCGAAACCGGGCATGGCGAGCAGCGGCAGCAAGGCGATGCGTAAGCGGCCGCGGCAACCCAGGGCGGAGCCGGACAGCAGATCCTCATCGTCCCGAGTATCGATTTCCATCCAACCGATATCCGATGTCCGCGCGATTTCGCCGGCGCGCCGCTCGATCTCCGGCTCCAGGCAGCCGCCGCTGAGCCAACCCACCTGCCCGGCCGGCGCGCCGAACAGCGCCATCGCGCCGACCCCGACATAAGTCGAACCTTCGGTTTCGACCACCAGCGCCAACACGGCTGCTTGGCCGGTTTCGACGGCGTCCGCTGCGGCTTCCAACACGGCGCGCAGGCCGTCCATGGCCGGGCTTGCGTATTCCGATGGCATCGTCCCGCTCATGGTCCAAAGCGCGCCTTCATCGCCGGTCGATCCGAAGTGAGTCGTTACCCCCGATAGTATCCTGCGGCAATAGTTCCCGACGATGAAACTGCACGTCAACGGCAACGAGCGCGAAGTCGACGCGTCATACCTGGGTGCTCGAGTCCCGCTTTGCAGGTGCGAATTCAATCGCACGCTTTTGAGGCAAGGTGTGCGAATGCATTCGCACCTGCATACGTTTACGCGGGTGAAGATTCATGTCGGTCACCTGGAAGCGGGTCTTCGCACACCGACCCCATGCCGGTAGACGAGCTTTCCGCCGAGCCAACCGCCGATGCAAAGGATGACGAAGCCGCCGGCGCTGAGTCCGGTCCCGAACGCATCGGGCCGGGTCAACGCGACGCCTTCCAGTCGCAGGAACAAGCTCGCCGCGTAGCAGCTCCAGGCGGCCATCATCAGCAGCATGTGTCGGTTGGCGTCGCGCATCGCCGGACTGCCGTTTTCGATTTTCAATAGTTCGAAAAGTCCTGCCGCCATCGCAGCGACTGCGGCGGCGACGCCGATCGCCATCGACACGCCCGCGAATCGCCACGCCGGCTCGCCCCAATACAGACTCGCCAGGTCGCCGGCCGTGGCCAGCGACCAGCATGCGATCGGAAAATGGACCAGCGCCGGGTGCAGCGGATGGCTCATAACGCCAGCACGGCGCTCAACAGCGTGAGGAAGCCGGTCACCGCAACGCCGGCGTGCACGAATACGACCGCTTTGGGCGCGACCTGTTTGCGCAGGTGCATCGAGGCGAGATAGAAACCGCCCAACGCCGCCAGCACCAATATGCCCAATGCGGCGGTGACGCGTCCCGGTGCGGAACCCTGCAGCACGGCCAGGATCAGGACGACCAAACCGGTGGCGCCGAGCGCGGCATGCAGGATCGAGATGGCCCAGGGCGCGAGCCGCCCTCTGAGCACGCTCGAGGCGAGCACTAGGCCGCCGAGCGCAGCGATGGCGAAGATGATCAGTGCGTAGGTCAGCATGTGCAATCCCTCCTCAGGGTCACGGATCGACGGATCGATCGGGTCGTTGGCCGGACGGCCACGTTTTTTCTGCGTTTTGCAGCCGCTTCAACACCGCCTCGGAGATGCGTTCGCAACGCGCGCCGAGGAATGGGAACGCATCGTGCAAAGTGGCCGACAAGCTGTCTTGCAGCGCCGCGCGCAACAGCCGGCGGGCGCGGTGCAGCCTCGTCTTCACCGTCTCCGGCCGCAATTCGAGGCTCGACGCGGTTTCTTCGACCGTGCACTCTTCGATATCGCGCATTACGAATACGATGCGGAACGGTTCGGGCAGGCCGTCGATGGCATGCTCGATCAGCGTGCGCACTTGTTGGCGCGCGGCCGCGGCCGCCGGATCTTCGTTACCGAACTTGCCCGGAAAAGCGATCACGTGCCCGGTCTCCGTTTGCGACGCTTCGATCTGATCGACAGACACGGTCTTATGGCGTTGCCGCAGCCGGCCGTAAGCTTCGTTGAGTACGATGCGCGTCAGCCAAGTCGTCAATGCGGCCTCGCCGCGGAAGGCCGCCAGCTTCTCGAAGGCGCGCACGTAAGCCTCCTGGACCACGTCTTCGGCCTCCGCGTCGTCGCCGACCACCGCACGCGCCGCACGGAACAGGCGCTGGTTGCAGCGCTTCATGATCTCGCGGAACGCGTCCCGGTCGCCGCTTTGCGCCAAGGCAGCCAGGGCCTCGTCGTGCAGGGCAGCGTAATCGGTTGCCGATGTAAGGCCGGACAGGGACATGGTTTTTCCTGATGTCGCCTATCGGATGCGCCAGTGGCCGGGAGGTTCCCAGCCGGTGGCCCAGCATGTCACGCCCCCTGCGGACGATGCGTCAACGACGCCCGGCGCGGCGTCTGGCGGGGCTTAAGCCGCTGCGGGCACGGTTCGTCTGCGCGAGCGCCAGAAGCCTTCGATGGCGAACACCGCCAACCCGATCCAGATGAACACGAAGCCGATCGCACGATCGCGATTGAAAGCCTCGCCGAATACGAGCACGCCGATCAAAAGTTGCATGGTCGGCGCGATGTACTGCATGAATCCGATCACCGAATATAGAATGCGCCGCACCGCGAACGCGAAGCCGATCAACGGCAGCGCCGTCAGCGCGCCGCCGAACACCAGCAGCGCATCCATCGCCAAACCCCAGCCGCCGAAGAAACCGCCCTGCCCGTGCGTCTCGGCCCATAGCAGCATCGCCACTGCGGGCAGGAACAGGTAGGCGCTTTCGATGCCCAACCCCGGAATCGAATCGACCGCGGCCACCTTGCGGATCAGTCCATACAAGCCGAACGAAGCGGCCAGCGCCAATGCGATCCACGGAAAGCTGCCGTAGTTGAACGTGAGCCACAACACGCCGAGGGCTGCGATCGAGACTGCGATCCATTGCGCGGCGGTCAGGCGTTCGCGCAGCAGCAATACGCCCAGCACCACGTTGAGCAGCGGATTGATGAAATAACCCAGGCTCGTCTCGACCACATGGCCCGCATTCACCGCCCAGATGTACAAGCCCCAGTTCGATGCGATCAGCGTGCCGCTGAGCGCCAGCAGCCCAGCCACGCGCGGCTTGGCCACGGCTTGCCGCCACCATTGCAGGCCCTGTTTCCAGCACAGCCAGCCGATCACCAGCACGGTGCTCCACACGATGCGGTGGAACACGATCTGCATCGACGGCACGGCTTTAAGCAGGTGCCAGTACAGCGGCATCAGGCCCCAGATCATGAACGAGGCGGCGGCCGCCCACAGGCCGCGGCGGTCGAGGACGGGCATCGGGCTCATGCGGCTTCATCCACCGGTTGCGCGACCGGCTTCTTCATGGCGCCGCCTTTGGCTAGCGTGATCGCGACCACGCCGAGCAGGATCACGCCCATCGCACCGATGTCCTGCGCGCCGAATTGCTCATTGGCGAGCCAGCTGCCGAGCAGCACCGCGATCAGCGGATTGACGTAGGCGTAGCTGCCGGCCAAGGTCGGGCGCACGTGGTGCAGCAGCCAGACGTAAGCGCTGAAGGCGACGATCGAACCGAAGCTCAGCAGATAGGCCACCGAGAACGTCGCCTGCAGCGTCGGCCACGACGTCATCCGCTCGCCGATCGCGAATCCGGCGATCAGCATCATCGCGCCGCCGCACAGCATCTGCGCGGCCGCGGTCATGAACGGCGACGGCAAATCGCGGCCGCGGCTCCACACCGAACCGAACGACCAGGCGATCGGCGCGATCAGCAATGCGATCAAGCCCTGCGGCGATGCGGTCAGCGAGCTGCCCGCGTTGAGCCATAGCACGCCGACGAAACCGATGCCCAGACCGAGCCATTCCATGCGTCCCGGGCGCTGCCCGCGCATCGCCGCGAACAAACCGATCCACAACGGCGCCGACGCCACCGCGACCGCGGCCAGCCCGGAGGACACCGACTGTTCGGCGATGCAGACCAGGCCGTTGCCGCCGCCCAGCAGCAGCGCGCCCATGAACGCGCTGTTGCGCCATTGCGGACGCGTGGGCGCGGGCACGCCGCGCATGCGCAATACCGCGTACATCAGCGCGCCGGCGATCACGAAGCGGCCGCCGGCCATCAGCAACGGCGGATAGCCGCCCTCCAGCGCGAAGCGGATGGCGAGATAGGTCGAGCCCCAGATCACATAGACGGCCGCCAGCGCCAAAGCGATGGACAGGCCGCGGGACATGCCTGGAGCGGAAGCGGGAGCGTTTGTCATGGTCTTTTTCCGAGAGGGATCTTCGCGTGTACCCAGCGGCGATCCAGGTACAGCCTAGCGTCAGCGCCCTGCGCGTGGGTTGAATATTTCTGCGTCCAGACGCAAAATTTTTGCATGGCTGCCACGCCCCTCCAACTCGACGATTTCGACCACCGGCTGCTCGAGCTGCTGCAACGCGACGCGGACACGACGCTGACCGCGCTCGGCGATGCCGTGGGGCTGTCGGCCAGCGCCGTGCAGCGGCGGATCCAGCGCTACCGCAAGCAGAGCCTGCTGCGCCAGGTGGCAGTGCTGGACCCCGCACTGCTCGGCAACGTCACCCTGGTCGCGGCGCTGGTGACCATGGAGCGCGAAACCGCGAAACAGCACGCTGCGTTCTATGCGCGGATGCGTTCCGCGCCGGAGGTGCAGCAGTGCTATGCGCTGGCCGGCGACTGGGACTATCTGGTGATCCTGGCGACCACCAGCGTGGCGCACTACCGCGAGGTCGCCGAGCGCCTGTTCCTGGACGAAGGCTACGTGCGGCGCTACGACACGCGGCTGATTTTCGAAACGGTGAAGTTGGGGATGCAGGTGCCGACACGGGCGGGGTCGCGGCGGCGCAAATGAGCGCTGTCGCTGTCGCTGTTGCTGTTGCTGTTGCTGTTGCTGTTGCTGTTGCTGTTGCTGTTGCTGTTGCTGTT
>CADECF010000005.1:0-234097 GCA_902825775.1 uncultured Lysobacteraceae bacterium
CTTTGGCTTTGGCTTTGGCTTTGGCTTTGGCTTTGGCTTTGGCTTTGGCTTTGGCAACCGCATCCGACCAGACCCGAAGGGCGGCGGCCATGGATGGCCGTCGTTTTCCGACCGAGCCATGGGTGAGCCGGTGCGTGCTTGCGAGCCATGGCTCGCGCACTGGCGAACGCCCGCGCCGCAAGCGCGGGCCGGACTTTTGCCGCAGGCAAAAGGCGAGTCGGAAAATGCCCGCGCCACGGCACGCTCGCGCGTTAGCTTCGTCGAGGAAGACCCTTTTCTTTGGTTACCCTTCGACAAGCTCAGGGCAGGCTTTTCTTTTGGGTCAGCAAAAGAAAGTAACTCGGGCGCAGCCCGAAAGCCTTTTTCCATGGCGCGAGTCGCGCCTCCATTCACCGGCCACATCGGGCCTGGATATCGGCGTTGGCGGGGATGACGGCTCCAAGAGCAAGAGCAGCGGAGCAAGCTCAGCTCTACAAAGAGAAAAGCAAAGCCGCTGGATCCCCGCCTTCGCGGGGATGACGGCTTTAGTAAGAGCAGCGGAGCAAGCCCCGCTCTACAAAGAGAAAAGCGAAGTCGCTGGATCTGCGATCCCCGGCCATCGCGCATAGCGCGATGGCGCTCAGCGCCGCACGAGCCGGTGGCTCGTAAACGCGGCGCTTCGCCCCCGCCTTCGCGGGGATGCCGGCTTGAAGGGCAAGAGCAATATGGGTCCCAGCTTTCGCTGGGATGACGGATTGGGGGATATCGTCCATGGTTCCCAGCGTTCGCCGGGATGACGGATTGGGGAGATATGGTCAATGCAACGCGTAGTCCAGCGCGATGCCTGCGAAGATCACCAGCCCCACCCAATGGTTGTGCAGGAACGCACGGAAGCAGGCATCGCGGTCGCGATGGCAGGCGATGATGAACTCGTACGCGACCAGCAACGCCGCGATGCCGAGCCCGGACCAGTAATACGCGCCCATCTGCGCCTGCCGCCCGCACAACGCCAGCGCCGCGAAGAACGACGCGTACAGCACGCCTTGCGCGACCAGGTCCAAGTCGCCGAACAGGATCGCGGTGGACTTGGCGCCTGCCTGGATGTCGTCGTCGCGGTCGACCATCGCGTACCAAGTGTCGTACGCGGTCGCCCACAGGATATTGGCCACGTACAGCAGCCAGGCCAATGCCGGCAGCTCGCCACGCACCGCCGCGAAGGCCATCGGAATGCCCCAGCCGAAAGCCAGGCCCAGATACACCTGCGGCAGATAGGTGTAGCGCTTCAGATACGGATAGCTCGCGGCCAGCACCACGCCGACGAAACTCAGATACATGGTGAACCGGTCGAGCGTGGCGACCAGCCCGAACGCGGCCAGCATCAACGCGGCGAACACCGCCAGCGCCTCGCGCCCGGACACCGCCCCGGTGGCCAGCGGCCGGCCCTTGGTGCGCTCGACCAGCGGGTCCAGCCAGCGGTCGGCGTAATCGTTGATCACACAGCCGGCCGAGCGGGTCAGCCAGACGCCGGCGGAAAACACGAACAGCGTCCATAGCGGCGGCACGCCCTCGGCGGCCAGCCACAGACCCCACCAGGTCGGCCACAGCAACAGCAGCCAGCCGATCGGCCGGTCGCCGCGGATCAATTTCCAGTATTGGCCCAGACGCTCGCGCCAACGCGGCACGGGCACCGGTATCGAGGGGTTGTAGCGTTCGTAGCTCATGCGGGCGACAGGGTAACGACTCGCGCCGCCCGGCGCGATCATGGACAATACGCGGCTCGGCGCCTGTAGCTCAGCCGGATAGAGTAGTGGCTTCCGAAGCCATTGGTCGGGGGTTCGAATCCCTCCAGGCGCGCCAAATGCTTCAAAATGGATGCGTACGGTCGGGATTTCCTGCCCGTGCGCTCTGCGCCCGGGCGTTCGTCGTTGCGCAAGCCAATGGCTTGCAAGCGCAACGACTTACCCCTCCAGGCGCGCCAAATCCCCGCAGATGAAGCATGTTGTGACGCCGGTCGAGGCTTCGCCGTCCGGGTCGCGGCATTTATACTGATCGGATGCACGGCCTCGATTAGCGGCCGCCAAAGGTGGAACGTGCGCAATTACGACCTCGATTTTCTGAAGAAATTCTCGCTGGTGATCGGCTTCCTGTCGCTGGTCACCCTGGGCCTGATCCTGTTCGCGCATCATCTGAACGGCGTGATTCCCCCGGAAGTCTCGCCGCAGGCGGCCAAACGCACCGAGGCGCGGATCGCTCCGGCCGGCAACGTCTACGCAGGCGCCACCGGCGCTGCGGCGCAAGCGGCCGCTGTGGCCGCCGCCGCCGCCAAGGCCGCTTCGCAGGTCGCTTACGGCGGCACCAAGGACGGCTCGGTGATCTTCGGCAACCTGTGTACCGGCTGCCACACCTCCGGCGCCGGCAATGCGCCGACCATGGACAAGGGCCACTGGGCATCGCGCATCACGCAGGGCAAGGACACGCTGTACAAGCACGCCATCGAGGGCTACACCGGCCCGGACGGCGGCGTGATGCCGGCCAAGGGCGGCAATCCGGCGTTGACCGACGACCAGGTCAAAGCCACCGTCGACTGGATGCTCGACAACCTGAAGTAAGACGAGACCATCGGAAGCGCTGCCGCAAACGCGCGCATTCTGAGACACTTCAACGCCGCCTTCGGGCGGCGTTGTCGTATGCACGGGGAGACCTTCGAATGCTTCGGATCGCGACGCTGATCGGCACCTGCGCGCTCGCCGCCTGCGTCCCCGGCGCAATGCGCGAAAAAACGACGGCACCGCCGCATCCGGACGCCGTCGCGATCGGCAGCGTGCAAGGCCGCGGCGCTACGAGTCCGCGCGTCGGCCAGGTCGTGACCGTCGAAGGCGCGGTGGTCGGACATTACGTCGGCGCCGCGGGCGGCTGGTTCGTGCAGGACGGCGGCGACGGCGATCCGGCCACATCCGACGGCCTGTTCGTCGAAACCGGCAACCGCGACCCCAAACTGCAGCAACGCGTGCGCATCCGCGGCCGCGTGGTCGAACGCGACTTCGGTGGCCGCGGCACGCTGACCACGCTCGAACCGCTGCAGATCGACGTCATCGGCCGCGCCGCGCCGCTAGCGGCGACGCCCGCTGCGCCGACATTCCAGACCGACGAGTGGGAACGCTACGAAGGCATGCTGCTGCGTATCGACGCGCCGCTGACCATCGCCAGCACGCGCCAGCTGTCGGCGTCGGGCGTGCTCGTGGCCAGTTTCGACGGCCGGTCGTACACGCCGACCGAATATGCCGCCGCCGGCAGCGATGCGTATCGCAGCGCCGCCGAAAGCAATGCGCGCCGCCGGCTGATCCTGGACGACGGCCTGGACGCGAAAGATCCGCCGCGCGTCGCCTACATGCCTCCGTCCGCAGGCCCGCAACAGGCAGGCGTGCCGCGCACCGGCAGCATCGTGCGCAATGCCACCGGCGTGCTCGATCAACGCGGCGGTTACCGCCTGCAACTGACCGAACCGGTGCGACTGGAAGCCGCGCCGCGCCCGGCGCCGCCGAAAGTGGACGGCAATGTCAGCATCGCCAGCCTCAATCTGGAAAACCTGTTCAACGGCGACGGCAAGGGCGGCGGCTTCCCGACCCAGCGCGGCGCGAAAACGTCGCGCCAGTACGCCGTGCAGCTGTCGAAACTGGTCGCGACCTTGCGCGCGCTGAACCCGGACATCGCCGCCCTGATGGAGCTGGAGAACGACGGCTACGGTCCCGACTCCGCGCTCGCCCAGCTGGTGGCCGCATTGAACGACGGCGGCGGCGACTGGCGCTACGTCGAAACCAAGCGCGGGCCGGGCAGCGACGACATCCGTGTCGGCCTGATCTATCGCAGCACGCGCGTCGAGCCCGTGGGCCGGCCGGCGACTTTGACGACCGGCCCGTTCGCATCGCACAGCCGCGCGCCGCTGGCCCAGGCCTTCCGCGCCGGCCGCGGGCCGGTGTTCGTCGTGGCCGCCAACCACTTCAAATCCAAAAGCTGCTCGGACGCCGCAGGCGCCGATGCCGACCAGAACGACGGCCAGAGCTGCTGGAATGCGACGCGCACCCGTTCGGCGGAGCTGCTCGATCGCTGGCTGAAAGCCGACCCGACCCGCTCCAGCACGCCGTTGATCGTGATCGCCGGCGATCTGAACGCCTACAGCCAGGAAGACCCGCTGCGCCGCCTGAAAACCCTGGGCTGGTGGGACTCGTTCCGCGCGATCCGCCGCGATCGCCGCCATTTTCCCGGAGAGCGGCCCTACAGCTATATCTATGACGGCCAGATGGGCAGCCTGGACCATCTCCTGCTCAGCGGCGCGATGGCGCAGCGCCTCAAGGACGCGTTCTTCTGGCATATCAACAGCGATGAAGCCGATAACGTCGGCTATCAGGACGACATCAGCGCCGAAAATGCCGCTACGCCCTGGCGTAGTTCCGATCACGATCCGGCGATCACCGGGTTCGATCTGCGCCGCTAGTATCATCGCCTGATGACCTCATCCGCCTTCCCCGACGCCTCCGGTCCGGTGGTGCTGCCCGGCCCCGCCGGCGCCCTCGAAGCCGCTGTCGAACATCCCGAAGCCGACACGCCCGCAGTGCCGGTAGTGGGCGTGGTCTGCCACCCGCTGCCCACCGAGGGCGGCAGCATGCACAACAAGGTGGTGACGATGACCGCGCGTGCCCTGCGCGAACTCGGCGCGACCACGGTGCGTTTCAACTTCCGCGGGACCGGCCATTCCGAGGGCGCGTACGACGAGGGCCGCGGCGAGGCCGACGACTTGCGCGCGGTGGTGGCCTGGGTGCGCGAGCACAAGCCGGACCACGCATTGTGGCTGGCGGGTTTCAGCTTCGGCGCCTATGTGTCGATCGGCGCGGCCGAAGAATTGAAACCGGCATTGCTGATCTCGATCGCACCGCCGGCCGGCCGTTGGGATTTCGAAAGCGTCTCGCTGCCGACCATGCCTTGGCTGGTCATCCAGGGCGAGAACGACGAGATCGTCGACCCGCAGGCCGTTTACGATTGGCTGGAGAAATCCAAGGCCCAGGCCGAACTCGTGCGCATGCCCGACACCAGCCATTTCTTCCACCGCAAATTGATCGACCTGCGCGGCGCGATCAAGAACGGCGCCAAGCCCTATTTGCCCGCCTGAAGGACAAACGCGGATGCACACATTCGCAGGCCTGCTGTTGCTGGCCTGGTTCCCGCTCGCGCAAGCGGCAGGCATCGATTGCGGCCGCGCCGCCACCGAGGTCGATCGGCTGATTTGCGCCGACCCGGTATTGCGCGCGCAGGACGCCGCGCTCGCGAAGGCATGGGAGCGCGCGTTGGCCGTTACGCAGTATCGCCAGGCGTTGATCGCGGATCAGCGCGAATGGCTGGATCGTCGCCTCCAAGCCGGCGAGAACGCCGACGAAAAGATCCGCTGGCTGCGCTTCAAATACGCGATCCGTCTGGCCGAACTGCATCCGCAGGCCATCGGCGGCCGCTTCGAATGGCGCAGCCGATGGGTTCAGACCGATCCGCCCGGCTACTCGGGCGACCTCTCGATCCGGACCGATGGCCCGCATCGGATATGGACGGAATTCGAAGCCACAGGGCGAGGCAACGGCGGGTCGCTGATCGCGCCTGCGACGATCGATGGCGACTTGGCGACGATCGCGGCGCTCAGCTTCGCCCCCGGCTGCTTGGTGACGCTGCGCCGGATGCAAAGGCAGCTGGAGGTGGATCAGGCGGGCCACTGCGGCGAAGGCAGCGGCGTGCATTTCAGCGGCCGCTATTTTCCGGCCGCCGGCCGCGTTGCGCCGGATTGGAACCTGCTGACCCTAGGCCTGGTGCGCGAACCCGCCGACGACGATACGATCCGCCGGGCGATGGGCGCGGACGCTTACGCGCGCATGATCGAAACCATCGATACGCGCTGGCCGATGGCTGCGAATATGGGGACGGTGCTGATCGAACTCGGCCGTCGCGGCAACGACCAGGCGATGCTGCTGCAGCGCGATCGCAAGTTCTGGATACTCGTTTCCTTCGAGGGCGACGAAGGGTTGCGCTACTACACCAACGACACGGCATCGGTAGCCGAACCACCCCACGACTTCGACGGGTTGCGCCAGCGCCGCGCCTATCCCATACACCTGATGTCCGCGCCCGGCCAACCCGTATTAGCGGCCGCCCACGATGTCCGCTGACGAACCGATACGGCTGCCCTCGGCCGCCTACGCCATCGGCGCCGTGCGCGGCGACTGGCAGGACGACCCGGCGCAGCACGGCGCCTTGCGCGAACTGGACCGCATCCACGCCGCGCTCGTCGCGCCGCCGAAATCGCGCGGCCTGCTGCAACGGATGTTCGGCGAAGACCCGCCGCCGCCAGAACGCGGCCTGTATCTGTGGGGCGGGGTCGGTCGCGGCAAGACTTTCCTGATCGATCTGTTTTACGACGGGCTTCCGATCAAGCACAAGCGCCGCACGCATTTCCACCGCTTCATGCGCGACGTGCACGAACGCCTGCGCGCGCATGCCGGCGAACGCGATCCGCTGGCGATCATCGCGCGCGAATGGCGCGCATCGCTGCGGGTGCTGGTGCTGGACGAATTCTTCGTCAGCGACATAGGCGATGCGATGCTGCTCGGGCGCCTGCTCGAGCGGCTGTTCGCCGAGGGCGTGATCCTGGTGACCACGTCCAACAGCGCGCCGGGCGAGCTGTACAAGGACGGTCTGCAGCGCGCGCGCTTCCTGCCGGCGATCGCCCTGATCCAGCAGCATTGCATCATCGCCCACCTCGACAGCCCCACCGACTACCGCTTGCGCGAACTGACCCGCTCGCCGGTCTACCGTGCGCCGCTCGACGCCGGTTCCGACGCGTGGCTGGAATCGCGCTGGCATGCGCTCGGCGGCGACGACGCGCACCGTAGCGGCACTATCGAACTGGAAGGCCGCAAGATCGCCGTGCGCGCGCGCTGCAAGGGCATGGCCTGGTTCGATTTCGCCGAGTTGTGCGAAGGCCCGCGCGGCGCGTCGGACTACATCGAAATCGCGCGCGAATTCCACACCGTGCTGCTGGGAGGCATCCCGCGGCTGGAAGAACGCATGGACAATCCCGCGCGGCGCTTCATCACCCTGATCGACGAGCTGTACGACCGCCACGTCAACCTAGTCTGCACCGCCGACGCGCCGCCGCCGGCGCTGTACGAAGGCACGCGCCTGGCCGCGGCATTCGAACGCACCGCGTCGCGCCTGATCGAGATGCAGTCGGCCGAGTACCTCACCCTAGAACACCGCCAGTAACCTGCTTTGTAGAGTGGAGCTTGCTCCGCTGCCTTTGCCGTTGTTTCTGCGCCGCTGCCTCGCACCAAAAGCAAGAGCAGCGGAGCAAGCCCCGCTCTACAAAGCCGCGTGCCTATCTTCCGTCAGTGCCCACGCCCCGCCTTGAGACGGCGGCAGCGTACGCGTCCACGCCTCTAGTCTGGCCGCGCGCCGACGCCGTTCGCGTTCGCGCAACCCTTCTCTTCTGCGCCGGCGGAGCGTGCTCCTTGTTGAGCCTTAAACTTACGGCCTGGCTGATGCTGGCGCTCATTCTGCTCGCCGCGATCGAAGCCTGGTGGCTGGTTCGAAGCGGCCGCGGCTACGCGTGGGGCGAATTCTGGGCGTCGCTGGGCGATGTCGCCGGCCGCATCGTAATCATCGCCGTAGTCAAGACGGGCATCGTGGGCCTGGTGCTGTACGCGGTGTGGCGCTGGCGGATCGGCGAGATCGCGATGGACCGCTGGTGGCACTGGGCCCTGCTGCTGCTCGGCCTGGACTTCTGCTATTACTGGATGCACCGCGCCGAACACCGCATCCGCTGGTTCTGGCTCAATCACTCCGTCCACCACTCCTCGCAGCGGATCACGTTCGCCGCCGCTTACCGGCTGGGTTGGACCAGCCGCATCGTCGGCACGCCCATCTTCATGGCGCCGCTGGTGCTGATCGGATTTCCGGTTCCGATCGTCCTCGCTACGCTGTCCCTGAACCTGCTGTACCAGTTCTGGCTGCACACCGAACTGATCGGAAAGCTGCCGCGTCCGATCGAATACCTGTTCAATACGCCGTCGCACCACCGCGCGCACCATGCGAGCAACGAGATCTACATCGACCGCAATTACGGCGGCGTGCTGATCGTCTTCGATCGTTGGTTCGGCACCTTCCAGGCTGAAACGATGGAGCATCCGCCGCGCTACGGGCTGGTGGAGCCCCTCCACACCCACAATCCGTTCCGGCTCGTGGCGCACGCCTGGCGCGGCATGTATCGCGACCTGCGCGCCGCACGCGGTTGGCGCGAATGCGTATGGGTGGTGGTCGGTCCGCCGGAGTTCAAACCCGCCGGCCATGCAAGCGCCGCAAACTTGAATATCGCTACATCTGGCGTTGACGGCGCCGTCTAGGCACCGTATGTTGTGGCCGTCGGTTCCGACGGCTCGCGCCTTCGGATGAAAAGGGAAGCCGGTTGGAATCCGGCACTGCCCCGCAGCGGTATGTGGAAACGAAAGCCGTCATTGGCACTGGGATCCAGGATCCCGGGAAGCGACGGCCGGTAGGTGGGTTCGGTTTCTGCTTTTTTGCGGGAGCGGCTTCAGCCGCGAGCTTTTGTTGTTGCCCTGACCTCAGGCGAAGAGCTCGCGGCTGAAGCCGCTCCCACAAAAGAAAAAGCGAAACCGGTCCCGCGTCCACGAGTCCGAAGACCTGCCGACAGCCGCGCGATGCACACCGCGCGGTACCGGCCGCGGAATCTCCGGGGGGAGATGGCTGGTGACGCAACACCGGCCATTGCCTTCATCCGAATGCATCGCGGCCGTTGCGACACCGCCCACCCATCCTGAGATCGCCGCACGCCCGAGGGGGCGCGGTCGCGTTGCGGATTCGCGTCCGTACGCGATGCGTTCCTTCCGCCGTCCGCGCGGGACAGACGGCATCGGTGCGCCATCGCAGGAGAAACACGCATGAACCCGAACGACAGCGCCGTTGTCGACGCCACCATCGTCGAAGGCCGCGACCCGCCCTCGAACAACGCCTCTTTTCTGCTCACCCCACCGCCCGCCGCCACCGCGATGAGCGTGACCAAGCGCAACGGCGGGCGAGAGCCGGTGGACCTCAACAAGATCGTGCGCGCCGTGCAGCGCAGCTGCGAAGGCCTGCACGCGATCGACCCGATGCGCGTGGCCACGCGCACGATCTCCGGTTTGTACGACGGCGCCACCACGCGCGAGCTGGACGAGCTGTCGATCCGTACCGCCGCGCTGCTGACCGCCGAAGAACCCGAATACGGCCGCCTCGGCGCGCGCCTGTTGGCCAACGTCATCGCCAAGGAAGTCGCCGGGCAGGAAATCCATGCGTTCTCGCAATCGGTGGCGCGCGGCCATGAAGTCGGCCTGATCAACGACCGCTTGCTCGGCTTCGTGCAGGCCAATGCGCGCAAGCTCAACGATGCGCTGGACATGTCGCTGGACCTGCATTTCGATTATTTCGGTTTGCGTACACTGTACGACCGCTATCTGCTGCGCCACCCGCATACGCGCAAGGCGATCGAGACGCCGCAGCAGTTCTTCCTGCGCATCGCCTGCGCGCTGAGCGAGGATGTGTCCGAGGCGCTGGCCTTGTACCGGCGCATGGGCAACCTCGACTACCTGCCCAGCTCGCCGACGCTGTTCAACAGCGGCACCACGCACGAACAGCTGTCCTCGTGCTTCCTGCTGGATTCGCCGCGCGATTCGCTGGAATCGATCTACCAGAAGTACGGCGACATCGCGCAACTGTCGAAATTCAGCGGGGGCATCGGCGTGAGCTACACGCGCGTGCGTTCGCGCGGCTCGCTGATCAAGTCCACCAACGGCCATTCCAACGGCATCGTGCCGTGGCTGAAGACGCTGGATTCGTCAGTGGCCGCGGTCAACCAGGGCGGCAAGCGCAAGGGCGCAGCCTGCGTGTATCTCGAGCCGTGGCACGCGGACGTCGAGGAATTCCTGGAACTGCGCGACAACACCGGCGACGAAGCGCGGCGTACGCACAACCTCAACCTGGCCAACTGGATCCCCGATCTCTTCATGAAGCGGGTGGAAGCCGACGGCGCCTGGTCGCTATTCGATCCGCGCGGGGTGCCGGAACTCACCGATCTGTTCGGCGAAAAGTTCGAACAGGCCTACGAACAAGCCGAAAAACAAGGCAAAGCCGTCAAGACCGTGCAAGCGCGCGAGCTGTACGGCCGGATGATGCGCACCCTGGCGCAAACCGGCAACGGCTGGATGACGTTCAAGGACAAGTGCAACCGCGCCAGCAACCAGACCGCCAAAGCCGGCAACGTGATCCATCTGTCGAACCTGTGCACGGAAATCCTGGAAGTGACTTCGGCGGAGGAAACCGCGGTCTGCAACCTGGGTTCGATCAACCTGAGCCGCCATTTCGACATCGATCCTGATAACGGCCGTGGCTATTTCGATTACGACAAGCTAGGCGAGACCGTGCGCCTGGCCGTGCGCCAGTTGGACCGCGTGATCGACCTGAATTTCTATCCGATCGAATCCGCGCGCCGCGGCAACCTGCGCTGGCGGCCGGTCGGATTGGGCGTGATGGGCCTGCAGGACGTGTTCTTCCGGCTGCGCCTGGCTTTCGATAGCGAAGATGCGCGCCAGCTGTCGGTCAAGATCGCCGAGACCATTTACTATCATGCGCTGGAAACTTCGTGCGAACTCGCCGAGGAGCGCGGCCGCCATCCGTCGTTCGACGACACCCGCGCCGCTGCCGGCGAACTGCAGTTCGAGGCCTGGAGCGTGACGCCGCAGAACAACGAACGCTGGGATGCGCTGCGCGTCCGCATCCGCAAGCACGGCCTGCGCAACTCGCTGCTGATCGCGATCGCGCCGACCGCGACCATCGCTTCGATCGCCGGTTGCTACGAATGCGTCGAGCCGCAGGTCAGCAATCTGTTCAAGCGCGAGACGCTGTCCGGCGATTTCCTGCAGGTCAACCGTTATCTGGTCGTCGAACTGAAGAAGCTGGGTTTATGGACGCCGGAAATCCGCGACGCGATCAAGCAGGCCGAAGGCTCAGTGCAAGGCATCGCCCAGATCCCGGAAACCTTGCGCGCGATCTACCGCACCGCCTGGGAAGTGCCGATGCGATCGCTGATCGACATGGCCGCCGACCGCGGCGCCTATATCGACCAGTCCGCTTCGCTCAACTTGTTCATGGAAAGCCCGAACATCGGTGCGATGTCGTCGATGTACATGTATGCGTGGAAGAAAGGCATCAAAACCACGTACTACCTGCGCTCGCGGCCGGCGACGCGGATCGCCAAGACCACGCTCGGCAATGCGCCCGCGCAAGTCTTGCCGCCGGAAATCGCGCCGGCGGACGCCATCGCGTGCTCGCTGGAGAATCCGGAGAGCTGCGAGGCCTGCCAGTAATCCTGAAGCCCCTCTCCCTGCGGGAGAGGGGTTGGGGTGAGGGTACGGCGAAACGTCGCAAATCCGACCGTCGCACCTTCGCCGAACCCTCATCCGCCCCCGGATCAAGTCCGGGGGCACCTTCTCCCGGTGGGAGGAGGAAAAGCGAGAAACGCATGTCCACCCACAACCGCCAACTCTTGCTAGATCCGGGCTTCGAACTGACCCTGCGCCCGATGCGCTACCCGCAGTTCTACGAGATGTACCGCAACGCCATCCGCAACACCTGGACGGTGGAGGAAGTGGACTTCTCTCTCGACGTCAACGACCTGAAGCACAAGTTCGGTCCGGCCGAGCGGCACCTGATCGAGCGCCTGATCGCGTTCTTCGCCACCGGCGATTCGATCGTGTCCAACAACCTGGTGCTGAATCTGTACCAGCACATCAATGCGCCGGAAGCGCGCATGTACCTGTCGCGCCAGCTGTACGAGGAAGCGCTGCACGTGCAGTTCTACCTGACCCTGCTCGACAGCTACCTGCCCGATCCGAACCAGCGCGCCAAGGCCTTCGCGGCAGTGGAGAACATCCCGTCGATCCGCAAGAAGGCCGAGTTCTGCTTCAAGTGGATCGACTCGATCCAAGGCTTGCAGCGGATCGAGACGCGCGAGCAGCGCCGGCGCTTCCTGCTGAACCTGGTCTGCTTCGCCGGCTGCATCGAGGGCCTGTTCTTCTTCGGCGCTTTCGCCTACGTCTACTACTTGCGTTCGCGCGGCCTGCTGCACGGGCTCGCTTCTGGCACCAACTGGGTGTTCCGCGACGAAAGCTGCCACATGGCGTTCGCGTTCGAAGTGATCCGTACGGCGCGCGAGGAGGAGCCGGACTTGTTCGACGACGATTTCCGCGCGCAGGTGGTGCAGATGATGGGCGAGGCCGTCGAATGCGAAGTCGCCTTCGCCGAAGACACGCTGTCGGGCGGCGTCGCCGGCCTGTCGCTGAAGGATATGCGCCAATACCTGGAGTATTGCGCCGACCAGCGCATGGCCCAACTCGGCATGACCAAGCATTTCGGCGCGCGAAATCCGTTCCCTTTCATGGATCTGCAGGACGTGCAGGAGCTGACCAATTTCTTCGAACGGCGCGTATCGGCGTACCAGGTGGGCGTACAGGGCGAAGTCGGCTTCGACCACGCGTTCTAAGCTGTTCCCTCCTCTCTAAAGCTGTTCCCCCCTTTTTCAAAGGGGGAACAGCTCTTTTTTAGTAGGAAAAATATGACCGCGCATATGGAAGCCCGCCTGCTGGAAATGGTTTTCCCCGACCACACCAACCACCTCGGCACACTGTTCGGCGGCCAGGCGCTGGCGTGGATGGACAAGGCCGCTTTCATCGCCGCCTCGCGCTATTCGCGCCGCTCGGTGGTCACCGCGCGCTCGGAACAAGTGGATTTCAAGTTGCCGATCCGCCAGGGCCAATTGGTGGAAACGGTGGCGCGCGTGGTGGAAGTGGGTCGCAGCTCGATGCAAGTCGAGGTGGAGTTGATAGCCGAGGACCTACTGACCGGCGATCGCGAACTGTGCACGCGCGGCCGCTTCGTGATGATCGCGCTGGATGCGCGCGGTAGGCCCGCCGCAGTGCAAAGCCTACAAGGCTGACGGCCTAAGCTTTGCCCACTCCCTCGAAGAGGGAGAGGGATAGGCCGAAGGCCAGGGAGAGGGTCCGGCTTTTCGCGCCATCTAAGAGCAGCGGAGCAAGCTCCGCTCTACAAAAGCGGGATCAGCGCTTTTTGGCTTCGGCATAACGCCGCGCTACTTCCTTCCAATTGATCACGTTGTAGAACGCGGCGATGTATTCGGGACGGCGGTTTTGGTACTTCAAGTAGTAGGCATGCTCCCAGACATCCAATCCGAGGATCGGCGTATTGCCCGAACCCACGCCTTTCATCAAGGGGCTGTCCTGGTTGCCGCTGTCTTCCACGGCCAACTTGCCTTTGCCGTCGACCGCGAGCCAGGCCCAACCGCTGCCGAAGCGTCCGACCGCCGCTTTGGTGAACGCTTCCTTGAACTTGTCGAAGCCGCCGAAATCGCTGTCGATCGCTTTGGCGAGTTCGCCGTCCGGTTGGCCGCCGCCGTCGGGACTCATGACGGTCCAGAACAGGCTGTGGTTGGCGTGGCCGCCGCCGTGGTTGCGCACCGCGCCGCGTTTGCCTTCCGGCACCGCGTCGAGATCGCGGATCAGCTCTTCCACCGGTTTGTCGGCCAGCGGCGTGCCGTCGACGGCCTCGTTGAGCTTGTCGACATAAGTCTGGTGGTGCTTGGTGTGATGGATCTCCATCGTCTTCGCATCGACGTGCGGCTCGAGCGCGTCGTAGGCGTAAGGCAGTTTCGGCAGCGTGTACGGCATGGTCTTGCTCCATCATGGGGGATGGCGCACCGCGCGGATGCGCCTTTGCTCGACCATGATAGAGCCCGGCGATGAAAAACCCGTCAGGACGGTGTGTTGCGCTCGCGCCGCAACACGGCCGGATGCGGCGAGGTTAAGACCGCGTCAATGCCGCGAACGCGATCAGGGCAATTTGCGCGGCCGCATCACCCGCAACGTCGCGTACACGGCTATCAATGCCGCCAACGCGCCGCCGAGCGCCAGCCATTCCTTGGCGGTCAGCGTGGCGACGATGGCGACCATCGCCACCACCGAGATCAGCGGGATCGCCGCGCCGCCCGGCATCACGAACGGTTCGCCGCGTTCGCGCAGGTCGATGCGCTGCGCGCGCCAAGCCGCCAGGCACACGGTGATGTAGACCAGGCAGTTGCCGCCGCCGGAGATCAGCACCAGCGTGTCGAAGCCGCCGGCCACCCATTCCGAAGCATCGAGCACGCTGGCCAACGCCAGCACGCAAGCCAACACCGCATGCGCGGTGATCGCCAGCAGCGGCACGCGATGCGTGGCCGTAACACGGCCGAATGCGCTGGGCAAATAACCGTCGCGGCCGAGCGCGAATACCAGCCGCGAGGTACCGAGCAGATTGCCCATCAGGAAACCCAGCATCGATACGCATGCCGTCAGCAACAGCACCGTACGCCCGGACGACCACAACGCGCCGGCGGTATCGGCCAGCGGCACGCCGCTCTGCCCGAGCGCCGGCCCGAGCACGCCCTGGGTGACGACCTGCAGGCCGAGATACAGCAGCACCACCAGCAGGATCGCGGCTATCGTCGCGCGCGGCACGCTTTTGGAGACGTCGCGCACTTCGCCCGACGGGATCAGCGCCGTCTCCATGCCCGAGTAAGCGAACATCACCAGCACCATCGAGGTGCCCATCACGCTCCACGACGGCACATCCGTCCAACTGATGTAATTCCAGTCGACGAAGAACAGGCCCACGCCGGTGAGCAGGAACAGCGGCGTGAGTTTCAAGGTCGCCAGCACCGCGATCGCGCGCGCGCCGAGCTTCACGCCGTATGCGTTCAACAGGAATACGGCCAGATACACGGCGACGATCAGGCCCGCGCGCATGCCGGGTTCGGCGAACGCCGAAAACAAACCCGCCACCTGCACCGACAACGCCGCGCTGACGCCGGCGCTGGAGGCGACGTTGCTGATCCACATCAACGCGCCGGCGATGAACCCGGCGAACGGCCCGAACACCGCACTGGCATACGTGTAGGGTCCGCCGGTGGCCGCAGCGCGGCTGCCGACGGCGGCGAAGCACAACGCGACCGGCAGGATCGCCAGCGCGCCGGCGATCAAGGCCAGCGGCGCGGCCGCGCCCATCTGCGCCGACAACGTGGCGGGCATCTTGAAGATGCCGGCGCCGACGATGATGTTGATCACCGCCGCGGTCAGCGCCATCGATCCGACCGCGCGCACCAGCGCCGCGTCGCCCTGCAATGCGCCGATGCCGCCGGCGGGTCGTTGGTCGGTCATGTCCGGTCTCTGCCTTCGAGGCACGAAGACTCGCATGGACCCGCCCCCGGATGCGAGTGCTGGGTTAGCATCGTGGCCGGTCCCGACGGAGTCAGCCGATGCGATCCCTTTCCTTCGCGATGCTGTGCGCGCTGGCCGCGGTCGGTCCCGCAACGGCGGACGCCGCGGAAGTCGAGACTCTGATCGCGCCGCTCGATGCGCAGGTCCTGGCTTGGCGGCGCGACATCCATCAGCACCCGGAACTGGGCAATCGCGAGACGCGCACCGCGAAACTGGTCGCCGACCATTTGCGCAAACTCGGCTTGCAACCGAAAACCGGCATCGCCCACACCGGTGTCGTCGCGGTGCTCAAAGGCGGCAAACCGGGGCCGAAAATCGCATTGCGCGCGGACATGGACGCATTGCCGGTGGCCGAACGCAATGCGCTGCCGTTCGCGTCCAAAGCCGTCACCACGTATCGCGGCGAACAGGTCGGCGTGATGCACGCCTGCGGCCACGACGCGCATACCGCGGTGCTGATGGGCGTGGCCCAGGCGCTGGCGTCGATGCGCGACGAACTGCCGGGCGAGGTTTTGTTCGTCTTCCAGCCTGCCGAAGAAGGTCCGCCGGAAGGCGAGGAAGGCGGCGCGACGCTGATGCTCGAACAAGGCCTGTTCGGCGATTTCAAACCCGATGCCGTGTTCGGGCTGCACGTGTTCAGCTCGCTCAACGCCGGCCAGATCGGGGTGCGCGCCGGGGCGACGATGGCGGCTTCGGACCGTTTCGAAATCACGGTCAAGGGCCGGCAGACGCACGGCTCGCGGCCTTGGGGCGGCGTCGATCCGATCATCGCCACCGCGCAGATCATCGACAACGCGCAGGCCATCGTCAGCCGGCAGATGGACATCAGCAAGCAGCCGGTGGTGGTGACTTTCGGCGCGATCAAAGGCGGCGTGCGCCACAACATCATTCCCGACCAGGTGCAAACCCTCGGCACGATCCGCACTTTCGATACGGGCATGCGCGAGGACGTGTTCGCGCGTTTGCGCAGCGTCGCAGAACACGTCGCCGCCGCGCACGGCGCCACGGTGGAGGCGAAGATCCCGCTGGATGCGCAAGGCAATCCGGTGACGTTCAACGACCCCGCCCTGACCGCACGCATGCTGCCGAGCCTGGAAAAAGCGGCGGGCGCGGGCAATGTGATCGAAATGCCGCTGGTGATGGGTTCGGAGGATTTCTCGTACTACGCGCGCGAGGCGCCGGGTTTGTTCTTTTTCGTCGGCGCCACGCCGAAGGGGCAGGATGCGTCGAAGGCGCCGAGCAACCATTCGCCGGAATTTTTTCTGGACGAATCGGCGCTGAAGGTGGGTACGCGCGCGATGTTGCAGGTGGCGCTGGATTATTTGAACGGCGGCGCAAGCGACAGCGCGAAGTAACCCAGAGCGAAGGCCGACCGCTTCTGCCCTCTCCCGCTTGCGGGAGAGGGACAGGCCCGAAGGGCCAGGGAGAGGGGTCCGGCTTTTCGCGCCATCTGGTAGTAAGAGCAAAACACGCTTCGCTACGCTCGCGCCCCCACTCCTGCCCTGCGGGGGAGGAAACAGCAAGTCGCTGCGCCTTTTGGCAACATGAAAACAGCGCGCTTCGGTGCCGCAGCCTTAAAATAGCCCTATGACCTCCACCCTCCCTCTAGGCCGCGACGTCGCCTACCCCGCGCATTACGACCCGTCGCTGCTGTTCCCGATCGCCCGCGCCATCGGCCGCACCGCGCTCGACCTGCAGGGTCGATCCCTGCCGTTCATCGGCTACGACCGCTGGCATGCCTACGAACTGAGCTGGCTCGACGCGCGCGGCAAGCCGCGCGTGGCCACGGCCACGCTGCAAGTGCCTTTCGATTCGCCGAACCTGGTGGAATCCAAGTCGCTCAAGCTCTATCTCAACTCGTTCAACGCGCACCTTTTCGAAAACGACGGTGCGGTGCTGGCCACGATCGCCGCCGACCTGTCGCGCGCCGCCGGCTCGCAAGTGGATGCGGCATTCGGCCTGCCGCAAATCGCATCGCACGACGGCGCCGCATCGATCGACGATCAAGACATCGATATCGAAAGCTACGGCCCGCCCGATCCGCATCATCTGCAGGCCGATGCGGCTGCGATCGTGCACGAGACCTTGCATTCGTCGCTGCTTAAATCGAACTGTCCCGTCACCGGCCAGCCGGATTGGGCCAGCCTGCGCATCGCCTACCGCGGCGCGCAGCTCGATCGCGCCGGCTTGCTGCGTTACCTGGTCTCGTTCCGCGACCACGCCGAGTTCCATGAGCAATGCGTCGAGCGCATCTTCGTCGACCTGATGGCCCGCTGCCGTCCGCAGTCGCTGTCGGTGGAGGCGCGCTATACCCGGCGCGGGGGCCTGGACATCAATCCTTGGCGGGCGACGCCGGGGACGCCCGTGCCGCGGCCGGGACGGGATCTGCGGCAGTGAACCGTGCACGCCGCGTTCACGGGGCCGCAATGTCTTCTTAACAAGGTTCGTGCAAACGTGGCGCGACCCAGACCGCGTCCGGGTAAGGAGCCCCTACATGAGCAACGAGAAGAAAGCCGATTTCTCCGGCGTGAGCGCCAAAGTAGACACTACAGCGGACAAGGTGGAGAAGGCCGATTTTTCCGGCGTCACCGCCAAGGTCGATACCACTGCGGAAAAAGTGGGATCGCCGGAACAGACGTATACGGTGCAGAAGGGCGACACGCTGTCGCATATCTCAAAACAGTTCTACGGCAAGGCCAGCAAGTGGAACGCGATCTTCGAAGCCAATCGCGACCAGCTCGACGATCCGGACCGGATCAAGCCGGGCCAAGTGTTGAAGATTCCCGCTGAAGAAGCCTGATCGCAGCGCCTGATCGATCCCTATTCCTTTACTCGCCTGCAAGGACATCCTCATGAACCGTAAAACGCTCTCTTATGCTCTGATCGTGGCCCTGGCCGGCTCCGTCGCGCTGGTCGGCTGCAAGAAGAAAGAAGAACCGGTCGCCGCAACGCCGCCGCCGACCGCGACCGAGCCTGCGCCGATGCCCGAAGCCGCTCCGCCGGCACCGGCCGCCACCGTCAGCGCCGTCACTGTCGGCACCACCGCCGCCGCCGACAAATCCGTCGCAGCCGTAGCGACGTTCAAGCCGACCGACAAGATCATCGCCTCGATCAAGACCGACGGCGCGGCGAGCAACGTCGAAGTCGGCGCCAAGCTGACCTACCAGGACGGCCAGGTCGCCGGCGAGCAGAAGCAGACCATCAACACCAGCGGCCCGGAGACCACCAACGTGGAATTCAGCAACGCCAATCCGTGGCCGGCCGGCAAGTACACCGTCGATGTGACCTTGAACGGCGCGCCTGCGGGCTCGCAACAGGCGATCGAAGTGAAGTAACCGAAAGCACGCTTCCCGCTTTGGGGCAGCAACGGGGGCGCGGTGCGAGCCGCGCCCTTTTTTCTGCTCTATAGAGCTTGCTCCGCTGCTCTTGCTTTCGTAGTGCGAATTCATTCGCACGGTCTTGATGCTTCGAAAAAAGCGTGCGAATGAATTCGCACCTACATTACTTCGTTCAGGATTCCGTTCTCTGAAACGCGGCCGGGTTAACTCTCGACAAGCAGGGCATGCTTTCTTTTTGTGGGGCCAAAAACAAAAGTAACCACTGCACGGATGCTCGCTCAGGCATCCTGCCTCCTCAGCCTGGCGTGTGCCGGGATGATGGCGGAAGGGCAAAGCCACTGGATCCCCGCTTTCGCGGGGATGACTGCTTATAGGAGCAAAGCAATGGGTCCCGGCGTTCGCTGGGATGACGGCATACAGCAACAGCAGCGCAGCAAGCTCCGCTCTACAGCGCTTCGTGCCGTTAAGTCGTCGCCACGGCGTCGTGCTCCAGGTGATACCGCGTCGCCTGCTCGACCTCGTCTTTCGAACCCAGAAACACCGGCACGCGCTGGTGCAACTGGTTCGGGGCGATGTCCATGATCCGTTCGCGGCCGTTGGTGGCCGCGCCGCCGGCCTGTTCGATCAGCATCGCCATCGGGTTGGCCTCGTACATCAGCCGCAATTTGCCGGCCTTGCCGGGGTCCTTGCGGTCCCAGGGATAGATGAAGATACCGCCGCGGGTCAGGATCCGGTGCACGTCGGCGACCATGGATGCGATCCAGCGCATGTTGAAATCCTTGCCGCGCGGACCTTCCTTGCCGGCCAGCAGGTCGGTCACGTAGCCCTGCATCGGCGCTTCCCAATGGCGCTGGTTGGACATATTGATCGCGAATTCCTGGGTCTGCTCGGGCACGCGCATGCCTTTCTGGGTCAGCACGAAGCCGCCCTGCTCGCGGTCCAGCGTGAACGCATGCGTGCCATGACCGATGCTCAGCACCAGCATCGTGCTCGGCCCGTAGATGCAATAGCCGGCCGCGACCTGGGTGCGACCGGGCTGCAGGAAATGCTCGTCCGCCGCTTGGGTCACGCCGTCCGGGCAGACCAGGGCCGAGAAAATGGTGCCGACGCTGACGTTGACGTCGATATTGCTGCTGCCGTCCAACGGATCGAACAGCAGCAGATAGTTGCCGCGCGGGAACGCGTCCGGGATCGGCTGGCAGTGGTCCATTTCCTCCGACGCGCAGGCGGCCAGATGCCCGCCCCAGGCGTTGGCTTCGAGCAGGATCTCGTTGCTGAGCACGTCGAGTTTCTTCTGCGCCTCGCCCTGCACGTTGATGCTGGCCGCGCCGCTGGCGATCACATCGCCCAGCACGCCGCCGAGCGCGCCCTTGCCGACCGCGACCGAGATCGACTTGCAGGCGCGCGCGACCACTTCGATCAGCAGGCGCAGATCGGGGTTGACGTGCCCGGCACGTTCTTCCTCGATCAGGAAACGAGTGAGGGAAATTTGCGACATGGCACGGTCCGCGGCGGCGAGGCCGCTATTGTCGCCGATCGTGCCGCGGCGATTCAGCGGCCGGCGTCCCACCAGGCCGTGCCCGCCGGCGGCTTGCGGACCGGCACCGCCTGCCCGATCCGCGGCGTGGCGAGGCTGACGCCGCGCTCGGCCGCGAGCGCGCTGATCCGGTCCAGCGGCTCGCGCCAACCGTGGAAAGCCAGGTCGAAGGTGCCGTTGTGCACCGGCAGCAGCCAGCGTCCGCGCAGATCAAGATGCGCTTGCAGGGTTTCTTCGGGCTGCATGTGCACGTCCGGCCAATCGCGGTTGTAGGCGCCGCATTCGAGCAGCGTGATGTCGAAGGGACCGTATTTGTCGCCGATCGCCTTGAAACCGCCGAAGTAACCGGTGTCGCCGCTGAAGAACAGCCGCAATCCACCGCCTTCGATCACCCACGACGCCCACAGCGTGGGGTTGTCCGCGAACGGCGCGCGCCCGGAAAAATGCTGCGACGGCGTGGCGACGAAGCGCACATCGCCGACCGGTATGGCGTCCCACCAGTCCAATTGCAGCACCTTGCGTTCGTCCACGCCCCATTCGATCAGCAGGTCGCCGACGCCCAGCGGTGCGATGAAGTGTTCGGTCTTGGCGACCAGCGCCAGGATCGCCGCCTTGTCGAGATGGTCGTAATGGTCGTGCGACAGGATCACGCCCTTGATCGGCGGCAACGCCTCGATCGATATCGGCGGCGGATGGAAACGCTTCGGTCCGGCCCATTGCACCGGCGATGCGCGCTGGGAAAAAACCGGATCGGTGAGCCAGAACGCTCCGCCGAGCTTGATCAGCACGGTGGAGTGGCCGAGCCGGTATAGCGTGCCGTCCGGTGCGGCCAGCAGCTGTTCGCGGTTGAGCGGCGACACCGGCAGCGGTGCCGCAGGCACGGTGTCCTCCGGTTTGTCGAACAGGAAACGCCAGGTCATGGCGAAAAAGTTGCCGCGCATCCGCGGCGCGACCGGATTGCGGAAGCTGCCGTCGCGGTATTGCGGCGATTGCGTGTAACGAGCCGTGTTGCAGGCGCTAAGCGTGAGAGCGGTCATCAATATCATCGCAAAAGGAAATAAAAATCGCCGTGCGCGACGCGCACGGCTCGGCGCATGAGGGGAGCGCGCCCAAGGCTCAGGCATGCAGCAGATCCGGCGCGACTGCGTCGATCGCGCGCTGCGCCAGCGGCAATACGTGGCGCACCGTTTCGATGCGTGTGGCGCGTTCGCCCGGCAGCGCAGGCGCCGCGCTCCATGTGGGCGCCTGCCACTGCAGGTTCAAACAGCCCAGCTTCAGCGCCAAGGCCTGCGCCTGCTGCAATAAAAGGAGATCCGCTCCGCTCGTGCGCCAGGGCGCGCGCACGTGCCAAGGCTCGAGCTGCAGGTAGTAGCCGCGCTCGAGCATCGAGAAACCCACCGTCGCCGCGGCATAGCCGACCGTTTCGTCGCCGGCATGGAGCAGCCATGCCCATGCGCGCAACGGCGGCTCGAATAAAGCTTCGAGCAGTTCGAGCGGATCGTGGTGGCCGCGGCCGTAAGGCAGGCGCTCGAACGCGGCCTGTTCGGCGTGTTCGGCGCACAGTTGCAGCAATTGCGGCAAGTCGTCGCGCACGACGGGACGAATGGCCAGTGCGGGCAGGCGCGAGAGCGCCCGTGTTTCGGCGTTCATCAGGGACTCCAGGACGAGATAAGCGACGGTCACGGTGCGCTGTCGGCGCAACCGGCCGGCGGCGGCGCTAGGATCGGCAATGTCGTGTTGCGGGTACGCAGGGGCATGGCGATCCTCCAGGCGAATCCGGGCCGATGGCGAACCCGTGGCAGCCAGCGTAAGCGCACGGTTTTAAGAAGTTTTTAATTGCGTCGGCGCACAGTGCGCGGCAACCCCCGATCGAGGCGAGCGATGAAACTGCTGCTGGTGGAAGACGATGCGATGCTGGCCGACGCGCTGCGCGCCGGGCTGGAGCAGCTCGGCTCGGCAGTGGATTGGGCGGCCGATGCGGCGACGGCCAAGATCGCGCTGGTCGACCACGGCTACGACGCGGTGCTGCTGGATCTGGGCCTGCCGGGCAGTTCCGGGCTGAGCGTGCTGGCGGCCTTGCGCGGCCGTTACGACATCACGCCGGTGCTGATCATCACCGCGCGCGACAAGCTCAGCGATCGCATCGCCGGGCTCGACGCCGGCGCGGACGATTACATCGTCAAACCGTTCCAGCCCGACGAGTTGTACGCGCGCCTGCGCGCGGTGACGCGCCGCAGCCAGGGACGCGTATCGCCGGTGTTGAGCCATGGCGACGTCACCCTGGATCCCGCGCGGCGTTTGGTGACGCGCAACGGCCAGGCGGTGCAGGTGAGCACGCACGAATTCCTGACCTTGATGCTGCTGATGGAGCGGCAGGGCAAGGTGACCACGCGCGAACAACTGGAGGAAGCGGTGTACGGCAGTTCCGGCACGATCGAGAGCAATACCATCGCCGTGTACGTGCATCAGCTGCGGCGCAAGCTCGGCGAAAAACTGATCGGTACCGTGCACGGCTACGGCTATCGGATCGGCGGGCCGCAAACGTGAGCCGTTATTGGCGTGAACGCATGGAGCAGTGCCGGCGAGCCGTGCACGAGCGCCATTCGCTGCGCTGGCGCCTGACCAAGGCGTTGCTGTTGTGCATCGTGCTGGCCTTCGCCTGCTGGAAGGGCTATCAGAGCTGGCAGCTCACCCGCGAGCGCACCGGCTTTTGGGACGCGTCTCTGCAGGAGATCGGGACCCAGATCGTGCAATCGATGCCCGACAACCTGGCGCTGCTGGCGCAGACCGCGCGTCCGCCGCGAGGCAATGCAGGCGGCGCGGGCGACCATAAGATGAGTTTCCAGATCTGGGCCGGCGGCCGCAATGTGGTGCATTCGCCGGCGGCGCCGGCGACGGCGATGAAACCGGACTTCATCGACGGCTTCGCCACGCGCACGATCGCCGGCGAGACCTGGCGCGTCTACAGCATCGCCGATCGCGAGCGCGGCATCATCGTCCAGGTCGGCCGCACCCAGGACATGATGGCGGAGGAGTTCAAAGGTTGGGTGCGGGTAGCGCTGATCGCCGCACTGCAGATCTTCGTGCTGTTCGGCCTGGTGGCCTGGCTGGTGATCGGACGCTCGCTGCGTCCGGTGACCGCTCTGCGCAGAACGCTGCTGGCGCGGCAGCCGCTGGACCTGACCCCGTTGCCGGTCGCGCCTATTCCCACCGAGTTGCAACCGCTGGTGGAAGCCTTCAACGGCCAGCTCGCCCGCGTCGACGAGGCCCTGCAGAACGAGCGCCGCTTCATCGCCGACGCCGCGCACGAACTGCGCACGCCGCTGGCGGTGCTGATCGCGCACGCCGACCTGGCGCTGCGCGCGAACACGATCGAAGAGAAGAATGCAGCCTTGCAGCGCCTGAGTGCGGGTGTGCAACGGAGCGCGCGTTTATCCGAACAGTTGCTCGACTTAGCCCGCCTGGACACGGCCGCCGATGGCGCCGAACGCGTACCGGTCGACCTATCCGAACTGGTGGTATTGCTGGTGCGCGATTTCGAAACGCTGGCGCGCGAGCGCCGGCAGAAGATCGCGCTCAACGCCGAACCTGCGATCGTCAGCGGCGATATCGACCAACTCGGCATCCTGCTGCGCAATCTGCTCGACAACGCGGTGCGCTATGCCGGCGAGGGCGGCACGATCGCCGTGTCCTGCGGCCCGACGCTGCATGAAGGCGCGCCCGGCGTGATGCTGCAGGTCGCAGACGACGGACCCGGCGTGCCCGCCGTCGATCGCGATCGCATCTTCGATCGCTTCTATCGCGCGCCGGGCAATGGAGGACGCGGCAGCGGCATCGGCTTGTCCTTGGTGGCGCGGGCAGCGCGCGGCCACGATGCGCAAATCGTCGTCGGCGAGGGAATCGGCGGGCGCGGCTTGTCGGTCGCGGTCTATTTCCGCTCTGCCGCCGATCAAGCGGGCGAGGCCTGATCGCAGTTGCGGTTTCGCCAAGGCGTTCGTCGTTGGCGATTGAAAAAAGGTTGGCGCGACGGGCAAAGGGATCGAATCTTTGCCCGCCGCGCCAACTGCGACGCAATCGACTTCAAGCGTCGTGCGGGTTCAGTCGCACGGCGTGCTGTACTTCTCGTAATTGGGCGTGACCGTGCCCTGCCAATGGCGCCATGCAGACTGCGTTGGCGGTTTCGGCGGCCAGCTGCGCAGGCCAGAACGCCATGACCCGCAACCGCATGTGCGTAGGTGCCGGCTACCAGCATGGGCAGGCCGCGATGGGTCTCAGCTATCAACGTCTGATCGACGAGAAGAGCACGTTCACCATCGGCGGCGCGCTCGGACGCAAGGGCACCAACACCATCGGCATTGGCTACGGCTTCGGTTGGCGGTAAGCGCACGGGCGGCGCGGATGACGCGCCGCTCGAGCAACCGACCACATACCCGTACTCCGATTTGTTACGCCCCGGCGGCCAATGACGTTTCCCCCCGAAGCAGCAGAGGCCGTCGGGGCTCTTACCTAGCAGACACCGCCATGAATCAGGCCAGCGCACGTACCGCCCACGCCATGCCCGTCGCCCCGCCGCAACCTGTTTATCGGTTGTGGCCGGCAGCGATCAGCCAGGTGCGGCCGACCCCGCGCAACCGACCCATTCAAATGCGCAAGCTCAAATACCACGTCAATGTGAGTGTGGATGGCTTCATCCTGGGCAAGGGCCAAGGCTTCGATGCGTTTCCGCAAGGCGACGAGTCGGCGCAGTACCTGCAGTCTCTGCACGCGTACGGCATCGCACTAATGGGCCGGCATACCTACGAAGCCGCGCTGGAAGCGGGCGTCGACGATCCGTACCCGCATCTGATGAGCTATGTGTTCTCGAGCAGCCCAGGTCTCCACCTGGGTTCGCAGGTGGAGCGGATATCCGACGATGCCGCGCAATGGGTGCGACGCATGAAGACGTGTCCCGGCAAGGATCTTTTTCTCTGCGGCGGCGCGCAGCTGGCGGCATCGCTCTTCAAGGCGAACCTGATCGATGAGGTGATCCTGAAAGTGAGCCCCGTGTTGAAGGGGTCCGGCAGACGCCTGCTGTCCGAGCTGGATACAGACATCGCGCTGGTGCGTGAGAGCAGCGCGGTTCATGACGACGGCGTGGTGATGCTGACCTACCGGGTGGAAACCAAGAAAGCGCAAGAGATAGACGCGTAGCGATATGCGCCCACACGACAAACAGATCCCAATCGCGGTGGCCGAGCGCTGTCGCGGGAGCTAAAAGCATTGAAGGAGTTGATGATGAAAACGACCCACAAAGCAATCGTTTTACTTACGGCCTGCATAGGCATCGCTGCATGCGGACGCTCGCTGCACGCCGATTCCCCGGGCCTAGACGGTGCGATCCCACGTTGCGCAGTCCTGTTGTCCGACGCTAGAACCGAATATCGGGAAACAGCTAAGCGCGAATGCGACGTGCTGCAAGCGTCAGAGGCGCGCAAGACGAGCGGTGCTTGCGAGATTGCCGAACATGTCCGCATGTGCACCGAGTGGCAGTGAGAGTTTGCTTTTCCGGCTAGGACCGCGCTGTCCGGCCAAACCGTGTTGCGGGCGGCCAATCAACACTCTCCCGGCTGCCTCTTCCATCGCGCGACAGGCATCCCCCCTGCCGCGCGGTGCCTTCTTCGACTTTGTGCGAGCGGCTTTAGGTCCGAGCTTTATTTGCATCGGGCGGGCGTGAGGAAAAAGCTCGCGGCTTAAGCCGCTCTTACAAGAGCAGGGGGCAAATCGCCGGCGTCACCGGCGGATAGCTTCTATGCGATTCCGGATAAGCCAAAGAAAGCACGGGCCGAAGCAGTAGTTTCTGCCGCCGTTGTTTCGACACTTTCGCCGCGGTCGCGCGCAAGTTCTTCGACGATGTGCGCCAAGTACATCGGTTCGTTACGCCGATGGGAAGGCTGCGGCTTGACGGTGCGCGGCAATAGATAGGGGGCGTCGGTTTCGATCATCAGGCGTCCGGCGGGTATCGATTTCACCAGTTCGCGCAGATGCAGGCCGCGGCGCTCGTCGCAGAGCCAGCCGGTAATGCCGATGTACCAGTCCTGATCCAGATAATCGAACAGTTCTTCCCGCGTGCCGGTAAAGCAGTGCACCACCGCCGGACCGAGCCGGCCGTCGAAATCGGCCATCATCGCCATGAAGTCGGCATGCGCGTCGCGCTGATGCAGGAACAGCGGCTTGCCGGTGTCGGCGCCGATCTGCAGCTGCCGTTCGAAGGCCTTGCGCTGCGCGGGGCGGGGGGAGAAGTCGCGGAAGTAATCCAAGCCGCATTCGCCGACCGCGACCACTTCCGCATGCGCGTGCAGGTCACGCATCTGCGCGTCGGCTTCGTCGGTGTACTCGACGGCGTGGTGCGGATGCACGCCGGCAGTCGCATATAGAAAGCCCGGGTGCGCTTGAGCGAGCGCCAGGGCCTTGGGCGAATGCTCGCGGCTGGCGCCGGTGACGACCAATTGCGAAATACCGGCATTGCGGGCGCGTTGCAGCACCGCCTCGCGGTCGTGATCGAAGCTGTCGTGGGTGAGGTTGGCGCCGATGTCGATCAAATCCATGCGCGCAATTCTAGCAACCGGGCCGATCGTTCAGCGGCCGCGTGCTTGTGGGAGCGGCTTCAGCCGCGAGCTTTAACGCCATGGCGGTCTGTCCCCGGGTGAAGCAAGAGCTCGCGGCTGAAGCCGCTCCCACAAAAAAGCCGGCTGCGTCAGCGCGTATCCTTGCGCGCGTGAGCAGACCCATATTTCCCATCGATGCATTGCTGCCGGACATCCTCCGAAGCCTGGCCGTACATCCGCGCTTGGTGCTGGAGGCGCCACCCGGTGCCGGCAAAACCACGCAAGTGCCGCTGGCGTTGCTCGATGCCGATTGGTTGGGCGCCCGCAAGATCGTGATGCTCGAGCCGCGCCGCGTAGCCGCGCGCGCTGCGGCCGGCTTCATGTCGCAGCAGTTGGGTGAGCCGGTCGGCGGCACGGTCGGCTACCGGATCCGATTCGACAACCAGGTCTCGGTGCGCACGCGCATCGAAGTGGTCACCGAAGGCATCCTGACGCGCATGCTGCAGGACGACCCGATGCTCGACGGCGTCGGCGCGCTGCTGTTCGACGAATTCCACGAACGCCACCTCGCCGGCGACCTCGGCCTGGCGCTGGCCTTGGATGTGCAGGCCTCGTTGCGCGAGGACCTGCGCATCGTGCTGATGTCGGCCACCTTGGACGGCGAGCGCTTGGCGAAGTTCGTCGATGGGCCGCGGTTGTCGAGCGCGGGCCGAAGTTTTGCCGTCGAGATCGCGCATTTTCCGGCGCGGCGCGAGGAATCGTTGGAAGTCCAAACCCGGCGCGCGGTCGAACAGGCCCTGGCGGAGCATCCGGGCGATGTGCTGGTTTTCTTGCCGGGGCAACGCGAGATCGCGCGGGTCGAAGCGGGTTTAAGCCCCTCTCCCACCGGGAGAGGGGTTGGGGTGAGGGTACGGCGAAGCGACGGGAATCCGGGCATCGGCGACTTCGCCGAACCCTCATCCGGCGCTGCGCGCCACCTTCTCCCGGAGGGAGAAGGAGAAGCGAAGGGCGTCGTAGTGCTGCCATTGCACGGCGAACTACCCGTCGAAAAACAATCCGAAGCGCTGCGGCCCGATCCGCAAGGCCGCCGCCGGGTCGTGCTCGCGACCAATGTCGCCGAATCCAGCGTGACATTGCCGGGCGTGCGTGTGGTGATCGATACCGGTCTAGCGCGCGAACCGCGTTACGACCCCAACTCCGGATTCTCGCGGTTGGATGCGGTCGCGATTTCGCAGGCTTCCGCCGATCAGCGCGCCGGCCGCGCCGGCCGCGTGGCCGAAGGCTGGGCGTACCGGCTGTGGCCGCAGTCGCAGCGTTTGGAGCCGCAGCGGCGGCCGGAAATCGTGCAGGTCGAGCTCGCCGGTTTGGCATTGGAACTGGCCGCATGGGGCAACGATGCTTTGCGTTTCGTCGACGCGCCGCCGCCGGGCGCGATCGCCGCCGCGAAGGATCTGTTGCATAGGCTCGGTGCGCTCGATAGCCAGCGCGCCATCACGCCGCTGGGGCGCCGCATGCTCGCACTGGGCACGCATCCGCGTCTGGCGGCGATGCTGCTGTCGCCGCGCGACGCGCGTGAAAGCGCGCTGGCCTGCGACTTGGCTGCGCTGATCGAAGCGCGCGATCCCTTACGCTCGCGTTCGGACGCATTGGCCGAACGTTGGCGCGCGTTAGCCGCGTTCCGTTCGGGGCGCGTCGCCGGCGACGCCAACCGCGGCGCATCGGCGGCCATCGACGCCGCAGCGAAACAATGGCGGCGGCGCCTGCGCATCGATGCCAAAGCGCCCGACGATGCGCCGGCCCATCTGATCGGCGACGTGCTGTTGCACGCGTTTCCGGATCGGATCGCCTACCAGCACGCCAATGATCCGCGTCGTTACCAGCTCGCCAACGGCCGCATGGCGCGGCTGTTCGACGACAGCGCGTTGTACGGCGAACCCTGGATCGTCGCCAGCGAATTGCGCTTCGAAGCCAAGGACGCTCTGGTGCTGCGCGGCGCGCCGCTGGATGAGGCGCGGTTGCGCCGGGATTTTCCGGAACGTTTCGCCGAAAGCGACACCGTGCGTTGGGACGACGACCGGCGCGCGCTGGTGGCATTGCGCGAGAACCGCTACGACGGCATCGTGCTGTCGTCGCGCCCCGCCGGGCGGCCCGACCCCGCGCAAGCCGCGCAAGCGTTGACCGACGCCGTCCGCGAACACGGCCTCGAATCGCTTCCCTGGTCGGAAGCGCTGTCGCAGTGGCGCGAGCGCGTGCTGTCGTTGCGAGATTGGATGCCCGAGCTCGACTTGCCCGATCTGTCCGATACGGCCCTGCAGGACACGCTGGACGATTGGCTGCGCCCGATGTTCGCGGGCAAGACGCGACTCGATGCGCTGAACGACGAAGCATTGTCGAACGCGCTCAAATCGAAAATCGATTGGAACGCGCGGCAACAACTCGATCGTTTGGCGCCGGTGCGGATCGTCGTGCCGTCGGGAATGGAACGCGCCATCGTTTACCGGCATGGCGAGCCGCCGGTGCTGGCGGTCAAGCTGCAGGAACTGTTCGGTCTGGCCGACACGCCGCGCATCGCCGATGGCCGCGTGCCGCTGACCTTGCATCTGTTGTCGCCCGCCGGGCGGCCGTTGCAAGTCACGCAGGATCTGAAGGGGTTCTGGGAGCGGACTTATCCGGAAGTAAAGAAGGAGATGAAAGGCCGCTACCCCAAGCACCCGTGGCCGGACGACCCGTGGTCGGCCACGGCGACGCACCGGGCCAAACCACGCGGAACGTAGGGTGGGCCTTGTCCACCATCGCGGCGTCGCGCTTTCGCTGTTAGCGCATTGTAGAGTCGAGCTTGCTCGACTGCTCTGGCTCTGCCCGCGACGCCGACAAAAACAGTCGAGCAAGCTCGACTCTACAAAGAGCGGCATGTTCAGCCACGGGCGGGTTTAGCGGGCTTTTCTCACGCGCCCTGAACATGCCCGCCTCGAGACTGCATCCCCATGACCCGACGTCAGGAAAACACCGCCATGAGCAAGTTGAACTCGCTGCCCGAACGCGCATTGGAATTGGTCGGCAGCGTCGGCGAAGGCATCCGCCAAGCCGTGCCGGACAGTGCGATCAAATGGGTGGAAACCGGCGCCGCTTTGACGGCGCTCAAGACCGGCAGCCGGGTGGCGACGACATTCGTCAAGCGCAATCCGGCCGTGGCGGTGGCCGCCATCGCCGGCGCGGGTTTGCTCTGGTATGCAGCGCGACGCAGGGCCAAGCAGGCGCAGCGCGACGGCAACGGCGCGATCGAAGGCACTTCGAAACGGGTGGAAGCCAAGCGCGCTTCGCGTCCGGTGACCTCGCGCAAACGCAGCACGCGCAGCAGTACAGCGGCCGAGTGAGTGTTTCTCTTGCAGATGCGCAAAAAACGCCGGCGAATGCCGGCGTTTTCATGTCTGGGCCGAGCGCGCTTCCGGCAATTCGATGATGAAACGCGCACCGCCGCCTTCGCGATCCTCGTACCAAAGGTGTCCGCCGACATTGGCCACGATCTGCCGCGCCAGCGACAGGCCGAGCCCGCTCGACAAGGGATCGCCGGCATCGGCGTCACCCAAACGCACGAACGGCTTGAACAGGTCGCGCTGCTGGTGCGCCGAGATGCCGGGTCCGCGGTCCTGGGCGATCAGCTGCCAGTAGCCTTGCGCGCCGTTGCGCGCCGACAGTTCCAGTTCGCCGCCGCTCTGGGCGTACTTGATCGCATTGGTCACCAGGTTTTCCGCGACCTGGCGCAGCACCAGGCCATCGATCGCCACCAGCACCTCATCGTTGGGCATGCGCACGTCCAACCGCATGCCGCGCGCTTCCAGCTGTATTTCGTAGCGTCGTATCAGCCATTGCAGCGCTTCGCGCAAGCCGCAGGCCTGCGGTTCGTCGTCCAAGACCCGGGCGCGTTCGGCGGCGGACTGCATTTCCAGATATCGATGGATATAGCCCAGCGCATCGTCGGCGCTGTCGCGGATCATCTGCAGGTAATGCGGCACGCGTTCGGGGCGGGTGCCGTTGCTGAGCAGCAGATCGCTGGCGAACAACACGCTGCTCAACGGATTCTTGAGATCGTGCGCGACCAGGTTGACCAGTTCCTGCCGTTCGCGCGCGACGCGTTCCAGCCGATCGCGCGTCAGCTTCAGGCCGATGTGCGCGCTGACCCGGGCCAGCAGTTCTTCCGGCGTGAACGGCTTGGTCACGTAGTCCACGGCACCTGCATCGAACGCGCGCAGCAGCAGATCGCGGTCGTGCGCGGCGGTGAGGAACACCACCGGGATGCGCAGCAGCGTTTCGCGCTGCTTCAATTGCGCGATCAGGCCGAAGCCGTCCATGCCGGGCATCATCATGTCCAGCAGCACCAGGTCCGGCGCGCGCTGTTCGCAAAGCGCCAAGGCGGTGGGGCCGTCGGCGGCGTTATCCACTTCGTAGCCGTGCCGCGACAGCAAGGCGCTGACCACGCGCAGATTGGCCGGCTGGTCGTCGACGACGAGGATCCGTCCCGCATTGTTGGCCGTTACGATCACCGTTCCCCCGAACTGGCTATTCATCCGTCGCTGGGCGACGTTATCAGGTTCTCCGGAGCGACGGCCAGCGCGGCGCGGCTTAATGGTTCAGGCGACGCGCCAAGCGCCGGGCGCCAAACCGTCGAGGCCATAAGCGGCGATCCCGACCCGGACCAAACGCAAGGTCGGCAGACCGACGGCGGCCGTCATGCGGCGCACCTGGCGGTTGCGGCCTTCGGCGATGGTCAGTTCGATCCACGCGTCCGGCACGGTCTTGCGCATCCGCACCGGCGGATCGCGCGGCCATAGCGCCGGCGCCGGTTCGAGTCTGCGCGCATGCGCCGGTGCGGTCGGTCCGTCGGCGAGCACGATGCCATCGCGCAGAGCGGCCAGTTGCGTCACGTCGGGATCGCCCTCCACCTGCACCCAATACGTTTTCGGTTGTTTGTGGCGCGGGTCGGTGAGCCGGTGCGCGAGTGCGCCGTCGTCGGTCAGCAGCAGCAGACCTTCGGAATCGAAATCCAAACGCCCGGCCGGATAGACGCCGGCCGGCATTCCGAACTCGGCCAACGTGCGGCGTGGCGGCGCGCTGCGATCGGTGAATTGGCAGAGCACGCCATAGGGTTTGTTGAAGGCGATCAGCATGCGGCCGGTGTTTGTAGAGCGGAACTTGCTCCGCTGCTCTTGTTTGTCTCCTTCCCCTTCAAGGGGGAGGCCAGGATGGGGATGGGTTTGATGTTGTTGCGATGATCAAACCCATCCCCACCCAACCCTCCCCTTGAAGGGTAGGGCTTAATGCAGCGGAGCAAGCTCCGCTCTACAGAGCGAAGGCTCAGGGTTTGGTGAACCGCAACGTCATCCGGTCGCTCTCGCCGATCGCTTTGTACTTGGCATCGTCGGTTGCGTCGTGGCGATTGGTCGGCGGCAAAGTCCATACGCCGTTCGGATGGTCTGCGGTGTCTTTCGGATTGGCGTTGGCCTCGCTCTTGGCATCGAGCTTGAAGCCGGCATCGGTGGCGAGTTTGATCACCAGTTCTTCGGTCAGATAACCCGACTCCTTCATCTTCTCCAGATCGGTGCCGGGTTTGGCGCGATGATCCGCCACGCCGAGCGTGCCGCCGGACTTGAGCACCGAGAAGAACGCCTTGAAATAGGCTTCGGCATTGCCGGCGTCGACCCAGTTGTGCACGTTGCGGAACGTCAGTACGGCGTCCGCGCTGCCGGGCGCGCCGAATGCCGGCGCTTTGGCATCGAATTCGACGGCCACGGCCTTGCCGTAATGCGCGGCGTCGGCGGCGAACTTGTCGCGAAGCGCCTTGTTGTTGCGGCCGCCGTAACTGTTCGGGTCGCTCGATTTGGCGAGGGCGGCGATGTAACGGCCCTTGTCGCGTAGATAAGGCGCGAGGATTTCGCTGTACCAGCCGGCGCCGGGCGTGATTTCGATGACGGTCTGGTCCGGCGTCACGCCGAAGAACGACAGGGTTTCGCGCGGATGGCGGTATTCGTCTCGCGCCGAGTTCTTGGCGTCGCGCCAGTCGCCGGCGATGGCCGCGGCGAGCGCCGCGTCGGGCTTGGCGATGGTTTGGGCTGCAGGCGCGGGTTTGTCCGCGGCGAAAGCGAAGGACGCGAAGGCGGTCGCCATTGCGGCCACGAGAAGGGTATTGGCGATCAGTCGCATGAGGGGCTCCGATGAGGGCGGTGTCGCGAAGCGGGGCCTTAGCTTACGCGGTCGCGACGACGGGTGCGTATCGCTGCCCGGGTTCAGCCGACGTCGGCGACCGTCGCTGGCGCCGCGCGCTCCATATGCCGCACATGTTCCTGCGCTTTGTCGTGCAGCCACTCGCGGAAGGCGAGCAGGCCGCGATGCGAGGCCGACCGGGATGGATAGACCAGGTAATGCGCGTAGTCGGTTTTCATCCGCTCGCGGGTCAGCATGACCAGCTGTCCCGAATCGAGCAGCAGCCGCGCGCGCGTCAAACGCCCGAGCGCGACGCCGACGCCGCCGAGCGCGGCGCGATGATGCGCTTCGGAATCGTCGAAATAGGCCACGTAGCGCGCCGGCGGTTCCAGACCATGGCTGGCGAACCAACGGTTCCACTGGCCGTCGGGATCGCCCAGCAACGGCCAGTCGCGCAGATTCCGCAGGCTCGGCTTACCCATGCGTTCGATCAGTGCCGGACTCGCCATCGGCACCAGCCATTCGTCGAACAAGTGTTCGGAGATGACGCCCGGCCAGTGCCCGAAGCCGATCCGCAATGCGGCATCGACGCCGGTGTCGCGGGCGAAATCGACCACCGACGAACTCGATTGCAGATTGATTTCGATCTGCGGATGCGCTGCCAGGAATTCGCTGAGCCGCGGCACCAGCCACGCCGATGCCATCGAAGCCGTGGCGCTGACGGTGAGCACGTCGTCGTGGCGCGCGGCGAAGGGTTGCAGCGCCTGGGTGATCGCATCGATGTGCGGCGCCACCCGTTCCAGCAGCCGTTCGCCATCCGCGGTGAGGCCGACGCCACGCGAGTTGCGCACCAACAACTGCTGGCCGAGCCGCTCCTCGAGGCTGCGCATCTGGTGGCTGAGCGCGCTGGCGGTGAGGTTCATGGATTCGGCCGCGCGCGCCAGGTTGCCCAGCCGGGCGGCGGCGATGAAGCCCTGCAGGGCGTGGAGCGGGGGGCGGCTCATGACGGTTTGTAATGAATTAATTTCAAGTCAGTGTTGCAAAAGCATCGCTTTTCGTTGCCAAAGCATGCGCCTATCTTTCATTTCACTCAAGTGGAATGAGGGAAGGCCATGAACATCTATACCGGATTGCTGTTCCAGCAGGGCCATATCCAGGACCCGCAGCTGGCCCTGTCGCTGGCTGGCGCCGAAAACCGCCAGGCTCCCGTTTCGTCGTCCAAGGAAGCATCGAATGAGCGACGTCCGGCCCGCACCGAACGGCAGGCGTCCTTCAGGCGCGGCGCGATCTTCGCGGTGTGCTCGACCTCGCTGTCGCCGTTCCGCTGATGGTGGGCGCGGACGCAACGTCGGCGGCGCGATCCATGAACCGGGTTGCGCTGACCACCATCGCGCCGGAGATCTACCGCAAGCGTTTGTTGGTGGAAGGCTATTTCCGCAGCGAGGTCACGCACGGCGCGCTGCTGGCTTTTTTCTCGCGGATCACCGGCGAGCTGGGTCTGCGCACTTACGGCGAGCCGATCATCCATCGCACCAGCGGTGAGGGCAAAGCCGCGAACGAGGGCTACGACGGCTTCGTGCCGCTGATCGATTCGGGCATCTATATCGCAGCTTGGATCAACCCGCGTTTCCTGTCGGCGGTGGTCTATACCTGCGCCGATTTCGATGAGGATCGCGTGGTCGAAGTGGTGCGCGACTTCTTCCGGCTACGCCAGCATCAGGCCGCCATCTTTTGATCGATACCGCACCGGAGGAGCGAACGTGATCGCACGCATCTGGCATGGCATCACTTTGACCGCAGCGGCCGACGCCTATCTGGCTTTCCTGCGCGATCGCGCGGTGAAGGATTACGGCGCGACGCCCGGCAATCTGGCCGTGCACATCCTGCATCGTCAGGAAGGCCGGGTTACGCATTTCATCATCTTGACGCATTGGGAATCGCTGCAAGCGATCCGCGCTTTCGCCGGCGAGGAGATCGCCCGCGCCAAGTACTATCCCGAGGACGCGGGTTTCCTGCTCGAATACGAGCCGACCGTTCAGCACTACGAGATCGAATCGTATCCAACCGCGGCTTTGTAGAGCGGGGCTTGCCCCGCTGCTCTTGAGCTGCTCTGTAGAGCGGAGCTTGCTCCGCTGCTTTTTGTGGTGATCCGTCATCCCAGCGAAAGCTGGGACCCATTTTGCTTTTGCTCTTCCGCCGCATCCAGGCGAAAGCCGAGTTCCAGGTAGACGTGGCTCGCGCGTTTCGACGCGGTTCGCGTCATGAACGCAGCGGAGCAAGCTCCGCTCTACAAAGCCGGAGCCAAGTCACTGGATCTGCGATCCCCGGCCATCGCGCATAGCGCGATGGCGCTCAGCGCCGCACGAGCCGGTGGCTCGTAAACGCGGCGCTTCGCCCCCGCCGCGCGGGGATGACGGCTTAAAGGCAAGCGCAGCGGGGCAAGCCCCGCTCTACAAAGAAAAAGCCCCGCTGCGTGCGGGGCTCTTTTGTGGCGACAACAGCGTGAAATCAAAGGTGCTTGATGATCTCGTCCGCGAACTCGCTGCACTTCACTTCGGTGGCGCCGTCCATCAGGCGGGCGAAATCGTAGGTGACGCGCTTGGAGCCGATCGCCTTGTCCATCGCGGCGATGATCGCGTCGGCCGCTTCGGTCCAGCCCATATAGCGCAGCATCATCTCGCCCGACAGGATCACCGAACCCGGGTTCACCTTATCCTGGTTGGCGTACTTGGGCGCGGTGCCGTGGGTCGCCTCGAACACCGCATGCCCGGTGACGTAGTTGATGTTGGCGCCCGGCGCGATGCCGATGCCGCCGACCTGCGCGGCCAGCGCGTCGGACAAATAATCGCCGTTGAGGTTGAGCGTGGCGACCACGTCGTATTCCTTGGGCCGCAACAGGATCTGCTGCAGGAAGGCGTCGGCGATGGCGTCCTTGATGACGATCCCGGCGCCCGGCTTGCCTTCGGGAATCACGTGCCACGGGCCGCCGTCGAGTTCGACCGCGCCGAACGCTTCGCGCGCGACCTGGTAGCCGAAGTCGCGGAACGCGCCTTCGCTGAACTTCATGATGTTGCCCTTATGCACCAGCGTCACCGATTTGGCGCCGCTCGCGATCGCATACGTGATCGCGCTGTGCACCAAACGCTCGGTGCCCTGGTAGCTGACCGGCTTGATGCCGATGCCGACCTGCGCCTTGCTCGGGCGCGCCGGCATGCCGATGCCCTGCAGTTGCCGGTCCCACGCGTCGACTCTGTCCTGCGTGCCGAAGCGGATCTTGTCGAAGGACTTGGGGAATTCCTTCTGCAGGAAGTCGAGCACTTTCTGGGCGTCGGCGCTGCCGGGTTCGAATTCGATACCGGCGTAGATGTCCTCGGTGTTCTCGCGGAAGATCGTCATCGACACGTCGCCGGGCTTCTTGACCGGCGAGGGCACGCCTTCGAACCAGCGCACCGGGCGCAGGCAGACGTACAGGTCCAGCATCTGGCGCAGTGCGACGTTGAGCGAGCGGATGCCGCCGCCGACCGGCGTGGTGAGCGGGCCCTTGATCGAGACGAGGTAATCGCGGCAAGCGTCGACGGTCGCGTCGGGCAGCCAATTGCCGGTCGCGTTGAAGGCTTTCTCGCCGGCCAACACTTCCATCCAGTGGATCTTCTTCTTGCCGCCGTAGGCTTTGGCGACCGCGGCGTCGAGCACGCGCACGCTGGCGCGCCAGATATCCGGGCCGGTGCCGTCGCCTTCGATGAAGGGGATGATGGGCTGATCGGGAACGTTGAGGCCTTGCGGGGCTTTGGTGATCTTGGCGCCGCCGGCGGGGGGCGTCGGGAGGGACGGGTCGGACAAGGGAGGTCTCCTGCGGTGCCGCGCAACGTACGGCGCGGGCGAGACGCGTATTGTCGCGATTTGTAGGGCGCGGGGCAAAACCGGGGCCGGCGACGGTGCAGCGTTGAGCCAGCAGGGTGGGTACGCTCGGAATTCGCTGGTTCCCGCTCTCTAAGCCGTCATCCCAGCGTGCCTTGGCACGCACGCTGATCTTTTCCCCTCTAGTCCCCTTTGCGGGGGATGACGAGTTTTAAGGCCTCGATATCTGTCCTCGTTGAAACTTCAGCAAAAACCATGCCGGCCAATGCGGCCTGTTTTGGCGGCCGGTTGTCCTGTTTTCGTCATTGGCCGCGTTCACCCTACTACCCAGCAGCATTGAAGCGATCCGCACGACCATGCGGAGCGGGTACGGGGAGAAATGTTGGATGAGCGCGCAAGCGACTCGTGACGTTATCTATTTCGCCAGCGCGCCGACCAACGGCTCGCCGGCATTGCAGGGTTTGGCCTCTCTGGGCTGGAACCTGCGCCGTGCAGACAGCATGTCGGCCGTGCTGAAGATCCTGCGCGGCCATGCCGGCATGCGTTTCGCCGCCCTGATCGACCTGCGCGGCGGCTTCGACGCGCGCGACCTGGCCGCCCTGGCCCCCATGCTCTCGGCCGGCAACGCCGGCTGGGTGGCCTGCGTGCAGCCCGACCAGTTGACGCTGGAACCGATCCGCCAGCTGATCCGCGACTATTGCTACGACTACGTGACGCTGCCCTGCCCCGAGCAGGTGCTGAGCACGGTGATCGGCCACGCCTTCGGCATGGCGTCGCTGTCGCCGCGCATGGTCGACGACCCGCCCACCGACGCCAACGACGGCATGATCGGCGAGTGCCCGCCGATGCGCGCCCTGTACCGCGCGCTGCGCAAGTCGGCCCTGACCCAGGCGCCGGTGTTCATCGCCGGCGAGACCGGCACCGGCAAAGAGCTGGCCGCGCTGGCCATCCACCGCCATTCCTCGCGCCACGACCAGCCGTTCGCCGCGATCAACTGCGGCGCGATCGCGCAGAACCTGGTGCAGTCGGAACTGTTCGGCTACGAGCGCGGTGCGTTCACCGGCGCGCAGCAGCGCAAGATCGGACGTATCGAGCACGCCCATCGCGGCACTTTGTTCCTCGACGAGATCGGTGACCTGCCGCTGGACTGCCAGGCCTCGCTGCTGCGCTTCCTGCAGGAAGGCTGCTTCGAACGCGTCGGCGGACACGAATCGATCCGGGTCGACGTGCGCATCATCTCGGCGACCCATCAGGACTTGCGCGCGCTGATCGCCGAAGGCCGTTTCCGCGCCGACCTCTACCACCGGCTGTGCGTGCTGCGCCTGGAACAACCGCCGCTGCGTCAGCGCGGCGACGACATCGTCCGCCTGGCCGAAAGCGCGTTGCGTCGCTACGCGAACGAAGGCCGGCGCGTGATCCGCGGCTTCTCGCCCTGTGCCATCCACGCCCTGCACACTTACGAATGGCCGGGCAACGTGCGCGAGCTGATCAACCGCGTGCGCCAAGCCGTGGTGATGGCCGACGGCCGCCTGATCACCGCCGAAGATCTGCACTTGGCCGACGAGCACACCAGCATGCTGCCGCAGACGCTGGAGGAAGCGCGCAACGCCGCCGAATGCAATGCGATCCAGCAGGCGCTGCGCCGCAATCGTCACCGCCTGATCGATACCGCACGCGACTTGGGCGTATCGCGCGTTACGCTGTACCGCCTGATGGAACGGCACGGCATGCGCCGGCCGGAATCCGAGGCCGGCGCTGCCTGATTTCAGGAAGTTAGTTCACTCCTTCGCAGCCCATGGCTTGGTGCACACAATGCCCAAGATCGGCGCGTACACGCACATCTTGCACCAGTGTTGGACCGAGCCATCGCCCATAAGCACATAGAAGCATGTCACGTAGCCTGTCGGCTCGGGAGCCGGCGTCGCGAATATATCGTGCGGTTCGGCCTGCACTGTCGCAGCCGCCGCGGACAGAATCGCCATGAACAGCGAGGTGGTGGTCTTGCTTGCTTTACGAAACGTTTTGGATTGCGCGGAGCGATTCATGTGAACCTCTTTTTCTTGATATCGAATGTCTTGGCGAGACCGCCGGGCCGGGCATGCGCCGGCCCGAATCCGAGACCGGCGCTGCTTAGTACTGGGGGCAGGCTCAATCGCCAGCCGGGTTCGACTGGGCGATGACGTAGTAGGCTCCTGTGCAATACGTCCCCAGGATCGATAGCGAGAAGCAGTGGTTGCACTGCCATGCTTTCCAAGGGAAGTTATTCCCCGATTGGACAACGTGGCATTTCATTGCAGTCGTCGGTTCGGCGGGGCCCATCGTGAGCGGCGTTTGCGCGTTGGCGGGAGCGCCGACGATCGCCGCAGACATGATCACGACCACTGCCGCCGCGAAAGAGTTTCTGGCCTTGCGAAACTTTTCGGATTGCATCTTGCGCATACGTTTCTCCTCGCTCGTTGAAAGGCGCCCGAACGGTTCCGCCGGGCTCCAGTAAGACGGGTTCTTTCTCCAGACCTGGCCATGGCTGCAGCGCCTGGCCGTCGTCTGCGCGCGATCGCATAGAATCCGCCGTTGCGGGACCGGGGACGAGGCATGGGCGCAGATCGCTGGCAACGGATCAGGGAACTGTTCGATCGCTTCGCGGATATGCCGCGCGAGCAATGGCGGCCGCAGTTGGCCGAAGCCTGCGGCGGCGATCCGGCGCTTGAGCGTGAAGTCCTGGCGCTGCTGGAGGCGGATGCGGATACCGCTTTCAGGCCCCGCGAAATGCTGGCCCGGCAATTGAACGAATTCGACGGCCAGGCCGAAAACCAAGCCGAGCAAAGCCTGGCCGGCACGCGACTGGGGCCGTTCCGCCTGGTGCGGCCGATCGGCCGCGGCGGCATGGGCGCGGTCTGGCTGGCCGACCGCGCCGACGGCGAGTACGCGCAACAGGTCGCGATCAAACTGGTCCGCAGCACCTGGGACAGCGCCGAGCTGCATGCGCGCTTCCGCAGCGAGCGACAAATGCTGGCAGATCTGCATCATCAGAACATCGCCAGTCTTGTCGACGGCGGCGTCACCGACGACGGCAAGCCCTGGCTGGCGCTGGAATACGTCGACGGCATCGACCTATGCCTTTATGCCGAACAGCAACGGCTCGATTTGCGGCAGCGCGTCGACCTGTTCCTGACCGCCTGCGCCGCCGTGTCGCATGCGCATGCCCACTTGATCGTGCATCGCGACTTGAAGCCTTCCAACATCCTGGTGCGCCGCGACGGCATGGTGAAGCTGCTGGATTTCGGCATCGCCAAACTGATCGACGCGTCGGACGCGCAGACGACGGTGCTGCGCGCGTTCACGCCCGAATACGCCGCGCCCGAACAGATCCGCGGCGATGCGGTCACCACCGCCATCGACATCTACACGCTGGGCTTGCTGCTGTACGAGCTGCTGACCGGCCGCCGGCCGTACGCGCTCGACCAGACGACGCCATCGGCCTACGAACGCGCCGTGCTGGAACAGACGCCTACCCGCCCCAGCCAGGCGGTCACGCATAACGACGGGAACGGAACGGCCGCCGCCCGCGCCGCGCAGCGCCGCCTGACGCCGCACAGCCTGAAGCGGGAACTGCGCGGCGATCTCGATGCGATCGTGTTGAAGGCACTGCGCAAGGAGCCCGAGCAGCGCTACGCCTCGGTGCAGGACATGGCCGCCGATCTTCGCGCCTGGCAGCAGCGCCGCCCGGTCGCGGCACGGCGCGGCGGCTGGCGCTACGACGCGGCGCGCTTCCTGCAACGGCACGCCGTGGCCGCAGGCATGGCCGTGGTCGCCGTCCTGGCGTTATGCGGGGGCTTGGGCGTGGCGCTGTGGCAAGCCCAGCAGGCGCGCTTGCAGCGCGATGTGGCGGTGGCCGAGAGCGCCAAATCGCGCGCCGTACTCGAATTCATGAGTGGACTGTTCGAGTTGGCCGACCCGGACAAGGCGCGCGGCAACCAAGTCACGGCGCGCGAGCTGCTGACGCGCGGCGCCGAGCGGATCCGCGGACAGTTTTCGCAGCAGCCGGCGGTGCGCGCCGAGCTGCTCACGGCGATCGCCGGCGCGCAGGAAGGCCTCGGGCTTTATGCCGAAGCGCTGCCGCTGGCGGAGGAAGCGTCGCGACTGACGCGCGATCTGCGCAGGCCTGCGTTGCACCGCGCAGCCGAAATCGATCGCGTGCAGATCCTGCATCGGCTCGGCCGCTATCGGGAAGCGCTGACGCTGCTCGAGCCGCTGCGTTCCGGCCCCGCGCCGGCGGATCGCGATGCGGAGGCCGCGCTGGCCGAAGTGGAATACCGGCGCGCCTTGACGCTGCAGGCCTTGAACCGTTTCGACGAGGCCGACCGGGCCTATGCGCGCGCCTATCGCGAGCAACTGCGTTTGTACGGCGCGGCGGACCGGCGCGCGCAGGATACGGCCATGCGTTACGTCACGCTGCTGATGCTGCGCGACCACCCCGCGCAAGCGGCGCGGCTGGCGCGCGAAACGCTGACCGCGGTGCGCGGCAGCGCCGGCAAGACCGATCCGCATCTGGCGCAAGCCATCGACACGCTGGCGATGGTGTTGTCCAACACGGGCCCCTTGTCGGAGGCCGAGACGCTGCGGCGCGAAGAGATCGCGATCCGGAGAGCCTCGCAAGGTGCGGAGCACCCGGACACCGTCGGCGCGTTCAACGACCTGGGCTCGGTGCAGTACGCGCAACGCCGGTTCGCGGAAGCGGCGGAAAGTTTTCGCCAGGTGCTGGCGCACCGGCGCACGAAATTCGGCAATGCGCATCCCTCGGTCGCCCTGGTAGCCAACAATCTGGCCAACTGCGAATTGGAATTGAACCATCCCGGCACCGCCCTACCGCTGGCGCGGGAAGCGTTGCGGATCCGCATGGCGCTGTACGGGCCCAAGCATCACGGTACGGCTTCTTCGTTGCTGACCCTGGGCGCGATCGAACTGGACATGGGCGAGTACGGCGCCGGCGAACGTCATCTGCGGCAAGCGCTGGACGCTTACGACGCCACGCTGGGGCCGAATAACGCCTTCGCACTGCCTGCGCTGCGCGAACTCGCTCGTGCCGAACTCCTTTCCGGGCGCGCGGATCCCGCATGCGCCACCGCCGAGCGCGCGTACGCGCTCGCGCAGGCGGGCGACGACGATCCGGCCAAGCGCGCGTACGTCAGCGCGCTGCGTGCGGCGTGTTGGGCCTGGCGCGGGCAATCGCAGGCGAAGGCCACGCTCGCCGTCGATCTGGAACTGTTGCGGCGGGAATGGGGGAACGACGATCGCCGTACGCGCAAGATCGATGCGTTGAACCGCGCTGTCGCGTCCCGATAAGCGACGGATAAGATTTGTGGAGGCACTGTTGTAGGAGCGGCTCTTGTGGGAGCGGCTCTTGTGGGAGCGGCTTCAGCCGCGATCTTTTGCTCTTTGCCTGTCATCCCGAGCGCAGCGAGGGATCTGCTTTGTCGACGAAGCAGATCCCTCGCTGCGCTCGGGATGACAAGCAGAAAGAAAGCGCGGTCAGAACCCGCGCGAAGCGCGGAACGACATCACGAAATTCGGCGCGTCCGGCGTGAGGCCGTTGGCCATCTGCGCGTTCAGCGACCAACCCGACGGCAGCAGATAGCTGGCGCCGACATTGAATGTCGTCGTCGTCGTGGAGCTGCCCGCGACGCGGCTGTAATCGTCGCCGCCATCGGGTTTGATATGCGTCGCGCCCGCCGCCGACGCCGCGACGCTGAAACTGACCGCGGCGCGGTCGTTCAACGCGATCGCCAGGCCGCCGCTGAGCTGGTACGGATTGCCCAGCTTGACCTTGGCCGGCTGCACCTGACCGACCACCGGCGAGATGTCGTCGAAGCTGCCGGGCAGGTTGTAGGTGTAACCCAGGTTGCCGAACAGGATCACCGGGTCGTAAGTGCGCAACGCGGACACGTTGGCGGTCACGCTCCACAAGCCGCTGCCGGTGGGCAGATCTTCGGGCACGTTGAGGTTGTTGTTGTTGTCGTCCGGCGCGATGAGCTTGAGGCCGAAGGGATCGCGTCCGGTAGGCGAACGCACGCGCAGGCTGGCCACCAGATCGGGCCAACGCGCCGATTCCTTCACCAGCTGGTAATAGCCGGCGACGCTGACATCGCCCAGGCCGCTGGAGCTCTTGGTCACCTCGCTGATCGAAGTGGATGCGCCGCCCGCGCCGCCGCTGACGAATCGGCTGGTGCGATAGACGTAAGGAATGTTCGCTTCCAGATTGATGCGGTCGGTGATGCCGTAACGGCCGGTGATGTCGGTGGTCAGCACCGAGGCCTTGGTCTGGTCGAGGTTGATCGTGCCCAGGAAGATCGCATCCAGCGCCAGGAAGCCGCTCAAAGCCAGCTGGCGGCGGTCGTAATAGCTGAAGTTGGTACCGACATCGACCGTGAACCGGCGCTCGAACAGCGGCGCATGCTCCTGCACCACCAGCGCCTTCTCCTGCTCGCGGCGTTCTGTGTCGTCGACTTTCTGGTCCTGGCCGATCTGCTGCGCGACCGGCGCGCCGGCGGGCGCAGGTTGCTGCGGTTGTTGCGGATCCTGCGCCTGCAGCTCCTGTGGCGGTTGCTGCGCCACTGCCGTCTGCGGATCGTCCACGCCGCGGCCGCGCATGCCCAGTTCGAGGAATTCCACTTGCGCGCGCAACCGCTCGATCTCGAGTTGCTGCTGGGAAACGCGCGACTCCAACCGGTCGAGCTGCTGGCGCACGTCGCTGGCGACTGTCGTCTGCCCATCGACGCCGGCAGACTGCTGTGCGTGAGCCGGGAGGCTGAGCGCGAAGGCGATGGCGAAAGCGAGGGTCGTTTGCCGCAGCATGGCTGTCCCTGATTGGAATGTCCGGAGAAAAGAAGGCCATGACGCCGCGCGTCCGGCGGCGTCTTTTGCATCCACTCGACAAGAATTAACGCGGCAGCTGGCTCAATCCGGCCAATGCCTGGTACACGCCCATCTGCTGCTGCTGCAGCGCGGGCATGGCGGCAGTCTGCATCTGCAGCTGCATGGTGTTGCTGCCGAGCTGGTCCTGGCCGGCGACGCGTGCGGCCTGCATGATGCCGCCGTTGGCGCCGGAGACCACACTCTGGCTGAGCATGCCGCTGGGCGCGGAGAGGCCGAGCCTGGCGCCGCCGCCTTCGAACGACACGCTGGCGATCATGCTGCCGTTCGTGCTGCTGCTCGAGGTCTGGCCGTTGAAGTTGCCGCCCGCGGTCGAGTGCGGCGTGAAGCTGATCGCGGTGAGGTTGGCGAACTTGTTGCCGTCGCCGGCGATCTGCACGACCTGGCCGACGCCGTTCACCGAGACCTGGTCGCCGCCGACCGCCGAGCCGTTGCTCAGGCCGGAGCCGGCGCCGCCGCTGGCCTGCGCATCGCTGCGCGTGTCGACCTGCACGCTGAAGCTGCCATTGCTGTTGCGCTGGATCTGCAGCGTGCCCGCGGCGCTCAGATTGCCCTCGGCGGTGCGCCAGTTGGACAGCAACTCGATACGCAACCCGACCAGCATGTCGGCGCCATAGAACTTGCCGCTGATGCGGCTGAGGGTGTCCTCATCGACCACTTCCACCCTGACAGGTTTGATCGCCGGGGCGACGGAAGGCTGGGCGGCCTCGGCTTGCGCCGAGGCCGCCATCCCTACGAGGGTCCCGAACAAAGCGAGGGGGAGAGTTCGTGTGTTCATGGCGCACCTCGTTAAAGATAATCCGCGCGCATCAGCCCGAATTCGAGCACTGGCGGTGGGGTTGTCGCGCGGTCCAGCACATCCATGCGGCGCTTGAGCGCCTGGGATCCACGGTCACGCATCAGGAATGAATCGGCCAGCATGGGCTTGTCGCCGACCACGGCGAGCACCACCCCATTCCAGCCTTTCACGAAATCTTTTTCGTACACCACGCGGTGGCCCAGCGCCGGATCGGCGATGAACACGCGTCCTGCCGAAGCGCCCTTCACCAGCACGAAGTGCCGGTAGCCGCGCACTTCCATCAACGCGATGACCGGCATTTGCAGCTGGTACAACGCGTCGGGCTTGATCCGGTAGCCATGGGCGCGCATGCCGATGCTTTCGACATAACGTTTCATGTCGAGCATCGAGAAGCCGTTCTTGACGACTTCCTTGGGATCGGCGCCGACCAGCATCTTCTCGATCAGCCCGGTCTCGGTCACTTGCATGCCGTAGCCGTAGAGCAGCAGCGTCGCCAGCGCGGCCGAGCCGCAGCTGAAGTCGTAATGCTGCTGCATCATTTCGCGGTAGCGCAGGTCGCGGAAGGTCTTGACGGGCTTGATGACCGGCGCGCTGCCGAAGCGGGTGGCATCGATCGCCGTCTGCGCCATGCCCAGTCCCGGCAGGCCGATCAAACCGGCCAGCAGCAGGATCTGCGGTATCGCGAATCGCAACGGCAAACGCATGGTCACTCGCTCCTTGTCTGAAACCGGGCCGGCGTTATCGCCGGCCCGGCATTGCTTCGCACTATCGTTACAACGCTATCGATCAGTCCCCACCGCAGCCCGAGCAGGGCGGCGGCGGTGCGGCGCACAGCTCGCACGCGGCCACGGCGATCGCCAGGCCGTTGTGCTGGGCGTTGCCCACGCCGGCGGCGATGTTGACGCCGATGTTGCCGACGGCACCGGACAGCGCGTTGCCGCTCAGGAACGCGGTGTTGTCCAGATCGCACTCGGCGGCCAGGGTGTTCCAGATCGTGAACTGCTCGCTGTCGGCCGTGGCCTTGGCGATCGTGCCGGAGCTGTTGACCGAAGCGGCCAGCGCGTTGGTCTGCGCATTGCCCACGCCGGCGGCGACGTTCAAGCCGATGTTGCCCGAAGCGCTGGCCAGCACGTTGTCGGAAGCCGACGCGGTGTAGAACAGCTGGTTGTCGGCATAGCCGTCGTCGGTGCCCAGGTTGATGCCGGTTTCCTGGCTGCTGAACACCATGGCGTGCGCGAACACGTCGTCGCCGTCGACCGACGACAGCGCGGTGTCGTTGGCCTGGGCGTTGCCCACGCCGGCGGCCACGTTGGCGCCGATGTTGCCCGAAGCGCTACGCAGCGCGTTGCCGCTCAGGTAGGCATGGTTGTCGCCATCGCCCATCGAGGCGTTGGCGGCCGTCGTCTGGTCCTGATCGACCACGGCGCCGGATTCGCTGGCCACGTCGATTTCGCCGTAAGCGAACACGTCGCCGATGACCCAGATGCTGTTGACGATGTCGGTGGAGTTGTAGATGACGGCGTCGTCGCCTTCGGCGAACGCCGGTGCGGATACCGCGAGCATCGCGGCGGCCAGCAGGCTCAAATGAAGTTTCATGTCGATCCCCTAAAGATATGGTTGGAGAAGGCGGGAGCGGCCCCTGCCGCTCCCGTGCTTCCGTGGGTAGGTCAGTCGCAGAGCTCGCACGCGGCCACGGCGATCGCCAGGCCGTTGTGCTGGGCGTTGCCCACGCCGGCGGCGATGTTGACGCCGATGTTGCCGACGGCACCGGACAGCGCGTTGCCGCTCAGGAACGCGGTGTTGTCCAGATCGCACTCGGCGGCCAGGGTGTTCCAGATCGTGAACTGCTCGCTGTCGGCCGTGGCCTTGGCGATCGTGCCGGAGCTGTTGACCGAAGCGGCCAGCGCGTTGGTCTGCGCATTGCCCACGCCGGCGGCGACGTTCAAGCCGATGTTGCCCGAAGCGCTGGCCAGCACGTTGTCGGAAGCCGACGCGGTGTAGAACAGCTGGTTGTCGGCATAGCCGTCGTCGGTGCCCAGGTTGATGCCGGTTTCCTGGCTGCTGAACACCATGGCGTGCGCGAACACGTCGTCGCCGTCGACCGACGACAGCGCGGTGTCGTTGGCCTGGGCGTTGCCCACGCCGGCGGCCACGTTGGCGCCGATGTTGCCGGAAGCATCGCTCAGCGCGCTGCCATCGAGGTAAGCGCTGTTGTCGCCGTCGCCGAGCGACCAGTTGGCGTCGGTGTACTGGTCCTGATCGACCACGGCGCCGGATTCGCTGCTGACGGAGATGTAGCCGCCGGCATAGATGTCGCCGATCACCCAGATGCTGTTCTGGACGTCGGTGTAGTTGAAGATGTAAGCGTCGTCGCCTTCGGCGAACGCGGGCGCAGCAACCGCCAACAGGGCGGCGGCGAGCAGGGTGCGGGTCAGTTTCATGGTTCTCTCCTGGTGGTGTGGTTACGGCTCTTGGGTACAGCGGTTATGGCGTGCTACCTGGAAGCTGAAGCACGATGGCGTTGGTCGAGAGGTTCCCGACTCCCGCGGTCTGATTGACCTGTACCACCCCCTGGCTGCCGCGGAACGCATCGGTGTCGATGAGCGCGCGGCGGTCGGGCGTTGCGGTTGCAGTCCCCTCAGTACTGGTTCCGGCACCGGCGGTCTCGGCCAGCGCGGCGTCGTCCGCACGCGCTACCAAGGAGAAGCCGCCGTTGCCGATGGCGATGCTGTTGAGTTGCAGGTTGGAAGAACCTGCGACCTGATTGAGCGACAGCGCGCCGCTGCTGCCGTTGAATGCGGTGCCGTCGATCGTGGCGCGCGCCGCGGCCGCGCGCTGCGCGGGCGTGGCGGTTTGCAGACTGTGCGTATCGGCCATGGCGACGCCGTCTTGCGAATACGCGAAGGCCGCCAGGTTGGCCTGCGCATTGCCCGTGCCCGCCGCCTGATTGACCGCGATGCGGCCCTGGCTGCCGGCGCCGGCGTGATCGCCGATGAAGGCTTGATCCTGGCTCTGCGCATGCGCCGTCGATGCCAGGCCTGCGGCCGCGACGAACACGAGTACGGACAAGCGCTTCATGGCTTGCCCCCCGCTGCGCCGATGGCTGGCTGCAGGGTGGACAGCGCGTTGTTGATGGTGCCGCCCAAGCCTTCGGTAGCGCCACGGATCGATCCGCCCACCGACGCGCCCATGCCCAGCGGCGCGGCGCCCGCCGCCGACGTCCCCATCATGCCCATGCCGGCGGCGCCGGTTTGCGCGTCCGGCGCCAGCATGCCGCGCGTGGCCTCCATCACGATGCCGCCCGAACCGGTCGCCGAACCGAGTTCGCCGTCGCCGAGCGCGTTACCCAGCGCTTTATCGAGCGTGCTGTGGAAGACCTGCGCCGGGAACGTCGTCGCCCGCGCATGCACCGGATTGTCTTCGAGCGGCACGCCGCGGTACGCGATGCGCGGATTCACGGTACGCGTGATCGCGAAGCCGGGATCTTCCTGCGGCGCGGCCTGCTGCGCGAACGCGGCCGGCGACAGCGCCGCGCCTAGCAGCGCCAGGCAGGCACGCGTCCGAAGATTGTGGGCAGGTAGGCGCATCGTTTCCCCTCATCACATGACCGCCGCAGCGTGCGGTGGCGGGGAGAGCTAAGCGATATGCGTGCCACCGGCCCAAGGCACTGAATGGAAAGGGTTTTTGCCAACGATGTGAGCGCTGCGTTAAAACCGTCATCGAAAAACGTTGCGCGGATGAAACACGCCTACGCCCGTCAGTGAGCCGATACCTGCGCCGCGTTGCGACCAGGCTGTAGCGCGCGCCTTATTAGGCGCCGGCAGCGGCTATCCGGCACCGTTTCAGTCTTGAACATCGAAGAATTTCGCGTCGTCTTGTCCGGTTTCGGAGTAGCGATGCGTTACCTATCTTGCGAGCGGGGGTCGTTGTTTTCGTGCACCCGCTCGTCGCGCGATCACTCTTCGCGAGTGCGGTTCAACACCAGCCAGTACAGGCCCACCTGCTTGACCGCGGCGACGAACTGCTCGAAATCGACCGGCTTCTGGATGTAGCTGTTGGCGCCCAGCGCATAGCTGGCTTCGACGTCGAACGGTTCGGCGCTGGTGGTCAGCACCACCACCGGCAGCGTCTTGGTGACCAGGTTGTCGCGGATCGCCTGCAGTACTTCGCGGCCGTCGACCTTGGGCAGGTTGAGGTCCAGCAATACGATCGACGGCAGCTGCAGCGGATCGCGGTCGGCGTAGCGACCGCGCGCGAACAGGTAATCCAGCGCTGCCGCGCCGTCGCTGACGACCATCAGGCGGTGGTCGATGCCGGCTTCGGCGAAGGCGATGCGGGTCAGCTCGACGTCGTCGAGGTTGTCTTCGATCAGCAGGATGTCTTTCTCGTTCACTCGGCGTCCTCGTCGATAGGGCGGTCGTTGTCCGTAACGGGAAACGATAGATGGAATACGCTGCCGACGCCGGGCTCGGATTCGGCCCAGACCAAGCCGCCGTGCCGCTGCACGATGCGCTGGGCGATCGCCAGGCCCAGTCCGCTGCCGCCGCCTTCGGCTTGGCCGTGCAGACGCTGGAACGGTTCGAACAGCTTATCGGCGTAAGCCATATCGAAGCCGCAACCCTGGTCGCGCACCGACAGCTGCACGCCCTGCGCCTGCATCGTGCCGCGCACTTCGATCTGCACGCGCTCGCGTTGCGCGGAGAATTTCCAGGCATTGCCCAGCAGCTGCGTGAACAAGGTTTTGAGCATGCGTTCGTCGCCGTACCCGTGCAGGTCGGGTTGCACGTCGATGCGCGCCTGCCGTTCGGGATCGGCGTCCTGCAGCTCGGCGCCGACCCATTCGGCCAACAGGCTCAGATCGACCGACTGCGGACGCAGGTCCGCGCTGATCGCGCGCGACAGTTCGAGCAGGCCGTCGATCAGCGCCGACATCCGGCCGGCGTTGTCGCGGACGCGTTGCAGATAGTCGCGGCCGGTTTCGTCTAGCGCCTGGGCGGCATGGCGTTCGAGCTGCGTGGCGAAACCGTCGATGGCGCGCAGCGGCCCGCGCAGATCGTGCGAGACGCCGTACGCGAACTGCCGCAGTTGCTGATTGGCCTCGCGCACTTGCGCAATGCGCTCGGCGACCTGCCGCTCTAGGGCGCGGTTGAGCTCCTGCAACGCCTGCTCGGCCTGCATCTGCGCGCTGATGTCGCGCACCTGCGCGATCATGTAGATCCGCGCGCCGGCATCGTCGTGCATCATCGCCACGTTCAGATGCGCCCACAGCACGCTGCCGTCGCGGCGCAGGTAGCGCTTGGGCGCATCGAGCACCGGGATGCTGCCGTCGACCAGGCTGCGCATATAGCCGCGGGAGAGCTCGATGTCTTCGGGATGGGTGAATTCGAGCACGTGATGCCCGATCAGCTCGCTGGCCGGGTAACCGAACATCTTCTCGAACGCGGGATTGACCTCGCACCAGTGGCCGCCCATATCGACGATGGCCATGCCGATGCCGGACGAAGCCATCGCCAGCCGGAATAGCTGGCTGTCGTCCCGGTCGGGATCGTGCAGCGGCGCGCGGGCGGCGGGCGTCGACATCGTGCCCGCAGTTTACGAGCAAAGCCGCCGGTCGGCGCGCCCGGCCGGGCCCGCCCGGCCGGTTACGGCGTCAGAACAATTCGGCCTGCGGCGAGGGTTTGCGCGGCGGCACGAAACGGCTGCAGTCCAGGCCGGCGTTTCGATCGCGCGCCGGGTAGCCGCAGCGCTTCAGGGCCAGGGCGAAGCGGTGCGCCAGCAGCTCGGCGTAAGCGCCCTCCCCGCTCATGCGCTTGCCGAAAGTGGAGTCGTATTCGCGGCCGCCGCGCATCTGCTTGATCGTGCTCATCACATGCTCGGCACGGTCGGGCAGATGGGTCTGCAGCCAGTCGCGGAACAGCGGCGCCACCTCCCACGGCAGACGCAACAGTACATAACCGGCGCTGTCGGCGCCGGCCTCGCGCGCGGCTTCGAGCACGGCTTCGAGCTCGCGGTCGTTCACCCAGGGAATCACCGGCGCGAACATCACACCGGCCGGCACGCCATGTTCGCGCAGCGTACGGATCGCCTTGATCCGGCGATGCGGCGCCGACGCGCGCGGCTCGAGTTTGGCGGCGAGACGGTTGTCGAGCGAGGTGATCGAAAAGAACACGCGCACCAGCCGCTCGCGCGCCATCGGCGCCAACAGGTCCAGATCGCGTTCGATCAGCGCGTTCTTGGTGATCAGCGACACCGGATGCTTGGTTTCCGCCAGCACTTCCAGCAGCTGCCGCGTGATCCGCCATTTGCGTTCGATCGGCTGGTAGGCGTCGGTATTGATGCCCAGCGCGATCGGGCTGACCCGGTAACCGGGTTTGGACAGCTCCAAGCGCAATTGTTCGGCCGCGTTGACCTTGGCCGAGAGCTTGGTTTCGAAATCCAGGCCCGGCGACAGGTTCAGATAAGCGTGCGAAGGCCGCGCGAAACAGTAGCTGCAACCGTGTTCGCAACCGCGATACGGATTGACCGATTGCGAAAAGGGAATGTCGGGCGATTTATTGCGCGAGATGATCGACCGCGCCCGCTCCTCGCGCACCTGCGTGCGCGGCAGCGGTTCGAGGATTTCCTCGTCGCCGTCCGCACGGCCATCGTGCCAGCCGTCGTCGATCTTCTCGCTGATGCTGACTTCGTAGCGACCCGGCAGGTAGCCGGTCGAGCCGCGGCCTTTGATTGCGTCGCCCATGGGGCTTAGCCTACCCCCTGCCCGTCGCAGCGCCTGCGACACGCCGGAACTCCGCGTCGATGCTCGATTTGCTGCAGCAGGCCTGGCACACGCTGGTCTCGATCCCGCACATCCGCCTCTGGCTGGCGCTGGGCTGGCTGGGCTATCTGCTGTGGCTGGGCAGCTGGATCGTGCTGCAGAAGCGCGAGCCCGTCGCGACGCTGAGCTGGCTGCTGGGTCTGGCGGTGCTGCCCTACCTCGGCTTCCTGATCTATTACGTGTTCGGCCCGCAGAAGATCAAACGACAGCGCCTGCGTCGCGGCCGTGCCCGTGCGGCGCCTGCCGATCTGCCGGACGGGTTTCGCCCCACTCCCGTCGCCGTCGAGCTGGCCAAGCTGGGCCAGGCCTCGACCGGCCTGGCGCCGACCGTGTGTCGCGATGTGCGCCTGCTGGTCGACGGCGGGCAAACCTACGACGCGCTGCTGGAAGCGATCGCCGGTGCCGAGCACCACGTGCATCTGGAGTACTACATCTATTACGCAGACCGCACCGGCACCCGCCTGCGCGACGCGTTGGTCGAACGCGCCCGCGCCGGCGTCAAGGTGCGCCTGCTGTTGGATGCGGTCGGCTCTGGCAATGCGAGGCGCGCCTTCTTCGAACCCTTGCTCGAAGCCGGCGGCGAGTTGTGCTGGTTCCACCCGATCCGATTCGGCCGCTTCTGGCAACGGCCCTGGCTCAACATGCGCACGCACCGCAAGATCGTGGTGGTCGACGGCCGCGTCGCCTTCACCGGCGGCATCAACATCACCGACGACGAGAACGAGCGGCTGCGCCCGGACGCGTATCGCGATTTGCATCTGCGCATCGAAGGCGATGCCGTGCGCACGCTGCAGCTGGTGTTCGCCGAAGACTGGGCCTATGCCACCGGCAGCCGCGACTTCGTCGCCGAAGTCGCGCGCGCAACGCCGGTGGCGCAGGGCGGAGACATCCCGACGCTGGTATTGACGTCCGGGCCGGATTCGTCGTGGGAGGCGATCCATCGCATGCATGTGGCCGCGATCCATGAAGCGCGGCGCCGGGTCTGGCTGGTCACGCCGTATTTCGTGCCCGGCGAAGCGGCGATGATGGCGCTGACTTCGGCTGCGCTCGGCGGTCTGGACGTGCGCCTGCTGGTCCCGAAGATGAGCGACTCGCGACTGGTCACCTATGCGGCGCGTTCGTATTTCGACGACCTGCTCGCCGCTGGGGTCAAGGTGTATGAATACGGGCCGCGCATGCTGCACAGCAAGGCCCTGCTCGCCGACGACGAACTGGTGATGATCGGCTCGGCCAATTTCGATCACCGCAGTTTCCGCCTTAATTTCGAGGTCACGATGCTGTTCCGCGATCCGGCCCTGGCCGCACGGCTGGCCGCCCTGATCGAAGCCGAGCTGTCCCACGCGCCGCGCGTGCACGACGACCGGGCCCGTTCGTTGTGGCGTTACCGGCTGCCGGAAGCGCTGGCGCGGCTGCTCTCCCCGTTACTGTGACCGCGGTTCCGACGGGCGGTTTTTTTGCCCGGACGGCCTGCCTTGCGCGGGCTGCGATCGCGGTAGACTGCTCGGGTCGTCAAAGGAGTGTTCACGATGGCTTGGCTGTTTTTATTGCTCGGACTGGTCGCCATGGTGGTCGCGATGAAGACCACGTCGATGGTGCTGATGGTCATCTGCCTGCTGGCCGCATTGGCGTTTCTGGTGCTGTGGGCTTACGGCTGGTACGCGAGCCGCGTGGTGAGCGTGAGCCGCGACGAATCGCTGATGCTCGATCCCGAAGAGTTGCGCCGGCTGCGCGAACAGGCTGAAGCGCGCAAGCTCGCCAGCCAGGCTCCGCCGGAACCGCCTGCGGGCTGATGAGGGTCGTGGCGCCCGACGACGTCGAGCGGTACCGATGGTTGCGCTGAGCGTCAACGTCAACAAGATCGCCGTGCTGCGCAATTCGCGCGGCGGCGCCGATCCCGACGTGGTCCGCGCCGCGCGCGTCTGCCTGGATGCCGGCGCTCACGGCATCACCGTGCACCCGCGGCCGGACGCTCGCCATATCCGCGCCGACGACGTGGCCGCTTTGGCGGTGCTGACGCGCGACTATGGCGTCGAGTTGAATTTGGAAGGCAATCCGTTCGCGCCGCCGCGGCCGGGCTACCCCGGTTTCGCGCAGTTGTGCGCGCAGGCGCGCCCGGCGCAAGCGACGCTGGTACCCGATGGCGACGGCCAGCTGACCTCCGATCACGGTTTCGATTTCGGCCGCGACAGCGAAAAGCTGCGGCCGCGCATCGCCGAACTGAAAGCGCTCGGCTGCCGAGTGAGCCTGTTCGTCGATGCCGGCGTCGCGGGCGTCGCGCGCGCCGCCGAACTCGGCGCGGACCGGATCGAGCTCTACACCGGCCCTTATGCCGAGGCATATGCGCGTGGCGATGCCGGCACGGCGCTGGCTGCGTGCGTCGCGACCGCGCGCGAAGCGCAGGCGGCTGGGTTAGGCGTGAACGCGGGCCATGATCTGAACCAGCAGAACCTGCGCGATTTCGCGGCCGCGATCCCGAACCTGCTCGAAGTCTCGATCGGCCACGCCTTGATCGGCGAAGCGCTTTACGATGGCTTGACCGATACGGTCAAAGCCTACCTGCGCCTTCTCTGCTCTTTGTAGAGCGGAGCTTGCTCCGCTGCTCCCGCTTTCGTAGGCGCGAATTCATTCGCGCGTTTCCTGCATATCAAGCGCGTGCGAATGAATTCGCACCTGCATTTCTAGAGCGGACCTACGATGGGCTTCCCCGTGTTTTGGCCTCTGCTCGTCGTCCTAGGGATTCCTCTCGCTTCGACACGAGATCCGATGCAACCGACCCGGACGCCTCCTTAGCGAAAATCCGCAAAAGCCACGTCGCCGCACATGCTACGAATCAAAATCTAATGCCTGCGTAAGAAGGTCAACCTCGACGAAAGCTAAGGCCGCCTGCAGCCTTTCAGACGCGACGAATCACTTAAGCTTCGGCCCTTTCTTTACTCCGGGCATCCTGCCCTGCGGGCCGGCTTCGCCGTTCGCGCGCGCTCCTGGCGCGCGCAGTGGGCCAACAAAGAAAGTGACCCGCGCGCAGCGCGGAAGCTGTTTTCCATGGCGCGAGTCGCACCGCCGTTCACCGGCCAGATCGGGCCTGGGTCCCGGCGTGCGCCGGGATGACGGCTACGAGGACAAGAGCAGCGGAGCAAGCCTCGCTCTACAAAGCCGGAGCCAAGTCGCTGGAACCCCGCCTTCGCGGGGATGACGGCCTAAGGGCAAGTGCACATGGATCCCGACATTCGCGGGAGACGACGCTTAAGCGCAAGAGCAAGAGCAAGATAGGTCCCAGCTTTCGCTGGGATGACGGCATGAAGCAACAGCAGCGGAGCAAGCTCCGCTCTACAGAGCTAGCGCGAAGGCACTGGCCGCATGCGGTACGTCGCGTCTGCTATCTCGCGTCCTGTACGAACCCGATCCGCTCCATGTCGGCATTGCGGGCCGCCGCCAGCACCTTCGCCAGAACTTCGTACTCGGCATCGTCGCTGCTGTCGATCTGCAATGTCGGCGGATGGGCCGGATCGCGCTGCACCTCGGCCCGCATCATCTGCTGCAGCGCCGCGACCGGTGTAGGCGCACCATTCCAGAAGACCTGACCAGCGCCATCGATTCGCAGGGCGATCGGTTCGACCGTGATCTTCGGCGGATCAGGCCGCGCTTGCGGGAGATTCACGGTGATCGGATGCGACAGTATCGGCATCGTCACCATGAAGATGATCAGCAGTACCAGCATCACATCGACCAGCGGGGTGATGTTGATATCGGCATTCGGGCGTTGCGCTGAAACGGTGGAATAAGGCATGACATCCTCCCCTCCGGTTGGCACGCCTCCACGCTACTCCCGCCCGCCGCCCGCCCGCAAGAGACCAAAAAAATGCCGCCCTCGCGGGCGGCATCGAAATCCACTTGTTTGGTAAGCGTGCCGGGCGGGCCGGCTTGTTGCTGTCTTGCGGTTACTGCGTGTTCTGTACGAAGCCGATCTTGATCATATCGGCGTTCTTGGCCGCGGCGAGCACCTTGGCCAGGACCTCGTACTGGGCCTCGTCGTTGGTTTCGATCTCCAGCGTGGGCTGGTTGGTCGGATCCCGCTGGACTTCGGCCGACATCATGTTCTGCAGCGCCGTGATCGGCGTCGGCGAATCGTTCCAGAACACCTCGTTCGACGCGTCGATGCGCAGACGGATCGGATCCGGCGGTTCCTTCGGATTCTCCAACGGCTTGTCGGTCTTCTGCGGCAGGTCGACCTTGATCGGGAACGACTGGATCGGCATGGTCACCATGAAGATGATCAGCAACACCAGCATCACGTCGACCAGCGGCGTGACGTTGATATCGGCCATCGGGCCGCCACCGGAATTGGATGCGAATGCCATGTTCTATATCTCCGGTCAGCGCTTCTTTTCTTTGGTGGCCACGTAGCCGATATCCAGCATGCCCTGCGCCTGCGCGATCTTGGTGATCTCGTTGATCGTGCGCATCTTGGTGGTTTTATCTCCGCGCAGGTTCAGCGGCGGCTGCGGCTGCAGCTGGGCGGCGCTGGACAGGCGGCTTTCCAGGATCTCGCGGGTGATCGGCTCGTCGTTCCAATACAGCGAGCCGTCTTCCTGCACGGACAGCTGGATCGGCGTCGCTTTCAACTTGGCTTCTTCTTTCTTCTGAAGATTGGCCTCGGGCAGTGTGATCTGCGTTTTGTTCGTCATCAGCGGGGTGGTGATCATGAAGATGATCAGCAGCACCAGCATCACGTCCACGAGGGGCGTGACGTTGATCTCGGCCATGGGGCCGCCGCTTTCGTTGCCTGAACTGAAGGCCATGATCGGTTCCTCTATACCCTGCTGAGTCCGAACCGTCGCTTAGCGACGGGCCGGGGACTCGCCGACGCGGGCGCCGGTGGCGAAGAAGTCGTGCAGGTCGTGCGCGAACGTGTCGAACTTGTTATTGGTGACGCGGTTCAGGCGTACGAAGAAGTTGTACGCGAGCACCGCCGGGATCGCCACGAACAAGCCGATCGCGGTCATGATCAGCGCCTCGCCGACAGGACCGGCCACCGCCGAGATCGAAGCGTCGCCGCTCGAACCGATGCGGATCAGCGCGTGGTAGATGCCCCACACGGTGCCGAGCAGGCCGACGAACGGCGCGGTCGAACCGACCGTGGCGAGCACCGTCAGGCCGCTTTCGAGGCGCATCGACTCGCGGGTCACGCCCTGGCGCAGCGCGCGATCGACGAACTCGGAGCGGTTCAGCGACTCGACCAGGCGCGAACCTTCGTGACGCTGGTGGTGCGCGGCGGCCTGGGCGGCGTCGAGCGCGATCTTCGAGAAGGGTTCGCCCTTGGGCTGCTCTTCCATGAAGCGGATCGCGTCCTGCGCGTTCGGGGTTTCCCAGAACGTGGTGACCACGCGGTCGGCGCGGCCCCGCAGTCGCATGTTCTTGATGAAATTGATGACGATCCAGTAGACCGACATCACCGACATCAGCGCTAGGGTGACGAACACCGCCCAGCCGACGAAGTCGAAGTTTTGGAGCAGTTCGGCAAAGCCCATCTGCTGTAGCGCCGCGGCGTTGTTGTTACCCGCGGCAGCGGCGGTGGTGGTTTCCTGCAACATGACGCTTACCTTTAAATGTCGTGGAAGGAGTGGATGACGCGTATTTCTGTTTATTGAACCTTAGTACCGCTTTGCTAACACGGGCAACAGGAATCTGTCAGCCGAGCTTGAATTCGACCGGTACGCGCACGCGGCCGGTGGTTTTCTGTCCGCCCGACGACGCCGGGTTGAAGCGCCAGCGCTTGGCCGCTGCGACCGCTGCGCGATCGAGATTGCGGTTGCCGCTGGACTGTTCGACCTGCACATCGGTGGCGTTGCCGTTGGCATCGACCGTGATCACCAGAACCACTGTGCCCTGGATGCCGCGGCGATTCTCTTCCGGCGGGTACTTGGGCGGATTCATGTTCTTCGACGAAATGTCGACGCTGGCTTCCATCGAAGCCACCGGCGCGGGCGGTGCCGGCGGTGCCGGCGGCGGCGCCTGGATGTCGGTCGCGCGCGCTTCGTCGACGATGATCGGCGGCGCGTCCGGCGGCGGCGGCACCGGCGACGGGCGCGGCGGCGACAGCTCTTTGATCGGCGTCGGCTTGGGCGGTTCCGGCGGCGGCGGCGGCGGCGGCGGGGGCGGGGGCGGCGGTTCGATGAAAGTCACATCGACGCGGTCGTCGCGCTCGTCCTCTTGCGGCGGCGGCGAAATCGGCGCCAGCAGCAGCAGCAGGGCCGCGACGTGGATGGCGATCGCCAAGGTGATGCCGACGATGCGCGGCCAGTTGAGTCCTGGTTCGCGGTCGTCTTGGTCGTGGCGGGCGAGGCGTTCGATCATGCGGGGCTCTGCAGTGGGCTCGGGCGCCGCAGCGCCGCGGATCAGTTTCGGTTACATGCGGCCAACTTGGCCGCATGAACCTCTTAGCTTATACCAATCGTGCGGGCTCGTTCCAATCGATTCCGCGCTTAATGAAATCCTTACTCTTACTTGAGCAAGGTTTTGGCCTCATCCGGCTTTTTGATGCCCTTGTCGAGCGCCTTCTGCGCGGCCTCGCGGGCCTCGGCCTTCTTACCCTGATAACTATAAACCTTGGCCAGGTTCAGGTAAGCCTCGCCGTCGGCGGCGATCGGCGCGGCCTTGGCGTACATCTCCGCGGCGGTCTTGGTGTCGTCTTCCACGTAGGCCTTCTGCGCCACGATCATGTAGGCCTTGGCCAATTCGGCGTCCTGCGGCAACAGACCCTTGGCGACGCCGTCGTTGATCACGGGTATCGCTTCCTTCCAGCTGTTGTCCGAATTCAGGTAGCCGGCATACAGCGCTTTGTACTCGCGCGCTTCGGTCAATTGGCCCTTCTTGTAGGCCTCGCCGAGCAGCGCATTGGCCTGGTCGTACTGGTCGGCCTGCTGTAGCGAGGCGACCGCGTTCATCAGCACCCGCTTGTCGTTCGGATTCTTGGCGAGCAGGTCCTTGTACAGCTTGGCGGCCTCGTCGTTGCGGCCGAGGCTGGCCAGGATGCTGCCGCGCATCGCCTGGTACTTGGTGTCGGTGGTCTTGGTCTCGGCCAGGAAGCGGTCGAGCGTCTTCAGTGCGGCATCGTTCTGTTCCAGACTCAGCTGCACCGCAGCCAGGTTGCTCATCACCTGGTAGTGGCTGTTGTTGTCCAGTCCATTGCTGTCCAGCGCCTTCTGGAAATATTCGGCGGCCTTGGCTTCGTTGTTCAAATCGGCCGATGCGCTGCCGGCCAATTGATAGGCGAAACCTTTTTCGTACGGATTGGCGTCGGCCTTGTTCGCGATTTCTTCGGCCTTGGCGACGGCGTTGGCGTAATCCTGCTTTTCGTAGAGTTCCTGCACGCCCTGCAGCGCCTTCAGCGTCTTGCTGCTGGCCTTGGCGTCGGGTTCCTGGCGCGTCGCGTTCGGGAACAACGGTGCGGTCGCGGCTTGGGCCTTGTCGTCGTTCTTGGATTGGCCCAGTTCGGCCTTACGCCGCTCGCGTTGTGCGCGCATGCTTTCCGAACCGGCGCTACTCGTGTTCTGGCCGCTTTGCGATGAGGAACCGCTCATCTGCGCGAAAGCGGGCATGGCCGCGCCGGCCGTGATCGCGGCGAGCAGCAGGAGTGGAGCGGTAGGAACGGTTTTCATCGAAACACCTCGAAAATATGACGATGGCCGCGACGGCGGTGGATTGGGGGCGTGGAAGCCGGGGGCGGCCACGCTAACAGAACAGACCTTCAAAAGTCGCAAATTCGGCGTTCGCGCGTCAGCCGCAGTTCGGCCGGCGGCCGGCCGCGCGCGCCTGCTCGTAGGCCGGCACCAGCTGCGCCGAACGCTGCTGCAGCTCAGCGATGCGCGCCTGCGGGTCCGGGTGAGTCGAGAGCCACTGCGGCGGGCGGCTGCCGCCGGCAGCGATCATGTTCTGCCACAGATTCACGGCCTGGCGCGGATCGAAACCGGCCTGGGCCATCAGTTGCTGGCCGACCACATCGGCCTCGGTCTCCTGCTGGCGCGAACCGGGCAGCAGGAAGCCGGTCTGCGCCAGCACGCTGCCGCCCTGCACCGCCGCGTTGCCGGCGCCTTCGCCGTAGCGGGAACCTGCCAGCGCGCCGAGCACCTGCAGCGCGCCCTGCGCGCCCATCTGGCGGGTGATGCGTTCGTCGTGATGGCGCGAGACCACATGGCCGATTTCGTGCGCGATTACGGCCGCCAGCTGGTCCTGGTTGCGCGCCACCGTGAAGATGCCGGTGTTGACGCCGACCTTGCCGCCCGGCAACGCGAACGCGTTCGGTTCCTGATTGGCGAACAGCGCGGTTTCCCATCCGGCCTGCGCCTGCGGCGGCAATTGCCGGGTAATGGCGGAAACGACGCAGCGTACGTAAGCGTTCTGCTTGGCGTTGTTGCTGATCGGGCCTTTGCTCTTGGCTTCGGCGAAGGCCTGCGCGCCGAGCTGGTTGAGCTCCTGCTGCGACACCGCGCCGACCATTTGCGTGCGCCCGGTCGGCGAGGTGGTCGTTGCGCACGCGGTGACGACGCAGGCGATGGCTACGCTCAGAACGAGTGTCTTCATGGAATGGCCCCGTGCGGACGGATACGGATGGGCTTCTTGTAAGCCGGCCAACCTGAAGGGCGCGTCAAGCCGTTACCGCGGCTCGGACGCGCCCTGCGAGGGGCTCAGACGTCGAGGTTGGCGACCTTCAGCGCGTTGTCCTCGATGAACTCGCGGCGCGGTTCGACCACATCGCCCATCAGCGTGCTGAAGATCTGATCGGCGGCCACCGCATCTTCGATCCGCACCTGCAACAGGCGGCGCGTATCCGGATTGACGGTGGTGTCCCACAATTGTTCGGGGTTCATTTCGCCCAAGCCCTTGAAGCGTTGGATGCTGCGGCCCTTCTTGGCCTCTTCCAGCAACCACGCCTGCACTTCGGCGAAGCTGGATACCGGCTGCGATTTGGCGCCGCGCACGATTTGCGCGCCGTCGCGGATCAGACCGTGCAGCACAGCCGCCGCTTCGCGCAGCGGACGCAATTCGCCGCTCTCGAACGCGGACAGCGACAGCACCTGCACCAGTTCCTCGCCCATGTGCTTGCGCGTGACCAGCAAGGCGCCCGGACGGTCTTCGCGCGCGGCCTGCAAGGTGAGCGTGTAGCGCGGGCCGCCGATGCCGCCGCGGTTGAGCCGGGCCTGCAGCGCTTCCAGTTCGTGCTGCTCGTCGGTGTTCTCGGCCAGGCGCGCGGCATCGAGCGGGGTGAAGTCGATCAGCGATTCCAATACGATCGGATCGTAGCGATGCGCATTGCGCGCGATCGTCTCGCGCGCGCCGGCATAGGCCAGCAGCAGTTTTTCCAGCGCCGCGCCGGTAATCGGCGGTTCGCCGTCGGCCGGGATCAGCGACGCGTTCTCGACCGCATTGCCGGCGAGGTACGCATTGAGCGCGGCATCGTCCTTCAGATAGAGCTCCTGCTTGCCCTGTTTGAGTTTGTACAGCGGCGGCAGTCCGATGTAGACGTGGCCGCGTTCGATCAGCTCCGGCATCTGCCGGTAGAAGAACGTCAGCAGCAAGGTGCGGATGTGCGAACCGTCGACGTCGGCGTCGGTCATGATGATGATGCGGTGGTAGCGCAACTTGTCAGGGTTGTACTCGTCCTTGCCGATGCCGGTGCCCAGCGCGGTGATCAGCGTGCCGACTTCGGCCGACGCGAGCATGCGGTCGAAACGCGCGCGCTCGACATTGAGGATCTTGCCGCGCAACGGCAGTACCGCCTGGTTCTTACGATTGCGGCCCTGCTTGGCGGAGCCGCCGGCCGAGTCGCCCTCGACGATGAACAGTTCGCTCAACGCCGGATCCTTCTCCTGGCAGTCGGCGAGCTTGCCCGGCAGGCCGGCGATATCCAGCGCGCCTTTGCGGCGGGTCAGGTCGCGGGCCTTGCGCGCGGCCTCGCGGGCACGGGCGGCGTCGATGATTTTGCTGGTGATGGCGCGGGCTTCGTTGGGGTGTTCCTGCAGGAACTCCTCCAAACGTGCACCGAACGTGCTCTCAACGACCGGCCTGACTTCGGAACTGACCAGCTTCTCCTTGGTCTGCGAGGAGAAGCTCGGGTCCGGCACCTTGACCGACAGCACCGCGATCATGCCCTCGCGCATATCGTCGCCCGAGAGCGTGATCTTGGCCTGCTTGGCGATGCCGTTCTGCTCGATGTAGTTGGTCAGCGTGCGCGTGAGCGCGGCGCGGAAACCGATCAGGTGGGTACCGCCGTCCTTCTGCGGGATGTTGTTGGTGAAGCAGAACATCGTTTCCTGGTAGGCGTCGGTCCACTGCAGCGCGACGTCGACGGTGATGCCGTTCTGCTCGCCGGTCACCGAAATCACGTTCGGGTGCAATGGCGTCTTGAGCTGTGCCAAGTGCTCGACGAACGAGCGGATGCCGCCCTCGTACTGGAACAAGTCGGTGCGCCCTTCCCCGCGTTCGTCGATCAGCGTGATCTTGACGCCGGAATTGAGGAAGGACAGTTCGCGCAGGCGTTTGGCCAGGATGTCGTAATGGAATTCGACGTCGGTGAAGATTTCCGCGGCGGGCTTGAAACGCAACAGCGTTCCGCGCTTGTCGGAGGCTTCGAGTTGCTTGAGCGGGTACAGCGGTTCGCCCAGCGAATATTCCTGCTGCCAGTGGAAACCGTCGCGCCAGATGTCCAACCACAGATGCTCGGATAATGCGTTGACGACGGACACGCCGACGCCGTGCAAACCGCCGGAAACCTTGTAGCTGTTGTCGTCGAACTTACCGCCGGCGTGCAGCACGGTCATGATGACTTCCGCCGCCGACACGCCCTCTTCCTTGTGCGTGTCGACCGGAATGCCGCGGCCGTTGTCGTACACGCCGACCGAGCCGTCCTCCAGGATCCGCACGATCACATCGTCGGCATGGCCGGCGAGCGCTTCGTCGATCGCGTTGTCGACCACCTCGAACACCATGTGGTGCAGACCGGTGCCGTCGTGCACGTCGCCGATGTACATGCCGGGACGCTTGCGGACGGCTTCGAGGCCGCGCAATACGGTGATCTTGCTGGAGTCGTAATTCTGGTTCTGGGTTTCGGGGATGATGTTGTCGTCGGTCGTTTCGGACATGCTTTTCGCGCGCTCCCGCGGCGCCGGCGCTTAGCTCGGCGTCGCGACACATTAGCTATAGGGGATTGCTCCGGGAATTATAGCATTTCGCTTCTCCCGTAGCCCGGGTAAGCGAAGCGCACCCGGGATCCCAACGGCCCCCGGGTGCGCTTCGCTTACCCGGGCTACGAGGTCTTCGTTATTTGGCCATGTTCCACGTGGAACCAGACGTCATCCGGCTGCCGGTCCGCTTCGCTCGGCGCTTCGGTGCCGGAAATGAAGACCTGGGCCCCGCTCTGCCGTAACTTGGCCAGCAATTGGCGTTGGTGCTGACGGTCGAGCTCGGAAGCCAGATCGTCCAGAGCCACTACCGGCCATTCCCCGCGACTTTCGGCGTAATCCTCGGCCTGGGCCAGCAGGCAGGCCAGTGCGGTCAGTTTGGCCTGGCCGCGAGATAGGGCTTCGCGCCCGGGCCGGGCCGCGTAGTCGATGCGCCAATCCGCCCGGTGCGGGCCGACCGAGGTGTGACCTGTCATCAGATCCCGTTCCCGCGCCAAAAGCAGGGCATCGGCCAGGGACAGATCATGGCGGCGCCAGCCGGGCTGGAAATGCAGCATGGCCACGCCCAGCGACGGCACCAAATCGGCTGCCACCGCCGCCAAGCGGGTCTGCAGGCGTTCCAGGTACTGTTCGCGGCGCGTGGTCAGCGGTTCGCCGGCTTCGGCCAGCTCATGCTCCCAGGCGTCGAGCTGCTCCGGGCGCGGCCGGCTCTTCAGCAAAGCATTGCGCTGTTTGAGGGCACGAGCATAGCGCCGCCATAACGGCAGAAAATCCTGTTCCACGTGGAACAGACCCCAATCCACCCATCGCCGGCGCAGTTCGCCGCCGCCCGCGATCAGGGCATGGCTCCCCGGTTCGAAGGTGACCACTGCCAGGGCCGCGCACAACTCGCCCAGAGCGACGGCCGGGACGCCGTCGAGCCTGCCCTGCCAAGACTGCCCCGCGTGGCGCAGGCCGACGCGGCGGACGCGTGGCGAGGCCGTCTCCTCCCACTCGGCGAATATTTCCAAGGCCTCGGCGCCGGTGCGGATCAGCCCATCGCGGACCGGACCGCGAAAACTGCGGCCATAGGCCAGCAGGTGGAGCGCTTCGAGCATGCTCGTCTTGCCGGCGCCGTTGTCGCCGCTGATCCAATTGAGCGCCGGTCCTGGCTGGATCGAGACGGGTTCTAGCCGGCGCAGATCGCGGATGTCGAGCCGGGTCAGGCGCATTGCGCACCGTCAAAACGACACCGCCCGGGCAGAACCGGGCGGCGATGTTTCACGTGGAACTGCACTTCATCCATCAAAGTCGCAGCGGCATCACCACATGGCGGCAGCGATCATTACTGGCTTCGCGCACCAGGGCGGATGAATTGGCATCGCGCAGGGCGATCACCACATGCTCGTCGCGCAGCGCGGAGAGGGCATCGAGCAGGTAATTGACGTTGAAACCGATCGCCAGGCCATCAACCTTGGTGTCGGCTTCGACTTCTTCCTGCGCTTCTTCCTGCTCAGGATTGTGGGCGTTGATCTTCAGCTGACCCGGCGAAACCTCGACGCGGACGCCGCGGTATTTCTCGTTGGACAAGATCGCCGCACGCTGCAGCGAGGCGCGCAGCGCCTCACGGTCGACTTTGACTTCGCGGTCGGCGCCGATCGGGATCACCGCTTCGTAATCGGGGAAACGGCCGTCGATCAGCTTGGAAGTGAAGGTGACATCGTCGCGCTTGACCCGGATGTGGCTGCGGCCGAGTTCCAGCTCGAGCGTGCGGTCGCCGCCTTCCAGCAGGCGCTGCAGCTCCTGCACGCCTTTGCGCGGCACGATGATCTGGCGCTTGCCGCCGCCGCCGCTTTCCAGGGGCGCCTCGCACAAGGCCAGGCGGTGGCCGTCTGTCGCCACGCAACGCAGGGTCTTGTCGCCCAGGTCGAACAGCAGGCCATTGAGGTAGTAGCGGACATCCTGCTGCGCCATCGCGAAAGCAGTGCGTTCGATCAGCTCTTTCAGCGCGGCTTCGGGCACCTGTACGCGTTCGGTCGCTTCGACTTCGTCGATCGACGGGAAATCGTTCGCCGGCAAGCTGGCCAGCGTGAACCGACTGCGCCCGGCCTGCACGGTGATCTTGTCGCCGGATTGGCTGACCACGACTTTGCTGCCGTCGGGCAGGGCACGGACGATTTCGAACCATTTGCGCGCCGGTACCGTGATTTCGCCGTCCTGCGCGTCGTCGACCGCAGCGCGCGCGATCATCTCCACTTCCAGGTCGGTACCGGTCAGCGACAGCTGGCCGTTCTTCACCTGCACCAACAAATTGGCCAGAACGGGCAGGGTCTGCCGGCGTTCCACGACATTGACGACTTGCGCCAACGGTTTGAGCAAGACTTCGCGTTGCAGACTGAAACGCATGCGGCCCCGATCCCTTGTGCTCTGGTTCTAAATGGAAGGAATAAACAAAAGCTGGTGGTGATGGTGTTTTAGAATTCTGTGGGTAACTAATCTAACACTATGATTCTACTTGGTTTTTAGCTATGCCGCTGCGTGCTGGTAACGGGGGTCCCGGCTACTGCACAAGCTGTGGGTAAGTTTTTGGCCTAAAACGTTCCCCATCTTATCCACAGCCCTTAACGCGAGTTACTCACTGAGCTTGCGAATCAATTTGTCCCAATCTTCGTGCAACTTGCCGTCGGTCTCGAGCAGGCTCCGGATCTGACGGCAGGCATGCAACACGGTCGTGTGGTCGCGGCCGGCGAACGCATCGCCGATCTCCGGCAGGCTGTGTTCGGTCAGCTCCTTGGCCAGCGCCATCGCTACTTGGCGCGGCCGGGCCAGCGAACGCGTCCGCCGCTTGGACAACAGATCCTTCAATTGCAGGCCGTAGTAGTCTGCCACGGTCTTTTGGATATTGGGGATGCCGATCGCCTGCTGCTGCGCGCGCAACAGGTCGCGCAGGGTTTCTTGGGCGAATTCCGGCGTGATGCTGCGGCCGGTGAAATTGGCGCGCGCGGCCAGCGTGTTGAGCGCGCCTTCCAGGTCGCGCACGTTGCTGCGCATCTTCTTGGCGATCAGGAAGGCGACGTCTTCGGGGATCATCGTGCCGCGCTCGCGCGCCTTGGACAGTACGATCTGCGCGCGCGTTTCGAAGTCGGGCGGCTCGATCGCCACCGACAAGCCCCAGGCCAGCCGCGATTTCAGCCGCGGCTCCAAGCCTTCGACTTCGCGCGGATAGCGGTCGCAGGTGAGGATGATCTGCTGTTTGCCGTCGAACAGCGCGTTGAAGGTGTGGAAGAACTCTTCCTGGGTGCGGTCTTTGCCGGCGAAGAATTGGATGTCGTCGATCAGCAACGCATCGACCTGCTGGAACTGGCGTTTGAAGCCGTCCATCGCTTTGTCCTGCAACGCCTTCATCATCGCGCTGAAGAACTGCTCCGAGCGCAGGTACATGACTCGCGTGGCCGGATTGTGCGCACGCATCGCATTGCCGGCGGCGAACATCAGATGGGTCTTGCCCAGGCCCGTTCCACCGTACAAAAGCAGCGGATTATGCGAGCGGTCGCCAGGCCGCGTAGCCGCTTGCCAGGCCGCGGCGCGGCCGAGTTGGTTGCTGCGGCCTTCGACGAAGTTGTCGAAGGTGTAGTGGTTGTCGAGGTTGCCGTGGAAGGGCTCGGGCGCGCGCTGCGTAGCCGGCGCATACGATGCGGCGGCGGGCGAGGGCGCGCGTTTCAACGCGCCGATTTCCAGGCTGACTTCGGGCGTGCCGGCGAAATGCGCGAGCAGTTCGCGGATCCGTTCCAGATAGCGGTCGCGGACCTGTTCCACCACGAAAGCGTTCGGCGCGAACAGCACCAAGGCATCGTCGCGCTGCGTGGCTTGCAGGGGTTTCAGCCAGGTGTGCACGTCTTCGGCCGGCAGTTCGGCTTCAAGGCGTTCCAGGCATCGCGGCCAGGCATCGAGGTTCGGAGTCAGGGTCATTCGGAAAGGCTGGCCGCACGACGCAGTACGTCGCGAGATAGGTCGAAGCAGGGATGCAGCCAGACTATCACCGCACCCTTGGCCGCGCATCTGCGATCGTCGGGCGACGCGATGGACGGCGCCGACCGGTTCGGGTGGGTCGGGCGCAATCAGACCCGTAATCAGGCAGCGCTTGGCATTTGACCGCGGGGCCGGCGACCCGCTATCATTTCCGGTCTTGTTCACCGAAACCCGGCACGCTCATGGCCACCAAGCGCACCTACCAGCCCAGCAACCTCAAGCGCAAGCGCGACCACGGCTTCCGTGCCCGCATGAAGACCGCCGATGGCCGCAAGGTCCTCGCCCGTCGTCGTGCCAAGGGCCGTAAAGTCCTGTCGGCCTGAGTCGACCTGCCGGCCGTCCCGGCCGGAGTTTCGAAATGCCCACGCGTGCCCGCTTTCCGCGCAGCGCACGCCTGACGGCAGCGTCGGACTACGACGCCGCATTCAAGTCCGGACAACGCCATAGCGACCCGCTGTTCGCCCTGCATTGGCGCCGCGGCGACGATGCTGCGCGTCTGGGCCTGGCCGTTTCGCGCAAAGTCGACCGCCGCGCGGTGGTCCGCAACCGCATCAAACGCGCGCTGCGCCAGCAATTCCGATCCCTTCGCGCCGATCTCGCCGGCGGCGATTACGTATTCGTAGCGCGCGCCGCCGCTGCCGGAGCGACCGCAACCGCGCTCGCCGAAGCGATGCGCGGCCTGCTCCAGCGCGCCGGCGCTTTGCCGCGCCAGTCGACTGCGGCAGCGCCGCCCGGCACAATGCGCGGCGTTGCATCCGCCGATGCCGCCCCCAATCCAGATGTTCCCGCCCACGATTCCATGCCGGTGTCCGATCCCGGCTGAGCCTGCCGCTGCCTGATGAACCAGACCCGTGTTTTCCTGATCTTCGCCTGGCTGATGGTGGCGACCCTGTTGTGGATGGAGTGGGGCAAGGAACAAGCCGCGCCCGCGTCGACGACTCCGACCGCATCCGCCGTACCCGCAGCGGCCGACGACGTTCCGCCTGCGAGCGCTGCCGCGTCGGGTCCGATCCCGAGCGCGACGCCGGCCGGCGCCGCGCCGCCCGCACCCGTCGCCCCTGCGGGCGCCGCACCCACGGTGACCGTGACCACCGACGTGCTCAAGATAAGCATGGACGGCAGCACGTTGAAGGTCGCCGACCTGTTGAAGTATCCGAGCACGGCCGACGAGAAGAGCGCGCCGGTGCGCTTGCTGGATCAGTCGCCGAACAGTTACTTCGAAGTGCGCAGCGGCTGGATCGACCAGCGCAATCCTTCGCAACGCAGCGTCTTCGTTCCCGAAGGCGGCCGTACAGACTTCGCGATGGCCCAAGGTTCGCGCACGCTCGACGTGCCGTTCGTGTGGCGCGGCCCGAACGGCGTGACCGTGCGTCGCGTTTATACGTTCACGCGCGGCCTGTATTCGGTGAAGGTGCACGACGAAGTGAGCAATGCCGGCAGCGCGCCGTGGCAGGGCTACGTTTACCGCGAACTCGAGCGCGTGCCGCGCGCATTGGTGCGCAAAGGCCCGACCAGCGCCGAGCAGTACAGCTTTCAGGGCGCCGCTTGGTATAGCGACCAGGACAAGTACGAAAAGCGCAAATGGGACGATTTCGCCGACGATCCGATGAGCAAGGAGATCACCGGCGGTTGGCTGGCCATGCTGCAGCACCATTATTTCGCCGCATGGATTCCGCAGCGCGATCAGGCCGCACGTTACGAACTCGCCGTGCGCAACGGCCGTTATTCGATCGACGCCAAGGGCCCTGCGTTCAACGTCGCACCCGGCGCTACCCAAACGAGCGAAGCGCGCTTGTGGGTGGGCCCGAAGCTGGTCAACCAGATCAAGGCGCAACAGGTGCCTAGCCTGGATCGCGCCGTCGATTTCAGCAGCTACGCGCTCATGGCGACGCTGGCCGGTTGGCTGTTCTGGGTACTGGAAAAACTGCACGGCATCTTCGGCAACTGGGGCTGGGCGATCATCGGCCTGGTGGTGCTGATCAAGCTGCTGATGTATCCGCTGTCCGCGGCGCAGTACAAGTCGATGGCCAAGATGCGCAAGTTCCAGCCGCGCATCGCGCAGCTGAAAGAGCGCTACGGCGACGACAAGCAGAAGTTCCAGATGGCGATGATGGAGCTGTACAAGAAGGAGAAGATCAACCCGGTCGGCGGCTGCCTGCCGATCCTGCTGCAGATGCCGGTGTTCCTGGCGCTGTACTGGATGCTGTCCGAGTCGGTCGAGCTGCGCCATGCGCCGTGGATCGGCTGGATCCAGGATCTGACCGCGCGCGATCCGTTCTTCATCCTGCCGCTGATCAACCTGGCGGTGATGTTCGCGACCCAGAAGCTGACGCCGGTGGCGCCGGGCATGGATCCGATGCAGCAGAAGATGATGCAGTGGATGCCGGTGGTGTTCGGCGTGATGTTCGCGTTCTTCCCGGCCGGCCTGGTGCTGTATTGGTGCACCAACGGCGCGCTCGGCCTGCTGCAGCAGTGGTGGAATACCAAGCGCTACAGCGATCCGCCGGCAAAGGCCGGTACCGTCTCCTCATAATCGTCTTTTCGTGGGAGCGGCTTTAGCCGCGAGCTTTTGCAGGCGACTGCGATCTTGAAAAGCTCGCGGCTAAAGCCGCTCCCACAACAGCCTCTTGAGCCGCTCCTGCGAAGCGGCTCCGTGCGAACATGCGCGCATGACCGAAGCCGCCGATACCATCGTCGCGATCGCCACCGCGCCCGGCGCCGGCGGCGTCGGCGTCGTACGGCTGTCCGGACCGCTTTCGCGCAGCATCGCCGAAACCGTCTGCGGCCAGCGCCTGCGTCCGCGCCTGGCCAAACACGCGCGCTTCGGCGACGAACAAGGCCAAACGCTCGACGACGGCATCGCGTTGTACTTCGCCGCACCGGCCAGCTACACCGGCGAAGACGTCGTCGAACTGCAGGCGCACGGCAGCCCGGTCGTGTTGCAGCAGCTCGTCGCGCGCTGCTGCGCGCTCGGCGCCCGGCATGCGCGCCCCGGCGAATTCAGCGAACGCGCCTTCCTCAACGACAAGCTCGATCTGGCCCAGGCCGAAGCGGTCGCCGACCTGATCGCCGCCGCCGACATCCACGCCGCACGCGCGGCGCGGCGCGCGCTGGACGGCATGTTCTCGCAGCGCGTCGATGCGATCGCCGACGAATTGCTGGCGTTGCGCGTGCACACCGAAGCGGCGATCGATTTCGCCGACGAACCGCTCGACACGCTCGGCGGCGCCGCGTTGCGCGCGCGGCTGTCGCAGGCCTTGCAGGCGATGGACGCATTGGCGCTCGAAGCGCGGCGCGGGCAGAAATTACGCGATGGACTGCATGCGGTGATCGTAGGGCCGCCCAACGCCGGAAAAAGTTCGCTGCTCAACGCGCTCGCCGGCAGCGAACGCGCCATCGTCACCGACATCGCCGGCACCACCCGCGACCTGTTGCGCGAGGCGGTGCGCATCGACGGCATCGAACTGATGCTGGTCGACACCGCCGGCCTGCGCGATGGCGGCGACGCGATCGAACGCGAAGGCATGCGCCGCGCGCGCGACGAAGTGCAGCGCGCGGATCTGGCGATCGTCGTGCTCGATGCGCGCGATCCGATCGGCGGCCGCCAGGCCGTCGCCGACACCGTCGCCGGCGTGCCGCAGCGGCTATGGCTGCACAACAAGTCCGATCTGCTCGGCGCCGCGCCCGCGGCCGCCGAAGACGGCGCCTTGCGCGTTTCGGCCCGCACCGGCGAGGGCCTGGACAAGCTCCACGCCGCGCTGCGCGCCTACGCGACCGGCGACCCGGCCGGCGCCGGCGCGTTCACCGCCCGGGCGCGCCACGTCGAGGCCTTGCGCCGGGCCCGCGAAAACGCGGCCCTGGCCGAGCAGGAATTGGCGGCCGAGGCCCTGGATCTGGCTGCCGAACGGTTGCGCCTGGCCCACGAGGCCCTGGGCGAAATCACCGGCCGGGTCACCCCAAATGATCTACTCGGTCACATTTTTGCCAGTTTCTGCATCGGCAAATAGCCGGAAACGGACCTGTGCGGCTATTCATGGTTGACAAACGTCTCCTGCTGTCGCGTGCTACGCATACGTGCGCGAACCGCACCACAGGGGAGAGTTGTCACATGTACGTTGTAAAGCCATTTTCGCGGCTGGCAGCTTCGCGCCGGCCTTATTTCCATCTCACGCTCGGGCTGGCGCTCGCTTGCGTCGTCGTCGGCTGCAGCAAGGATGATCCGGCGACCGGCGCAGCCGCGCCAGGCGCTCCGGCCGCGCAAGCCGTCGCACCGCCGCAACCGGCGGTTTCCGCAGAAGTGGCGGCTATGGGCGCCGACCAGCTGCGCGAGTCGGCCAGTACCGCGCTGCGCGAGCAACGCCTCTACGCGCCGGCCGGCAACAATGCGATGGAGTACTACCTCGCGTTGCGCGACAAGCAGCCCAACGATCCGGCCGTCGCCAGCGCGTTGACCGATCTGCAGCCGTACGCGCTGATCGCTACCGAGCAGAGCCTGGGCCGGGAAGACTTCGTCGAAGCGCAACGCTTGTACGCGCTGATGGAGAAGACCGACCCGCAAGCGCCGGCATTGCCGCGCCTGAAGACCAGCATCGCCGCCGCGCAACAAGCCGTGGCGCAGCGCGCGGTCGATGAGAAGACCCGGACCGAAGAAGAAGCCAAGCGTCTGGCCGACCTGGAAAAGCAGCGCGCCGCGCAGCAACAGCAGGAACAGCAACGTGCGGCGGCGCAACTCGCGCAGCAGCAGGCCGCCGCGCCGCCGCCCGCGCCCGCCGCGCCCGATGCCGCAGCGCAGGCCGCGCAACGCGAAGCCGCGCAGCGCGAGGCCGATCGGCGCGCCGCCGAACAACGCGCCGCGCAGCAAACCGCCGCGGCGGCGGCACCGCCGCCGGCTGCGCCTGCTGCCAGCGCTTCCGGCGATCTGCGTCCGATCAGCATGCCGCAGCCGCGTTATCCGGCCGCCGCATTGCGCGCGCGCCAGAGCGGGCAGGTGCAGGTGGAATTCACCGTGGCGCCGGATGGCTCGGTCAGCGCCGCGCGGGTGGTCAGCGCGCAACCCGATCGCGTGTTCGATCGCGAAGCGGTCGCGGCGGTCAAACGCTGGCGTTTCCAACCGGTCGATTCGCCGGTCACCACCCGCCGCACCATCGCCTTCAACCCGGGCAATTGATCCGGCCCTAGGCGTCCAACAGGCAAAACAAAAGCCCGGCGATTGCCGGGCTTTTGTTTTTCAGGCCCCGCACCGCGCCCTGCGCCGATTGGACCTTCGGAAAACCCGCAAGCCGGGACTTGACAGCCGCCCATTATTATATAACTATAAAGTTATGAAACTAAAAGGTTATGGAATATGACGCCCAGCCGGCTAGACGCCACCTTCGCTGCGCTCGCCGATCCGACCCGGCGCGCGATCCTGGCCCGGCTGGCCACGGGCGAGGCCTCGGTGACCGAACTGGCCGAACCATTCGCGATCAGCCAGCCCGCGATCTCCAAGCATCTGAAAGTGCTCGAACGCGCCGGCCTGATCTCGATCGGCAGCGATGCGCAACGGCGCCCGCGCCGGCTCGAACCCGAGCCGTTGGCCGAGGCCAACGAATGGCTGGAGCGCTACCGCGAATTCTGGGAAGCGTCCTTCCTGCGCCTGGACGACTTACTCGACGAACTGAAAGCCATCGCCAAACCTTCCACGCAGACGACGAAAACCGCGCCATCGAAAAAAAGCCGAACCGACAAGGATCACATCACCGCGACGCCCAAAAAACGAGGAGAGAAGAAATGAACTTCGCAGGCACCTTCAAGATCAGCACGCCATCGGATACCGAAATCCAAATCAGCCGCGATTTCGCCGCGCCGCGGGAACTCGTCTTCGACGCATTCACCCGACCTGAACTGCTCAAGCGCTGGCTGTCCGGCCCGCCGGGCTGGTCGTTCGTCGTTTGCGAAGTCGACCTGCGCGTAGGCGGCGCCTACCGCTTCGTGTGGCGCGGTCCGGACGGCATGGAAATGGGGCTGGGCGGCGTGCATCGCGAAATCGCGAGGCCCGAGCGCGTCGTCAACACCCAGCTTTACGATCAGGACTGGACCGGCGGCGAAGCGGTCGGCACCTTGCAGCTCACCGGGAAGAACGGCGTCACCCACAGCACCAACACCGTTCGCTATCAGTCGAAGGAAGCGCGCGACGGCGCACTCGCATCCGGCATGGACCAGGGCATGGTCGCCGGCTACAACCGGCTCGAGGAACTGCTGCCGGCGCTGCAAGCGGAGGATGCGTCATGACCGCGCAAACGCTGTCGTCCGCACCGCGGCCGCGCCAGCTCGGGCGCAGCATACTGGCCGTGGTGGCCGGCTTTCTCACCGTCGTCGTGTTGTCGCTGGGCACCGACCAGCTGCTGCACGTGCTCCGCGTGTATCCGCCATGGGGCCGGCCGATGCACGCGCCGGAACTTAATCTGCTTGCGCTCGGCTATCGCCTCGTCTACACCGTGCTCGGCGGCTACGCGACGGCGCGGCTCGCGCCGCATTCGCCGATGCGCCATGCCTGGGTATTGGGCTTCATCGGTTTGTTCTTCGGCATCGTCGGCGCGGTGACGGCTATACCGATGAACCTCGGGCCGGCCTGGTATCCGATCGCGATCGTGCTGACCGCATTGCCGTGCGCGTGGCTCGGCGGCCGCTGGTGGCTGCGGCAATCTTCCGCACCCCGGTCGCGATGATCCACCTCGGCATCCGCAGCAGTGGCGCACCCGACTCGACCGGCCGCTGATCGCCGGAGGCGTACATCATGAAAAAAGCCGTCGCGAAGAAAACCATCGCCAAAAGCGCCGCCAAAAAAGCCGCGGCGCCGCGCAAACGCGCGACAAAAGCGACGCAAGGCAAAGACGAAGCGGCAGGAACGCCCGATACGCGCGCGCAATCCGCGTTGACCTGGTTGAAACGCCATAGCAGCAAGGCCACCCGCGACGGCATGGCGCGATACGGCCTGCCATCGGATCGCGCGGTGGGCGCGACGATGGCGGACATGCTGGCGCTGGCCAAACGCCTGGGCCGCGACCGCGCGCTCGCCGCCGCGCTTTGGGACACCGGCGTGTACGAAGCGAGGATGGTGGCCGCGATGGTCGACGATCCCGCGCAGGTCACCGCCGCGCAGATGGATCGCTGGTGCAAGGATTTCGACAACTGGGGCATCTGCGACACGGTCTGCTTCAAGCTGTTCGATCGCGCGCCGCATGCCTGGGCGAAAGTGACGCAGTGGAGCGGCAAGCGCGACGAGTTCGTCAAACGTGCGGCGTTCGCCCTGTTGTGGGGCCTCACCGTGCACGACAAGCACGCCGAGGACGCGAAATTCATCGATGGCCTGCGCCTGATCGAGCGCGCGGCCGACGACGATCGCAACTTCGTCAAGAAAGCCGTGAATATGGCGTTGCGCGCGACCGGCAAACGCAATCGCGCGCTCAATGCCGCAGCCGTCGCGACCGCGAAGCGGCTGGCGGATTCGCCCAACGCAGCGGCCAAGTGGGTGGGCAAAGACGCGCTCAGGGAGCTGACGAGTCCCGCCATGACCAGGCGTCTGACGGCCTAATCCGCTTCGGTAGGCGCGAATTTATTCGCACGCTCTTGGCTGAAAAGCGTGCGAATAAATTCGCACCTACGAAAAGCGGATACGGCGGAGCGGGCCCTCCGCCGTAGCGGTTGGAACATCAGGCGGAGATCGCCAGCTTCTCCTGGTGGTAGCGCCGCGTCGCCGCGAACCACAACAGTGCAGCCAGTCCGAAGCCGGCGACGAAATACACCATCCATTCGATCGGCTGCACCGCCTCGCTGCGCACCACCTTCAGCAGCATCTGGTTCTGCGCCAGGAACGGCACCGCGAACATCCACAGCTGGTTCTTGACCGGGCTGACCATCAGCACGATGGTCGGGATCATCGGCATCAGCATCAGGAAGGTCATGTAGCTCTGCGCTTCCTTCACCGATTTCGCGCCCGCCGCGATGAAGGTCAGCAGGGACGTACCGATGAACAGCATCGGCAACAGCACCACCAGCATCTTGGCGATCGCCATCATGCCCATGTCCAGCTGCTTGGCGATGCCGGGCGCCATCGCTGCGCCGAGCTTGAACGCCAGCAACGTCAGCAGCAGGCTCGCCAGCCCGACGCTGCACGCCGCGGCGATCTTGCCGCTGACCACCGCACCGCGCGCGGCGGGTGTGGCGAGCAGCGGTTCCAGCGACTGGCGTTCGCGTTCGCCGGCGGTCGCGTCGATGATCAGATAGGCGCCGCCGAGGAAGGCGCTGAGGATCAGCAGATAAGGCAGCATCGCCATGGCGATGCCCTTACGCGATTCGGGCGTGGACAGATCCTTGTGCGACACCGCCAGCGGCGCGGCGACGCTGGGATTGATGCCGCGCGACAGCAGCCGCAGCGCACCGACCTGCTGGCCGTAACGCGTGAGCGCATTCTCCAGCCGGCGCACCGGCACTTCCGCATCCTGGCGCGTGCTGTCGTGCACGATCTCGACCAAAGCGGGCGCGCCTTCGCGCCATTGCTTGGCGTAATCGGCGCCGATTTTCAGGTAGACGTCTTCGTCTTGGCTGCGGATCGCCGCATCCGGATCGCCGGCGAATGGCTTGCGTTCGATGCCCTGGCCGCCGAGCCAGGCGACCAGGTTCGGCGCGTGTTCGGCGCCGACCATCGCGATCGACAGCGGCTTCTCCATCTGATCCTTGGCGCGAGTTTCGGCCAGCGTCAGCAGACCGACGAACAGCGCAGGCGCGAGCAGCGGGCCCATCACCAGCGCCAGCATCAGCGTGCGCCGGTCGCGCGAGAGCTCCAGCAATTCCTTCCACCAGACGATCCACATCGAAGTCATGCGTGCAACCCCTCATCCGAACCGATCAGCCTGACGAAAGCGTCCTCGAGATTGTCCTCGCCGGTCTGCGCGCGCAACTCGTCGGCCGTGCCTTGCGCCGCGACGCGGCCGTGCGCGACCACCACCACGCGGTCGCACAGCGCGGCGACCTCCTGCATGATGTGGCTGGAGAAAATCACGCAGCGGCCTTCGTCGCGCAGCTGTTTCAGGAATCCGCGCAGGCCGCGCGTGGTCATGACGTCCAGGCCGTTGGTCGGCTCGTCCAGGATCACGTTGCGCGGGTCGTGCACCAGCGCGCGCGCGATCGCGGTCTTGGTGCGCTGGCCCTGGCTGAAGCCTTCGGTCTGGCGGTCGAGGAAATCCTCCATCTGCAGCGCTTGAGACAACGCCAGCGTCCGTTTGTCTATCTCGGCACGCGACAGGCCGTGCAATTCGCCGAAATAGCGGATGTTCTCGCGCGCGGTCAGGCGTTTGTACACGCCGCGCGCATCCGGCAGCACGCCGAGCGCGCGCCGCGCGGCGGCGGGGTCGGCCGCGACGTCGCGGCCGTCGACCAGCACACGACCCTGTTCCGGAGCCATCAGCGTGTACAGCATGCGCAGCGTGGTGGTCTTGCCGGCGCCGTTGGGGCCGAGCAGGCCGGTGATCTCGCCGTCGCGCGCGGTGAATCCGACATCGTCGACGGCGATCACGTCGCCGGTCTTGCTCTTGAAGGTCTTGCGTAGGTTTTCAGCGATGATCATGACGAACCTTTTCTATTTGTCATCCCGAGCGCAGCGAGGGATCTGCTTGTGGCGCAGCGGCGGAAAGCAGATCCCTCGCTACGCTCGGGATGACAGTCTTTGTTTCAGGGATCCCAACCGTTGAAATCGGTGAACGGCGGCGTGTACGCCAACTTGTCCAAACATTTCGCATCGAGCGCTTTGGCGTCCGCGGTTTCCAGGAATTGCGCGAACAGCTTGGGCATGCAGCCGGCGCCGATCACGTTGTGGCCCTGGCCGCGCAGGGTCAGCGCGCGGCCGTTGCGCAGCGTCTTGACCACGCTGTCGGCATAGCTGGGCGGCGTGACCGGATCCAGTTCGCCGGAGATCAGCAACGCCGGCACCGGCGTCGCCAGCGGTCGGTGGAAATCGGCCGGACGTACGCCTTTTGGCCATGCCGCGCACTGCGCGATCAGCGTATCGACGAGCGAGTTGCCGAGCAGCGACGTCGACATCGACGGATCGCCGCGTACGCCATCGACGTCCTCCGTGCAGATCACAGACAGCTGCATGCCGTAGGCCATTTGGTCCGCCAAGCCGCGGGTGAGCAGTTCGGACAGCGCCATCAAGCCTTCGTAGCGGCCCTGGCTGGCTTCGTTGATCTGCAACGGCAGCAGCGACGCGGCCACGGGGGCATAGGCGTACATGCGCGCCAGGCCGGCGACGTGCGCGGGCAGCAGTTTTTCCTGCTTCTGCTCGCCGGTATTGGCGTCGCGGTACGTCACCAGCGGCGGCTCGGCTTTCAATTTCGCCATCAGCGCATCGAGGCGCTGGCGCGGATCGCCCAGCGCCTTGGCGCAACTGGGAATCTTGCCGCAGCGGCCGAACTGCAGATCGAGGGCACTCTCTAGATTGCGCGCGAAATCGTTGCCCAGATAGATCGCATTCGGCGCGACCGAGTCGAGCGTGATCGTCCGCGTGCGCGCCGGATAGCGCATCGCATACTGCTGGGCGACGCGGGTGCCGTAGGAAATGCCGATCAGATTGATCTTGTCCGCGCCGATCGCCTTACGCACGCTATCCAGGTCGCGGATCGCGTCGGTGGTGGCGTAGAAGCGCAAGTCGGCATCTTTGGCTAAGGCATCGCGGCACTTCTCGGCGGCCGCGCGCGCGGCTTGCGCGGAGTCGTCGGCCGCATCGGTGTCGTCGCCCTTGCAAGCGAGCGGATGGGAATCGCCCGTGCCGCGTTGATCGACCAAGATCACGTCGCGCTTCTTGAGCGCTTCGCCGAAAGCCGGCGCGACAGCGGGATAGCTCTCGGTCGCGGCCTGCCCGGGGCCGCCGGCGAGCATGAATACGGGGTCCGGCGCGTGATCGCCTTTTTCGTCGGCCGGCACCCATGCGATGTTGAGCGCGATCTTGCGCCCCGCCGGCAGCGCGGGATTCTCCGCGACCTGCAACGTGCCGCACTGCGCTTCGATGCTGCCCGCACCGAACTGCGAGGGCAGCGTGCATGGTTTGAACGCGAGGCTGCCGAGCTTGCGCGGTGCGACGTCCTGCGCGGCGGAGACGGTTTTGCCGGCCGGCGCTTCTTTCTTGTGACCGCTGTAGTGGCGATAACCGAAGAAGGCGGCCAGGAACAGCACGATCACGACGATTCTGGTTTTACGGGACATGGCGGCCTGCGGTTTCAGGGCGTAGCTGAGGGTCTCAGGATGATATGACGCGGCAGCAGGCCGCATGTGACAAGGGTTGGCTGTTTTTGTGGGAGCGGCTTCAGCCGCGAGCTTTTCGGATGACGGCAAAGACATCAAGAGCTCGCGGCTGGAGCCGCTCCCACAATGCCGCTCCCACAAGAGCGAAGCCAGCGGGTTATTTGCTGCTGACGTATTTCTCGCGGCGGATCTGCGGCACCGGCAGACCGTACCCTTTCAACGTCTCGAAACAGGCGTCGACCATGTTCGGGTTGCCGCACAGATAAGCGATGTCGGTTTCCGGATTCGGCGCGAATTCGTCGAGGAATTGCTGCACATAGCCGTGGCGCACGTCTGCATGCGGGTTTTCGGGCAGCTCGCGCGAAAAACACGGCACGAAACGGAAACCCGGATGCGCTTGCGCGAAAGCGCGGAATTCGTCGCCATACAGCAGTTCGACCGGCGTGCGTGCGCCGAACAGCAGCACGACTTCGATGCCGCGCTCGCGGATCAGGGTTTCGATCTGCGGCAGCATCGCGCGGTAGGGCGTCACGCCGGTGCCGGTGCCTATCAAAAGATAGCGGCGATTGACGTCGGCCGGCATCAGGCAGAAACGGCCGAACGGTCCGCTGGCATCGATTTGGCCGCCCACGTCCAGGCTTTCGAACAAAGCCGTCGCCGCGCCGCCGGGCACGTAACTCACCGCGATTTCCACCGCTTCGCCTGCGCCCAGCGCATGGTCGTGGATCGTCGCCAACGAGTAGCTGCGCTTGGTCGCCGTGCCGTCGGCGTAGTGGAAATGCACCTGGATGAACTGGCCGGGGATGTAATCCAGCGGCTGGCCGTCGTCGCGGACGAAGGCGTAATGGCCCACCGTCGGGGCCAGCATGCGGCGGGATACGAGTTTTAGCGGGAAATGCTGGATGGCCAAGGAAATACCGGCGGTGGCTGCAACAGTCCGTGGCCGGAATGGCGCCTCGGGGCCGCCTATACTAACGGTTATCGCCGCGCGGCTCGCGGCGCAGGCATGAGAAATGACCCAGAACCAAGCGGTTTCAGCCGCCGAACCGGCGCTGTCCGTGCGCGGCTTGCGCAAAACCTACGACAACCGCGTCGAAGCGCTCAAGGGCGTTTCCCTAGACGTGATGCCCGGCGATTTCTTCGCCCTGCTGGGGCCCAACGGCGCCGGCAAATCGACCCTGATCGGCATCGTCAGTTCGCTGGTCAACAAGAGCGACGGCCAGGTGAACGTGTTCGGCGTCGATCTGACCGGAAACCGCAGCGCCGCGATGCGGCTGATCGGGCTGGTGCCGCAGGAGCTGAACTTCAACATGTTCGAGAAGCCGCTCGACATCCTGGTCAACTACGCCGGCTTCTACGGCGTGCCGCGCGCCGAAGCGATCGTGCGCGCCGAGCAGGAATTGAAGAACGCGCAGCTCTGGGACAAGGCGAACATGATGAGCCGCACGTTGTCGGGCGGCATGAAGCGGCGGTTGATGATCGCGCGGGCGATGATGACGCGACCGCGGCTGCTGATCCTGGACGAACCCACCGCCGGCGTCGACATCGAAATCCGCCGCGGCATGTGGAAGACGCTGAAAGACATCAACGCCGCCGGCACCACCATCATCCTCACCACGCATTATCTCGAGGAAGCCGAGAGCCTGTGCCGCAATCTGGCGATCATCGACCGCGGCCGGATCGTCGAGCAGGGGCCGATGAAAGCCTTGTTGGCCAAGCTCGACGTCGAAGGCTTCCTGCTCGATATCGACGGCCAGTTGCCGGCGTCATTGCCCGCGATCGAAGGCACCACGCTGCAAGCGCTGGACGACCACACGCTGGATATCGAGATGCCGCGCGCGATGGACCTCAACCGCGTGTTCGCATCGCTCGGTGCGGCCGGCATACGGGTGCGTTCGATGCGGACCAAGTCCAACCGCCTGGAAGAATTGTTCGTGCGGCTGACTGGCGAGAACGCAGCCGACAGTACCTCGCAGTTGCCGCCGGAGCAGGTGGCGTAACCTCACTCGTCATCCCAGCTTTCGCTGGGATGACGGCAAAAAAAGCAATCGCAGAAAAGCGCACGGAACTCCATGAATCAAATCGCAGCCAAACCGCCCACCGACCTGCAGCGCAACTTCATCGCGCTGGGCACCATCGTCCGCCGCGAGGTCAATCGCATCCTGCGCATCTGGGGCCAGACCCTGGTGCCGCCGGCGATCACGATGACGCTGTACTTCCTGATCTTCGGCGGCCTGATCGGTTCGCGCGTGGGCACGATGGACGGCATCAAATACATGGATTTCATCGTGCCCGGCCTGGTGATGATGAGCGTGATCCAGAACAGCTACGGCAACATCTCCTCCAGTTTCTTCGGCGCCAAGTTCGGCCGCCACGTCGAGGAACTGCTGGTCAGCCCGATGCCGAATTGGGTGATCCTGGGCGGCTACGTCGCCGGCGCGGTGGTGCGCGGATTGATGGTCGGCGCGATCGTGCTGGTGATCGCGATGTTCTTCACCAAGGTGCGCGTGCCGCATCCGCTGATCACCTTCAGCACAGTGCTGCTCGGCGCGACGATCTTCTCGCTGGCCGGTTTCATCAACGCGGTGTACGCGAAGAAGTTCGACGACGTGGCGATCGTGCCGACCTTCATCCTGACTCCGCTGACCTATCTGGGCGGCGTGTTCTATTCGGTCAAGCTGCTGCCGCCGTGGGCCGAAGCGATGACCCACGCCAATCCCATTTTCTACATGGTCAATGCATTCCGTTACGGCCTGCTGGACAGCAGCGACGTGCCGGTGTGGGTGGCGTATTCGCTGATGATCGGTTTCGTCGTCGTACTCGGTGCGTTGGCCTTGTGGTTGTTAAAAAGGGGCGTCGGATTGCGTTCGTGATCGGGAGGAGCAACTAGTAGCCCGGGTAAGCGAAGCGCACCCGGGACGCGGCCTCGCAGGCGCTAGCGCGATCCCGGGTGCGGCCTGCGGCCTTACCCGGGCTACGTCAATCGCAGATCGCGCCGTCTTTGCCGTCGGAGCGGCACACGTCCGGCCACCCATGCTCGCGCCAGAACGCGAGCAGGCCGCTGCGGCGGAGATAAGCCTGGAACGCGCGATCCTGGCGCAACGCGCGCGACTCCGGTTGCCAGAACACCATCTGATAACTGGCATAGCCTTCCTTCTGCACGCCGTCCAAGCCTGCGATATCGCGGGCGTAATCGCGTTGCGGCAATAGCAGCCGGGTGAAGTCGTAGGGCACCATGCCGTCCTTGGCCAGCGCTTCGTTGGCTTCGATGATCGGCATCACTTTCGGCCAGAGTTCGGGATCGTCCATGGCATCCAGCGCCGCCAGTTCCGAAGCCCGCCACGGAACGTCTTTGGGCAGCGCCTCGACTGCGCGTCGCGCGGTCGCCGGATCGCCGCGCCACAAGGCGTTGAAGAAGACCGCCGTCGGACTGAGGCTGGGGTCTGCGCGCATCAAATACGTTCGCGCCTCGTCATGCTGCCCCAACGTGTCGAGCAGCCTCGCGCGGGTGAAGTTGTGGACCGGGACCAGCGGATCGATCGCCTGCGCCTGCTCGGTCTCGCGCAACGCGGCGCGAACGTAGCCGACGGTCGCCAAGCGGTTCGCGTACCAAGTGCGCCAGATGCTATCGGACGGCGCGAGTTCGACGGAGCGTTTGGATAGCGTCAGGCAGTCGCTCCAACGCTGTTCGTTGCAGGCCTTCGCGGCCAGCACTGCGTGCGCGTCGGCTTGGCGCGGATCCAGACGCAAGGCGTTGGCGGCGGCGCGTTCGGCCTCCCGACGCATTTCCCCGCGCTCGGGCGAGGGCCGCAGCGCGAGCATCCAGAGCGTGGCCGACAGTCCGCCCCAAGCGCGGGCATAGCCAGGATGCTCGGCGAGCATTTCGCGCAATGCGCGCTCCGCATCCAGACCTCCTTGTCGCGGATCCGAGGGGCTGGCCATGTTGGCGCCGCGCGCGAGCAGGTACCGGCGATACAGCCGAGGATCCTCGCCGGGACCGGGACGCGGCCTGGATCCGACATTGAGCTGCAACTGCAACGCCGCGCCGACCATGCGTGCGACGCTGTCCTGGATCGCGAAGATGTCGCGCAATTCGCGATCGTAGTTTTGCGTCCACAGCGTGCGGTCGGCGTCGACCTGGATCAGACGCAAGGTGATGCGCAGCCGCTCGCTGTCCTGGCGCACGCTGCCTTCCAGCAGGTGAGTGGCGTGCAGGCGCTTGGCGACTTCGCTGCGCGGCAAGGCGGCGCTGCGCAGCTGGAAGGAAGAGGCGTACGAAGTGACGCGCAGTCCATCGATACGGGCCAGCAGATTGATCAGTTCTTCACTCAAGCCGTCGGCGAAGGCCTGCCCGCGCGGATCGTCGCCCAGCGCGCGCAGCGGCAGTACGGCGAGCACGGGATTGGCGACGGCCGTTGCGCCACCCGCAACGGCACCGCGTTCGCGATCGTCCTGCAACCGCCACCACGCCCACCCCGAAGCCGCGACCAGCGCCAATCCCGCCAAAGTCCAGGCGGCGACGCGCCAACGCGACGGCGCGGCGATCTCCGCACGATCGCTGGCGCGGCGGAGCGGCGGGCCGTCGTCCGCCGCCTCTGCGGCCGGCGCGGTCGCCATCGTCGGCAGGTCGAAACGGTAGCCTACCCCGTGCAAGGTATGCAGATACTTTGGCGCATTCGCCTCCTCACCCAGCGCATGCCGCAGCAGAGTCATGACCCGGTTCAGCACGCCGGGCGTGACGTGGCGATGGCCCCAGACCGCATCGAGGATGTCGTCGCGGCTGAACGCCCGTCCGGGCGCGCCCGCCAGTAACGCCAGCACGGCGAACGCCTTGGGCTCCAGCGGCTGCAGCTCGCCGCCACGCAATAGACGGCGGCCGGCGAAGTCGATCACGACGTCGTCGAAGTTCAGCGGCAGGGAGTCCGGCTCGGACATGGACGGCCAAGGGTTTGCGGGGTCGGCATGCTAACGATACGGCAGACGCCGCGGAGGACGGCCTAAGCATTTCCTAAGGCCCCTAATCGCATCCCCACGAGTCCCGCAGGTTCGCCTCAAGCTTGCCGGCGCCGGCGGCGGGAGGCTGGGGACGCCGGAAAACGTCCGGATCCGCCACAGGTCCTCGCCATGAACGCCATCGCCCGCACCTCGATTTTCGCTCTCGGTTTCTGCGCCGCGCTGTCTGCCGGCGCCGCCGAAACGCCATCGCCGTCGATCACTATCGACTGCGCCCATCCCGTCCTGCCCAGCCAGGCCGAAGTCGCCTCGCTGACCGGCATCGAAAACTTCGGCCAGGCCTATGCCGAACGCACCCGCTTGATGCAGCAGGCCGCCCGCGCCTGCCGGGGCGGCGTCAAGCAGGTAGTGCTCGTTCGCGATCCGCAGCAGCGCGATCCGCAGCAAGTGGCGCGCACCGAAACCAACCGATAGCGCCCGGCTTTCTGTAGAGCGGAGCTTGCTCCGCTGCTCTTGCTCATGCCGTCATCCCAGCGAACGCTGGGACCCATTTTGCTTTTTGCTCTGAAACTGTCATCCCGGCGAACGCGGGATCCAAGCTCGATGTCCTTTTGGCCCAACAAATGGACAGCAAATAGCAGCGGAGCAAGCCCCGCTCTACAAAGCAACGGCAGCGGCGCTGGATCCCGGCTTGCGCGGGGATGACGGCTTAAGGGCAAGAGCCGCGGCGCAGGCTCCGCCCTACAAAGCGAGAGAGCCTTGCGGCAGCTCGGACCCGTGTGCAAACTTCCTCCCGGGGCGTGGGGACGTCCATCAGGGGGATAAAACGATGTGGGCAAAAGGACTGCTGCTCGGCCTGTTGGCCGCGAGCACGGGGGCGTTCGCGCAGGACAACGCCGAGGCCGCCAAGGCCAGGCAATTCGTAGAGTCGCTGCATTACCGCAAGGGCGAGATCGCGGTGCCGGAAGCGCAGGCGCACTTCCGCCTCGGTAGCGAATTCCAATATCTCGACAAGACCGATGCACGGCGCGTGCTGGAAGAATTCTGGGGCAATCCGCCCGACGACACCGTGCTCGGGCTGGTGGTACCGGCCGCGACGCCGCTGGACAGCAACGAGTCGTGGGCCGTGGTGGTCACCTATTCCGACGAGGGCTACGTGTCGGACGAAGACGCCGCCAAGACCGACTATGACAAATTGCTCAAGGAGCTCAAGGAAGGCACCGAGGAAGAGAACGCCGAGCGCAAGAAAGCCGGTTACGAAAGCATTCGCTTGGTCGGTTGGGCCGTTCCGCCGCGCTACGACGGCGACAGCAAGAAGCTGTACTGGGCCAAAGAGCTCGATTTCGAAGGCAGCCAGCAGCACACGCTCAACTACGACATCCGCGTGCTCGGCCGGCGCGGCTATCTGAGCTTGAATGCCGTCTCCGGCATGTCGGAATTGGACACCGTGCGCACCGGCATGCAGCAACTGTTGCCGATGACCGAGTTCGACAGCGGCGCGCGCTATGCCGACTACAACGCCGACACGGACAAGATCGCCGGCTACGGTATCGCCGCGCTGATCGGCGGCGGCATCGCGGCCAAGGCCGGCCTGTTCGCCAAGCTCGGCGCCTTGCTGCTGGGCTTGAAGAAGCTGCTGATCCCGCTGGTGCTGGTGGTAGTGGCGTTCGGCAAGAAGATCCTCGGCTTGTTCAGCCGCGACAAGCAGGACCGGGCTTAACGGAGGCCGGCGAGGACGGCCCATCGCGGCCGTCCTCGGCCAAAGCAGGACACGCATGCTGCTTGCGACGCAGCGCAGAAATGCGCGGCGCTAAAAGCGACCGGTTTCACATTCGCCGCCGATTCTTAGCCACAACAGGCGGTCGGGCCCTGAATTGGCCGCATTTTTCCCGGATTTCGTCTTTTAAGGATCGCTGCCATGGCAGCCAGCCCGAGGAAGCCGATCCAATGGAAATGAGCCACATCTTCGCGCCTCGCGCGGCCATCGCGGCTGGCGCCGGCTTCAACGTGGGCGGGTAACGGCGATGAACGCAATGTTCCCGGCCGTGGCGTTCGCGCTGGGCTGCGCAATGCTGGTCTTCGGCATCACCGGCATCTCGCACGTGCGCCGTAGCAAAGCCAAGCGCCGCAACACGATCGTGCTGAGTCTGGACGAGTTGTTGGGCTATGGCGTCGGTTCGGTCATGCGGCGTGAAGCGCGGATCGAAATGATGTCCAGGACGCTGATCGTCCTGGGTGGCGTGATCGGTCTGGTCGCCTATCTCAAGTTTTAACTATTCGGAGCGGACCCTGACGCTCCGAATCTGCTGTCCCGATGAGAACAGGACAGCAAGCAGGCAAGCCTCTTCCCCAGGAGGTTTGACCCTTTCCGCGCCGCTCCGGCGGCGCATTTTTTGTTCCGTGGCGGCTTCGCTAAAAGCAATTTATAGCGCTGCATTTCTGCGGATCTAAAGATCGATATCCGACCGCTTTCTCGAGCATCGCAATTTTCTGCATCCGCCGCTATTTATAGCGATGCAAAATCACCGATGCGGCCGAAAATACGTTATGCCGTGGCGGCCTCTTTTTTAGCGGACTCCGTCTTGTAACGCACGACCGAATTGGCGGCGAACTACAACTACGGAATCCCCTCATGAAATGTCCGAATTACTCACCTCTGCATCGCCCCGCCATGCTCGTGCTGGCCTTGCTCGCAGCGATGATCGCCCTGCCGGCCTATGCGGAGAGTTGCGAACTGGTCGACGCCGATCCCGGCGAATTCACGGGTAGTAGCACGGCTTCCGGCTCGAACGCGGTGGCATGCGGATACGGCAATACCGCCGATGGTGCGAATGGTAGTGCGCTGGGTAACAACAATTTCGCAAAGAGTAGCTTTAGCAGCGCGTTGGGAGTTCAAAACGATGCCCTCGGCGATAGCAGCACGGCGGTAGGCTACGACAACCACGCGAACGTCGGATTCAGCAGCGCCGTCGGATATTTCAATACGACCGATGGGTTAGAAAGCAGCGCGCTGGGTTATTTCAATCATGCAAAGGGCAATTCAAGCAGCGCGCTGGGAAGAAAAAACCACGCCATCGGCAACAACAGCACTGCGGTAGGGTTCGAAAACTGGTCCAGGGCGCTGGATGCCAGCGCGGTCGGACGCAGCAATGAAGCGAACGGAGAGGCCAGCTCGGCCATGGGCTTCGAGAACATTGCGGGAGACGAAGAGAGCGGCGCCATTGAGGCAAGCGCATTCGGTTTCAGCAACGAGGCTATCGGCAGCCAGAGTTTCGCTGCGGGCTACGACAACAAAGCCAACAATGCTCAGGCCAGCGCAGTCGGTTACCAGAACGAGGCGACCGGGTCGGCTAGCAGCGCAGTGGGCAATCAGAACAAAGCCAAGGGGTTTGCAAGCAACGCCTTCGGTCTTGCCAACGAGGCTTCCGAGACGGGCAGCATGGCTTTCGGTATCAACAACAAAGCGATCGGTGTGCAAAGCATGGCTGTGGGTAATGCCACCACGGCCAGTGGGGTTGGGAGCCTGGCGATCGGCGGTTGGTTCGACGAAGACAATAACGACGAATTCGAGAACGACGTCGACACCGACAACAACGGCATGGTCGACGCCAGCAGCGAATTGACGCGAGCCGGCGGCACGCACGCCATCGCCATCGGTGCCGGGGCCTGGGCGACCGGGGAACGGGCGATTGCTTTCGGCACCGGCAGCCGAGCCGCCGTGGATGATGGCGTCGCAATCGGCACCGGCTCCGTCGCCGACCGCGTCGACACGGTATCGGTCGGTTCGGCTGGCAACGAACGCCAAATCACCCATGTCGCCGCCGCTACCGAGCTGACCGATGCGGTCAACCTGGGCCAGCTGCAGAGCGAGCTGGAAGCCAATCTGGCTTCGGCCTTCGCTTACACCGACACCGCAGTAGCCACCGGCGGCACCGCCGCCAACGCCTATACCGACGACCAGATCGCCAACGTCAAACAAGATCTGGAAGCCGGCGACGTCGCCACGCTCTCCGCCGCCAACCAGCATGCCGATGCCGGCGATGCCGCCACGCTCTCCGCCGCCAACCAGCACGCCGATGCCGCCACGCTCTCCGCGGCCAACCAACGCGCCGATGTTGGCGATGCCGCCACATTGTCGGCGGCCAATAGCTACACCGATAGCAAATTCGCTGGTATCAACGATCGTTTCGAAGTCGTCGACCAGCGTATCGGCCGTTTGGACGATCGATTGAATCGTGCCGGCGCGTTGAGCGCGGCCATGGTGGGCATGGCGTCGAGCGCCGCGGCAGTGGAAGGCGGGCGGACGCGCATCGGCATCGCGGCGGGTACCTACGGCGGCAAGCAGGCCATGTCGGTGGGCGTGCAGCACCGCCTGGGCTCTCGCGCTGCGCTGACGCTGGGCGGCGCGTTCAGCGGTTCGGAGCATTCGGCGACGGTGGGTGTGGGTTTCGGGCTCTGACGGGCCGCGCAAAAAAAGCGGCATCACAACGCGGCGCCAAACGGCGTCGCGTTTTTCTCGGCTTGTTCCATACGCGCGCAACCCGGGTGCGCCGTCTCGCGCATACGCCGGTGATGCGCGCAACGGCTAGACTCCGCCTTATCGAGCGCCGGCGGAGATGCGAATGGATGCCGTGGCCAATCCATGGTGGCAAGGCTTGCTGGCTGCGCTCGGCATCGGCTTGCTGATCGGCGCGATGCGCGAACGGCGCAAAGACGACCCCGATGCGGGACCGACCGCCGCAGGCCTGCGCACGCATGCGCTGACGGCGCTGTTGGGCGCGGTGGCCTGGCAGCTCGGCCTGGCCGTGTTCGTGGCAGCGTTCGCCGCCGTCGCGCTGCTGACTTTCGCCGGCTACCGGCGCAGCGCCGAGCATGATCTGGGCCTGACCGGCGAAGTCGCCTTGCTGTTCAGCGCGCTGCTCGGCGCGCTGGCGATGCGCACGCCCGCGCTCGCCGCTGGGCTCGGCGTCGCGGTCGCGGTGCTGCTGTACGCCAAGACCGCGTTGCACCGCTTCACCCGCCAGCTGATCAGCGAACGCGAATTGCGCGACGGCTTGTTGCTGCTGGCCAGCGCATTGATCGTGCTGCCGTTGTTGCCGCGCGAGGCGGTCGATCCCTGGGGCGTGTTGAAACCGGCGGAGCTTTGGAAACTGGTCGTGTTGGTGATGGCGGCGGGCGTCGCCGGGCATGTCGCCCAGCGCCTGGTCGGCGCGCGCTACGGCATGCCGGTGGCGGGTTTCTTCGCCGGCTTCGCTTCGTCCACCGCCGCGGTTGCCGGTTTCGGGCAACGTGCGAAAGACGCGCCGGCGCTGCGTCGTTATGCGGTTTCGGCGGCGCTGTTCGCCAACCTCGGTTCATTGCTGTTGCTGGCCGGCGTGCTGGCCGCGGGCAATCTCACCTTGCTGCGAGCGAGCGCGGGATCGCTGTTCGCGGCGGGGTTGGCGTTGACGGCATTCGCCGCGTTCGGCCTGTGGCACACGCCAGCCGAGGAGGGGCAACGCGAGCAGGCGCAGACGCGCGCGTTCAAGCTCAGCCATGCGCTGTCGTTCGCGCTCGCGGTGGCCGGCTTGCTGCTGCTGACGGCGTGGTTGCGCGAATGGGTCGGCGATCGCGGCGCACTGCTGGCCGCGGCGATCGCGGCGATGGCCGAATTGCAGGCAGCGGCGGTCGCCGTCGGACAACTGGCGAATGCGCAGGCGTTGACGCTGGCGGAAGCGCGCTGGGGCATCGTGGCGCTGCTGGCGACCAGCTCGGCCGCCAAGTCCGTGCTCGCATTCTTGAGCGGCGGCGCGGGCTACGGTTGGCGTGTCGCGACGGGTTTGTTCGCCATGACCGTGGCCGCAGCGTGCGCCGCGTGGTGGTTGCCGACAGGAGCCATTTAGTGCGTTCTGCGTGAGCCACTCGTGCTGCTGACAGCAGGCTGTCAGCAGCACCGCCCGAAGCTGTCGGCGTGCGCTGCGCACGACAGACGAGACCGGCATGCCAATCCACGATCCAGACCGCCGCGACGCGATGCCGGACATCGACGCCTCGCGCCGGCGCTTGCTCGTGTCGGCCGCAGGCAGCGCCATCGCGTTGCCGTTCGTCGCCGCGTTCGCTCAAAACCCTTCCGCACAGACAGGACACGCCATGCAAGCACCCGCGCAACCGCAAGACGGCCGCCACGATTTCGATTTCTACCTCGGCCGCTGGCAGGTGCATAACCGGCGCCTCAAACAACGCTTCGTCGGCAGCGACGAATGGGAGGAGTACGAGGCCACCGACGAAAGCCGGCCGATCCTCGGCGGCCTGGGCAGCATCGACGATTACCGCACCGAACATTTCGGTGGCGGTTTCCGCGGCATGGCGATCCGCTTCTTCGATCCCGCCACCGGCTTGTGGAGCGCGTACTGGTCGAGCAACCGCACCGGCAAGCTCGATCCGCCGGTCGTCGGCGGATTCAAAGACGGCATCGGCACGTTCTACGGCTGCGACAAGGACGGCGAGCGGCCCGTATCCGTGCGCTGCCTGTGGTCGGAGATCGCCGCCAAGCACGCGAAATGGGAACAGGCCTTCTCGATCGACGAGGGCCGCAACTGGGAAACCAATTGCGTCATGCACATGACGCGCATCGGCTGAGGATACGACCGCCATGAACGACATCGCCAACGAATACGACGGCCGCCACGATTTCGACTTCTTCCACGGCCGCTGGCAGCTGCGCAACGAACGCCTGCGGCAACGCCTGGCCGGCAGCGGCGACTGGGAAGTCTTCGCTTCCACCCAGGATTGCGAACCGATCCTCGGTGGCCTGGGCAACATCGACAATTTCCTCACCGAATGGGATGGCGGCTTCATCGGCATGAGCCTGCGCCTGTTCGATCCGCAGACGCGGCAATGGAGCATCTACTGGGCCAGCAACCGCACCGGCGTGCTGGATCCGCCCGTGGTCGGCCGATTCGAGGACGGCGTCGGCACTTTTTACGGCCACGACACGCACGAAGGCCGGCCGGTGCGGGTGCGTTTCGTCTGGTCCGAGATCACCGCGACCAGCGCGCTGTGGCAGCAGGCGCTGTCGATCGACGACGGCCGGACCTGGGAAACCAACTGGTATATGCGCATGACGCGCGTGGCCTGACCGCAGCGCTGCCTGCTCTGTAGAGCGGAGCTCGCTCCGCTGTCGCTCTCCCCGCGTCGATAAACGAAGCAGCGGGGCAAGCTCCGCTCTACAGAGCCAGGATCGAGGGCCGAACCCAGCATCACTAAGGAAAATTCTGTGGAAACCGCAATCCAAGCTGAGCGCTACCCCATCGTGGAGCTTCGCCAATACACGCTCCATCCCGGACAGCGCGACACCTTGATCGACCTGTTCGAACGCCACTTCATCGAATCGCAGAACGAAGTCGGCATGGACGTGCTGGCGCACTACCGCGACATCGACGATCCCGATGTCTTCGTCTGGTTCCGCGGCTTCCGCGACATGGTTTCCCGCGGAGAATGCCTGTCCGCGTTCTACATCGATGGCGCGGCATGGCGCATGCATCGCGAGGCCGCCAACGCCACCATGCTGGATTCGGACAACGTGCTGCTGCTACGCGAGGCGCGCGCGGGCAGCGGGTTCGCGCCGGCGTCGCAGCCGCGTGCTGCGATAGGGACGTCGCCCGCGGCCCCGCCTTTGGTCGTCGTCACGACCTACTCGTTCGCCGAGGCCGCCGATGCGGACTTCATCGATTTCTTCGAAAGCACGCTCGTGCCGGGCATCACGGCTGCCGGGGCGAAACTGCTCGCAGCGTACGCGACCGAGCAAAGCGCCAACAACTTCCCGCGCCTGCCGGTGCGCGAGGGCGAGAACGTATTCGTTTGGGTGGCGCAGTTCGATAGCCAGGCCGGGTACGAACGCTATCGGCGGGCGATCGATGCATCGCCGCATTGGCGCGACGCGGTGCAACCGGAACTGTCGCGGCGCCTGATCGCGCCGCCGGCGGTGCGTCGGCTGGCGCCCGCCGCGCGTTCGCTGGTGCGGGACTGAGCGATGCGGACATTGAGTCGCGAAGAGCTCCGCGCGATGATGCCGCATGCGCCGCGCCGACCGACTGTTCCTGATCATCCACGCCTTGCGCGGACGCCGCTCGGCGATGCCCGCGCGCGCCCTGGCCGAGACGCTAGACGTGTCGTTGCGCACCGTGTACCGCGACGTCGCCGACCTGCAGCTGTCGGGCGTACCGATCGAGGGCGAAGCCGGCGTGGGCTATATGCTCCGCAAGGGCTCGGACATACCGCCGCTCATGTTCAACATCGATGAGCTCGAGGCGCTGGTGGTGGGCACGCGCTTCGTGCGCGCGTTCGGCGGCGAGCGGCTGGGCCTGGGCGCGAAAGCCGCATTGCTGAAGATCGAGGCGGTATTGCCGCCGGAGTTGCGCGAGCGCAGCCAGCGCACGCGCATTTTCGCGCCGACGCTGGCCGAACGCATCGAATCCACCGGCATGATCGACCGCCTGCACGCCGCGATCGAGGCACGCAAGCTGCTGCGCCTGGACTATCGCGATAAGGACGAACGCATCACCACGCGCGAGGTCGAACCCCTGTGCCTGGCCTTCTGGGGCGGCACCTGGACGCTCGGCGCCTGGTGCCGGTTGCGCGAGGATTTCCGCAACTTCCGGCCCGATCGCATCGCCGCGATCCACGACGACGGGATTATTTTCCCGGAAACCGACGCGCATGGCTTCGATGCCTATCTGCGCGCGGTCAACGCATCGCCGCTTTAAAGGCTCCCTCTCCCGCTTGCGGGAGAGGGCTGGGGAGAGGGCGCGCGGAATCTCAGATCGCGTCAAACCGAGATGGGGGCGGTGCGTTCTTTGCCGGCAAGCGCGCGAATCGAACCGGCGTCGCCATCTGCAATCGCGCGCGCCCTCTCCCAACCCTCTCCCGCAAGCGGGAGAGGGCTAAAGCGAAGCGCAATCACACATCGCCATCGCTCGCCCAACCCTCGCCTGTGCCGCGCGTAAAGACCTCATCGCCATCGAGCACCGTGCCCGCCGGATACGAATCCTGCGACGCCAGCCTCGCATAGATCGGCGTGAAGTCCGGCTCGGTCGCCTCGATCAGCTGTTCGAAGCTGTCGATCACGAAATAAGTCTTCTGATAGGTATCGATGCGGTACCGCGTGCGCATGATCCGCTCCAGATCGAAGCCGATCCGGTTCGGCGCATCGCTCTCCAGGCAATAGATCGACTCGCCTTTCGACGAGACGATGCCGCTGCCGTAGATGCGCAGGCCTTCCTTCTGCCGGATCAGGCCGAACTCCACCGTGTACCAATACAGCCGCGTCAACGCCGTCAGCGCCTCGGGGCCGATGCCGTGCGCCTTTACGCCGCCGCGGCCGTAGGCCTGCATGTAGTCGGCGAACAAGGGATTCATCAGCAGCGGCACGTGGCCGAAAAGATCGTGGAACAGGTCGGGTTCTTCGATGTAGTCGATCTGTTCGGGCTTGCGGATCCACCACGTCACCGGGAAGCGGCGGTTGGCCAGATGGTCGAAGAAATCCAGCTCCGGCAGCAGGCCTTCCACGCCGATCAGTTCCCAACCGGTGGCGTCGCGCATCACCCGGTTGAGATCGCTGAATTTCGGGATGCGATCCGGCGTCATGCCCATCGCGTCCTGCGCCACCAGGAATTCGTCGCTGGCGCGGCCGAGCAGGACCTGGCGCTGGCGTTCGTACAGCTGGCGCCAGACATCGTGGTCTTGCGCGGTGTAATCGGCCCAGGGCTGCTCGACGATGCCGGTGGCATAGACCGGCACCTTGCCCTTGTCGGTATGCAGGTTTTCGACGCGGCGCGGTTGGTTCATGGCGGCAACTCCTGGACGATCTACGACTTTAATCGCGAATCCGCGCAACAAGGTTGCATAATTGCGGCGGATAGCCGATTTGATGCAATATTATTGCGTTATCAGTCGATAAGTTGGCCGAAAATGCCTAAAACAGCGCTAGACCGCACCGATTTATTGCTCCTGGCCGAGCTGCAGCGCAATGGCCGCCTGACCAATGCGGAGCTGGCCGAGCGTGTGCACTTATCGGCCTCGGCCTGCCTGCGCCGCGTGCAGCGGCTCGAACGCGAAGGCGTGGTGGCGGGCTATCGCGCCGAAGTCGATCCCGAAAAGGTCGGCCTGGGCCTGCAGGCCTTCGTGCGCGTGCATTTGACGCACCACGATGCCGCATCGGTCGCTGCGTTCGCGCATTTCGTCAACGAGTGGGACGAGGTGGTCGCCTGCCATGCGCTCACCGGCGACATGGATTACCTGCTGCAGATCGCGGTGCGCGATCTAGAACACTTCTCGCGCTTCCTGCTCGACCGGCTGCTCGGCCAGAGCGGCGTGGCCGACGTCAATTCCAGTTTCGTGTTGCGCACGGTGAAGGCCTTGCGCGGTTTGCCGCTGCCCGCGTAGCTTCGCTTTTCGTGCGTTCCTGTCATCCCGAGCGAAGCGAGGGATCCGCTTTCCGGGCGAGTAGATCCCTCGCTTCGCTCGGGATGACAGCTAAAAGAATAGGCGGGATACCGCCCCCGCTAAAAATGCAACGGAGACCCGCGATGAGCGCACCGATCGCCCAACCCCCATCGCGAATCGAACGGATCCTCCTGCTCGCGCTGGTCGCCGGTGCGTTGGTCTATTCGGGCATCGCGCCGAAAGACCGCCTGACCTGGTTCATGGAAGTGGTATGGGTGATCGTGGCGTTGCCGCTGATCTATTTCCGCTGGCCGCGCTTTCCGCTGACGCGATTGTTGTGCTGGTTGCTGGCCGCGCATGCGTTGGTATTGATCCATGGCGGCGCTTACACCTATGCAGAAACGCCGTTGGGATTCTGGTTGCGCGACGTCTTCCATTTCGAGCGCAATCCGTGGGACCGCGTCGGCCATTTCATGCAGGGCTTCGTGCCGGCGATCCTGGCCCGCGAGCTGCTGTTGCGGCTGACACCGCTCAAGCGCGGCGGTTGGCTGGTGTACCTGGTCTTGGCGGCGTGCCTGAGTTTTTCGGCGTTTTTCGAGCTGATCGAATGGTGGGCGGCGCTGGCGTTCGGCGCCGATGCCGATGCGTTCCTGGCCACGCAGGGCGATCAATGGGATACGCAGTGGGATATGTTTTTGTGTTTGGTTGGTGCGGCGTTGTCGCTGTTGGTGTGGTCGCGCCTGCACGACCGCCAGCTCGGCGTTCAAGTTCTGTAGAGCGGAGCTTGCTCCGCTGCTGTTGCCCTTAAAGCCGTCATCCCCGCGAAGGCGGGATCCAGCGACTTTGCTCTGCTCTTCGTAGAGCGGGGCTTGCTCCGCTGCTCCTTGCTTGTGGCTTCTCGCGACCTGCATCACTGCGTTCGTGGTTCCGTCCGCTAAAAACGCGACCGGGTACCCTCGGCAAGCTCAAGCCTGTCCTGAGCTCGACGAAGACGGTTTGAAGGCAAGGGCAAAATGGGTCCCAGCGTTCGCTGGGATGACGGTTTTTGAAGGGCAAGAGCAGCGGAGCAAGCTCCGCTCTACAGAGCGAGTTCTGCAAGTACTGAACCCTTCTTCGGACGCTTATCGCCGTTCGGCCATGAAATCACGAATGGCGGCGACGAATTCCGCATTATTTTCGTAGTACGAAATGTGCCCGCCGTCCAGCGTCACCGTCTTCTGATTGGGGAAACGGAAGCGCTTGTACTCGTCCGGCCCTACCGCGTAATCCTTACTGCCGGTTATGACGAGCACCGGCGATTCGATATCCGCGGTCGCCGGCGCGTAGTCGATCCAATACTCGGGATAAGCATCGCGCTGATCGAAGATCGCGTTGCCGAAGCCCCTCGATCGCTCGTAGCCGCCGTCGATCTCGCTCATCGCACGGATGCTGTCCGTATCCTCGGTGAGGAAGCGATAGCCCTTGCCGCTCTGCATCAGTGCCGCGCGCGCTTTTTCGCGTCCCTCGGCCAGCGCGGCTTCGTCCGCGTCGTCGGCCACCGATACCACGGTCTTGCCCAGCAGCCGATTGACGAAATCGATCTGCATGCGCGAATTTTCGGGACCGAGGAAATGCAGAGTGATATTGGCCAGGATCAGTTCCGACACGTGCTGCGGATAGCGCTTGGCGTAATCCACGGCCAGGATGCCGCCGAACGAATGCGCGATCAGGCACAGCTTGTCCACGCCCAACGCCTGGCGGGCTTCTTCGAGATCCTGGACGACGCGATCGAGGCGATAGTTCTGCGCATCCGGCGATTTGCCGGAACCTCGCTGGTCCAGCCATACCATCGTCAGGAAATCTTCGAGCTTGTCGGCGCCCATCTTTTCGGTCGACAGCGAGCCCTGGCCGGGCCCGCCGTGCACGAGCATGCAAACCGGGCCTTTGCCGGCGACTTTCAGATAAATTTCGGCGCCGTCGGACATCTTGATGCGCCGTTCGCCGGCCGCGAGTGCGGGCGTCGGTGCCGCCGCCGACGCTGCGGCCGCGGGAGGCGGCGAAGGCGCCGTGGCGGGCCGTGCGCAGGCGGCCAGGGCGAGGATGAGGAGGCTGCAGGGAAGGGTGCGCATGAGGATCCATCCGTCGGGGCTCGTCGACACGTTAGCCGGCGGCGGCCGCCGTATGGAATGCCACACGTCACGGAGCCAATCCGTATGGTGCGACGCCGCCGTGGCCCGCACATTACGAATCTGTAACAATTGCCGGGCGAGGGGAACACCGCCGCGTCCGCCCAGCCTTCCGAGGAAACCGCCATGTCCGTGCTACGCCGCTCGTCGTCGCGCTCCGCCCAGTTGCGCCCGCTCGCGATCGCCATCGCGATGCTATTGCCCACCGCTTCCGCGCTGGCGCAGGACGTCGCCGCCGACCAGACCACCGCGCAGAAGGAAGCGATCACACTGGATACGGTGCAGGTCACCGCGCAACGCCGCGTCGAGAACGCGAAAGACGTGCCGGTGTCGCTGACCGCGATCGACGGCGAAAAACTCAACGTGCTCGCTTCCGGCGGCGAAGACGTGCGCTTCCTGTCCGGCCGCGTGCCGTCGCTCAACATCGAATCGTCGTTCGGCCGCGCCTTCCCGCGCTTCTACATCCGCGGCCTGGGCAATACCGACTTCGATCTCAACGCATCGCAGCCCGTGTCGCTGATCTACGACGACGTGGTGCAGGAAAACCCGATCCTGAAGGGTTTCCCGGTATTCGATCTGGACCAGGTCGAAGTGCTGCGCGGCCCGCAGGGCACGCTGTTCGGCCGCAATACGCCGGCCGGCGTGGTCAAGTTCGAATCGCGCAAGCCGAGCCAGGAAACCGACGGCTACGCGCAGGTGTCGATCGGCAGCAACGAAGCCCTCAATGTCGAAGGCGCTTTCGGCGGCCCGTTGAGCCAACATTGGTCGGCGCGCGCATCGGTGCTCTATCAGAAACGCGACGCGTGGGTCGACAACACCTTCGCCGCGGGCCCGGAGCGCGAACTCGAAGGCTTCGAGGAAATGGCCGCCCGCCTGCAGCTGCTGTACGAAAGCGGCGACGGTTTCGAAGCGCTGTTCAACGTGCATGCGCGCGACCTGGGCGGTACCGCGCGCCTGTTCCGCGCCAATATCTTCCAGAAGGGCACCAACGATTTCGTGCCCGGTTTCGATCGCGACAAGGTCTCGATCGACGGCAACAATTTCCAGAAACTGGAATCGCAAGGCGCCAGCGCGCGCCTGTCGTGGGATCTGGGCCGCACCACGCTGTATTCGATCACCGGCTACGAGAGCGTGGATACGCTCAGCCGCGGCGACATCGACGGCGGCTTCGGCGCCGTGTTCCTCGGCCCGGGCAACTCCGGTCCGGGCCTGATCCCGTTCTCGGCCGAATCCGCCGACGGCCTGCCCGACCATTCGCAGTTCAGCCAGGAATTCCGCATCGAATCCAACGAATGGGGCCGCTTCGACTGGCAGGCGGGCCTGTTCTATTTCGACGAAGACATCACCGTCGACAGCTTCAACTACGATTCGTTGGCCGGCGGCGTGCAGAACGGCCACGCGGTGCAGGAGCAGCGCAACAAGGCCTGGGCGGTATTCGCTTCGGGCGAATACGACGTCACCGACAAGTTCAAGCTGCGCGGCGGCCTGCGCTACACGCAGGACAAGAAGGATTTCAGCGCCAGCGTGCTGCAGGCGGCGCCGTTCGGTACGCCGGTTTCGGGTCCGTTCCTGGTCGACACCGACGCCAACGACGTCAGCTGGGATTTGAGCGGCACTTACGCGATCAATTCCGACGTCAATTTCTACGCGCGCGTGGCCAAGGGCTTCCGCGCGCCGTCGATCCAGGCGCGCCTGCTGTTCTCGCCGGCGCCGTCGATCGCCGATTCCGAGGAAGTGATTTCCTACGAGGCCGGCATCAAAGCCGACTTGTGGAACAAGCGCGCGCGCATGGGCTTCAGCGTGTTCCGCTACGACGTCAAGGACCAGCAGCTGGTCGCGGTCGGCGGCGGCAACAACTCGGCGATCCTGCTCAATGCCGACAAGAGCCTGGGCCAGGGCTTCGAATTCGACATCGAAGCGTATCTGACGCCGGATCTGCTGGTGACGTTCGGCAGCAGCTACAACGACACCGAGATCAACGACGCATCGCTGGCGGTCGGCGTCTGCGGCGGCACGTTCTTCGCCACGCCGCACTGCACGGTCACCGATCCGACCCAGATGCTGCCGAACGGCACCACCGTGGCCTTCATCGACGGCAATCCGCTGCCGCAGGCGCCCAAGTGGATCCACAACTTGACCGCGCGATGGGGCATTCCGGTGGGCGAAGGCGAATTCTTCGTCTACACCGACTGGGCCTACCGCAGCGAGATCAACTTCTTCCTGTACGAAGCCCGCGAATTCACCGGCAAGTCGCTGGTCGAAGGCGGCCTGCGCCTGGGCTACAACTGGGATGCGGGCAATTACGAAGTGGCGCTGTTCGGCCGCAACATCACCGACACCGAACGCGCGGTCGGCGGCATCGACTTCAACAACCTGACCGGCTTCATCAACGAGCCGCGCAACTGGGGTTTGGAGTTCACCGCCAAGTTCTGAGCACGACGGCGGGCTTTGATGTTCCTCCCCCTTTGAAAAAGGGGGATCGAGGGGGCGAGGACTGCTGCTTGCAAGCCGGAGGCTTGCAGCTGGCCGAGCGCCCTCGCGCGAGCGAGGGCCGGGAATCGCGCGCGATTTGCTTTTGCTAGCCGTCTAAAGGCAGCAGCAAAAGCAAATCCCCCGTCCGCTTCGCGGCCCGCCCCCTTTTTCAAAGGGGACAACAGCAACGGCACCGCCAAATCACTCGACCGGATACAACCCGTCCTCGAACGACGGGCCGTGATACCCCTTGATGCCGATCGCCTGCGCCAACGGGCTGCGCGGGTCTTCGCCGGCGCGCAATCTATCCAACAAATAGGCGAAGTCGTAACGCGGCCGCCAGCCCAGGGCCTGCCGCGCCGCGGCGTTGACGTAGACGCGTTCGATGCCGGGGAACATGCGCCAGCCGCGGCGCGCGTATTCGGCTTCGTACCCGGGTACGCGGCGGGCGACGATCGCCGGCGCATCGCGGCGCAATTGCGCGCGGTCTTCGAATTGGAAGGGCGTGGTGGCGCTGATGATGTAACGGCCGAAGCCGATTTCGGCCGCGCGCGCGATCGCCAGCAGATGCGCATCGACGATGTCCTGCACGTCGACGCGCCGGTACAGGAATTCGTTGGCCTTGATGTTGCCGTCGGCATAGGCCGAACGCAGCGCCGGATTGTCGTCCGGCTCGGGAAAGAAACGCGACGTTCGCAACACCACGCAAGGCAGTCTCTGCTTGCGGTGGAACAGACGGCAAAGATCCTCGGCGGCGGTTTTGGTGGCGCCGTAGATGTTTTTCGCCACCGGGGCCACGTCTTCGGTGATCCAGGCCGCGGGTTCGCCCTCAGGCGGCGTCAGCGCATCGCCGAACGCGCTGGTGGTGCTGGTGTAAACGAACGCGCCGACGCCGTTGGCCGCGGCCGCTTCCAGCAGGTTGAGCGTGCCGGTGATATTGGTGTCGACGAAATCCTGGCGCGTGTGGGTGGCCACATGCGGCTTGTGCAGCGTAGCGGTATGCAGCACGGCCTGTACGCCGCGCATGCAGCGATCGACGAAATCGCGATCGGCGACCGAGCCCACCGCATCGGTGTAAGGCGATGCTGCGATGTCTAACCCGATCGCATCGTGCGCGGCGCCGCGCAGCGTGCGCATGAGCGCTTCGCCGAGATGGCCGGCGCTGCCGGTGACAAGTATGCGGCCGGTCATGGCTGCGCCGGCGCCAGATCGATTGCGCGGTCGTCCGGCATGCGCACCTGCAGTGTCGGATACTTCCACGGTCCGCCGTCGCGATGCGCGACGATATGCAGCGTCGCTGCAGATTTCGGGCCTTGAATCGGTACTGAGAAGCGAGCCTCTCCGCGCTGACCGGCGACCGAAATATTGCCTGTGAAGAATGTCCCGGCTTCGATCGGTCGGCCCAGCGCCGCGACGACCTGCGCGTCGGACTGCGCCGCTGCCAGCCCGTGGCGGTAGGGTTCGGACCCTCGCATCGCCCCCATCACGAAGTTTACGAACGCCCATACCGCTGCCGCGATGATGAGCGCGCCCACTGCGATGATCGCGATCAGCAACCAGGAGTTGTCGCGCCTTGCGGTCTGAGCGGTGACGGCCATGGTCGCCTGCCACGTTGCGAAGGAGTCGCCGCGAAGTCTAACGGCTCGATCGCGCAGATCACATCCCGATTCACCGCCCGTCGCGCGGCGGAAACTTCAGCACGACGCCGCGCTCTTCCTCCTGCCGCTGCCACAGCACCGGCACGTCGCGCGGCCGCTCCGGTTCGAACTGCTCGCGTTCGATGCGCGCGGCCTGTTCGGCGAGTTCTTCCTCGATTTCCCAGCTGTATTTGCGGCGCGGCAACGGCGGGTCGCGACGGCGGAACAGGAATGCGGCGATCACGCCGGCCACCGCGCCGCCCAGATGCGCTTGCCAGGAAACGCCGGCCTCGCGCGGCAATACGGTCAACAACATGCCGCCATACAACATGAAGGCGATCATCGCCGCAGCGATCGCGGGCCGGTCGCGACGCAGCAGGCCCAGCACGAACACCAGGAACATCAGGCCGTGGGTAACGCCGCTCGCGCCCAGGTGATGCGTGCCGGTCTGGCCCAGCAGCCAGGCGCCCAGGCCCGAGCCTAGCCACAGCAGCGGCAGCGCACGCACGGTGGCTTGCGGATAGACGCTGCCGGCCAGCGTGCCCAGCAGGATCAGCGCGGCGGCATTGGCGGTGATGTGTTCGAACGAGCCGTGCAGGAGCGGTGCCGTCAGCACGCCGAGCAAGCCCGCGAGTTCGTGCGGCGCCACCGCCCAGTCGCGCAGATCGAATGCGTGCTGGGCGGCGAAGACGGCCGCCAGCAGCAACACGAAGCCCAGGCTCAGGTTGAGCGCGCGCATGATGCGGCCCTTGTCGATCCGGCCCTGGGCCTTGGCATCGGTGGGCGCGTCGTTGCTGTGCAGGTGCATTCCAGCAGCATGGCGGCGGAATCTACGGATGCAAGGGCTAGTTCCTGCCCTTCGTGGGAGCGGCTTTAGCCGCGAGCTCTAGGCCGATCATCGCGACCCACAAAGCTCGCGGCTGAAGCCGCTCCCACAAGAGCGGCGTAAAATGCGGGAATGAATGAGCCGCTGCCCACCGTCCGATTGAAAAACGCTTGGCGCTCCAGCCATCCCTGGATCTTCCAGAAACTGGTCGACAAGCCCGCGCAGCGGCCCAAGCCCGGCAGCCTGGTCGATGTGTTCGGCGTGGATGGGGAATGGATCGGCCGCGGGTTCTACAACGGCCATTCGCGGATCGCCGTTCGTATCCTCGAAGCCGATCCCGATAGCGTCGTCGATGCCGATTGGTTCGCGCGCAAGATCGCCGCCGCGGTGGGCCTGCGCCGCGAAGTATTGAAGCTCGACGAAGTATCCGACGCCTGGCGCGTCGTGCACAGCGAAGGCGACGGCCTCAGCGGCCTGGTCGTGGACCGTTACGGCGATCTGCTGGTGGTCGAATTCTTCAGCGCCGGCATGTTCCGCTACCGCGAATGGATTTACGACGCGCTGAAACGGCAATTCCCAGGCGCGCGTTTCTACAGCTTCGCCGAAGAGCACGTGCAGAAGCAGGAAAGCTTCGATTTCCGCGGCACCGAGGCGCCCGCGCCGAGCATCATCACCGAATACGGCGTTAAATTCCGCGCCGACCCGGCCGGCGCGCACAAGACCGGCTTCTTCGCCGATCAGCGCGAGAATCGCGAATGGCTGTCGCGCCAGGTCGCCGGCAAGCGCGTGCTGGATCTTTGCTGCAACACCGGCGGCTTCGGCGTGTACGCCAAGGTCCGCGGCGCCGAGGAAGTGGTCGGCGTCGACATCGACGAGGACGTGCTGTCCATCGCCAAGGGCAACGCCAAGTTGAACGACGTGCGCGTGCGCTTCGTGCAGGCCGACATCTTCCCGTGGCTGCGCGACGCCGGCAACGCTCGCGATCTGTACGACGTGGTGATCCTCGACCCGGCCAAGATGACCCGCGATCGCGAGCAGGTGATCCCGGCGCTGAAGAAATACCTCGACATGAACAAGCTCGCGCTGGGCGTGGTCAAGCCCGGCGGCCTGTTCGCCACGTTCTCGTGCACCGGTCTGGTCAGCGAGGAACAATTCCTCGACATGCTGCGCCGCGCGGCGTTTTACGCCAACCGCACGATCCAGGTGCTGAAGGTGTCGGGTGCCGGCGCCGATCATCCGTTCCTGGCCAATGTGCAGGAATCGCGTTATTTGAAGGCGGTGTTTTGCCGTGTCCTGGACTGACGTAGGGTGGGCCTTGGCCCACCGTCCTGCGCGCAACGGCCACGCTGGTGGGTCAAGGCCCACCCTACGAGCATCGTTGCTGCTGGCGGTGCTGTTGACGGCATGCGTTCCGGCTAAGCAGACGGACTGGCAGCCGCTGTTCGATGGCATCAGCACGCAGGGTTGGCACAACGTCGGCCGCGATACGCTCGATCCGCGTTGGCAGGCGATCGACGGCACGCTCGCGCTCACGGCCGGCGGCGGCGGCGATATCGTCAGCGATGCCGAGTACGGCGATTTCGAACTCGAATTGGAATGGCAGATATCGCCCGGCGGCAACAGCGGCATTTTCTACCGCGCCGTGGATAGCGATCCGGTTTGGAAGACTGCGCCAGAGATGCAGGTTCTCGATGATGTTTTGGCCGAGGACCGCCACGATCCCAAACACCGCGCCGGCAGTGTTTACGATCTGTATGCGCCGTCGCAGGCGACCGCGAAGCCGGCGGGTGAATACAACCGGGTGCGCATCGTCGCGCGCGGCGGCCGCGTCGAGCACTGGCTCAATGGCCGTCAGGTCGTAGCCTACGACCTGGACAGCGACGGTTGGAAGCGGCGCGTGGCCGCCAGCAAGTTCGCCGCCTATCCGGGATTCGCCGTTTCGCGGCACGGACATATCGTGCTGCAGGATCATGGCGATCCGGTGCGGTTCCGCAATATCCACCTGCGGCCACTGGACTGAAGCGGCGAGTTTTTGTGGGAGCGGCTTTAGCCGCGAGCTCTTGATCTTCTCCTCGACAGGCAAAAAAGCTCGCGGCTAAAGCCGCTCCCACAAAAGCCGCTTTTGCAAGAGGCCGTTCCGACACTCGCAGCTCCTGAGACCGCCCCGGCTACACTATCGGCATGCCCGGAACCTCCCTACTGCTGATCCTCCTGCTGATCGCGGCGGCGGTCGCCATCGTCATGCTGGCGCTGTTGCTGCTGCGCAAGCCCGAACAGTCGCTCGAGCGCGCGTTGCGCGACGAACACCGCGAAGGCCGCGGCGAGTTGCGCCAACAGCTCGATAGCCTGTCGGCGGCCCAGGAACAGCGCATCGAAGGGTTCGGCGCCCGCCTGACCGAGATGAGCGTGCGCACCGACAAGCGCCTGGACGACTTGCGCGCCGCGCTTACCGAAGACGCCCGCAAGGCGCGTAGCGAAGGCGCCGACCAGCAACAGCGCCTGGCGGACACGCTGGGCCAGCGCTTGAACGAACTCACCCAGCGCAACGAACTGCGCATCGGCGAGATGCGCGCCACGCTGGAGCAGAAGTTGCGCGAATTGCAAAGCGACAATGCGGCCAAGCTCGAGCAGATGCGCGCAACGGTCGACGAGAAGCTGCAGGCCACCCTGGAAACGCGGCTGGGCGCATCGTTCAAGCTGGTCTCCGAACGCCTCGAACAAGTGCAGCGCGGGCTGGGCGAGATGCAGCAGCTCGCTACCGGCGTCGGCGATCTCAAACGCATGCTGACCAACGTCAAGACCCGCGGCACGTTCGGCGAAGTGCAGCTGGGCGCGCTGCTCGAACAGGTGTTGACCATCGAGCAGTACGAAACCAACTGCATCACCGTGCCGGGCAGCAGCGAGCGCGTCGAGTTCGCCATCAAGCTTCCCGGCACGCAGGGCGACCAGCCGATCCGCTTGCCGATCGACGCCAAATTCCCGCGCGAGGACTACGAGCGCCTGATGGACGCGCAGGACCGCGTCGACGTGGAAGCGGTGGCGTCATCCTCCGCGGCGTTGGAGCGGCAAGTGCGGGTCGAGGCCAAACGCATCCGCGACAAATACCTGGCGCCGCCGCATACCACCGATTTCGCGCTGCTGTTCCTGCCGACCGAGGGCCTGTACGCCGAAGTGCTGCGCCGTCCCGGATTGTTCGATGGATTGCAACGCGAATTCCGCGTCACATTGGTCGGCCCGACCACGTTGCTGGCCTTGCTCAACAGCCTGCAGATGGGCTTCCGCACGCTGGCTATCGAGAAGCGTTCCAGCGAGGTCTGGCAATTGCTCGGTGCGGTGAAGGCCGAGTTCGGCAAGTTCGCCGGCATACTCGAGAAGGCGCACGGGCAGCTGGATACCGTGCAGAACAGCCTCAAACAGGCGGGCGTGCGCACGCGCGCGATCGAGCGGCAGTTGAAAGGCGTGGAGACGCTGCCGGGGGCGGAAGCCCAACGCATGCTCGGCGACTCCGGAGCAGACGAGGCCGAATGAGGCAGATCTTCACATCGTCATCCCAGCGAAAGCTGGGACCCGACTTGATCTTGCTTCTTAGTTAGAGCGCAGGAGCAAATTAGTTAGAGCGCAGGAGCAAAATGGGTCCCGGCTTTCGCTGGGATGACGGTTTAAAAGGCAAAGCGGCTCGCGACGAAGAAGTTCGCCGCGGCTCAGTTGATATCGAAGTTCGCATCCGTCGGCATGATCGGCATCGCATCGGCCGGCACGCTGGGGTTGTCTTCTTCTTCGCGCAGATAATCGGGCAGGTCGTCCTGCTTCTCTTGGTTGCGGTCGCCGAAGATCTGGTAATTGCGGCGCTGGCTCCAGCCGTCGCGGAACAGGGCGTATTCGTCGGTGGCGCCGTCGCGCAACGCGTCCAGCGGCAGCAGCTGCGCGCGCACGTCGACCAATTGCAGGCCCTGGGTGAAGACGCGCACCTTGTCTTCTTCGATCTGGCGGATCGGCGACAACGGCGCATCGCCGATCAGGCCGAAGGTGTCGCGCACGGTGCGCGGACCGAACAGCGGCAACTCGACGTAGCGCGAACGCTTCCAGCCCCAGACGCCCAGCGTCTGGCCGAAGTCTTCGCTCTTGTTGGGGATCTTGGCGTCGCTGGCCGGGTCGAAGATGCCGCCGATGCCCAGCGTGGTGTTGAGCGCGAAGCGGCCCAGCGATTGCGCGGCCTGCTTGGGTTTGCCCTGCAGCAAGGCGTTCAACGCGCTGACCGGCTGGCCCAGGTTGTTGAAGAAATTGGTCACGCCCAGCCGGATCGGGCGCGGCACCGCTTTCACGTAAGCCTTGGCCAGCGGTTTGGCGACGACGCGATCGACACCGTTGTTGAACTTGTGCACACGGCGATTGAATTTTTCCCACGGGTCGAACGCAGCGGTCGATTCGACGCCGGGCGGCAGGGTGGGATCGGCGACCGGATCGTATTGCTGCGAGCCGTAGAGATCGTTGTAATCCTGCTCGGCCGCCGTCGGCATGTCGGCTGCAGGTGCCGTTTGCGGCGCGGACTGCGGCGTTTGCGCACCGTCCTGATCCGCGGAAGCGGCCGCCGCGGCCGGCGCCTCGTCGGCAGGCACAGACGATTGCGCCCACGCCTGGGCGGACAGCGTGAGCGCAAGGGACAACGCCAGGGGCAGGATTAATGGACGCATCGGTTCACTATACCGGAGGCGGGCCGCGCAGTGCGGGTCCGCGGGGGTCAGGCTTCGAAAGCCAGGTCGGGGGCGAGCCGGTAGGCGGCGCGCAGTTCCGCCAGGCCGGGCGGGTCGCCGTCCAGGCCGAGGGCGTAGTCGCGGCGCGCGGCGAGCTCGGTCAGCAAGGCCAAGCCGGCGCTATCGACATGGCTCACCGCGCGCAGGTCCAGGCGCTGCGTCTGGCCGATCGCGGCCAGCGCGACCGGCCACAACGCGGCGACGGCCGGGCGGTCGAGTGCGCCGGCGAACACCAGCGCGTCGCCGTCCACCCTCAGGCTGGCGTCACTTGGTGGCATCGGCCTGCATGCTGCCGGCTTTCAGTTCGGCGGCGACCTGGGCGATGGATTTCTGCGACAGCGGCGTATCGAACTGGCTGCGGAAGGTCTGCACGTAAGACACGCCTTCCACCATCACGTCGAACACTTTCCATTGGCCGCCGACCTGACGCATCAGATAGTCGACCGGCACCGGCTCGGCGCCGGGACGCAGGAATTCGCTGGATACGCGCACGCCGCGTCCGCCCGGCAATGCCGTTTCAGACTTCACCCGCACTTTCAACTGCGCGTTGAAATCCAGCAGCGCCGTGCCGTAACGCTGCATCAGGTTTTCGGCCAGCGCATCGGAGAACAGCTTCACGTCCGCATCGGACGCGCCGCGTCCGTGGCGGCCCAGCACCAGTCGGCCGGAATAATCGCGGTCGAACATCTGGTTGAACTCGCTGGTCATGAACTGGCGCAACGCAGCGCGGTTCTGGGTGAACTCGGCACGGCGGTTCTCGAGCGTGCTCAGGATGCGGGTGCTGTTGGTGAGCACGATCTGGCTCGGCGAATTCTGCCGCGCCGTCGTGCTGGCCTGCTGCGCCTGCGCGGCGGCGGGAACGAAAGCGGCGACGGCCGCAGCGATCATGATCGAAAGAAGGGACTGCTTCATGGGGTTTCTTCCGTGGGAGTCTGCTGGGGAGTGGGTGCTGCGGGTTGCGCAGGCGCTTGCGGCGCCGTTTGCGGCGCTGCCTGCGCGCCGGCCGGAGGCTGGCCGCCGCCGCCGAACATGTATTTGCCGACCAACTGCATCAGGTCGACCGCGGATTGGGTGTAGACGATTTCGTCGCCGGGCTTGAGCACGTCCGGATCGCCGCCCGGTTGCATGCCGATGTAGCTTTCGCCCAGCAAACCGCTGGTGAAGATGCCGGCCGAGGTGTCCGCCGGCAGATCCTTGTACCGGTTGTCGATGTCCAGGGTAACGATGGAGTCGAATTTGACCGGATCAAGCTGAATCTCGCCCACACTGCCGACGATCACGCCGCCGATCTTCACCGGCGCCGAGGGCCGCAGCTGGCCGATGGTGCCGAAGCGGGCCTTGAGCGGATAGGTGTCGCTGCCGCCGAAGCTCAGCTTGCCGTTGGTGGAAGCGATCGCCAGCACCAGCAGCGATGCCAGCGCCAGCAGCAGGAAAGCGCCGACCGCGAATTCGAGACGTGGACCACGGATGGCCATAGCGTTAACTCCGGAACAACAAAGCGGAAAGTACGAAATTGAACATCAGCACCAGCAGCGAAGCATTGACTACGGCGCGGGTGGTCGCGACCGAGGTGCCTTCGATCGTCGGTTCGGAATGGAAGCCGACATAGGACGCGACCAGCGCGGCGGTACCGCCGAATACCGCAGCCTTCAGGAAGGCCTGGCCGAAGTCGTCGGTCAGATCCACGCTGTCTTTCAGCGTCTGCCAGAACGTGCCCGAATCCACCCCGATCACGTGCACGGCTTCGAAATAACCGGCGCTGATCGCCAGGCTGCAGAAGAACGCGGTCAGCAGCGGCACGCACAGCACCGCGGCCCAGAAACGCGGCGCGACGGCTTTGGCGATCGGATCGATGGCCATCAGTCCCAACGCGGTGATCTGGTCGGTCGCGCGCATCAAACCCAGCTCGGCGGCGATCGACGAACCGGCGCGGCCGACGAACAGCAGCGCGGTCAGCACCGGACCGAGCTCGCGGTACAGGCCCAGGCCCAGCAGCACGCTGACCTGGTTGGTGGCGCCGTAGGTTTCCAGTGCGCGATAACCCAGCAAGGTCACCGACAAACCGACGAAGGCGCCGCCGGCGGCGACGATGGGCAGGCTGCGCGCCCCGATCTTGTAGATCTCGCGGACCAGTTCGCGCCAGAAATCGCGGGTCGGTTTCGAAGCGCGCAGCACCGACAGCGAAAACAGCCCGGCCTGACCCAGCGAGCGGATCGAATCGAAGAAACTCATGCGGCTTGCGTCCTGGCCACGGCGTCGAAGGCGATCGGGCCGTCGGGTTCGCCCTTCAGGAACTGATTCACCAGCGGATCGCCGCTGTTCTCCAGCTGCGCCGGCGTGCCGGAGAAGACGATGCCGCCGTTGGCGATGACCACCGCGTGGTCGGCCACCGGCATGGTTTCGTGCACGTGGTGGGTGACGATGATGCTGGTCAGGCCGAGCGTGTCGTTGAGGCGCTTGATCAGGCTCATGATCACGCCCGAGGCGATCGGGTCCAGGCCGGTCAGCGGCTCGTCGTAGATCATCAGCGGCGGATCCAGCGCTAGCGCACGCGCCAATGCGACGCGTCGCGCCATGCCGCCGGACAACTCGCGCGGAAACAGATCCGCGGCGGCGCGCAGGCCGACCGCGTGCAGTTTCATTTCCACCAGCCGGCGGATCACCGGCTTGGGCAGGTCGGTATGCGTCTGCAGCGGCAGGCCGACGTTCTCGGCTACGGTCAGATCGGTGAGCAGGCCGTTACCCTGCAGCAGCACGCCGACGCCTTTGCGCATCTCCAGCAGCGCCTTGGTGGCCTGCGGCACCGGCCGGCCGAACACTTCGACCGTGCCCGCGGCAGGCGCGAGCTCGCCGGTCAACGCCGCCAGCAGCGTCGATTTGCCGCTGCCGCTGGGGCCCAGCACCGCGGTGATGCTGCCGCGCGGCACCTGCAGCGAGATGTCGCGCAGCACGGCGCGGCCGCCGCGATCGAGGCGGACATCGGCGAGGCGGACGATGGGCGTGTCGGCGGTCATGCGATGGGCGTTCTATCTAAAGATCGGGCGCGCGAGCGCAAAGGGGCGCAGCTTGGCGGCCGGCGGCTGAACAGGGTCATAGCGAAGCCATTGTCGCAGAGCGCAGCCGGGTCATACGCTGGCGATATTGCCCCAACGCGCCGCCGCGCGCTGCGGAATGGCCGACGCGACGGCTTTGCCCGTAGCCCGGGTGGAGCGCAGCGATACCGCGCCGCTGGGCCATTTGCTTGCGATGCGAGCCCAACGCGCCGCCGCGCGCTGCGAAATGACCGATACGGAGGCTTTGTCCGTAGCCCGGGTGGAGCGCAGCGATACCCGGGGCTTTTTGGTCGCCATTTCATTGAGGCCACGCTTGATTCCTGAAAAATGGCGTTCCCGGGTTTCGCTGCGCTCCATCCGGGCTACGGTGACTCGGCCGGTTTAAGAATTCTTTGGGATCGGACCCGTCTCGGCGGATGCGACCTCGCTGCGGCAAGATGTCCGGATGCCCGCATCCGCGACGTCCGACTTCCGGCTTTATCCGTCCAACGATCTGGACGTGTTGGCCGGCGTGCTGGGCCAGTGGCTGCGCACGCCCAAGGAGGGCGACTGGTGGCGCGAGGAATGGGTCCTGGTCCCGCAATTCTCGATGCGCCGCTGGCTGCAGCAGCAGCTCGCAACGGATCTGGGCATCTGCGCCAACGTGCGCTTCCTGACGCCGGGCGAGTTCGTCGATATAGCGCTGGATGCCCAGCTCGGTCCGGCGCCGCGCGGCGATCGCCTGCTGCCCGAAACGCTGCGCTGGCATCTGCTGCGCGAACTGCGCGCGCAAGCACCGGCGGAATTCGCGGATTTCCTGACCGGGGCCGATCCGCGCCGCGCCTGGTCGCTGGCGGGGGTGCTGGCGGACAGCTTCGAGAACTACCAGGCCTGGCGTCGCGATCTGCTGCTGGGCTGGGAACAGCGCGCGCCGCGCGACGACGGCCAGGCGCAGTTGTGGCGGCGCGTCGGCGCGGGCCGGCAGCATCGGGCGCGCCGCATCGAAGAATACCTGCGTCGCTTCGGCGCAGAAGGCGCGCAGACGCCCGTCGGATTGCCGGTGCGTTTGTTCGTGTTCGCCTGCCAGAACGTGTCGCCCGATGTGCTGCAGGTGATCGCCAGCCAGGCGCGCGCCGGGGAACAGCATTTCTTCCTGCACACGCCGTCCCGCGTCTACTGGGGCGACCTCGGCCGCTGGGCGGCCGAATACCGCCCCGACCTGGACGATCGTTTCGGCGGCGAGAATCCATTGCTCGCGGCCTGGGGGCAGGCCGGCCGCGATTTCATCGCCGCGCTGGGCGGCGGCGAGACGGTGCGCGCCCACTTCGAAGCGCCCGCCTTCGCCGAACCGGACGGCGACAGCTTGCTGGGCCGCCTGCAAACCGACGTGCTGGAGAACCGGGCGCCGCTTACCGTCACCGACAGCACATGGCCGCGCCGCGAAGTCGATCTCGCCGACGCCAGTCTGCAATTCCACGCCTGCCACACGCGCTTGCGCGAAGTGCAGGTGCTGCACGATCAATTGCGCGCGATGCTCGAAAGGCCCGCCGAAGCCGGGCGCGAACGCATCTCTCCTCGCGATGTCGCGGTGCTGATGCCCGATATCGATGCCTATGCGCCGTTGGTGGAAGCCGTATTCGGCGGCGCATTAGGGACCGCGCGCGAGATTCCGTACACGATCGCCGACACCAGTCCGCTGGCCACGGCGGCGATCGCGGAAGCTTTTCTGCGTCTGCTGAAGCTGCCGATCGAACCGCTCAGCTTGCCGCATCTGGTCGGTTTGCTGGCCGTGCCGGCGCTGGCCGAACGTTTCGATATCGACGATGCCGACCGCGACCGCCTGCAAGACTGGCTGCAGGCCGCCGGCGCGCGCTGGGGCATGGACGGCGCCGACCGCGAGCGTCACGACGCAGGCAGCGAGGCCGCCTACACCTTCGAATTCGCGCTCGATCGTCTGCTGTTGGGCATGGCCAGCGGCGAAGAAGAGCCGATCGCCGGCGTCGCGCCCTGGCCGCAGCTGGAAGGCCAGGCGACGCGTTCGCTCGATTCGCTGGTGCGCCTGCTCGCGGCGCTGCGCGGTTACGTCACGCGCATGCAGCAGCCGCAGGCGCCGCGCGATTGGACGAACCTGCTGTCGGAACTGATCGCCGCCGTGTTCGCGGCCGAGCCGCGCGATACGGCCGAGCGCTCGGTGCTCGAACGCCTGCATCGCGCGATCGGCGCGTTCGCCGACAGCGCCGCGCTGGCCGGCTTCGACCAGCCGGTCGAGCACAGCGTGGTGCTGGACCATTTCCAATCCGAACTCGGCAGCAGCGATGCGCGCGCGCCGTTCCTGTCCGGCGGCGTCTGTTTCGGGCGCATGGTGCCGATGCGGCTGATTCCCTTCCGCGTGATCTGCCTGTTGGGCATGGAAGAAGCCGCCTTCCCCGCGCGCGACGGGCGCGATCCGATCAACCGGATCAATCAGGCGCTGGATGGACCCGACCGCCGGGTCGGCGATCCCTCGCGCCGCGATGCCGACCGCTTTCTGTACCTGCAATTGTTTTCCTCGGCCGGCCGCGTGTTCTACAACAGCTGGGTCGGCATGGACGCGCGCGACGGCAGCCGGCGCGAACCGTCGATGCTGGTGTCGGAGCTGCTGGACGCCGCCGCGCGCTATCACCAGGGCGATGCGGCCGCAGTGCGCGAAGCGCTGATCGTGCGCCATGCTTTGCAGCCCTTCTCGCCTGCGGCTTTCGGCGCGGCGCTGCCTGACGAAGGCCGCCCCGATCCGCGCCGTTTCAGTTACGACGAGCGCTGGTATCCGGCGGCCGCTGCGACGATCGGGCAAGGCGAGCGCACCGCTTTCGCATTGCCGTTGGCGACGCAGATGGATGAAGAGGACAACTTGTCCCTGATCGGCCTGCGCAACGCGCTAATGCGACCGCACGCGTTCTATCTGCAGGACGGCCTGGGCCTGCGCCTGCCGGAAGAAGAAGCGCCGCTCGACGAACACGAACCTTTCGGAACGCCCGATGCGCTTGCGCGGCATCGTTTGCGCGAAATCGTCTTCGATGCGTGGCGCGAAGCCGGTGTTGCGCCCGATCTCGGCGGTCTGCAGGCGCGGTTGTTGGCGCGCGGATGGCTTGCGCCCGGCGCAGACGGCAGTGCGGTGCTGCAAGACATCATGGACGAAGTCGCGCCGTTCGCCGAACTCGCTATCGCCGAAGGTTTCGGTGGCGCCGGGGAAACGATGCCATTCGGCTTGGCGCTCGAAGGAAGAACGCTGATCGGGCATCTGGACCGCATTCATCCTCAAGGCGTGTTCCGCGCCGCGCTCAACCCCAATGGCCGGCATGGCGGCCATGCGGTCCGGCACGGGCTGGACCGGCTGGTCGCTTCGGCGCACGGCCTGACGCTGCACGAGTTGTCGGCGGAGAAGAAAGGCGCCGCACCGCGCATCGTCGCGCCTCCGCCGTTGCCGCCTGCGCAAGCGCTGGCGGCTTTGTCCGCATTGGCGGCGTTGCGGCATCGCGCCGCGCGCGCGCCGCTGCGCTTCCTGCCCAAGAGCGGCTACGTATTCTGGCAACTCGCCGAGGAAAACGCCGAACGCGCGCTCGAAGAAGCGCAGAAAACCTGGGCCGGCAGCGACGGCGACTTCGGCGGTCCGGGCGAAGCGCAGCGGGCCACTGGGATCGCCTTGCGCGGCCGCGATCCTTTCATCGATGGCGATCTCGATTCCCGCGATGCGTTCGAACACCTGTCCTACGTCATTTTCAACGCGCTCGAGCGCGGCGAAACTTTCGATGCCGGAGCGTTGCCGTGAGCGACCCGGTCTTCGACTCCGATCTGCGCGCGCGCAGCCTGATCGAGGCCAGCGCCGGTACCGGCAAGACCTACGCGCTGGCCGGGTTGTTCGCGCGCGCGGTGATCGTCGAACGTTTGCGCGTACCGCAAATATTGGCGGTCACCTACACCGTCGCCGCCACCCAGGAACTGCACGAACGGGTGCGTCAGCGGCTGCAGCAAGCATTGGCGCTGGCGCAAGAATGGCGCGAAGGCGATTCCGCCACGAGCGACGGCGACAAGCCGGAAACCGCCATGCTGCGACGTTTGCTGCACGCTGCGTTATCCGACGACGCACGCGAATCCCCCGCCGCGCTGCGCGAGCGCTTGGCGCGCGCGCTGGGCGAGATGGATTTGGCCGCGATCGCCACCATCCACGGCTTCTGCCAGCGCGTGCTGCGCGAGCATGCGCTGGATACCGGGCAGCCGCTGCTCGCCGCAACGCTGGAAACGGCCGATGCGGCGGCCAGGGAGCGGCTCGCGGCGGATTTGTGGCGACAGTTTTCCCGCGATGGCGAAGGCGCAGGTTTTCTGCGCAGGCAGTTCGGGCGCTTGGATGATTTGGCGCGCGCCTTGCGCGACCTGCTCGCGCCGGAACCTTTATTGCCGCGGCCTCCGGCGAGTCTCGACGACCCGCGTCCCTCCTTGGCGCAAGCGTGGCGCTGCGTGGCCGTGGCGCACGCCGCCCACGGCGAGTCCGCGCGCGCCGAAGTCGAGTTGGCCATCGCCGATGCCGTGCTCAAGAGCAACGAATACAAACCCGATCATGTCGCCTCGTTGTGGCAATGGTTGAATGCCGCCGCGCGTTCGGCTGCTGCGCCGGCGGCGCCGCACGAAAAGCTGCACAAATACGTACCCGATACCCTGCGCAAAGGCACGCTCAAGGCCAAGGCGGGGCGCACGCCGCAGTCGCCGTTGTTCGAAACGCTGCAGCCCTGCATCGATGCGATGGCCGCGGTGGATCGCTGGCAACAAGCCCGCGACCTGCAACTGCTGCATCGCCTGCGCGAAGAGGCGATCCGCCGCGACCGTGCGCGCAAGCAGGCATTCAACGTCCGCGACTACGACGATCTGATCGGCGAACTGCAGGCCGCAGTCGACGACGAAGGCCGGCGCGATCGCCTCGCGAAAGCGTTGCGACGCCAATTCCCGTGCGTACTGGTCGACGAATTCCAGGATACCGACGCCCGGCAATGGCGGATCTTCGAAGCGTTGTTCGGCGAAGGCGGGCTGGTACTGGTCGGCGACCCCAAGCAGGCGATCTACCGGTTCCGGGGCGGCGACGTGAACGCATACGTCGCCGCTGCGGGCACCGCCCGGCGCGCGGAGGCGCTGCGCCGCAATTTCCGTTCGCGACCCGCGGCGATCGCCGCGGTCAACACGCTGTTCGCGCAAGCGCCGCGCGACATCCTGGGCGAAGGCATCGCTTTCATGGCGACCGAGCCGGGCGGGAAAACGGCCGACGAAGATCTGCTCATCGAAGGACATTCCGCGCCGGCGATCCATTTCCATGCCGTGCCGCCGAACGAAAACGGCAAGGACTGGACCAAGCCCGCTTCGGTACGCGCCGCCGCCGATCTGTGCGCCGATGCGATCGCGCAGCGCTTGCAGGGACCGATGCAGCGCAAGGACGTGCGCAGCCGGGCGATGAGGCCGCTCAGACCCAGCGATTTCGCGGTGCTGGTGCGCGACCACCGCCAAGCCGCGGCCATGCGCCATGCGCTGTCGCTGCGCGGCGTGCCTGCGGTCGCGGCGGGCAAGGACAGCCTGTACGAAGGCGAAGAAGCGCAGGATCTGCTGGCCCTACTGTTGGCCTTGCGCGCGCCGGGCGACGATCGCCGCCTGCGCGCCGCGCTGGCGACGCCGCTGTTCGGATGGAACGCCCCGAGCATCCTCGCGCTGGACGGAGACGGCGCCACGTTGCGCGATTGGCAGCAACGGCTGGTGGCCTGGCGCGCGGGCTGGGAAAGGCACGGGCCGCAAGCGATGCTGGCCGATGTGCTGGCGAACCGGGCCGACGAAACCCCATCCAATGCCGAACGCTTGCTGCAACAGGCCGGCGGAGAACGCTACCTCGCCAACTTGCTGCAGTTGGGCGAACTGATGCAATCGACCGCCGGCCGAAATCTCGGCACGCAGGGACAAGTCGATGCCTTGCGCCACGGCATGGCTCGCGCCGACGGCGATAACGAAGCCCAGCAACCGCGGCTGGAGTCCGATGCCGGGCGTGTGCAGATCCTCACGCTGCACAAGAGCAAAGGGTTGGAATTCCCGTTGGTTTATCTGCCTTTCGTCGGCATCGGCCGCAAGGAAACGGTGAACGGATTGGCGATGTACACCGACGCGCAGGGCCGGCGCGTGCGTCAATGGCAGACGGCGCAAGCCTTCGATGGCGCGCCGGATTGGGCCCAGGCCAAAAGCCAACACTTGAAGGAAGAATCCGCCGAGGACATGCGTCTGCTGTATGTCGGCCTGACGCGCGCCAGCGATGCGCTCTGGGTCTGCTGCGGCTACTTGTCGCAACGCCAGAATGCGTCGATGCACCGCTTGCTCGGCGGACCCGAACCTTCGCAGGCCTTGATCGCTGCATTGGGCAACCATGCGACGATAAGCGCCGGATTGCCGAGCCGGGAACGCGTCGGTCGCTTGCCTCCGGTCGAACCCGAAAGCGTGCCGGCTTCGCGCAAAGCCCTGCGGCGTTTGCATCGCGACTGGTGGATCCACAGTTTCAGCCAGCTGCACAAACAGCAATCCCAAGGCGCGGGCGTGCTCGCCGAGGCGCGGCCCGCCGACGACGAAGCGCCGCTGGCGGCCGTCATCGTGCCCGCCGCCGCGCGCGCCTTCGCCGGTACGCGCTTCGGCAATGCGCTGCATTACGCGCTGGAGCGCGTCGACTTCGCAGCCTGGCGCGATCAGAGCGGCGAGCGGGCGCCGGCGGGACAGGCGCAAATGCTGATCGATGCGCTCAACGACCAGGGATATGCGGAAAAGCTGCACGAGGCGGGCCTGCGCGAACTGGCGCCGCTGGTTTCGCGCACGCTCAATGCGCGCCTGTCCGAAGGCGTGCGTTTGTGCGATTTGCCTGCGTCGTCGCGGATCTCCGAACTCGAGTTCCATCTGGCCCTGCGCGGCGCGGGCGTGGCCCCGCTGCTGGCGTTGCTGCATCCTTACGGCGTGGCGTCCGGTCGCGACGATTTCGGCGTTTGGACGCAGTTGGCCGGCTTGTTGAACGGCAAGATCGATCTGACCTATCGCCATGAAGGCCGCGTCTACGTGTTGGATTACAAGTCCAACGTTCTGCCCGCCTACGATGCCGCGGCGCTGTCGCAGGTCATGGCCTCGAGCGAATACGACCTGCAGGCCCTGCTCTACACGCTGGCGGTGCATCGCTGGCTGCGGCTCCGCATCGGCGAAGGCTACGACTACGAACGCGATTTCGGCGGCGTGCGCTACGTGTTCTGCCGCGGGCTCGATCCGGCCGATCCGACGCGCGGCGTGTACGAACCGCGTTTCCCGCGGGAACTGATCGAAGCGGTGGATGCGTTGCTGATCGCGCCGATGGAACGGGCCGCATGAATTTGATCGCGCGCCTGCAAAAACAAGGCGATAACCTACGCGCAGTCGACGTCGCACTGGCCGATACGTTGCGGCGGCTGGAGCCGGGTACCGACGAACGCGTGCTCGCCGGCGCGGCATTGGCGTCGCTGGCGGTCAGCGCCGGCCATGCGGCTTTCGACCCCGCGCGGCCGCAGGGGTTGGTCGGCGACATCGAAGATTTTCCGGTGCCCGCGGATTGGGCGGCCGCTTGGCGCGCGTCGCCGTGGGTCGGCGAGCCCGAATCGCAAGAAGTCGCGGCCACGAGTACGCCGTTGGTCTTCGAGAACGGTTTGCTTTATCTGCGGCGCTATCGCGAATACGAACGCCGTCTCGCTCAGGGATTGTTACGCATCGCGGCGCAGGCGGCTCGGGCTGCCGACGAACCAACGCCCTTGTTCGCAGCTTTATTCCCCGATCCCGACGACGGAGGCCAAGCGCGCGCCGCGGCTTTGGCCTTGGCGCGTTCGCTGGTGTTGATCACCGGCGGTCCCGGCACGGGCAAGACGACCACGATCGCGCGTTTGTTGTTTCTGTCGATCGCGCAAGCGCGACAGGACGGTAAGGCGTCGCCGCGGATAGCGCTCGCCGCGCCGACCGGCCGCGCCGCCGACCGTATGGCCGAAAGCCTGCGCGCGGCGTCGGTGCGATTGAGCGCCACGCCCGGCGTCGACGGTGCGTTGTGCGATGCGTTGCCGCTGGATGCGCGCACGCTGCACCGTTTGCTCGGCCCGATTCCCAACCAGCCGCAGTTCCGTTATCGAGCGGACAATCCCTTGCCTTACGACCTGATCGTGGTCGACGAAGCCTCCATGGTCGATTTGCCGTTGATGTGCAAATTGGTGGAAGCGGTGCCCGACGGCGCGCGGCTCATCCTGCTCGGCGACCGCGATCAGCTGCCCTCGGTGGAGGCCGGCGATGTGCTGGCCGCGATCGTCGACGCCGCCGACGAAAACGAATCCGGCCGGGGCCTGTCCGGACATCGCGTGCAGTTGCGGCGCGGCTATCGTCAGTCCGATGCGCTCGACCTGGCTTCCCTGGCCGAAGCGATGCGCGAAGGCGACGGCGACAGGTCGTTGGCATTGCTCCGCGGCGACTTGCGCGGCGTGCGCTATCACGAAGGCATGCTCGATCCTTTGGCCACCGCGTCCCGGGAAGCGCTGCTCGCGCCTTGGCGCGCCTTGGCGCAAGCGCGCGATCCCGCCTCGGCATTGGCCTTAGCCGCGCGGTCGCGCCTGTTGACGGCATTGCGCGAAGGCCCGCAGGGCGCCGCCATGCTCAATGCGCGCATTGAGGAAGCATTGGCCGGGCCGCACCGCGATCCCTACTTCCACGGCCGTTTGTTGCTGATCGCCGAGAACAGCTACCGCCACGGCTTGTTCAACGGCGATATCGGCGTATGCCTGGACGACGGCGGCGGCCCGGTCGTCTGGTTCGCCGGCGGCGCAGAGGGCGTTCGCGGTTTCCATCCCGCCGCGCTGCCCGCCCATAGCGGCGGATTCGCGATGACCGTGCACAAGGCGCAAGGCTCCGAGTTCGACGCCGTCTGGCTGCAATTGCCGGCGGCCGACACCCGCGTGGCGTCGCGCGAATTGCTGTACACCGCGATCACCCGGGCGCGCAGCGAACTGCACGTCTGCGCGAGCGAGCCGGTGTTGCGCGCCGCGCTGTCGCGCCACGCGGTGCGCGTGTCGGGCCTGGCTACGCGCCTTCGCGATCCGAGTAGCCCGGGTTGAGCGTAGCGATACCCGGGACCGAGTCGCGACATGTTCCCGGGTATCGCTACGCTCAACCCGGGCTACGATTCCGGGCTACTCCACCAGCGCTTCGTCTTCGTCGTTGCGCGTGGCCTCGACGCCCGCCTCGGCCGGCTTCTTGGCCTTCTGTTGCTTCGACACCTTGGCCAGTTCGGCCGCGATCGCCGCGGCGGAAGCTTTCTCCGCCTCCATGCAACGGCCGCGCGCGTCCGGGCACAGGATCTGCATGTAGTCGGCGTCGAAGTTCAAACGCTCGACCAGGAAGTCGACGAAAGCCCGCACCTTAGGCGCGGTGACCTGGCCGCGCGGGAACACCGCGTTCAATTCGTATTCCGGGCCGGTCCAGCCGGCCAGTACGCGGCGCACGTAACCCTGTTCCGCGTAAGCCTTGACCATGATGTCGCTGGCCAGCATCAAGCCCTCGCCGCACAGCAGAGCGCCGCGCACGCCGGCCGGATCGTTGGCGACCATCACCGGATCGATGCGGTATTCGACCATGCGCTCGCCGTCGCTCAGCGGCCAGTAGTACTGGCCGTTGCGGTGCATCTTCTGCATGCCCAGCGTGCGGTGGTGCTGCAGATCGTCCGGATGCAGCGGCTCGCCGTGGCGTTCCAGATAGCCTGGGCTGGCGTAGACCTGGGTGCGGAACACCGACAGCTTGCGCGCGATCAGATTCGAATCGGGAAGATTGCCGACGCGCAGGGCCACGTCGATTTCCTTGTCGATCAGGTCCAGCGGCTCGTTGCTCAACAGCATTTCCACCCGCACTTCCGGATGGCGCGCGTGGAATTCGCCCAGCAGCGGCGCGATCCGCTCGATGCCCAGCGAATACGGCGCGGTGATGCGCAGCCAGCCGCGCGGCCCGCCCTGCAACTGTCCGACCGCGCTCTCGGCTTCGTCGAGTTCGCGGGCGATGCGTTGCGAATGTTCGTAATAGATGTTGCCGGCTTCGGTGAGGCCGAGTTTGCGCGTCGTGCGATGCAATAGCTGCGCGCCCAGTCGCGTTTCCAGCTCCTGCACTTTGCGGCTGACCGTGGTCTTGGGCAGGCGCAAGGTTTTGGCGGCGGCGATGAAACTGCCGTGCTCCACCACTTTGACGAAGATCAGGGTGTCGTTGAGATCGCGGGCCATGGGGGAGGCTCCAAGTGAGGGGAATGGGCATTGGCCCATGTCAGGGACAATTATTCCCCGATTCACCGTCTAATCAAGAGGCGCTGGCGCGACTACTGTGTATCGCACCCCGAACCACAGCCGCCGCCATGTTGACCCCCGCCCAAGCCCGCATCGCTTATCTTCCTCTCGCTCTGGCCGCGCAAGCGCTGCTGGTAGCCCTCATCGCAGCCGTTTTAAATCAATGGTTTGCGCTTGACGGCAAGCATGCGTGGCTGGTGGCTGGCATCGTCTCCGTACCGGCCGCCATGTTCGTCATGCCGGTCACCGGTGCACTGCTGGCCTGGCTCAGCCGCGACCATATCGTCCCATTTACGGGAGGGAAAATCCCGGGAGCGGGACAATGAAAGCTGCCCTGATTGTCCTGGGCGCCACGGGTGCCGTCGGCCGCGGCGTGGTGCAGGCCGCGCTAGACGGCGGCTGGCCGGTGATCGCCATCGCCCGCGACGTTGCAGCGCTGGATGCGCTGCGCCAGGAACATGGCGCCTCCGACTTCACCGCCATCAGCGCCTCGGTCGGCAGCGAAGCCGATGCGGCGCGATTGGGCGATGAACTGCGCGCGCTCGGCCGTCCGCTCGGCGGCGTGGTCGCCACGGTCTGCGGCGGCAGCAAGCGCGGCCGCCTGCTCGACCAGCCGGCCGACTTCTTGCGCCGCACGCTCGACGAAGACCTGCTGCCGCATCTGGCCGCCGCCCGCCATCTGCTGCCTTTGCTGGCCGAGTCCGACCGCGGCGGCGCTTACGTGCTGATCGGCGGACCGGGCGGCGAACATCCATGGGCCGGCTACGGACACGATTCGATCGCCGCCGCGGCGTTGCGCATGCTCGCGCGCGTGCTGCACGACGAAGCGCGGGCCTATCCGATCCGTGTGCAACTGCTGGCCGTCGATTCGCCGCTGCAGACCGACGCCAACCGCAAACATGCGTGCTCGCAATGGCCGAACGCGCTGTCGGTCGGCCGGCGCGCGCTCGCGCTGATCGAACATTCGGCCGCGGCCGCGCCTGCCCACGCGGTGGTGCGTTATGCCGCGCGGCCCTTGGCCGGATCGCAGGCGAATTCTCCCTGGTCGGACGACATCGATCTGCCGGCTACGGCGCCCATCGCCGAAGCGATCGCGCCTCCTGTCGAAAACGCCGCCGCCGAAACGACTAATACGCAAGAACCGGATAGCGACGCCGGCCTGCTGCCACCACGCTGTCTGCATGACGCGCGCACGCTGCTGCAGACGCTCGCTTTCAGCAAACCTCGCTCCCATCAAAAAACCTAGCTCACCGCAACGCAACCAGGAAAGGAACCCTCCCCCCGATGAACGCTCCCAATAAACTCCAAGTACGTTCGGGTACCCGATACTCGATCGCCGCGCTCGCGTTGAGCGCCGTGATCGCAGCGGCGATCGCCGCATGCAGCAGCCAGGCCGCGCCGGGCGAAGGCGCAGCGCCGCCCGCGCCGGAAGTCAGCGTCGCCACGGTGCTGTCCAAGCCGGTGCGCCAGTGGGACGATTTCACCGGCCGCGTCAGCGCCGTCGAAACCGTCGAACTGCGACCGCGCGTCAGCGGTTATGTCGAACGCGTCGCTTACAAGGAAGGCCAGGAGGTCAAGAAAGGCGATCTGCTGTTCGTGATCGACCAGCGCCGCTACCGCGCCGAACTCGCCCGCGCCCAGGCCAATCTGGAACGCGCGCGCAGCGAAGCGCGCCTGGCCCAGACCCAGGACGTGCGCGCGCAGACGCTGCTCGAAGCCAAGGCGATCTCGCGCGAAGAATTCGATTCGCGCAAGGCCGCCACCGCGCAGGGCAACGCCGGCGTCAACGCAGCCCAGGCGGCGGTGCAAAGCGCGCAGCTGGATCTGCAGTTCACCCAGGTGCGTTCGCCGATCGACGGCCGCGCCGGCCGTGCGATGGTCACCGAGGGCAACCTGGCCCAGGCCGACGCGACCTTGCTGACCACGGTGGTATCGCTGGACCCGGTGCACGTCTACTTCGAAAGCGACGAGCAGACCTACCTGCGCTACAACCAGCTCGCGCGCGACGGCGAACGCGCCGACGCCGGTAATCCGGTCCGGATCGGTTTGGCCAACGAGGAAGGCTATCCGCACACCGGCAAGCTCGACTTCACCGACAACCAGGTGGATTCGACCACCGGCACGATCCGCGCCCGCGCCGTGGTGCCCAATGCCGACCGCGTGTTCACGCCGGGCCTGTTCGCGCGCGTGCAGATCGAAGGCAGCGCGCAGTTCAAGGCGATGCTGATCGACGACAAGGCCGTGCTCACCGACCAGGACCGCAAGTACGTCTACGTGCTCGGCCCGCAGAACAAGGCCGTGCGCAAGGACGTGGTGCTCGGGCGCATGGTCGATGGCTTGCGCGTGGTCAATTCCGGCCTGACCCCGACCGACAAAGTGGTCGTGCACGGCGTGCAGAAGATCTTCTTCCCCGGCATGCCGGTGGCGCCGAAGCTGATCGCGATGGGCGCACCCGCACCGACGCAGCAAGTCGCAATGAAGTGACGTGATTTAGCCCTCTCCCGCTTGCGGGAGAGGGTTGGGTGAGGGCGCGCGATCCGACAGTCTCGCGCCGAACCGAACAAGCAAGCCTGGCTGCGTAAACACGCGGGCCAAGCCCACCGATTGCCTAAGGATTTTCCCCATGGACTTTTCAAAATTCTTCATCGACAGGCCGATCTTCGCCGCCGTGCTGTCGATCGTGATCTTCGCCGCAGGCCTGATCTCGATCCCGCTGCTGCCGATCGGCGAATACCCGGAAGTGGTGCCGCCCTCGGTGATGGTGCGCACGGTCTATCCAGGCGCCAATCCCAAGGTGATCGCCGAAACCGTGGCCACGCCGCTGGAGGAATCGATCCGCGGCGTCGAAGGCCTGATGTACATGAAGTCGGTCGCCAGCTCCGACGGCGTGCTGTCCACCACCGTCACCTTCCAGCCCGACATCGATGCCGATGAGGCGACGGTGCGCGTGCAGAACCGTGTCAGCCAAGCGCTGGCGCGGTTGCCGGAGGACGTGCGCCGGCAAGGCGTGACCACCCAGAAGCAATCGCCGGTGTTCCTGATGGTGGTGCATCTGGTCTCGCCCAGCGGCAAGTACGACACGCTGTACCTGCGCAACTACATGCGCCTGCACATCAAGGATCGGCTGGCCAGCATTCCCGGCGTCGGCGACGCGCAGCCGTTCGGCGGCGGCGACTACGCGATGCGGCTTTGGCTGGATCCGGACAAGATCGCCGCGCGCGGCATGACCGCCGGCGACGTGGTGCGCGCGGTGCGCGAGCAGAACATCCAGGTCTCCGCGGGCCAGCTCGGCGCCGAGCCGATGGCCAACGGCAGCCAGTTCCTGACCCCGATCAACGCCCGCGGCCGGCTCGAGACGCCCGAAGAGTTCGGCAACATCGTGCTCAAGAGCGGCGAAGGCGGCGAAGTCGTGCGCTTGTCCGACGTCGCGCGCGTCGAGCTCGCCGCCGGCGACTACACCATGCGCGCGCGCCTGGACGGCGAAAACGCGGCCGCGATCGGCATCTTCCAGGCGCCGGGCGCGAACGCGCTGCAGATCCGCGACGAGGTCATCTCGCGCATGGACGAAGCCGCCAAGCGCTTCCCGCCGGGCATCGAGTACAAATCGATCTACGACACCACCGTGTTCGTGCGCGACTCGATCAAGTCGGTGATCACCACGTTGCTCGAGGCCACATTGCTCGTGGTGCTGGTGGTGATCCTGTTCCTGCAGACCTGGCGCGCGTCGATCATTCCGCTGATCGCGGTGCCGGTGTCGGTGATCGGTACGTTCGGAGCGCTGTACCTGCTCGGATTCTCGATCAACACATTGACCTTGTTCGGATTGGTGCTGGCGATCGGCATCGTGGTCGACGACGCCATCGTCGTGGTCGAGAACGTCGAGCGCCACATCGAGGAAGGCGCTACGCCGCTCGAAGCCGCGCACCTGGCGATGAAGGAAGTATCCGGGCCGATCATCGCGATCGCGCTGGTGCTGTGCGCGGTGTTCGTGCCGATGGCGTTCCTGTCCGGCGTGACCGGCCAGTTCTACAAGCAGTTCGCGGTGACCATCGCGATTTCGACCGTGATCTCGGCGATCAACTCGCTGACCCTGTCGCCGGCGCTGGCCGCGCGCCTGCTCAAGCCGCACGGCGCGCCCAAGGATGCAGGCGCGCGGCTGATCGATCGCCTGTTCGGATGGCTGTTCCGCCCGTTCAACCGCTTCTTCACCAAGAACGCGCAGCGCTACGAGCACGGCGTGTCGAAGGCGTTGGGCCGGCGCGGCGCGGTGTTCGCGATCTATGCCGTGCTGTTGCTGGCGACCGGGCTGATGTTCCAGGTCGTGCCGCGCGGCTTCATCCCGGTGCAGGACAAGTCCTACATCATCGCCGGCGTCAAGATGCCCGAAGGCGCGTCGATCGAGCGTACGGACGCGGCGCTGAAGAAGATCGGCGCGATGGCGATGGAGATCGAAGGCACGCAGAACGATGTCGCCTTCCCCGGCTTCAATCCGTTGCAGTTCATCAACACGCCCAATTACGGCGTCACCTTCATCAACCTCAAGCCGTTCGGCGAACGCACGCGCAGCGCGTCGGAGATCAATGCGGAGTTGAGCGCCAAGCTCGCCGGCATCCAGGAAGGCTTCGCGTTCTCGCTGCTGCCGCCGCCTATCCAGGGCCTGGGCAACGGTTCGGGCTATTCGCTGTTCGTCGAGGATCGCGGCAACCTGGGCTACGGCGCGCTGCAGAGCGCGGTGCAGGGCTTCCAGGGCGCCGGTGCGCAGACGCCGGGGCTGGGCTTCATGAATACCAGCTACCAGGCCAACGTGCCGCAGCTGGACGCAGAGGTGGATCGCGTCAAGGCGAAAGCGCAGGGCGTGCCTCTGACCGAGTTGTTCGACACGCTGCAGACCTATCTCGGCTCGGCTTACGTCAACGACTTCAACCTGTTCGGCCGCACCTGGCAGGTGATCGCGCAGGCCGATGGCCCGTATCGCGACGGCGTCGAAGACATCGCCAACCTGCGCGCCCGCAACGACCGTGGCGAGATGGTGCCGATCGGCAGCATGGTGAAGGTCACCCAGACCTACGGCCCCGATCCGGTGATCCGCTACAACGGTTATCCGGCCGCGGACCTGCTCGGCGAGGCGGATCCGAAGATGCTGTCCTCGGCGCAAGCCATGGAGAAGATCGAACAGCTCGCGCAACAAGTGCTGCCCAACGGCATGGACATCGAATGGACCGACCTGAGCTACCAGCAGGCCACGCAGGGCAAGGCGGCGCTGATCGTGTTCCCGCTCGCGGTGCTGCTGGCGTTCCTGGTGCTGGCCGCGTTGTACGAGAGCTGGACCCTGCCGTTGGCGGTGATCCTGATCGTGCCGATGTGCATGCTCGCCGCGCTGATCGGCGTGGGCTTGACCGGCGACAACAACGTGTTCGTGCAGGTCGGACTGGTGGTGCTGATGGGCCTGGCGTGCAAGAACGCGATCCTGATCGTCGAATTCGCGCGCGAACTGGAAATGCAGGGCAAGGGCATCGTCGAAGCCGCGCTGGAAGCCTGCCGCCTGCGCTTGCGCCCGATCGTGATGACCTCGATCGCCTTCATCGCCGGCACCGTACCGCTGGTGCTCTCGCACGGCGCCGGCGCGGAAGTGCGCCAGGCCACCGGCATCACCGTGTTCTCCGGCATGATCGGCGTGACCTTGTTCGGCCTGTTCCTGACGCCGGTGTTCTACGTCGCGCTGCGCAAGTTGGTGACGCGCGGCAAGACCGCTACGCCGCCTGAGGCGCTGTATGGGGTGAACCATGCCTAACACCATTCCGCAGATCCCGTCGCACGACGACATCCGCGACATCATGGCCGGCGAGGCGCGCATTGCGCCTCGCCGCTCGCCGACGGCCGACGAACGTTTCGAGATCGTCGATGCGCTGTACCGTTTCGGCGCAGGACAGGACTTGCGCGATCGCGGCCTGTTCGAGTCGGCGTTCGCGGCGCAGGCCACGCTGGATTTCACCGGGCCGGCGCAGCGGCTGGGCGCGCGGATCCCGGTGTTCTCGGGCCGCCAGGCGATCGCCGATGCGGTGTTCGCCAACATCGGCGATCTGGATACCACCCACACCGTCACCAATCCGCGCGTGACCGCTTTCGACGGCGAACGCGCGACCTTATCCGCCCTGGTCGAGGCGCAGCATCTGCCGCGCAACGACCACAGCCGTCATCTGCTGCTGAAGAATCTCTACACGGCCGAACTGTCCCGGCAGGGCGACCGGTGGGTGATCGAAGCGCTGCGGATCGGCAACGCCTGGTTGACCGGCGAGCCTTCCGTGCTGTTTCCGGAAGCCGCCGATGCGTCGGACGAATCTTTGGAGAATTCCCATGCATGACTTGAAACAGCCCGCGATCGCGATGCTGAAAACCGCCGCGCTGACGTTGGCGCTCGGCGCGTGCGCCGTCGGCCCCGATTTCGTGAAGCCGACCGTGGCGACGCCCGACAAGTTCGCCCGCGCCGAAACCGCGGCGGCCACGCCGACCGCGGCCGATATCGCGCTGCGCGAAGCCGATGCGGAGTTCTGGCGCGGCTTCGAAGATCCGCAGCTGACCTGGCTGGTCGAAGAATCGCTGGCCGCCAACCACGATCTACGCATCGCGCTGTCGCGTTACGACCGCGCCAATGCGTTGCTGCGCGAAGCCAAGTTCGACCGCTTCCCCACCGTCACCGCCGAGGCGCAGGCCAGCGACGCGCGCAGCAGCGCCGACCAGGCGCCCGGCGTATCGCGCGGCGATCGCGACGGCGAAAGTTATAGCGCGGGCATCTCGGCGGGCTGGGAATTGGACTTGTTCGGCCACATCCGCCGCAACGTCGAGGCCAACCGCGCCGATGCCGCCGCTACCGCGGCCGATCTGGAAGCGCTGCAAGTGGCGATCGTCGGCGAAGTCGCGAGCACCTACATCGAGTTGCGCGGCTTGCAGGAACGGCTGCGCGTGGCGCGCGAGAACACCGACAACCAGCGCGAGACGCTGCGCCTGGTGGAGGCGCGCCTGAGCGCCGGACGCGACACCGAATTCGACACGTCGCGCGCCCGCGCCCAGCTGGAAACCACTTCGGCGCGCATCCCGGCGCTGGAAACGCAGGTCGCAGTGGCCATGCACCGCCTCGCCGTGCTGAGCGGCAAGACGCCGGATGCGCTGATCGGCGAGCTCGATGCGCAGAAACCGCTGCCCGTCCTGCCCGCGCGGCTGGATGCCGGTACGCCCGGCGAATTGCTGCGACGCCGACCCGACATCGCCGCCGCCGAAAACCGGCTGCATGCGGCCACGGCGCGGATCGGCGTGGCCACCGCGGATCTGTTCCCGCGCTTCACGTTGGGCGGGCTGATCGGCAGCCATGCGATCGACAGCAGCGCGCTGTTCGAGCGCGACAGCGAGACGCGATTGGTCGCGCTGGGCATCGACTGGTCGTTCCTGGACATCGGCCGGGTACGCGCGCGCATGGCCGCGGCCGATGCCGATGCGGCCGGCGAACTCGCGCGCTACCAACAAACCGTGCTGTTGGCGCTCGAAGATACCGAGAACGCGCTGGTGCGCTACGCCAAAGCGCGCGTCGAAGACCAGCACCTGGAACGCGCCGCCACCGACAGTGCGCGCGCCGCGCAATTGGCGCGCGTGCGTTACGAAGCCGGCGCCTCGGGATTGCTGGAGGTGCTCGATGCAGAGCGCACGCGGCTGCAGGCGCAGGAAGCGTTCGCCGATGCCCGCACCCGCAGCGTGGTCGGCGCCGTCGGGCTGTACAAGGCGCTGGCGGGCGGTTGGCCGCAGCGCCAGCCGCTGCGCGAGGATGTCGCCAACCTGCGTTAAGCCGAAATTGGCCGTTCATGCATCGTAGTTGCGTTCAAGATTCAGAACGCGGTGCGCGCATCTGAATGAATGCGCGCATCTTCACTACGCTGCGACTGCGAGTGTCCTAGCTTTGGTCGCAGTTGAAGAACGAAGGCGCCGTTGCGCCAGGCAGCATGGCTCACATGAATCTACGCGGACGGCCTCCGCACATCGGTGCCTCAAGCCAGCCGCTTCATGAAGAAAGCGACTGGGTGGAGTACGAGCAGCACTTTCGGCGCATCTATCGAGAGGCGGTCTACTACTCCACCGGCCGCGGCTGGCCGGATTACGCGCCGGCCTACCGCTACGGTTACGAACACTACGGCCGCTTCGGCGGCCGGCATTTTGAAGAGGTCGAGGCCCAACTGGAACGCGAATGGGATGCCGGCCGCGCCGAATCGCGCCTGGCATGGGCCGAAGCGCGCGGCGCGATCCGCGATATCTGGCATCTGCTCGGCCAGGACGTGGGCGGCGAGCGCGATCGTCTGGGCGATCGGCGACAGTAGCGTCCGTATACGCAGAATTCACCCGCGCTGGACGGAGGCAGGGCTAGCTTGGAAGCCTGCCAAGCGCGGAGGGCGCGCCATGAGTACGCTCCAGAAGGACCACATCCTCGGTACCGGCAGCGCCACCCTGGGCGGCGGTGTGCTCGGCGCGGTCGTCGGCGCCTTCGTCGGCGGCACGCCTGGGCTCACGTTAGGCGCGGTCGCCGGCGGCGCGGCGGGCGCCATCATCGGCCACCGCTTGTCCGAAGCGGCCGATACGCGCGGCGATCTGGGCCATTTCCAACAGGTCTATCGCACCACGCCGTATTACATCGACGGCATGCGTTGGGAAGACTATGCGCCGGCTTATCGCTACGGCCTGGACACCTACGCCACGCACGGCGGCCAGCCGTTGGCCGCTGTGGCGCCAACGCTGGCCGGCGACTGGTCGCGTGTGCGCGGCGTTTCCCGCTTGAGCTGGGAGCAGGCGCTGCCTGCCGTCGAACACGCCTGGCGCGAACTGGACGACAACCTGCACGCGATGGGCCGCGCGGGATGACTGCGCCCGCATAGGCGGCCCGGAGTTGCGGATCCGGGCTTGGGTCAGGGCGCACGCGCTACCATGTGTGCCTTGTCCGCAACACCCAGACCGGAGCCGCCATGGCCTCTCACGAAGATTCGAGCGCGGTCAGCCGCGAGCAGGCCGAAGATGCGGTGCGCATCCTGTTGCGCTGGGCCGGCGAAGACCCCGCGCGCGAAGGCCTGCTGGACACGCCCAAGCGCGTAGTCGAGGCCTATGGCGACTGGTTCAGCGGCTATGGCGACGATCCTCAGGAATATCTTGCGCGCACGTTCGAGGAGGTCGCCGGCTACGACGAGATGATCGTGCTGCGCGACATCGAATTCGAAAGCCATTGCGAACACCACATGGCGCCGATCATCGGCAAGGCGCACGTCGGCTATCTACCCGACGGCAAGGTGGTCGGCATCAGCAAGCTGGCGCGCGTGGTCGAAACCTACGCCCGGCGTTTCCAGGTGCAGGAGAAGATGACCGCGCAAATCGCGCACTGCATCCAGCAGGTGCTCAATCCGCGCGGCGTCGGCGTGGTGATCGAGGCTACGCACGAGTGCATGACCACGCGCGGCATACACAAGCGCGGCGTCAGCATGGTCACCTCGAAGATGCTCGGCGGCTTCCGCGACGACGCCCGCACCCGCGCCGAGTTCCTGCGGTTCATCCGCGAGAGCGGCTAAGCTTTGCATTTGCCCTCTCCCATTCATGGGAGAGGGACAGGCCCCGAAGGGGCCAGGGAGAGGGTCCCGCTTTAAAAGCCGCAAGGATCCATGCCAGAAAAACCTTTGCTCGATTACGCAAAACGCATGCGTAGCGATGCCACAGAGGCAGAGAGGGTTCTATGGCGCCATTTACGGGGCAAACGCTTCTCTGGTTATAAGTTCAAACGACAAAAGCCGGTTGGCGCTTATATCGTCGACTTCGTGTGTATGCGCTGCATGTTGGCGATCGAAGCAGACGGTGGGCAGCATGGCGATGCCGTTGCATACGACGCGGCGCGTACTGCCTGGCTTGAATCGCAAGGATTTCAGGTGCTTCGGTTCTGGAACAACGATGTCCTGCAGCGTACCGAGGCGGTGTTGGATTCGATTCTGAGTGCGTTGGAGAGACGGCGCTAAAGCCGGCCCTCTCCCTGGCCCTGCGGGCCTGTCCCTCTCCCGCACAGCGGGAGAGGGGAACAGCAGGCAGGACCTGCTACCTCGGGTGCGCACTAGGTTCCCGCACCTAAAAACAAGGCCTAACCTCACCCCCGTAACCCGTTCACGGAAGCACGGCCATGAGCAGCGACGGAAGCGACGGCGCAGGCGGCGTTGGTGGAAGCGGCGGCAGCAACGCGGGCCAGAGCAGTTCGAACGATGGCTTGGGCAATGCCGCGGAAGCCGCGGCCGATGCATTGGGACAAGCGGTCGATGCCGTCGCCGATGCGGTCACCGGCATGCTCGGCTCGGTCACCGATGCGACCGGGCTCAGCGATGCCATCGGCAACCTGGCCAATATGCTGGGCCTGGATGCGAAGGACCTGCAAGGTCTCGTCGGCGCGGCGTTCATGGGTGCGATTACCGGCGGTCTGCCAGGCGCGGTGATGGGTGTGGTGAACGCGCTGGTCGGCGGCAGCCTGCAAGGCGCGGCGCGCGATGCGGTCTCTTCCAACCTGCCCGCAGCCATGCAGCCGCTGGCGAATATGGCGATCGACGCTTTCGCCGGAAAGATTCCCGGCGCCTCCACCAGCAGCAATTTGCAAGGCGTGCTCGGCACGCTCGCGACCGGCGCGCTGACCAACGGCCGCGTGCCTGGGTTGGGCGATGTCGCCTCGGTGGCGCGCGATGTGCGCAATCTTTCCGATGTGGCCAGCAGCGTGATGGACAGTGCGATGCGCGGCGATTTCGCCAATGCGCTCGACGCCGCCACCGCGTTGGAAGGCAGCCTCAACCGATCGTTCGCCGAAGCCAGCCGCGTCACGGCCGATGTCGCTTCGCAGTTCGGGCGCGGCAACGGCGTGTATGCCGATGGCGGCCATGGCGACTTCGGCAACGCGGTCGAGAGACTGGCGGTATCGACTGCGCAGTTGATGGCGCAGCGCTAAGGCCAAAAGCTCTTGTGGGAGCGGCTTCAGCCGCGAGCTTTTGATCTTTCTTGCAGACGGGAAAAGCTCGCGGCTGAAGCCGCTCCCACAAAATCAAGAGCAAAGCAGCCGCGCGATGCCCTTCCCGGCCTCGCGGCCCTCATGCACGGCCGTGACCACCAGATCCGCGCCGCGTACGCCGTCGCCGCCGGCGAACACGCGCGGATGCGCGGTCTGGAACGGCAGCCCGCCGTCTCCCTTGCCGGTGCTCACGCGAATGCGGCCGTTGTCCTGCAGCGCGATGCCGTGCGCGGCCAACCAGGCTGGTGGATCGGGCTGGAAACCGAAGGCGATGATCACCACGTCGGCCGGCAATTCCGACTCGCTGCCCGCGACGATCTCCGCGCGTTGGCGGCCGCGCGCATCGGGCTCGCCCAGTCTCGTTTCGGCTACGCGCACCGCAGCGACATCGCCGTCGCCCAACAACGCCAACGGTTGCCGGTTGAACAGGAACTCGACGCCCTCTTCGCGCGCGTTCGCCACTTCGCGCGCCGAGCCGGGCATGTTGGCTTCGTCGCGGCGGTAGACGCAGCGCACGCCGGCCGCGCCCAGCCGCACCGCGCTGCGCACGCAATCCATGCCGGTGTCGCCGCCGCCGAGCACGACCACCTGCTTACCGCGCAGGTCGGGCAAGGCGATCTCGTCTTCCCAACCGGCGATCGGCCGCCCTTGCGGTTCGTTGCCCCAAACGATACGCCCGTTCTGCACCAGGAACGGCAGCGCCGGCAGCACATTGCGCAAATCCTGTCCGGGCAGGCCGCCGTCGGTATAGCGATAGCTGCCCAGACCGAGGAATACCGCATCGTATTCGTCCAACAATGCATCGAAAGCGATGTCGCGACCGATCTCGACGCCCAGGTCGAACACGACGCCCATGCCTTCCAGGATCTCGCGCCGTGCCGGCATCACCGAGCGGTCGAGCTTGAAACTGGGGATGCCGAACTGCAGCAGACCGCCGATCGATTCGTAGCGGTCGAACACCGTCGCAGCGATGCCGGCGCGCGCCAGGCGATCGGCGCACGCCAATCCGGCAGGCCCTGCACCGACCACCGCGACGCGCTTGCCGGTCGGCGTCACCGCCGTCATGTCCGGCCGCCAACCGTCGGCGAGCGCGGTATCGACGATGTATTTTTCGACAGCGCCGATGGTCACCGCACCGAAGCCGTCGTTAAGCGTGCAGGCGCCTTCGCACAAGCGGTCCTGCGGGCAGACGCGGCCGCAGATTTCAGGCAACGGATTGGTTTCGTGGCAAAGCGCCGCGGCTTCGTGGATGCGGCCTTCGCGCGCCAGTTCCAGCCATTGCGGGATGTAGTTGTGCAGCGGGCAGCCCCACGAGCAATAAGGATTGCCGCAATCCAGGCAACGGCCGGCCTGGTGTTTGGCTTCTTCCGCACCGAAGCGGCCGTACAGTTCGCTCCAGTCGCCCTGCTTGCGCAGCGGCAGCGGCACGCGCTCGGGCATGCGGCGCGGGGTGTCGAGGAATTCGAAGGCGGTTTTTTTGCTCATGGGCGAAGCTCGGGTTTTCTTGTGGGAGCGGCTTTAGCCGCTAGCTTTTGCCCGTTGTGCCGATCCCGACAAGAGCTCGCGGCTAAAGCCGCTCCCACAAAAGGCTTCATGCCGCACGCCTCAGGTTGTCGGCCAGCGATTCCAGGCTCGCCGCTTTCGGCTTGACCAGCCAGAACTTGCCGAGGAAGTCGCGGAACTCGTCGATGATCTTCTGCGCGAACGCGCTGCCGGCGAGTCGCGCATGGGTTTCCAGCAGATCCAGCAGATGCGAGCGATGGTGCTCGAAGCCTTCGCTGTTGATGCGCAGGATATCGATCAGTTCGTGGTTGTAGCGGTCGACGAAATCGCGCTCCTGGTCCAGCACATAGGCCATGCCGCCGGTGAAGCCGGCGCCGAAGTTCAGGCCGGTACGGCCGAGCACGGCGACCACGCCGCCGGTCATGTACTCGCAGCAATGATCGCCGACGCCTTCGACCACCGCGGTCGCGCCGGAATTGCGCACCGCGAATCGCTCGCCGGCCTGGCCCGACGCATACAGCTCGCCGCCGGTGGCGCCGTACAAACAGGTATTGCCGAGGATCGGCGTTTCGTGCGCCGCGAAGCGCGAATTCGCCGGCGGACGGATCACGATGCGCCCGCCGGCCATGCCCTTGCCGACGTAGTCGTTGGCTTCGCCATGCAGCTCCAGCCGCAGGCCGCCGGCGAGGAACGCGCCGAAACTCTGGCCTGCGGTGCCTTCGAAACGCAATTCGATCGGCGCATCGTCCATGCCGTGGTTGCCGTGCGCTCGCGCGATGCGGCCGGACAGGCGCGCGCCGATGCTGCGGTCGGTGTTGCGGATCGCGTATTCGAAACGGCCGCCGCGTTTGTGTTCGATGAGGTCGCTCAGGTCGGCATCCAGACGTGCGGCCAAGCCATCGGGCTCGGCTACCAGCGCTGGCGCGCCGCAAGCTCCGCCGGTCACCGCAAATCCCCCTCGGTCCCCCTTTTCCAAAGGGGGAGGAACAACGGTGTGCGGGCTTTTGCTGTTCTCCCTCCTTTGAAAAAGGAGGGTTGGGGAGGATTTGCGCGCCACTCCACCTGCCAACAAGAGCGAGAGGTCGATACTGCGATGCCCCACGTAGCCGCTTTCGATCTGCCGCAACAAGTCCACGCGCCCGACCGCTTCGTCCAACGTCCGCAAGCCCAACATCGCCAGATAGCCGCGTACCTCTTCCGCCAGAGCGCGGAAGAAATTCTCGACGCGTTCGGGCAGCCCGGCGAAATGATCGGCGCGCAAGCGTTCGTCCTGCGTCGCCACGCCGGTCGCGCAATTGTTGAGATGGCAGATGCGCAGGTATTTGCAGCCCAGCGCGATCATCGGCGCGGTGCCGAAACCGAAGCTTTCCGCGCCCAGCAAAGCCGCCTTGATCACATCCAACCCGGTCTTCATGCCGCCGTCGGCCTGCACGATCACGCGGTCGCGCAAATCGTTCGCCAACAACGCCTGCCGGGCTTCGGACAAGCCCAATTCCCACGGCGTGCCGGCGTAACGGATGGACGACAGCGGACTCGCTCCGGTGCCGCCGTCGTGCCCGGAAATGGTGATCAGGTCGGCGCCGGCCTTCGCCACGCCGGTCGCGATCGTGCCCACGCCTGCGTGCGAGACCAGTTTCACCGACACCAGCGCGTCGGGGTTCACCTGTTTCAGATCGAAGATCAGCTGCGCCAGGTCTTCGATCGAATAGATGTCGTGATGCGGCGGCGGCGAAATCAGGCCGATGCCGGGCCGTGCATACCGCAAGCGCGCGATCAGTTCGTTGACCTTGTGGCCGGGCAACTGGCCGCCCTCGCCCGGCTTGGCGCCCTGCGCCATCTTGATCTGCAGCACTTCCGCGTTGACCAGGTACTCGGGCGTCACGCCGAAACGGCCGGACGCAATCTGCTTGATCTTGGATACTTTGTCGCTGCGGTAGCGCGCCGGGTCTTCGCCGCCCTCGCCCGAATTGCTGCGGCCGCCCAGCCGGTTCATCGCGATCGCCAGCGCTTCGTGCGCTTCGGGCGACAGCGCGCCCAGGCTCATCGCCGCGGTGTCGAAGCGTTTGACGATCGCCTCGACCGGTTCGACGTCTTCCAATGCGATCGGCGTCGTAGCCGTGGGATCGATCGACAGCAAATCGCGCAACGCCGCGGGCGGACGCTGGTTCACGGTGTCCGCATACGCTTGCCAGTCGCCGGCATCGCCGCTGCGTACCGCGCGCTGCAGCGACATCACCACGTCGGGATTGAACTGGTGGTATTCGCCTTCGGGCGTGTATTGCAGCAGGCCGCCGATCTCCGGCAGCGCGGCGTTGTCCCAACCGAGCGCGGCCAGATGCGCCGCTTCGGCTTGCAGCGCATCGAAATCGGCGCCGCCGATGCGCGATGGCGTGCCGGTGAAGCACAGGTCCACCACATCGCGGTCCAGTCCCACGATCTCGAACAACTGCGCGCCGCGATAACTGCCGATGGTGCTGATGCCCATCTTGGAAATGATCTTCAGCAGGCCTTTCTTGACCCCGCGCCGGTAGCTGCGCCCGATCTGCGCCGGCTCTTGAGAGGCATATCCGCCATGCTTGGTCTTCAGGATCCCGCGCACGCCCAGGTCGTGCAGCGTCTGATAGGCCAGATACGGATACACCGCGGTGGCGCCGAAGCCGATCAGGCAGGCGAAATGGTGCGGATCGCGCGCGGTGCCGGTCTCCACGACCAGGTTGACGTCGCAACGCAAACCGATCCGCACCAGATGCTGATGCACGGCGCCGGTCGCCAGCAGCGCATGCAGCATCAGATGGCCGCGACGCGGTCGGCGGTCGCTCAGGATCAGCATCAGCCGGCCGTCGCGGGCGGCGGCTTCGGCTTCCGCACAGACCCGCAGCAGTGCGGCCCGCAGGCCTTCGTCGGCGTTGAAATTCAAGTCCACATATCGATGCGATTCGTCGTAAGGCGCGGTCGCCAGCAACTGCCGCAGTTTGCGTTGCGACAGCACCGGCGAATTCAGCAGCACGTGATGCACGTTGTCCGGGCCGTCGATGAACACGTTGCCCTCGCGGCCCAATTGCGTGGCCAGCGACATCACGCAGTCCTCGCGCAGCGGATCGATCGGCGGATTGGTGACCTGCGCGAAGGCCTGGCGGAAGCGGTCGTACAGCGGCCGTACGCGCTGCGATAGCGCCGCCATCGGCACGTCGTCGCCCATCGAACCGATCGCTTCCTGCTCGGTCTCGGCCAGCGGCCGCAGCACCTGCTCGCGTTCTTCGCGGGTCAGCTGGAACAGTTTCTGGAAACCGGCGAGCGTGCCGTGGTCGAACGGTTCCGCAGCCAGATTGGGATCGATCAACTCACTGTGCAGATAGGTCATGCCCTGCTTCAGCCAGCGTTTGTACGGCGCGCGCGAACGGTTGACCGCGTCGATCGCCTCGCTGTCCAGCAGTTCGCCGGTGCGCAGATCGGCGGCGATCATCTGGCCCGGCCCGAGCTTGCCTTTCGCGGTCACTTCGCCGATCGGCACATCCCACACGCCGGCTTCGGAAGCGATCATGAAGTGGCGGTCGCGCGACAGCAGCCAACGCGCCGGGCGCAGGCCGTTGCGGTCGAGCGTGCACGCGGCGTAGCGGCCATCGAACACCACGATACCCGCCGGCCCGTCCCACGGCTCGGTGTTGAGCGCGTAGTACTCGTAGAACGCGGCCAGGTCGGCGTCTTTGTATTCCAGCGACTGCGTCGCCGGCGGAATCAGGATGCGCATCGCCTTCAGCAGGTCCATGCCGCCGGCTTGCAGCAGTTCCAGCATCGAATCCAGGCTTTGCGAATCGGAGCCGTCGATCTCGATCACCGGATCGAATTCGCGCGGATCCAACGTGTCGGTGCGCCAGGTCTGCGCGCGCGCCTGCGCCCAGCGGCGGTTGCCGGCGATGGTGTTGATCTCGCCGTTGTGCGCCAGCAGGCGGAACGGTTGCGCCAGCGACCAGCGCGAACTTGTGTTGGTCGAGAAACGCTGATGGAATACGACCGCGCTGCTGGCCAAATCCGCGCGCTGCAAGTCGGGGAACAGCTGCGGCAGGCGCGACGGCAGCACCATGCCTTTGTAGCCGATGCTGCCGGCCGACAGGCTGACGATGTAGAAACCCGGCACGTCGTCGCGCAAGCGCTGTTCGGCGCGGCGACGCGCCAGATACAACGCCCGCTGGAACGCGGCGGGTTCGGGACGCGCGCCGTCCACATCCAGCGCCGGCACCACGAACACTTGCTCGATGCGCGGCAGCGAACGCCGCGCGCTGTCGCCGCACGCGTCCGTGTCGATCGGTACGCCGCGCCAGCCGGCGACGGCCAGGCCGACTTCGCGCAAGGCTTGCGCGAGACCTGCGCGCGTCCGTGCGAAAGCCTCGTCGTCGTGCGGCACGAACACCAACCCGGCGGCGAACTGCGCGCCGAGCGCGATGCCGGCTTCGTCGCCCAGCGCGCGCAGGAATGCGTCGGGTTGCTTGATCAGCAGGCCGCAGCCGTCGCCGCTGAGGCCGTCTGCGGCGACGCCGCCGCGATGGGTCATGCGGCCCAGTGCTTCCAGGGCCTGATCGACCAGGACGCGGCTCGGACGGTCGTCCAGCTGCGCGATCAGGCCAAAACCACAGCTGTCCCGCTCGTCGCGGGAGTCGTACAAGCTGGCGTCGCGGGCGTTGCGATCCATCCTGTCTCCGTTCGGCTGCGTGCTCGGCAAATACGTGGCGACGGTGGGCTACGGTGCGCTCGCGCGCTCCGGCCTGCCTTTGCAAGGATGGTTCGACTAGAACACAATTTGTGCGTTGCGGCAATTCGTCCTCGTACGGTCGGCACTGCGCGTCTCAGAGCGCCCTCCTGCGGGGTTTAGAAATTACCCGGACATATTGACCCTTGAATTAATCCGGGTATTATTGCCCGTCTTTGCCAGGACCCGACCATGCAAGCCGCCCCCGACACCCGCTGCACGGCTTTCGCCGGCCAGCACCGCATCGCTTCAGGCGAACTGCGTCATGTGGCGCTGGTCGCGCAACGGGCCTCAGCGGCGGCCAATGCGCAGCCGGTGCTGATCTTCGACGACCGCAGCAGCCAGCCGATCGAGATCGATTTGCGCGGTACGCCGGCAGATCTATTGAAGCGACTCGCCGACGCCACCGAACTGGGCGCCCGCGCGCCGGATCCGGCCGCCGCCGAGGCGACGCCGCGCAAAGGCCCGGGACGTCCGCGGCTGGGCGTGATTGCCCGCGAGGTCACGCTGCTGCCGCGCCATTGGCAGTGGCTGGCCACCCAGCCCGGCGGTGCTTCGGTGGCGTTGCGCAAACTGGTCGAAGAAGCGCGCCGCGTGCATGCCGGCAGCGACCGCAAGCGCGAGGCGCAGGAATCGGCCTACCGTTTCATGACCGCGCTGGCCGGCAACGAACCCGGTTTCGAGGAAGCCGCGCGCGCTTTGTTCGCCGGCGATGCGGCCGCGTTCGAGGAACGCATCGCGGCCTGGCCGGAAGATGTGCGCGAACACCTGGCCATGCTCGCCGCCGACGCGCTGGCGTGATGGCGGCGGGGCCGCGCAGGCGGCATCATTGAAATATCCGGGCTTTGTCGAAAGGGCCCGCTGTAGACCGACAAGAGCGAGAGTCAAAAGCAAATCCCCCCTGCCCCCTTTTTCAAAGGGGGAACAGCAAGAGCTCGCGCCACGTTCCTGCGAACGCTCTTGCTTTCTCCCCCTTTGAAAAAGGGGGACACAGGGGGATTTGCCGTTGGCGCGAATCTCCGAGCCCTAGCGAATCACTCATCCACGAGTCGCCATGAACGCACCGATCGTCCCGCAAGTCCGCAAAGCCGCGCTGATCTTCATCTTCATCACGGTGCTGATCGACATCCTTTCGTTCGGATTGATCATTCCGGTGCTGCCGCATCTGGTGCAGCAGTTCGTCGGCGGCGACATCAGCGTCGCTTCGATCTGGGTCGGCGTGTTCGGCACGATGTTCGCGCTGATCCAGTTCGTGACCGCGCCCATCCAAGGCACGTTGTCCGATCGGTTCGGACGGCGTCCGGTGATCCTGCTCTCTTGCCTGGGTTTGGGACTGGACTTCATCTTCATGGCGCTGGCGCCGTCGTTGGCCTGGCTGTTCGTGGGGCGGGTGATCTCGGCGATCACGTCGGCCAGTTTCACCACCGCCAACGCCTACATCGCCGACGTCACGCCGCCGGACAAGCGCGCGCAGGCGTTCGGCATGATCGGCGCGGCGTTCGGGTTGGGTTTCATCGTCGGCCCGGTGATCGGCGGCTGGCTCGGCGGCATCGATCTTCGCTATCCGTTCTGGGGCGCGGCGATCCTGGCGCTATGCAACTTCGCCTATGGCTGGTTCGTACTGCCCGAATCGCTGCCGCGCGAAAAACGCACGCCGAGTTTCGACTGGGCGCACGCCAATCCGCTCGGTTCGCTGATGATGCTCAAGCGCTATCCGCAGGTGTTCGGGCTCGCCGCGGTGATCCTGCTCGTCAACCTCGCGCATTACGTGTACCCGAGCGTGTTCGTGCTTTACGCCGACTACCGCTATGGCTGGGGTCCGCAGGCGGTCGGCTGGGTGTTGGCGGTGGTGGGCGTATTCAGCGTGATCGTCAACGTGGTGGTGGTGAAGCGGGTGGTGGCGGCTTGTGGCGAACGTCGCACGCTGCTGATCGGTCTGCTGTGCGGCACCGCCGGTTTTGCGATCTACGGGCTTGCGCCGACCGGCGCATGGTTCCTTGCCGGCGTACCGGTCATGGCGCTGTGGGCGCTGTCGATGCCGGCGTCGCAGGCATTGGTCACGCGTCAGGTCGGTGCCGATGCGCAAGGGCGCGTGCAGGGCGCCCTGACCAGCCTGGTCAGCCTGGCCGGGATCGTCGGGCCGGCGCTGTACACGGGTGTGTTCTCGATGTTCATCGGCCCGCGTGCGCCCGCGCATGCGCCGGGTGCGCCGTTTCTGCTGGCCTGCACGATGCTGGTCGCGGCGGGTTTGGTGGCGTGGCGTTTCGCGCGGACGCCGGCCGCTGCGCATGCGGCGCCCGACGCGGCCTGACGGCCGGCTTTGTTCTTGAGCGGCTTTTGCGAGAGCGGCTTTCGTGGGAGCGGCTTTAGCCGCGAGCTCTTTTCCTCACGCGCGATGTTAAGGAAAGAGCTCGCGGCTAAAGCCGCTCCCACGAAAGCCGCCGCAAGTCGCTCCTACAAAAAGTTGCGCCCAAGAAAGAGAGCGGGGTATGCATCTCGGCATATGGCAGGATCCGCGGCCATTGCGATAATCCGATCACCCTTCATGGAGAGACCGCCATGCGCCTGCCCCTGTTGATCGCCGCCACGCTGATCGTCAGCGCCTGCAGCAACGTCGAAACCAAGGACACCACCGCCGCCGTCGATGCCAATCCCGCCTGCCTCAGCAGCGGCGGCCAACCCGGCGCCGCGGAAGCGCCGTGGTGCAAGCGCGAGTTGAAGGCGGAGATCTCCACTTCGAGCAAAGGCGAGAAGATCGACTTCAACAAGAAAGACGACGATTGAAGAACGCGCGCATGAACGGTTCAGAACCGCAATCGAACTGAACCGGCCCGATTGATGTCCGCATCACGTCCGCACCGATAGTTTCGGTGCGGCGGCGGAGCGAAACCCTCCCACCTCTCCGCCGCCGAAGGAGAGATGCGATGACCGGACAGAATCCCGAACGCACTTCGCCGACGATCCTCGACGAGAACGCCGAAAGCGGCTATTGGCGCCGCCGCTTCGACCAAGAGCCTTACTACGCATCCGGCGATCGCTACGACGATTTCGAAGCCGCGTATCGCGCCGGCTTCCTGGGTTACGACCGCTATCAGGGCCGCAGCTTCGATCAGGCCGAACCGGACCTGCGCAAGGATTGGGAACGCGCCAAAGGCGAAACGCAGCTGACCTGGGAACGCGCCAAGCATGCCGCAAAGGCGGCTTGGCACCGCATCGAACGGGCGATGCCCGGCGACGCGGACCGCGACGGCCGGTGAAGCGCCGAACCATGACGAGGGAGGAGGGCGGACTTCGGTCCGTCCTTCTTTTTTTGCGCGCCGTTGACGCATATGGCTTGAAGCTCGGCCGATGAGCGCATCCTCGCCGAACGCCGCGGACCCGGCCAAGCGCGCCGCCAAAAGCGCCGGCCTGCGTTATGTCAGCGACGCCGATCCGGGCATCGCGCGGCTGCGCGCCGGCAAGGGTTTCGCGTATCGCGCGCCGAACGGGCGCACCGTGCGCGATGCGAAAACGCTGGCGCGCATCCGCGCGCTGGCGATACCGCCGGCCTATTCGCAAGTGTGGATCTGCGCCACGCCGCGCGGCCACCTGCAGGCCACGGGACGCGATGCGCGCGGCCGCAAGCAGTATCGCTACCATCCGCAGTGGAGCGAGGTGCGCGGCTTCGGCAAATTCGATCGCATCGTCGCTTTCGGGCAGGCCTTGCCGAAACTGCGCCGCGCGGTGCGCCGCGATCTAAAAACGCGGGGTTTACCGCGCGAAAAGGTGCTGGCGATCGTGATCGCGACGATGGGCCAGACGCTGTTGCGCGTCGGCAACAGCGCCTATGCGCGCGACAACGGTTCGTTCGGTCTGACCACGCTGCGCAACCGGCATATCGAATTCTTGTCGGGCGGCAGAGCACGGCTGAGCTTCCGCAGCAAGAGCGGGCAGAACCACGACAGCGTGCTGGACAACGCCCGCCTGGTGAAACTGGTCAAGGCCTGCCAGCAATTGCCGGGACAGGCGCTGTTCCAATACGTCGACGACGACGGCAAACGCCAACCCATCGACTCGGGCATGGTCAACGACTACTTGCGCGAAGCGATGGGCGAAGATTTCACCGCCAAGGATTTCCGCACCTGGGGCGGCACCTTGCTGGCGTTCCAGATGTTCGCGGCGACGCCGTTGCCCGAACCCAAGCGCGGCGATGCGCCGAGCGAACAGGCGCTGGCGGCGGCGCAGAACGGCGTGATCGGCGAAGTCGCGCGTTCGCTCGGCAACACGGTAGCGGTATGCCGCAAGGCTTACGTCGATCCCTCGCTCTACGCGGCGTGGCGCGACGGCAGCCTGGCGCGCGCCGCCGGCGCGGCCAAAGGCGCGAGACAGTGGGAACAGGCGGCGCTCAAATTCCTGCGCCGTGCGCATCGCGCCAACGGCTCGCGCAAAAAACACTGACGGCGCAAAAAAACCATCCCCTCCACGCGGGAGGGGATGGACCGATCACGGGCTGTTCGAATCCCGCTGAAATTAAATCCGCAGCCGAGCCGTTATGAAGACGGCGGCGCGGTCTGCGATTCCGCCGGATCCTTCTTGTCCTCAGGCGGCTGCGATTCCGCCGGCGGCGGTGTGTTGGCCGGTTCCGGCGACATGCCTTCGGTCGCCGGTGCGGGTTCGGCCGGCGGTGTGGTCGTGTCGGCAGGCGGTGTCGTAGTGTCTGCAGGCGGCGTGGTTTCGGCCGGTGGCGTAGCGGTGTCGGCCGGCACCGGTTCCTGCGGTTTATTGCAGGCCGCCAGCGACAGCGCGAAGGCCAGGGCGGCAAGAGGCAATGCGATGCGGGTCATGCGGACTCCTTGCGTGAAGTTCGCGTCGAGCTTGCCTACGCAGGCGTAGAGTTGCGTAAAAATAAGGCTAATAAAACGCAGCGCGCGGGTTGCCGTTCAAGTTCGCGCGCTGCGCCTGCGATCGCCGCTTCAGCCGCAACGCACACCGGTCACCACGTTGGCCGCATCCACTTCCACGTTCAAACGGTCTTCGCGGAAGTCCATGGTCACGGCCTGGCCGGGCTTGATCACGCGGGCGCTCGATGAACCGCTATCGGCGACGAGCTTGTCGACGGTCGCCTGATCGGCGGCCTTGCCGACCGCCCATTGCGCGTGAGTGGCATCGCAGCGTTTCGCCGCATCGGTCACCGGCGTCGGGGTCGGCTCCGCGGCGGGCGTCGAAGTTTCGGTCGACGGCGCCGCGGCGGCATCGGGCGACGGCGTGCTGTGGCAAGCGGACAGCGACAGGGCGAACGCAGCGGCAAAGGGCAGGGCGATGCGGAACATGGCGGATCTCCTGAGGATGGCCGCCGCAGCGTGCGGCCGGGCGCGTGTGCGGGATGTTAACGCCCGCTCGGGCATACAGGAGCGTCGATCCGCTATGGATCGACGCCTCAGGAGGCCGCCATGGCGCACACCGTCACCTTCAACCTGCCACGGCGCACGCTCGGGCGGGAGGATGTCGAATTCGTAGTCGAGAAGGACAGCGTGCGCTTCGGCACGCTGCTGGTGTCCAAGGGTGCGGTCGAATGGCGGCCGACCAACAAGGTGTACCGGCGGCGGCTGCGCTGGGACCGTTTCGACCAGCTGATGCGCGAAAGCGGCCGCAAGGTGCGCGCCGGTTGAGCGACAAGCCTTTCGCGCCGGCTTGCGAGCGCAACCGCGAGCCGATCCTGCAGGTGCTGCGCCGGCATTTCGCCGATCGCCGCCGTGTGCTTGAGATCGGCAGCGGCACCGGACAGCATGCGGTGCATTTCGCCGCAGCGATGCCCCATATCGTCTGGCAATGCTCGGACGTGGCCGACAACCTGCCGGGCATCGCGATGTGGCTGGACGAAGCGGCGCTGGCCAACACGCCGCCGGCGATAGCGCTCGACGTCGGCGGCGATTGGTCGCTTGTGGCTGCGATGCGTCCTGCTTTCGATGCGGTCTTTTCCGCCAATGCGCTGCACATCATGAGCTGGCCGCACGTGCAGGCGTTCTTCGCTGGCTTGCGCGACGTGTTCGCCGCGCAGCGGCAGCGTGCGGCCACGGTGGCGCTGTACGGGCCGTTCAACTACGGCGGCGAGTACACCAGCGAAAGCAACCGGCAATTCGACGATTGGCTCAAGGCCCGCGACGCCCATTCGGCGATACGGGATTTCGAAGCCGTGGATGCCTTGGCCCGTGGCGCCGGCCTGGGGCTGGTCGACGACGTCGCGATGCCGGCGAACAATAGATGCCTGGTGTGGCGGCAGAGCGAAGCCGCCCCGGCATGATCGGCAGGGCCCGTGTAACGGGCCCGAAATCACAATCAGGCATGCCGAATGGCAGGGGTGCCGATGGCCCAGGCGCGGCACGATGCATGGTTTCCGGCCATCAGGACCCACGCAATGTCACGTTCGCGCCTTGCCAGTCTTTCGCTCGCCATCGCTTTCGCGCTGTCCGCGCCGATGTTTACGACGACGGCCCGCGCCGAAGTGCCTGCGCCGGCGGACGAAGCTTATCCGGGCACGGTCGCGATCGAAGTCGACGCCACGGACCTCGCCCAACGCATCTACCGCATCAAGCAGACGATGCCCGTGCAGGCAGGCGCGCTGACGCTGCTCTTTCCGCAATGGCTGCCGGGCAATCACAGCCCGTCGGGCCCGATCGACAAGCTCGCCGGCCTGAAGATCACCGGCAACGGCCAGACGCTGGCGTGGAAGCGCGATCCGCTCAACGTCTACGCATTCCACGTCGATGTGCCGGCCGGCGTGCAATCGCTGCAGATGGACTACAACTACCTCACCCCGACCGACGGTCCGCAGGGCCGCGTGGTGATGACGCCGAACATGCTCAACCTGCAGTGGAACGCGGTGGTGCTGTATCCGGCAGGCCATTACGCCGGCAAGATCGATTACCAGGCTTCGGTGAAATATCCGTCCGGTTTCCAGGCCGCGAGCGCGCTCGATGTCGACCGCCGCGACGGCGATACCGTGCACTACAAGACGGTGCCGCTGGACATCCTGGTCGATTCGCCGATCTACGCCGGCCGCTATTTCAAGACCATCGACCTGGCGCCCGGCGCCAAGGTGCCGGTGCGGCTCAATGTGGTCGCCGATGCGGCGAAATTCCTCGAGACCAAGCCCGAGCACATCGAACAGCACCGCGCGATGGTGCGCCAGGCGATGAAGCTGTACGGCGCGCAGCATTACGACCATTACGATTTCCTGCTGTCGCTGTCCAAGCAGATGAGCGGCAACGGCCTGGAGCACCAGCGCTCCAGCGAAAACGGCCTGGATCTCGAATACTTCTCCGAGTGGGACGCCAAGACCAATAGCGACGATCTGCTCGCCCACGAATACACCCACTCCTGGAACGGCAAATTCCGCCGTCCCGCGGACCTGTGGACGCCCAACTACAACGTGCCGATGCAGGACAGCCTCCTCTGGGTCTACGAGGGGCAGACGCAGTACTGGGGCAACGTGCTGACCGGGCGTTCGGGCCTGCGCAGCCAGGAGGCTTCGCGCGATGCGCTGGCCGGCGTCGCGGCGACCTACGCCGACAACCGCCCCGGCCTGCAATGGCGCGCGGTGCAGGACACGACCAACGATCCGATCATCGCCCAGCGCCGGCCCAAGTCCTATCGCAATTACCAGATGAGCGAGGACTACTACTCGGCCGGCCAGATGATCTGGCTGGAGGCCGATGCGCGCATCCGCAAGCTCACCGGCAACAAGAAATCGCTCGACGATTTCGCGCAGGCCTTCTTCGGCGTCGACGACGGCGCCTGGAAAGCACAGAAGACCTACACCTTCGAAGATGTCGTCGCCACGCTCAACGGCGTGGTCGCCGACGACTGGGCCACGTTCCTGCGCGATCGCCTCGACGGCAAAGTGCCGCTGACCGGCGGCATCGAAGCCAGCGGCTGGCGCCTCGTCTACAAGGACAAGCCCAACGCCCTGGCCAAGGAGAACGCCAAGAGCAACAACCGCGGCGGCACCGATTTCACCTATTCGATCGGCTTCAGCGCCGACAAGGAAGGCAAGATCGGCGACGTGCGCTGGGACGGCCCGGCGTTCAACGCCGGTATCGGTTCGGGCATGACCCTGGTCGCCGTCAACGACATCGAATACGGCAAGGAGGCGATGGAGGACGCGATCAAGGCCGCCAAGGACGACAAGGCGCCGATCCGGATCACGGTGAAGGAATTCGACCGCTTTCGCACGATTCCGGTCGATTACCACGGTGGGTTGCGCTATCCGCATCTGGAGCGGATAGAGGGCAAGACGGATTATCTGACGCCGATTTTTTCTGCGCGTAAGTAATAGGCGTTGTGTGGCGCTTTTCCCTCTCCCCTTGGGGAGAGGGTGCCCGAAGGGCGGGAGAGGGGCGCGAGCGAAGCGAAGCGTGCTTTTTGCTCTTGATACGAAATGTCGCCAAAAGCCGAACCCTCTCCCTGGCCTTCGGCCTGTCCCTCTCCCATAAAGGGAGAGGGGAAACGCCGAGTGTCGTGCCGCATACTCGCGCGAATTCGGAAACGATGATGACAGCAGGCTCTTCGCCGCAATCCGACGCCTTACACCGCAACCCCGGCATCGACGCGCTGCGCGGCCTGTCGATCCTGCTGGTGGTGATCCACCACGTCGCGTTGCGCATTCCGCTGGGCAAAACCGCGCTCGCCGATGTCGTGCCCAAGCGCGTGCTGAGCGGCTTGTCGTATTCGGGTTACGAAGCGGTGTTCGTGTTCTTCGTGATTTCCGGCTTCCTGATCGCATCGCACACGCTGGCGCGCTGGGGTTCGCTGGCCAAAATCGATGTCCGCTCGTTCTACGCGCGGCGTGCGGCGCGCATCCTGCCCTGCCTGTTGGCGTTGCTCGCGATCCTGGCTGCGATGCACGCGCTCGGCGTGCCCCAATACGTGATCGACAAGCCCGGACAATCGCTCGACGGCGCGACGCTGTCCGCGCTCGGGCTGTATCTGAACTGGTACGAAGGGCAGACCGGCTGGCTGCCCGGCGGTTGGGATGTGCTGTGGTCGTTGTCGATCGAGGAAGCGTTCTACCTCGGCTTCCCGCTGGTCTGCCTGTTGGTGCGCGACGTGCGCTGGCTGGCGCTGCTGCTCGCCGCACTGGCCTTGTCCTTGCCGATCACGCGCGCCGCGCTCGACGGCAACGAAATCTGGCAAGAGAAGGCTTACTTGCCGGGTATGGCGGCGATCGCCACCGGCATACTCGCCGCATTGCTCGCCCAGCGCACGCCGCCGCCTCGGCTAGCCGCTTGCGCGCGCATCGGCGGCACCTGCGGATTGCTACTGGTGTGGTTCGCAGGGCGCGAACTGTGGGACGCGATCGGCAACGGCTACATGCTGGTGCTCACCCTGTCCGCGGCCAGCCTGATCGTCGGATTGCATTGGCGCCACGTGCAAGCGCCCGCCGCACCGATGCGCGGATTCGGCTGGCTGCGCTCGTTTGGCCGCTTGAGTTACGAAATCTACCTGACCCACATGTTCGTGGTGTTCGGACTGGTCGGCGTATTCCGTGCGATGGGTGAGGACATGCGCAACGGGTTCTGGTGGTACGTACCGGCAGCTTTGCTGTGTTGGGCGCTGGGTGCGCTCGTTGCGCGCTATTTCTCCGACCCTTGCGAGCGCGCGCTGCGGCGGCGTTGGTCGGTCGCGCCGTCCCCTCTCACCCTGTCATCCCGAACGCAGTGAGGGATCTACTCTCGGCTGCGACGACGCACGAGAACCAAGCAGATCCCTCACTGCGTTCGGGATGACATAAAAAATGAATTGACAGCCCAGCACCGTCATTGGGTACCCATCTTGGCCTCGACCCGCCGAAACACCGCCAGCACGATCACGCAGAGCAGCGAAGCGCCGATCGCCAACACGTAATTGCCCAGTCCCGCGGCGATGCCGATCGCCGCCGCCATCAGCAGCGAACTGGCCGTGGTGAGGCCGCGCACGTGATCGTCGTGCGAACTGCGCAGGATCGCGCCCGCGCCGACGAAACCGACCGCCGCCACGACGGCCTCGATCAGCCGCACCGGATCCACGCGCAGCAATTCGCGGTACTGCTGATCGGAAAAATGCTCGGCGATCACATCGCCCAGGCCGACGATCAAGGCCGCCGCGCCGGCGATCAGCATATGCGTGCGCAGGCCCGCGGCATGCTTGCCCAGCTCGCGTTCGATGCCGAGCACTCCGCCGAGCAGCATCGCCGCGGCGATCCGCACCAATATCCACAGGTCCTGGCCGAGCAGCGATTCCATGCGATGCATCCGTGGGAGGATGGGCGCATCGTGTAAGCCATCGGCGGTGCGGCCGGCGTGAAGCTGTCCGCTACGGGCCGCTATCCGGCGTAGTAGCGATCCGCGACGTGCAGCGCTTCGTCCACGATCGACAGGCCGTCGCGCAACGCCTGTTCGTCTATCGTCAGCGGCGGCACGATATGCAGACGGTTGGAGACGACGAAAGGCCACAGGCCGCGCTGCTTGCAGGCGGCGGCGAACGCCGCCATCGGCGCATCGGCGGCGCCGGACGCGTTGAACGGCACCAACGGCTCGCGCGTGGCGCGGTCGCGGACCAGTTCGATCGCCCAGAACGCGCCCAAGCCACGCACGTCGCCGACCGAGGGATGACGGGCCTGCATCGCTTGCAACGCCGGGGCGATGATCTCGTCGCCCAACGAACGGGCGCGCGCGATCAGATTCTCTTCCCGGTAGATGCCGATGCACGCGACCGCTGCCGCGCAGGCCAAGGGGTGGCCGGAATAAGTCAGCCCGCCCGGATAAGCTCGCGAAGCGAAGCTGGCGGCGATCGCATCGCTCATGATCACGCCGCCCAGCGGTACGTAACCGGAGTTGACGCCTTTGGCGAAGGTGATCAGGTCCGGCACCACTTTCCAGCGATCGATCGCGAACCACTCGCCGCAGCGGCCGAAACCGGCCATCACCTCGTCGGCGATCATCGCGATGCCGTGCGCCTCGCACAGCGCGCGCACGCCCTGCAGATAACCGTCCGGAGGCACCAGGATGCCGTTGCCGCCGACCACGGTCTCCAGCAGGATCGCGGCGACGGTGTGCGCGCCTTCGACCATGAGCGTGTCGGCGAGATGCGCCAACGCGCGCTCGCATTCTTCTTGCGCACTGCCGGCATGGAATGCCGAGCGATAGGGATAAGGTCCCCAGAATCTGGCGACGCCGACCGCGCCGGGTTCCGAAGGCCAGCGCCGCGGATCCCCGCTCGCGGCGATCGCGCCGGCCGTCGCGCCGTGGTAGCTGCGATACGCGGTCAGAATCTTGTGGCGGCCGGTGTGCAGGCGCGCCATTCGGATCGCATTTTCGACCGCCTCCGCGCCGCCGTTGGTGAAGAACACCCGGTTCAGATCGCCAGGCGCGAGTTCGGCTATCAGGCGCGCCGCTTCGCTGGTCGCTTCGTTGGCGTGATAGGGCGCCACCGTGCACAACTTCTCGGCTTGCGCTTTGATCGCGGCGATCAATGCCGGGTGCCGATGGCCGACGTTGACGTTGACCAGCTGGCTGGAAAAATCGAGCCAGCGCCGGCCGTTTTCGTCCCAGAAATGCGCGCCTTCCGCGCCTGCGACGACGACGGGCTCGAGAGTGCCGTGGGAAGACCACGAATGCAGCACATGCCTGCGGTCGCTGCGACGGGCGGCGGATCGCGCCGGTTCGTCGCGATCCGCGCCGCTTGCGGTGTCGCCGCTGGCGCTATCGATGCGAATGTCGCGCATCGGCCGCCGCACTCAGGGTATGAACGTCTGTTCGGGATCGTCGAAGGACTTGAATTCCAGCGCGTTGCCCGATGGATCGAACAGGAACATCGTCACATGTTGGCCGGGTTTCCCCTTCAGCCGCAGGTGCGGCTCTTCGTGGAAGGCGACATCGGCCGCTTTCAGGCGCTTGGCGAGCGTTTCCCACGATTCTCGGTCGAGATTCATACCGAAGTGCGGCACCGGCACCGCTTCGCCGTCGAAACGCCCGCTTTGCAACGGCTCGCCGTCGCCGGAAACGTGGGCGACCAAGTGATGTCCGAAAAAATCGAAATCCTGGTAACTCACATCGCTTCTGCCCTGCGGGCAACCGATCACGCCGCCGTAGAAACGGCGCGCTTCGTCCAGATCGCGCACCGGAAAAGCGAGGTGGAACTGCGCGATCGCGTTCACGACACGCTTCTCGGGCGGGAAGCGTAGGCATCGAAGATGTTTTCCCAGAACAGATTCCATGCCGTGATGCTGCGTTCGTAGCCGCTGGCCAGATCCGGCAACACGCTAGGATCCTGCCGGAGGTAGTCGTCAATGGCCTGGCGGGTCAGTTCGCCATGGATGATGTCTTCTTCGCCGGTATGGATCGTCCAGAATTCCCAATCGATATCGTCGGCGTGCTCGCGCATGTACGGATGCGCGCGCAGGTGCTCGAACATCACCGACAGATAGGTCTGGCACAGGCATTCGCCGCCCATCCCGCGCAGGCCCACGCCGAACGCCGGGCTGCGACGCGACATCTCCGCCGTCAACTCGCTCAGGATAGTGCGGTTCGCGGGCAGGCGAAGTTCGATCTGCTCAGACTTTACGCCGATGCTCGCCAGGAAGCGGTCGTAAATTTCGGGATGCGCCCGGGCCGCATCGCCTTCGCCGAGTTCCTCCGCGAGGATCTGGCTCAACAGGCTGCGCAAACCGCCGAAAGGCAGCTTGACCAGCAGCAAGGCGAGATCGCTGATGTAGTCGATGGTGAAGAAACGGTACTGGATGCAGAACTGCCGCAGCGCCTCGACGGGCAGTTGCGGCAGGACTTTCATTTTCTGCTCCGCCAGCGCCTCGGTCGCTGCTTTCGCCTTGTCGGCGAATTGCCAGAAGCTTTGCCGGTCCCATGCGTCGGGTTGCATCGCCAGAGCCGGCACAGCGGATGTCTTCGGGGCGTTTATGTTCTTCTGTAGTGACATGCGTCCAATTCGAAATGCGGGCCGCGAAAAAGTGTAGCGCCACAATGCGGCGTGGAAATGACCGAAGAACGTCATCGAAAACTTACTGCGCGTTATCGATAGCTTACTTCGCGATCTTGATCGCACGGTTCACATCGCGTTCACTGGAACAGCGACAATTGCGGAGAATCCCGCGCGGATTTGCATCGTTAGCGCATTCAGCAAAGTTCGTTCGATGCTGGGCCGCGTTCATCTTTGTCGCAAAGTCGAGACGCTGTGCGAATATCCATCCCGATAAGATCGGATGGCCGTCGCGGAGAATGTTTGGGAAAAATACAGATCGATGAATGCGTCGCGCACTACTGCCGACAGCCTTTGCGTGAATCTGCTTTGGACCGGCGGCTGGGATTCGACGTTCCGGCTGTTGCAGCTGCTGTTGCTGCAGCGGGTTCCCGTCGTGCCCCATTACCTGGAAGATCCGACGCGGGCGTCGACCCAGACCGAGCTGCGGACGATGTCCCGCATCGGCGAGCATCTGCGCGAGGCGTACCCGCACACGCGCGAGCTGCTGCGACCGCTCCGCGCCGTTGCGGTGACCGACATCGCGGAGGATCCGGAGATCGCCGGCGCATTGCGCGAGATCCGCAAGCGCATCTTCATCGGCAGCCAGTACGCCTGGCTGCCGGCGTTCTGCAAGCGCAACGGCACGACCGACATGGAACTGTGCGTGCATGTGGACGACAAGGTGCAGACGCTCTTGCGCCCGCTCGTTACGGCGTTCCAGCATCCGGCCGGCTACCCGAGCATCCGTGTGGATCCTCGGCATGCCGATTCGGCCGAGTTCAGGCTGTTCGGTTGCTTCGGTTTTCCGTTGTTCTACATCGACAAAGTAGGCATGGGCCGGCAAGCGCAAGCCGAAGGCTGGAGCGCCATCATGGACATGACCTGGTTCTGCCACACGCCGGTGCGCGGCGCGCCCTGCGGGATCTGCGCGCCCTGCGTCTACACCATCGAGGAGGGGCTGGCGCACCGGATTCCGGGGCCGCGGCGCGCATGGTCGTTCTTCTACCGCCACCTCGCTTTGCCGTTGAAGGGGCCGCTGAGGCGAATGCGCGCTTCTTTGCGTGCGCGTCGCGCGTCGCGTCGGCCCGCGCCGGGCGTCGGCGGTCCTTGATGCTGCGACGAAACGATCAGCGCGACGACACCGAAGCCGCGCCTGCGAGCGCATCGGCGAGGCAATCCTTGGGCTGCAGCGCCCGTTCCGCCTGAGCGCGCAGCCGCAGCTGCGGCGTGGCTTTGACGATCTCGCGGACGTAGGCGTCGGTAAACACGGTCGAGCATCGGCGCGACAAGTGCGACCACTCCGGCAGATAGAGGCCGCGCATCGCCGGATAATCCTCGAAATGGATGCCGCGCACGCCGGCCGCGGCGATCAGGGGGTCCCAAGCGATGTTGCGCGGCGCCCGTTTGTCTTCCATCGCCCGCAGTTGCGGCGCCGACGGCGGCCGCACGAACACGACATCGCCGCCGCGCGCGCGGATCGCCGCGACGGCCTTGCGCGTGGCCGCCTGCGTACGTGCGACCAGATCCGCCTGCAACGGTCCCATCGGCCGACCGGGCGCAGGGTGCAGCCAGACCCGGATCGCATGCTCGCGCAGCTGCGCATCGCGCTCGAGGCGCGTCCACACCTGCGATTGTCGGTCGTCGCTGCCTGAGCGGACTTTCCAGACGTCCCAACGCGGACTCATCGCTTTCGGCCGCCCATCGGGATCGAGCCTGTGCACCAGCGTGCTGAGCCGGTAATCGTTGTCCAGGAAGGCGAATTCCCGCTCCAGTGCGCGATGCAGCCGATAACCGCTGCGGTGCGATGGCGATTCGTAGCGGTACAACGTCAGCGCATCCGCCATCACGCCGATGTCGTCGCGGAAATACGAACGCTCGCTGATGCCGACGATGGCCAGACCGCGGAAATCGGAATCGGCGGCGAGCTGTTCCAGGAACGGACGCGCATTGGTGCCGGGCAATGCGAGTTGCACCGGCCGTATGCCGGTGAGCGCTTGAAAACGGTCGAGATCGGTATCGAACAGGATGCGCGAATCGCCGACGATCGCGACCGGCACGTTGCCCGCATCGATGCGACGGCGCTGTTCTACCCAGGCCGAGGCGTCGTCGTCCAAATCGCCCGCTTCGAGTCCGAGCGCGCGCATGCGCCATTCCCAAATCACGAGCAGCACCAGGCACAACGCGGCGGCGGCGATCGCGATCGTTCCCCAGGGTTGCGCGGGAATCGGCCGCACCGGCACGGGCTGCGCCACGCCCGGACGATCGGCCGCCGTCGCCCGTTCCGCGCTCGCGGCATGCCGGGAACGGGACGCTGCGGAAACCAGGTCGTCAGAACTGGAAATAGATGAAGGCATTGCCCGTTCCCTGTTCGATGACGACGGCGAAGGCCAGCAAGCCCCACACGACGGCGATGAGCGCCGCCGGCGTCCTGGCCAATACGGTTTCCAACGTGGTGTTGCGCATCAGCCAATGCGTCGCGAACAAGCCGCCGACGATCAGCGCGACAGCGGCCAAATGCACCACAGGCAGGATCGGCTGCGCACCGGCATTCAGGCCGAACATGCCGCGGAGCATCGTCCGGGCTTTGTCGAAATCGATCGCGCGGAAGAACACCCAGGTGATATTGACCAGCGCATAAGTCAGCAAACCGAGCGCGAGCAATGCGCCCGGACCCGGCCGCCATCCGGCGAAACGCGCGCGCAACGCACGCTCGGCCGACAGATAGAGGCCGTGCAGGCCGCCCCAGGCGACGAAAGTCCAGCTCGCGCCGTGCCATAACCCGCCGAGCAGCATCGTCCCCATCAGCGCCAGATAAGTACGCGATGCGCCGTGCCGGTTGCCGCCCAATGGAATGTAGAGATAGTCGCGCAGCCACGAGGACAAGGTGATATGCCAGCGCCGCCAGAAGTCCGAGAAACCGACCGCCGCATAGGGGAAACGGAAATTGTCCGGCATCGCGAAACCCAGGCACAGCGCGGCGCCGATCGCGGTGGTCGAATATCCGGCGAAGTCGCAGAAGATCTGTCCGCTGAAAGCCAGCGTGCCGGCCCAGGCGTCGAGCGTTCCCGCTGCGGTCTTGGCGTCGTACACCATTTCTGCCGGATCCGACAGGAAGCCGTCGGCCAGCACGACTTTTTGGAACAGGCCCAGCGTCATCAGCGCCAGCCCGAAGTACAGCTGATGGGCGGTCGCGCGTCGCGGCACGGCGAACTGCGGCACCAGTTCGGTCGGCCGCATGATCGGCCCGGCGACCAGGTGCGGGAAGAAGGTGACGAACAGCGCGTAGTCGAGGAAATTCTGCGCCGGTTTCGCACGGCGCAGATAGATATCCAGCGTGTAGGACAGCGTGGCGAAGGTATAGAACGAGATGCCGACCGGCAGCACGATATCGTAATCGGGCGGCGAGTAGGCGATGCCGACGCTCGCCGCCAACGCGCTGAAGTTGCTCAGCAGGAACTCGCCGTACTTGAAATACGCCAGCATGCCCAGGTTGACCGCTACCGACAGCAGCATCCAGGCGCGCCGCGCCGCCGGCTTTTGCGCGCGCACCAGCGCCTGCGCGGCGTACCAGTCGACCACGGTCGAGATCCACAGCAACAGGATGAACGGCGGATTCCATGCCGCGTAGAACAGATAACTCGCGATCAGCAGGTTGACTTTCTTCGTCGTCCAGCCGAACGGCATCGCGTGCATGGCGAGCACGATGGCGAAGAACACCGCGAAGGTGAGCGAGTTGAAGACCATGGGGATCCCGGCCGATCGCCGGGCGATCGCATATTTCAGGGAACGAGACCAGCCGTGCAAGGCGGACACAAAACACCGATCTGCGGGCGCAGGCCCTCAGTCGGCACTCGTCAGGGGCTTGTCCGGCCGGGCAGTGGTGATGGGATCAGCGCTGTCGAGCTATCGCATGCCCGAGTGCGATTTCCGCGCCGCCTGCCATTCCGCGGAATGTGTCAGAAATGGCCGTTTCGTTCGCAACATGCTGCCAGAAATCTTGGGCCATCGTAGCCGCTATCCGCCAATCATCTCGAAACTCGGGTGTTGGCAGTGTCACGACATAGTCGCGCTGCACTACTTCACCGCTCGAAGCGGGACGAAAATGCATCGGCAGCATGTCGTAAGCAGGAGCGAGGGCCAACGGGCGCGTGTCGCCAAGAATAAGCCCGGCATTGCCAAGGTGCATGTCGCTGTTGGCGATGAGGGCGCCGAACCAACCGAGAACCCGCAGGCTTTGTGCATCATCAGCATCGATCCAACCATTGCGTTGCAGTTCTACTGCGAAACGCCACCAATCGATGCGGCCATGGCCGAAGTAGGCAGCATCGAGCGCAGCCAGTGACACGAATCCGCGCCGACCCATCATCGGCGTGCGATCGAAACGCGTCGATTGTAGAAATGTGCGGCCGTCGGCTTCGATAATCTCGCCATTAGCGCCGTTTTGTCCGTGCGACCGCAGCACTTCGCCGGCGGTCTGTTCGCATCGAAGCAGATCCGACCAGCGGCGCCCGGCCGGCGTATCGCTGCGCTCGCTAAATTTGACGATGGCAGGCCGGTATCCATCCCTATCCCGTAGCGTAACCACGAACTTTGGCTGCTCCCCGCCAGCGGATGAGCCCATGTTCTCACCGCGCAGGGCGGCTTCTGCGCGTTGCGGGTAGTCAGTTTCACGGTCGGCGATCGACAACGTCTCGATAGGAGAGAATGCGTTCTGTAACGCGTTTTGCAATGCAGCTTCACCCAACACAAGATCGCCCGGTTGATCGTCCCCGTAGCGCAGCAGGCCAAGGATTGCATCGTCCGTTTGCCAACGGGCGAGGTCTTCGGATGCGCCGATATCGACGGCCACCCGCCGCGCAAAAGCGCGACCGAGGAAACCTTGCGGGCGTTGGTCATCGAGGAACCAGGGTAAACCCGGGAACAAACCGTCGGCGAAGTCGCCGTGGAGCAGGGCGGGTAGCGGTCGCGACGAATCGAAGTGGAAGCCGCCACCGTGCAATGCGCGAAGTTCGCCCAAGACATGGGCTTGTCCAGCGGGATCTATGCGGTATAGCGGCCAGCGTCGGCCGGCGCGCGCGATCTCGCGACCCAGCGCATAACGCGTCGCGCGCGCGCGCCCGACGCGGATGATGCGGTCGCCCGCCTCTGCGACCGCTCGTGAAACAGTCGGCTGGCTGATCCCGAGCGCACTGCCGATTTGCAGCGCCGTTTGAGGGCCATTAGCCCGCAAGAGGTCTTCGAGTTGATTTGTTCGAGAATCGCCCATGGGGCGATTGAATAGATTTATGAATAGATAGTCAAGCCGTTTATGGCTATCCGTCTACGGATATTCCGTCGGCATGCATAGCTTATGAATAGATATTCTAGATGATTCGCTGGTACGAACAGGCCCAAATTAGGCCTGTTCGTATCAGCAGCAAGCGATCAGGCCGCCTGCACGATCCGCAACGGATTCTTCCACTCGACCAGCAGCTCCGCTTCGCGCGCTTTGGCCTTGTGCAGATGCGCTTCCTTGACGTGCCCGTAGCCGCGAATCTGCTCGGGAATGCTCGCGATCTCCGCGGCCAGGCCCACGTTGCCGGCATCGAGTTTGTCGAGCAGCGCGCCGATGGTGTTTTCGTAATCGCCGATCAGCCGGCGCTCGCTTTTGCGCTCCTCGGTGTAGCCGAAGATGTCCAGCGCGCCGCCGCGCAGGCCGCGCAACTTGGCCAGCACCTTGAACGCGGTGAACACCCAGGGGCCGAATTCCTTCTTCTGCAACCGGCCTTGCGCGTCCTTCTTCGCCAGCAGCGGCGGCGCCAAGTGGAAGTGCAATTTGTAGTCGCCGTCGAACTGCTGCTCGAGCCTGCGGCGGAAATCGCCGCTGGTGTACAGGCGCGCGACTTCGTACTCGTCCTTGTAGGCCATCAGCTTGAAGAAATAGCGGGCGACGGCTTCTGACAGGTCGGTGGAGCCGGGCGCCTTGGCCTGTTCGGCGGTGCGTACCTTGGCGACGAAATCGGTATAGCGCTTGGCGTAACCGGCGCTCTGGTAATCGGTAAGGAAGGCGCTGCGGCGCGCGATCACTTCGTCCAGCGAGCGCGACAGGCGCGCGTCGTCCAGCGGCAGGAAGGCGACGTCGCTGCCGTGCGCCGGCACGTGGCGCAGATCGTCTTCGCTGCGGGTGGGCGAGAGCGCGTCGGCGAGGCCGGATTCGCGGCCTTCGGACGGGCGCGGCGGCAGCATCGGCAGATCGCGCGGCGTCTTTTCCGCAGCGGTCTGCGCGTTGCGGACGATGCCGGCGGCATCGAGCACGGCGTCGATATCGGTCGCCGCCAAACGGCCCCAGGCGAACGCGGTCTTGTTCATTTCGACCGCGGCGCCGTTGAGTTCGACCGCGCGCATGATCGAATCGAACGACAGCGGCACCAGGCCCTGCTGCCACGCGTAGCCGAGGATGAAGAGGTTGGCGGCGATCGCATCGCCCATCAGCCCGGTCGCGATCTGGGTCGCGTCGATCAGCAACGGCGACTTGCCGCCGAGCGCATGCTGCACGGCCGCGACGATGTCGGTCGCCGGGAACTGCATGTCGGGACGCGTGGTGAACGTGCCCGGCATCGCTTCGTAAGTGTTGAGCACCACCTGGGTGCGGTCGGCGCGGATCTTGGACAGCGCCCAGTAGTCGTTGACCACCACCATGTCGCAGCCCAGCACCAGGTCCGCTTCGCCGGCGGCGATGCGCACGGCGTGGATGTCGTCGGGCGTTTTCGCGATGCGGATATGCGTGGTCACCGCGCCGCCCTTCTGCGCCAGGCCGGTTTGGTCGAGCACGGTAGAGCCGCGGCCTTCCAGGTGTCCGGCCATGCCCAGCAATGCGCCGATGGTGACGACGCCGGTGCCGCCGACGCCGGTGATCAGGATATTCCAAGGCTGCGAAAGATCGGATGCGAATGCGGGCATCGGGATATTCGCCAGCTTTTCCTGCGAGCTGACTTTCTTTCCTTTGCGCGGCGCGCCGCCGTGCACGGTGACGAAGCTCGGGCAGAAGCCTTCGACGCAGCTGTAGTCCTTGTTGCAGTTGCTCTGGTCGATTTCGCGCTTGCGGCCGAACTCGGTGTCCTTGGGCAGCACCGACACGCAGAAGCTCTTCTGGCCGCAGTCGCCGCAGCCTTCGCAAACCAAAGTGTTGACGAACACGCGCTTCTGCGGATCCGCCATCTTGCCGCGCTTGCGGCGGCGGCGTTTTTCCGTGGCGCAGGTCTGGTCGTAGATCAGCACGCTGACGCCTTTCACTTCGCGCAGGCGCTTCTGTGTGGCATCAAGCTCGCGGCGGTCGAAGAATTCGACACCGGACGGGAAAATGGAGTGATCCGACCACTTCTCGATATCGTCGCTCAGCACGACGATGGTCTGCACACCTTCGCTGCGCACCTGGTGCGCGATCTGCGGCACCGACAGCGTGCCGTCCACCGGCTGGCCGCCGGTCATCGCCACCGCATCGTTGTAGAGGATCTTGTAGGTGATGTTGACGCCGGCCGCGACCGACTGGCGGATCGCCAGCGAACCGCTGTGGAAATAGGTGCCGTCGCCCAGGTTCTGGAACACGTGCGGCGTATCGGTGAACGCCGCCTGGCCGCACCAGGTGACGCCTTCGCCGCCCATTTGGGTGAAGGTGTCGGTGTCGCGGTCCATCCACGTGACCATGTAGTGGCAGCCGATGCCGGCCAGTCCGCGCGAACCTTCCGGCACTTTGGTCGAGGTGTTGTGCGGGCAGCCGCTGCAGTAGTGCGGCACGCGCGGGAAATTGGCGCGCGGCAGGGCCAGTTCGCTTTCCTTTTCTTCCATCCAGCGCAGCACGTCGCGCATGTGTTCGGAATCGTGGAAGCGCTGGATGCGGCGCGCGATCACGCCGGCGATGCGCGCCGGGGTCAATTCATTCGTCGACGGCAGGATCCACTCGCCGCCTTCGTCGAATTTGCCGACGATGGACGGGCGCCGGCCTTCGAAGTTGTAGAACAGCTCTTTCATCTGGCTTTCGATGAAGCTGTGCTTTTCTTCGACGACCAGGATGTCCTCGAGCCCGCGCGCGAAATCGCGGATGCCCACCGGCTCCAGCGGCCAGGTCATGCCGACCTTGTAGACGCGGATGCCCAGCTCGCTGCAGGCGCGCGCATCCAGGCCCAGGTATTCCAGCGCCTGCAGCACGTCCAGATAGCTCTTGCCGGTGGTGACGATGCCCAGCCGCGCGTTCGGCGAATCGACCACCATGCGGTCGATGCGGTTCGCGCGCGCGAACGCCTGCGCCGCCTTCACCGCGTAACGATGCAGGCGCATTTCCTGGTCCAGCGGCGGATCGGGCCAGCGGATGTTGAGGCCGCCGACCGGCATCTCGAAATCTTCCGGCGTGGCGATCTGCAGCGCGAACGGATTCACTTCCACCGATGCGGACGATTCCACCGTCTCGGCGATCGTCTTGAAACCGACCCAGCGGCCGGTATAGCGCGACATCGCCCAGCCGATCAGGCCCATGTCCAGGATGTCCTGCACGCCGGCCGGATTGAGGATGGGCATCATCGCGCTGGTGAATTCGCCTTCGCTGCCGTGCGGCAGCGTCGAGCTGCGGCAGGCGTGGTCGTCGGCGGCCAACGCCAGCACGCCACCGTGCTTGGACGTGCCGGCGGCGTTGCCGTGCTTGAACACGTCGCCGCAGCGGTCCACGCCCGGACCTTTGCCGTACCACATCGCGTACACGCCATCGACTTTGGCGCCGGGGAAGAGATTGGTCTGCTGCGTGCCCCAAACCATGGTCGCGCCGAGGTCTTCGTTGAGGCCTGGAGTGAACTTCACGCCGGCTTCGGCCAAGTGCTTCTTGGCGCGCCATAGTTCCAGATCGAAGCCGCCCAGCGGCGAACCGCGGTAGCCGGAGATGAAACCGCCGGTGTTCAAACCCGCGGCCTGATCGCGCAACCGCTGCATCAGCGGCAGCCGCACCAGCGCCTGCACGCCGCTCAGATAGATGCGGCCTTGGGTGCGGGTGAACTTGTCCTCGAGGGTGTAATCCCGGTCGAGCACACTGTGGGTCAGCTCGGTATTGGCGGAAGCGGGCGAGGACAGTTCGGCGGTGCTGGTCATGGCGTGCGTGGCTGCGGCGCCGAAAAAGCGCCGGGGCTGCGAGGATGGGGGCGCAATTCTACCAGTCGGCTCGACCCGGCCTTCTGTGGAGCGGCTTTCGTGGGAGCGGCTTTAGCCGCGAGTTCTTGATCTTCGATGGCCGAAAGCTCGCGGCTAAAGCCGCTCCCACGAAAGCCGCTCCCACAAAAAGCCGGGCCAACAAGAGGCCGTTCCGGCCATCCGCTGGCGTTTGCCCCTAAACAGCGCGAGAGTGGCGGTTCGGGCACCGGAACGGAACCGGGAAGGGGGGCCAAGGGCATGTCGGGCATGCCACAGGCAACGAACCGCCGCGAGGAGGGCGCCTGGGCGCGCCGGCACAACCACGCCCTGGTATCGCTGGCCCGGCAGGTCTGGCACGAGGACTGCTCATTGGCCAGTGCCTACGCGGTGATCTGCGAAACCGCGGCGGAAACCTTGGAAGTCGAGCGCGTCAACATCTGGCGCTGCGACGGCGCCGATGCGCTGCGTTGCGTGCACAGCTACGACCGCGCCGGCCGCCGCCACAATCCTCCCGGTTACGAGGAAACCATCCGCCCGCTCGGCGCCTATGCGCAGATGCTGGGCGAAGTGCGGGTGATCGACGCGGCCGATGTCGCCACGCATACGGCGTTGAACGCCGAAGACACTTCGCTGGCCCACTATCTGCGCCGCCACAACGTGCGTTCGCTGCTCGACGCGCCGATGCGCTGCGAGGGCGAACTGATCGGCGTGGTCTGCCACGAACAGGTCGGCGCTGCGCGCGTATGGACGCCCGAAGACGAGGCCTTCGCCGGCAGCATCGGCGATTACGCGGCCATGGCCTACGAAACCCAGCGCCGTCGCGAAGCCGAAGGCCGGCTGCGCTATCTCGAATTGCACGATCCGCACACCGATCTGCCCAACCGCGACCATCTGCTCGAAGTCGCGCATACCGCTTTGCGCCCGTTGCATGGCGATACCGCCGGCGTGGCCGCGATCCATCTGCAGGTGGATACGCTGATGGGCGCCGACGAATCGGAGCAGGCCGGCGCCGATGTCCTGGTCGCCATCGCCGAACGCCTGCGCGAAGAATTCTGCGAAACCGCCACGCTCGCCCGCGTGCGCAGCGACGGCTTCGCGTTGTTGCCGCACCGCCATCTGCACGAGACCGAAGCGCTCAACTTGGCCGAGCGCTGCATCGAACTGATCCGCGACAGCGCCATCGCGGCCGGCGCGCCGCATGCGGTGGCCGCCGCCGGCATCGCGTTTTCGCGCGATCTGGTCGCCCCGTCGGCGGATGCGCTGCTGCGCAATGCGGAACTGGCCAGCCAGCGCGCGCGCCAGGGCAGCGCCGATCGCTGCGAGGTATTCGATGCCGAGCATCATCGCGGCCTGTTGGCCCGCATGCGCACCGAGCAGTCGTTGCGCGACGCCTTCGCCGCAGGACGCATGCAGGTGCACTACCAGCCCGAGATCGACCTGCACGACGGACGCTGGCGTGCCGCCGAAGCGCTGCTGCGCTGGCGGGACGAACAGGGCGAGCTGCGCTCTGCCGGAGAGTTCGTCGATATCGCCGAAGCCTCGGGCCTGATCGTTCCGCTGGGCCGCTGGGTGCTGGCCGAAGCCTGCCGCGCCGCGACCGCCTGGCCGATGCGCGATGGCCGCGCGCCGCTGCTGCGCGTCAATGTGTCGGCGCGCCAGTTCGAACAACCCGGCTTATTGCAGGACGTGACCCAGGCTCTGCTCGCCTCGGGCCTGCCCGCACAACGGTTGTGCCTGGAGTTGACCGAGACCTCGCTGCTGCGCGACGAAATGGCGGCCGCGCACACCTTGTCGCGGCTGCGCGGCCTGGGCGTCGGCGTGGCCCTGGACGATTTCGGCAGCGGCTATTCGTCGCTGTCCTATCTCAAGCATCTTCCGATCGACGCATTGAAACTCGATCAGGGATTCATCGCCGGATTGCCGACCGACCGCTACGACCTGGCGATCGTGCAAGCCATCGCCGGATTGGCCAAGCAGGTCGGCATCGAAGTGGTCGCCGAAGGCGTGGAGAACGAGGCACAGGCCGACGCATTGCGCGCGTGCGGCATCGCGCGTGCGCAGGGACATCTGTTTGCCCCCGCGTTGACCGAGGAAGCGTTGTTGCAGAGCTTCGGCGATGCGGTCTGAACGCGCGCCGCTATCCGCACCGATTCGGTGTCCGTTCCGCGCAGATTTTGCGTCTTAAGCGCGATGACCACGACCCAAGGGTGACGCCGTGAATACCCGCGCCGACCGTTGGCACCTAATATCGGATCTGTTCGATCGAGTAGTAGACCTGAGCCCGGCCGAACGCGAGCGGGTGCTGTCGGCCGAGTGCGCCGACGACCCGGCGCTGCGGGTGGAAGTCCAACGCCTGCTGAGCGCGGACGAACGCACCAGCCCGGTCGATCGCGACATCGCCGCCCAGGCCAGCCAGCTGCTGTTGGAAGGCGATCCGCACGAACACGAAGGCCAGCTTTTCGGCCCCTACCGGATCGTCAAGCTGCTGGGCCAGGGCGGCATGGGCCGGGTGTACCTGGCCGAACGCGAAGGCGAGGACTTCACCCAGACCGTGGCGCTGAAGGTGGTCGGCGGCTACGGCAGCTTCGATGCGGCCACCGCGCGGCGTCGCTTCCTGGACGAACGCCGGATCCTGGCCCGGCTGCAGCATCCGCACATCGCCCGGCTGCTGGACGGCGGCGTGGGTCCGGAAGCCCAGCCCTGGTTCGCGATGGAGTACGTGGACGGGGCGCCGCTGACGCAATGGTGCGACGACCGCAAATGGAGCATCCGCGAACGGCTGACGCTGTTCGCCAAGATCTGCGACGCGGTCGACCACGCGCACCGGTTCCTGATCGTGCACCGGGACCTGAAGCCGGGCAACGTGCTGGTGGACGCGCAAGGCGAGCCCAAGGTGCTGGACTTCGGCATCGCCAAACTGCTGGACGAAGGCGCGCAGGACCGCACCGGTTCGACGATCCTGATGACCCCGGACTACGCCGCGCCCGAGCAGATCCGCGGCGGCCAGATCAGCACGGCGACCGATGTGTACGCGCTGGGCGCGGTGCTGTTCGAAGTGCTGACCGGTCGCAAGCCGTTCAGCGATCCGCTGGCCCCGCGCGAGCCGCCGCAGGCCTCGCGGGCGGCGACCGAGGCGTCCGAGAGCACCGGCGAACGCGCCGCGTCGCGCGCGACCACCCCGCAGGCGCTGCGCAAAAGCCTGCGCGGGGACATCGACCGGATCCTGCGCACGGCGCTGGACCCGGACCCGGCGCGGCGCTACCGCTCGGCGGCGAGCCTGGCCGAGGACTTGCGGGCCGTGGCCGACGGGCGCGCGATCAGCCTGCGCAGCGATACCGCTTATCGCATGCGCGTGTTCTTGCGACAGCATCGGTTGAGCACATCGATAGTGGCGGCGGCCGCATTAGCGTTGGTCGGCACCACGGGATGGGCGTTGTGGCAGCAAGAACAGGCCTTTCGCCAAGCGCGAATAGCAAACAAAGAGACGCGCACGGCCAATAGCGTGAAAACACTCGTAACCGACATGTTCAGTTCGGTTTCTCCGGAGGTGTCCTTGGGAGAAACGATTACCGTCAAGCAGATGCTCGATAAAAACCAAGCGGTTTTGTTCCGAACGCTGAAACAGGAGCCGTCGGTCGCCGTCGAGGTGCTGGTGGTCATGGCCAAAAGTTATGCTGCATTAGGGAATCATAAACAGGCATGGGAGCTGCTCGATCGAGCGTTACCCCTCGTTTCCGAAGTCGACACCGAAAGACGAGCGGAGCTGTTCGTGGCTCGTCTCGGGCTTGCTCAGGTGCAGGGGTCTCTTGATGCGATCCGAAAAGAAGCCGGCGCCTTACGTCCGCTGGTCGAAGGGATTAAAGATCCGGGGTTGAAGGTCGCCGCGTTGTTGGCATTGTCCGACTATTGGGAGATCGTGGGAGTCGATGGAAAAGAACTCAGTGAAGAGGCGCTCCGGCTTGCTCGTAAATCTTTCCCTCCGGGCGATCTGCGGCGCCTGCGAGCCATGAGGGTTTTGGCGGCAGCGGAAGGGTCCAACGCCAATATCGGCAGGACAGAGCAATTGTTGATCGACGGATTGAGGGAAGCCGAGCAATACCTGCCGCCGAATCATCCGGAAATCACATCCCAGCGTCGCGCGCTTATCGGCCTCTACGGAGAGACAAATCGGTTCGAACTAGCGGTCCCTCACGCCCGGCGTGCGCTGTCTGAGACAATTGCCGTTTACGGAGAGAATGGTCTGCTAGTCGCAGCCGATAGGCTATGGGTAAGTCGAATTCTGATTAATGCCGGCGATTATCGAGGGGCCAGGGCGGAGCTCGCCAAAGCGCTGGATACATACGTCGCATCCAGCGGCGAATTGTCGCTGCAAAGAGCGAGCACCGAGAAGCTGCTCGGTAACGTGGAAGAAGCTCTGGGAAACTACCTGGAGGCGGAAGATCTCTACAAACGCTCGCTCAGCCGATACATGCGAACGACTCGCGAAAAATTCAGCATTCCGCACATGCGCATGAACGTTGCCAGGGTCATGTTGAAGCGCGGCGATGCCGAAGGCGCGGCGGCCATCTATCGAGAAGTCCTGGCGGAGCCCGACAATCAAACGGCCGCATTGGCGGTGGCTAGAGCCGGACTAGGTTCGGTAGCCAGAATGTCGAACGACACGCCTGGGGCGCTCGCCCTTCATCGGCAGGCATTGAAGGAGACGGAAAACGAGAAGAAAGTCGATCGTTACGCGAAACTTCGATCCTTGTCCGTGCGGTTGGAACTGGCTCGCGACCATGCCGCGCTCGGGGATGCGCACGATAGCGCGGAAATTCTTAGGTCCATCATCAGTGAAATCGACGCGAAATTCCCGTTCGATAGCCCCGACTTGGCAGATGCGTATCGTGCGTTGGGCGAGCAGCTGGTCGCGGAAGGGAGCACTCAAGAAGGCAGGCGCCTAATGGCAAGATACGCCGAGCTTCAAGCCGTAATGAAAGGCGTAGCGCCTCCTAAAAAGCGGGAAAGCTAGCCGCCTAAGGCTTGCCGCAAGGTTTCCAGCCACTGTTCGTAGCGCTTCCACTGCCCCAAGCTGCGTTGGTGGATCGGTTCGCGCACCTGCACCGTGCTGGCGGTAGCCACTGCCGAAAGGCGCTCTTCGATCGCCACGCAAGCCGGTTCCCACGGCAGGCCGCAGAATTCGAGCACTTCGCGTGCGATGCGTTCGGGATCGGCGACCAGATCGGCGTAGGAAACGTCGTGCACGCGGCCAGGCAGCGCGCGATGCCAATGCGCCATCAGGCGTTGGTAGCCGCGGAAGTGTCCGGCCATTTCCCGCTGATCGTAGCTGTGCGGATAGGCGGCGCCGAACAATTCCTTGAGATTGGAGAAACAGGTGTCCATCGGGTCGCGCACCATACGCAGGATCTTCGCTTGCGGCAGCGCGCGATGGATGAAGCCTATCTGCATGAAATTGCGCGGCAGCTTGTCCGTGTAGAACGGCTTGCCGCGCGCGCGCCATTGCGTGCGCGCGAGATAGCGGCGGCCGAGTTCGGCGTAATCGATGCGGTCGGCCATGGCGACCATCTCCGCATCCGGCACCTGCCGGCTTTGCCGGTCGCAAGCCCATAGCATCTGGTACGGGAAATCGTGCAGCTCGCCGGCGTCGGTCACTTGCGAATGGGCGCCGAGGATGCGTTCCAGCACGGTCGTGCCCGAACGCGGCTGGCCGACGATGAAGATCGGTGCCGGTCCGGTTTGCGCGGCCGCCTGTTGCGATAGGAATTCCGGTGTGCAGCGGGCGATCAGCCGATCGAACAACGCATGCTCGGCCGCGAGATCGTATTGCAGGCCGCGCCGTCGCGCGGTGCAGCCCTGGGCGAGGGCTTGCCAGGCTTCGGGATAGCGTCCGCAATCCTCCAGTTCCTTGAACAGTGCGAACCACACGTAAGCCGCGCCCGGGTCGTGGCGGGGCATCGCCGCAACACAGCGCTGCAAGCGTTCGACGTGGTTTTCCTGCGCAGTCCAGCGGCGCAGTTTGGATAGCGTCCAATGCGCGCTGGCCAATTGCGGCGCTTCGCGCAGGCAAGTCTCGAGCGCTGCTTCGACCCCTTCGTTTCGTCCGCAGAAAATCTGCAAGGTCGCTCGCAAGTAACGCAATTGCGGCGATCGCATGCCGGCCGCGAAAGCGGCATCGGCCAGCCGCAGCGCCTGCGCAGGCTCGCCCAGTTTTTGCAGCAACAGGGCGAAATCGAACAGGATCTCGGCCGGCGCATCGTCGAGTTTGGTAGCCGAGCAGTAATCGTGCGAGGTTTTGGATTCGCCCACTTCCAGCAACCGTTCGCAGATGTCGGCGCGCAGCAGCAGATCTTGCGCAGGCGCGGCCGACGCGGACAGCGCCGCGGCGACGCTGTCGCGAAAGCGTCCGCTCAGGCTCGCGACGGTGGACAGCCTGAGCCACGCCGGGGCGTGCCGCGGCTCGCGGGCTACGATAGCCTCGTAGGTCGCGCGCGCATCGGCGGCGTTTCGCTGCGAAAGCTGGGTTTCGGCCTGATGCCAGAGCCGTGCGATTGCGGGATCCATGGCGGGCGAGGCTAGCACGCGCGGCGGTCGGCGATTCGCAAGTCCGGCCGGCGGATACGGCCCCGGGGTGCGTCCCGAATCGCTGCGAATATCGCGCGATAACCGAAGTTTTACGACTCCGGCCGGCAGGCGGGTTAAAACCCGCTTATGGGTTTATTCGCGCTCCGGAGCCTGTATGTGCAGGAATATCAAAACGCTATTCAACTTCGAACCGCCGGCGACCGAGCAGGAGATACGGGCGTCGTCGCTGCAGTTCGTCCGTAAGCTCAGCGGTTTCAACAGTCCGTCCAAGGCGAACCAGGCGGCTTTCGATCGTGCGGTCGAGGAGGTTTCCGCCGCGGCGCGGACGTTGATCGATTCGCTGGTGACCATCGCCGAACCGCGCGATCGCGAGGTCGAAGCGGCGCGGGCCAAGGCCAAATCGGCCGTGAGGTTCGGTACCGCGCGGTGATGCTCTTCATGGGAGCGGCTAAAGCCGCTCCCACAAAAGCCGGTAGCCCGGGTAAGCGAAGCGCACCCGGGTCACGACGTCGCGCCCCCGGGTGCGCTTCGCTTACCCGGGCTACGGCAGAACTAAGCCGGATCTTCGACGGCGATGTTGTGCTGCTCCAGCCACGCGCGCACCTGCCCGCGTTCGCGCTTGCTCGTGCTGTTGAGCGAGGCTTCCGGGGTCATGAACAGATAGCGTTGGAACGTCGCGCCCTGCGCGTTTTTCGCATTCGGATCGGCGCCGGCTTCCAGCAGCTGCAGCACGCGCCCGGTTTCGTTGATCTTCGCGGCCAGATGCAGCGCCGTGTTGCCCTGGCGGTCGGCGGCAGCGACTTTCGCGCCGGTTTTCAGCAGCAAGTCGGCATTGTCGGCGCGTTCGGCCATCAGCGCCGACATCAACGGCGTCGCGCCAGTGACGGTGTTGGGCGTGTCGGGGCTGGCGCCCTTGTCGAGCAGGGTGCGCAGGTATCGGTCGGTATCGGCCATCGCAGCCAGATGCACCGCGGTCGTTCCGTCGTCGTTGCCGCGTGCGGGATCCGCACCGGCGGCGAGCAGCGCATCGAAACCGGCGCGGCTTTGGTTGAGCATGGCCCATTGCAGCAGCGTGATCCCTTTCTCGCCCTGCGCGTTGGGATTGCCGCCGCCGGCGATCAATTCCTTGATGCGCGCCGTATCGCCGGCCTTGACGGCGTCGGCCAACAGAGCGGTGGCCGGATCGGTGAAAGTCTTGCCGCTGGTCATCGATGAATTTCCTTGCCGCGCACAGGCCGTGCACGCCAGAAGCATAAGCGAGAAAAACGACAGCGCGCGGAAGATCCGGCGCGCTGCCAAGGGGGTGTTCGTGGAGATCATGGTGCGTCCCTTCGGTTCAAGGGGGCAGTTTACGAAGTGGACGTAAAGGACATGTTGGATACTAGAAGTGCGGTCTGCGAAGCCAGCTTGTGAGTGCGCGTGCCCTCACCCAACCCCGCTCCGCGCCCCGGCCCGCACTTGCGTGCGGGCGCTCAGCTGCACGCGCGGCTATGCCGCGCAAGCGCGTGCAGCATCGCCCCGCAAGCGGGAGAGGGCTAAAGCGAAGCAGGAGAGGACTTAAGCGGCGTTCACCAGTTCCAGGGCATCACGCTGTTGACGCCCTCGGCCACGTCGCCGGCGAAATCGGTCACGCCTTGGGCCACATCGCCGGTGAAGTCGACGACCGCTTCGGAGGCGGTGCCCAGCGCATCGGCGGTCCACTCGACGGCATCGCCGCCGAACTCGACCACATCGCCGATCACTTCGCCGCCGCCTTCAACCACGCCGGCTACGAAATTGGCCGGGGTTTCCAGGCCGACGAAGTCGCCCAGATCGCGGATGGTGCTGCCGCCGTAATTGGCGATGTTGCTGACTTGGTCGCTGACGAAGTCGGCGCCGCCGGAGACCAGATCGCCGGCCACATTGAACGTGCCTTCGACCACATCGCCGCCGATGTTGAACACGCCTTCGACGTAATCGCCTTGGGCGAAGTTGGTGTCGATCTCGTTGCGCACGTCGTCGACCTTGCCGCCGACCGTGTCGATCACGTCCTGGCCGGTGGTCGCCACGCCATCGACGATATTGCCGAGGCCGTTGATCACGTATTCGGCCGCGTTCTCGCGAATGTCGCCGAGCGCGCCGGGGATGTTCAGGAATTCGGACTCGGGAGCATGCGCGGTGCCGGTGCGCAGCGCTTCGACGAACGAGGTGCCGTCGCCGCTGCCGCCGTGGCCGTCGATGAACGGGGTCATGCCTGCCGGCAACGCGACGCGCAGTTCGGTGCCGACCGCGTCGGGCGCGCCGTTGAGCACCGGCACATCCTGCTGCACGGTGTTCAGCGGATCGGTTTCGACGATGTAGCGGCGCACCTGGCCGCTGTCGCCGACGTTTTCGCGTGCGGCGTTCGGGCTGAAGCCCAGATCGCTCAAGGTGTCGTCGCTCAGGCCCGCCGCGTTGAATGTGACGCCTGCGCCGCCGGTGGCCAGCGCTGCTGCCGAAGCCAGTCCGCCGCCCAGCGAGTGGCCGGTGAACACGACATTGCCGTCGCCGAATGCGACTTCGGCTTCCTTGGCCAGCGCGATCGCCTGGTTGTACTGCGCGGTGTCCAGACCGAAGGCCTGGGTGGCGTCGGCGCCGATGTCCGCCATTTCGGAAGGATCGGTGCCGGCGTACGCGACGACGTACTGGCCCTGATCGTTCTGGTAGATGCCGGCGCGGAAGCCGGTGCTGGAATCTTCGAGCATGGCCGGGTCGATCGGAATCTGCCGGCCCTGAGCGTCGACCAGGAATTTGCCGCCGTTCGGATCCGGCTGCAGGCGGTTCCAGCCCGCGGCTTCGAGTTCGGCGGCCGATTGGGTGCCGGTGCCGTCGGGTCCGGTGACGGTGTAGACGTCGTTGGCCATCTGCGCCAGTTGCAGATCGGTCTGTTGCTGCGGCTGCTGGCCGGCGACCTGGTCGCTGAAGCTCTCGCCGTTGGCATTGGCCGTGGCGCGCGGATAGTTCTGCGACACCGGTTGCGGCTGCGCCGGCTGCATCAGATAGCGCATCAGCGCATCGTTGTTGACGTTGGAACTGTTGACGCCGTCGAGCAGGGACATGCGGGCCACCGGGGTTAACCGTACTGAGGCGTAGGTTAGGCAGGTGACAGGTAAGCTGAATAGCTAGTGCAAACCCTAGGCCGCCCCTCGCCTGTCATCCCGAGCAAAGCGAGGGATCTGCTTCCAAACACTTGCGCCGCCGTACAGTAGATCCCTCGCTACGCTCGGGATGACAGCTAAAAAGATCGCGGCTGAAGCCGCTCCCACAAAAGCCGCGCCCGGCAAGAATCGCTCGCCCCCCACAAAAAGCGGCGGCTACGACCCGACCCCGGCTTCCAGAGCCACATCGTGCGCCTCGAGCCAGGCGACGACGGCTTCGCGCTCGTGGCGGGCGTTGTCGTTCAAGCGCGCGGCCGGCAACTTGAAGTAGTAGCGCTGGAAGGTCTCGCCCTGCGCATTCTTCGCATTCGGATCGGCGCCGGACTCCAGCAGCAACAAGACATGCGCGCCGGCGTTGATCATCGCCGCGGCATGCAGCGGCGTATCGCCGCTGCGGTCGGCGAGCTTGGGGTCCGCGCGCGCGGACAACAGCAGCCGGAATTGTTTGTCGGTGCGCGGGCCCGCGGCAGCGGCGAGCGCGGTGGCGCCGGTCTGGCCGTGGCGCGCATTGGGGTCGGCGCGGTGGGCGAGCAGGATTTCCAGGTAAACGGCGTCATCGGTGATCGCCGCATTGTGGATCACGGTGCTGCCGCCCATGCCGGGCCGCGAAGCGTCGGCGCCGGCATCCAACAGCGCTTTCAATCCATCGGGACTTTGCTCGGCCAGCGTGTACTGCAGCACGTTCATGCCTTTGTCGCCCTGCGCGTTCGGGTCCGCACCGTCGCGCACCAGCTCGCGCACGCGCGCGGCGTCGCCGTCGGCGGCGGCCTGCGCCAATGCCGCGGTCTTGGAATCGGTGAAGACTTGCTTGGCGTCCATGGTGTCTCCGCGGCAGGCGGCGGCGCACAAAGCCAGCAATAGCACGAAAATCTGGATCGTCGCGGCGCGCATAGGGCGATTCTCACACACTGCCGTCAACGATCTGCGATGGCATCGCGCTCGTTGACTTGATACGGCGATCGGATCGCAAGCCGTTTTACCGAACCCTCATCCGCCCTTCGGGCACCTTCTCCCGATGGGAGAAGGGAAAAACACAAAGCCCCTCTCCGTCGGGAGAGGGGTTGGGGTGAGGGTACGGCGAAGCGGCAGAAGCCGGAAAAGTGCGGATGACGCAAACGAGCGCGCTCAACGCTCCCAAGGCCGCTGCTGCTCCAACGCATCGATCATCGTCTGCTGGCGATGCAAGTCGCCGACGCGTTCGGCCTTCGTCTGCAGGTAGTCGGCGGTGCGCTGGGCCATCTCGATCGGATTCCACGTCCACTCCGGCGCCTCGATCGGCGGCAGCGGACTGTCCAGGGTGATTTCGTGGCCGGGCGCGTCGGGCATGACGTGGTTCAAGCCGGGCGTGTCTTCCTGCGCGGCGGTGAGCGGATCGCCGTCGACGTTGTAGCGGCGGATCAGGCCGTTCTCCGCGTCCTGCTTGGCCTGGCCGGGATCCAGCCCGAATTGCTCCATCGTGTCGTCGTGCACGCCGGACGCATCGAACGTCACCGCCGGAATGCCGGTCGCCAGCGAAGCGATGCCGGACAAGCCGCCGCCGAGCGAATGCCCGGTGATGACCACGTTGCCGTCGCGGCCGAATTCGCTCGCAGCGACCTTCTGCGCCAATGCGACGGCCTGGTCGTACTGCTCGGTCTTCATGCCCAGGCCTTGCGGGAAGTTCGCGCCGGTCCAATCGATGCGTTCGTTGGAACCGGAGAAGGCGAGCACGTAGTTGCCGTTGCCGTCGGTGAAAATGCCGGCGCGGAAGCCGGTATCGGGCGTTTCCAGCGTCGCCGGATCGATACCCGCGGCGGTCAGATCGGCGTCGCTGACGCGAGTCCAGTTGCCGACGTTCTGCACCGTCGGGTCGTAGACCGCGTTGGCGATCTGCATCAGCTCCAAATCGATCGCCTGCGCGTCGCGGCCGCGCACCTGGTCGCCGAACGATGCGGCATTGGCCGAGGGTCCGCCCTGTTGCGGCGTCAACCCGAACAATTGCGGGTGATAACTGGGTTCGGGGCGATAGCTGCCGGTGGGTAGGGTCGGCGCCTGCGTCAGGGCTTGAGGATCGGCATGAAAACCGGCCTGGCGGTCCTGCCAAGCTTGCGGATTGATGCCTAGCGGTTGCACGCCTGCCATCGCACGCCCCTCCCATGGGTCATCTCGCGAAGTTAGGCGCGGGTTAGGACGGCCGCCAGCTAGGGCGTGCCCGAGGGTGCTTCATTTGTAGAGTCGAGCTTGCTCGACTGCTCTTCGTCACGCTCTTAGGGTTCGCATGGAAAGCAGTCGAGCAAGCTCGACTCTACAGATAAGGCCTCAGGCGTACTGCGCGATGCCGTTGCCGAACGACCAGTTCTCCTTCGGCACCTCGACCAGATTGATGAACACATCCTCCGATCTCAATCCCGGCGATATCGCGAGGCGGCGCGCCACATCGGCATAGAACGCTTTCTTCTGCTCCAGCGTGCGCGTGTTGTTGCAGGCGATCTGCACGATCACCAAATCCTCGCTGCGCTCGATGCCCAGATAACCGGCGTCGTAGACGAATTCCTCTTCGCGATGCTGGCTGACCAGCATGAAGCGATCGTCTTCGGGCACGGCGAAGGTTTCGCGCATCGCGGCGTAGAGGCCGTCCGCGATGGCGCGGATATGTTCGGGCGGTTTGCCGGCGCGGAGTGCAATGCGGACCAATGGCATGGCGGCATCCTTATGAAATGAAGAAGAACGGGCCGATGGCACCGACGTTTCATGAACGGGCGGCGCCGGACGTTGCGTACGCCTGAGGTTCATAGTTCATCCGCCCGGCGATTGCAAAATCGGATGCGGGACGCAACGGCAGATGCGCAGCGCGATGATCGGCAACGACCTCAACCCCGCACGATGGCGCCGCGCCCTGGCGCAGCACGGACGCGCGCAGATCCCGGAATTCCTGCATCCCCAGGAAGCCTTCTCGCTCTACCGCTGCCTCGCCGAACAGTTGTCCTGGCATTTGACCGCCGGCGGAGGCGATCGCGCCTGGGTGTCGGCGCACGGCGCTTATCCGGAGGGCGCTGCCTACCAGCGGATCGCGATGCATGCGCACGACCAGGCCCAGCGCGGCCACCAGTATCTGCACGATTGCTACGCGCCCGACGATGCGCGCGAGGAAGACGAATGCATCAGTCTTGCCGTCGACGCCGTGCCCGATAGCTTCAATTCAGCCGAATTCCTGTCGCGAATCCGCATGCTGACCGGCGATGCGGCATTGGTCCGGGTCAGCGTCCAGGCGATTCGCCTGCGTCCCGGCCAATTCCTGTTGCCCGAGACGTCCACCGCCGCGGACGACGGCCGCCGCTACGCCTACATGCTGCACCTGAGTCCGGTATGGCGTGCGGAATGGGGCGGTCTGCTGCAATCCATCGACGACCAGGGCGATATCGACGAAACCTTCCTGCCGCGCTGGAATGCGCTGACCGTGTTCAGGCTGCCGCAAAGGCGCCAGGTGACTCTGATCGCGCCTTGGGCGCATCGCCCGCAGTATGCGATCGGCGGGTACTGGCTGGCCGAATGACCGGTTCAGTCGGCCGGCACCGTACGCTCGCGCGCCCACTCGCGTAACGCCTGCACCTGTTCGCGCATCAGCACCGACAGCGGCCGCGCCTGTTTGAGTTCGGCGCGCAGTTGGAATTCGGACAGCGGTGCGTTTTGCGCATGCGCGGCGTACAGCGCGGCGACGATAGCCTGTTCGATTTCGGCGCCGGAAAAACCTTCGGCCGCATCGGCCAATGCGGCCAGATCGAAGCCGGCCGCGTCCACCTGCCGTCTGGCCAGATGCAGGCGCAGGATCTCTTCGCGCGTTGCGGCATTAGGCAGGTCCACGAAGAAAATTTCGTCGAAGCGGCCCTTGCGCAGCAATTCGGGCGGCAGCGCTTGCACCTGGTTGGCGGTGGCGACCAGGAACACCGGCGCCTTGCGTTCGGTCAGCCAGGTCAGGAAGTAACCGAGCACGCGATGCGAAACGCCGCCGTCGGCGGCATCGGCCGAGTTGGCCAGGCCTTTCTCGATCTCGTCGATCCACAGCACGCACGGCGCCAGCTGTTCGGCCGAGGCCAGCGCATCGCGCAGGTTCTTCTCGGTCTCGCCGTGGTATTTGTTGTAGAGCGTGCCGAAATCCAGGCGCACCAGCGGCACGCCGAAGCCACCGGCCACGGCTTTGGCCAGCATCGATTTGCCGCAGCCCTGCACGCCCAGCAGCAGCATGCCTTTGGGCGGGTCTAGTCCGGGCGGCGCCTTGCCGCTGACGAAGGTCTCGCGCCGCTGTTCGATCCAGCGCTTGACCCGCGCTGCGCCGGCGACGTCGGCGAAGCGCGCGGTGTCGTATTCGAAATGCAGGTGGCCGCTGCGGTTGAGCAGTTCGAATTTCAGCTTGGCCAGCTGCGCCAGGTCGCGCGCGTCGATCACGCCGTCGTCGAACACCAGATGCCGGGCTATGCGGCGCGCGTCGGTTTCGCTCAAGCCCTGCAGATTGCGCACGATCTGCGCCACCACGGCATCGTCGGACACCACGCGTTTGCCTCCGTGTTCGCGCGCGTAGCTCTCGGCGACTTCCCGCACCAGCTTGAGCAGCACGTTGGCGTCGGGCAGGCGCGGCGCGAAACGCACCGCGAACGGCTCCAGGTCTTCCGGCAATTCCACTTTCGTGCCGACCAGCACCAGCACATGCGGCTGGCAGTGGCGGCGCTGCACGATGTCGCGCACCTGGCGCTGGGTGCTGGCGTATTCCAGGTACTTGTCGAAATCCAGCAGCAGGTAGACGCCGCGCTGGGTGGCGTCGCGGATCGCTTGCAGCGTGTTGGACGCGTCGGGCGCGATTTCCGCCTCGTCCTCGCGATCCATGTCGATGCGGCGCAGGCCTTCGGTGATCGACCAGCGGTACAGCGCGCGCCAGATATGCGCCAGGCTCTGCCGGAACAGCTCGACCACGCGGCCTTCGTCGGGCGTTTCGATGACGATCAGCGGCGTATCGGCCCGGATCAGGGCCACGAGATCTTGCAGTTGGTTCATCGGCGTTCCAGCGGTGCGTCCATGAAGGCGGTTAGCCGAGGGCGCCGCAAGATAGCAAACAACCGGCTGGGGCGTTCGCTTGGTCGGTGCGGTCATTCAAACAAAAAGATGACATGTCATCCGCACGAAGCACTCGGCTTCATGCGGAATCGAACATCGCAAATCCGCGCCGAACGCTCGGAACCGCTGCAGACATGGCGACCGGCGAGGGCTTACCGGATTCGGCACGCAGCCTCCGACTCCCGGCCTTATCGATGGGGTTGGCGGCCGGACGGATAGGCGGAAGGCTGAAAAAAGGCGGAAAAGCAGCGGTACGGGTCCCGTCCTCACCGCTAAGGGCTGCTAAGCTCCGGTTTCCTTGTACGGAGACCGTGGATGAAGACGATCATCGTGGCCAGCTCCAAGGGCGGCGTCGGCAAGACCACTATCGCGACCCATCTGGCCGCGCAGGCGGCGCAGGCCGGGCAACGCACCGTGATCGTCGATGCCGATCCGCAAGGTTCGTCCACGCGGTGGGCGCAACGCCGGGCCGGGATGGCCAACGGCGCCGTGTTGCCGGTCGACGGTACCAAGCGCAACTGGCAGAAATCCGTGCCCGACGACACCCAGCGGGTGATCGTCGATGGCGCCGCCGGCGCGATGGCCGCGGACCTGGAATCCTTCCTCGATCAGGCCAGCGCCGTGGTGGTGCCGGTACTGCCCTCGGCGCTGGATATCGAAGCCACCGTGCCGTTCCTGAATTCCCTGGCCAAGCACCCGCGCGTGCGCAAAGGCCAGCTGCCGGTGGCGCTGATCGCCAACAAGCTCAAGCCCTGGACCAACGCTTCGCAGCAGGCGGTGGCCGTGCTCAACGAATGGTCGATCCCGGTGATGGGGCAACTTCGCGACAGCCAGGCCTATGTGATGCTGACCGGGCTGGGCAAGAGCCTGTTCGACTACAACTCCGCCCAGATCCGCGAGCACCAGAACGACTGGCAGCCGCTGCTGAAGTGGCTGGGCAAGGCGCGCTGACGAGAGACTCTACGATGCTTGGGGAAAGAGCTCGCGGCTAAAGCCGCTCCCACAAAAGCCGCCCACGAAGAGCGGCTGAATGAATGCGCCCGAAGGCGGGCCGAAAACCCGCCTCACCGTCTTCATCGCCTTGGGCTAAGCTGAGGCCTGACGAGCACGAACCGGGCCCATGAGACAACTGATCCTGCTGCGACACGCCCACGCCGAACCGGCGACCACCGACCAGGCCGACATGGACCGGCCGCTCTCTCCGGAGGGACTGGCCGAAGCCGAAGCCGCCGGGCGCTGGTTGGCCGAGCAAGGCCTGGTGCCCGATCGCGCGCTGTGTTCGCCCTCGCGGCGCACGCGCGAAACCCTCGAAGCGGTGCTGGGCAAGATCGGCTATGTCGACCAGCGCCTGGACGAAAGCATCTACGAAGCCACGCCCGGCGTGCTGGCCGCTTTGGCCGACAGCCATCGCGAAGCCGAGCGCCTGCTGCTGGTGGGCCATAACCCCGGTTTGGAGCAACTGGCTGCGTTGATGCATAGCGGCCAATCCGGCGATTACCGCGGCATGCCGCCGGGCGGGATCGCGGTGTTGTCGCTGCCGGCCGATGCCGCCGTCGAACCGGGCATCGCCAGCCTCTCCGCGTTCTGGTGGCCGTGAGGCCCAACGTCGGCGCCATGCGCGCGGTCGCGAAGATCTGGCTGATCCCGCTGGCGCTATGCCTGGCTTGGACGGCGGCGCGCGCCGCGCAAGTCGATCCGGTGCACTCCCGGCTGGGCTTCAGCCTGCAAACCCGCTGGGGCCAGACGCTGGAAGGCCACTTCCCGCAATACGAAGGCGAAATCGTGGAAATGGCCGGCGACCGGCACCGCGTGCAGCTGCGGCTGGCCGCGGCGGCGGTCGAGATCGTCGATAGTCCGCGCTACGGCCGTTACGCCCGCGGCGCGAGGTTTTTCGACGCCGAGCATTATCCGACGATCGAATTCGTTTCCGAACCTTACGATCGGGCGTTGTTGCGCGAGGGCGGCGAACTCGGCGGACGCCTGACCATCCGCGGCGTCACCCGGCACGAAGTGTTCACCATCGCACCGTCCACGTGCGCGCGCCCGGCCTACGATTGCGACGTAGTGGCGCGCGGCAGCGTTCGCCGCGAAAACTACGGCATCAACGGTTTTGGATTGGCGATCCACAACCGCGTCCATTTCTTCCTGAACGTACGCGTGCGGGACGAGCACGCCTTATGAGCTCGCTGCGCGCGTCGCTGCCGGCGCTGCTGGCTTTGCTCTGCGGCGCCTGCGCAACGATGTCGCAGGGCCAACGCGACCACGCCACCCGGATCGCAGCGGCCGCGCGCTCCACCCAGATCGATTGCGCCGCACCGGACCATTGCGCGCGGCCTTCGCCGCTGTACGACTTGGGCGGCCACGCGCTGGTGATGTCGGGCCCCGATGCGCCGCGCCACTACGCGCTGATCTTGGACCGCGGTCCGCAGGCGCTGCTGGCGCGCATCAACCTGTTGCGCAGCGCGCGCAGCAAGATCGATCTGCAGACCTACATCTTCGACGAGGACGATGCCGGCCGACTGGTGCTCGACGAACTGCTGGCCGCGGCGCGGCGCGGGGTGAAGGTGCGCGTACTCATCGACCAATTGTCCGCGCTGAAGAGCGTCGACACGCTGGCCGCGCTGGCCGGCGCGCACGTCAATTTCTCGATCCGCGTCTACAACCCGGTGCTCAACCGCGCGCAGATCAGCTATCCGCAGTATCTGATCGCCGGACTGTGCTGCTTCCGCCGGCTCAACCAGCGCATGCACAGCAAGCTGCTGCTGATCGACGACGAGATCGGCATCACCGGCGGACGCAACTACCAGGACGATTACTACGATTGGAGCCCGGCCTACAACTTCCGCGACCGCGACGTGCTGATCGCCGGGCCCGTGGCGCATGAGATGGCGGCCAATTTCGAGGCGTTTTGGAACGCCTTCCGCACCAAACCGGTCGAGCAGTTGGGCGACGTGGGCAAACGGCTGTTACGCCATGGCGTGCCCGAGTTGAAGCCGGCGCAGTTCGAGCAGCCGGCTCGGGCGCAGGCCATGTCGAACGACGCCAACGACGCCGCGCTGGTCGATCAGGTGCTGGCGGCGCAGGCGATGACGGTGGGCAAGGTCGAATTCGTCGCCGACTTGCCGCAAAAGCACCGGCGCGACAAGAAGCGCGCCGAAGCGGCCATGCACACCACGCCAGGGCTCAACCAGCTGATCGCATCGGCGCAAAGCGAAGTGCTGCTGCAGACGCCGTATCTGGTGCTGTCGAAACCGGCGCAACAGCTGTTCCGCGAATTGCACCAGCGGCCTTCGCCGCCGCGGATCGTGATTTCCACCAACAGCCTGGCGGCGACCGATTCCTTCATCACTTATGCGCTGTCGTACAAGTACAAGCGCCGCTACCTGCGCGATTTCGGTTTCGAGATCTACGAATTCAAGCCGTTCCCGGCCAGCGCGCCGATCGACCTCACCGCGACCGGCGCGCCGTTGCCTGCGGACATCGCGCCGTTGAGCTTGCCCGGGCAGGCACAGGCGCCTTCGCCGCCCGAGACGGCCACCGCGGCGGTGGCCGGCAGCGGCGGCGGCCGCGACGACGGGGAGCGCAAGAACGCATCGCCGCGCAGCACACCGCTGCAGCGCGAGTTCTTCGCCGGCCGTTATCTGGGCAACAACGCCAATCAGCCGGTGCCGCTGAAGCGCGCGGGGGTGCGCATCGGCCTGCACGCCAAATCGATGGTGGTCGACAACCGCATCGGCGTGATCGGCACGCACAATTTCGACCCGCGCGGCGACCGTTACAACACCGAGAGCGCGGTGGTCATCGACGACCCGGCCTTCGCGCAGGCGCTGGCCGCCAGCATCCGCGGCGACATCGCGCCGGAGAATTCCTGGGTGATCGGTCCGCGCGACAAACCGCCGGTGTTCTCGGGGCTGGAATACTCGCTGGCCAAGGTCTCGGAGCACCTGCCGATCTTCGACCTGTGGCCGGTGCGTTACGCCACCAGCTACGAGTTCAAGCCCGGCCCGCAGTGCCCGCTGCCGCTATCGCCCAAAGATCCGCGTTTCCGCAGTTGCTATGAACCGGTCGGCGATTATCCGGAAGTCGATCTGGGCTTCAAATGGCTCAGTACGCGCATCTTCACCGCCTTCGGAGCCGGCCTCGCGCCGATTCTCTAACCCGGCTCTGTAGAGCGGAGCTTGCTCCGCTGCTTTTCCCTACCGACAAGCGCAGCGGAGCAAGCTCCGCTCTACAGAGCAGCAGCGCCTCGCACGACCCGTGCCATCGGTCATGGCTGCCGCTTGCAACCCTCCGGCGCGTCGCGTCATCCAAGTCTGTGATGGCCAGCAGCGCAGCCCCCGGCGACGCGGCCTCGCCCCTTTCGCGCAGGAACCGCCATGAACCGCCAGAAGAAGAACAATCAATCCGCACCGACCCCGTCCCCGACCGCGTCCGCCGCATCGCGCCGCTTCCGCGTCGCCGGTCCGGCGTGGCAACAGCTGCGCCCGCGCGATTTCGGTGTGGGTTACGGCAATAGCAGCGGCTACGCCAGCGATCGCCAGTACGCCGAGAATTGGGGCCAAGAACGCTTTCGCATGGCGTAATGGCCCTGTCATGGCGCGTCTCGCGGCGCTGCTGCGATTGACGCGCCGGTGGCGTCGGCCTAGTCTGGCGGCTTCCTTTTACAGCCCCCCAGACCCGGAAACGCCATGTCGATCTCGCTGACCATCGAACTGAACGACCGCGACCTCGAGCACTTCAATAAAGCGATGGAAGCCGCGCGCAAGGCGGCCGAGGACAAGACGCCCGAGCAGGTGATCGATGCCGCCAGCGCGCTGCTGGCCGACGCGCAGAAAGTGCATGTGCCGGACTTCATCCTGGACCGGCTGCTGCGCCTGGACGACATGATCGCGATGGTGCGCGACACCGGCTGGGAACTGCCCGACGCGGACAAGCAGCGGGTGATGTCGGCGCTGGTGTATTTCGCCGATCCCAAGGACGTGATCCCCGATAGCGTCGAGGTGCTCGGTTTCCTCGACGACGCGATCATGATCGAGCTGTGCGTCAAGGAGCTCAAGCACGAACTCGACGCCTACGACGACTTCTGCGACTTCCGCCAGCGCGAGGCCGAGAAGCGCGGCGTCGAGCCGTCCAAGGTCGGCCATCCCGACTGGTTGGACAGCCGCCGCCAGGAACTGTTCGAGCGCATGCATCAGCGCCGCGAACGCGACTACGGCACCGGTTACGGCAGCAGCAGCGGCTACGCGGCCAAGCGCACCTATACGCGCACCTGGCGTCCGGGCATGTTCAAGTTCGGCTGAGCCTCGGCCCGGCCGAATCCGTGTTCCGCAAGGACGTCACCCTCGAAGAGCTCAACGCGTTGTCGCAAGGCACGCTGATGGAGCCGCTCGGCATCGTTTTCACCGAGATCGGCGAAGACTATTTGTGCGGCACGATGCCGGTGGATGCGCGCACGCATCAACCTTATGGCCTGCTGCACGGCGGCGCCTCGGTGGCGCTGGCCGAAACTCTGGGTAGCAGCGCCGGCGGCTTGTGCGTCGGCACCGACCAGGGCGTGGTCGGCATCGAAATCAACGCCAATCACTTGCGCGGCGTCAGCAGCGGCACGGTCACCGGGACTGCGCGGCCGATACATGTCGGCCGCAGCACCCAGGTGTGGGAGATCCGCATCGAAGACGATCGCGGACGCCTGGCCTGCATTTCGCGGTTGACGCTGGCGGTGATTGATCGGCCGTAAGCTTCGAAATCCTTCTCCCGTCTACGGGGTGAGGAGGTAAGCTTGCGAGCCATTGGCTCGCTTACCGACGAACGCCCTCGCGCTAGCGCGAGGGCCGGGGTGCGGAGCGAGGTGGCGCGAAGCGCCGGATGAGGGCGCGCGACCTTGAAAAATCGCTGCGAACGCTTGAATCTCGTCGCTTCGGGCTTGCCCTCACCCCAACTCTCCCCCGCAAGCGGGAGAGCGGGCCTATAGCCCGACTCTAATGCGCTTCGATAAGGTTACTGCGTGAATCCCCTTTCTTCCCCGATCCTGCGCCCACTCCGGTACGCGATCCGCGTGCCGCTGCTGCTGTGGCATCTGCTGATCGACTTGCCGGTGACGCTGTTGTTCATGACCCCGCTGACCCGCGGTTGGCGCATCGGCGGCGAATCGGTGCGCTACCGCATGATCCGCGCCTGGTCGGCGGGGATGATGCATGTCTTCGGCTTCAGCCTGCGCCGCTTCGGTACGCCGCTGCCGGGTGCGGCGTTGTTCGTCGCCAATCACGTGAGCTGGATCGACATCGTATTGCTGCACAGCCAGCGCATGATGGGTTTCGTCGCCAAACGCGAAATCGAATCCTGGCCGTTGATCGGCTGGATCGCGCGCCACGGCGAAACCATCTACCACCAGCGCGGCAGCACCGAATCGCTCGGCGGCGTGCTGCACGTGATGCTGTCGCGGCTGCGCGAAGGCCGTTCGGTAGGCGTCTTTCCCGAAGGCCGGACCCGCGATGGCAAAGAAGTGGGCCCGTTCCACGCGCGCATTTTCCTGGCCGCGGTCGAGGCCGGCGCGCCGGTGCAGCCGGTCGCGCTGCGCTACGGCGCCGGCGGCAGCGCGCAAAGCGTGGTCGCCTTCGCGCCCAACGAAAGCTTCATGGCCAACTTCATCCGCCTGCTCGGCGAACCTTCGCGCGTGGCCGAGGTGCATTTCCTGGAGCCGATTCCGCCCGGCGCGGCCGACGGCCGCCGCCGTATCGCCGAGCTGGCCCGCGAACGCATCGTTGCGGCGATGAACGGCGGTATGGGTCCATAGTGGGTATCTCCTCCGCGGCCGCATCGCTGCCATCGTCCTCCGAGATGTTCACGGTCCCCGACTATCACCCGCCGCGCTGGCTGCGCAATCCGCATCTGCAGTCGATGCTGGGCTCCAGCCCGATGCGGCGGCGCCGCGGCGAGCGCGCGATCGCCGCGCTGCATCCGCAGACCACCGAACACATCGTCGACGGCGGCGACGGCGTGCGCCTGCACGGCCTGCACAGCCGCATCGATGGCCGGCCGTCGCGCGGCCTGGCGTTGCTGCTGCACGGCTGGGAGGGTAGCGCCGAATCGAGCTACATGCGCTTGACCGCGGCGCAGCTGCTGGCGCACGGTTTCGAAGTGTTCCGGCTGAATTTCCGCGACCACGGCGATACCCATCACCTCAACGAAGCGCTGTTCCACTCCAACCGCATCGACGAAGTGGTGCACGCGGCCTGCGATATCTCGCACCGTTTCGCGGCGCGGCCGATGGTCGCGGCCGGCTATTCGCTGGGCGGAAATTTCGCGTTGCGGCTGGCCTTGCGCGCGCCGGCGGCCGGCTTGTCGCTGGCCCACGTCGCTGCGGTGTGCCCGGTGCTGGATCCGGCGCGCACGATGGCGGTGATGGAAGCCGGCGTGGGCGTGTACCACGGTTATTTCGAGCGCAAATGGCGCAGCTCGCTGCAGCGCAAGCGCGAGCTGTTCCCGGAACTGCACAACTACGACGACCGCACGCTGAAGCAAGGCATGCGTGCGCTGACCCAGTGGCTGGTGGAGCGGCATACCGATTTCGGCTCGATCGATGCGTACTTCGACGGCTACAACATCGCCGGCGAGCGCCTGGCCTCGCTGCAGATGCCGGCCAGCATCCTGACCAGCGAGGACGATCCGGTGATTCCGGTGTCCGATTTCCGCGATTGGCGTCTACCGGCGGATTCGCACCTGGCGATCGCGCGGTACGGCGGGCATTGCGGCTTCCTGCTCGATTCCAAACTCGACGGCTACGGCGAGCGGTGGGTGGCCGAGCGTTTGAGCGCTGCGCTCCCCTCATGACTGTCGTCCCGAGCGCAGCGAGGGATCTGCTTCCTCGCGGGCACGGGCAACACGGAGAGCGGATCCCTCGCTGCGTTCGGGATGACAGCTAAGTTGAGAGCCTTGCCGCTTCCTTGACGATCGTCCGGCGACGATAATCGCCGACAGTCATCCAGGAGCAGCACGATGCGTATCCGCAGCGACAGTTTCCACGACGGCCATCGCCTGCCGCCGGAATTCGCGATGGGCGCCATGGATGGTTTCGGCGGCAACCGCAATCCGCATCTGGCCTGGGAAGACGTGCCAGCCGGCACGCGCTCGTTCGCGCTGCTGTGCATCGATCCCGACGCGCCCACCGATCCTTCGCTCGTCGGTAGGGAAGGCGTGGAGATTCCCGTCGATCACGTCCGCGGCGATTTCGTGCACTGGGCGATGGCCGACATCGCCGCCGATGCGCGCGAGATCGGCGCCGGCAGTTGCAGCGACGGCATCGTCGAACGCGGCAAACGCAATCCGGAGGGACCGCAAGGCTCGCGCCAAGGCTTGAACGGCTACACCGGATGGTTCGCCGGCGATGCCGACATGGGCGGCGACTACTTCGGTTACGACGGGCCGTATCCGCCGGGCAACGATCTGCGCCTGCACCGCTACTTCTTCCGCCTGTTCGCGCTCGATGCGGCGACGCTGCAACTGCCCGAAAAGTTCGCCGCCGCCGATGTGCTCAAGGCGATCGACGGACACGTGCTTGCAGAAGCGCAAATCCACGGCACTTACTCGCTGAACCCCAAAGTGATGGCGGCTTTGTAGAGCGGGGCTTGCTCCGCTGCTTTTGACTTAGACTTTGACTTCGACTTTGTAGAGCGTAGCTTGCTGCGCTGTTCTTGCTTTCGATTCTGTTTTTAGCTTTGTAGGCGTGGCTTTATCCATCGCTCTCGACCCGTACGCGAAAAGCAGCGCAGCAAGCTACGCTCTACAGAAGCAAGGGCAGCGGAGCAAGCCCCGCTCTACAAAGCAGAACGGTTACTTCTTGGCCGGCGCGATCTCGGACTCGACGACCATGTCCAGCACATACGCGACCGACGAAGCATCGGCCGGCGCCGGGTCGCGCTTGAACTTCTTCAGTCGCAGCACCTTGCGCTCGCCTTCGACGAATTCGAAACCTTCAATGCCCTCGTACAGCGGCTGCCATTCGCCCGGCGGCGACTGTTTGACGCCGTTGTCGGCATAACGGATCTCGCGCACCTGCAGGCATTGGTGGTTGGGGATCAACGGGTGATTGCAGGCGACGCGTTGCGGCGCCACTTCCAGGAATACGGTTTCGCCCGGGCCGCCGTAACGCGTCTGCGCCGTGGCTTCGCCGATCCAACTGCTCTTTTCGCCCGAAGCCGATTGCAGCCGCAAGCGCGGCGGCGCGCTTTCTTCCACACGCGCCTGCTGCGGTTTGGACAGCAGTTCGCCGATCGCCTTATCGGCTTCCATCAGCGGCTTGTCGCAGGCCATCATCGTCGAGCGCAGGTTGCCGACCTTCAGCTGGTCCTGCGCATCGACTTCGTAGCTGCCGCCCTGCCGGTTGCAGCCGCCGCTCACGCCGACTTGGCCGCCTTCGAAGTCCAACGTCAGCGTGCGGCCGCCGGGGAACAGCGCATCGATGCGCTTGCCCTGCGCGTCGGTGGCCGATTCCAGCTTCCAGTGGTAGCCGACGAGCATCGCGCTGTCGGTGGGCGTCGGTTTGGTTTCCACAGGCGCCGCGGGCGTCGCGGCCGGTGCAGGTTGGGGATCGGTGGATGCGGTCTTGTCGGCGGGCGTGCACGCGCCCAAGACCAGCGGCGACAACAGCAACAGGATGCGCAGATTCATGGCGGATCTCCTCGGGGGATACGGCACTAACGCGCGAACGGTGCCGATGGGGTCGAGCGTCCGATCCTAGCAGCGTCTCCGTCAGCGCGCGGTCGCGATTCAGGCCGTCGGTCGGCGCCGCAACACCAGCAATACGGCGACGCCGGCCAGCAATCCCCAGAACGCCGAGCCGATGCCGCCCAAAGTCAAACCCGAGGCGGTGACCAGGAAGGTGATCAGCGCCGGTTCGCGGTCCTGTTCTTCCCGCAGCGCCGCAGCCAGGCTGTTGCCGATGGTGCCGAAGAGGGCGATGCCGGCGATCGCCATCACCAATTCCTTGGGGAATGCGGCGAACAATGCGGCGATCGTCGCGCCGAACAAACCGACGATCAGATAGAAGATGCCGGCGAACACCGCCGCCGCATAACGCCGCGATGGATCTTCGTGCGCTTCGCGGCCCATGCAAATGGCCGCGGTGATCGCCGCCAGATTCAACGCATACGCGCCGAACGGCGCCAGCACCGCATTGACCGCGCCCAGCCAGCCGATCACCGGCGAAATCGGCACGTCGTAACCGGAAGCGCGGATCACCGCTACGCCCGGTACGTTCTGCGAGGCCATGGTCACCACGAACAGCGGCAACGCGATGCCGAAGACGGCAGCCGGCGATATCGTCGGCATGATGAAGATCGGCCGCGCCAACTGCAGATGCACTTCGTCCAAATGGAGCGTGCCCATGCCTGCGGCGATGGCGATGCCGACCAGCAGCGTGGCGATCACCGCGTAACGCGCGAACCAGCGCCGCCCGCACAGATAGACCACCAGCATCGCCAGCGCCATCGCCAGTTGCGTCTGCATCGCGACGAACGCATCCAGCCCGAAGCGCAGCAGCACGCCCGCCAGCATGCCCGACGCCAGCGACAGCGGAATCTTGCGCATCCCGCGTTCGAACCAGCCGCTGAAGCCTGCGATCAGGATCAGCAACGACGACAGCACGAACGCGCCGATCGCCTGCGATAAAGGCAACCCCGATGTGGTGGTGATCAGCATCGCCGCGCCCGGCGTCGACCAAGCCGTCACCACCGGCACGCGGTAGCGCAGCGACAGGCCGATGCAGGTGACGCCCATGCCCAGGCCCAACGCCCATATCCACGAACTGATCTCGTCCGGCGATGCGCCGAGCGACTGCGCCGCCTGGAACACGATCACCGCGGAACTGGCGAAACCGACCAGCACGGTGACGAAGCCGGCGACGATCGCCGACAGCGACAAATCGCGCACGTAGCGCGCGACGCCGCCCATCGCGGCTTGTCCGTTCATTGCGCCGGCACCAGCAGCAGCAAGGCGATGCCGAACACGAAGCGGTAAACGGCGAACGCGGTGAAACGATGGCTCTGGATGTATTGCAACAGCCACTTCACCGCGATGAAGGCGGTGACGGCCGATGCGACGAAAGCGATCCCAAGCTCGCCCCAATTCTCGTGCGCCGCGTCGCCGTTGCGCAGCACGTGCAGCAGTTCGTAGCCGGTGGCGGCGAACATGGTCGGGATGCCGACCAGGAACGCGAACTCGGTGGCCGCGGCGCGGTTGGTGGTGCCGGCGAGCAGGGCGACGAAAATCGTCGCGCCCGAACGCGAGGTGCCCGGGAACACACCGGCAACGACCTGGGCGATGCCGACCAGCACGGCCGTCGTCCACGAAATCTCGCTGCGCTCGCCGAGTTTTTCCGCGCGCTTGGCCGCCAGTTGCTCGGCCGCGATCATCCACACCGCTCCGATGATCAGTGCCCAGGCGATCGGCCTGACCGCTTCGGGCAATTCCCATCCCGTCGCTTTCACCAGCAAGCCGCCGACCGCGGTGAAGCCGAAAGCCACCGCAAGTTTCAGCGCGTAGTCGCGGTTCTGTTTTTCGCGGAAACCGACCAGCAATTGCCACAAACGCTGCCGGTAGATCAGCACCACCGCCAGGATCGCGCCGGCCTGGATCGAGATATTGAACAAATCCGAGCGGCGGCCCAGCCAGTGCTCGGCGATCAGCAGATGGCCGGTACTGGAGATAGGCAGGAATTCGGTGATGCCTTCGATGATGCCGAGGAGCAGTGCGGCCAGCAGGTCGGTCATGGGCAGAAATCGGGATAGGTAAGTGGAAATCCGTGCGCGCTTTGTAGAGCGGGGCTTGCTCCGCTGCTTTTGCTCTTGTGGGAGCGGCTTTAGCCGCGAGCTCTTGACCGTCCGCAACGGACCAAGAGCTCGCGGCTAAAGCCGCTCCCACGAAGAGCAGCGGAGCAAGCCCCGCTCTACAAAGCCAACGGCAGTTTGACGTGGAGCATAGCTGATTGCCGTGTTGCACCGAATTCGTGCTAAGCATGACTTATATGCTTTATTTTGGTGCACTGAGCATCTTGTTCGTATTAATTTGTTAATAAAATCAATTAGTTGACTAATGGCACGGAGCTTGCTTTAGGAGAAGCATCCCAACCCAAGGCCGTGCCATGTCTTACGACAACGTCGAAAAACTCATGAAAGACCACAAGGTCGAATTCGTCGACCTGCGCTTCGCCGATATGCGCGGCGTGCAGCACCACGTCACGTTTCCCAAGTCGATCATCGAGCCCGGTCTGTTCGAAGACGGCAAGATGTTCGACGGCTCCTCGATCAGCGGCTGGAAAGGCATCAACGAGTCGGACATGGTGCTGCTGCCCGATCCGTCCACCGCTTTCCTCGACCCGTTCACCGCCGATCCGACGCTTGTGCTCGTGTGCGACGTGCTCGACCCGGCCACGATGCAGGCCTACGGCCGCGATCCGCGCGGCGTCGCCAAGCGCGCCGAAGCCTATCTGAAGGCCAGCGGCATCGCCGACCAGGCGTTCTTCGGCCCTGAGCCGGAATTCTTCATCTTCGATTCGGTGCGCTACGCCAACGAGATGGGCCACACCTTCTTCCATATCGATTCGGAAGAGGCGCACTGGAATTCGGCCAAGGAATACGAAGGCGGCAACAGCGGCTACCGTCCCGGCATCAAGGGCGGCTACTTCCCGGTCGCGCCGCTGGACTCGCTGCACGACCTGCGCGCCGAGATGTGCAAGACGCTGGAGCAGGTCGGCATCGAAGTCGAAGTGCACCACCATGAAGTGGCCAACGCCGGCCAGTGCGAAATCGGCACCAAGTTCAACTCGCTGGTCAAGAAGGCCGACGAGCTGCTGACGATGAAGTACATCATCAAGAACGTCGCATTCCGCAACGGCAAGACCGCGACCTTCATGCCCAAGCCCATCGTCGGCGACAACGGCAGCGGCATGCACGTGCACCAGTCGCTGGCCAAGGGCGGCGTGAACCTGTTCAGCGGCGACGGCTACGGCGGCTTGAGCCAGATGGCGCTGTGGTACATCGGCGGCATTTTCAAGCACGCGCGCGCGATCAACGCGTTCGCCAACTCGACCACCAACTCGTACAAGCGGTTGGTACCTGGCTTCGAAGCGCCCGTGATGCTGGCCTATTCGGCACGCAACCGTTCGGCTTCCTGCCGCATTCCGTACGTGGCCAATCCGAAGGCGCGCCGCATCGAGATCCGTTTCCCGGATCCGATGAACTCCGGCTACCTGATCTTCGCCGCGCTGATGATGGCGGGCCTGGACGGCATCAAGAACCAGATCGATCCGGGCAGCCCGAGCGACAAAGACCTGTACGACCTGCCGCCGGAAGAGGAGAAGGGCATCCCGACCGTATGCCATTCGCTCGACCAGGCGCTGGAAGCGCTGGACAAGGACCGCGAGTTCCTGAAGGCCGGCGGCGTGTTCACCGACGACTTCATCGACGGCTACATCGCGCTGAAGATGAAGGAAGTGACCGCGTTCCGCGCGGCGACGCATCCGCTCGAGTACCAGATGTACTACGCGATCTGATTTGGATTTCTGTGGGAGCGGCTTCAGCCGCGAGCTTTTCGATAACGAAGCGGAATCAAGAGCTCGCGGCTGAAGCCGCTCCCACAAGATCAGCCGCCGGACGAAGGAGGAAACAACCGCACCAAGCACGACCGGGCCAAGACGAAGCCCGGCATGCCGCAAGAAATGCGCACGCAGCAATGACTGGGGAGGGCTCACCGTGAAAAGGGGCCTGTCATGTCGTCTCGCAAGACCGCAATCGCAATGTCATTACCGCTTGTGCTGCTGGCCGCAGGGCACGCGCACGCCGGCACCACCGGCTCCGTCGCCTTGACTAGCGACTATCTGTTCCGCGGCGTTTCCCAGACCAACGAAGAGCCCGCCATCCAGGGCGGCGTCGAATACGCCGCCGACAGCGGGTTCTATGTCGGCGCCTGGGGCAGCAGCATCAGCTGGCTGTCCGATCTTTCCAGCGACGAAGCGCCTATCTCCAGCGATGTGGAACTGGACGGCTATCTGGGCTATCGCGGCAAATTCGGCGACAGCAAGGTCGCTTACGACGTCGGCGCGTTGTACTACTGGTATCCGGGCGATTATCCGTCCGCCTTCAACAGCGCCGACACCGGCGAAATCTACTTCGGCCTCAGCGCCGGCCTCTCCGACACAGCCACCCTCGCCGCCAAGTACTCGTACGCGGTCACGGACCTGTTCGGCTACGCCGATTCGGACGGCAGCGGTTATCTGGATCTCTCGCTGAACTGGCAGTTCGTGCCGGGTTGGACCTTGAACCTGCACGGCGGCAAGCAATGGATCGAGAACAACGAAGACTTCGAATACACCGATTGGAAAGTCGGCGTGACCAAGGCCTTCGACAACGGCTTCTCGATCGCCGCCGCCTACACCGACACCGATGCCGACGACGCGCTCTACACCAACGCTTTCGGCAACGAGATCGCCGACGGCGCGTTCGCGCTCACCTTCGCCAAGGCCTTTTGACATGCCGACGACTTCGCCACTGGGAGTAAACGAATGAAGCTGATCACCGCCATCATCCGCCCGTTCAAGCTCGACGACGTGCGCGGCGCGCTGACCGAAGCCGGCGTATCCGGCATCACCGTCACCGAAGTCAAAGGTTTCGGCCGGCAGAAAGGCCATACCGAGCTGTACCGCGGCGCCGAATACGTGGTCGATTTCCTGCCCAAGCTGAAGATCGAATGCGCCGTCACCGACGACGCGCTCGATGCCGCATTGGAAGCGATCCAGACCGCGGCCGGTACCGGCAAGGTCGGCGACGGCAAGATTTTCGTGATAGCGCTCGATCAGGCGATCCGCATCCGCACCGGCGAACTCGGCGCCGATGCGCTCTAACCCACCCACGGAGGCAACCATGAAGACTCGAACATTCTCGGGGTGGAAAGCCCGTTTGCACGCGTTGTGCTTCGTCGCCTTGTGCGGCATGGCGATGGCCGCTGCTGCGACCAGCGCGTTCGCGCAAGACGCGCCGGCGCCTGCGTCGGTAGGGGCGGATGCGTCGGCGATGTCGGCCGAAATATCCGCTTCGTCCGCCGGTGCGGCTGCGCAAGAATCCGCCGCGGAACCTGCCGCGCCGGCGCCTACCATCAGCAAGCCCGATACCGTCTGGGTGCTGGTGTCGGCGGCGCTGGTGATTTTCATGACCCTGCCGGGGCTGGCTTTGTTTTATGGCGGGCTGGTGCGATCTAAAAATGTGCTGTCGATCCTGATCCAGAACCTGGTCGTGTTCTCGCTGGTCGCGGTGTTGTGGGCGTTGTACGGCTACAGCCTGGCCTTCACCGAAGGCACGCCGTTCATCGGCGGCGGCGACCGATTGTTCGCGCAGGGATTGGACGCGGCGGCGATCGGCGCCACGTTCACCAAAGGCGTCTACATTCCGGAACTCGCGTTCTTCGTGTTCCAGGGCGCTTTCGCCTGCATCACTTGCGCGCTGATCCTGGGCGCGTTCGCCGAACGCGTGAAGTTCGCCGGCGTGCTGCTGTTCACCGTGCTGTGGTTCACCTTCGCCTATCTGCCGATCGCGCACATGGTCTGGTTCTTCCCCGGTCCGGATGCGTTCACCGGCGCCGATGCGGTCGATGGCGTGCTGGCGAAATCCGGTTTCCTGTTCAAGAAAGGCGCGTTGGATTTCGCCGGCGGCACCGTGGTGCACATCAATGCCGCGATCGCCGGCCTGGTCGGTGCTTATGTGATCGGCAAGCGCACCGGCTATGGGCGCGAAGCGCTCAAGCCGCACAATCTCACGTTGACGATGGTCGGCGCTTCGATCTTGTGGGTGGGTTGGTTCGGCTTCAATGCGGGTTCCGCCCTCGAAGCCGGCGGCGTCGCGGCGATCGCCTTCGTCAACACCTTCCTGGCCACGGCTGCGGCGGTGGTGTCCTGGACGTGCGTGGAATGGATCTTCAAGCGCAAGCCGTCGCTGCTGGGCGCGGCCTCCGGTGCGGTTGGCGGATTGGTGGCGATCACGCCTGCGGCCGGCTTCGTCGGCCTCAACGGCGCGCTGGCGATCGGCGCCATTGCCGGCGTGCTGTGCCTGTGGGGCGTGAGCGGCTTGAAGCGCTTGCTCGGCGCGGACGACAGCCTGGACGTGTTCGGCGTGCACGGCGTCGGCGGCATCACCGGCGCGCTGCTGACCGGCGTGTTCGCCGCACCTTCGCTCGGCGGTTCGGGCATCTGGGATTACGTCACCGAGACGGCGTTGCCCGAATACGATATCGCCGCCCAAGTCTGGATCCAGGCGCAGGGCGTGCTGACCACGGTCGCGCTGTCGGGCGCGGTGGCGTTGATCGCGTTCCTGATCGTGAAGTACACGGTCGGTCTGCGCGTCACCGAGGATGCCGAGCGCGAAGGCCTGGATATCGCCTCGCATGGCGAGGTCGCGTACGAGGCATGACGGCGACGATCGGCGGCGGCGATGCCGCCCATCCCTGTGTCGATAGTCCTTGTGACGAATCAGACACGATCCATCGACCTCGCCAGCGATACTCTGTCGCCATGACCGGATGACGGGAGTCGCGCGATGAGGTGTTCAGGTTGGCTTGCATTGTCGTTGGCATTGTTCTCGGCAACTGCGTGCGCCGCCGACAATCCATTCGTCGGGTCGTGGGAATTCGACATGGCGCGCAGCAAGCTCGTCGCCGAAACCGTGCAGTACCGCGACCTCGGCGATGGCCGGATGCATTTCTCGAACGGCGCGACGCTGGATTACGACTTCGCGCTGGACGGCAAGGACTACAAAACCACGGACGACCGGACCATCGCCTGGAAACCGCTCGCGGATGGCAGTTGGCGGGTCACGATCAAGGTCGGCGGCAAGGCCGCGGAAACCTCGAACCGCGCGATTTCCGCCGATGGCAAACAGATGGCCGTGCTCGCCGACGGCGCACTACCGGATGGCACGCCCTACAAGCACAAGAAGCAATACGCGCGGGTCGGCGTAGGCCAAGGCCTAGCCGGCACTTGGCGCAATACCGAAGTGGATACGGGCAACATGCCCGACGGTTACGTCATTTCGGAAAATGCGGACGGCACGCTCACCTGGGCGATCCCCACCGACAAGCAGACGCTGACCGGCCGCTTCGACGGTAGCGACATGCCGCTGTCCGGCCCGACGGCGCCGCCGAATACCGTGTTCGCAGTCACCCGCCTTTCCAGCCACAAGATCGCTTACGTGATGAAGACCAATGGCAAGCCGGGCCAATACGGCACCGTGACGATTTCCGCGGATGGCGACACGTTCACCGAAGAATCGTGGCTGCCCGGCAAGGAAAGCGAAAAGTCGACCGGCGTGCTGGTCCGGCATCGCTGCCCGTCGAAAGATGATAAGGATCCAGCATGGTTGTGTCCGACAACGCGGTAAGGACATAGGCTGCGCGCACCGGAGCTTGCAATAGCGGCGACCAGCGGTTGCAATGCCGCCATGCGCAGCCACCCTTTCAGCCTCTTGTTGTTGACGGCCTTCATCCTGGCCGCCTGCTCCCACGCGCCGCCGCGCAATCCGATGGCGCAGTGGGTGCCGTCGCCCAACCACGAGCCGCGGCGCCCGATCCTGATCGTGATCCACGCCACCGAGCAGGACGGCGTGCAGGAAAGCCTGGATACGCTGCGCACGCGCAACAGCGGCGGCCCGGTCAGCGCGCATTACCTGATCGGCAAGGACGGCGGCTTGTACCAGCTCGTGTCCGACGACTTGCGCGCCTGGCATGCGGGTCCCGGGCATTGGGGCACGATCACCGACGTCAATTCCGCGTCGATCGGCATCGAACTGGACAACGACGGCGCATCGCCGTTCGCGCCCGAGCAGATCGCCAGCCTGCTGAAACTGCTCGGCGATCTGTGCGAGCGCCTCGATATCCCGCGCAGCCAAATCGTGGCGCACGCCGATTTCGCGCCCACGCGCAAACGCGATCCGGGCAAGCTGTTCCCGTGGAAGCAATTGGCCGACGCAGGTTTCGGCCGTTGGCCCGACGCCGATGCGGGCGATCCGCCCGAAGGTTTCGACCCCTGGCTGGCGCTGCGGCTGGTCGGTTATCCGCTGGATGACCGCGCCGCGACGGTGCGCGCCTTCCATCGCCATTATCGCGGCACCGAAACCGATGCGTTGGATGCCGAAGACGCGCGCATATTGCACGCGCTGACGCGCGAGCGCGCACCGGACCGGTAATCCGTTCTTTGGTGTCGAGTACGGGATGAAGAGCCGGGATCGGTAGCGATCGCCGGCTCCTCAGCGTTTGATCGTTGCTAGGCGACTTCCAAGCCGGGAGATGCCGTCACAGGTTGATCGAGCTTGTGCCGGACGCAGTACTCGTACATCTCGTTCATGGACTCGGTGAATCCGGCGAAGACCTTGTCCACGATCTCCAGGGCGCGTTCGCGCTTCTCGGGGCTGAAGGTGATCTCGTCCAGAAAGTCTTCGACATCTTCGACGCCGCCCTGAATGTGCCCGGATTCCACATCCAGATGGTTGGTGGCGAAGTAGTAGCAGCGTTGCCCTTGCGCCAGCATCTCTTCGCCGACGTCGGCGAAAGGCACCAGCGCAACCGCACCCGTGGCTTCGATGCACTCGATGACGACGAGCGTCATTTCGGGATCTTCCTCGTACATCGAGTACGCGATCAACGACCAACCCAGCTTGCGGGTCAATGCGGTCTCCTCGCCCCACAGGAAGCGCAGCGTATCGCCGAACTTCTGAGGAACGTTGAAACCCAGAGTGTCGATATCCTTCAAGAACCAGTGCCAATGCTTGCCGTCCTCGGCCGCATGGTTGTTGATCATTTTTTTGAGCTTGGTATCGGCCGGGTGGATCGGGAAAATGTATCGGTTGATGTCTCCGAAAGTGTGGACATAAGGCGCGAACGCCGGCGCCCAGGCCACGCGTTGCCACGGCGTGAGGTCCTTCCGGCGCATGAAGGAGAACAGGGGAAGCCTGGCGAATTCTTGCTTTTTCAGATCGATGACAGCCTGGATCTCTTTCATGTTTCTTCTCCCAAGGTTAGGTGGAGTGCGTACGCTCAGCACCGAGCACCGACCGCTTGGGGCCGGTGCCGCTCTGGCTTCAACCAGACGGGAAAAGCGGCGAAAAAGGCCAAAGGGCTTCGCTGCGTTTGCGAAAATGTGACTGGCTCGTTACTTCGGCAAGCCGATGCTGAAGCTATGTCCCCTTTTGACGCCGGTGTTCGTCCGAGTACAGGCGCGACGGCGGAGGAAGAAAATGTCAGACACGCTTCAAACGGCAACTTATACGACATGGATATGCGAGGTTTGCGGATTCGTCTACGACGAAGCCGCGGGCTTGCCCGAAGAAGGCATTCCGGCCGGTACCCGCTGGGAAGACATCCCTGGGAATTGGACGTGCCCCGATTGCAACATGGGGAAAGAGGAGTTCCAGATGGTCGCAATGGCTGCCCGCGGCTGATGCGGGACGCGACCGTTTGCGATTATGGGATGCCGTCGCCGGCAACAAAGCCTTCGGTGGCGATCAGAAGCACGCGGCTATCGCGATCGAGCCCGTATGAAGCGCGCAACGGCGCCTGCGCGGCGGCATGCAGGAGTCCTGCAAGCCCGGCGGCACCCGACGGGGTCGTGTCCGGACCTCCGGCTTCGCGCAAGGCGGCAACGGCCGCATGCAGCCGATCCTCGCCGACCAGCACCGACTGCGCATGATGCCGCTGCAGCGTGCGCAGCGCAGCGGCCGAAGCCAGCCCGCACGACAACATCTCCGCGCAGGTGCGCAAGTCGCCGGCGATCCTGACGGGGCGGCCCTCGATCAAGGCCCGCGCCACGCACGCGGCCGATTCGGGTTCGACGACCAGAAACTTGCGCGGCGCCTGCAGCAGGTTTTGCAGCCCCTCGGCCATCGCCGCCGCCAGACCGCCGACACCGGCCTGCACGAACAGATGGCTCGGGCGATCGCGGACTTCATCGCGGAACTGGGCGACGAGTTCGCGTGCGACCAACCCGTAGCCGGACATCACGTCGTTGACCACCGCATCGTCCGGCTCATTACCGGTGTCGGGTATCAGCAGTCCGTCGCCGTTCGCCGCGGCTGCGGCGGCTGCATCGACCGCATCGTCGTAAGTGCCCGCAACCCGCACGACGTCGCCGCCATAAGCCTGGATGCGCAGGGTTCGCGATCGAGCAACGTCCGCCGGCAGGTAAATCGACGCTTTCGTGCCGGCGCGCGCGGCCGCGGCGGCGACCGCCAGCCCGTGGTTGCCGTCGCTGGCGCAGATCAGCCGCGGCAAAGCGGCGCGCCGCGCGTACAGCTCGGCGAGCGTCGCCGCACCCGCATGCCGGGCCAGCGCGCGCAGGCCTGCGAACATCCCGCCCAACGATTTGAAATTGCCCAGACGCCGTTCGGCTTCGACTTTCACGAAGACTCGGCCCACGCCGGTCAGTCGCGCCAGATCCGGCAATTCGATCAGCGGCGTTTGCCGGAATTCCTTCGATAGAAATGCGGCGTCGAGGCCGGTGGAACGGGATCGGGTCATAGCGCCAGTGTGCCGGCACGAGCCGGCGCCGGGCGGCGAAATCGGACGCGCTTTTGCATAAAACAAGCATCGCGGCAAAAACCGATGCCGGAAAACCGCGTACCGCGTCGCTTCGTCAGGCGGCTTCCAACGGCACCGGAATCGTCAACCCCTGCTTGACCACGCTCAGCGCGACATTGGTGGTGAACCGCCTCACATTCGGATTATCCGCGACCATGCGCGCCATCAGCCCGTCGTAGGTTTCGGTGTCGGGCGCGGTGATGACCAGTACGAAGTCGGCCTCGCCGGTTACGTAGAACGCCTGCTGGATGGCCGCCTGCGCGGCGAGCCAGGCACGCAGCTGGGCGAGCAGTTCCGGCCGCTCGCGCTCGACTTGCAGCGAAACGATGAAGAAAGTCGGGCGCCCGATCTTGCGCGGGTCGACGACCGCGGCGTCGCGCACGATCACGCCCTGTTCGCGTAGCCGCCGCAGCCTGCGCTGGATCGCCGACGGCGATAGCGCGACCTGTTCGGCCAGCCGTTCGGCGGTTTGCGCGGCGTCGTCCTGGATCAGGTTGAGCAGCTGGCGATCGAAACGGTCGAGTTCCATGTTTTGCGGCTCCGAAGCCGGCGCAGGCGCCGAAAAAACGCGCCGGCCGGGATGAGTTTGCCGCGAAGCATCGCATGGACGCGCATACGATGCTCCGATCCGACAACTCATGCGTTCGCATCTTCCCCGACATGAAACTGCTCTACCAGACGCATTCCCCGTATGCCCGCAAGGCGCTCGTGTTCGCCCACGAAGCCGGCATCGCCCACCGCATCGGCGTCGTCCATCACGAAACCAGCCCGACGCGCCGCAACGAACAGGTCTTCGCCGAAAATCCGCTCGGCAAGGTGCCGGTGCTGCTGCGTCCCGGCCTGCCGCCGATCTTCGATTCGGACGTGATCTGCGCCTATCTGGATACCTTGCACGACGGACCCGGACTGATCCCGGCGCAGGGCGAAGCGCGATGGCAGGCGCTGCGGGTGCAGGCGGTCGCGCAAGGCATGGCCGATGCCGGCATCGCAGTGCGCTGGGAGACCGTACGCCGGCCGGAACCGTTGCGATATCCGCCGCTGCGCGACGGTTACATCGAGAAACTCGTATCGAGCTACGACTGGCTGGAACGGGAACTGGACGGCGCATCGCCGGTCCACGTCGGACATATCGCGGCGGCGACCGCGCTGGATTGGCTCGCATTCCGCGGATTGCCGGATTTCAAGCAGGGACGGCCGCGTCTGGCCGCATGGTTCCAGGCCTTCGAAGCCAGGCCGTCGATGCGTGCGACGCCGCTGTCGGGCGATACGCACGATTGATCGCCGCATGCGTTATGCGATTGCGGCGCCGGTATCGCACCGGCGCCGCGTGCCGCCGAGTGCGATCAGACGACGGTCAAGGTGACGTCGATATTGCCGCGCGTGGCGTTGGAGTAGGGGCAGACCTGATGCGCTTGCTGCACCAGGGCTTCGGCCTGTTCGCGCGGAATGCCGGGCAGCGAGATGCGAAGCTCGGCCTCGATGCCGAAACCGCTGGGGATCTGGCCGATGCCGACCTTGCCTTCGATCGAAGCGTCGGCCGGTAGCGCGATCTTCTCGCGGGCGGCGACGAACTTCAGCGCGCCGATGAAGCAGGCCGAGTATCCGGCGGCGAACAACTGCTCGGGGTTGGTGCCTTCGCCGCCGGCGCCGCCGAGTTCGCGGGGCGTAGCCAGTTGCAGGTCTAGGGTGCCGTCGGACGATCGCGCGCGGCCGTCGCGGCCGCCGGTGGCGGTGACGGAAGAGCGGTACAGGATTTTTTCGATGGACATTCGGGTGCTCCGGTTCGTGGGGTGGGGTTGTTGCGTCGTATAGCCAGCGATTGAATCGTGTGCGATATGTAATTCGTAAAAAAGCGCTCAAACGTCGCGTTGCAGGTTGCCGCGCAGCGCATCCAGCGACGCTTTGGTGCGCGCCAATTCGGCGCCCGAGCATCCGCTGGCGCGGAAAATCCCGGCGGGCACGTTCGCGGCTTTCGCCTTCAGCGCACGGCCCGCTGCGGTCAGTGCGATCAGCACCTGGCGCTCGTCGTCGCGGGCGCGGGTGCGGGTCACCAGTCCCGCGGTCTGCAGGCGCTTCAGCAGCGGGGTCAGCGTCGCCGAATCCAGCAGCAGGCGCTCGCCGATCTCGCCGACCGTAAGGCCGTCGCCAGCCCACAACACCATCATCACCAGGTATTGCGGATAGGTCAGGCCGAGCGGCTCGAGCAGGGGCCGGTAGGCCTTGCTCATCGCGCGTCCGGCCGAGTAGATGGCGAAGCACAGCTGGTCGTCCAGGCGTAGCGATGGCCGGCTCTTGGCTTTGGCGGGTGCGGAACGCTTGTCCATGCCGGGATAATACATCGTGCACGATCTAATAGCAAGCACCTGATACATCTGCAGGAGCGGCCGCCGCCGCTTCCAGCGGCGGCAAGAGTCGAGAGGTCGCGGCCGAAACCGCTCCTACGAGGTCGATTCGTGTACCGACTACTGGGGAGGGGCGCTACCTGCCTTTGGCAATGGACGGGCTGCTCCGACCGTCATCCGGATGCACCGTCTCCGGCCAGTATTGCTCGGCGAGCGCAATCGCTAACGTCTGCTTGTGTTCGCGCCTTGTTAATCCTTTCGTAACAAACGAAGGACCTTGGCTGGGCACGAGGGTATCGCGGCAACAAAACGATTCATTCGTGGAAGTCGAAAACCAGAACAGGGCTCCGAATTCTTCGGCGCATAGCGCTCGAAGCTTTGGCTTGTGGCGCTACCGGCGGTTCCGGACGCGTGCCGGGCCGCTGGCGGCCGTCCTGGCGGACAACGGATCCACATCTTCGGAAGCCGAGCTGTTTTTGATCATTGAATAGGGGATCCAGAGAATGGCAATTGATTTGTACAAAGGACTCAAGCGCAGCGCACTGACGGTTGCCTTGGGCCTGTGCTTCGTCAGCGGCGTGCATGCGCAGACCAATACGGCGGGTGCAGTAGCGGGTCGCGCCGCCGCGGGCGATGCCATCACGGTCGCCAGTCCGGACACCGGCTTCTCGCGCACCATCAACGCGAGCAGCGACGGCAGTTATCGCCTATCGCAACTGCCTCCCGGCAAGTACACCATCACCCGCAAGGGCGCGGACGGGGGGACCAGCGCGCGCGAAGTGGTGGTCAACGTAGGCACCGCAGCGAACGTCGATTTCGTAAACGCTTCCGGCGGCGCCACCAACCTGGACACCGTGACGGTGGTGGGCACCGGCGCCATCAATCCGATCGACGTTTCGTCCGTGGAATCGTCCACGATCCTGACCGAGGAGGCGATCGACCGCCTGCCGGTCGGCCGCGACACCACCGCGATCGCCTTGCTGGCGCCGGGTACGGTCAAGAGCGACAGCTTCAACAACGTGGCTTCGTTCGGCGGCGCCTCGGCCGCGGAAAACGCGTACTACATCAACGGCTTCAACGTCACCAATATCCGCAACGGCCTGTCCTACAACGAAGTGCCGTTCGAAGGCGTCGCCGAGATGCAGGTCAAGACCGGCGGCTACGGCGCCGAGTTCGGCCGCTCGCTGGGCGGCGTGGCCAACGTCATCACCAAGCGCGGCACCAACGAGTGGAAGTTCGGCGGCAGCGTCTACTACACCCCGGACGATCTTCGCGGCTCGTTCCGCCGCGAGGACGACCTGAGCGGCGATGCCAACTGGGCCCTGGTGGATGCCGAGCACGAACAGGATGAGCTGATCTACAACGTTTACGGCAGCGGCCCGATCATCAAGGACAAGTTGTTCATTTTCGGCCTGTACCAGGGCAACAAGACCGAGTTCAACCAGTTCGGCACCAACTTCACCAATCTGCGCCGCGGCCAGTTCGACGAAAGCAAGAACGACAAGGGCCTGGTCAAGATCGACTGGAGCATCACCGACAACCAACTGCTCGAGCTGACGGCGTTCCGCGATCGCGACGAAACCACGCGCAACATCTACCTGCTCGCGCGGCCGTGGGAGCGGGAATTGGGCACTTTCCAGGGCACCCAGACGCTGGTCACCGGCGGCGACAACTACATCGCCAAGTGGACCGGCTATTTCGGCGACAACTTCACCCTGTCGGCGCTTGCCGGCCGCGGCGAGTACACGAATGCCGTGGTCTCGCCGAACACCGACTGCCCGTTCATCCAGGACAACCGTCCCGGCCAGCCGTCGCGGCGCGGCTGCGCCGTGGCCGCGAACTTCTCGGTGGAGGATGCCGGCGACAACCGCGACGCTTACCGCATCGATGCCGAGTGGGTGCTGGGCGACCACACGTTGCGTTTCGGTCTGGATCGCGAAGAGATCTCGTCGATCGCGAAGAGCGAATCGTCGGGCGGCGTCACCTACACCATCGATTCGGCCGATGACGCTTCGCTGCCGCCCGGCGCGGTCCTGCCTCCGGGCACGACCGCGGTCGTCTTTGCACGCGAGTTCAGCAACGGCGGCGAGTTCTCGACCAAGAACGAGGCGTTCTACGTCGAAGACAGCTGGCAGATCTCCGACAACTTCCTCGCCTACCTGGGCGTTCGCAACGAATCCTTCGAGAACTTCAATGCGGACGGCGTGATCTTCGCCAAGAAGGACGACACCTGGGCGCCGCGTCTGGGCTTCTCGTGGGACGTCAACGGCGATGCCACCACCAAGGTGTTCGGTAATGCGGGCCGGTACTACATCCCGATCATGTCCAACACCAACGTGCGCCTCTCCGGCGCCGAACGCGATATACAGACGTACTACACCTTCGATGGCACGTTCAGCGGCGGTCAGTTCGATACGCCGGTGCTCGGCCAGGAGATCGCGCGCGTGGTGCAGTCCAGCGGCGTGGCCGCCGATCCGCGCAGCGTGGTCGACGACAATCTGTCGCCGCTGTTCCAGGACGAGTACATCCTGGGCTTCCAGCAGCAGTTGACCGACAAGTGGTCGGCCGGCATCCGCGCCATCCATCGCAAGATGAGTTCGGGCATGGACGACTACTGCGCCTACCAGGCGCCGCGCGACTGGGCGGCGGCCAACGGATTCAGCAGCACGCCGGGCGATGCGTCCGATGGCGAGGTCACCAGCGAAGCCGATGCGATCGGCGAAGCCACCGGCCATTGCTTCCTGATGAATCCGGGCAGCGACCTGAACGCCAACATCGACGTCAACGGCGACGGCACGCTGGAGAAGGTGAAGATCCCGGCCAGCGCGCTGCGCCTGCCGACGCCCACCCGCACCTACAACGCTCTGGAGTTCTTCTTCGAGCGCGTCTGGGACGGCAAGTGGACGATGCAGGGTTCCTACACCTGGTCCAAGAGCATCGGCAACACCGAAGGTTACGTGAAGTCCGACATCGCCCAGACCGACGCCGGCCTCACCCAGGACTTCGACTTCGCCGAACTGATGGAGAACAGCTACGGCTACCTGCCCAATGATCGCCGCCACGCCATCAAGGTATTCGGTTCGTACCAGCTCGCCAGCGAGTGGCGGATCGGCGCCAACCTGATCGTGCAGAGCGGCCGCCCGTTGAACTGCTTCGGCGACTATCCCGCCGGGCAAAGCAACGAAGAAACGCTCTATACCAACGCATCGTTCTACTGCGATGGCGTAGCCTCGCCGCGCGGTACCCGCGGCCGTCTGGAGTGGACGCGCAATCTCAGCCTGCAGGTGGCCTACGAGCCGCAGTGGGCCAAGGGTTTGTGGGCCAAGGTCGATGTGTTCAACGTGACCGACGAAGACACCGTGACTTCGGTGCGCGAGCGCCAGTCGCCGAGGAACCGCTACCTGCAGCCGATCACGTGGCAGGCGCCGCGTTCGGTACGCCTGAGCGTGGGTTACGACTTCAACCTGTAATCGCGATTCGCCGACGGGCCGGTTTCAAGAACCGGCCCGTTCGGTGCCGCGCGCCGATACGCATCGGCCGGCCGATCGGTTCGACCGATTCCGTAAGACATCAGATAGATAGAGCGCCATACATGGTGCCATTGTGGTAACCCCCGACCCTGCCGCAGCCGGCTGACCCGCCTCTGCGGCTTTTTTTTGCCGATTTGCCGCAGGCTCCATACGTTGCGGGATGGCCGCCGTGATGGCGGATCCATCCCCTACAATGACCGGACACGACGGGAACCCATTTGTGAACGAAGCCATCGAGCCGCACCCTCCCGCCGCCAATCTGCGCCAGCTCTGCGCAAGGTTCGCCAAACCCCATCTCGGCCGCGCCATCTGGCAGTTGATCAACACCGTGCTGCCGTTGGCAGCGTTGTGGGCGCTGATGGCTTGGAGCGTGGTGGGCGAGTGGGGATACGGCTGGACGCTGTTGCTCGCGGTGCCGACCGCGGGGCTGTACATCCGCACTTTCATCATCCAGCACGACTGCGGGCACGGCTCGTTCTTCGCCAGCACCCGCGCCAACAATGTGGCGGGCCGGTGCCTGGGCCTGGTCACGCTGTTCCCGTACGGCTACTGGAAGAAGACGCACGCCATGCACCATGGCGGTTCGGGCAATCTGGACCGCCGCGAAATGGGCGATATCGATACGCTCACCGTGGCCGAATATTGCGCGCGCTCCTGGCTCGGCCGCCTCAGTTACCGCCTGTATCGCAGCGCGCCGGTGATGCTGGGCATCGGCCCGGCCTACCAATTCGTCATCAAGCATCGTTTCCCGTTCGACCTGCCGTTCTCGTGGAAGCGGGAATGGGCCAGCGTGCTGCTCAACAATCTCACGCTGCTGATCGCATTGGTCGCGCTGCATTTCGTGATCGGCTGGCATACGGTGCTGCTGGTGCATCTGCCTATCGTGCTGATCGCCGGCGCCGCGGGCGTGTGGCTGTTCTACGTGCAGCACACATTCGAACACGCGTACTGGACGCGCGGGGTGGAATGGGACGCCAACCAGGCGGCGATCGCCGGCAGTTCCTTCTACGACCTGCCGCGGGTGATGCATTGGCTGACCGGGAACATCGGTTATCACCATATCCACCATCTCGCGAGCCGCATCCCGAATTACCGGCTGCGCGAGGCTTTCGAGTCGAGTCCGCTGCTGCAGGTGGCGCCCAGGCTCACGCTGTGGGCCAGCCTGAAAAGCGCGCGCCTGAAGCTATGGTGCGAAGACACCAAGCGCATGGTCGGCTTTCCCAAGCACGCGCGAACGGGCTGAATCCACGACTCGGAATCGCTCAGGTAATGGAAGCAACGCCATGAGAATAGGCCTCCGCTATCTGCTTGCCGCGTTCCTCGCGTTTCCTTTGTCCCTTGCCGCGGCCGCGCCGTCATCCAAACCCGGCGTCCGCTTGTGGCGTTTGGACTGCGGCGAGCTTTGGACCTACAACCTGGGCGAGATGTCCGATACGCGCGCCTACCTCGGCCAAAGCAAGACATTCGTCGGCAGCTGCTATCTGATCAAACACGGCGATGCGTATCTGCTGTGGGATACGGGCTTAGCCAGGGATGCGCTGAACAAGCCGCTCACGCAGGGCGACCAGGATTCCGAATCGCTGGCCACGACCATCGCCGATCAACTCGCGCGGATCGGGGTGAAGCCTGCGCAGGTATCGCTGGTCGGCATCAGCCATTACCACTTCGATCACATCGGTCAGGCGGCGGAATTTCCGCAGGCCAAACTGCTCATCGGGCAAGGGGACTTCGATGTATTGAGCCGGCCCGGCCAGGAAGAGCGCGCAAAACGGTTCTCGCCATGGCTGCGGCCGGACGCCAAGATCGAAAAGGTCAATGGCGATTACGACGTATTCGGAGACGGCAGCGTGGTGATGCTGGATTTGCCCGGCCATACGCCCGGCCACCATGGCCTGCTGGTGCAACTCCCGAAGCGCGGTCCGGTGCTGCTGTCGGGCGATGTGGTGCATTTCCGCGAGAATCTGGAGTCGATGGGCATCCCTTCGTTCAACACCAACCGGGCCGATTCGCTGGCCTCGATGGATCGCTTCATCAAACTCGCGAAGAACCTGGACGCCACGCTGATCATCCAGCACGAGGAAAAGGACGTCGCCAAGTTGCCGGCATTCCCGGAAGCGGCCGAATGAGTCGGGTACGTCCGGCAGCCTGAGTCTGCGTATTGCACTATATTGGTGCAATGCAATCCGAAACCTTCGTGCCTCCCGATCTCGACCGCCTGACCACCCCGCTGGTCTGGGCCGATGCTGCCGGCCGCATCGTCGGCAGCAATGCGGCGTTCGCGCGTTGGCTGGGGATCAGCGCGCGGCGTTTGGTCGATCAGCCGCTGGCCGCGTTGGAACTGGACGGCGATACGCTTCGTCGCGCCTTGTCCGCGGGCACGCCGGCCGACACCGAGCCGATGCGCCTGCGCCGCATCGAACTGGCCTATCTGGGGGGCGAGCCGCGCTTCGCCGATGCCTGGCTCACCCGTGGCGAAGACGGCGGCTGGTTGCTGGAGGCGCATCCGGTCGATGAGTTCCCCGGCGACGATCCGGCGATCGCATTGCCGGGCGCGTTGTCGGCGGCGCTGAAAGGGCTCGCCCACGAACTGCGTAATCCGCTCGCCGGCTTGAAAGGCGCGGCACAACTGCTGGCGCGGCGCGGCCAGGATGCGGGCGGGCATTTCGACGAGAACTCGCGCGAGCTGACCGGTTTGATCGAATCCGAAGTCGAACGGCTGACCCAACTCATCGACCGCCTGCTGTCGCCGATGCCGGCCGCGCCGCATGCGCCGCTCAATATCCACGCCACGCTCGAACGCGTGCTGCGCTTGGCCGAAACCGATGCCGGTTGGGCGGTGCGCTTGGTGCGCGATTACGACCCCAGCCTGCCGGAACTGCTCGGCGACGCCGACCGTCTGACCCAGGCGGCGTGGAATCTGGTGCGCAACGCCATCGAAGCAGGCGCGGCCAACATAACCTTGCGCACGCGCGCCGAACACGGCGTGCGCATCGGCGCTGCGCTGCACGGGCTGGCGCTGCGCCTGGAAATCGGCGACGACGGCCGCGGCGTGCCCGAGGATCTCACCGAGCGCCTGTTCCTGCCCTTGGTCAGCGGCCGTGCCGACGGCAGCGGGCTCGGGCTGGCGCTGGCGCAGCAGGTCGCGCGCGAGCATCGCGGGTCGCTGACTTACCGCTCCCGACCGGGGCACACCGTGTTCACGCTGCTGTTGCCGATGCCCGCCGACGAGGAGCGCGAACATGGCTGATGCCGCACGCGTCTGGGTGGTCGACGACGATCGCGCCGTGCGCTTCGTACTGGCGACGGCGCTGCGCGAGGCCGGTTACGAAGTCGACGGCTTCGATTCGGCGCAATCGGCGCTCGATGCGCTGCACGCGCGGCCGGTGCCGGATCTGCTGTTCACCGACGTGCGCATGCCCGGCGAGGACGGTCTGGCGTTGCTCGACAAACTGAAAGCGGCGCATCCACGGCTGCCGGTGATCGTGATGTCGGCCTATACCGATATCGCCAGCACCGCCGGCGCCTTCCGCGGCGGCGCGCACGAGTTCCTGTCGAAGCCTTTCGATTTGGACGATGCGGTCGCGCTGGCCGAACGGGTATTGCCCAAAGGCGCGGCGGGCGGCGATAGCGCCGCAGTGCCGGAAACCGCCGGCGCGGCGCAGGCCGAGAGCCTGATCGGCGACACGCCGGCGATGCGCGCATTGTTCCGCAGCATCGGCCGCCTGGCGCAGGCGCCGGTGTCGGTGCTGATCACCGGCGAGACCGGCACCGGCAAGGAGCTGGTCGCGCGCGCGCTGCATCGCGAATCGCCGCGCGCGCGAAAACCTTTCGTCGCGCTCAATACCGCGGCGATCCCGGCCGAGTTGCTGGAGAGCGAATTGTTCGGCCACGAAGCCGGCGCATTCACCGGCGCGCAGAAGCGGCATATCGGCCGCTTCGAGCAGGCCGACGGCGGCAGCTTGTTCCTCGACGAGATCGGCGACATGCCGCCGCCGCTGCAGACGCGCCTGCTGCGGGTGTTGGCCGAGGGCGAATTCTTCCGCGTCGGCGGACGCGAACTGATCCGGGTCGATGTGCGCGTGATCGCGGCGACCCACCAACCGCTGGAAGCGCTGGTCGCCGACGGCCGCTTCCGCGCCGACCTGCTGCACCGGCTGGATGTGGTGCGTTTGCAGTTGCCGCCTTTGCGCGAGCGCCGCGAGGACGTACCCAAACTGGCCGAAACCTTCCTGCAGTCGGCCGCGCGTAGGCTCGGCGCTCCGGCCAAACGTTTCGCGAAAGGGGCGATGGAACGGTTGCAGGCCCATGATTGGCCCGGCAACGTGCGCGAGCTGGAAAATCTGTGCTGGCGCCTGGCGGCATTGGCGCCGGGCGAAGCGATCACGCGCGCCGATCTGGACGAAGCGATCGCGGCCAAGGCCCCGGTCGCGGGCGACGGCGCGGAAGCTTGGGAAGCCGCGCTCGCCGCTTGGGCGCGCACGCAATTGCAGCAGGGCAACGAAGGCATCCACGCCGAAGCGCGCGAACGCTTCGATCGCGCCCTGCTCGAAGCCGCACTGGCGCACACCGGCGGCCGCCGCAGCGAAGCCGCCACCCGCCTGGGTCTTGGCCGCAATACGCTGACCCGCAAACTGGGCCCGGGCCGCAAACGGCGCTGAATAACCTGCTTTGTAGAGCGGAGCTTGCTCCGCTGCTCTTGCTCGTGCGCTTAAGCCGTCATCCCCGCGAAGGCAGGGATTCAGCGACTTCGCTCTGGCTTTGTAGAGCGGGGCTTGCTCCGCTGCTCTTATTGCCGGCTTCTCGCAGCCTGCCTCACTACGTTCGGTTGTTCGTCCGCTAAAAAACGCCACCCGCACGCAACGCGGAAGCCTTTTCCATGGCGTGAGTCGCACCGACACTCACCGGCTGCACGGGGACTTGGATCCCACGTGCGCCGGTATGACGGTTAAGAGCAACAGCAGCGGGGCAAGCCCCGCTCTACAAAGCCGGAGCGAAGTCGCTGGATGCCAGCTTTGGCGGGCATGAGGGCTCTGAGACAAGATCAAAATGGGTCCCAGCGTTCGCTGGGATGACGATTCAAGGGCAGGAGCAGCGGGGCAAACCCCGCTCTACAGAGAAACGGGTTCGCGGCATTTCATTGAACCTCTACTTCACGCCGACTAGCCTTGGCGGGAGTATTTCGGAGCCACGCCATGAAGATCCTTCCGTTCGTCCTCGCCTCCCTGTCTGCGGCGCTCGTCGCAGGTTGCGCCAGCACGCCTTCGTCTTCGGCATCGGCCGCCGCTACGCCGGCGCCGAAGAGCACGGCGCAGTCGGCCGGGGTCAATCTGGCGTCCGCTTCCGGCAGTCTGGTCAGCGGCAAGCTGACCGTGGTGCCCATGGGCGATGGCGTGCACATCACCGGCGAAATCGGCGGTCTGCCGCCGAACAGCGCGCATGGCTTCCACATCCACGAGAAAGGCGATTGCAGCGCGGCCGATGCTTCCAGCGCGGGCGGCCACTTCAATCCGGCCGGCACTGCGCATGGCCAGGCCGAGCACGGCACGCATCATGCCGGCGATGCCGACAATCTGGTCGCCGATGCGCAGGGCGTGGCCAAAGTCGACCGGCATTTCGCCGGTGTGACGCTCGGCGGCGGCGCGGCCAACGATGTCGCCGGCAAGGCGGTGATCGTGCATGCCGCTCCGGACGACTACAAAAGCCAACCGGCCGGGAATGCCGGCGCGCGCTTGGCTTGCGGCGTTATCAAAGTCGCGCAGTAACGGCAGCGGAAGCGACGCGCGCTAACATGGCCTATGAATAATGCTTTCGCGATCCGCCCCGCCGAAGATTCCGATGTCGACTGGCTGGCGGCCTGCGCCATCGCGATGGCGTGGGAAACCGAACGCAAACGGCTCGATCCGGCCACGCTCCACGCCGGCATCGCCGCCGGCCTGGCCGATGCGGCCAAGGCGCGTTATTTCATCGCCACGCTGGACACTTCGGTGGTCGACGCCGAAACCTTGGCGGTGCCGGTCGGCACGCTGATGCTGACCAGCGAATGGAGCGACTGGCGCAACGGCGACTGGTGGTGGATCCAGAGCGTATACGTACCGCCGCAGCATCGCCGCCAAGGCGTCTACGCGGCGCTTTACCGGTATGTCGAACGATTGGCGCGCGACAGCGAGAGCGTGATCGGCCTGCGGCTGTATGTGGAGAAGGAAAATGCCGTTGCCCAGCGCACTTACGAGTCGCTAGGCATGAGCGATGCCGGATACCTTCTGTATCAGGACTGGTTCGCCGAGGGCGCTTCGTAGCCTGATTTTTGTGGGAGCGGCTTCAGCCGCGAGCTTTTTCCAGCACTCACCGCAACATCAAGAGCTCGCGGCTGAAGCCGCTCCCACGAAGCCGCCTGCAAATGCGGCGCTACAGCTCTTCGGCGTCGCGGCCGGCGCAATGCACGAACGTCACCGGTACGCCATGCGCTTGCAACACCGCGGCGAACTGCCGCTGCCGCGCTTCGAAATGCGCGTAACGGCGCGCCAGCGCATCGCCGGTGATCGCATCGTCGCCCAGATAGCGCTGGCGCCAGGCGTCCGGCGAGAACAATGCGATGTTCGCCTCGCCGTGGGCGTAGCGCAGCAAAGGCTCCGGCGGCGCATCCAGCCAAGCCTCATCCTGCGGGGCCAGCAATGCGGTTTCGATGACCGGCCACAACGCGTCCAAACCCATGTTCCCGTATTGCAGTGCGGTCATCGCGGTGAGGTCGTGCAAGGTCAGGTAGCGCGCATGCTCGATGCGGGTGCCGAAATTTTCCTGAGCGCACAACGCCGTATCGGCCTGGGCCATGCCGCGATCGAGGAGGATGTCTTCGAATCGGCCGGTGACCTCCGCCGCCACGGCGGCATCGCCCGCCAGCAAGAACGGCAGCACCCGCAGGCTGCCTCCCAGCAGATCGGTCTCTGCGCGTAGCGGCAGGGGTGCGTCGCCTTGCGCATCGGCGCCGAACGCGATCACGCGCGGCCCGTCGTGCCGCCCGGGCGCGCGCTGGCGCAATTCGTCCAACCGCCGGTGCAGCGGCCAACCGGGACGCAGCGTTTCGGCCGGGTCGAAATGCGCGGCCGCGAAGGCCAGTTCCAGCCCGCGCGCTTCCGGCACCAGCGCGGCGAGATCGCGACCCAGCAGCGCGGCGAGCCGGCCCGCATCGGCCTGCGGCAACGCCTGGCGCCCCGGCTGCGTGCCGGCTGCGAGCTCGAGCGCCATCACACCGAACACTTGCGTGGCGTCGTTAGCGGAATCGGTGACGGTCATCGACTAAATCGTGATTGGCCGTGCACAGGCGCGGCGTTAGACTTGCTCGCATTATGACCTGTCGACGTCGACCGGTTCCCCCAGCGAGGTAAGCCGATGTTGCAAGGCCGCCCCGTCGCCGTGCTCGGCGGCGTTCGCATTCCCTTCTGCCGCCAGAATACGGCTTATGCCGATGTCGGCAACCTCGGCATGTCGGTACGCACGCTCGGTGCCCTGGTCGAAAAGTTCGGCCTGCACGGGCAGCAGCTCGGCGAAGTGGCGATGGGTGCGGTGATCAAGCATTCCAGCGACTGGAATCTGGGCCGCGAGGCGGCGCTGTCGTCCGGCCTGTCGCCACTGACCCCCGGCATCACCTTGCAGCGCGCCTGCGGCACGTCGCTGGACAGCATCATCACCATCGGCAACAAGATCGCGGTCGGGCAGATCGAGGTCGGCATCGGCGGCGGCAGCGATACGACTTCCGACGTGCCGATCGTTTACGGCCAGAAGTTGCGCCGGCGGCTCCTGGCCGCGGCGGCGGCCAAGACCACCAAGGACAAGATCGCGCAGTTCAAGGGCTTCCATTTGCGCGAGCTCAAGCCCGACTTCCCCGGCGTGGCCGAGCCGCGCACCGGCAAGTCGATGGGCGACCACTGCGAGGACATGGCCAAGCAGTGGAATATTTCGCGCGATTCGCAAGACGAGCTCGCGGTCGCTTCGCATCACAAGCTCGCCGCCGCTTACGAGCGCGGTTTCTTCGACGACTTGGTCGTCAGCTTCCGCGGCGTATCGCGCGACAACATCCTGCGGCCCGATTCGACCCTGGAAAAGCTGGCCACGCTCAAGCCTGCGTTCGACAAGACCTCCGGCCGCGGCACGCTCACCGCCGGCAATTCCACGCCGCTGACCGACGGCGCTTCGGCCTGCCTGCTATCGACAGACGAATGGGCGCAGGCGCACGGCCATGAGGTGTTGTGCCATATCCGCGACGCGCAGGTCGCCGCGGTCGATTTCGTGCACGGCGAGGGCCTGCTGATGGCGCCGACCGTGGCGGTGGCCGAGATGCTCAAGCGCAACGACCTCACGCTGCAGGATTTCGACATCTACGAAATCCACGAAGCCTTCGCCGCGCAGGTGCTGTGCACGCTGCGCGCCTGGGAGAGCGAGGAGTATTGCAAGAACCGGCTCGGCCTGGACGCGCCGATGGGCCGCATCGATCCGGCCAAGATCAATCCCAACGGTTCGTCGCTGGCCGCGGGCCATCCTTTCGCCGCTACCGGCGCGCGCATCGTCGCCACCGCCGCGAAAGAGCTGAAGCAGCGCGGCGGCGGGCGCTGCCTGGTGTCGATCTGCACCGCGGGCGGCATGGGTGTGGTGGCGATCCTCGAGCGCTGAAACGCCGAAATTTTATAATAACTCTAATATTATCAATAGCTTAAGAGATATGTAATTTTTCTACTAATTTAATTCGTAATTAGTAGAAAGATAGTAGAATCTCTTTTGTGAAGCTCCCAGTCTCGCCGCTGCCCTGGAATGAATTGTTTGATCGCTACAAGAGCGATCTAGGGCGTCTTTTGCGCTATCGAGTTGGCCCGGAAGTTAGGGGCAAATACGTGCATTGGGACCGTCTGCGTTACCTGACACCACCGGAACAACTAAGTCATGAAGAATGGTGGCTGGCGATCAAGCTGGCGCGACACGCAATCGAACGCGATCTGCCGTTAACAGACAAGCAACATCGTCGGTTCCGTATATCAGTAACGGACTCCATGGCTCAGCGATTACACATGATTGATCGCGAAGCTGCCGGCTCAATTCAGGGCTTGGACCGCATGGAGGACGAGAGCGTTCGGGAGCGATACTTAATTCGCTCCCTCATTGAAGAGGCAATGACTTCTTCGCAGTTAGAAGGAGCTGCGACTACAAGGGAAGTCGCAAAAGAGATGCTACGTAGCGGGCGAGCTCCTCGCGATCATGGTGAGCAGATGATCCATAACAATTATGTGGCGATGCTTGAGTTAAAGCGTTGGCGAAATCAGCCTCTCACACCGGAGGCAGTCTTTGAGATACATCGTCTCTTGACGGTAGATACGCTGGATGATCCCTCGGCTGCTGGTCGTTTCCGCACCGCCGAAGAAAATATAGTGGTGCAGGACTATGAAGGAAATGTTCTACATGCGCCGCCGCCTGCGAATGAGTTGCCCGAAAGAATGCAGGCGCTTTGCGATTTCGCCAATGCTGAGAACGAAGAAGGATTTTTACACCCAGTAATCAGAGCTATTGCGATCCATTTCCAAATCGGTTACGACCATCCTTTCTATGATGGAAATGGACGAACAGCACGAACTTTATTTTACTGGTCTATGCTTCGGTCAGGATTCTGGATGACCGAATTTCTATCTATTTCTAGCATCCTAAAGAATGCCCCATCAAAGTACGTGCGCGCGTATTTGTATACAGAATCAGATGATTCGGATTTAAGTTACTTCGCCGATTATCATCTCAAGGTCATCGTTCGCGCGGTCGAAGGACTTCACGGATATCTCGCGCGAAAGGCTGATGAAAGAAAGAAAGCGGAGAACCTTCTGCGTCCAAGCTCGAGATTGAGCGCTGCGCTCAACCACCGCCAGCGCGCGCTATTGCTGAACGCAATTCGGCACCCAGGCAAAGTTTATCGAATTGAGACGCATCGGCAAGCTCACGACATTACATATCAAACTGCTCGCACAGATCTTCAGCGGTTAGTTGAAGCTGGGTTGATGACGCAGCACAAGCAGGGAAAGGCCTTCATCTTCTTGCCGGCAGCAGACCTGGCTGAAAAACTAAAATAGTTTTTGTCGATGCATCACTCGCGCAGCCGCGGCATGCCGTGTTCGTTGCGTTCTTCGACCGCGGCCTGATCGAAGATCTTCTGGCGCAGGTCGCGGCCGGTGAATTCCTGCACCGGTTCGTTGCGCGATGCGCGCAACGCATTGGCGTAGCTCAGCCGCGCGCGGCTGTCGTCGCCGGCGGCGGCGAAGCCGTGGCCGAGTTCTTCCCACGCTTCGCTGCCGGCACCCTGCGCGAGGGCGCGATGCAGGTATTCCTCGGCTTGCGGCCATTGGCCTTGCGCGCGCGCCAACCGGGCCAGCGTCACCAGCAGGGCCGGGCTGGAAGGGTGGGTCTGCAGCCAGCGCTCGGCATTGGCGCGGCGCGCATCGACGCGGCCGATCGACAGGCGGCCGTACAGGTCGGCCAGCGAATCGGCCCATCGCGCATCGAGCGCCTGCTCCAGACTTTTCGCCGCGGCCTCGTCCCAACGCAGCGCGGCGGCGCGTTCGGCATAGGCGGCTACGACTGCGGGCTCGCTCTTCGCCGCTTTCGGCAGCGTTTCCCAGCGTTCGGCCAGTACGTTGGCATCGCCGGCCTGGCGCAGCGAGGCTTCGGCCCAGTGCGTCTGCAGATGGTCGAGCCGTTCGCCGGACAACGCATTCTGCTGGCGCATCGGACCGAGCAAACCATAAGCCTGGCCGGCTTGTCCGGAGGCGGCCAAAGCTTCAGCGCGCAACGACAGGCCGCGCGGCGGCAGCGGTTGCGCCGCGGGCGCGTCCAATGCGGCCAGCGCATCGATCGGCTGCTGGTGCGCCAGCGCACGCTCGGCGACGGCGATCGCGCGCGAGGCGGGATGACGCTCGCCGAGCGCATCCAGTTGCGATTGCGCGGCCGCGGCATCGCCGCGGGCATCGGCCGCGCGCGCGGCCGCGATACGCGCGACCGCTTCGGCCTGCTGGTCGTCGGCGGCTTGCGCGAGCAATTTCTCCGAGCGCGCCCAATGGCCCTGGTGCAACGCGGTGAGGCCTTCGCTCAAGCGCGCGCGCGACTGCCGGCGGCGCATGCCGCGCCAAGCGCGGAACGGCAGCGCCAGCAATGTCCATAGCACCCACAAACCGAAGACGACCGCCAGCAGGATCAGCGCGCCGGAAGTGACCGTGGTGGTGTAGTCCTGGCCGCCGTAACGCACCAGCACATAACCGGGGTCCTGCAGCAGCAACTGCGCGGCCAGTGCGCCGACCACGGCCAGCGCCAGCCAGAACAGGATGTTGCGGAACAGATTCATCGCAGGCTCCTTGCGGTGTTCAGCGCGCGCCGCGCAGGGCGCGCAGCTGTTGCAGGCTGCTGCCCAGCACCGGCAGGGGCAGCGTCAATGGCAGCGCCCGCAGCGCACGCAGCTTCTCGCGGCGCGCACGCCGTTCCGCAGAGTCTGGCCAGAGCCGCGTGAGCCAGGCGTCGACGCGCGTCAGCGCAGCGCGATAAGCGGCCGCGTCGCGGCGTTCTAGCGCTGCGCGCGCCAACGTGAACTCCAGCTGCATCGCCGCCAGGCCTGCCGCGCGATCGGCCGATTCGACGATCACCGCACCCTGCGTCGGCCGCACATCGACGATGCGCCCGAACGCGCGCTGCCACCAAGGCAGACCGGCCGGTGCCGCTGCGGGCGCGCGCTCGGGCAACGCCTGCAACGTCGCCGCGAACGCGTCGAGCTTGGCGGCCGCCAAGCTGCGCGGATCGACGCCCAGCGCATCCAGCGCCGCGCGTTCCTGCGCCAGCGTCTGGCGCAGGCTGAGATAGGCGGGGTCGTCGATGCCGTCCAGCAATCCCGCTGCGAGCGCGTAACTGCGGCGCGCGCCGTCGAGATCGGACGCCAGGTCGAGACGTTGCGCCGCGCTGGTCAGCAGCATTTCGACTTCGTCGACGCGCAAAGCCTGCGCGCCGTGGCGATCGGGGTCGGCGAGTTTGGAGACGTTGTCCTCGAGCAGCGCGGCGCGTTGGCCGATGCCGAGCAATTCGTCGCGCAGCACGCGATTGGTGGCATCGGCCTGCTGCTGGCGCTGCGCTTGCGAACGCTGGTCGCGGCGCAACGCGTCCAGGCTCTCTTCGAGCAAGGCGACGCGCTGCTCCGCATCGACGATCTGCGCCTGCGCATCGGCCTGGCGCGACTGCCATGCCTGCCAGCCGCGCCAGCCGGCGAAGGCGAGCAGCAGCAACAACAGAAGCCACAGCCAGCCGAGGCTGCGGCGACGTGGGGGCATGTTCGGATCGGGATCGTTCACGGCCAAGAATCTTCGCGGGGCTCGCTCATGCTAACGGAAGCCGCGTCGCGGGATGCGCGGCTGCGGCGACCATCGCGGCCGGGCGCGGACTGTCGGCGACGACCACGTCGCGGAAGCCGGCCTCGCGCGCGATCGCCGCCAGCCGCGCGCTGGCCGCGATGGCGCGAGCGCGGCGCAGTTTGTCCGCCAGATCGGGCGGCAGGGCGTTCAGGCTCAGCCGCAACGCCTCGGCGCTGCTCAGCGCGAGCGCGGCGTGCCGCATCGGCAAAGCGCGCAGCCGGGCCAAGGCGGCCGGCGTCCATGCGATCGGCACGCGTTCGTAGACGTCGCTGCGCAGGATCCGGGCGCCGCGCGCGGCCAATGCCGGCGCGATCGCGCCGCGGCCGCCGGGCGCGGTGACCAGCCCGACACTCATGCCGCGCAATCGCTGCAGTTCGGGCAACGCCAACAGTCCCTCGCTATCCATGCGTGCGGGCGCCACGACCCGCGTTATGCCGGCGCGCCGCAGTGCGCTTGCGGTGCCTTCGCCCACCGCCAGCCAGATTTGATCCTTGCGCGCGCGCAGGCGACGCAGCGACGCGGCCGCTTTCACCGCTGCCGGACTGGTGAACAGCACACGCTCAGCCTGCAGCGCCGCGCGCAAGGCTGCGCGCGTGGATGGATCGTCGCGCAGCCGCAGCCGCCACGGCGACAACGCCAGCACGCGCGCGCCGTGCGCGGCGGCCGCCCGCCGCAGCGGTGCGTGATCGCCGACCGGGCGCAACGAAATCAGCTGCCAGCCGGTCAGCGGCTTGTCGGTGGCGTCGGCGCGTCGCATCGGCCACAGCTTGGCATAGCGCGCGGCGCAAGGCATCGGCGCGCGGTGGTCCTGCGCCGCCCGCGCCACGTATCCTGACGGCTTCTCCCGATATGCGGATGCGATGGATACCGAACGCGCGCTGGAAAAACTCGACGCCTATTACCAGGCCATGCCGCCGGTGGCGGCGATGCATCTGCGTATCGACCGCTACGATGGCGAGCGGCTGCGCCTGCACGCGCCGCTGGCGCATCACATCAACGACAAGGGCTGCGCGTTCGGCGGCAGCCTGAATTCGCTGATGACGCTCGCGGCGTGGGGCTTGGTGTCGATGCGGTTGGAAGCCGCCGGCCTGCCCTCGGACGTGTATGTGGCCGACAACCGGGTGCGTTATCTGGCGCCGCTGTTCGCAGATCTGGTGGCCGAGGCGGAAATTTCGCCCGAGGCCTCCTGGGACGACTTCATCGCCGGCTTGCGCGCCAAAGGCCGGGCACGCACCCACGTGGAGGCGCATGTGCGCCTGCCCGACGGCAGCGTGGCCGCGGAATTCAGGGCGCGCTTCGTCGCCTTCGCCAAGGGTTAGGATGGGCGCCGGTCCGTGCGTGGGGAGTGGGGCGATGCGTAAAGCGATGTGGATCCTGGCCGCAGTATTCGCGCTGGCGCTGGCCGCCTGCGGGGGCGGCGGGCAGAAGAACGCGCTGATCGCAGCGCAGAACGCATACGGCAGCGCGATGCGCTGGGGCGAATACGAAAGCGCCTGGGCGCGGGTCGATCCCGAATACCGCGACAAGCATCCGCTCAGCGAACTGGATCTGGAGCGCTACAAGCAGGTGCAGATCTCCGGTTATCGCGAGCTGGACGCCACCGTCCTGGCCGACGGCAGTCCGGCGCGGATGATCGAGATCGGCGTGATCAACAAGCACACCCAGGCCGAGCGGACCATTCGCTACCGCGAAGAGTGGCGCTGGGATGCGGAGAAGAAGACCTGGTGGGTGCGCCAGGGGCTTCCCGACCTGTGGGCGGGCGGCTAAAGCCGGTCCCACGACGGTTTCTTTGCGCCGTAACCGGGCCTGGGCGACAATCGCGGCCCGTTTCGCGCCGATGACCTTATTTTGAATTTCCAAGCATTGCTGGCTTTCGCCGAAGGCAGCCCGATCCTGTCGTTGGCCTTCGTCGGCCTGACCCTGGCCATCGTCTACACCGAGATCGCCCGCCTGTTCCGCCCGTACAAGGCCCTGCGTCCGGCCGAGCTGACTGGTCTGATCAATCGCGAGAACGCGCTGGTAGTGGACTTGTCGCCCAGCACCGACTTCGAAAAAGGCCATATCGCCGGCAGCCGCAACGTGGCGCCGAGCCAGTTCGATCCCGAAAACAAGCTGCTAGCCAATGCCCGCGCGTTGCCGGTGGTGGCGGTCTGCCGCAACGGCCAAGCTTCGGCGGATGCGGCCAAGCGGCTGAAGAAAGCCGGCTTCGAGAAGGTGTACTGGCTCGATGGCGGCATCGCCGCCTGGCAGCAGGCCGACCTGCCCCTGGTAAAGGGCCGCTGACCCGCAATTCCTGTGGGAGCGGCTTTGTGGGAGCGGCTTCAGCCGCGAGCTTTTCGACCCAATCGCTGTAGCTGGAAGCGCTCGCGGCTGAAGCCGCTCCCACAAAGCCGGCCCGCCAAAGCCCCGACATCCGGGCATGCGATAATCGCCCTCTTTCCCGCACGAAAACGAATTGGAGTAATGCAATGTCCGACGAAACCAGCAACGGCGCGGCCGTACCGGCCGAACAAGCCGCCGGCGCCACTTTCGTGGTCGAGAAGCTGTACCTGAAGGACGTGTCCTTCGAGGCGCCCAACACCCCGATGGTGTTCAACGAGCCCGGCCAGCCGGATCTGCAGATGAACCTCACCCAGCGCGTGCAGCGGCTCAACGAGAACGTGTACGAAGTAGTGCTGGGCATCACCCTGACCTGCACCGTCAACGGCAAGACCGCTTATCTGGCCGAAGTGCAGCAGGCCGGCGTGTTCGGCCTGAGCGGCTTCGCCGATCAGGGCCTGGACGCGATGCTCGGCACCCAGTGCCCGAACGTGCTGTATCCGTATGCGCGCCAGGCGATCGGCGACCTGATCCAGGGTGGCGGCTTCCCGCCGTTCTACCTGCAGCCGATCAATTTCGATGCGGTCTACGCCGAAGGCCTGCGTCAGCGCGCCGAAGCGCAGCAGAACGGCGATTTGTCCTCCGGCACGGAGACGGCCGGCAACGCCTGAACGATGACGACCGCGCCCTCCGTCGCGGTGTTGGGCGCGGGCTCCTGGGGCACCGCGCTGGCCGCGTTGATCGCCAGGCACGGCCACCCGGTCGTGCTCTGGGGCCGCGATGCCGACAGCATTGCGGCCATCGACCAGCGCCACGAGAACCCGCGTTACCTGCCCGGCATCGCCCTGCCGGAGGAGTTGCGCGCCACCACGGATCTGGCTGCGGCTTTGCGCGACGCGGATTTGGTACTGGTGGTCGTGCCTTCGCATGCTTTCGCCGAAACTTTGCGCGCGCTCGCGGCGCATCGTCCGCAGCGCGCGGGCGTAGCGTGGGCGACCAAGGGTTTCGAACCCGGTTCGGGACGCTTCCTGCATGAAGTCGCCGCGGAAACGCTAGGCGCGGGCGTGCCGCTGGCGGTGGTCACCGGGCCCTCGTTCGCCAAGGAAGTCGCGATCGGTCTGCCGACCGCGCTGACCGTGCATTCGGATTCGGCCGATTTCGCGCAGCAGGTCGCCGATGTGCTGCACGGCCCGGCCTTCCGGGCCTACACAGGCAACGACATGGTCGGCGCCGAACTCGGCGGCGCGATGAAGAACGTGCTGGCCGTGGCCACTGGCGTGGCCGACGGCATGAATCTGGGTTTGAACGCCCGCGCCGGCCTGATCACGCGCGGCCTCAACGAAATGCTGCGATTGTCCGCGGCGATCGGCGCGCAGCCGGAAACGCTGATGGGCCTGGCCGGGTTGGGCGATCTGGTGCTGACCTGCACCGGCGACCTGTCGCGCAACCGCCGCCTGGGTCTGGCGCTGGGCCGCGGACAATCCATCGCCGATGCGGTGCGCGAAATCGGCCAAGTAGTCGAATCGGTGCAGACCGCCGACGAAGTGATGCGCCAGGCGCAGCGCCACGGCGTGGAATTGCCTATCTCGCGCGCCGTGCAGGCCGTCCTGCATGGCGAGATGACGCCGGCGGACGGCTTGCGCCAGTTGCTGGCGCGCGATCAGAAGCCCGAGTATCCCGAAACCCTGTTCCGCTGACAGGCTCTCTTCGTGGGAGCGGCTTCAGCCGCGAGCTCTTTCTCTCAAGTCGCGCGAGCTCTTGATCTTGCTTTCGATTCCTCTCGAAAAGCTCGCGGCTGAAGCCGCTCCCACGAAACAAAAAAAGCCCGGCGCGAGCCGGGCTTTTCGGTTTCTTGCGCAACGCGATCAGAAGCTCGCGCGCACGCCGATCAGGTACTTGGTGGCATCCAGTTCGTCGTCCATCTCGCCCGCTTCGATCTCGCCGACCAGGCCCCAGGTCTGGTTGAACTTGACCTGCGCGCCGACCGTGCCCGAGAAGCCGTCGAAGTCGCCGCCGTTGTAGCTGCCCTTCACATAGCCTTCGAAATGATCGTTGAACGCGCTGCGGAAACCGACGCTGGCGCGATAGCCGTCGGCATCGGCATCGCCGAACGCTTCGACATCGATTTCCTGCTTGATGTAGCCGATTTCGGCCAGCAGATCGGTGCTGTCGCTCAGCGGGTAGTGATAGCCCAGACCGACCTGCAGTTCGTCGAAGTCGACATCGATGCCGGCGTCGTCGTTGTTGGTCGAGCCGTAGCTGCCGAAGAAATGGAAGTCTTTGCCCGCTTCGACCGAGCCGCGCACTTGGAAGCCGTCGAAGTCCGCGTCGCCGACGCCGCCGACGTCGAGATTGAGGCGCGCGAAGCCGCCTTCCAGATAGGTGTAGTTCGGTTCGGCCGCAGCGGCGCCGAACGACATGGTGGCCAGCGCGAGCGCCAGCGCGAATTGCTTCTTCATGAAATCCCCGTCCTTGAAATCAAAAGAGATGAAAAAAGCCGCCGAAAGGCAGCGGGCAAATGATAAATAATCGTTAATCAGGCCCGCAACCCTGTCTTTCGGCCTAGGCGTGGCTACGACGCTTTGCTCCGTTGCCATTGCTTTAATGGCTTTGTAGAGCGGGGCTTGCCCCGTAGCTCTTGCTTTAAGCCGTCATCCCCGCGAAGGCGGGGATCCAGTGACTTTGCTTTCGGCGGTTATCACGGCGAAGGCCGGGGTCCAGGCCCACGTCCTTGCGAGTGACTGCGACGCGGCTCGCGCCATGGGAAAACGCTTCCGGCTGCGCCGGGCCCGAAGCTTAAGTAATTCGTCGCACCTCAAAGGTCCGCGGGCAGCCCGGCTTTCGTCGTAGGCGACCTTCTTACGAAGGCGCTGGATTTTGGTTAACCGCGATTGCGGCGACATGTCTTCTTTGGATTTTCGCTAAGGAGAGTCAACGTCCTACAAGAGCAAGGGAACGGCGCTGGGCGATGCATCGCTGCAAAAAACGAAGCCCGGCCGAGGCCGGGCTTCGCATCGCGACGGCAGAGGGGGAGAGAACCGTCAGTCGCGATAAACCTGCATCACCAAGTCAGGCGCGGGCCGACGAACCACTGCGTGTCGCCGTCGGCGAACTTGACGTCGCCGCTCACGCCCCAGTTCTGGTTGAACTTCACCTGCGCGCCGAGGCGGCCGTAGAAGTCGCCGTCGGTTTCGAGCAGACCGGTGTCTTCGTAATCTTCGTAGCCGGCCATCGCATAGCCTTCGAAGTTCGACGTCAGCGCGGCGCGCGCGCCGACTTCGGCGCTCCAGCCGTCGAAATCGAAACCGGAGCCGGCATCGAACTTCTCGTAAGCCACGCGGGTGACCAGATCGACCTTCGGAGCGATCTCGTGGTTATAGCCCACGCCGACGCGCCACTGATCGAAATCGATGCTGGTGCCATCGATTTCCTGGTTGCTGAAAGCGCCGAACAGATGGAAGTTGGGATGGATGGCGACCGAGCCGTCCAGGCCCCAGCCGTCCGAATCGGCGTCGTTTTCGCCATTGGTGGCCGCGTAGCCGCCTTGGACGTAGTTATAGGAAATGCCTTCGGCGGCGGAAGCGGCGAAGGGCAGTGCGGCGAGCAGGGTCAGCGCAAGCAAGGACTTCTTCATGAGGTAGAGCCTTATGTGTGGTTATTTTTTGACCGGCGCTGTGGCGATCTCGACGATGCCGTTCGCAGCCGGTTTGCGCAGTATCCAAACGCCGAAATAACGGAACCTGAATTCTAAACTCACGAGTTTTGAAACTTTTGGCCGCGATTCAGGTCGCGGCCTCCTCAGCTGGGCGGCTTTTTGTAGGAGCGGCTTTGTGAGAGCGGCTTTGTGGGAGCGGCTTCAGCCGCGAGCTCTTGATCTTGTTTTCGATTCGTCTCGAAAAGCTCGCGGCTGAAGCCGCTCCCACAAAAGCCGCACCTACAAAAGCCGCACCTACAAAAGCCAAAACGGCTGTTATGGCGCAGCACCCGCGAATCCGATCTGACGCCAGGCTTCGTACACGACCACGGCGACGGCGTTGGAAAGGTTCAAGCTGCGGTTGTCCGGACGCATCGGCAATTTCAGCCCTTGCGTCGAAGGTATCGACGCCAGCACATCGTCCGGCAATCCGCGCGTTTCCGGCCCGAACAGGAACGCGTCGCCCTCGGCGTATCGCGGTTGGTCGTAGCACGTACTGTTGCGCGTGCTCAGCGCGAACAAGCGCTGCGGCGCGATCTTCGCCAATGCCGCATCGAGCGAATCGTGGACTTGCAGGGTGGCGTACTCGTGGTAGTCCAGTCCCGCGCGGCGCAGTTGTTTGTCCTCGAGCGCGAAACCCAGCGGTGCGATCAGATGCAGGCGCGCACCGGTGTTGGCGCACAAGCGGATGACGTTGCCGGTGTTGGGCGGGATCTCGGGCTGGTAGAGGATGACATCGAACATCCGCGCATTATCGCGCGGCGGCGACGCTCAGCCAGCGATCACGTCTTCGACCAGCGATGCGCTCTGGCAAGTTTCGGCGCGCAGGAACTCCTGCTCGTGTTGTGGCGCGAAACTCACCGAAAAGAAGCCGGCCGTGAGCAGGCACAGCATCGGCAGGGCGAGCAGGCCGCGGCGGAGTTGGTGGCGGAACGACATGGGACACCTCCTGGTACCCCATGCAACGCAAACGGCGTGCCAGGCGTTGGCCTGCGATAGGCGGACATAACCGCGGTTACGCATGTCCGCAGCGTCCGCATTGCGCGGACGGCGGACGCTGCTTTTGTGGGAGCGGCTTTAGCCGCGAGCTTTTGATCTTCGCTGCCGAAGAGCTCGCGGCTAAAGCCGCTCCCACAAAAGCCGCATCAACCAGGTCTTTACCAAGGCAGCGTCTGGCCCTGCCAATCCAGGTAACTGCCGCTTTGTTTCGGCGTCAGCCCGTCGATCACCTGCAACAAGCCTTTGACCGAATCGGCCACCGGCAGATTGGCGCTGTCGCCGCCCATGTCGGTCTGCGCCCAACCCGGATGCAGCATCACCACGCCGATGCCGCGGTCGGCCAAGGCCTTGGCCAGCAGTCCGCCGGCCATGTTCAATGCTGCCTTGCTGATGTTGTAGCTGGGTGTGCCGAAGCGGCTCAAGCCGGCGATGGAGCCGAGCTCGGAGGTGATGTTGGCGACCTTGGCGCCATCGGCAAGCTTCTCCGACAGCGCCTGGGTCAGCAGGAACGGACCCATCGCGTTGGTGCGGAAACTGTCTTCGAGATTGGCGGCGCCGATCCGGCCGAAGCGCTCGCCCGAATGCAGCACGCCGGCGTTGTTGACCAGCAGGTCGAGGCGATAGGGCTCGCCCTCCTCGCCGAGCAGATCCAGCTCCTTGGCCAGTTCGGTATGGGCTTTCGGATCGGTCACGTCCAGCGGCAGCACATGCAGCCGTCCCGGATGCTGGCCGGTCAGCTGATTGAGCGCCGACGCCTTGCCAGGGTGCCGGCAGGTGGCGACCACCCGGTCTCCGCGTGCGAGCAATTGGCGTACGAACTCCAGGCCCAGGCCGCGATTGGCGCCGGTGACCAGGCTGTGTCGGGTCGGCATGCCCTACCTCCGAACGGGGGTGACTAAGGACTAGTGTAGGCAGCGCCGCGTCCCGGTAGCATGACGGGCCGTTTATTTTCCGCCCGCTTTCCGCCAGGAGTGCCGCATGTCCCAGATCCATCGGCCGCGCGCCGTGTTGTACGCCACCATCCTCGCCGCATTGATCGGTGGCTGCTCGCAGACGTCCGCGCCCGATCAGGCGCAGGGCTCGTCCGCGTCGCCCGCGACGGCGAAGGCCGCGACCGAAGTCGACATCGCCTACGAGGAATTCACCCTGCCCAACGGCCTGCGCGTGATCGTGCATACCGACCGCAAGGCGCCGATCGTGGCGGTGAACCTGTGGTACCACGTCGGCAGCAAGGACGAGCCGGCCGGCCGCACCGGCTTCGCGCATCTGTTCGAACATCTGATGTTCAACGGTTCGGAAAACCACAAGGGCGAATTCTTCGAACCCTTCGAACTGGTCGGCGCGACCAGCATGAACGGCACCACCTGGCTCGACCGCACCAACTATTTCGAGAACGTGCCGACCACCGCGCTGGACATGGCGCTGTGGATGGAATCCGATCGCATGGGCCACCTGCTCGGCGCGATCGACCAGAAAACGCTCGACGAACAGCGCGGCGTGGTCCAGAACGAAAAGCGCCAGGGCGAGAACCAGCCGTACGGCCAGGCCGACGACGAGATCTACAAGGCGCTGTATCCCAAGAGCCATCCCTACCACCACAGCACCATCGGCTCGATGGCCGACTTGAACGCGGCCTCGCTCGACGACGTGAAGCAGTGGTTCCGCACCTGGTACGGCCCGAACAACGCCGTGCTGGTGCTGGCCGGCGACATCGACGTCGCCACCGCCAAGGCCAAGGTCGCCAAGTACTTCGGCGACATCCCGGCCACGCCGACCATGAAGCGCCAGCCGGTGACCGAAGGCGCGCATGCCGAAGCCACCCGCGCCACGATGACCGACAAAGTGCCGCAGGCGCGCGTCTACCGCGCCTGGAGCGTGGCCAAGTACGGCGATCCGGATCTCGAGCGCTTGCAGCTGCTCGCGCAAGTGCTGGGCGGCAGCAAGAGCTCGCGCTTGAACAAGCGGCTGGTGTTCGACGACAAGCTGGTCGACGACATCAGCGCTTACGTGCAGCCGTTCGAGTTGGCGGCCACGTTCTACATCGAAGCCGACGTGAAGGAAGGCGTGGATCCGGCGAAGGTGGAAGCGATCATCGACGAGGAGCTCAAGAAGCTGCTCGCCGAAGGCCCCACCGAGACCGAACTCAAGCAGGCCCAGACCGTGTTCAAGGCCAGCTTCGTGCGCGGTGTGGAACGCATCGGCGGCTTCGGCGGCAAGGCCGACGCGTTGGCCGAGTGCACCGTGTACACCGGCAATCCGGCCTGCTTCCGCGACAGCCTGAAAGCGATCGCCGACGCCAAGACCGCCGACATCAAGGGCAGCGGCGAGAAATTCCTCAGCCGCGGCGGCCACACCCTGGTGGTGTTGCCGGGCTCGCGCCAGGAGATTCCGGAAGACGTGGCGGTAACGCCCGAACCGATGACGCTACCGCCGGTCGATCCGAAGTTCACGGTGACCGCCAGCGACGTCGACCGCAGCAAGGGCGTGCCGGGCACGACCCAGTTCCCGGAACTGAAATTCCCGAAACAGGAACGCGCGACGCTGAAGAACGGCACCCAGCTGATCCTGGCCGAGCGCCACGACGTGCCGGTGGTGCAGATGACCTATCTGTTCAACGGCGGCTATAGCGCCGACCTGGGCCGCAAGCTCGGCACGTCTAGCTTCTCGATGTCGATGCTCGACGAGGGCGCGGGCGATCTGGATGCGCTGGCGTTCGGCGACCGCCGCGAAACGCTCGGCGCCAACGTCAGTGCCGGCGCTTCGCTGGATGGCGGCACCGCATCGCTGTCCGCGCTGAAGGAAAACCTGGATCCGTCGCTGTCGCTGTTCGCGGACATGCTGCGCAAGCCGCGTTTCGATCAGAAGGAAATCGATCGCGTGCGGGCGACCTGGATCGCCGGCATCAAGCAGGAGAAGGCGCAGCCGCAAGGCGTCGCGCTGCGCGTGCTGCCGCCGCTGCTGTACGGCGACAGCCATCCTTACGGCATTCCGTTCAGCGGCAGCGGCAGCGAAGCTTCGATCGCCTCGCTGACCCGCGACGACATGGTCGCCTTCCATCGCGACTGGGTACGTCCGGAGGGCGCGACGCTGATCGTGGTCGGCGACACCACGCTGGCCGAGATCGTGCCGCTGCTCGACAAGCACCTGGGCGACTGGAAGAGCGAAGGCGCCGCTTCCGCCGCCAAGGCCGTGGCCGCCGTCGAACGGCCGGCCAAGCCGCGCGTATATCTGATCGACCAGCCGGGCGCGGTGCAGGCGAACATCTTCGCCGGCGAAGTGGTGCCGTCGAGCAAGGATGCCGGCGCGACCCGCTTCGACATCGCCAACTCGGTGCTGGGCGGCGAGTTCTCCTCGCGGCTCAACATGAACCTGCGCGAAGACAAACACTGGGCCTACGGCGCTTACAGCTTCTCGCCCAACGCGCTCGGTCAGCGGCCGTGGCTGGCGTTCGCGCCGGTGCAGATCGACCGCACCGCCGACTCGCTGAAGGAAATGCAGCGCGAGATCGCCGAGTACGCCAGCGGCACGGTGCCGCCCAAGCCCGAAGAAGTCGCCAAGATCCAGGCGACCGAGATCCGCGGCCTGCCCGGTTCCTACGAAACCGCCGCGGCGGTGCTGGGCACCATCGCCAGTAACGTGCGCTACGGCCGTCCGGACGATTACGTGTTCAAGCGCAAGGCCGAAATCGAAGCGTTGACGCCGGAGCAGGTGAAAGCCGCGGCGGCGACCATCGACCCGGCCAAGTTGACCTGGGTGGTGGTGGGCGATCTGTCCAAGATCGAGAAGCCGGTGCGCGCATTGAACCTGGGCGAGATTTCGATCGTCGATGCGGACGGCAAGCCGGTCGGCAAGAAGTAAGCGATGAGGAGGCGGGCACGAATGTGCCCGCCTCCTTCACACTTAAAAAGCTGTCATCCCGAGCGAAGCGAGGGATCTGCTGTCGGCCGCGTGCTGCAAGCAGATCCCTCGCTTCGCTCGGGATGACATGCTTTCATTCATTCGGTCCGCGTCACAATCGTTGTAGATCCTGATCGCGTCCATATGGAGCAGCCCATGCGCATCCTCATCGCCACCGCTCTCGCCCTGATGGCTGCGGGCTGCACCTGGGTCCACATGGCTCCCGGCGCGCAGGCCGTCCGCGTGGTCGAAGGCCCACCGGCCGGCTGCGAAAAGCGCGGCGAAGTGGTGGTGTCGGTCCGCGACAGCGTCGCCTTCTACCAGCGCAACGACCTGAAGGTCCGCGACGAACTGGAGACCCTGGCCCGCAACGAAGCCCCGGGCTTGGGCGCCGACACCGTCAGCCCGCTGGCCCCGCCGGACAATGGCGAACAGCGCTACGCGGCCTGGCGCTGCGGGCCGAACGCCGCCGCGCCGACGGCCCGTCCGGCCACCGCCCAAGGCCAGGCCCAGACCTATCCCGCCGGCGGCTGAAGCCTTCATGCGCTGAGGGGCGCTATCCGGTAGCATGGCCGGTCATTTTCGGCTGACCAACAGGCCACGCCCATGCTGTTCCAACATGTCGCCATCGCCGGCCTCGCTCACGTCGATGCTCCGCGCCGGCTTTCCAGCGATGAAATCAACGCCCGCCTGAAGCCCACCCTCGATCGCCTCAACATCAAGGTCGACGTGCTGCAGGACATCGCCGGCATCCATGCCCGCCGCCTGTGGGACGGCGAAGTGCAGGCCTCCGACGCCGCCACCCTGGCCGGCGTCAAAGCGCTGGCCGATGCCGGCATCGAACCCAATCGCGTCGGCCTGCTGGTCAACACCTCGGTCAGCCGCGACTTCCTCGAGCCGAGCACGGCCTCTATCGTCAGCGGCAACTTGGGCCTGGGCGACGAGTGCCAGAACTTCGACGTGGCCAACGCCTGTCTCGCGTTCCTCAACGGCATGGACATCGCCAGCCGCATGATCGAGCGCGGCGAGATCGAATACGCATTGGTGGTCGATGGCGAAACCGCCAATCTGGCCTACGACAAAACCATGGAACGGCTGATGCACCCGGACGTCACCGAGGAGCAGTTCCGCAACGAACTGGCCACTTTGACCCTGGGCTGCGGCGCCGCCGCGATGGTGCTGGCCCGCGCCGAACTCGTGCCGGGCGCGCCGCGTTACCGCGGCGGCGTGACCCGCGCTGCGACGCAGTGGAACGGCCTGTGCCGCGGCAACCTCGACCAGATGGTCACCGACACGCGCATGCTGCTGATCGAAGGCCTGAAGCTCGCGCAGAAGACCTTCCTCGCCGCCAAGATCGCGCTGGGCTGGGTGGTGGAGGAGATGGACGAGTTCGTCATCCACCAGGTCAGCAAGGCGCACACCGCCGCTTTCATCAAGGCCTTCGGCATCGACCCGAAAAAGGTGATGACCATCTTCGGCGAGCACGGCAACATCGGCCCGGCCTCGGTGCCGATCGTGCTGAGCAAGCTGCGCGAAATGGGCCGGCTGAAGAAGGGCGACCGCGTCGCGCTGCTGGGCATCGGCTCGGGCCTGAACTGCTCGATGGCCGAAGTGGTCTGGTGACCTGATCCACGCAGCTCCTGGAAGTTGTCATCCCGAACGCAGTGAGGGATCTGCTCTCCCGCGCTGACCGATAACGGATTCCTCGCTGCGCTCGGCATGACAGGTTTTTTCCCCGACTACTCGTTCACTCCGCGCCGCTTCGAAGTGCGGCCCGGGATCGCGATGAGCTATCTCGACGAGGGCCCGCGCGACGGCGCGGTGGTCGTGATGCTGCATGGCAATCCGTCGTGGAGCTATTACTGGCGGCATCTGGCGATCGGTTTGCGCGACCGGTACCGGTGCATCGTGCCCGACCATGTCGGCATGGGGTTGTCGGACAAGCCCGGCGACGGCGCCGCTTCGGACCCGAAGTACCGCTACACGCTGCAATCGCGCGTCGACGATCTCGCCGCTCTGCTCGCCCATTTGAAGATCGACGGCCCGGTGACGCTGGCCGTGCACGACTGGGGCGGCATGATCGGTTTCGGCTGGGCCTTGTCGCATGCCGCGCAGGTCGAGCGTCTGGTGATCACCAATACCGCGGCGTTTCCGCTGCCGGCGGCGAAGAAGATGCCGTGGCAATTGTCGTTCGGACGCGATTCCGCACTGGGCGCGCTGGCGATCCGCGGCTTCAATGCGTTCTCGGGCATCGCTTCGTATGTCGGCGTCGAGAAGCATATGCCGGCCGATGTGCGCCGCGCCTATGTCGCGCCTTACGATTCCTGGGCCAATCGGATCGCGACCCTGCGCTTCGTGCAGGACATTCCGCTGTCCGAACGCGATGCCGCGTGGCCGCTGGTGGCCGAGGCCGGCAAGCGTCTGCATGAATTCGCCGATCGTCCTGCCTTCATCGGTTGGGGGTTGCGCGATTTCGTATTCGACAAGCACTGCCTGCAAGGCTTCACGGATGCGCTACCTCAGGCCGAGGTGATGGCCTTCGACGATGCGGGCCATTACGTACTGGAAGACAAGTACAAAGTGCTGGTGCCTGCGATCCGCGCTTTCCTCGACCGCACCGCTCTGTAGCGCTATTCGTGGGAGCGGTTTTCGTGGGAGCGGCTTCAGCCGCGAGCTCTTGATTTTCCCGACGCTGGACTAGGAAAGCTCGCGGCTGAAGCCGCTCCCACGAAAAGCGCCTACAAAGCGCGCAACCAAGTGTCCGACGTCAACGGCGCCAAACCATAACGCTGCCGCGCGCGATCGCATTGCGGGCTGGCTTCGCCGTTCTCCCAGGCCGGCAGCAGATCGCGGCAAGGATCCGGGCGCGCCGCATAGATGCCGCAGCCGACCTGCGCGCCCACCGCGCCTTGCAGCGCGACGCAATGCGGCTCGCGTGCATCGGTGCCCTTCATCGCCATCCGATGCTTGTCGACCGGCTCGGCCAAGCCGTCCGGAATCGCACCGCCGGCGCTGGCCAGCCCCAGCCAATGGAAGCTGACGCGGAAGGCCGCGCAGCAAGCGCCGCAGGAGAGACAGGGATGCGGCATCGGGCTCGGCTGGATCGCAAGGGCTGCGGCATTCTGCCGTTTCGTGCGCGGCGCGCAAGTGGCGCGTTTTACGGGCGACAATGGCGGCATGGATTCCGTCTGCAACATCGCCGCCGCATTGCCCCGCCTGGCGCGCGAACGTCCCGACCAGGTCGCCATGCGCTGCCCGGGGCGCGGCGGGCGCTACGGCGTCTCGTTGACCTATGCGCAACTGGATAAGCGCAGCGATGCGATCGCCGCCGGCCTCGCCCGCCGCGGCATCGTCCGCGGCACGCGCACCGTACTGATGGTGCGGCCGACGCCGGAATTCTTCCTGCTGATGTTCGCCCTGTTCAAGGCCGGCGCGGTGCCTGTGCTGGTCGATCCGGGCATCGACAAGCGCGCTTTGAAGCAATGCCTGGACGAGGCCCAGCCCCAGGCCTTCATCGGCATTCCGCTCGCGCACATCGCGCGGGCGCTACTCGGCTGGGCGCGCGCCGCGCGCGTGCGCATCACCACCGGCGCCCGCGCATGGTTCGCGGATGCGACCCTGGCCGATGTGGAACGCGCCGGCGCCGGTGCGGGTCCGCAGCTCGCGGACACGCAGCCCGACGAAATCGCCGCGATCCTGTTCACCAGCGGCTCGACCGGCGTGCCCAAGGGCGTGATCTATCGGCATCGCCATTTCGTCGCGCAGATCCAGATGCTGCGCGAGGCTTTCGGCATCCAGGCAGGTGGCGTCGACCTGCCCACGTTCCCGCCGTTCGCATTGTTCGATCCGGCGCTGGGGCTGACGTCGATCATCCCGGACATGGATCCGACTCGGCCGGCGCGCGCGAATCCGCGCAAGCTGATCGCCGCGATCGAACGCTTCGGCGTGGACCAACTGTTCGGTTCGCCCGCCTTGATGCGCGTGCTGGCCGATCATGGCGCGAAACTCCCATCGCTGAAACGCGTCACGTCCGCAGGCGCGCCGGTACCGGCCGAAGTGGTCGCCAAGTTACGCGAATTGCTGCCTGGCGACGCGCAATTCTGGACGCCGTACGGCGCGACCGAATGCCTGCCGGTGGCCGTGATCGAAGGCGCCGAACTGGTCACGCTGCGCGAGCGCACCGAACACGGCGGCGGCACCTGCGTCGGCCGCGCGGTGCCGCCGAACGAGGTGCGGCTGATCCGGGTCAGCGACGATGCGATTCCCGAGTGGTCCGACGATCTATTGGTGCAGGGCGGCCTGGTCGGTGAGATCACCGTAGCGGGGCCGACCGCGACCGACGCGTATTTCAATCGCGATGCGATGACGGGCCTGGCCAAAATCCGCGAGACGCTGTCCGATGGCAGCGAACGCATCGTGCACCGAATGGGCGATCTGGGCTATTACGACCGTGAGGGCCGGCTCTGGTTCTGCGGCCGCAAATCGCAGCGCGTGGTCACCGCGCGTGAAACCCTGTGCACCGAGCAGATCGAGCCGGTATTCAACACGCATCCCGACGTGCACCGTACTGCGCTTATCGGCATCGGCGCGCGCGGTGCGCAGCGGCCGGTTTTGTGCGTGGAGCTGCGTAAAGGCGTGCAGCGCAGCGAGCAGCCGCGCATCGTCGAAGAACTGCGGCATCTGGGCGAAGGGTTCGTGCATACGGCCAAGGTCGAAACCTTCCTGTTCCATCCGCAATTTCCGGTCGACATCCGCCACAATGCGAAAATCGGCCGCGAGAAGCTCGCGGCGTGGGCCGCGAAGCGGTTAGGCTCCTCGTAAGCGCAATTTGCGGGAATCGACTTTCATGGGAGCGGCTTTTGTGGGAGCGGCTTTTGTGGGAGCGGCTTCAGCCGCGAGCTCTTGATTTTCTCGCCGCTGGAAAAGCTCGCGGCTGAAGCCGCTCCCACAAAAGCCGCTCCCCGAAGAGCAAAACGGAGGCAGAGAGTCGTGAAGATTTTGGTGACAGGCGGCGGCGGTTTCCTGGGCCAAGCCTTGTGCCGCGGCCTGGTCGAACGCGGCCACGAAGTCGTCAGCTACAACCGCGGCGTGTACGCGCCGCTGGAAGCGCTCGGCGTGCGGCAGCTCCAAGGCGATCTGGCCGATCGCAAAGCCGTGATCGCGGCATGCGAAGGCGTCGGCGCCGTCTTCCACAACGCCGCCAAGGCCGGCGCGTGGGGCAGTTACGACAGCTATCACCGCGCCAATGTGATGGGCACAGGCAACGTGCTCGCCGGTTGCCGCGAGCACGGCGTGCCGCGGCTGGTCTACACGTCCACGCCCAGCGTCACCCATCGCGCGACGCATCCTGTCGAAGGCGGCGCCGCCGACAACGTGCCGTACGGCGAAGACCTGAAAGCGCCGTACGCCAGCACCAAGCTGATCGCGGAAAAGATCGTGCTAGCGGCGAACGACGAAACGCTTTCGACGGTGGCGTTGCGGCCGCGCCTGATCTGGGGTCCCGGCGACAATCAGCTGCTGCCGCGTCTGGTCGAGCGCGCCAAGGCCGGGCGGCTGCGCTTCGTCGGCGACGGCAACAATCTGATCGACACCACTTACATCGACAATGCCGCGCAAGCGCATTTCGATGCGTTCGAGCGCTTGTCGCCGGACGCGCCCTGCGCCGGACGCGCCTACTTCATCAGCAACGGCGAACCCAAATCGGTGCGCGAAGTCGTCAACGCGCTGTTGGGCGCGGCCGGCGCGCCGCAGGTCGATAAGACCCTGCCGTTCCGCGCGGCGTATGCCGTCGGTGCGGCCTGCGAAGGTTTGTGGTCGGTATTGCCGTTGCGCGGCGAACCGCCGATGACGCGCTTCCTGGCCGAACAGCTCAGCACGACGCACTGGTACGACATGGCGCCGGCCGCACGCGATTTCGGTTACGTGCCGCGCGTGTCTTTTCACGACGGCATCATGCGGCTGAAGGATTCATACAGAAGGGGCGTAGCCATCACCGGATGATGATTCGCCGCTCGCGATGATGGGCGCGGACGTTCGAGTCCCACCCTTCATCGGAGATTCCAATGCTGCATTACGCCGTGGTCTTCCTCGTCATCGCGATCATCGCCGCCGTGCTCGGTTTCGGCGGCATCGCAGGCGCCGCCGCCGGCATCGCCAAGATCCTGTTCGTGGTGTTCCTGGTGCTCGCCGCGATCGTCTTCTTCCGCGGTCGACGCATCTAGCGCCCGAAACCAACGGGCGGACCGAAGGAACGAGCGGACGCTGCGCTCGTTCCTTCTTGCTCGCTCCTGGCTTTCGCCTCCGTTTTATTTCCCGGAGTGCGGCCGGCGCGCTGCCGCTACAATGACGGCATGGACGATGCCGCCTCCCAGCACCCCTTCGATGCGCTCAAGCCGCTTGCCGGCCGCACCCTCGAAGCCGCCTTGAACCGCGCCCTGGCGCTGGATCCGGAAACGCGCGCCGGTTTGGCGCCGCTCGACGGCAAGCGCGTGACGGTGAGCCTGGCGTCTCCGCCGCTGGCACTGCAGATCGGCGTGGACGGCGAGCGCTTGACGGTGGGACCCGTCGACGACGCCAGCGAGCCCGACCTGGCCGTGCGCAGCACGCTCGGCGCGTTGTTGGCGCAATTGCCGTTCCTCAAGCGCGACGATGCGCCGCCGGTGGGCAAGCTGCATGTCGCCGGCGACGCCGACCTGGCGCGGCGACTGCAGCGGCTGGCCGAGCGTTTCGATCCCGACTGGCAGCAACCCTTCGCCGCCGTGTTCGGCGACGTGCTGGGCGTGCAGATCGCGAACGCCGTCGCCGCCGCCTTGAAACAGGCCCGCAGTACGGCGACCAAGCTGGCCGAGAACGCCGCCGAATTCGTCACCGAAGAATCGCGGGACGTCGTGTCCAAGCCCGAGTTGAACGCCTTCCACGACGACGTCGACGGCTTGCGCGACGACGCCGAACGCATCGCCGCGCGCATCGGCCGCTTGCAGGCGAAGGCGCGCTGATGGGCTCTTCCCTGCTGCGCGCGATCAAGATCGGACGGGTGCTGTTGCGTTACCGCCTGGACGATCTGCTCGACGATACGCCCGCCGAACGCTGGCTGCGCCTGATGCGGCCGTTCGTGCCGCGCGCGTCGGCGCAGATCGCGGCGATGTCGCGCGGCGCGCGTCTGCGCATGGCGCTGCAGGAGCTCGGGCCGATCTTCGTCAAGTTCGGCCAGATCCTGTCGACGCGCCGCGATCTGGTGCCGCCGGATGTCGCGATCGAGTTGTCGATGCTGCAGGACCGCGTCGCGCCGTTCGACGGCGGGACCGCGCGCGAAATGGTCGAACAAGCGCTCGGCCGCGATGTGCGCGACGCTTTCGAAAGCTTCGATACTTCCCCGCTCGCCTCCGCCTCCATCGCCCAGGTCCACGCCGCGACGCTGGCCGGCGGCCGCGAAGTGGTGGTGAAGGTGCTGCGCCCGAACATCGAGCGCGAGATCGCCGCCGACGTCGCGCTGCTGAAGAACATCGCCGGGCTGGTCGACCGCACCCATCCCAGCGCCGACAAGATCCGGCCGCGCGAGATCGTCGCCGAGATCGAAAGCACGCTCGCCGCCGAACTCGACCTGCAGCGCGAAGGCGCCAATGCCAGCGTGCTGCGCCGGTTCTGGACCGATTCGCCGGACATGTACGTGCCCGAGCCGATCTGGTCGCACACCGCCGAGCGCGCGCTGACGATGGAGCGCGTGCGCGGCATCCCCAGCGACGACATCGCCCAGCTCGACGCCGCCGGCATCGACCGCAAAGCGCTCGCGGCCAAGGGCGTGCGCGTGTTCTACACCCAGGTGTTCCGCGACAACTTCTTCCACGCCGATGCGCACGCCGGCAACATCTGGGTGGATAGCGATCCGGAACGCAAACTCAATCCGCGCTTCATCGCGCTGGATTTCGGCATCATGGGCCAGCTCTCCAGCGAGGATCAGTACTACCTCGCCGAGAACTTCATGGCGATCTTCAACCGCGATTACCGCCGCATCGCCGAACTTCACGTGCAGGCCGGCTGGATGCCGTCGCATATCCGCATCGACGAGCTGGAAGCCGCTGCGCGCTCGGTGTGCGAGCCGTACTTCACCCGGCCGTTGTCGGAAATCTCGCTGGCCGAGGTGCTGATCAAACTCTTCCGCACCGCGCAGCGTTACGAACTCACGTTGCAGCCGCAGCTCATCCTGCTGCAGAAAACGCTGCTCAACATCGAAGGCGTCGGCCGCTTGCTCGACCCGCAGCTCGATATCTGGGCGGTGGCGCGACCGGTGCTGGAACGCATCCTGGTCGAACGCTACAGCCCGCAGCGTTTGGCCGGCGAATTCCGCAAGCGGTTGCCGGAAATGATCACGCATGCGCCGGACATGCCGCGCCTGTTGCATGCCTGGTTGACCCAGCAGGTGGAAGGCAAGCACCAGTTGGCGCTGCGTTCGCGCGACCTCACCGACTTGGCGCAGACGATGAAAGGCATGCAGCGGCGGATCGTCTCGGCGATCCTGGGTACGGGCCTGCTGATCGTCGCGGCGGTGTTGTACGCGCTCGAAGCCGGCGGCCCGCAGTTGTTCGGCGTGTCCGCGGCGGTTTGGATGGCAGGGCTCGGTGGCCTGTGGGGACTGCTGGCCGCGTGGCCACGTCGCTGAGGTTGTCCCCCCGGTGAAGACGGAAAACGACGCCACTGCTGTTCCCCCCTTTGAAAAAGGGGGGCAGGGGGGATTTGCGCTTTACCGATGAACCCTCAAGAGCAAAAGCAAATCCCCCTCAATCCCCCTTTTTCAAAGGGGGAGGAACAGCAGGCTGTCGGTTTGTCGGTCTTGCATCGCGACGACTGGCTAGCCGTCGTCGATAAACCCGCTGGCTTGATGGTCCACGACAGCAAACTGGCGCGCGGCGAGACCGACTTCGCCGCGGACCGGCTGCGCGAACAGTTCGGCAAGCCGATCTTCCTCGTGCATCGCCTGGACCGCGCCACCAGCGGCTGCCTGCTGCTGGCTTTCGACCGCGACACCGCCTCGGCGCTGGGCAAGACGCTGATGTCGCGCGCAGTCGAAAAGGATTACCTCGCCGTATGCCGCGGCTGGCCCGATGAAAACTTCGTCGTCGACTATCCGCTCGACGGCGGCCCGGGCAAACCGGTCAAGAAACCTGCGGTGACGCGGTTCGTGCGGCTGGCCACTGCGGAGTTGGACCTGCCGTCGGCCGGATTCGAAACCTCGCGTTACGCATTGCTGCGCGCCTCGCCCGAGACCGGTCGCTTCCGCCAGATCCGTCGTCATCTGAAGCATATGTCGCATCACCTGATCGGCGACACCAGCCACGGCGACGGCCGCCACAACCGCGCGTTCCGCATACTCGGCATCCACCGCATGCTGCTGCATGCGCAGCGGTTGGCCTTCGATCATCCGCATACCGGGACGCGCGTGGTCGTGTCGGCGCTGCCGGATGCGGAATTCGGGCGGGCGCTGGCGCTGTTCGGCGACTCGCACCTTCCCGGTGCTTTGTAGAGGACGCGCTTTTGTAGGAGCGGCTTCAGCCGCGAGCTCTTCGGTCAATCCTGTGACGGAAAGAAAAGCTCGCGGCTGAAGCCGCTCCCACAAAAGCCGGCTCTACAGGTAGCTACGGTTTCGTCGCCGCGTCTTTCGAAGGCGCGAACTCGGCCTCGATCTCGCGCTGCATATCCTCGAGCATCGGCACCAGCAACTTCTGCACGCCGGCCATCGTGTTCTGCATCAGTTGCGGCATCTTGTCGAGCAGCTTCTGCCCGGCGGCGCTGCTGTAGAAACCGATCATCGCGTCCATGTCTTCGGCGGTGAAGGTCTGGCGGTAGATGTCGCGATAGACCGGTTCGAGTTTCTCCCAGCTCAAGGCGCGGCCGACGCTGGCCATGGACTTGTCGAGCAGGCGATCCAGCTTGGCCTGCTGATCGGTCGTGAGCTTTTGGCTGGCCGTCATCTGCGCCACCATCTGCCGCTGCGAAGCGGCGACCTGCGGCAGCATCGCCTCGACGGTCTGCCGGGCGCGCATCACTTCCAGCAGTTCGTCGACTTGGGCATCGTTGGCCTGGGCCGCCATCGCGAACGGCGCGGCCAGGCAGAGCGCGGCGGCGAGCAGCGCGGCGAATCGTTTCTTCATAGGCACCCCCTCAGTGAGCCGCCATCCTCGGACAGGGCGGCGTCTTCCGTCAAACCGGCCGGCGATGATTGCGGCTGCGCCGCTACAATTCGCGCATGAGCGGCGCTATATCCATCCCAGAGCAGGAACTCAGCGAGCGCTTCGTGCGCTCGGCGGGGCCGGGCGGGCAAAACGTCAACAAGGTGGCGACGGCGGTGGAGTTGCGATTCGATATCGCCGCTTCGCCGTCGCTTTCCGAAGCCGTGCGCGCACGGCTGCTGGCCAAGCGCGACCGGCGGGTCACCGCCGACGGCGTGCTGGTCATCAATGCGCAACGTTTCCGCACCCAGGATCGCAACCGGCAGGACGCGCGCGAGCGGTTGGCCGCGTTCGTGGAATCGGGGCGGCACGCGCCCAAGCCGCGCATCGCCACCAAACCCAGCCGCGCCGCCAAGGCGCGGCGGCTGGACGCCAAGCGCGAACGCAGTACGATCAAGAAAGGGCGCGCGCAACGCGATTGGGATTGACCGACCGAGGGACGGATGACCGACACCGACGATGTGGTGCTGCCGCTGCCGCCGAACGCGCCGCGGGTCAAGCCGAACGCTTTCGGGCGCTGGCTGGGCCGCGGCATCCTGCGCCTGGGCGGCTGGCGCATGGCCGGCGCATTCCCGGACATCCCCAAGCTGGTGCTGATCGGCGCGCCGCATTCGTCCAATTGGGACGGCATCTGGGGATTCGCGGCCAAGCTCGCGCTCGGCCTGGACATCAAGATACTCGGCAAACACCAGCTGTTCTGGTGGCCGCTCGGCCCGATCCTGCGGCGGCTGGGCGTGATCGCGGTCGACCGCAATGCGCCGCAAGGCGTGGTGGAGCAGGCGGCGGCCTTGATCCACAGCCGCGACAAGTTCTGGTACGGCCTGGCGCCGGAAGGCACGCGCAAATACGTCGAGCGCTGGAAGACCGGTTTCTGGAAGATCGCCAAGGCGGCGGACGTGCCGGTGCTGCCGGCGTATTTCCATTATCCGGAAAAGATCATCGGCATCGGGCCGACGTTCGATTTGAGCGACGACATGGCCGCCGATATCGCGCGCATCCAGCGGTGGTATGCGCCGTGGCGGGGGAAGAATCGGAATGTGGTGCAGCCGGCGGCGTGAGCCCCGCTGTTTCCCCCTTTGAAAAAGGGGGATCAAGGGGGATTTTCTTTTGACCTAGTAAGCGCGGCTCAGCGGCGAGCTTTTCACGACTGGCAAAAAAAGCGATCAAGAGCTCGTGGCTGAAGGCGCTCCTACAAGATCAAGATCAAGATCAAGATCAAGATCAAGATCAAGATCAAGATCAAGATC
>CADECF010000005.1:234197-278954 GCA_902825775.1 uncultured Lysobacteraceae bacterium
ATCAAGATCAAGATCAAGATCAAGATCAAGATCAAGATCAAGATCAAGATCAAGATCAAGAGCAAATCCCCCATCGGCCTTCGCCGATTGCCCCCTTTTTCAAAGGGGGCGACAGCATCAGCGTTCGGAGTGCCCTGTCTCATCGTAACTGCGTCGCGTAAACAGATCCGGTTGGATCAGGTCGACGAAAGCCCGCGCCTGCGGCGACAAGAACTTGCCCTTGCGCATCACTACGCCGTAACTGCGCGCCGGGAAATATTTCGCCAGCGATCGCGCGGACAAACGTTCGTGATCGGCGTCGGTCAGGCAGATCGAAGTGACGATGCTGATGCCCTGGCCCATCGCCACGTATTGCTTGATCACTTCCCAGCCGCCCACTTCCAGCGCCACGGTGTAGGGCACGCGGTTCTGCTGGAAGATCAGATCGACCAAGCGATAAGTCGTCAGCCGCTTCGGCGGCAGGATCAGGCCGTACGGCGACAGGTCTTCCAACTTCAGGTCGGGTTTTTTCGCCAGCGGATGGTCGCGCGGCATGATCAGCATGGGGTCGAAGCGGTAGACCGGCGCGTAGCTGAGGTCGCTGGGCACATCGAGCATCGAACCCACGGCCAGGTCGACCGCATCCGAACGCAGCAGATCCAGGCCGCCGGCGCCGGTGACGTTGTGCAACGCCAGGCGCACATCGGCGTGCTGGTCGCGGAAGGCGGCCACGATCTTGGGCAGCAGATAGAGGATGGTGGAGCTGCCGGCCGCCACGTGCAGTTCGCCGGCGTCGAGCCCGCCGATCTGATCGCGGAAGGCGGCGTCCAGGCCGTCGATGCCCTCGACCAGCGGCCGGGCCAGGTCGTACAGGATCTGGCCTTCCCGGGTGGGGGTCAGACGCCGGCCCGAGCGCTCGAGCAGGCGCACGCCCATATCCCGCTCCAGCGCCTGCAATTGCAGGGTGATGGCCGGCTGGCTGACGTACAGCGCCTCGGCTGCCCGCGATACCGAACCCAGGCGCGCGGTCTGGCAGAACGCCCGCAATGGCTTCAGGCGGTCGCCTTTGTAAGCAAAACGGGGGCTGTCTGAGCCTTGCGAAGCCATTGATTGGAAACAAGTATAAGTAAAACTAATAAATAACATTGAAAAAACTGTATTGTCAAATACAGTACCGGGGCGCACGGTGGGTTCGGACACGAACACCGGAGCCGCCCATGTCGGCAGTGATGAAACCCAGGGATCCCGACGCGATCGAACCGACCGCGCAAACGCTCGGACAGGCCGAGATCCTGACTCCCGCCGCGCTCGACTTCCTGACCGACCTGCACCGGCGCTTCGAACCGCAGCGCCAGGCCCGGCTCGCGGCCCGCCGCCGCCGGCAGGCCGAGTTCGATGCCGGCGAGCTGCCGGATTTCCGCGCCGACACGCGCGCGATCCGCGACGGCGACTGGCGCGTCGCCGACATCCCGGCCGCCCTGCTCGACCGCCGCGTGGAGATCACCGGGCCGGTCGACCCGAAGATGGTGATCAACGCGCTCAATTCCGGCGCCAACTGCTACATGGCCGACTTCGAGGACTCGACGGCGCCGACCTGGGACAACCTGATCGCCGGCCAACGCGCACTGCGCGATGCGGTCGTGGGCACGCTCGATTTCGTCAACGAGATCGGCAAACGCTACGCGCTGAAGCCGTTCGAAGAACAGGCCGTGCTGATCGTGCGCCCGCGCGGCTGGCATCTGGACGAAAAGCATCTGCTCGTCGATGGCGAACGCATCAGCGCCAGCTTGTTCGATCTGGGCCTGTTCGCTTTCCATAACGCGCAGGCGCTCGCCGCGAAGGACCGCGGGCCTTACTTCTACTTGCCCAAGCTGCAATCGATGGAGGAAGCCGCGTTGTGGCAGGACGTGCTGTCGCACATCGAAACCACGCTGCGCCTGCCGCCGGGCCGGATCAAAGTCACCGTGCTGATCGAAACGCTGCCGGCGGTGTTCGAGATGCACGAAATCCTGCATGCGCTGCGCGGGCGCATCGTCGGCCTCAATTGCGGGCGTTGGGATTACATCTTTTCGTACATCAAGACTTTCCGTGCGCATCGCGACCGCGTGTTGCCCGAGCGCGGCCAGGTGACGATGACGCAGCCGTTCCTCAAGGCCTATTCGGAACTGCTGATCCAGACTTGCCACCGCCGCGGCGCGCATGCGATGGGCGGCATGGCCGCGCAGATCCCGATCGCGAACGACGTCGAGGCCAATGCCGCGGCGATGTCGCGCGTGCACGCCGACAAGTTGCGCGAAGTGAGCGCCGGCCACGACGGCACCTGGGTCGCGCATCCGGCGCTGATCCCGATCGCGCGCGCCATCTTCAACGGCGGTATGCCGTGCAAGCATCAGCAGAGCGCGACGCGCGACGATGTGGTCGCCTCGCGCGATGCGCTCATCGCCGCGCCGATCGGCAGCCTTACGCGCGCCGGGTTCGACGGCAACGTCGAGGTCTGCGTGCGCTATCTCTCCGCCTGGTTGGCCGGCAACGGCTGCGTGCCGATCCACTGGCTGATGGAGGACGCGGCCACCGCCGAGATCGCGCGTGCGCAGCTGTGGCAGTGGCTGCACCACGGCGCGCTGCATCTGGACGACGGCACGCCGGTCGATTTCGCGCTGCTGCAGCGCGCGCTGTTGAACCTGCCGTCGAAACTGGCCGGCGAGAAAGTGATCGGCGCAGAAAGAGTGCAGGAAGCCATCGCGATGCTCGACGAGTTGACCCATCGCGACGAGCTCGAGGATTTCCTCACTTTGCCCGCTTACGAGCGCCTTCCGTAATCCGCTTGCCTGCTCTTGTGGAAGCGGCTTCAGCTGCGAGCTTTTCCTGCAAGCGCCTCCGCAACCAAAGAGCTCGCGGCTGAAGCCGCTCCCACAAAAACCGCGACAAAAAGAATCCACAAAGGACATCACCCCATGAAAACCACGCTGCCCACCGCCGAACAGATCAAGCTGGACTGGACCAACAACCCGCGCTGGAACGGCGTGACGCGCGCCTATTCCGCCGAGGACGTGGTCCGCCTGCGCGGCACCGTGCCGGTGGAGCATTCGCTGGCCAAGATCGGCGCCGAAAAACTTTGGCGTTATCTGCACACCGAAGAATTCGTCAACGCGCTGGGCGCGCTGACCGGCAACCAGGCCATGCAGCAGGTCAAGGCCGGGTTGAAGGCGATCTACTTGAGCGGCTGGCAAGTGGCGGCCGACGCCAACGTGGCCGGCGAGATGTATCCCGACCAGTCGCTGTACCCGGCCAATTCCGTGCCGCAGGTGGTCAAGCGCATCAACAACACGCTGCTGCGCGCCGATCAGCTGCATCACGCCGAAGGCGATGACAGCATCGATTTCCTGCAGCCGATCGTGGCCGATGCCGAGGCCGGTTTCGGCGGCGTGCTCAATGCCTTCGAATTGATGAAGGCGATGATCGAAGCCGGCGCGGCCGGCGTGCATTTCGAGGACCAGCTGGCCAGCGTCAAGAAGTGCGGCCACATGGGCGGCAAGGTGCTGGTGCCGACCCGCGAGGCGATCGACAAGCTGACCGCCGCGCGCCTGGCCGCCGACGTGATGGGCGTGCCGACGCTGATCGTGGCGCGCACCGATGCCGAGGCTGCGGACCTGCTGACCAGCGACATCGACGACAACGACAAGCCGTTCATGACCGGCGAGCGCACCGTCGAAGGCTTCTACAAGACCCGCAACGGCCTGGATCAGGCGATCTCGCGCGGCGTCGCCTACGCGCCGTACGCCGATCTGGTCTGGTGCGAAACCGGCAAGCCGGATCTGGAATTCGCGCGCAAGTTCGCCGAAGCGGTGCACGCCAAGCATCCTGGCAAGCTGCTGGCCTACAACTGCTCGCCCTCGTTCAACTGGAAGAAGAACCTGGACGATGCCACCATCGCCAAGTTCCAGAAGGAACTGTCGGCGCTGGGCTACAAGTTCCAGTTCATCACCCTGGCCGGCTTCCATGCGCTGAACTATTCGATGTTCAACCTGGCCCACGGCTATGCGCGCCGGCAGATGAGCGCCTTCGTCGAATTGCAGGAGGCCGAGTTCGCCGCCGCCGAACGCGGCTTCACCGCGGTCAAACATCAGCGCGAGGTGGGCACCGGTTACTTCGATACCGTCACCCAGACCATCCAGGGCGGCCAGTCCTCGACGACGGCACTCAAAGGTTCCACCGAGGAAGAGCAGTTCCAGGCCGAGAAGGCCGCGTAAGCGCTCGCGTGGCTTCGGCCCTCTCCCGGTCGCGGAGAGGGCCGCGGCGCCTTTTGCCGCTCCTGCAAGAGCCCGAGCTCCCGCCTCTGGCCCCGACTTACCTTCCGCTTGGCCGGTTTCGCCCGCTTCTGACGTCGCATTCAGGTATCCGGATCGAGTGGTATCCTGAGGGCCGCGACGAAATCCGGGGGAGACAAGGATGAATCGTCAGTCCGTGGTGCCGCCATCGGCCCGCGCATCGAACGCATTGGAAGCCGCGCACCCGGGCGAGATGGGTACGGCTTCGCTTACGTCCGACGAATACGCCTTGTTCGCCGAGTTCGCCACGCCGCGCCACGTCAAAGCGGGCGAACGCTTGTTCCATCGCGGCGACCACGGCGCCACGATGTTCGTGGTCGCGCAAGGCCAAGTGGAATTGGATTTCGGCGACGACCTGACCGCCAAGTCGCTCGGTCCGGGCGAATTCTTCGGCGAACTGGCCCTGCTCATCGGCGACCACGCGCGCAGCGCCGGCGCAGTGATGGCGGAGGCGGGAGTGTTACTGGTGTTGCAGCAACCCGAATTCGAAAAGATGGTCGAGCGCAATCCGCGCATGTTGGCGCAGTTCCTGCGCCGCACCATCATGCGGGTGGTGCTCAACGAGCAGAGCCTGATCCGCCGTCTGCGCCTGCGCAACGAAGAACTGCAGAACGCGCTCGACCATCTGCACGCCACCACCCATCAGCTCAACCAGACCGAAGAGCTGATCCGCACCGACGACCTCACCGGCCTCTACAACCGCCGCGGCCTGACCCTGCACCTGCAAGAGAGCCGGGCGATCGGCATGCCGGGCAGCATGGGCCTGCTGCTGGTCGACTGCGACCGTTTCAAGCAGGTCAACGACGAACACGGTCATCTGGTCGGCGATCGCGTGCTGCAGAGCGTGGCCAATATTTTGCGTTCGGTGGCCGGGCCCGACGATATCCCTTGCCGGCTCGGCGGCGACGAGTTTTGCTTGCTGATCACTGCCGAGCATCCCGAGAAAGTGAGGCGCTACGCGGACTTCATCGTCAGCACCACGCAGGGCTTGCTGCAGATGCCGCAATCGCCCCCGCACGTCTGCCCGGTCAGCGTCGGCGCTTGTCTGATAGATCCGGAAAGCGACTGGAACGCCTGGTACGCCCAGGCCGACGCCGCCCTTTATCGAGCCAAACGCCTGGGCGGCAATCGCGTCGAGTGGCAGGACGGCGACGCGGCGCACGGATGATCGATGGCCACGGACTCAAGGACGCAGCCAGCCATGAATGACCAGCCCGCGGCGGGCGCCACGACCACGCCGCAGGTCCGCACGCTGCTGCTGACCGATCTGTGCGAATCCACCACCCTGGTCGAGCGCCTCGGCGATGCGCTGGCGGCGGCGCTGTTCCGCGAACACGATCGACTGGTGCTGGAACTGCAGCAGCGTTGGCGCGGGCGCTTGATCGATCGTTCCGACGGACTGCTGCTGCTGTTCGAACGGCCCATCGACGGCCTGGGTTTCGCGCTGGATTACATGCGCGGCCTGCACGACCTGGGACAGGCGCGTAAGCTGCGGCTGCAGGCGCGGGCCGGTCTGCATGTCGGCGAAGTGCTGACTTGGCAGAACAGCGACGAAGCGGTGCGCGCCGGCGCCAAATCGCTGGAGGTCGAAGGCCTGGCCAAACCGCTGGCCGGCCGTTTGATGTCGCTGGCCCGGCCCGGGCAGATCCTGTTGTCGGCGGTGGCCGAACCGATGAGCCACCGCGCCGCCGGCGAACTGGGCGAGCGTGGCCAGCATCTGGTGTGGAAGTCGTACGGTCGCTGGCGTTTCAAAGGCGTGCCGACGGCGCAAGAAATCCACGAGGTCGGCGAGCCGGGCCTCGCGGCGCTGCGTATGCCCAAACATACTGCCAAGGCCTGGCGCGATATTCCGCTGTGGCGACGGCCGGTGGCGCTGGCCGCGGAAGTGGCGCTGCTGGCCGTGCTCGGTGTCGGCGGCTGGTTCCTGACCCGCTCGCCGCCGGCGATCGCATTCAACGAACGCGACTGGGTGGTGGTCGGCGACCTGCGCAATCTCACCGGCCAACCGGTGCTGGACGAATCGCTGGAACAGGCCTTCCGCATCAGTTTGGAGCAGTCGCGCTACGTCAACGTGCTGAGCGACCTGAAAGTGCGCGACACGCTGGCGCTGATGAAGCGCAAGCCGGGCGAACCGCTGGACCGCGCTACCGCATCGGAAGTCGCGCTGCGCGACGGCGCGCGGGCGGTGATCCTGCCCACCGTCGCCGAAGTGGGCGGACGCGTGCGGGTCAGCGCCGAGGTCATCGATCCGCATACGCAAACCACCGTGTACGCCGAATCGGCCGACGGCACCGGCGCGGGTTCGACCTTGCAATCCATCGACAAGGTCACCGGCGAGTTGCGCAGCAAATTGGGCGAAGCGATCAAATCCATCGAACGCGATTCGGCGCCGTTGCCGCAGGTCAGTACCGCCAATCTCGATGCGTTGAAGGCGTATGCGTTGGGCGAGAAAAAGGATGCCTCGGGCGATGCCGTCGCCGCGCTGGGTTACTACACGAGGGCGTTCGAACTGGATCCGCAGTTCGCGCTGGCGGTAGTCGCCATAGGCCGGGTGAATCTTGCGCAGAACAAGCTTTCCGAGGGCCGCAGCAGCTTGGAAGCCGGCGCCAAGATGCGCGAGCACCTGTCCACGCGCGAAGCCTTGACGCTGGACACGCTGCGCGCGCGCTTCGGTCCGGTGTCCGAACTGCTCGGCAAATGGCAGCAATTGGTGGAGACCTATCCCGACGCGCACAACGCGCGTTTCGGGTTGGCGCAGGACGGATGGCTGATGGGCAACCAGTTCGCGGCGATGCTGCCGCATGCGCGCGCGGCGAATGTTCCGCAGTTCGTCGACCGCGCCAGCGCCCAATATCTCGAGGGCATGCTGTTGCTCGGCATGGAGCAGTATCCGCAGGCGATCAAGGCGTTCGAAGCGTCGCGCATCGGCGGCTACGAGGGCGGCGGCATTTCCTACGCTTACGCTTATGAAGCGCAACGTCAGTTCCAGCGCGCCGATCAGGCGTTCTCGAAGCGCGGCGGCAGCCAGCTGATACCGAAAGAGTTCGACGACCTGGAATACTGCCTGGTCACTGGCCTGGATCGCGCCCAATGGTCGCGTGCGCGAACATGCGCGGACAAGGCGCTCGCCAAGACCGGGCCGGATGCGCCGATGTTCCTCGAGCCGGCCTGGCGGCTGTGGTCGTCGTCGGCGCAGATGCTCGCCGACGAGAAAGGACGTGCCGACCCTGCGCGCTTGCGCGAGCAATTGCGCTGGTTAGGCGAACGCGCCGGCAAATTCGATGCGGTTTATCCGGTCTATCGCCCGCAGTATCAGATGGCGATCGGTTATGTAGCGGCCGCGAGTGGCGAAACCGCCGTGCTGGATCAGGTGCTGCGTGCGCTTGAGGGCGAAACCATCATCGATGGCTATCCGGCAACCGCGCAGTTGCACCAAGTGCTGTTGGCGGAGAAGGATCGGCTCGCGGGCCGGGCCCAGGCCGCGGCGGCTCGTTTGGCGCCGCTGTCAAAGCGCGACGACGCGATTGTGCTGGTGCACGCGGCCTATGGCCGCGCGTTGCGCGACAGCGGCAATACCCAAGCCGCATTGGCGCAGGCGCAATGGGTGGCATCGCACCGCGGGCGCGCCTTCGTCGAACGCGCACTGAGCGGCCTGCTGGATCCAGTCACCGTTGCGAGCACCACCCTGGCGCAGCTGGACGTCGCCGAATGCTTGAAAATCCTGGGCCGCGGCGACGAATCCCGGCAGACGCTGGCGAAATTCCTCGCCGCCTGGCCGCAGTCCGAGCTGCCCGCCTATCTGCAAGCACGGGTGGCGGCCTTGCAGGATTAGCCGGAAAGCAATTCCGCCGGACACCTGAAACCGAACGGCAACGACGTCAACGACTGCTCGAGCTTGGCTCGATCGCGGGCGATGCTTTCCTTGGTGGCGATGCTGTCGCCCGCCGCCATCTGCAGGCATGCGCCTGCCGTTGCCGTTGCCGTGAGACCGGTGGTCAGGGCCTTCGTCGCGGCCGGCGGCTTGTAGCCCGCCTGGATCAATGCCGCATTCGCGTCCTTTTTGAACAGCCGCCGGAATTCGTTGTCGGTGGACAACAGGTCCAGCAGCTTCTTGACGACCTTCGGATCCAGCGGCGCGGGCCCCGGACCCTTCCCCGTTTTCTTCGTTGCCATGCACGTTCCCCTTCGTGATGAGACACACAACAGGGTGCGACGCTACCCTTGTCGTGCTTCCGTAGCAAGCGCAGCGGCGCGTTCGGAGCGCGGGCCCAGGCGGGTCTGCCGGAATCGGGCGAAACCGGTAGCGATCCCATCGACGCGAAAGCGCCCGGACGAAAGTCGCCCGGGCGCTCAGGTGCATGCGTCGATGGGGACGGCGGCGATCAGGCCTCGTCGCGCATTTCCTTCGGCGCCATGAAACCTTGAATGGCGTTGAGGCTTTTTTCCAGTTTCGCGCGGTCGCGGACGATATTTTCCTTGGAAGCCAGCCGATCCACTTTCATGCAGAACGCCGGATGCGCAGTGGCGCCTTCCGGCAGTACGTAACCCGCCTGGGCGAGCGCGGCGCTGGCGTCTTCGACGAAGAGCAGCCTGAAATCGTCGTCCGTCGACAGCAGATCCAACAGCCTGTTCACGACTTTCAGTTCGATCGGCGGCGGTCCGACTTTCTTCATGTCCATGGCATCTCTCCGCAAGAATGGGTGGTTGCCGCGTCGACGGGCGTCGCGAGGCCGGGCGAGCGTATCACGGCCAAATCTCGGTTTTCTTGCGCGCTTGCCGGATTCATGCGGCTGCCTCTAACGTAGCGGCTCGTGCAGGGACCGGAGCGGGGCATGCAAGTCAGGCGTTGTGCGGTCCTGTGGCTGGAGCCGAAGGAAACGGCGCGTTTCGAACTAGAGAACCTGCTCGCCGGCGGCACCGGCGTGGCCAGCGCCATGCAGTGGCTGGCGCACGCGCCGCAACTGGACGCGCCATTGGCGATCGAAGCCGCCGACGTGGAACTGCTCGGCGCGCTCAGTCCGAGCGATTGGGTCGCCGCCGCGCCGTTGCGCGAACGCCACGGCGCGCGCCTTCGCAGCTTGATGAAAGCCGGCCTTGTGATCGGGCGCGGCAAAGCCTGGGAACCGCAGCGGCTGGCCGATGAGCGGTTCCGCGAACAGCATTGGTTCGGCCCGGCTGCGCTCCTGCACGCCGATTCGCGCTGGCGCGGCCTGGACGCCGCGCGCGAAGTCGCCGAAGAAGGCATGGATACCGCCGAAGGCATGCGCACCCGATACGGCGCGCCGCCGAGCGAGATGCATGCCAGAGTGGACGCTGCGCAGCGGCGGCCACTGCCTGCACCCGAAACCAGCCCGCTGGAGGAATTGCTCGACCGGCGCAGCACCTGCCGCAATTTCGACACCTCGGCATTCCTGCCGCAGGCCGCGCTCGCGGCCGTGCTGACGCGCACGTTCGGCGCGCGCGGCAACGTGCACGCGGCCGACGATTTCGATGTGTTGAAGAAGACCAGCCCTTCCGGCGGCGCGCTGCATCCGACCGAGGCCTATCTGATCGTGCAGCGCGTCGAGGGCATCGCGCCGGGTCTGTATCACTATCACGTCGGCGATCACGCGCTGGAAGCTTTGCCGTCGCCCGACGATCTGGCCGCGTTCGCGCGGTTGGCGGTCGCCGGACAGCATTGGTTTTCCGATGCGCCGGTGCTGGTGGTGCTGGCGCCGCGCTTCGCGCGCAACTTCTGGAAATACCGCAACCATGCCAAGGCCTATCGCGTGGTGATCCTCGATGCCGGCCACCTGTCGCAGACGTTGTATCTGACCGCCACCGAGCTGGGCCTGGGCGCTTTCATCACCGCGGCCATCAACGAAACCGATATCGAGCAGGCTTTCGGATTGATTAACTACATCGATGGCCCGCTGGCGGTGTGCGGCTTCGGCGCGCGCGCCGAGCGCATGGAGACCTCCGAATTCGATCCCAACCGCAAGGTCTGGCCGCGCAAATCCACGTGATGTTCGTTCTTAGCCCTCTTCCGCAAGCGGAGGCCTTCGAAAGTTGCTTCTTGATTTCCTGCCTGTGCGACTTCAGTAACGTAGGGCGGAACCGCCGTAGGCGATTCCGCCGAAGAGCCGCCAGATATTGAGACACGCGGTTAGGCCTTACGGCTTTGGCCGCCATCGCGGAGGAGAGTTCGATGCGCCGATATCAAGTGGGCGATCACGTCAGCTGGAATTCGGAAGCCGGCCGCGTGCGCGGGCGGATCATCAAGATCCACACCCGCGATTTCGACTACAAAGGCCACACCCGCCACGCCAGCGCCGAAGATCCGCAATACGAGATCAAGAGCGACAAGACCGATCACATCGCCGCGCACAAGGGCGCGGTATTGCGCAAGCTGCGCAGCTGACCCTCTCCCGCGGGCGGGAGAGGGCGGCTGCGATCGCTTCTTGCCGCGTTTACTTCTTGATCTCTTGCTTGTGCGACTTCAGCGCTTCCGCCAGTCCGGGCACGCTATCGGCGCCCTCGGGCACGCTGATGCTGGAGCCGGCGAAGTCCTGTCCTATCGGTTCGGCGCGACCGCCGAGGCATTTGCTGAGGAAGCCTTCGGTCACCGCGTTGAAGGCCTTACTGTTCTCCGGCCGCGCGAAGCCGTGGCCTTCGTCGGGGAACAGCACATAGGTCACGGGAATGTTCTTGGCCTTCATCGCCTTGACGATCTGATCGCTCTCATCCTGCTTGACGCGCGGATCGTTGGCGCCCTGACCGATCAGCAGCGGTTTGCTGATCTTGTCGACGCGGGTCAGCGGCGAACGCTCGGCCAGCAGTTTCTTGCCGTCCTCGGTGCGAGGATCGCCGACGCGTTTGGCGAACTGTTCGAAGAAAGACGCCCAGTACGGCGGGATCGTGCTCAGCAGCGTGTTGAGGTTGGACGGGCCGACGATGTCGACGCCACACTTGAACGCCTCCGGCGTGAACGTCATGCCGACCAATGTGGCGTAGCCGCCGTAGCTGCCACCCATGATCGCGATCTGGCCCTTGGTAGTGATGTTCTGCTTGACCGCCCAGTCGGCGGCATCGATCAGGTCGTCGTGCATCTTGCCGGCCCATTCGCGGTCGCCGGCGGTGACGAAGTCCTTGCCGAAGCCGGTGGAGCCGCGGAAGTTGACCGACAGCACCGCATAACCTCGATTGGCCAGCCACTGCGCATAGCTGCTGTAACCGTAGCCGTCGCGGCCCCACGGGCCGCCGTGCACGAGCAGCACCATCGGCACCGGTTTGTCGGCCTTACCGTCGTTGTTGGCATCCGCGTTTTTGGGCAAGGTGAGATAGCTGACCAGGGTCTTGCCGTCGCGCGATTTGATTTCCTGCGGCCACATCGCCACCAACGGTTTCCCATCCAGCGCGGGCCGCGCGGAAAACAATTTCACCGGTTCGCCGCCGCGGGTGTAGCGGTAAAACACGACCGGCGCTTCGGCGGCCGAATAGGCGACGATCCAGGTCTTGTCGTCCAGCGTGCGCGCGCTGACGCTGAGTTCGCCCGAGCCGATGGCTTGCAGCTTCTTCAAGTCGGCGGCGATGGCCGGGTCGATCGGTTTCCACTCTTCCTTCAGATAATCCACGGCCACGGCCTGCACCACGCCGGTCTTGGGATCGCTGATCGTATTGCCGACATCGGCGCGCGCGTCCTCCGACACCAGCTTCTTCTCGCCGCTGACGGTATCCACGGCGAACAGCGCCGAAGTGTTGCGGCCGCGCGAGTCGACGAAGTAAAGCGTTTTGCCGTCGGTGGTGTAGCCGGCCGGGTTGGTGGTCAGCGAATCTTCGAACGGGATGTCGTCGACCTTCTTCCAGCCGCCTTTGCCGTCGGGCGCCATCAGATCCTGGCCGCCGTCGGGACGCGGCTTGAACGCCATGCGTACTTTGTAATCGGCATCGGCCATGTAGCCGGCGAAGGACTGCATGTTCTTTTCGACCAGAGTGCGCTTACCGTTGGCCAGGTCGACGCTATACAGGTCATGCCATTTCGCATCGCGATCGTTCATGGCGACCAGGATCGATTCCGGATGCAGATGGCTGATGCCGCCGATCATCGCGCGCGTCTTGGGGAACGGCGTCAGGTCGCGCTTTTCACCCGAAGCCAGGTCGACGCTATAGAGATGGAAGTCTTCATCGCCACCGGTGTCGCGAAGGTACAGCAGCGTGTCCGGCAGGTAGCTCCAGGCGTACTGGCGGATGCCGCGCGCTTTGTCGTCTGTTACCGCTTTGGCTTTGGACGGATCGTCGGCCGGCGCTATCCAGACATTGAGCACGCCGTCCAGCGGTGCGACCCAGCTGAGATACTTGCCGTCGGGGCTGATCTGCACATTGGCGCGTTCGGGATTGCCGAACAGCGCTTCGCGGGAGATCAGCTCGGCTTCGGCAGCCGGTGCGGTCGACGTGGCGGCAGGTGCGGCGGACTCGGCAGGTTTGTCCTGGCCGGTACAGGCCGCCAACGCCAGCGTCAGGCTCGAAGCGAGGATAAGGCGACGGTGCATGATCTCTCCATATCGGGTGTGGACGAAGCGGCGAACTTACAGGGAAGCGATGCTGCAAGCGTTTGCGTCGCGTTAAAGAGGGACGCCGATGCCTTCGTGGAAGCGCTTCCGCAGACTCACTTGCCGCTGAGCAGCCGCTCGCCCACGCCGGTGAATCGCAGCCCCACCTGCGCCACGCGATCGTCGCGCAAGCTGCGCACCACCAGCACCGCGCGGCCCAGCGTCACGCTGTCGCCGACCTGCGCCTGCTCGTCGAAACGCTCGTCGAACAATTGCGCCGCGGTGCTGGCGGCGAAACGCGGCGGGATCGCCAGGCCGTAGAACTTGGCCAGTTCGCCGAGCGGCACGTCGCCGGGCAGGGTGAAGCTGCCGAAGGTTTCGGTTTCGGCCGCGCGCGCGTCGGCGGCTTCGGCGAACAACCAGTCCAGCCGCGAGGCGTGCCCGCTCGGCGCCAGGAAGTAGGCGTAGTCGGCGGCCAGCAACTCGTCGGCTTCGTTGGGCAACAACAATTTGCCTTCGCGCGCGACCATGGCCAGGCGCACGCGGCCGGGCAGCGCCGCGCCGCGCAGGATCGCGCTGCCGGGTGCGATGCGGTAGCCGACCATGTCGTAATCGAGTTGGCCGGGCAGGTCCAACTGAATGCGTCGCGTATTCGGATCCGGACGCGGCACCGCGACACCGAAAAGATGCGCGGCGCGGGCCAGTGTCCAGCCCTGCACGATCAGCGAAGCCAGCACCACCACGAAGGCCACGTTGAAATACAGCGATGCATTCGGCAGGCCGGCCAGCAATGGAATAGAGGCGAGGAAGATGCCGACCGCGCCGCGCAGGCCCACCCACGAGATGAAACCGATCTCCGCCCACCGGTAGCGGAACGGCAACAGGCAGGCGGCCACCGCCACCGGCCGCGCCACGAACATCAAAAACGCGGCCACGCCCAGCGCCGGCCACAACACGTCGATCAGCTTGTTCGGTGCGGCCAGCAGGCCCAGCAGGAGGAACATCGCCAGCTGCGCGAACCAGGTGGCGGCGTCCTGCACCGACATCACTTGCGCGCGTGCGCGCACCGGGCGGTTGGCCATGACGATGCCGGCCAGGTACACGGCCAGATAACCGCTGCCTCCGATCAGGTTCGCGAACGAGAACAAAGCGACGGCGCCCGCCAGCGCCAACCAGGGATGCAGGCCCGACGGCAAGTTGTAGCGATTGAGCGCGGCCACCAGCCAGCGGCCGCCGAAGTAACCGATCGCCAAACCCGCCGCCATCGCCCAGACCATGCTGATCGCAATCGCGAACACGCCGCCTTCCTGTTGCCCTGCGATCCACATCGTCAGGCCGATGGTCAGGAAGACCGCGACCGGATCGTTGGCGCCGGATTCGATTTCCAGGGTCGCGCCGGTGCGGCGTTCCAGATGCAGGCCGCCGGCGCGCAGCAGGAAAAACACCGCGGCCGCATCGGTCGATGCGAGGATGGTGCCGAGCAGCATCGCTTCCAGCGGCGGCAACGCCAGCAGTTTCGCGGCTGCGAACGAAGTCAGCGCGGCCGTGGCGATCACACCGATGGTGGCCAGCAGCAGCGCGGGTTTGACGTTGCCGCGCACATGCGCCGCACGCGTGCGCAGGCCGCCGTCGAACAGGATGATGGCCAGCGCCAGCTGCCCGACCATGAAGGTGAAGCGCGTGTCCGAATAGCGGATGCCGCCGGGCCCGTCCACGCCCAGCAGCAGGCCCAGCAACAGAAACACCAGCAGCAGCGGCGCGCCGAAACGCCGAGCCAGCAGGGAAGAGACGATGCCCGCCAGGATCAGCAACGCCCCGCCGAGCAATCTCAGGTCGATGGCGTGCAGGCTTTCCAGAGGGCGGCCTCGGCGATGGGGGATGAGGCATCCTAGCAAGCGGAGCTTGAATGCGGGTCCGCGCGTTTTTTCGCTCCCACAAAAACCTGCCTTCGCGACCTGTGCGTCAGGCTGCGATACGCGCCAACCCGCGATCGATGCGGCGATAACCCAAAGCCTCGGTGAGGTGCGGACTGAGTATGCGATCGCTACCGCCCAGGTCGGCGATGGTCCGCGCCACGCGCAGGATGCGGTGCATCGATCGTGCCGACAGCTGCAGGGCTTCGATGGCGCGCTCCAGCAGCAATTGATCGTTCGCGCCCAACCGGCAAGCGGTCGCCATCTCGCCCTGGGTCAGCTGCGCATTGGGTTTTCCGGCGCGCCGGTGCTGCACCTCGCGTGCCTGTTCCACACGCGCCCGAACGATGGCGCTGGTTTCGCCGGGCGATGCATCCATGCGCAGATCTGCCGATGGCAGCCGGGGCACTTCCACGTGCAGATCGATGCGATCCATCAGCGGTCCGGAAATCTTGGCGCGATAACGGCGGATGGCATCCCCGCTGCACCGGCAGCGAGCCGAAGGATCGCCGGCCCAGCCGCAGGGACAGGGATTCATCGCCGCCACCAGTTGAAAGCGCGCCGGGAATTCGCTCTGCCGCGCCGCGCGCGAAATGGTCACCACGCCGGACTCCAAAGGCTCGCGCAGCACTTCCAGCGCGCGCCGATCCCATTCCGGCAACTCGTCGAGAAAAAGCACGCCCTGATGCGCCAGCGAAATTTCGCCCGGCCGCGGTTGCGCGCCGCCGCCGACTAGCGCCACCGCGCTGGCGGTGTGGTGCGGCGAGCGGTAGGGACGTTCGCGCCAGCGCGCCGGGTCGAGTCCGCGACCGCTGACCGAGGCGATGGCGGCGGCTTCCAGCGCTTCGGCTTCGTTCGCTTCCGGCAGCAGTCCGGGCAGGCGTGACGCCAACAAGGTCTTGCCGCAACCGGGCGGGCCGATCAGCAGCAAGTGGTGGTTGCCGGCCGCGGCGACCTCGAGCGCGCGCCGCGCATGCGCCTGGCCGCGCACGTCTTCCATATCCGGTCCGCGCGGCCGTTGCGCGGTAGGCGCGGTCGCCAGCGGCAGCGATTTTCGGCCGTTGAGCGCGGCGCAGACTTCCAGCAGCGTGCGTGCCGTGTAGGCCTCGACGCCTTTCGCCAGCGCGGCTTCGGCGCCGTTGCCCGGCGGCACGATCAGCTTGCGTCCGGTCTGCGCCGTGGCCAGCGCCGCCGGCAACACGCCGTCGATGATGCGCAGTTCGCCGGTCAGGCCCAGTTCGCCGAGGAATTCGTACTGGTCCAGCGCATCGCGCGGCACCTGGCCGCTGGCGGCTAGGATGCCGATCGCGATCGGCAGATCGAAGCGGCCGCCGTCCTTGGGCAGGTCGGCCGGCGCCAGGTTGACCGTGATCACCCGCGAGGGGAATTCGAATTGCGCGCATTGGATCGCCGCGCGCACCCGATCCTTGGCCTCGCGCACCGCGGCTTCGGGCAGACCGACGATCGACATGCGCGGCACGCCGCCGCCCAGATGCACTTCCACTTTCACCGCCGGAGCGGTTACGCCCGCACGAGCGCGGCTGTGCACCAGCGCGAGCGTCATCGCGGTGCGCTAGTGCGGCTGCGCGGGCGCGCTTTCGGCGATGCCCACTTGCGATTCGAGTTCGGCGACCGCGCGCTCCAGCGCTTCCAGCTTCTCGCGCGTGCGCAGCAGCACGGCGCGCTGCACATCGAACTCCTCGCGCGTCACCAGATCGAGTTTGGCCAGGCCGCTCTGCAGCACGGCCTTGAAGTTCTCCTGCATCTCTTCCCGGCTTTCGCGCAGACCCGCCGGCACCAGGCCGCTGAGGCGGCGGGCGAGTTCGTCGATATGGTTGAGGTCGATCATGGGCATTCGTCCAGTGGGGGGCGAGGCGGGTTCCAGCATGTGGCGGGGCGTGTGAACGCGCCGTCGGCCGGACCCGCGGCGCGGGGTAGGAAAAATCCGATTATCCTGGGCCAGGATTAACGGGAGGATGCACATGAAGATGGTCATGGCGATCATCAAGCCCTTCAAGCTCGACGACGTGCGCGAGGCGCTGGCTGAAGCCGGCGTGGCCGGCATCACCGTCACCGAGGTCAAAGGCTTCGGCCGGCAGAAGGGCCACACCGAGCTCTACCGCGGCGCGGAGTACGTGGTCGACTTTCTGCCCAAGATCAAATTGGAGGTCGCGGTCACCGACGAGTTGGTCGATGCGGTGACCGAGGCGATCATGAAGGCCGCCGGCACCGGCAAGATCGGCGACGGCAAAGTGTTCGTGTGGGATTTGGAACGGGTGGTGCGGATCAGGACCGGCGAGCTGGATGGCGATGCGCTCTAGCTTTTCGTAGGTGCGAGTAAATTCGTACTTACGAAAATCAAGCGTCGAGCACTGTAGCCAGCGTAGCCCGGGTAAGCGAAGCGCACCCGGGACTCTTCCGCGACTTGGCGATACGTCCCGGGTGCGGCCTGCGGCCTTACCCGGGCTACTTATTCGCCTAGCGCGGCGGCCACGAACGGCGGCAGCGTCGCCGCACCGCGATGGATATCGGCGCTGTAATACTTCGTGTCGAATTTCTTCGCCGCCGCATCCTTCTCGCGGAAATCGAAACCGCCGCTCTTGCGCGCCAGCGTGCAGCTCCACCAGCCGGTCGGATAGCACGGCTGCGGGAACGGCAGTGTCTTGAATGTTTTGAAGCCGGCCTTGCCCATCTCGCCGCGCATCTCGTTGATCAGGTCCAGCAGCACCAGCGGCGATTCGGATTGCTGCACCAGGATGCCGTCGTCTTTCAACGCGCGTAAGCAGGATTCGTAGAACGACTTGTTGAATAGGCCCTCTGCCGGACCCACCGGATCGGTGGAATCGACGATCACGATGTCCAAACTGCCCGGCGCGGCATTCTTCATATAGGCGATGCCGTCGTCGAACAACAATTCCGCGCGCGGGTCGTTATTGGATTCGCACAGCTCGGGGAAATATTTTTCCGCCATGCGCGTCACCTGCTCGTCGATATCGCACTGCACGGCTTTGGCCACGCCCGGGTGCTTGAGCACTTCGCGCAGCGTGCCGCAATCGCCGCCGCCGATGATCACGACTTGTTTCGGATCGGCATGGGTGAACAGCGCCGGATGCGACATCATCTCGTGGTACAGGAAATTGTCGCGCGTGGTCAGCATCATCGCGCCGTCGATCAGCATCAGATTGCCCCAGTCGGTGCTCTCGTAGATCTCGATCTTCTGGAACGGCGACTGCACTTCGTCCAGCTTGCGCGTGATGCGGTAGCCGATGGCCGAGCCGGCGGGTTCGAAATTCTCGTAAATCCAGGTGGGGGCGGTCATACGGGCGTCCAAAGTCGCGATTGCCGGGGCGTGGATTGTAGCGGAGGACTCGTAACGGGCCGATGTCATCGTTACGATGCGGGCGGGACAGCGGGGGGCGAAACATGGCATCGGTGGCCGGGCATGCGGCATTGGTGGAGCGGCTGCAGATCGAGGCGCGCGAGGCGCCGCAGCGCTATCGGCTGAAACTGGCGCTGCTGGCCTTGGCCGGTTATGCGGTGCTGGTGTTGATCCTGGCGGTCGCGCTGGGCCTGCCGCTGGGTCTGCTGATCGCGATGTGGGCGACCGGGCGCACCGACCCCGCGCTCGTATACGCCATCCTGCTGCCGGGCGCGTTCGGCGTGGTGGTGTTGCGCGCGTTGTGGATACGTTTCGCCGCGCCCACCGGCTACGCGCTGGCGCCGGGCGCTGCGCCGTTGTTGGAAGCGGAAGTGGAACGCCTGCGTGCGGCGGTCGGCGCGCCACCGTTGGATGGCATCGTCATCGATGGCGAACTCAATGCGTCCGCCAGCGACGTGCCGCGCGCGTTCGGATTGCTCGGGCATCGGCATTATCTGGTGCTGGGTCTGCCGATGATGCAATTGCTCGACCGCGCCGAGCTGGCCTCGGTGATCGCGCACGAGTTCGGCCATTTCGGCGCCCGCCACGGGCCGTTCACCGGCTGGATCTATCGCGTCCGCCTGAGTTGGTATCGCGTGCTGGATGGGCTTTCGAACCGCGGCGGCATCGCGGCACGGCTACTGGGCAAGTTCTTCGCTTGGTACGTCCCTTATTTCAACGCCTACAGCTTCGTGCTCGCACGCAGCAACGAGTACGAAGCCGACGCCGCGGCGGCGCGCGCTACCGGTGCGGAGATCGCTGCTAGCGCGTTGATCCGGGTGGAAATCGGCTCGCAACGCTTGCAACGCGGCTTCTGGCCGCGCCTGCTGGCGCGCGTGCATGCGCAACGGCATCCGCCGCTGCAACTGCAGGCCGATATCGCGCGATTGCTGCAACAGCCGGTAGGAACGGATTTATCTCGATTGGCGGCAGTGACCCGGCAGGAAGCGGATCTCGACGACACCCATCCACCGCTCGCGCAGCGCCTTGCGGCGATGGATGCGGCGCTGGCTTTGCGCGGACGCGCCGATGCGAGCGCGGCCTCCGAATGGCTCGGCGATCTGGTGCCGAAGATAGAACGCCAGCTCGATGCGCAATGGCGCAGCGAGATCGAAGCGCAATGGATCGACGAGTACCAGACCGCTTCCGCCGAGCGCAACCGTCTGGCCGAAATCGAAGGACGCGCGGAACCGACGCCCGCCGAGACGCTCGAGTACGCGCGCCTGATCGAGAAGCTGCGTCCGGATTTCGATGCGCTTCCGCTGTACGAGAAGGCGATCGAATGCTCGCCCGACAGCGCCATGGCGCACTACCGCGCCGGCTTGCTCGACTTGCGCGACGGTAACGGCGACAACGGCATCGCACGCCTGCGCCGGGCGATGCAGCTCGATCCCGGCGCGATCCGGCCTGTGCTCGCGGACGTCGACGGCTTCGTTCGCGATCCCGCGTTGAACGCCGCCACCGCCGCCGCGCTGATGTCCCTGCGCGACGAATTCGCGCCGCGCGCGCAGTCGCTCGATGCGCGCGACACCGTGGCCGGCGCAGACGACCTGCAGGCGCACGATCTGGACGAAACGGCCTTGCACGGCTTGCGCACGGTACTTGCGCGCAGCGAGCGCGTCGCCCAAGCCTGGCTGGCGCGCAAACGCATCGACATGGCCGAAGAGCTGCCGCATTACGTGATCCTGGTGGACTGGCGCGGCTCGGTGGTCAGCGAGGCGGCGGGCCTGAAGCGGCTTTCCGACGCTTTCGATCTGCCCGGCAGCCATTCGGTGATGACCGATACCGATCGGCGCGACATGGCGAGGCGGGTGCGGCAGGCCTGCGGCGAGCCGATCTACCGCAAGGGACGCTGACATCCCCGTTGCGCTGTGCGCAGGTAGAATGCGCGCTCGCTTTCCGCCGGATCCACGCCCATGACCGCCTGGTCGCTCGACCAAGCCCGCAAGACCTACTCGATCCCGCACTGGGCCGAAGGCTATTTCGATGTCGACGGTGCGGGCCGCATCGTGGTGCGCCCGCAAGGCGAGCGCGGTCCGACGATCGCGCTGCCCGAGGTGATCAACGAGGCGATGGCGGCCGGCGCCAACATGCCGGTGCTGGTGCGTTTCCCCGACATCCTCGGCGACCGCCTAGGCAAGCTGCAGGCCGCATTCGCGCAGGCGCAGGGCGAATGGGATTACAAGGGCGGCTATACCGCCGTGTATCCGATCAAGGTGAACCAGCATTACGGCGTCGCGGGCACGCTGGCCTCGCATGCCGGCGAAGGTTTCGGATTGGAAGCGGGCAGCAAGCCGGAACTGATGGCAGTGCTGGCCTTGTCGCGGCCGGGCGGGTTGATCGTCTGCAACGGTTACAAGGATCGCGAATACATCCGCCTGGCGCTGATCGGCCGCAAGCTCGGTCTGCAGACCTATATCGTGGTGGAAAAACCATCCGAGCTGCCACTGGTGATGGAAGAAGCCGCTGCGCTCGGCGTCAAACCGGGCTTGGGCGTGCGCATGCGACTGGCGTCGCTGGGCGCAGGCAAATGGCAAAACAGCGGCGGCGACAAGGCCAAGTTCGGGCTCAGCCCGCGCCAGGTGCTGGATCTGTGGAAGTCGTTGCGCGACAGCGGCATGAGCGATTGCCTGGGCCTGCTGCATTTCCACATGGGCTCGCAGATTTCCAACGTGCGCGACATCGCCAACGGCATGCGCGAGGCGACGCGCTACTTCGTCGAACTGTCCAAGCTCGGTGCGAAGATCAGCCACGTGGACGTCGGCGGCGGCCTGGGCATCGATTACGAAGGCACGCGGTCGCGCAGCTTCTGCTCGGTCAATTACGGCGTCGGCCAGTACGCGTCCAACATCGTGCAGCCGCTGGCCGAAGCCTGCGAAGAGCACGGCCTGACGCCGCCGCGCATCGTCACCGAATGCGGCCGCGCGATGACCGCGCACCACGCGGTACTGGTCGCCAACGTATCCGAAGTCGAGCGCGCGCCGGAAGGCCGCGTGCCCGATGCGCACGACGACGAGCCGGCGGTGATCCGCCATTTGCGCGAGATCCACGGCGAGATCGACGCGCGCCCGGCAGTGGAGCTTTTCCAGGAAGCGCAGCACTTCCACGCCGAAGGATTGACGCTTTATGCGTTGGGCCAGATCGACCTGGCGCATCGCGCGCGGATCGACGACCTGTTCTATGCGATCGCGCATGCGGTGAAATCGCGTTTGACTTACGACGAAAAAAGCCATCGCCCGCTGCTGGACGAGCTCAACGAACGGCTTGTCGACAAGTATTTCGTCAATTTCAGCGTATTCGAGTCGATGCCGGACGTATGGGCGATCGACCAGGTGTTCCCGATCGTGCCGATCGAGCGTCTGAACGAAGTTCCCGAGCGGCGTGGCGTGATCGCCGACCTGACCTGCGATTCGGATGGCAAGATCGACACCTATGTCGAGAACGAAGACCTCGACTCTTCGTTGCCGCTGCATGCGCTGCGGCCGGGCGAAAGCTACCGCCTCGGGTTTTTCCTGGTCGGCGCCTATCAGGAGATCCTGGGCGACATCCACAACCTGTTCGGCGATACCGATGCGATCGAAGTGCGCGTGCAGGGCGATGGCCATGCGATCGCGCAGCAGCGGCGCGGCGACACTACCGACGTCATGCTCGATTATGTGGGTTACAAGCTGGACGATCTGCGCAGGGCTTATCAAGACAAGGTTGCTGCTGCGAAATTGCCTGCGGACGAGTCCGAGCGCATGAATGCAGCGCTTGAGGCTGGGTTGACTGGATATACCTATCTCGACGACGCGCCGATCGCTTGAGTAGGCTTTTGTGGGAGCGGCTTTAGCCGCGAGCTTTTCACGATCGCGATCATCGGACAAAAAAGCTCGCGGCTAAAGCCGCTCCCACAATCAAACGTCGCGGTGGATCTGGAATCCGGCGAACGACTGGCTCACCGGCATCACTTCCAACCGGTTGATGTTCAGATGCGGCGGCAGATTGGCCACCCACCAGACCGTTTCGGCGATGTCTTCGCCGGTGATCGGATGCGCGCCTTCGTACAGCTTGTCCGACGCGCCCTGGTCGCCGCTGGTGCGCACCAGCGTGAATTCGGTTTCGGCCAAACCGGGCTCGATCGAGGTGACGCGTACGCCGGTGCCGTGCAGGTCGCTGCGCAAATTCAGCGAGAACTGCGAGACGAAAGCCTTGGTGGCGCCGTACACGTTGCCGCCGGTGTACGGGTACGTCCCCGCGATCGAGCTGATGTTGACGATCGCGCCCTTGCGCTCGATCAGCTTCGGCAGCAACCGGTGCGTGAGCGTGACCAGCGCGGTGATGTTGGTATCGATCATCTGCCGCCATTGCGCCAAATCCGCACGCTGCGCCGGCGCGGTGCCGAGCGCGAGGCCGGCGTTGTTGGCCAGCACGTCGATGTCGCCGAATGCGGGCGGAATGGCGTCGATCGCGGCCAGCGTCGCGTCCGCGTCGCGGATGTCGAAGGCGGCGGCGTACACGCGGTCCGCGCCGTGCTTATCGACGAATTGTTGCAGCCGGTCCGCGCGGCGTCCGGTGACGACGACGCGCCAGCCGGCCGTTGCGAAACGCTCGGCGGCGGCGGCGCCGAAGCCGGAGGTGCCGCCGGTGATCAGGATGGTTTTGGTCATATCGCGATTCTAGAAGAGGCAATGGCCTTGGTAGGGCTTGACTATTGTGGGAGCAGTTTTTTCAGCTGTCATCCCGAGCGAAGCGAGGGATCTGCTTCAAGTGTGGGCAGGTCCCTCGCTTCGCTCGGGATGACAGCTAAGGGCAAGCGCTAACGGTCGACCCACCCTGTAAATCGACCCATCAAATAAGCCAGTGGATCACCACAACAACGGCAGCAGCCGTTTCGTTTCGCGCGCATAAGCGGCGTACTGCGCCGGAAACGCTTCGGACAGAACACGCTCCTCGATACGGATGCGCCACAAGAAGGCCGCCGTCACCGGCACGATCACGATCAGCAGCGAGCCGAAGTTGCCCAGCGCCAATGCGAATCCGTAGAACGTCATCAGCGAGCCCGTGTACGAAGGGTGCCGCAGCCAGCGATAAGGTCCGCTGCGGATCAGCTGATGGTCTGGGCGAATCGTGACGTCGACGGTGAAATAATTCGCCAGCACGCGCACCGCCCACCAGCGGAACAGCATGCCGAAGATCATCAGGCCCAATCCGACCCAGAACAGCGTTTCGCGCGCGCCGGCCGGAAACCGCAAGCGACCGCTGAACGAAAACCATGCCGCGAGAGCGATGCAGCAATAGATGGTGACCAGCAGCAATCGCAGCGTGCCGCGGTCGCGGGTGCGCGCGGCGTCGGAAGAACGGCGGCGCCAGCCCAGCCAGAGTTCGCTGGCCAGCCAGATCAGGCAAAGCGCGAGAAACAGTTCGCTGGCCATCTTGGGCGGACCGCCGCGGCAGGTCCGCCCAGCCTACGCCTATGCGGCTTTCTTGGCCGCCTTTTTGGCTACCGGCTTGGGGGCCGGTTTCACCGGCGCTTTCTCGGTCTTCGGTTCGGCCGGCTTGCGCTTGCGTCCGGTCGAGCCCTTGCCGTTGGTGCGGGTCTTGGTGGCGCGGTGCTTTTTCAGCATGTCCTCAGCCAAGACCACGTCTTCGGAGAGAATGCCGGCCGCTTTGGCGACGGCGATGCGTGCCTCGGCTTTGTTCTCGTCGGGATTGGCTAGCAACAGTTCGCGGATCGCTTCGCGCACCGCGGCTTCGGCGCTGCTTTTCAGCTGCAGGTTTTCGCCCTGCCTGAACAGGGCCAGCAGGACGTCGACGACGGGTTTGATCAGGGCGGCTTCGATGACCATGGCGGCTTCCTCTCTCTTGGGGAGGCATTGTCCGCGCGGGTCTTCTCAGGGATCGCGATCCCTTTTTGACTGCGGTCGCACTCCGGAAAAAGCGGCTCTGGCCGCGGAAAATCTCGATGCCTGAGACGCGGTCGGTTTTCCGGTTTCAGCCGGCGTCGAAAGGGAAGCTATCGCTCTATCCCGTTTTGCGTTTCTGCAGGCGATGCAAACGGGTTCTCATCGTTTTTAGATCGCTGCTGCGCAGGTCGTCGCGCACCTGCCGCGGCGAAACGCCCAGAATTTCGCGGAAGGTATCGGTCATGTGGCTGTGGCTGCTGAACCCGGTTTCGCAGGCGAGCGCGGCGAGATCGTCCTGGCCTTCGCCCAACCGTCCCAGCGCGGTGCCCAAGCGGTGCTGCATCCTGAACTGGCGCAAAGACCGACCGGTGCTGCGGCGGAAAATCCGGCACAAATGGAACGATGAGCAGTTGGCGAGCTTGGCCAGCGCCTGGACTCCCACGTTTTCCTCGGTGCGGCCAAGAATCGCCTCCTCCACGCACGCGACTTGCCGGTTCACGACCGGGTTGCGCGGCTGCGGGCGGGTGGTCGCATGCGACGTGAGCAGATATTCGAGCGTGTCGAGCAAAACTTCTTCGGCCTCCTGCTCGTCGCTGCCGCAGCGCTGCAGACTGAGCAGCATCTCGACATGCGTTTTCTGGAAGTGCAGGTCGTGGACCAGTTCCTGGCAGGGTTGCGAGCCGCGACCGGCCATGCCCAGCATGTCCAGCGTCTCGTCGTCGATGGAGACGTCGGTGCAGCAATCGTAACCGCCGGCGGCGGGATGGGTGACGAGGTAATCGACGTCTTTCGGCACGAACACGACTTGCCCGGGCCGGGCGAAGAAGGTTTTTCTGCCGACTTTTATCCCGAAAGAGCCGCAGCGGGTGAAGAGCAGCCGTGCCGGTTCGCCGCCTTGCATGCTAGCGCCGCCGCAGGCGAAACGCGGGTGCCGGCAGACATGGGTGACGACGCTGAAGCGCGCTGATTGCAGCACGGTATCCACGATCATCGGCATGCTCCGAATGGCGCCCGTTCTTGCTCGATCATACGCCTGGGTTCTGGCGGCAACGCAAGGTAACCCCAGGCGCCGCATCGCATATGCGATTGGCCCCATCGACCCGGGACTCATTCTGCGCACGATTGTGGAAGCGGAATCGCGAGCGCCAGTCGAAGCTGAGGCCGTTACCCCACCGTGCCACCCGAACGCCGCGATCGCGGCGTTCGGGTAGCACACCCGATGCCCCCGGTTCACTGGACATGGAGGATTTATGTACAAGGTAATGTGCACCTTGATCGCTGCCTGCTGCGCCGTCGCTGCCGTCAACGCAGCCGAACCGCTTTCCAACCATGGAGGCCACGGCGCGGACGCCAGGCTCTTCCCGAAAGATTCCTTCCCCTACGGCAAGAGCATCTCCGGTTGGGCCGACCGGTCGGTCCAATGGATGTACGCGCAACCCTTCGACCACAACCCGTTCTTCGATGCGACCGGCGCCAATTGCGCGGTCGATCAGCACGGACCGGTGTGGTTCCTGGCGCCGATCGCTTCCATGGCGCCGGGAAACTACACCCGCGCGTGCACGATTCCGCGAAGCAAAGCCATACTGCTGATGGCGATGGATCTCAGCGAGACCTATCCCTGCCCCGATCCGAACTTCAAACCGCAGCCCGGGCAATCGCTCTACGATTTCCTGGTCGCGGACAGCAAAACTTATCCGACGGCCGCTGCGCTGGAGATAAAGCTCGACGGCCGGCCGGTCCACGATGCGCTGGGCTACAAATACATCTCCGAAAACCTGTACTCGTTGAAAGGCGACCCGAGCCTGCAGGCCCCGTTCGATCCGTGCATCACCGGCGATTGGCAGCCCGCGGTCTCCAACGGCGTATTCTTCATGCTACGCCCGCTCTCGCGCGGTCAGCATGTGCTCGTCCGCCGCAGCACGGGCGCTACCGGGAACGTGAATACGTTCACTTACTATCTGACGATCGAATAGCGGGCGTTACCCGGGGTCCAGTGCGGACCCCGGGATTCTAATCTTCGGCTTTCGGGCGCTTCTGCTCGAACATCCAATCGCGCCACCAGGTGCCGAGGAATACGTCGCCCGCGGGCTTGTGGTCCAAGCCGGCGTATTCGCGCAAGCGGGCGTTCTCGCCGCCTGCGGCGCGGATCGCGGCGACCATCGCGCGGTCCGAGTCGATCGGATTCTCGGTGTCGGCATCGCCGTGCAGCGCCCAGATCGGCAACGCGGTCAGACGCGCAGCCGATTCGCGATCCGGTGCGATGCCGGAAATCGGCATCGCCGCGGCGAACAAGTCCGGCCGCAGCAGCGGCGCCAGCCAGGTCGCCGAGCCGCCCATCGAAAAACCGGTGACGTAGATCCGGCGCCGGTCGACCGCATGTTCGGCGACGAACGCGTCCACCATTTCAAGCGCGGCCGACAGCGATGCGGTGCCGCGCGCGAGCTGCGGCTTGGCCGGATCGTCGTACTCGGCGCTGCGCGCGGGGAACTGCGGCACCAGCACGAACGCCCGATAGCGCGTGCGCAACTCGGGCGCGGCCCAGCTGCGCGCCAGACCGTTCAACTGGCTGCGGTTGTCGTCGCCGATCTGGCCGGAGCTGTGCAATACGAGGACCAGCGGATATCGCTCGTCATCGTCGGCATTGGCCGGCGCGAGCCAGCGATACGGAATGCGCACGCCGTTCTTGGCGCTGAATTCGCCGGTTGCGAAATCGGCGTCGGGCAATGCTTGCAGCACGGCCGGGTCCAGCACAGGCGCGGCGCCCACCTGTTCGATGCCGGTGTCGACGGTGGCGCAGGCGCCGAGCAGCGCGCACAGCATCAGCGCCGGGCCGCGTGCGGCGGCCTTTCGCGGAGTACGCGTCATGGGTTATCTCGCTTTGATCGCCATCGCCGGCAAACCGCCGTTGCCGAGCTTGCCTTTGGCTTCGGCCAGTTCCGACGCGGTGCCGTATGGCCCCATGCGCACGCGGTAAACGGTCTTGTCTTTGATGACGGCGGACTCGACGCGTGCGTTGAGTCCGAGCAAGGCGATGCGCGCTTTCAACGCCTCGGCGTCGCCGGAAGCGCCGAACGCACCGGCCTGCAGGATGTAGCGCGCGTCGCTGTCGACGTTGCTGGCAGCCGCCGTGGAAGCCGCGGTGGGCACGGCCGTCGCCGTCGATGCCGGCGCATTCACGGCGGCTGTCGGCGCCGCTGCGGGCGTCGCCGATGCATCGTTGTCCGGCTGCGTTGGTTGCGCGGCGGCGCGCTGTTGGCGCACTTCTTCTTCGCGTGCGGTAGCGGCGAGTTCGGCATCGGACATCTTGACTTCCTTGCCGGGCAGCAAGGTGTAGAAGTCGTAATCCGATTCGGCAGCGGCTGTGGGCTTGGACGTGTCGCCGCCGGCGTCTTCGGGCACCACGGCGTCGTTGTCTTCGCCGGCGCTGGCGGCGGCAGGCTGCGCATCGGGATTGGGCTTGGGGCGGAAGAAGCCGTCTTTGCCGTCGGACTTGAGCAGCTTAGGCGCAGCCAGGATCACGCCGATCGTCAGCACTACGCCGAGGATCAACCAGGCCCACCCGGGAATGCCGTTGCTGCTGTTGCGCCGCGCCTGCGACTTGCCGCGTCTTGCTGCCATTTTTACATCGTCTCCGGGGCGCTCACGCCCAACAAATCCAGCCCATTTTTCAGTACCTGGCGCGTGGCCGACGCCAGCGCCAATCGTGCGTCGCGCGCGTCGGCATTGTCCACCAGCACCGGCGTGGCGTGGTACCAGGTGTGGAAGGCGTTGGCCAGGTCGCGCAGGTAGATCGAGATCAGGTGCGGTTCCAGCGCGTCGGCGGCGGTTTCCACCACTTCCGGGTAGCGCGTCAGTTCCACCAGCAAGGCCTGGGAGGCTTCATCGCCCAGCAGATCCAGGTGCGCCAAGCCATTGGCCTGATCGTAGGCGTAGCCTTTTTCGATCGCTTGGCGCAGCAGGCTGCAGACGCGGGCGTGCGCGTACTGCACGTAGAAGACCGGGTTGTCGTTGCTCTGCTGGCGCGCCAGGTCGATGTCGAAGGCCAGCTGCGAATCGGGCTTGCGCGCGATCAGGAACCAGCGCGTGGCATCGCGGCCGGCTTCCTCGATCAGGTCGCGCAGCGTGAAATAGCTGCCGGCGCGCTTGCTGAGCTTCACTTCCTCGCCGCCGCGCATCACTGTGACCATCTGGTGCAGCACGTATTCCGGGTAACCGGCGGGAATGCCGGCATCCAGCGCCTGCAACCCGGCTTTTACCCGCATCAGCGAGCCGTGATGGTCGGCGCCGAGTTCAGTGATGGCGCGCCGGTAGCCGCGCTGCCATTTCGACAGGTGATAGGCCACGTCCGGCACGAAATAGGTATAGGCGCCATCGGACTTGCGCATCACGCGGTCCTTGTCGTCGCCGAAGTCGGTGCTGCGCAGCCAGAGCGCGCCGCCATCCTCATAAGTGTGGCCGTGGGCGATCAGTTCGCGCACCGTCTCTTCCACTTTGTCGCCGGCGTACAGCGACGACTCGAGGAAGTACACGTCGAAACCCACGCCGAATGCGGCCAGGTCGAGGTTCTGCTCGCGGCGCAGGTAGGCCACGGCGAAACGGCGGATCGCGTCGAAGTCGTCGGGATCCTTGGCGCCGGTTTCGGCGTGGTTTTCGAATTCGACGGTCTCGCCGTTCAGATAGGCGGTCGCGACGTCCTTGATGTAATCGCCGCGATAACCGTCTGCCGGCCAGCCGGCGTCGTCCGGGCCCAGGCCTTTGGCGCGCGCCTGCACGGACTTGGCCAGGTTGTCGATTTGCGCGCCGGCATCGTTGTAGTAGAACTCGCGCATCACCTCCCAGCCGTTGGCCGCGAGCACGCGCGCGATGCTGTCGCCGATGGCCGCGGCGCGGCCGTGGCCGACGTGCAGCGGGCCGGTGGGGTTGGCCGACACGTATTCGACGCCGGCGCGGATGCCCTTGCCGGAATCGTTGCGGCCGTAACGCGCGCCGTCGGCGAGCACTTTGGCGACTTCGCGCTGATAGGCGGCGGGCGACAAATGGATATTGATGAAGCCGGGTCCGGCGATGTCGACCTTGGCTATATCGTCCGAGGCCGGGATCGCGTCCACCAGCTGTTGCGCCAGCGCGCGCGGATTGCTGCGGGCGGGCTTGGCCAGCAGCATGGCGGCGTTGGTGGCGAAGTCGCCGTGGCTGCGGTCCTTGGGGCGCTCGACCACGAAATCCGGAGTGGCGGCATCGGCCGGCAAGGCGCCGGCGGCACGCAGTTGGGCGATGCCCTGGTCGATCAGGGCGCGAAGCGGGGCTTTCACGGGTTCTCGGGAGGGATAACGGGACGGGCAATTGTACGCGAGGGGCGGTTCCCAGCGGATTCCGCGGCCCTCGCGAGGCCCGCCCGCATCAACATTTTTTGTCATTCCGAACCCCTCCGTGGTCATCCCGAACGTAGTGAGGGATCTGCTTCACGGCGACGCGCACTTCCCACGCCTGTCATCCCGAACGCAGTGAGGGATCTACTTCATGGCGACACGCACTTCCGGTTCAGCGATACCAGTCGGCAGCCAAGTCTTCCCAGCTCGGGTTGCTCGCTTCGATGAGCGAGACCTTCTTTTCCCTCCGCCAGCCCTTGATTTGCTTTTCGCGTGAAATGGCCACGTAAGCGTCTTCGGTGGCTTCGAAATACACCAGTCGCGTTATTTGGTATCGCGTTGTATGCCCCGGCGTCAGACCGTTGCGATGCTGAAACACTCGGCCCTGAAGATCGCTGGTGATGCCGACATACAGCGCACGGGAGAGGCTGGCCAAGATATAAACGCGGAAGAGTTTGCTCATAACTTGCTACGCGATGCGGTGCAAGTAGATCCCTCACTGCGTTCGGGATGACAACACCTGAAGGCGGGACGACAAGAGCGAGGGCGGTTCGGTTCTCGCAAACGCCTCACACCCACCCCCGCGCCGCCAGCGACACCGGCGGGCCGTCGCCGATCACGAAATGGTCGAGCAGGCGCACATCCAGCAGTCCCAGCGCCTGTTTCAGGCGTGCGGTGACGGCGCGATCGGCCGCGCTGGGTTCCGGATTGCCGCTGGGATGGTTGTGGCCGACGATCACCGCCGCGGCGTTGTGCGCCAGTGCGCGTCTTGCGACTTCGCGCGGATGCACCTCGCTACTGTCGACCGTGCCTCGGAACAATTCCTCGAAAGCGATGGCGCGGTTGCGCGTGTCGAGGAAGAGCGCGGCGAAGACCTCCTGGCTGTGATGGCGCAGCCGCAGCGCGAAATAGCGTCCCGCAGCGCCGGGATCGTTGAGCACATCGCCGCGTTCGAGCGCGCCGGCCAAGTGGCGGCTGCCCAGTTCCAATGCGGCCAGCAGGGCGCAAACGCGCGCCGGACCCAAGCCAGGCAGGGCGGCCAGTGCGGCCGGCGGGCGCTCCAGCAACGCGCGCAGCGGTCCATTTTTCGCGAGCAAATCGCGTGCGGTGCCGACCGCATCGCGGCCGGGCAGGCCAGAGCCCAGGAAGATCGCCAATAGTTCGGCGTCCGACAGGCTGGCGGCGCCGCGAGCCAGCAGCTTTTCGCGGGGACGTTCCGATGCGGGCCAATCGCAGATGCGCAAGTCGCGGGTTCTCCATTTATAGACGCGGTTCACCGTACGGGACGGCTCCGCCGCTTCGGGGTCGGGCTCCGGCGACCCATCGGGTAAGCTAGCGGCCTGTTTCGCCGTAGGAATCCACGCCACGTGGCATCGCTGACGGGACAACGAGTACTGCTGTGCGTCTGCGGCGGCATCGCCGCCTACAAGGCGGTCGAGCTGGTGCGCCGCCTGCGCGACGCCGGTGCGTTGGTGCGCGTGGCGATGACCGAAGGCGCGCAGCATTTCGTCGGCACCGCCAGCTTTCAGGCGGTGTCGGGCGAGCCGGTTCGCACTTCGCTGTGGGACGCCGCGGCCGAGGCGGCGATGGGCCATATCGAACTGGCCCGCTGGGCCGACCGCATCCTGGTCGCGCCGGCCACCGCCGACACGCTGGCCAAGCTGGCGCACGGCTTCGCCGACGATCTGGTCACCACCCTCTGTCTGGCCACGACGGCGCCGATGACGGTCGCTCCGGCGATGAACCATCGCATGTGGCTGCATCCGGCTACCCGGGCCAATCTCGCCCTGCTGCGCGAACGCGGCGTGCAGGTGATCGGCCCGGTCGACGGCCCGCTGGCCGAGGGCGAATCCGGCCCGGGGCGGCTCAGCGAGCCCGAAGACATCGTCGCGGTCTTGGCGCGAAGCGCCGGCGCCCATGCGGGCGATCTCGCCGGCCTGCGCCTGGTGGTCAGCGCCGGCCCGACCTACGAAGATCTGGACCCGGTGCGTTACGTCGGCAATCGCAGCAGCGGCAAGATGGGTTTCGCCATCGCCGCCGCGGCTGCGCGTCGGGGCGCCGAAGTGATGCTGGTGGCGGGCCCGGTAAGCCTGGCCACACCCGCGGGCGTGACGCGTATCGATGTGCGCTCGGCCGCGCAACTGCGCGATGCCGTGCTCGCCGCGCTGCCCGCCGACGCCTACATCGGCGCCGCGGCCGTCGCCGATTACGCGCCGCGCGCGGTGGCGGGCAACAAGATCAAGAAATCGTCCGACACGCTGACTCTGGAGTTGGTCCGCACGCCCGACACGCTCGCCGAAGTGGCGGCATCGCCCTCGCGGCCGCGTTGCGTGGTCGGTTTCGCGGCCGAAACCGAAGAGGTCGAAGCGCACGCGCGCGGCAAACTGCAGAAGAAGAATCTGGACCTGATCGCCGCCAATCGCGTCGGCGTGCAGGGCAGCGGTTTCGAGAGCGACGACAATGCGCTGACCGTCTATTCGCGCGACGGCGCGCGCGCGCTCGGCCCGGCGCCGAAGATACGGCTGGCCGATGAACTACTGGATTTGATCGCGGAGCGATTGCGCGCATGAACGGATCGCACAGCCACCCGTTGGAAGTGAAACTGCTCGACCCGCGTTTCGGCGACGAATGGCCGCTGCCCGCTTACGCCACCGACGCCAGCGCCGGGCTCGATCTGCGCGCTGCGCTGGATGCGCCGCTGACGCTGGCGCCCGGCGATGCGGCGCTGGTGCCGAGCGGGCTGGCGATCCATCTTGCCGATCCCGGTTTGTGCGCAGTGGTACTGCCGCGTTCGGGCCTGGGCCATCGCCATGGCATCGTGCTCGGCAACGGCACCGGTCTGATCGATGCCGACTACCAGGGGCCGTTGCTGATCAGCCTATGGAACCGCGGCCGCGAGGCTTTTACGATGCAACCGGGAGATCGCATCGCCCAGTTGGTGGTGCTGCCGGTGGTGCGCGTCGCGTTGCAAGTGGTGGATGGGTTCGCCAGCAGCGCGCGCGGCGAAGGCGGCTTCGGCCATACGGGTGTGCGTTGACAGGGGATATCCATGACTGATTCGGAAGCGCGTAGCGCTAGGTTCGATCCTGCCCAGCTGCGGCCGGGCCTGCCCTGGTTGATGGGCGGATTGGCGTTGATCGCCTTATGGTTCGCGTGGGCGGGCGTGCAGCAGATGCGCGACAGCGCGCGCCTGACTTCGCTCAGCGCCCAGCGCGACAGCGTGGCTGCCGCGGCAGCGGGAACGATCGCGGGCGAGACCAAGCGCTTGCGCGACAAGCTTGCGCAGGCGCCGGTACAGGCCGCGCTGCAAGCCAACGATCTGAGTGCGGCCGCGACGCGCATCGGCGCCGGTTGGCCCGGGTTGCAGAGCGTGGAAGTGTTGCCCACCGATCTGCAAACGGCCTACGACGGCCTGCCGCAAGCCGGCTACGGCCGCCTGGCGACGATCGAGGCTGCGCTATCCAAGAAGGCGCCGGTCGCCCGCGTCGTGGCGGACAAGGGCAAGGCGCAATTCGTGCTGGCCGCGCCGGCCATGGTCGGTGAACGGACCGCCGGTGTGGTCTACGCGCGTTTTCCGCTCGCCTCGCTGACCGCAAATCTGACGGCCGCGGAAGTGGACGACGACAACTATCTCGCCTTGCGCCAGGGCGGCTACACCATCCTCGCGCGCGGCGACGACACTCTGCAAAACAGCGCGGAAGCGCTGGCGGCCAAGGTGCCCGGCAGCGATTTCCGTATCGCCACTGCCGTTCCCGACAGTGCCGTCGCCGGCCCGTTCGGGCTGAACGGCATGGCCTGCCTGATCGCCGCCGCGGTGCTCGCGCTGCTCGCTTTCGCCGCCTGGCGGACCTGGCTCAGCTGGGACCCGGCCCGCAGCGCTACGGACGACGGCGAAGAGCAGCCGACTTTGTCGCAGGCGCTGCAAGCCGCGCCCGCCGACCCGGAACGCAAGACGATAGAAGTGAAGGAAGCGCCCAAGCGCGCGCCGGTGCTGATCGACCGCGGCATCTTCCGCGCCTACGACATCCGCGGCATAGTCGGCGAATCGCTGGACGCGGGCGTTGCCGAATTGATCGGTCATGCCATCGGTTCGTCGATGCAGGAACAGGGCATGGCGGACATCGTGGTCGGCCGCGACGGTCGCTTGTCCGGGCCGGACATGGTCGGCGGACTGATCGCCGGCCTGCGCAAGGCCGGCCGCAACGTCATCGACGTCGGCCTGGCGCCGACGCCGCTGATCTACTTCGCCGCCTACCACCTGCGCACGGGCAGTGCGGTGGCGGTGACCGGCAGCCATAACCCACCCGACTACAATGGCTTCAAGATCGTGGTCGGCGGCGAAACCTTGTCCGGCGACGCCATCACGGATCTGTATGCGCGCATCGCCGACGGGCGCCTGCACGACGCGGCGACGCCCGGCACGCTGCAGCACCGCGATGTCAGCGCGGATTACGTCAACCGCGTCGCTTCGGACGTGCAGACCGACCGCCGCCTGAAAGTGGTGGTGGACGCCGGCAACGGCGCCGCCGGCGAGTTGGGTCCGCGCGTGCTGGAAGCGATCGGCGCCGACGTCACGCCGCTGTACTGCGATATCGACGGCACGTTCCCCAACCACCACCCGGATCCGAGCGACCCGCACAACCTCGAAGACCTCAAGCGCATGGTCGAGCGGCTCGACGCCGACCTGGGCATCGCCTTCGACGGCGACGGCGACCGCCTGGGCGTGATCACCCGCAACGGCAACAACATCTACCCCGACCGTTTGCTGATGCTGTTCGCCGCCGACGTGCTGGAGCGCAATCCCGGCGCGGTGATCGTGTACGACGTCAAGTGCACCGGTGCGCTGTCCTCGTACATCCTGCGCCATGGCGGCAGCCCGTTGATGTGGAAGACCGGGCATTCGCTGATCAAAGCCAAGATGCGCGAGACCGAAGCCGAATTGGCCGGCGAGATGAGCGGCCACTTCTTCTTCAAGGAGCGCTGGTACGGTTTCGACGACGGGATCTATTCGGCGGCACGCCTGCTGGAAATCCTGGGCCGCCGCAGCGAAACGCCGGACGAAGTGTTCGCGACGCTGCCCGAGGGCCTGTCCACGCCGGAATTGAAGGTGCCGGTGAACGACCCGCATGCGTTCGTGGCGCGTTTCGTCGCCCAGGGCGAGTTCGAGGGCGCGCGCGTGTCGACCATCGACGGCCTGCGCGCCGATTGGCCGCACGGCTGGGGCTTGGTGCGCGCTTCCAATACCACGCCGATCCTCGTGCTGCGCTTCGAAGCCAACGATGCGCAGGCGCTGGCGCGAATCCAGAATGCGTTCCGTGAGCGCTTGCTGGCTTTGGATGCGGGATTGGCGTTGCCGTTCTAGGCTTTTCCTCCCCCTCGCGGGGAGGATGCCCCCAGACTTGATCTGGGGACACAAGCGAAGCGTGTTCTCGCTCTAAATGCTGGGGCGCGTGGAGCGCGGTGTTCCCTAGGCGATTCGCGCGATCAACCTTGGGTGTCGGCGTCCGCAGGCGCGGCGCCCGGTTCGGAGGCCTTCATCTCGCGATAGCGCGCCACTGCCGCCTGAAGCTGCTCGTCGATCGCAGCCCGCTCGCGCTCCTGTTGCTGGTAATCCGCTTGCAGATCGAGAAAGCCGGTGCGCCGCGCGTGGATATTGTCCGCCAAGGGCTTGGACACGGGCTTGCCGGACAGTTCGTTCTCGCCGGCCTGCTCCAGCATGCGCAGCAGGCTCTGGTGCAGGTTGTCCAAAGCCAGGCGCGAGGACTTGATGGCCTCATCGATCAGGTCGTAGCGGATGCGGTAAGCGCGCCGCAGCTCCTCTTCGGAGCTATAGGAGGCCACCAGCGCCAAATCGCGCCGTTTCGCCGTTTCCGCGGCCTCGGCTTCGGCGGCGAGCCGCTTCTGCTCGACCTCCTGCTTGGCGCGTTCTTCAGCGTTGAGGGCGCGGTCCACGCCGCCGATGCGCAGGCCGCTGCGTCCGCTCAGTTCGGTGCGTTCGCTGTCCACGGCGCTGGCCGGCAGCGCATCGCCGCAGACCTTACGGCCGTTCTCGTTCCAGCAGAACAGCTTCTTCTTGGTCGGCGCCTGGGCCCCGGCGGCCAGCGCGCAGGACAACAGCAGCGCGCCGGTCAAACCTTGCAGCAATCTGTTCATGATCCGCACCCGCCGTCCTTCGCTCGGTTCATTCGTAGCGGCACACGCAAGAGTCGGGCCATATCGGTCGTCTGCCGCTGCCGAGGACGGCGTCCTGGCATCCTTACCAACGCAGCGCCATGAATCAACCGGGCAGGTCGCTGCCATAAGCCTGCCGATAATCGAGCAAGCGTTCGCGCTGAACGGCCAATTCGGGCGATGCGCCGGCGTAGGCCAGCAAGTCGCCGAGCGTCGCGACGGAAACCACCGGCAATCCCTGTTCGATCGCGACAGTTTGTGCCGCCGAGCGTCGTGATACGGCCGGGTCCACGGCTTCCTGCCGGTCGAGCGCGATCACGATGCCCGCTGCGGTGCCGCCGGCGTCGGCGATGATCGCCAAGGCCTCGCGGATGGCGGTGCCTGCGGTGATCACATCGTCGACGATCAATACGCGCCTGCCGGCCAGCGGCGCGCCGATCAGCAAACCGCCCTCGCCATGGGCCTTGGCTTCCTTGCGGTTGAACGCCAGCGGCAGGTCGCGGCCGCGGCGCGCGAACTCGCAGGCCAGCGCCGTCGCCAGCGGGATGCCTTTGTAGGCCGGGCCGAACAGCACATCGAAGCCGATCCCAGCCTGCTCGATCGCATCGGCGTAGCAGCCGGCCAGCCCGGCCAGCGCCGCGCCGGAGTCGAAACGGCCGGCATTGAAGAAATACGGACTGCTGCGCCCGGATTTGAGCGTGAACTCGCCGAAGCGCAAGGCATCGGCGCGCAGCGCCAGTTGCAGGAAGCGTGAGCGGTGGTCGTCCATGCGGCGATTATCCCATGCGGCGCTCAGCCCAGGCGCGATTCTTCCAGGCTGCGCAGCATCAGATGTTGAGGGCCGGCGCGGCCGCCGAAGTACAGCTCGCCGGTGTCGACGAAACCCGCCTTGCGATAGGCGCGGATCGCACTGCGGTTGATGCAGTTCACGTTCAGCGCCAGCAGCTTGCGATCGGGATGGCGCCGACGCAGGTCGGCGCAGCATGCGGCGATGGCGAGCGTGCCGTAGCCGCGGCCCTGGTGGCGTCGATCGATGAGGAAGGCGCGCAAGCCGACGCTGGCTGCGATCGGCTGCCAGGCGACGATGGTCGGCGCATAGTCGAGGCGGTAGAAGCCGATCACTTCATCGCCATCGAGGATGGCCATGGCGTCGCTGCGCGGATCGCGTTCGGCGTCGACCAGATTGAACGCGATATCGCCGACGAAGCTGTACTGCTCCGGCGCCACGCGCAGCGCGCGCACTTGCGCGGCTAGCGCCTGCGTGACCGGGGCGACGCGGATGGCAGGGGATCGCACCATGGTCGGATCATAACGGCCTTTTTTGTGGGGCGGCTTCAACGGTTTTTTGTGGGAGCGGCTTCAGCCGCGAGCTTTTCGGGTCGCAGCGGTCCGGCGAAAAGCTCGCGGCTGAAGCCGCTCCCACAAGTGCGCCATGCACTGTGCCCGGACACGGGATACGCAAACGCCCCTACAATCGGCCATCGATCCTTTATCGGAACGGCCATGGCCATGCGCATCATCAGCTTCAACGCCAACGGCCTGCGTTCGGCGGCCAGCAAGGGTTTCTTCGACTGGTTCGCCGCTCAAAAAGCGGACGTGCTCTGCGTGCAGGAAACCAAAGCCCAGGAACACCAGCTCGCCGGCCCGGAATTCCTGCCCAAGGGCTACAAGGCTTTCTTCAAGGATGCGATCACCAAGAAGGGCTATAGCGGCGTCGCCGTCTACGCCAATCGCGAGCCGGACGAAGTGCGCAGTTCGCTGGGCTGGGCGCCGTTCGACGACGAGGGCCGTTATCTGGAAGCCCGCTTCGGCAACCTGAGCGTGGTGTCGTTCTACATCCCGTCCGGTTCGTCGGGCGAATTGCGGCAGGGCTTCAAGTTCGAGGTGATGGACTGGCTCAAACCGATCCTGGACGAATGGTTGGCCAGCGGTCGGGATTACGTGTTGTGCGGCGACTGGAACATCGTGCGCTCGAGGCTGGACATCAAGAACTGGACGTCGAACCAGAAGAATTCCGGCTGCCTGCCGCCCGAGCGCGATTGGCTCAACGGCCTGTGCGCCGACGACAAAGGTTGGGTCGACGCCTATCGCGCCCTGAATGCGGAAGGCCAGGATTACACCTGGTGGAGCGCGCGCGGCGCGGCCCGCGCCAACAACGTCGGATGGCGCATCGATTATCAGATCGTGACGCCATCCCTGCGCGACAAGCTGAAAGCGTGTTCGATCCATCCCGAGCCGCGGTTCTCGGACCATGCGCCGTTCGTCGTGGATTACAAGCTATGAGCGGGAAACTCGGATCGCGCGACGTATTGCGCGCGATGCGCCAGCCCAAGGTGCTGGTGATGCTGATGCTCGGCTTCGCCTCGGGTCTGCCGCTGTATCTGGTCGGCAACACGATGGGCTACTGGATGCGCGAAGGCGGCAGCGAACTGTCCGCGATCGGCTTCCTGTCCTGGGTCGGCTTGGTGTATTCGCTGAAATTCCTGTGGGCGCCGATCATCGACAAGACCGATGTGCCCCTCCTCGGCCGTCTGGGCCACCGGCGCGGGTGGATGCTGTTGTCGCAGCTGGTCGTGGCCGCAGGCTTGGCGGGGATGGCGATCGTGCGGCCGGAAGGAGGTCTGGCGGTATTCGGGATCATGGCGCTGATCGCCGCCTTCGCTTCGGCTACCCAGGACATCGTGATCGATGCCTGGCGCATCGAGATCTCCGAGAACGGCGAAGAACTGGGCCTGCTCAGTGCAGGCGCGCAGTTGGGCTATCGCGGCGCGCTGCTGATGACCGATGCCCTGATCCTGATCATCGCAGCCCACATCGGTTGGGCGCCGTCGTACGGGATCATGGCCGTGCTGATGGGCGTGGGCATGGTGGCCGTGCTGCTGGCGCGCGAACCTCAGGCATCGAAACTGCCTGCCGTCGCCCATCACGCTTCGCTGTGGACGCCGCAAGGTTTGTTCGACGCCATCGCCGGCCCCTTTATCGCGTTCTTCAAGGAACACGGCCGCTGGGCGCTGTTGATGCTGCTGGCGATCAGCCTGTATCGCTTGCCCGACTTCATGATGGGCCCGATGGCCAATCCTTTCTACGCCGATCTGGGCGTGGCCAAAGAAGTGGTCGGTGAGGTGCGCGCTTCGATCGGACTCGTGGCGACGTTGGTGGGCATCGCCAGCGCGGGCCTGTTCGCCGCGCGCTTCGGCTTCGTGCCGACCTTGCTGGCCGGCGCCATCCTGGGGCCGGGATCGAATGCCGCGTTCACCTGGCTGGCCTACAGCGGCAACCATATCGGCGTATTCACCGCGGCGATGGTCATCGACAATTTCTCCACCGGGTTCGCAGGCACGGCGCTGGTGGCCTACATGTCCAGCTTGACCAGCGTGGGCTATACCGCCACGCAATACGCGCTGCTCAGTTCGTTCTATGCGTTGCTGGGCAAAGTGCTGAAAGGTTTTTCCGGGGTGCTGGTCGAGCATTTCGCCGAAGGCGGGTCCTTGCTCAACGGCTACGCGCTGTTTTTCCTGAGTACCGCGTTGGCCGGCATCCCCGCGTTCGTGCTGTGCCTGATCCTGTCGATGCGCAAGGCGCGCCCGCCATTGGGCTCATCCACCGGATAACGTCCCGCTTTGTAGAGCGGAGCTTGCTCCGCTGCGCTCGATTTTCGTAGGTGCGAATTCATTCGCACGCTTTTCTGCGGATGATCAAAAGCGTGCGAATTAATTCGCACCTACATAAAGCGAGGCAAGCCCGCTTTACCCAAGCGAATCGTCAGGCCGGATACACCACGCCCAATACCCGCGGTCCCTTCGCGCCGCTCACGCTCGGCAAGTTGCCCGGTCGCCCCGCCAGCGTTTCGCGCGCCAGCCACGCGAAGCCCATCGCTTCGACGAAATCCGGGTCCAGGCCGTAAACCGCAGTCGATTCCACGACCACGCCGGGCAGGCGCGCCGCGATGCGCGCCAGCAGTACCGGATTGCGCACGCCGCCGCCGCAGACCAGCACGCGACGCGTCTGCGGCTGCGTAGCGAGCAAAGCGTCGGCGACGGTGGCCGCGGTCAGCTCCAGCAACGTCGCCTGCACGTCCTGCGGCGCAAAGGTTCCATCGCCGATGCGGGCCTGCGCCCATTCGAGATGAAACTGTTCGCGGCCGGTGCTCTTCGGCGGCGGCAGCGAGAACCAGGCCTCGTCGAGCAATCGCGAAAGCAGCGCCTCGTCCACGCACCCGCTCGCAGCGAAGGCGCCATCGGCGTCGAACGCATGCCCGACATGGCGTTCGCACCACGCATCGAGCAAGGCGTTGGCCGGACCGGTATCGAAACCGCGCACCTCGCCCGCGCGCGGCAGCAGAGTGAAATTCGCGATGCCGCCCAGATTCAGCACAGCGCGGTCTTCAATATCCGAATGCAGCATCGCGGCATGAAAAGCCGGCATCAGCGGCGCGCCATGTCCGCCGGCGGCGACGTCGCGGCGCCGGAAATCGGCCACCGTGGCGATGCCGCTGCGTTCGGCGATCGTGTTGCCGTCGCCGAGCTGCCAGGTGAAGGGGAATTCCGCCTCAGGCCGATGCCGCACCGTCTGCCCGTGCGAACCGATCGCGCGCACCTGCGCAGGCGTTACGCCTGCCTCGCGTAGCAGGCGCGAGGCCGCATGCGCAAACGCCAGCGCCACCTGCACATCGAGCGAGCCGAGCGCATCCAGCGAAACCGTGTCCTGCCCCTGCCCCAGCGCGATCAATCGTTCGCGCAGTGCCGGATCCCAGGCATAAGTACGCCCGATCACCAGCTCGCAGCGTATCTGCTGTTCTTCCCCCTTTGAAAAAGGGGGATCGAGGGGGATTTGCTTTTCGCCCATCCGCACCAACGCAGCATCGATGCCGTCCGCGCTCGTCCCGGAGATCAGGCCTAGATAAAGCTGCGCGCCGGGCGTGGGCATGGAAGAAGGCCGTACCGAAGATCGACCGATGTTAGCAACCGACGCTCGGTAGGTGCGAATTCATTCGCACGCGCTTGAGGCAAAAGCGCGCGAATGAATTCGCACCTACAAAAACAGATCCCTGCCGGCTATACCGGCGATCAACCCTTCTTGGGCGGCGCAGGCTTGGCCACCGCCGCCACCCGCTTGGGCTCGGCGTAGATGATGTTCTCGACCGTGCGGATCTTGGCCAGCGCGCGGCTGGTTTCCACGCGGAAGCTGGCCAGCTGCTTGCCGCTGAGCGGCTCCGGCGGCGGCATCGTGATCGACAGCGGATTGCGGTGCACGCCGTTGATCCGGAATTCGTAATGCAGATGCGGTCCGGTGGCCAAGCCGGTCGAACCGACGTAACCGATCACCGTGCCCTGCGGAATGCGCTGGCCCGAGCGGATCTTGCCGAAACGCGACATATGCCCGTACAGCGTGGTGTAGCCGCGGCCATGGTCGAGGATCACCGCATTGCCGTAACCGCCCTTGCGGCCCACGAACTGCACGCGCGCATCGCCGGCGGCCATGATCGGCGTGCCGGTGCCGGCTGCGTAATCCACGCCTTTGTGCATGCGCATCGAACCCAGCACCGGATGGCGGCGCGAACCGAAACGCGAAGTCAGCCGCGCATACGGAATCGGCATGCGGATGAAGGCGCGCTGCAGCGGACGGCCTTCGGCGGTGAAGTAGGCCGGCTTGCCGTCGCGCACATAACGGAAGCCGCTATGCAGCTTGCCGTCCACGGTGAACGCCGCGGCCAGCACCGGGCCGGTCTTGACCAGCTCGCCGTTCTGCCAGGTCTGTTCGACCACCACGCTGAAACGGTCGTCGGCGCCGACGTCGGAATCGAAGTCGATGTCGTACTTGAAGATGTCGTCGGTCAGCGCATTGATGTTGGAACCGGTGAGACCGGCCTTGCGCGCCGAGCGGAACAGCGACTTGCCGACCTTGCCGCTGAGCACGGCGGTGCGCACGTCGGTTTCCTTGGCGACGACTTTCTCTTCGATCTTCTCTTTGCCGATCAGCAATTCGACCTGCGTCGTCTGATCCTTGTTGAAGCGCATCGCACGCAGCTGCCCGTCGACCGGCAGGTCGAAGGCCAGCTCGGTGCCGGGCTTGAGCTTGGTCAGCGTGCTCTTGACGCCCGGATGCGACAGCACGCGCTGCAATTCCGATTTCGGAATGCCGAGCTCGTCGAACACATGGCTCAAGGTCTCGCCGCGTTCGATGCTGACGATCTGCCAGCTGTCGCCGGCATGGCCGCGCAATTGCGCCAGGCTCAGCGGCGGCAATGCCAGTGCGAGAGAAGTTTGCGGCAGCGCCTTCGGCGTCTGCATCGCGTTGGAGAAACCCGGCACGATCGCCGCAACAAGCGCGCCAAGCGTGGCGAACAGGCTGGCGTGCAGCCAGTGACGGCGCGTCCAGCGGCCATCGAACCCGGTGGGCAATTTCGCCAGCACCTTCCGGTGCAGGGCGGCTTCGCGTAAAAGCATCAGACGTTCGCGTCGTTCGCCGCCGCTGCCGGATTTCTTCATGTTCTTATCCCGGGGCCCATGTGTGACGGGCGCGTAACGTCCGTACCATAATCACGCGAAGTGCAGCCGTCAAATGCCTGAAACGACTGGTTTTTTTTGACGCACGACACCGATTAACCTTTATTTAATACAAACTTCACATCTAGCCCTATTCAGCTTTTTCCCGGAAAGACGCAGTGCCCACTCAAAACGCTCTCGACCTGATCGCCCGCGGCGCCGACGAAATCCTCAAGCGCGAGGAGCTCGAAGCACGGCTCAAACTGGGCCGCCCGCTGCGCATCAAGGCCGGCTTCGACCCGACCGCGCCGGACCTGCATATCGGCCACACGGTGCTGCTCAACAAGATGCGGCAGTTCCAGGATCTGGGCCATCAGGTGATTTTCCTGATCGGCGATTTCACCGGCATGATCGGCGACCCCACCGGCAAGAACGTCACCCGCAAACCGCTCACGCGCGAAGACGTCGAAGCCAACGCCCGCACCTACGCCGATCAGGTGTTCAAGGTATTGGATCGCGACAAGACCGAATTGCGCTTCAATTCCGAGTGGTTCGGCGCCATGGACGCGGCCGACATGATCAAGCTCGCCGCGCAGCACACGGTGGCGCGCATGCTGGAGCGCGACGATTTCGCCAAGCGCTACGCATCGCAGCAACCGATCGCGATCCACGAATTCCTGTATCCGCTGGTGCAGGGCTACGATTCGGTGGCCTTGAAAAGCGACGTCGAGCTCGGCGGCACCGACCAGAAATTCAACCTGCTGATGGGCCGCGGCCTGCAGGAGCATTTCGGCCAGCCGCCGCAGATCGTGCTGACCATGCCGCTGCTGGAAGGCTTGGACGGCGTGCAGAAAATGTCCAAATCCCTCGGTAATTACATAGGTATCGCCGAACCGGCCATCGATATCGTCACCAAGACCATGAAGATCGGCGACGAGCTGATGTGGCGCTGGATCGACTTGCTCAGCTTCGAAATCGGCATCGACGAGGCCAAGCGTCTGCAAGCGGATGTCGCCGCCGGCGCGCTGAATCCGCGCGACGTGAAACTGCGTCTTGCGCGCGAGCTGGCGACACGCTTCCACGACGCGGCTTCCGCCGATATCGCCATCGCGGGCTGGCATGCGGTGGTGCGCGGCGAAGGCGACACTTCATTGCTGCCGCTGTCGGAAATCGCGGTGCCGGCCGAGGGTCTGCGCACCGCCGCACTACTTAAGGCCGCGGGACTGACCGCCAGCAATACGGAAGGCACCCGCAAGCTGGGAGAGCGCGCAGTCCGGGTGGATGGGGCCGTCATCGAGGATCCGCAGCGGGTGTTCGCGCCCGGTTTCGAGGGCGTTCTGCAGGTCGGCAAGCGCAATTTCGCCAGGATCCGACTGGTGGCCGAGGGCTGAAAACCCGTAGTTTTGCCTGCAAAACCGGCTTATCTCCCGCATGGCCGCCAAAGCGGGCTGTGATGGCGTCGGCAGACCCCAAAAAATCTCCGTGAAGGGGTGTTCACAAGTCCGAGCCAGGCTGCTATTCTTTTCGACCCGCTGCCCGGAAAGCTTCATCCTCCTGGCGCAGGCAAATCGGTCCAAAAAATCTCGTTAAGAGGTGTTGACGGACTCGAAATTGACTGTATAGTGGGCGGCTCGCTGAGGCACTGGCCTCGCGACGAAAAAGGGTTCGGCGCTGAGGCCAACCCCATGATCTTTGACAGTGTGCGCAGGTGACTTGTGCGGGCGTCTGGCAGGTGGATGACTGTCCATTTGCAGGGCGTTCGAACAGAGTCTCCAAATCAATTCAAATGCAGAAATGCAAGCGAGTGGTTCTGGAGCTCGGTGACGACGACTGCACTCAAAAAATTGGCCCAAGTCCTTCGGGACGGAAAGCCGAAAAACTTAAGTGAAGAGTTTGATCCTGGCTCAGAGTGAACGCTGGCGGTAGGCCTAACACATGCAAGTCGAACGGCAGCACAGCAGTAGCAATACTGTGGGTGGCGAGTGGCGGACGGGTGAGGAATACATCGGAATCTACCTTTTCGTGGGGGATAACGTAGGGAAACTTACGCTAATACCGCATACGACCTTAGGGTGAAAGTAGGGGATCGCAAGACCTTACGCGGATAGATGAGCCGATGTCGGATTAGCTAGTTGGCGGGGTAAAGGCCCACCAAGGCGACGATCCGTAGCTGGTCTGAGAGGATGATCAGCCACACTGGAACTGAGACACGGTCCAGACTCCTACGGGAGGCAGCAGTGGGGAATATTGGACAATGGGCGCAAGCCTGATCCAGCCATACCGCGTGGGTGAAGAAGGCCTTCGGGTTGTAAAGCCCTTTTGTTGGGAAAGAAATCCTGTCGGTTAATACCCGGTAGGGATGACGGTACCCAAAGAATAAGCACCGGCTAACTTCGTGCCAGCAGCCGCGGTAATACGAAGGGTGCAAGCGTTACTCGGAATTACTGGGCGTAAAGCGTGCGTAGGTGGTTCGTTAAGTCTGATGTGAAAGCCCTGGGCTCAACCTGGGAATGGCACTGGATACTGGCGGGCTAGAGTGCGGTAGAGGATGGCGGAATTCCCGGTGTAGCAGTGAAATGCGTAGAGATCGGGAGGAACATCTGTGGCGAAGGCGGCCATCTGGACCAGCACTGACACTGAGGCACGAAAGCGTGGGGAGCAAACAGGATTAGATACCCTGGTAG
>CADECF010000006.1:0-31658 GCA_902825775.1 uncultured Lysobacteraceae bacterium
GCCTGCCTTCGGTCAAGCAAGTGGAGCTACATCTGGCGCAGACCAAAACCAAAAAGCGGTAGTCCGAGACGCCACATAGGCGGTCTTGGTTTTCCGTAACTCGCCAAAGACAGCGGTCTTGGTCAATTTCTTGCAATCTTCTATGCCTAGGCGCAAAAAAAGCCACCACAGAACATGTGAGGCTTTGCCATGGCGCGCATCAATGTCAGCGAGAAAGGCCTCTCCCAGATCATCGCGCTACTCGGAGACGCCGATGCGGAGGTATATCACGAGCTCCGCAGAGATTTGGCCACCGAGCTAGGTCTCAGGAAGCACCTTCCCAGATTTCTTGCCGACCTGAAGCACGGAGATACATTCTCGACCGACCCGATTGAGCCGCACTCACGCAAGCCTGTAAAGACTTGGCCAGAGACCCGAACTCTTGAACGTCGCGTGCTGCAACTGTATTCGAGGGGGTACAGCGCTAAAGCCATTCAATCTACGCTGCTAGACCTAACAGATGAATCCATTTCGCTAGGCCGTATCAAACGAATCACCGAATCGACGAATGAGGAGTGCCAAGCTTGGCTTAGCCGCCCGCTTGAACCGGTCTACCCGATCGTTTACCTGGATTGCCTCTATATCAAGATCCGCGACGGCTCGCCGAGACCGAAGGCGCTGTACGTTGCTCTAGGCCTGACATCTGAGGGAGTGAAGGATGTCCTTGGTCTCTGGATAGCGCGGACTGAAGGTGCGAAATTCTGGCGAACCGCTCTCATGGAGATTCAATCTCGTGGCGTCCAAGACATAGTTGTTGTCTGTGTCGACGGACTAAAGGGATTCTCCGAAGCAATCGAGTATGTCTTCCCGAGAGCAACGGTGCAGCTTTGTGTCGTGCATATGATTCGACACAGCTTGGATGTAGTCGTCTGGAAAGATCGCAAAGAGCTTTCGGCCGACCTGAAACTAGTTTATGCCGCCGCGACTTTAGAAGCGGCCGAAGTAGCGTTACGCAGTTTCGTGCGCAAATGGGAGCCCGAATACCCTACTGTATGCGCGAGCTGGCGCCGAGAATGGCATCGGCTGACGCCCTTCTTCGACTTCAACCCATTCGTAAGGCAGATGATCTATTCCACTAACATGATTGAGTCGTTTAATCTTTCAATTCGGCGGGTAACAGCCTACCGAATGTTCTCCGATGATGCCGCGTTGTTGAATCTGTTGCACGTGGCGATAAAGTCCATTGCTAAACACTGGACTGGGCCGATTCGCAACTGGCGCTTCGCAAAGGCACAGTTTCAGCAGCTGGCGGAGGACCGATAGCGCCTCTCCAGCAGAACAGACAAATTCATTCGTGCTGCAGGTCTACGCTGCCGGAAAGGTTCAGATCTTTTTAGCCGGCAACCAATCAACCAACCTCTTTATATCACTGGGCTTAAAGGCGGCAAGAGACACAACATAGCGTTTATCTTCATGTGTTGTTATAGCTAATCTTATCGACTTCATTTTGATCAGGATCGGAGTTTCTAAGAAATACGCTGATGCAACATCTTCACGCTCGATAGATATGTTCTTTCTGGATAAAAACCCCTCCGTATATTTGATCGTTGTCTCAGACAGATCAATCTTGTAGCCGAAAAGATACTGTTCGAAAAAAATCGTTATGAGCATGGCGATCACGATATTCGTCACGGCAGCGCTAATGCCGTGTCGCGCTAGAGTCGACAATAGGTCATAAACGAATATGACAGGTATCCAGTAAAGAAATACCCTGTTTAGCCACCAGACTCGAATTTTCATACCTACCGGTCTTACTTCGCGCATGCGCTAGCTATGCAGTAGCGGTCTGCGAAAAACTCAGGCCAAGTTACGTGAGGATTGCCCATGCGAGCAAACCAAACACACCAAGCATAAGCCCCGCCTGTGACCAGAAAAGAACCGGATTGTCTTTTCGTTCTATAGACAGCTTTTCGCCATAGGCAGACCCGAAACGGCCCGATTTAAGGCCGTGAATAAGAGCATATAGAATAAGCAAGCCAATACTTGCGTAAAAAAAATCAATAGTTGATCCAAACATACTCGTCCCAATCCTACTTGGAGTGCTTTTGCAACTTCTCGCTATTTTCTTGAATGGCCGATGACGCGGCCTCTCCAACGGTGTCTTGTATCGCCTGCGCTTGCAACGCGTTGGTTGATGAAGCCGACGGAACTGCACCCACAATGAATGTTCGCCCACTCAACGACTTCACGGCTGCGCCTGGTATAGCCTCAGTTGTAACCGTGGACAATGCCCTAGCAGGCGCAGCGACTGCCGAGCCGACTCCAACGCCTATCAAGTTGGCGGCACCAGCAATAGCAGCTTTCTTTGTATCCAGTTGCTCACCCTTAAGATACTGGGATGCGACCTCGCCTCCTGATCCAGCTGCCGCAGCCGTGCCAGCAACCGCTGCGATGTTTGCAGCCTTGCCACCAAAATTAAGTACTCCTGCGGCAATGCCGAACGGAACTGCCGCGGTTACTGCACCTACTGCCCCGCCTTTTCCTGACTCGATAAGTAGATTTTTCCCATTGAACCTGCCACTGCGTATCTGCTTGACAGCCTCAATTCCACCTCCGATTAAAGCGCCCACAACCGCACCAGCCACAATGTGTCCAAATCGTCCGTCCGGATCCACGAACTTGTATGGATTATTGTTTGCATACCAATACCGGTTGAAGTTGCCGCCTACGTTGTCAGCCGTGACTGGATCCACAGACAAGAACCGCCCGCCCCCAATCTTGGGATCGTAGTAGCGCTGCTGCATGTAGCTTAACCCCGTTGCAGCGTCGCTGACGTGCCCGGTATAGCCCGGCCCGTCTTCCAACGGCCGGTTCAGCAGGCCGCCATACGGCTCGTACTCACTCTTCTCGATGACAACGCGGTTGGCATCGGTCACCGCCACCGGCGACCCCAGCGCATCGGTGTGCTGATACTTGACCGTGGCCGCCCCACCACCGGGCAGCTCGCGGATCGCCACCAGGCTGCTGCCCAGATAGAAGTAGTTCGACTGTGTAGCTGCGCGCAGGTCGTTGACGTAGGCAAGCTGGCCGGCCTGGCTGTAGAAGCTGTATTTGCTGCCGCCGTCGACCATATCCCGCGCCCGACGGCCATGGCCGTCGTAGACATAGATAATGGTCGGCGTGCTGGAACTGCGCAGGCGGTTGCCGAAGTCGAAGGCGAACGGCTGGCCGTTCTTGTTGGCCAGGTTGCCTTGCACGTCGTAGCCCAGTCCGATCACGCTGGTGCCGTTGCAGCTAGTGGTCTTGATGTTGGTCAGGCGGTTGGCCGTGTCGTAGCAGTAGTAGTGATCCCGCGCGGCGGTGCCGCCGATGTTGACGCGGGTCAGATTGTCAAGCACGTCGTAGCCGTAATGCGCGCCCGTGGCCCCATACATCGGCGAGACTACGTCCGTCAGCCGATCCAGGCCGTCGTAGCTCATGATGCGATTGCCGCGGTGGCTGCCCACGCCATCGCTGATCCCAGCCACGTTACCGCTCTCGTCGTAGTCGTAGCCGTCGTTGAGCACGGTGGTGACCGGGCAGCTCGTGAAGAAGTCGCAACTGGTGTCGGGCAAGCCGCGCGTGTTTTGGCTCAACGTGTGAGTCAGGCCGTTGCCATAAGTGAACTGTTTGATCGCCCCGTTAGGGTAGTAGCTGGCTGCCGTCGCGAACGTACCCACCTGCGTAGGCTGGCCCAGTGCGTTGGGTGCCAGGCTGATGGTCGGGGCCAAGGGCTGGCTCTGCGTATCGACGTGACCGTTGCCGTTGTAGGTGTAGCCCAAGCTCCAATCCACCGCGCCCCATTGCAAGCGCTCGCCGATCGGCAGCCGGCGTCGGTTATAGGTGTAGCTGTTGGTGACGACGTTAACGCCGCCGTTCTGGGTGACGATGCTGTCGGTCAGCCCGTCGGGCGTGTAGGTCCAGACCTGATCGCCTAGACCGTCCGGAAAATCGAGCGTCTTGAGCCGATTGCGCACGTCGTAAGTGCGGTCCACCCGGCGCGGCGCGATCGCCGAGTGATCGCCCTCGAGATCGCAGCCGATGCTCGTCGGCAGGCCCGCGGCTGACCACTTCAGATTGCCGGCTGCGTCGTAGCCGAAGTCGGTTGCGCCGGTCTCCGGCTCGATCGTGCGGCACAACTCCTGAGTGGTGGCCAGGTACGTATAGCTGCGGGCTAGCGAGACTGTGCCGGCGTCGTTGCGGCGCGTCAGGGTCTTGGGCTTGCCGAACACATCACGGTCGACCACTGTACGGGCGGCCTCCGGATGCCATATCTCCACGGGCGTATCGTAGTTGGGTTGGTCGTAGGCCTGGAACCAGGTGCGGGTTTGGAAGCCGCGCGGGTTGGCGACTACGGTGTAGGGGCCATCGGTATTGCTCAGATACGCAGTGCTGGTGGTCAGCACGCCCAGTTCGCTGTCCTGGGTGACCGTTTTGACGCGCCCGAGCGCGTCGTAGGCCGTATCGGTGCCCAGCGCATTGGGCGTCACCGCTGGATTGGCCCAGGTGTTGTAGATCGCGGCGTCCTGCGTGCGTTGCGGATAAGAGACGAATGTGGGCCGGCCATCGCTGTCGTAGCGGGTCACCGTCTGGCTGAGCGTGTTGGCGGTGTTGGCTGCGTCGTAAGTGGCCACCACCACGGGGCGCCATAGCGCATCGAAGTATGTCTCCTGGCGAGCGTTGCCGGTAATGAGCTTTTGGACCCAGTGCCCTGTCGGCAAGCCGTAGAGCGCGCTGGCATTCTTGGAAAAGCTGCGCGTGGTCTGCGTCCATTTGCTGGTGTCGCACACGCCGGCGGCCGTCTCGGACGGATAGGTGATGCTGGACAGCCGACCCATGGCATCGTAGCCATAGCAGGTCTTGTAGCCATTCTCGTCGGTCGCCGAATCAATGCCGGCGATATTGTTCACGACCGCCGACTTGAACTTGGTGTCGGCGAAAGTGATCTTCTGCGGAATTCCCCGCTTCCAGTCGGTCAACGTCGTGACGTTGCCGTTGCCGTCGGTGGCCGTCTTGAGGGTGCCGGCCTGGGTGCCTGCCGTGGTGGTGTAAGTGAGCGTCTGCTGCAGCTTGCCGAAGGCATAGGTCTTCCACGGCATCGCATTAGTGTCGTAGTCGGTCTTGGTCTCGACCAGATTGGCGCAAGTGGCCGGCAGATTGCACGTGCTGCTGGCGAGCTGTCCAATCACCCACTTAGCGGTGTCGTCGTGATAGTCGATAGTGTCGGTGCGGGTATAGCCGCCAGGCGTGCTGGAGCGCGTGGCTTTGATCGGGCTGGCGAATTGATCGAAGCCCTCGGCCAGCCAGGTGTAAGTCGTGCCTTGCTGCACGATCTGGCGTTGTAGGGTCGGTTTGTGTTTCTCGGCCGTGCGATCGCTGCGCGTATAGGGGCTCTGGCCAATGCGCGTGGGATATGGCTGCCCAGTGGGATCGAGCAAATACGAGGTGTTCTCGGTGCGCAGGATCGTCGGTGGGCTGACGCCGACCTTGCTGCCGGTTTCCACTTTCAACAGCTTGCCGTCGTTCTCTTGGAATTTGGTGCCGAAGGTATAACGCGTAAAGGCGTTTTCCGGCCCGGTGGCTTCTACCGTCTTAGTGGTCGCGCAAGGAGCGCTGCATTCGTCGGCGAAGCTGTCGTTGGGCGCACCGTAGGTGTAGGTCCACTGCGCAGTGGGAAGGCCGGGACCGGTGATCGTCTTTTGCTTCAGCGCCAGCGTGGCGAATTCCTTGGCGAAACGCGCGTAATAAGTGCCCGATCCGGCGAACTGTTCAAAGCATACCCGCGTCACGTACGAACGGCCGTGGATCGCGCCTTTGAATGCGAACTGCCCCTGAGCACCCGACGGATGGGTAATGGTTCCGGTGAAGGTTTGATCCGACAACACTTGCAGACCGTCGCATAGGCCCGTCTCGACCGTTTCCATTTCCGCATTGGTCAGGGCGCTGAGCGCGAACTGCCAGGTGCTGTTGTCGGGCAGCGTGACGCTGGTCAGGTTGTTCGCGCCGTAACCGTATTGCCAGGTCCGCGTGCCGTCACTGACGGTGGCCACATAGCCACTAGGGTTATAGGTGATGGTGATCTGCCGCCCATCGCTGGCGGCGATGGTCTTCAATTGCCACGGATTGGTCGCATCGTAAGCATAGGTCACCCAGTTTCCGAAGCGGTCTTCGGCCCGGGTGGGCAGCAACCAGACCTCGGTGCGCGGGAGCGTCGGACTTTCGCCCACCTGCGGTGATGGGCCTACTGCACCCTCCTCCGGGATGCCGGTCAAGCCTGGTACCGCATTGGCCTTGCTCAACTGCGAGGCGCTTCTTGAGGCCTGCCAATCGAACCAATAGCGAGTGCCGTCGGGTGCAGACGCCACGAACTTATCGCCCGCGCCTACACCGGTGGGTTCGCACGAAAAATACCACTGGCCTGCGGTCACCCACTTGTAGGTCTTGCCATCGGTGGGGCGCACGGCGTTTTCGGCCACTGTGAGCAGCATTTCCTGCTCGCCCTGGCCGGGCACGTACAGTTGCGTGCCGCTCCAATACTCCACGCCATCCCAGCTCACGCCCTGGAAGTTGGTGGTGGGCGGTATGGCTTCTGAGAGAATGACGTTGCATCGCCGACCATCGGCGGCCCCGGCCCAACCGCTACGGAACACGCCTTGAAGGTGCGGAATGTCGAAATCCCAGTCGCGAAACGGGCGATAGATGCCGTTCGTGTTGGGCTTGGGCTGGACGACGAAACGGCGGCCTACACTGACGGGCAACGAGTTATTGCCCGGCAGGCTCACATCGGTAGTGGAGAACTCGGTGCTGCCAGTGTAGAAACTGGTTTTCTCGCCGAACAAATCTTGTCCCAATGCACCCACCGCTTCTGCAGACTTAATCTGCTTGGCGTACTCGTCGCTCATGGTGTTGAGTTGGGCTTGGGCGGAAGTGCCGACGAGCAATAGGCACAAGGCCAGGACGGCGCCAATCAGGCGCTGGGAAGAATCCATTTCTACTGCTCCCCGATGCGGCCACATCGGGTAGCCGCCTCAACTGAAATGTGGAGGGCGCCTGTGAATCGGGCCGCAATGCAACTGCTCTCCGTGCGGTCACCGAACGCAGCGCTGCGTATCACGGTATCAGCCAATCCGGGGACGGATCACCTATCAATCGGCGGTGATCAGACACTAACTGCGCAAAGCCGCATCAGATTGTGCCTCTCGGGCCTGCGCAGCCTGGAGAGGTTCCCAGCGGGAACAGAATCTGGGTGACCTGAAGAAGATGCTAGCTGCGATGCCGGCAGTGAATCCGATGATCACCGGCTGCAGCATATATTTCATCAGCGTGCTTAACTTGGTCGTCAGGCCGCATCCCAACTCCCGTCGATACTTGGATTGATGCCAATGAGTGAAGGAGATGCCAATGGATATGAGGGGGTCGCGAGTATCTACATTGCTGGACGTGGTACTCGTCCCCTAGTCGGCGATGCGATCGGCGTTGCCACTGTCCGGGCATGGGCACAAGCCTTTTCCCCGGGTGCGACCGTTCTCGACCTCGGCTCGGGCCCCGGTGAGCCGAGCACGCGGATCCTCCAAGAGGCTGGCCTCGCAACCTACGCGGTCGATGCATCATCGGCGATGGTCGCTGCATTCCGCGACCGCTTCCCGGGCGTACCGATCGAGCAAAACACAGTGGAAGCGTCTGAGTTCTTCCACCGGACCTTTGATGGCGTGCTTGCCTGGGGACTCCTGTTCTTGCTCAAGCCACTAGCTCAGGCCCTTGTCATCGAGAAGGTGGGGGGAGCGCTCAACCCCGGAGGGCGTTTCCTCTTCACGGCTCCTAAAGAACCCCTTGAATGGTTGGATGCCATGACCGGCTATCAGTCGCAGTCACTGGGGGCGCAAACCTATGAGCGATTACTGCGCGATGCCGGCCTGACGTGGGTGGCCGAAGCACAGGACGAGGGCGGGAACCATTATTACTTCGTCGAAAGGCGACAACCGAGCCACGGCTTGGAGGGACGACAGCAATAGCGAATGGTCAACTCACGTATGTGCTCGCATTGCGGACTAATGATTCCTTCAAACCGAGATTTTTACTTTCCCAAGGCCTCGGCCCGGCTTAACTCGGGGGTTGGATGTCCGCTTTGGGTCGATAGCGGTCATCGGTCAACGACCATTTTCGGCCCGAAGCGGACATTCGCCAGTGCCTGAATTAAAGCCGAGCCGCGAAGCGGCTTCGGCTTGAATGAATTGTTAGGCGGCCCTCGCCTCATGGCTGTCACTTGGGCCGTGGCAGGTCGTTGGTCGGTCGTGCTGCATCGAGCACCTGGAGAATGTTGACGCACAAACGCGTACCCCGGAATGATCCGCCTGTCGCGCTCCGTAACATAATGACGGCAGTCCGGGATTTGCGATTGAAGTATGCCGCGGACTCGTAACCGGCTACCAGGCCGCTATGACCGAACCCTTGCAGATCGCCGCGGCGGAAGGTCTCGAATCCAAGGCCATAGCCACCCGTGAGATTGGGGTTGGAGACGATGAGGCGGTTGAAATTCTCGTCCAGCTGGTCCTGTTTCAAGACGGTTTCGGAGCCATTGCCGAGTTGGAACGACACGAATGCCGCAAGGTCGTCCACCGTGGAATAAACAGCACCATTGGGTACCTTGTATCCGCGGCCGCGATGCTCCTGCTGGGAGACCGTCGAATCCGGGCCGCCGGCTTCGATGTCATATCCCACAGCAAGGCGGGCCCTCATCGTGTCATTCAACTCGAAGCCGCTATCCGTCATTCCAAGGGGCTGAAAAATGTGCTCCTCGACATAGCTGACGTAATCCTGACCGACTGCACGTGCAAGGGCAGCTCCCAGAATCGCGTAGCCGATGTTCGAATAGGAGTATCGCGAGCCAGGGTCATGAATATATTGGGTGTGCCCCAAGGCCCGTAGCAGATCGCCTTCCCAACCTTCGACAGGGCCAGCGGTGAACTTTTCCACTTCGTCCGGTTCGGCAGCTAGCCCAGCGGTATGCGTTGCAAGTTGTACCAAAGTGATGGGTGGCGCGGATTGAATCCGTCCTTGAACTCGGTTGATCTCCGGGAAGTATTTTTCGACCGGGTCGGATAGTCGAACCTTCCCTTGCTGCACCAGTTGGAGAAGCATCAACGCCGTGAACTGTTTGGTGATGGACCCTATCCTATAGACCGTTTTGTGGGTTGCGGGCGCAGACGCTACTTCTGCTCCAGTGGCGCCGTAGCTCTTGGTCCAAATCTTGCCGCTGGACGTGATGACTCCCACTGCAAGACCGCCCACCTTGTCCTTTGCGAACTCCGCCGCTGCCAACGAATCGATCTGTTGGAGTTCATCCGTCAGTGCAGGAGCTGCAGTTTCCTGTAAGGCGAAGGCTGTCGTGGCAGTTGCAAACCCGACGACAAGCACCACGAGCTGAGCTGCTTTTCTCATGTGAGCCTCCAAGTGTGCCGCTTAACGTCTGAGTTATGCCGACCCGCGAAGCGGGTTCGGCTTGAATGAATTGTTAGGCCTCATTTCCCTTGGTAAGGGTCGGGCGTGCTGTCAAGGAAGCGTGTTTTTTGACCCCAACTCGCCTTCCAAACGCCATCACGCTTGGTCATAACAAAGAGGATGCGGTATCGCTCCAGTTTCTCGGGAGTTGGTAAGTTACCAATCACGGTGCCATACCCGCGAACAACCGCAACATCGGGCGCGATGAACGTCAACTCCTCGATCCGCTCCTTGTGCACGCTATTTTTGTATATGGTCTTGTGTGAGCGGGTAAGCACATCCTCGTACTCGGCTCTCCCCTTAAGCACTTGGCCTGTCCATGCAATCCATACTGCATCCTCGTGGAATAGAGCTGCGTGAGCATGCATGTCATGCCTGTTCCAGGTTTCTTCGAGCGCGGTCATGAAGACTGTGATTTTTTGTCGATCGGTGTCCCTTGAATCTGGCCCCGCAGCTTCGCTACTTGATGCAAATAGGATGGACAATCCAACTAGTGCCGTCGCAAGTATGTGTTTCATAGAGCACTCCTGCAGCTAGGGAGCAAGTAAGCCTAACCTACATGCCCGCTCTGGGCAGATCGAGACGATGACTGGTTGAGGCCCAACTAGTATCTCTACCGCGAAATGTTAACCCGCATAGCGGCTGGCGGCAGCCAACGTCCCCATTCGCCTCCTAGGAAGGAGGCGTGTCGACGGGTAGCAGCGCCAGCGAGCGTCCGCTTTGGGTCGAAAGCCGCCATCTCGGCCTACAAGGCTCGGCAAGACGTGACAACTCACCCCGCTCATTGAGCTTCGAGATCCGCCAAACCCGAACCTTCCCAGCAAAGCTCTTCCCCACTTAAAAAGCGAGCCACCAATCGCTCTGTAGCCCTCATGAGGTGAATAGTGTCGCCGTCACTTTTTGCCTGGCTCGCCCTTCTTGCACCCTCTTCTGTATCCCCAACGGCAAGAATCTGCTGATCGTCGTTGAAAGCGATATGGTACTCGCTCCTTGAATGCGGCTGCTGATGCCATCCAAGCGCGATCACGCTTTCAAGAAGTTTTTGTTGCTGAACGTCCGCCTCTTGAAAAACCAGCTCTGGATCTGCACCTGCCGCCAAAAGCAGACGGATCATGGAAAGGTCTTCAGCCTCGGTCGCGGCTGACAGTGGTATACCTTCGTCGAGCCCAGCACCTCTCGCGACCAGTAGTTCGGCCACCGTTAACGCGCTTGTCGATTCAATGTCCCGATATCGCGCAATCCACGTCAACGGCGGTTCGTCATCTTCATCATCGCTGCAAGGGTACATATCCGGCGCAAGGCCGAGATCTAAAAAAGCACTCACTAAATCAAGCTCTCCGGCAACACATGCCGAATGAAGGATCGGCGCTTCTAGACGCGCGGCAATCTCGCGAAGTTCTGGCGAGAGTTTCGCAACCGCGTCTTCCATTTCCTGCATTGCTTTCGCTTCTTCTTGTTTTCGCATCGTCATCGCTCCATCGTCAACGAAAGGATCCAGCCAGGGATACTAGATCTAGGCATCTTCATTTGTAACTATTGGTCGTTAAGGGCTGTCCAGACCGCCATCGGCGAAGATAAGAATATTCTTAGACATCCAGGTTCCCCTACTAGCGCCGCCCCCTCGAATCCTATGATGTGCCAAGTCGTCGAACTGAGGCGGCAGATCACGATAGCCAATCATGCCTTGGGGAGGTCAAACACGTCTATTTGAAGGTGACGGGATTACTGTTTGATGTGGGCTCTGGCGCGAATCGCGCCCGGAGGTGCCGCTCGGCTCAATTGGATCGCTCTTGGGACGATCTCCGTTCCAATAAGCCGGCAGGAGGCACAGCATGAATTTCATTCGTTGAGACAGCTTTCATCGATGCTATTGCGAAAGAACCGCCAATTTTGCCCAGAAAACCGGTTTGCAAGCACGTCGCCATTTACACCTAACTGAGATCAACCGTATGAGTGCTCCTAGCGTTTTCTTCTCCTACTCGCACGCCGACGAGGCCATGCGCGACCAGATCGAGAAGCAACTCTCAACCCTCAAACGCCAAGGTGTTATCGAGACCTGGCATGACCGCAAGATCGAGCCTGGGCAAGACTTTGCCCAATCGATCGACGATCACATCAACCAAGATCAAATCATTCTGCTGTTGGTGAGTTCAGATTTCATCGCATCGAACTACTGTTACGAGATTGAGCTTGAGCGCGCCATGGAGCGACACAACGCAGGCGAAGCGATTGTTATCCCAGTGATCCTTCGGGCCTGTGACTGGCATCCGCTTTCGTTTGGCAAGCTTCAGGCGGTGCCGAGAGATGGAAAGCCGATCAAACAATGGCCCGATGTTGACGAGGCCATGCTCCAAGTCGCCCAAGCGGTCCGACAGGCGGCCGTTCGCTGGCAAAAGCCATCAGCGCCGGGACCTGCCTCGCGCGCTGTCCCTGCCGCAGAAGCAAGGCCACGATCGGCTTCGCTTGCTCCACGCTCAAGCAACCTGCGCCTAGCTAAAGCCTTCACGCAGCGCGATAAGGACCGCTTCAAGGACGAAACTTTCGAATACATCGCCAAGTTCATGGAGAACTCATTGGCCGAGCTGACTGAGCGCAATCCTGACTATGAAGGGGTGTTTAAGCGCATCGATGCCAATCGCTTCTTCGCGACCGTTTATCACGGCGGAAAGGACGTCGCACGTGCGACCTACTTCACAGGCGGTGGCTTCTTCGGAAACGGCATCAACTACGTGCAAGGTGAAACCACGGCCAGTAATTCTACAAACGAGACCCTGACCGTGGACGCCGATGAGCAGGCTATGTTCCTGAAAAGCTCAGGCGCCATGACTTTTGGCTCTGACAGGGAACAGAAACTGTCGCAAGAAGGTGCGGCCGAGCATATGTGGGGGTTGCTTATCAAACACCTTCAAGAGCGTTCGTACTGACGGGAGGGCATCATGCTGACGGTAAACGAATTTTTCGCGGGAGAGGCAAACACCGCCAAGCCGATCTCGCTGATTCAACCGATCACCGACCACGAAGACGAGATGTTGATTGCCGGCAATACCGAAAATCCCATCGCCATTTTCTTGCAAGGAGAACATGCCTTCCAGTGGTTTGAGGTTGCCGGCAGCTCGAACTGGACTGGGCTGATCATCCCCAATCTGAGCATTGAAGTCGACCAGACCAGCGCATTCAATCCGAACTTTCAACGCAACTGGATTGGCGCAGCAGTTCGCTCTCAAACCGAGTTGACCATTTGCGTAAAAGCAAAAGGCCGAAACGGAACGTCAAATATCTCCGTAGTAAGCGAATTGCCTTCGCTTGGGGACTATAAGGTGGGCTTTAATCGGTGGCAGCTTGTTCTTGGGGACGGTAGCCAGAAGTGGGTTATTAGAGCGTTTGATTTGACGCAGTCCGCGAAGCCGTAGCCTCACAGGTAAGCCGGAATACTCAGCATGTGGACCCCAAACTCATCTTGACAAACATCGGGGTTCGTATAGACGGCTTCTGAGATAAGATCGTCCCAGCTCTCCAGGATGAGGGGTCGACGTGGATAATTTTTCGACGTCTCCGCGACATTTATGGATTGACCGACTGACCATGGCCCTGTTGATCGGCGCCACAGCTTGGCTGTCGCTCACGCTGGCGCGCGGCCCCGGAGAGCTCGCCGCGATCTGGATTGGCAACGGCATTTTCACTGGCTGGCTACTGTCCAGGCCTACATCGCTATGGCAAGGATATGTCGCATGCGGACTGGCGGCCGACATTGTCGGGCAGCTCCTTTCTGGACATCCGATCTCATATGCGACTTCAATAGGCCTCAGCAATCTAATCGAGGTGTTGATCGTCGCCGGCGTCGTCAGGCGCTTGGTCCCCAACGTGGGCGATCCCAAGCGCTGGATCAGCTTGGGCGGCATCGCGACCGGGAGCACGCTCGCTGCCTGTGCGGTGTCAGGAATACTTGCAGCCACGGTGGCTTCTACCATGTATCGAAGCTCATTCCTGATGAACTTCGTTGGCTGGTATGCAGCACACGTTGTCGGCATGGTAATCGTCGCGACTTCCACGCTCGTCGTTCACCGAGAAGGAATAGGAATCATCGCACCGCCTGGAAGGCGCTGGAGCTTCATCGGCAACATGCTGCTGATCGCCATCGTCGGTGCTGCTGTCTTTCATTCCGACTACCCCATTCTCTTCATGGCTTATCCGCCGTTGCTGTTGGGAGCATTCCGACACCGTTTCGCGGGCGTGGCCATTGGCGTTATACTGCTCACGCTCATCGGGAGCACCGCTACCGCCATGGGCCATGGGCCGCTTTGGCTAGTGCACGACATCGGAACGACCGGGCGCATCGCTCTCCTGCAGATCTATATCGCCGGCGGCTGTCTGATGACGATCCCGGTCGCTTTGGCGATGGCTGAGCGGAAGCGGCTGACCATGCGCGTTGGCGAGAGCGAGCGTCGTTATCGCATGCTCGCTGACTATTCGCACGACGTAGTGGTGCGGATGCGCCCCAATGGCGAACGCCTCTATGTCTCGCCTTCTGCGAAGGACATGCTTGGGTGGGAACCCGCAGAAATGCTCGGATTGCGCTGGAGCCTCGTTCACCCCGACGATCGCGACCGCCAGGCGCAGGCCATGGCCGAAGTCATCGCCTCAGGTAAGCCGCAGACTGAAATCTACCGAGTCCATCACAAGGACGGTCATTACATCTGGGTCGAGGCGGTCACGCGGCCCATCCCCAGCGAGGACAGGCCCGGCGAAATGGATATCATTTATGCCGGGCGCAACGTAAGCCTGAGAGTGGCCGCTGAGCAGGCTCTTGAGGCCAGCCGATTAGAGTTGGAGCGCCTCGCACGTGTCGATACTCTTACCGGCGTAGCCAATCGGCGCCAGTTCGACGAACGCCTGTCATTGGCGCTGATGCGGTTACGGCGGTATGAACTTCCGGTCGCCTTGATGTATCTGGACATCGATCATTTCAAGCAGATCAATGACACCCATGGTCATGCCGTGGGTGATGAAGTCTTGCGCGTTTTCGCGCATCGGCTGTTAAATAGCGTGCGTGCCACAGATCTCGTCGCCCGACTTGGTGGAGATGAGTTCGTGGTGCTTATTGAGGATGCAGCGCTGCCGGCGGCGGCGGAGATCATTGCACGCAAGCTCCTTGAGATGATGCGAGGCCCCGTAGCCGTCGATGGCAATATGTTGGCGGTAACGACAAGCGCTGGCATCGCATTCTCCAGCCTGCCGATCGATGCGACGACATTGATGGCTGCGGCTGATTCAGCCCTCTATGAAGCCAAGAAGGCAGGTCGCAGCACCTATAGGTTGAAACCGGTCGCAGCATAGCCCGCAGGAACTTTCGGACAAGCCTCGCACCATCGAGAGCTTTGTTAGGCCTGGACGGTAAAGCTTAGTCAGTAGATGCGGTCGCCGTTCTGCTTGCGCCGTTGAAGCCGTCTTGATATCCCGCAATGAATTCCGGCAATGCTCCTGCAGCGAGGAGCAAAATTGCAGACACCAGCAACACATTGCGATTGTTTTTGCGGTAACCGATTACCAAAACTACCAATCCGTTGACCAGAAGCGTGATTGTCAAATAGTCCATTGAATCCTCTCGGATGCGATCGGAAAGAGGAATTTAACAAGGAATACGAACATCTGCCATTGGATCGAAGCGGACATTCGGTGCCGGGTCGGATATCGGGAATCCTCTGGGCCTAGCCTTTCGATCTTCCTGGCGGTCTCAAGCAGTGAGACGGCCACCCCCTAGCTTCAAAAGCAAATTATCGGGGGACAACTAATATGCGGATGGCGTCATCGGTTTTTATTCGCGAGCGTACTCAGAAGTTTTGGGAAGGACTCTCCAGGCCGCTACGCATTTATCTGGTGGGGCTTCTGGCCTTTGGGATCGCGATGCTCATGGTGCTGACACGTGCCAAAGGCTTGATTATCAACTGGACCTTTGCGGCCGCGATGATTTGCTTGGGCGCTGGATTCCTTCGCGAAAGCTTCGATTGGGCGGTGCTTCGTAAAGACAACCCCCTATTCAAACAGGCGAAAGTAATTCTAACGGTTATTGCCCTGGCCATTGCCACGGCATCGGGTGCCATTACCGTGGCCGATGCGACCTTGCAGGATCCGACAACCTTCAAGTCCTCAATCGCAGTGATCGCGCCACTGGCCTTTATTCCAGTTCTCGCATTTGTGGTGATGGTGTTAAGCGCATTGGGCTTTCCTGTCGTCATGCTGATCACCATGGGCCAACAAGCCTTTGCAAAGAAGGCAGACGCGTTTTCTGGACTGCTCGTTATCTCTCGCGTGCTGGGCCTGTTGGCGCTCATTGTTGGCGCGGGCCAGCTTCTCAATCCTTCCACACGCCTAGATACAGGCCTCAAGCAAATCGCAGCTTATAGCGCCTACATGCTGGATATGTATCCCGACGTGTCTTGCGCGGCGACGCCTGGAGACCGGGTCGTGCGCGTAAACGACAATCTGGTTATCGTCGGACGCATTACCACGGAAGGCCCGCGCTTCAAACGTGAGAGATGCGCCCTGACCGCGGAAGCCGCGCCGTTGCCGCCCCCGAAAGCATCGAAGCAATAGTTGCTCGAAGCGCCTTTGGCGGAAGGCTGCCGCTGGGGGCATAGTGCAGCACATGCGCCCAACAGCAGAGACTGCCAAGTGAGCCTACCCAGCCATCTCTATAAATATCGCCGTTTCAGCCAAAACGTCCTTCAGGAACTGTGCGACGGCAGCATTTACTTCGCAAGCCCGGCATCGTTCAATGACCCTCTCGATACCAACCCATCCTTCGTCAACGATTTGAGCGAGCATGTCAAGCAGGACTTGTTTTCGTCCTTCTATCGCGAATGGCACCCTTCCCGCGATCCTGACGTTCGCCTCGCCGAAATGCGCTATCTCTCTTCAGAACATGAAGAGGAGCTACGCGAGGCAGCGTTCGACCGGATGCTGTGCCGTGAAATTGAAGACCTGTTTCTAAAAGAGCTGCGAGCAGTCGGTATTATCAGCCTTGCGGAGAAATGGAACTGCCCGCTCATGTGGAGCCATTACGCGGATCAGCATGCGGGGCTTTGCCTGGAATTTTCCACCAAGGATCATGTCGCCAAGAACCTAGGCCAGGTGCGCTATGAAGGTAGCCGTTCAATACGCCTATCTGACCTAGCCGATTGGAAGTTAAATCACAACAAGATCGCGCGAAAAATCGTTCTGGAGACTGCATTTCTGTCGAAAGCTCCCGCTTGGAGCTATGAACGCGAATGGCGCACCATCTCCCGATCATCCGGGCTCCATGCAGCGCCGCTTGAACTGACTTCGATTTATTTTGGGGCAAGGTGTCCCCCTGCCGTTCAGACCATGCTGGTGAAGACCCTACACAGCGCGTTTCAGAAACTGTCGTTCTACGACATTCGCTTCGACCTCAAGACCTTTGATCTTCAGCGCTTCGAAGTGGATATCGATGAGGTCATACAGACGGGCATTCGCGCTTCTGCGGCGCTCATTTTTGGTCGCCAAATGAGCCCTTATCTGCCGCCTGGCGCCATTGCCCTTCCAGAACCGCACGAAGGCGAGGAAGGCGAACCCTACTTTCAAGGTTGAAGCAACCACGGCTACGAACTGATGTCGTGCCTCCACCACCTAGGGCCATCAACGCGGCCTCGTTAGGCGCGCCATTCTGACATCCAGCGCGCGCAATGATGGGCTATTCTATGGCGATAGGAGCGTCTGAACGCGCGCCAAAATATCACCCTTTGCCAGCCTGAAATCGATCGGATGCAGTTGTAGCGAACCTGTTTTGATTTCAACCTCAAAGAGATTGCGTTTTCGTGCGCTTGGGAAGCTCCAAAAGCTTCCAGCTTGAGGATTAGGTTCCAAGAAGAATGCAACCTCCTTCGCCCCTGGCGCGCTGATCACGAATTTGTCTTTACAAGACAGCAGCACTGACGAGACATACTCTGGCGTTAGCCCAACCAAATCCCATACACGCAATCGGCGCGCATTTGTGCATGCTTCCTCGAACTCGGCCCAACGCATCGATGGGACGCGATCGCGCATCCGCATGTAAACGCCCATCATGTTGTCGTGCGCAAACTGACGCGCCTGAGCGGCCGCACCCTTTTGTTTTGGGAGGCTGTTGATATATCCAGAGGGCGGACTAGAGGTCACTGTCGGACAACTTGAGCCAGGCAAATGAGAAAAATAGGTCGTGATCTGCGAGTTCTGAGCCTTAACAGTAAGTTTCTCTCGACAAATGAGGCAGCAGGGCACGCTTTGGCGGTGGCGTGCAAGCCATTCCAACATATTGATTGGTGTGGCGAGCGAGTCGCTGATGTCATAGGCGAATTCCAAGCCCATCGCGCAGCTTCCATGACCATGCATGGGCCAAGCCTTACACAATGTGCCGGGCATTGGTAGACGCTATCGACGAAAGCGGCCTATATCGACGATGTGTGTTGTGTGATCACATCTTCCAGAGACCAGCGATATCCATGAGATTTTACGGATGCCTGGGCTCTCCTTAGCCAGCCTGGCGCACGTGTCGGCGGCCGATTGCTGAATATTCGAAAATAGTTGCTCACAAGATCCGGCCGCGTGCCTTGTAGACCAACTTTTGCCCACTCGCGCACTCGGATTGCTGAAGGCCGACCACGCCGGCAGCCGATAGCAACCAGTTTCCCAAACTGATGAAGGTTCTGAAGATCGCTCGCAAACTGCTGCCACCAGCGCCAGACCTCCCTTCTGGAGGCGAACTCCATGGATGGTGGCTCCCCATCATCACCGACAAAACCCACACACCAAACGACATTCGGATTGCTTTCCTCCAACGACGCCCCGCGCAGCGCTGTCAGACCGACACTTGCCAGATAGTCGATCAGCAGTTGATCCGGATCTCGGTGCGTGAAGGGCTTCAACATAGCCTCAACCTAGCGCCGACCCGACCTTCGTCAAGAGGACGGACCCTCGCCCACCAAGACCATGGCCTACCGCTATACAGCCGCCTCGTGTCACGGCAGAGGGCACGGTGGCATGATTGTTGCACCCCGATTTCATGGATCAGTAGGCAGCCTCCGGGGGAGAACGCGCTATGGGGCTATATCTGCGTAAGAGCGTCAGCGTTGGGCCATTCAGGTTCAATCTGTCCAAAGGCGGCGTGGGCGTTTCCGTCGGCATCAAGGGGTTGCGGGTCGGCACGGGTCCCCGTGGCAACTATGTGCACATGGGGGCCGGCGGCATCTACTACCGGGCCACCATCCCGAGCGAAGCTCCGGGGCGGCGCAAGGGTCCTTCTAACCTGCCGCCCGGGCTTCAACCGCAGTCCTCGCCTCCCGTTCCGGACGGCACGCATGGCCCCATGGTCGATATCGACTCGGCCGAGGCGACCCAAATCGTTGACTCCTCGTCCAAGGCCCTTCTGGACGAGATGAACACCAAGCAGCGGCGCAGACGCCTTTGGCCCTGGGTCGCTAGCGCCTCCGCCATTCTTCTCCTGATGAGCTGGGGCAAGGAATGGGGGTCTGCGGCCAGCTGGCTCATTGCTGGTCTAGGGACGGCTGGGACGGGGGCAGCCTATTTCCGCGATTTGCTCCAAAAGTCGGTCGTCCTGATGTATGAGCTGGATCCGACCCTGGAGCGCTCGCTCCAGACGTTGCACACGGCAGCCGATGCGCTCACTGCCGCGGGCGGGGTGTGGCATGTGGCTTCCAGAGCCCAGGTTCACGATTCCAAGTATCACGCCGGCGCCGGTTCCCTGATCTCCAGGAAGTCGACGCGCTTCGATCGCGCGGCCCCGCCCTTCGTTAAGACCAACATTCAGACAGTTGCGGTCAACGTAGGGACGCAAACGCTGCACTTCTTCCCGGATCGGGTATTGATCTACGACAAGAACGGCGTAGGTGGCGTCGGATACCGGCAACTGCAACTGCAAGCGGGCGCCACCTCCTTCATCGAGGATGAGACCGTCCCACGCGACGCGACGGTCGTCGGACACACTTGGCGCTATGTCAATAAGAAAGGCGGTCCTGATCGGCGCTTCAAGGACAACCGCCAGCTCCCCATTTGTCGCTATGACCAGCTGGCTGTGACCAGCTCTACCGGGTTGAACGAGCTTCTTCATGTCTCCCGATCAGGCGCCGGCGCGGCATTTGCCGAGGCTGTAGACGCATTGGCGCAGGTCATGCCTACGGAGAAACAGTGAGAGAACGCCATGGATAGCACTGCACTGCGGGATGTCGCCATTCGAGTCAGCACCTATTTTCGCGACTTCCTTGAAACGGATTTCAAGCGCCAGCAAGCACCCAGACGCCGCATCGTCGCCACAACAGATGCCGGATTTCGGGCGAGCATGCGCACCTCGCCCTATCCGAGCCTAGACCACGCACTGTGGACGCTCCTCAGTCGCCCGAGCGCCGATGCACTTTCCTTACCCGTCGGGCCCCGTGCGTATACCCGCCCGGTCTCCCCCGCGCTTCTGAAAGTCATCGAGGAGCATATCCACGCCATCCCCGAGACGGCCCTGGATACGATCCGCAAGACCGTCATCGAGGCCGCCACGTCCTCGTATACCCAAGGCAAGGACGATCCGGAACGATGGATCGAGCAGACGCAGCAGACCTTGCTGGACGCCACGGCCGAGCAGGTTGTTCGCCCACTCATTGCCAACTTGAACAGCCTGGCCAATCAAGCCTATGACCTGATCGACTCCCTGTTCGCCGCCGAACTTGACTTGGTTGAGCGCGCCTCGGGAGACCTGGCCCGATCGCTGCCAGAAGTGCTTGCGAAGCTGCTGGCAGCACAGGATCCGCGTCCACTCGAAGAAGCCGTGGCACAGCTGCTTACGCTCGATGGGGTTCGGACGGCACTAGGCAGCTTCTTCGAGAGCTTCGCGGCGTCCGATGCGTTTCAGGAGCTGCGCGACATCGAAACCTATGTAGCTACAGGCGATGGCCTGCAGCTATATCTCTACATCGGTGCGGTGCGCTTAGGCCCCCATACCTACCCTCTCTTTTTCGTTCCGCTGGATGTAGAGCGTTCATCGCGCGATGGCGCTTACACGCTGAAGATCGTCAACCATCTCTACGCCAACAAGCGTGCGATCGACTACGTCCTCCAGGAGCTCGCCGGCCGGCACAGTCGCGCCTGGGTTTCGACGATCACCGAGCGCATCACCTACCTTCAGCCGGAACAATCGATCTTCGAGGTCGCCGCGCCGCTATTCCGCAGCTTGGCAAACGCTATGGACCTCGGTGGAAAGATCGCTCTTGGATCGAATAATCCGGATGCATCCACCTCTGACATTCGGCTGTCGTCAGCGCTCTACCTTGCCGCCGCCGAGCGCTCTGACGAGGCCCTACTGAATGACTACGAGGAGATTATCGACATGGCGCGCCGCGGCGGCTCGGCCATTGTAGATCTGTTCGAAGGTCTGGTTGGCGACGTCCTGCTGCGCAACCCCATTTCCATCCGCCAGCAAGTAGAGGATGAATGGGACGGCCTGCCGATGGTCGATCGGATGGTGTTCGACAGCCCGATCCCTTTGAACGAAGAGCAGCGAAAAGTCTTGCTGGCGGTTCGTAAGCCTGAGGGCAAGATCATCAAGGTGTCCGGACCTCCCGGCACCGGCAAGAGCCACACCATCACGGCCATTGCCGCGGATTGCGCGTTCAACCAGCGCTCTTGTCTGGTGCTTTCGGATAAGCGAGAGGCACTCGATGTCGTGTGCGAGAAACTCTCCGAGGCCATGTCCCGAGTGCGTCATGACCGCGAGTTCCCTAACCCGATCCTGAGGCTGGGACGCGAGAACAATAATTTCAAGCGCTTAACTTCATCAGGCGCTATGGCCAAAATCACAGCCTATGCGCAATCGATGCGATCCAACCAAACGCGGATCGAGCAAGAGCGCAAAGACATGGGCGATCGCCTACGCGTAGACATCGGCACGACCGCCAAGACCTTGAACGCGATTGAACTCGCGTCCGTCAAGGCCATGCATGAGGCCGAGGACGAGCTGCGGCAGCTTTGTCCTGAGGTTCTGGAAGTGTTGGAGCGTTGCACCGACGCGTCCGTTATGCCTGAGATCGAAGCGCTTCAGGGCCAAATGTCTGGCCTGGAGGAATATCTGCGCGAGATTTTTGCAGTCGAAGACTTCAGCCCAGCCACCCTTGAAGCACGCGCCAAACGCGATACTATCCTGTCGGAATTCCTGGTCGCACATGCGTCAAACCATTGGGATCTATTCGATGGCCTCAACCCGGATCAGGTAAGAGCCGTGGCCCAGATCGTCATGGCGTATCGGCAGTTGAGAATGCCCGTGTTTGGCTACCTTTTTCGTGGTGCCAGAGTGCGGGAATCGGAGGCTCAGCTCAACGCACTCCCCGCCACACGCCCCATTTACCTCAAGCAGTCGGCGGACGAGTTGGAGGCGTTGGTCGCACAGGCCAATAGCCTTCGGGTGAAGCTAGAGGCCGCTGGGCTTGCGGAAGCGTTTGTCCCCGCTTACAAACTTGTCGCCGCCAAACAGTGCCCGCCGCCCAGTGCAAAGCCGCTCTCAGGCGCCATCGCTCTGCTTCGCCGCATTGATCCGGAAATCATCGAGCGGCTCCTGGCCCAGCCCAAGGATGAAGCTCGGCTCTGGCCTTTGGCGATTGCCTTCCTGTCTCGCTGGCTGGCCACGCGCGATGCTTTTCTCAAGATCCCTCAGTTCGACTATGTGGGCACCAAGAGCCAACTCGAACGGCTCAATACGTCGGTTATGAATTCGCATATCGACAGCCGCCTGATCGCTTTCATGGATCAGAACCGGGCAGACGCGCGTGCGCTGTCCGGCCTGATCGCCAACCGACAGAAGTTCCCGGAAGAGAAGTTTGGCGCGGTTCGCGAAAGCTTCCCCGTCATGGTGGCCGGCATTCGCGAATTCGGGGAGTTCATGCCGCTGATGCCCGATCTGTTCGATGTCGTGGTTATCGACGAAGCGTCTCAAGTGTCGGTCGCGCAGGCATTGCCGGCATTGATCCGCGCCAAGAAGGTCGTCGTCCTTGGCGACGACAAGCAGTTCTCAAATGTCAAGTCGACCAATGCCAGCATCGAGACCAACAACAAGTATCGTGGAGACCTCGTCAGGCACTTCCGATCCGAAGTTTCGCAGCAGGCCGATGTGCTGCAACGCCTGGGGATGTTCGACGTCAAGCGCTCCATCCTCGACTTTGCGAGCCTCACAGCCTCTTATGATGTAATGCTACGCAAGCATTTTCGTTCCTATCCAGAACTGATCGGATACTCGTCGGCAAACTTCTACAATCACCAGTTGCAGGCGATCAAGATCCGAGGCAAGCCAGTCCACGATGTCATCCGCTTCAACGAAGTCGATGTGGCCGAATCCAAGCCAACCCGGGGAACCAATCCTGCTGAATGCGAGTTCATCCTCGATCGGTTACTTGAGCTTCTGGACGAGCCTACGCCGCCCACCGTGGGGATCATCACCCCCTTCCGCGAGCAGCAAACCCACCTATCCAAGAAGCTATTCGGACATGTGCGAGGTCGCGAGTTCGAAGACAGGCTCAACCTGAAGATCTGGACCTTCGACACATGCCAAGGTGAGGAGCGCAACATCATCTTCTACTCTATGGTCGCCACCCGAGAGCATGATGCGCTGAACTACATCTTCCCGGTGTCGATGACGGATGCAACCCAGGAGGTCGAGGACAAGCTAAAGGTTCAGCGCCTCAACGTGGGCTTCAGTCGAGCCCAGGAAATGGCTTGGTTCGTTCTCTCCAAGCCCATCGAGGAATTCAAGGGCACGATTGGCCAGGCATTGAGTCACTATCGACGAGTCCTGGACACCGCGTCTGAGCAGGCGGACGCTTCGGAGACTGACGCATCCAGCCCCATGGAGGCCAAGGTCCTGGAATGGCTCTACGCCACCTTGTTCTACCAGAAGCATGCCGAGAACATCGAGGTCTTTCCGCAGTTCCAGATCGGAAGCTACCTCCAACAGCTCGACCCGTCCTATGTTCATCCGGCCTGGCGCGTCGACTTCCTCATGCTGATCCGACGCGACGGACGAACCGTCCAGGTGGTGCTCGAATACGATGGGTTCGAGTATCACTTCCGCAAGGACCGGGACATCCACGTCGGCAACCACACCCGATACCTGCACGAGGCTGACCTTGAGCGCCAGCTTACGCTGGAGAGCTACGGCTACCGCTTCTTGCGCATCAACCGGTTCAATCTTGGACGCGATCCTGTTGCAACCATATCGGAGCGGCTGCAGAGGCTCGTGGATCTTGCCGTTGGCGAAAGCCCAGTCTTGGCATCACTAACGCAGGTCCAACAGGATGCTCAAGGCCTTGCAACGCGTGCCCTGAAAGCCTGCAGTCGCTGTCGCAAGATCAAACCTCAAGAAGAGTTCTTTGATCCGAATTTGGCAGATGGCCATGGCGGCTTCGGCCGCATCTGTCAGACCTGCAAGGGGATAACTTGAGCAGGAGCTAGGGATGAAGTGTGGCCTTGTTTTTGAGTGCGGCGGCAAACTGCCCGTTTTGATACTTTTGCAACAATAGGGGCGGCTTGAAGGCAGAAAGCGCCGCTGTCCGTTCTGGCAGGCTCGTCGCGTCAGCGATGTGGATATAGTGCGTTTCCAGCACCGGAAACTGATGCTTCTGTGCGTGCCCCGTTAGCTTAGCGATAACACCCACATCAATGCCCACTTCTACCAAGCGCGTGGACAGCGTATGGCGGAAAGCATGGAACGCCGTTCCTTTCTCTATGCCGAAGCGCTTTAGATAAGCAGAAAACTGACGCGAGAGCTGTCGACCATATCCAAGACCGTTGGGCGTGCCATCAGGGCGCGTGCCTGACGGCAAGTGAGGGAATAGGCGTGCATGACCGGCTTGACGCATGTCCGCGACAAAGGCAAGGAAACCCGCATCGATCAATGGCTTCGCCAACGGGACGAAGCGAATGGATGATTTCGTCTTGACCTTCTGCGAACGCTCATTCTTCCAGATGAAGAATCCCCAAATCCCATCGACTTGCCGCACGTCATCGATATACAGCTGCGCGATCTCGTTGACCCTAGCGCCTGTGTAAAGGCCCAACATTGGCCCCCACCAACGATGCGGCAGATCCTTCGCCCACGGGACGAAATGCTTGGGGTCGAAGATCATCTTGAGTTCTGGGTCGGTAAAGGGCCGCCCAGTTTCCATCTCTGTTGAGGTGTCGATCTCCCCGCCAGCACCCTTCAGGGGTGATTTGTTGATCAGATCGGCGTCGACCAGGCCGGTGAAGAACACGCTTAAACGCTGACGATGCTTGTTCAGTGTGTGCGCCGAGGGCGCGGGCGAATTGTCCGCTTTGCCCTTGGCAATAATCTCCAGAACCGACAAGCCCTTATAGGCTGGCTTCACGGTCGCATTGGCCGGCCACCAGCGCACGCCCTCCCAAAAGGCACGGATATGGCTGACCTTGATTTGATCGACCGGCAGGTCGTCTGTGATCGCCAGCAACAATCGCAGCGTGTGCTTGCTCTCTGTGATTGTATCGGTGGCCAACTTGCGCCGTTCCAGGTCAGCAATGTGAGCGGCGATTTCCTCGGATAAGCGCGGCACTGCGCGGGCATTGGAAACCGCATCTGAGGGCGTTAGCGCCGTTCGTGGATTCGCGCGCAACGCGGCTTCGAACACACGCAGGAAATCGGCGGTGTCTTCCGGCCCCGAGGTGGACACGGTGCCAAAGTCGACGGCCCCGACTTTAAGCCCGGTGGCCGTCCACTCCCGGATTGAGCCGTCATCGGCGGCTCGCTGGACTCCTTCCAGGAGCTTTTTGATGTCGACCATCCTGGCCCCCTGCCGAAGCGCGTCGAACGCCTGGGAGAGTGCCACAGCGCAATAGGCGGCGGCTAGGCGAGCCGCATCTCCTCGGCGAGCACCCAGGGAGCGAACGATGAAGCGCGAGCCAATCCGCACTCGCAGATCGGCCGGGACAAGGAAGCGGACATAGCAGCCCGAAGTGCGGGCTAACAGCAGCGGTTTGGGCATGAAACGATACCTGAAACGATACCTCGCGGAGGGAATCGTTTCAGGGCTCGATCTTCGGAAAACCCGCTCTAAATCAGCAATTTAGACGACTTTGCGGGCTCGAATGGAGCGGGTGATGGGAATCGAACCCACGCTAGCAGCTTGGGAAGCTGCAGTTCTACCATTGAACTACACCCGCGTCGGCGAAAGTCTATGCCCGCCCATCGAGGCTTGGCAACGCATTGCCAAGCCCGGGCCGAACGTCAGAAACCCTTGCCCAGGGTGGCGAAGAGGGTGGCGTTGTTGCCCTCTTCCTGGCCGACGGTGACGCTGGCGCCGATGTTGGCGTCCAGGCCGAACAGCTTGGATTGGGCGCCGAGCACCAGCGTGCCGTAGTCGCGGTCGAAATCCAGGCCGGGTACGGCGTAGGTGCCGGTACCGGGCAGGGACTGCGCGCGTCCGAAAGCCTCTTCGGCCTGATCTTCGAATTCGCGGTCGTAGGTCAGCTGTGCGTACGGCTTCACATGATCGTTGATCGCATAGCTCACCTGCCAGCCGGCGCTGCCGATCAGCGAGTCGTAGTTCTGTTCCGGGAACGCCAGCGAGCTGGACAACGCCGGCTCGCTTTCCGCATAGCCGTCCACGTCGATGCGCTGCGAGAGGATGCCGACGATCGGGCCGTGGCGCAGCGCGCCGTCGCCGAATTCCCAGCCGGCGTCGATGCCGATGCTGAGGTTGTCGCCGTCGGGCGAACCGCTGTGGGTGCGCGTGGCGGGGCCGAGGTTGACCTTGCGGTCGACGTCGAACGCCAGCTTGGTATAGCTGAGTTGCGCGTTCGCCCACAGCCCTTGCTCGCCGCGCCAACCGAGGAAGCCGCCCAGGCTGGTGTCGCTCTGGTCGAAATCGCCGGCGCGGTGGCCGAAGTCGATCTTCTGCCGGCCGTAACCGGCGAAGGCGCCGTAAACGAGGTTGCCGCTGGCCCAATCGACGCCGAAGGTCAGCGTAGGACCGCCGCCGTCGAAGCCGGCGCCGCTGCCGCCCTTGTCGAAGCGCTGGTTGTCGCCGCGCACGTCGGCCCACCAGCGCATCCCATCGGCATTGGGTTCGCCGGATCGGTGCGCGGATACGCGATCGGCGCGGGCGCGGCCGATGGTCGCCGCCGAATGCGGCAGCAACGCGATCTGGCGCGGGCCTTCCAGCGCGGATACGGCGAGCTGGCTGAGGATCTGGTGCGCGGCCACGGTGGGATGCACGCCATCGGCGAACAAATATGCGTTGGCCGCATCGGGGGCGACATAGGCCTGCGGGCTGCAGGTCAGCGACGAGGCGACCAGACAAGCGGGATCGGTGACGTTGCGGAAACCGTACAGGCTCGGATTGGCGACCGCTTCCTGCAGGAAGTGGAACGTATCCAGCGGAATCACGCGCAAGCCTGCGCCGCCGAGCGCGCCGAACAAGGCGTTGTTGTAAGCGGTGGCGAGCGCGGTGCCCTGCGCCATGCCGACGGCGCCGCCGGCGCGCGACGACGGCGTCAGGCCGATGTCGGGAATGGTCGGCACCACGATGTAGCGCGCGCCGGCGCCTTTCAGCGTAGCCACGATGCCGGCTTGCGCGGTCACCGCACCGCCGATGATGGCCGGCGCCTGCGACGGATCGGCCGCGACCGCGAACAGATCGTTGGCACCGCCCCACACCGTGTACAGCGCATTCGGATCGGCACGGCCGCCGTTGGCGGCGAGATAACGGGCGGTTTGGGTGGCCAGCGACGGAATCGGCCCGAGCGCACCGCTCGTGTCCACGCCTACGCGCGCGCCGCCCGCGGCGTAGTTCGTGCCGTTCTGGCCGTTGCCGTTGGGGGTTGCGCCGGTGCCGTAATAATCGGCCAGGTATTGCGACCAGACCCAGCCCGGATTGGTGGTGAATTGGCCGATGACCGGCTGCGCCTCGGGCGGCAACAAGGGCCGGAAATAGCCGGCGTCGGTCAGGCTGTCGCCGAAGAATACGGTCTGCGAATAAGTCTGCGCCAGCGCCGGTGCGGCGGTCAGCGCCAGTGCGGCGGCAAGCAGGGTGCGGACGGGGCGGAACGACGTCATGCTTCTACTCTCCCTGAAGTGATCGATCCGGTCCCGATCAGCACGTCCCTGTGGGTACGCCTGCTCAATACCATGCCGGATGGTGCCGCATCGTTTCACGAACCCAGACCCCGCTCAAGCCTGACCAATGGCCCAGAAGCCGGCCGCGTGCGGCCTCTGGGCGTATTCATCCGCGCCGCGCGACAATATCGATATGGACATCCTCTTGAACGGCGACCCGGTGTCGCTGGCCGACCCCGCCGCCACCATCGCCACCCTGCTCGCCGCGCAAGGCCTGGCCGAACGCCGGGTGGCCGTCGAAATCAATGGCGAGATCGTGCCGCGCGGCCGGCATGGCGAGCATCGGTTGCAGGCTGGCGATAAAGTCGAAATCGTGCATGCGCTCGGCGGCGGCTAATACAGCGACGCTCGCTGAGCTGCCTCTCTCCCTACTTTGTAGAGCGGGGCTTGCTCCGCTGCTTTCGCTCCGATCTGTAGAGCGGAGCTTGCTCCGCTGCTCTTCGGCCCGCCCGAGAAAAAACAGCGGAGCGAGCTCCGCTCTACAGAGCCGAAACGGATGCGCGACCTCATTCGCCGCGGTCGCGCAACCTGCGATAATCGCAAGATGACTCTCCTCACCGCACCCGATGACGCCCTGGTCATCGCCGGCAAGACTTACCGTTCGCGCCTGCTCACCGGCACCGGCAAGTTCAAGGATCTCGACGAAACCCGCCGCGCCACCGAGGCCGCCGGCGCGCAAATCGTCACCGTCGCGATCCGCCGTACGCCATTCTTTAATCAGGAGCGAGTCGGCCAGAATCCCGGCGAGCCGAACCTGCTCGACGTATTGCCGCCGGACAAATATACGATCCTGCCCAATACCGCCGGCTGCTACACCGCCGAAGATGCCGTGCGGACCTGCCGCCTGGCGCGCGAATTGCTCGACGGCCACAACCTCACCAAGCTGGAAGTGCTGGGCGACCAGAAGACGCTGTTCCCCGACGTCGTGCAGACGCTGAAAGCCGCCGAACAACTGGTCGCCGATGGTTTCGAGGTGATGGTCTACACCAGCGACGATCCGATCCTGGCCAAGCGGCTGGAAGAAATCGGCTGCGTCGCGGTGATGCCGCTGGCCGCGCCGATCGGCTCGGGCCTGGGCATCCAGAACAAGTGGAATCTGATCGAGATCGTCGAGAACGCCAAAGTGCCGATCATCGTCGATGCCGGCGTCGGCACCGCCTCCGACGCAGCGATCGCGATGGAGCTCGGCTGCGACGGCGTCCTGATGAATACCGCCATCGCCGGCGCCCGCGATCCGGTGTTGATGGCGCACGCGATGAAGCTTGCCGTCGAAGCCGGACGCGCCGCGTTCCGCGCCGGACGCATCCCGCGCAGACGTTACGCCAGCGCTTCGTCGCCGGTCGACGGCCTGATCGGCTAGACCGACCACGCCGATGACGGAGCCGCTGCAAAAGAAGCCCTACACCCAGCAGGAAGGCCGCCGCAGCGTGCGCAGCTTCGTGCTGCGGCAGGGACGTTTCACGCCGGCGCAGCAGCGCGCCTTCGACGAACTGTGGCCGCGCTTCGGTCTGGATTACCGAGGCCAGGCCCGCGATTTCGACGCCGCCTTCGGCCGCAGCGCGCCGCACGTGCTCGAGATCGGTTTCGGCAACGGCGAAGCGCTGCGTTTCGCCGCCGCAGGCGATGCGGATCGCGACTACATCGGCATCGAAGTGCACGCGCCAGGCGTAGGCCGGCTGTTGAACGCGCTGGCGCAGGACGGCAGCGACCACGTCCGCGTCTATCATCACGACGCTGTCGAAGTGCTGAGCAACGAGATCGCCGACGGCAGCCTCGACGAGATCCGCATCTACTTCCCCGATCCCTGGCACAAGAAGCGCCATCACAAGCGCCGACTGCTGCAACCGGCGTTCGCCGATCTGCTGGTGAGCAAGCTCGCGTCCGGCGGACGCTTGCACCTGGCGACCGATTGGCGGGACTATGCCGAACAGATGTGGGACGTACTCGACGCCACTACCGGCCTGCGCAACCCCGCCGGGCCGCGCGGGCACGTGCCGCGGCCGCCTTGGCGGCCGCAGACGCATTTCGAATCGCGCGGCCAGCGCCTGGGCCACGACGTCTTCGACCTGATCTACGAACGCAACTCCACGGCCTGAGATAACCGCGAATACATGGACAGCGCGCTGACCCTCACTTCCGACATGAAGCTCGTGCTCGGGCTGGTCGGATTGACGATGGCGCTGTTCCTGTTCGACCGCATCCGCGCCGACGTGGTCGCGCTCGTCGTGCTGGTGCTGCTGGGCCTGACCGGCTTGGTCGCGCCGGAAGACCTGTTCGGCGGCTTCTCCGGCGGCGCGGTGATGAGCGTCATCTCCACGATGATTCTCGGCGCGGGCCTGGAACGCACCGGCGCGCTGAACCGGCTCGCGGCCTGGCTGCTGCGCCGCGCGCACGGCGTCGAACAACGATTGCTGCTGCTGACCACGGCCGTGGCCGGCCTCAACTCGTCGATCATGCAGAACCCGTCGGTGATGGCGCTGTACCTGCCCGTCGCTTCGCGCTTGAGCTCGCGCACCGGCTTGGCGCTGTCGCGCCTGCTGCTGCCGATCGCGGCCGCGATCGTGATGGGAGGCGCGCTGACCATGGTCGGCAACTCGCCGCTGATCCTGCTCAACGATCTGCTCATCTCGGCCAACAGCAACCTGCCCTCCGGCGCGGCCACGATCGAGCCGCTGCGCATGTTCGCCCCGCTCCCGATCGGCCTGGCGCTGCTGGCGGCGTCGCTGCTGTATTTCCGCTATTTCGGCGACAAGGAACTGCGCGACGACGTCGAAGGCGGCGTCACGCCGGCTCGCACCGAGAGCTATTTCGCGCGCGCCTACGGCATCGAAGGCGACGTGTTCGAACTCACCGTCAGCGCCGACAGCCCGCTGGTGGGCATGTCGCTGGGCGAAGCCGAAGCGCTGCGCGGCGCGCCGCTGCTGCTGGCGCTGAAGACCGGCAACGAATCGCGGCTGGCGCCGCCGGCGGACGCGCGCATCTGGGTGGGCAGCGTGCTCGGCGCGATGGGCCCGCGCCAGCAGATCGGCGATTTCGCGCAGAACAACTTCCTGCGCATGAGCACGCGGCTGCGCGAATTCCGCGATCTGTTCAATCCCAGCCGCGCCGGTATTTCCGAAGCGGTGGTGCCGCCGACTTCGAAGTTCATCGGCAAGAATTCGGCTGAATTGCAGTTGCGCAAGCAGTACGGCATCAGCCTGCTGGCGATCAACCGCGACAAGGAAGTGCTGCGCGACAACGTGCGCCAGGTGGCGTTGCGCGCCGGCGACATGCTGGTGCTGCACAGCATCTGGCAGGACTTGGGCGAGGCCGCGGCCGCCAAAGACTTCGTAGTCGTCACCGACTACCCGAAAGGCGAGCAGCGTCCGCACAAGTTCAAGATCGCGATGACCATCTTCGCCATCACCATGCTGCTGGCGCTGAGTTCGCGCATCCCGGTGTCGATCGCCTTGATGACCGGCGTGGCCGGCATGCTGATCGCGGGCGTGTTGAACATGGACGAAGCCTACGGCGCGATCAACTGGAAAACCGTGTTCTTGATGGCCTGCCTGATCCCGCTCGGCTGGGCCATGGACTCCAGCGGCGCGGCGGCCTGGGTCGCCGGGCATACGCTGGCGCGGCTGCCGGAAGGCCTGCCGATCTGGGTGCTGGAACTGGCGATCGCCATCCTGACTACATTGTTTTCGCTGGTGATCAGCCACGTCGGGGCGACCATCGTGATGGTGCCGATGGCGGTCAACCTGGCGCTCGCGGCCGGCGGCAACCCGGTCGCTTTCGCATTGATCGTGGCGTTGTCGGCTTCCAACAACTTCATGACCGCATCCAACCCGGTCATGTCGATGATCACCGGACCGGCGGGCTATACGTCCAAGGATCTGTGGCGGATCGGCGGACCGCTGTCGCTGATCTACGTCGTCATCGCCGTGGCGGCGGTGAATGTGATGTTCTGGGGCAAGTGAACTAGCGATCCGCT
>CADECF010000006.1:31758-262067 GCA_902825775.1 uncultured Lysobacteraceae bacterium
TCGCCGTGGCGGCGGTGAATGTGATGTTCTGGGGCAAGTGAACTAGCGATCCGCTTTCGTAAGAGCGGCTCTTGTGGGAGCGGCTTCAGCCGCGAGCTCTTATGAGTCGGTTGAATCTTGAAAAAGCTCGCGGCTGAAGCCGCTCCCACAAGAGCCGAGCAGCACCTCGTCGCCGACGACCGACACCGCGATCGCACGCAAATGCGAACCACGGCACGGTCCGGCCACGCACAGGCCTTCGCCCAGCTCGAAGCTGGCGCCGTGCGCGGCGCACACCAGCAGGCCTTCGCGGCTTTTGAGGAACTTGCCCGGCGCCCAGTCCAGCCGCCGTCCCGCGTGCGGACAGACGTTCAGCCAAGCGCGGACGTGATCGCCGTCCCGATACAGAATCAACGATTCGGCGTCGCCGTCCAGCGTGGCTTCGACCTCGGCGAAGTCGCCGTCGGCGATGTCGGCGAGCGCAATCAGCCGATGCCGGCTGTAACCTTGCATTAACGAACTCCTTACAAATGCGTCCCGGGCCTGTCCGATACTTGCCCCCCGGCCCTGCGCCCGCATTCTGTCACGACCGCCACCGATGCCTGCATCCCAATTTCATCGCGACTCGCTGCGCTGGGCTTTCGCTCCGCGCAAACCGCGCCATCCGTTGTTGCGGATCGCGTTCGGCCTGGTCGGCTTGGCTTTGCTGGTGGTGTTGTTGGTGCTGGGCCTGTTCGTCGGCGCAGCGATGGTCGCCGCCGGCCTGCTGTTGAAGTTCTGGCGTCAGCGCGGCAAACCGATCGCGGCCGAGAAAAACGTCGTCGAAGGCGAATACCGCGTCGTCGGCAAACCGCTACTGCGCTGATCTGATCCCCGCATGACGAATACGACGACGACGGACGCGATTCCCGCGCCGCCGCCTTCGCGCATCCCGGTGCGCGGCGGCGGCATGTTCCCGGTGCGCCGCATCTATTGCGTCGGCCGCAACTTCGCCGATCACGCCAAGGAAATGGGCGCGGTCGCGCCCGCGTCCAAAGCCGAACGCGGCCAACCGGTGTTCTTCCTCAAACCCGCCGATGCGATCGTCACCGACGGCGTGGTGCCCTACCCGCACGGCACGCACGATCTGCATCACGAAATAGAACTGGTGGTCGCGCTCGGCCGCGATGCGCCCGCAGGCGTGCTCGATGCGCACAGCGCCGACAAGCTGATCTACGGCTACGGCGTCGGCCTGGACCTGACCCGCCGCGACCTGCAAACCGCGGCCAAAGCCAAAGGCCTGCCCTGGGATACGGGCAAAGCCTTCGATCATTCCGCGCCGGTCAGCGAACTGGTGCAGGCTTCGCAAGTGCGCGATCTCGACGCGCTCACTCTCACGCTGCAAGTGAATGGGCAAACCCGCCAGCACGGCGCGTTGTCGGATCTGATCTGGAACGTCGACGACATCCTTCACGAATTATCGAAGCTGTACGCGCTGCGCGCTGGCGACCTGATCTTCATGGGCACGCCTGCAGGCGTGGGACCGCTGCAGGTCGGCGACGCATTCGTCGCCCGCCTCGACGGCATCGTCGAGCTGCATGGCGAGATCGCCGTCCCGACCGGCACTGGTGTAGCCTAGACCGGTCGCGATCCGCGGCACTGCGAAGGGAGGGCACACGATGGGCATGATCGGTGAATTCAAGGAATTCGCGATGCGCGGCAATGTCGTCGACCTGGCCGTCGGCGTCGTGATCGGCGCGGCTTTCGGCAAGATCGTCACAGCGCTGGTGGACAAGGTGATCATGCCACCGATCGGTTTGTTGATCGGAGGCGTCGATTTTTCGAAATGGGCGATCACGCTGAAAGAAGCCGGCGTCGATGCGGCCGGCAAGGAAATTCCGGCCGTCGTGCTCGGCCTGGGCGAATTCTTCAATGCGGTGATTCAATTCGTGATCGTCGCTTTCGCCATCTTCATGGTGGTCAAGGCGATCAACCGCATGAACCGCAAGCCGCCCGAGGCGCCGGCCGCGCCGCCCGAAGAAGTGCTGTTGCTGCGCGAGATCCGCGACAACCTCAAGCGCTGATTGGCTCCCCCGCTGTTCTGTAGAGCGGAGCTTGCTCCGCTGCTCTTGCCTTACGCCAGAAAAGCAGCGGAGCAAACTCCGCTCTACAAAGCGGTGCGAAGGCATGACGAGTGGCACAAAGACCCCGAACCCCGGGCTGCTAAGCTCGGGGTTTCGCCATGCTCGGGGGAAATGCAATGCGCTTTTCGCTGTCGATCGCCGCGTTGACTCTTGCCATCGCCGCAAGTCCCGTTTTCGCCGTACAGAAGACGACCACCATTCCCGAATCCGCGGTCGCCGACGCCGCTAAGTTGCGCGAACAAGCGCTCGCCAGCGATCTGGGCTGGAAGATCACCGAGTCGCTGACCACCGAAGTCGGCCCGCGCCTGGCCGGCAGCGAGGCCGATGCGCGCGCCGTCGCCTGGGCGGTCGCCAAGTTCAAGCAGCTGGGCTACGACAAGGTCTGGACCGAACCGGTCACGTTCCCGAAGTGGGTGCGACGCAGCGAACACGCCGAAGTGCTCGGCGCGCATGCGCAGAAGTTGTACCTCACCGCGCTCGGCGGCAGCCCCGGCGGCACGGTCGAAGCCGAAGTCGTGCGTTTCCCGGATCTGGCCGCGCTGCAGGCCGCGCCCGACGGCTCGCTGGCGGGCAAGATCGCCTTCGTCGATTACCAGATGAAGAAAGCGCGCGACGGCAGCGATTACCGCAACGGCGGCGGCATCCGCGGTCGCGGTCCATCGGCCGCGGTGCGCAAAGGCGCCGTCGCCTTCCTGATGCGTTCGGCCGGTACCGACAACCACCGCGTGCCGCATACCGGCGCGACGCGTTTCGAACAAGGCCTGAAGCCGATCCCCGCCGCAGCGCTGTCCATTCCCGACGCCGACCAGCTGGCGCGGTTGGTCGCGCTCGGAGCGACCAAAGTGCGCGTCGCGCTGGATTGCGGTTTCGACGGCGAATACACCTCGCAGAACGTGATCGGCGAAATCCGCGGCAGCGCCAAGCCCGATGAAGTCGTGCTGATCGGCGGCCACCTCGATTCCTGGGATCACGGCACCGGCGCCATCGACGACGGCGCGGGCATCGGCCTGACGATGGCCGCCGCCGTGCTGGTCAAACCGCTCAAACCCAAGCGCACCATCCGCGTGGTCGCCTTCTCCAACGAGGAACAAGGCTTGTACGGCGGCCGCGCTTACGCCGAGAAATATTTCAAGGACGTGAGCAAGCACCACATCGCCGCGGAAAGCGACTTCGGCGCCGGCCGCATCTACGCCTTCAACAGCAGCGCGCCCGATTACGCCAAGCCCGCAGTCGAACAGATCGCCGATGCGCTGGCGCCGCTGGGCATCGAATACATGCCCGGCACCGGCGGCCCGGAATCGGATATCGGCGCGCTAGCCGCACGCGGCATGGCCTGGGGTTTCCTGGGACACGACGGTACGGACTATTTCGACCTGCACCACAATGCCGACGACACGCTCGACAAGATCGACCCCAAGGCGCTGGCGCAGAACGTAGCCGCGTACGCCGTATTCACTTACCTGACGGCTCAATCCGAAGGCGATTTCGGCAGTGCGCCCAAAGCGGCCGAAGACCGCGGCGAATAAGCTCAGCGCCGCGCGCGCAGCACCCACTGCGCTTGCGGCAAGCCGCGGGCCGGATCGCGCACGCGGCAGGCTTCCGCATCCGAGAAGCCTGCGGCGCGCATCTTGTCGAGCAGATCCCATCCGAAATGATGGAAGCACGGCACGCCACCGCTGAGCGGGTCGCCGTGGAACTCGGGCTCGCCGAAATGTTCGATGCTGCCGTCGTCGCGCAGCCGTGCGATGGTTTCGCTGTTGCCGCGGTTCTCGTAGAACGGCACGGTGAGCAGCAGCGGCGCGTCCGGCCGCAACACGCGCGCGAACTCGCGCAACGCTTTCTCGTAATCCGGGACGTGCTCCAGCACATCCAGACTGATCGCCGCGTCGAGGGACGCGTCGGGAAAACTCAAAGCGGTCGCATCCTGCCGGTGGATCCAGGCCGGCGCACCGTTGCGCAGCATCCATAGCGACAATCGCAGGCGTTTGCGCAGGCCCGATACGAATTCGCTGCCGCGCAGGCCGGGAACCCTGCGGCGCAAGGCGATGAAGAACGGGCTGGCCTGCTCGGTCGCATAGACGCGCGCCGAACCCGGTTCGCCGATGGCATCCAAAAGCGCCATCCCCGCCGCGCGCTGCCGCGAATTGCAGGCGCAGCGCAAGCAATGCAAGCCTTCGCGCGGATTGGCGCCGGTCGGCATATTGCGGAAACCCGCCGCCGAGCCGCACACGCCGCATTCGCCTTCGATGAGCTCGGCGTCGGCATGCAATGCCGTTTCGGCGCTGCGGACGCCGTCCGCGTCCCGACGCCAGGCATCCAGCGTGCGCCACGCCGGCCACGCAGTTGCGGTCATCCGCGCTGCGCCCATTGCGCCAGCAATACCGCCGTCGCCGCAGCCACGTTTAGGCTCTCGACCGCACCGCTGCCGGGAATAGACAACCGCAGATCGCAGGCGGCGGCCAGTTCGCGGTCCATGCCTTCGTCTTCGGCGCCGAGGACGTAAATCAGCCGCGGCGGCAGGGCCGCGGCGAAGAGATCGTCGCCGCCGTCCACCACCGTCGCGGCGAGCGCGAACCCGGCGCTGCGCAATTGCGCGATGGCATCGTGCGAATCGGACAGGCGCACGAACGGCACCGCTTCCGCGCCGCCCTCCGCGACACGCGCTGCGGCGCCGGACAGCGCCAAGTGCGAGCGCTGCGACAACAGGATCGCCGCAGCGCCGAAATGCGCCGACGCGCGCAGGATCGCACCGAGATTGTGCGGATTGCCCACGCCATCCAGCCATAGCGCGCATTGCCTTCCTGCAGACAATTTCTGCAGCCAAGCGGATAGCGGCAGCGGTTCCTCGCGCAGCACATCGGCCACCACGCCTTCATGGTGAGAACTGGCGGCGAGTTTCTGCAGATCGCTCTCGTCGACCACCCGATAGCCGATGCGGTGCGCCACGCACCATTTCAGCAAGGGTTGCAGCTGCGGGATGCGCGCTTCGATCAGATAGAGCTTACGGATCGCCTCCGGCCGCCGCGCGAATGCGGCGCGCACGGCATTGAGGCCGTACATGCGCAGTTCCGCCTTGGCATCCACGTGCCTGGCTTGCGCGGACGACGGCACGCGATCGCCGCGTTCGGGCCTATGGCGCGCGCCATGCTTGTCCCAAGGTGAAGGAGGCTTAGGCATCGTCGAGAACACTCCGCACTTTTCGAGAATCCGCTTGGACGGCAGATTACGCGATCAGGCGTGGCCGCTGACAGGCGGGACTTCCTTTTCCAGCTTGGCCAACTCGTGCGCCACGGCCTCGGGCGAATGGGTGAAGCGCGCCAGCAGGCTGTAGAACGCCGGCACCGCGAACAGCGACAACAGGGTCGAGAAGGCGACGCCGAACACGATCACCACGCCGATCGCCGAGCGGCTGGCCGCGCCGGCGCCGGTCGACAGCATCAACGGCATCGCGCCGCAGATCATCGCCACCGACGTCATCAGGATCGGCCGCAGGCGCACCGTGGCGGACTCCACGATCGCTTCCGCGACGCTGCGGCCTTCGTCGCGCAGCTGATTGGCGAATTCTACGATCAGGATGCCGTTCTTGGCCGCCAGGCCGACCAGCATGACGATGCCGATCTGGCTGTATAGATTCAGACTGGCTCCCCAGACCGACAAGCCGATCAGCGCGCCGAGCATCGCCAACGGCACGGTCAGCATGATGACGAGCGGATGCAGGAAGCTCTCGAACTGCGCCGCCAGCACCAGGAACACGACCAGCAGGGCCATGCCGAAGGTGAAGAAGATGGCGCTGCTGGATTTCTGGAACTCGCGCGATTCGCCCTTGTAGTCGATCTGCGCTTCCGGCGGCAATTCCTGGGCCGCGAGCCCGCGCAGGTATTCGAGCGCTTCGCCCACCGTGTAGCCGGGCGCCAGGCCGGCGCTGAGGGTGATCGCGCGCATGCGGTTGAAGCGGCTGAGCGTGCCGGCTTCGGCGACCTCCTGCAGCGTCACCAGGTTGGACAACGGGATCAGTTGATTGGTAGTGCTCGAACGGACGTACAGACCCGCGATGTCGTTCGTGCTGCGCCGATTCTCCAGCGCGGCCTGAGTCATCACGTAGTATTCCTGGCCGTCCTTCTGATACGTACCCGCGCGCAACGAACCGAGCATGGTCTGCAGGGTGTTGCCGATCGCCTCCACCGGTACGCCGAGGTCGGCGGCGCGCGCCTTGTCGATGTTGACCTGGATCTGCGGCAAGGTTTCCTTGTAGTCGTAGTCGACGTTGAGCAGCCTGGGATTCTCGTCCATGCGCTGCAGCATGCGGTCGCGCCACTGCGCCAGCGTCTCATAGGTGGGCCCGCGCAACACGAACTGCACTGGCCGGCCGCCGCCGCGCACCAAGCCCTGCTGCACATCCGCAGTGATGCGCACGCCGGGAAGGTCGGACAGGTTCTTGCGCACTTCCTCCATCACTTGCTGAGTGGTGACGTCGCGCTCGTCCCAGGAACGGAGGAAAACGGTGGCCCGGCCGCTGTTCATCACTCCGGCGCTGCCGCCGAAGCCGCCGGGCACGCGCGTGATCACGCGGCTCACCGGCTTGCCGTCGCCGACGCGGGACAACAGCCGCTTTTCGACTTCGGCCATCTGCTTGACCATGTAGTCGTAACCGGCGCCCTCCGGTCCGGTGACGCTGACATTGAAGTTTCCGCGATCCTCGACCGGCGCGAGCTCCGACGGCACCAACTTGAACAGCAGGCCGCTGATGGCGAACGTGACCAGCATCGCCGCCGCCAGCAGCCCGCCGCGCCCGATCACCTTGCCGAGCAGATTGCGGTACCAGCGCGTCAGCGTGTTGAGGCGATCGTTCACCCAGTTGTTGAAACCCTTCTTATGGGTGTGCGGCCGCAGCAGGATCGAGCACATCATCGGCGTCAGCGTGAGCGCGACGAAGCCGGAGATCAGCACCGCGCCGGCGACGGCCACGGCCAGTTCGCGGAACAGCCGCCCCTGGTTGCCTTCCATGAAGGCGATCGGCAGGAATACCGCGATCAGGACGATGGTCGTGGCGACCACCGCGAACGCCACCTGACCCGTGCCGCGCGCGGCGGCCAGCAGCGGCGGTTCGCCCAGGTCGACGCGGCGCTGGCAGTTCTCCAGCACGACGATCGCATCGTCCACCACCAGGCCGATCGACAGCACCAGCGACAGCAAGGTCAGCTGGTTGATCGAGAATCCGAACGCGTACAGGGCTATGAATGCCGCGGTGATGCAGACCGGCACGGTCACCGCCGGGATCAACGACGCGCGCACGCTGCCCAGGAACACGAACACCACCAACAGCACCAAGGCGATCGCTTCGGCCAAGGTCTTGTAGACCTCCTCTACCGCCGCGTCCACGAATACGGTCGAATCGAAGGCCAGCGCGATGTTCATGCCCTCGGGCAGCGAGGCGGCCATGCGGTCCGCCAATTCCCTGGCCTTGTGCGCCACTTCCAGCTGGTTCGCCGTGGACGTGGCCACGATGCCCATGCCGACCTGCGGCACGCCGTTGCCGTGGTAGTAGGCGCGGCGCTCCTCGGAACCCAATTCGACCCGCGCCACTTCGCGCAGCTTGATCACATGACCGTCGCTGCCCTTGCCGACCGCGAGTTCCTCGAAGTTTTCCGGCGTGAGATAGCCGCGCATCACCCGCAACGAGAAATCGCGCGTGGTCGACTCCAGGCTGCCGCCCGGCAACTCGACGTTCTCGCGCTGCAACGCGCCGTTGATGTCGTCGACGGTCAGTCCGCGTGCGGCCATCGCCTTGTCGTCCAGCCAGACGCGCATGGCGTAGCGCTGGCCGCCGCCGATGTTGACCGAGGACACGCCGTCGATCGACGAAAACTGATCGGCCAGGTAGCGGTCGGCGTAGTCGGTGAGTTCCTCGGCGGTCATGTTCGGATCGCTGAGGTTGAAGAACATGATCGGCGAGGAGTCGCTCTGCTGCTTGGATACCTGCGGCGGATCGATCTCGGTCGGCAGCCGGTTGGCGACCCGGCTGATCGCGTCGCGCACGTCGTTGGCCGCGCCTTCGATGTCGCGGGTCAGGGTGAATTCGATATTGATGTTGGAGCGGCCGTTGCGGCTGTCCGCGGTGATCAGGTCGACGCCTTCGATGCCGCTGATCGCATCCTCCAACACCTGCGTGATCCGGCTTTCGACGACGGCGGCCGAGGCGCCGGTGTAGTTGGTGCTGACCGACACGACCGGCGGATCGACGTCCGGCAGCTCGCGCAGCGGCAATCGCGTGAAGGACACCACGCCGAGCACGATCAGGATGAGCGACATTACCGTCGCGAAGACGGGACGCTTGATCGAGATGTCGGACAGCACCATCGCCTAGTTCTCGTCCGCTTTCGCGGTTTCCGGCTGCGCAGTCACGTCCTGGATCGCCGAACCGTCGCGCAGCTTGACCGTGCCGTCGACGACGATGCGGTCGCCGGCCTTGAGCCCGGAGACGATCTCCACTTCGCCGCGGCGGCGCGCGCCGATTTTCACCGGCACCTGCTTGACCTTGTTGCCGGCCTCGACGCGGAACACGCTGGCATTGGTACCGGATTGCTGCAGCGCCAATTCGGGGATCGCTATCGTTTCGCGCGCGGCGCGCTCGACGCCGACATCGAGCAGCATGCCCGGGCGCAGCTTGCCGTCGGAGTTCGGTATTTCGGCGCGCACCATCACCGCGCGGGTCGCCGGATCGACGCGCGAATCGATCGTGGCGATCGTGCCTTCGAACACCGTGTCGGGCCAGGCGTCGCTGCGCGCGCTGACCCGCTGGCCGACGGCCAATTGCGACAAAGCCGATTCGGGGAAGGTGAAATCGAGCTTGATCAGCGATACGTCGTCCAAAGTCGTGATCGGCGTGCCTGGCGTCACCAGCGTGCCGTCGCTGACCAGCCGCAGACCGAGTACGCCGTCGAACGGCGCGCGGATCACGCGATCGGCGACGGTGGCGCGCTGCGCGGCGACCCGAGCGCGCGCCGCTTCCAGCGCCGTGCGCTGCGTTTCCAGTTCGGAACGCGCGATCAATTGCTGGTCGGCGAGGCGGCGGTTGCGCTCGTACAACTGCTCGGCGTCGCGCAGCGAAGCCTGCGCCTCGGCCACGCTCGCGCTCTGCTGACCCTGGGTCAGCGTGACCAGGCCCTGGCCGCGCTTGACGAACTGGCCGCTGTCGAAATCGACGCTGGCCACGGTTTGGGTGACGCTGGCGGTGATGTCGACCGATTCGCGCGCCTTGGCCGTGCCCAGCGCGGTCAGTTCGTCGCTCCAACGCACCGGCTGCAGGCGCGCGGTGGTCACCGTTGCGGCCTGCTGTTGGCGTCCCTCGGCGCTGTCCTTGCCGCAAGCGGCCATGGCCAGGCATAGCAGCAGCGTCGAAACGGCGATGAACAGGCGGGGGGTCGGCATCGGTACTGGGACTCGGTCAAATCCGGTCGATTCTAGCCCTTGGCCGTGACACTCACGTATGCCATCGGCCATGGCCCTGGAACGCGCCGTTGCGGTCAACCGCTGGCGCGTCCGTGCGTTACGCGGCAATCTGGACGCTCGATGCGCCCTTTACGCGGCCGCACGGCCGTATCCGCAGCCGTATCGCGTTTCATGTAGTGCTCCTTTTCCCCCATTCGGAAGCAAACATGATCTACGACAGCATTCTCGACACCATCGGCCGCACGCCCGTCGTGCGCCTTCAACGCATCGCGCCCGCCAACATCGAACTCTACGCGAAGGTGGAATCGTTCAATCCCGGCGGCTCGGTCAAAGACCGCCTGGCGATCGCCATCATTCTGGACGCCGAAGCCAAGGGCCAGTTGAAACCGGGCGATACGGTGATCGAGGCCACGTCGGGCAACACCGGTGTGGCGCTGGCGATGGTGTGCGCAGCGCGCGGTTATAAATTCGTTGCGGTGATGGCCGACAGCTTTTCGATCGAACGCCGCAAACTGATGCGCGCGTACGGCGCGAAAGTGATCCTGACGCCCGCCGCCGAGCGCGGCTCAGGCATGGTGCGCAAAGCCGAAGCGCTGGCCAAGGAACGCGGCTGGTTCCTGGCCAGGCAATTCGACAATCCCGCCAACCCCGCCTATCACCGGCAAACCACCGCCGCGGAAATCCTGCGCGATTTCGCCGGCCGCCGGCTCGATCATTTCGTCACTGGCTGGGGCACCGGCGGCACGCTGACCGGCGTCGGCGAAGTGCTCGCGGTCGCGCGACCGGAAGTGAAAGTCACTACCTGCGAACCCGCCGTCGCATCGTTGCTGCAAGGCAAGGAATGGTCGCCGCACAAGATCCAGGGCTGGACGCCCGACTTCGTGCCTTCGGTGCTGAATCGCGATGCGGCCGCGCAGGTGCTGACGGTGGAAGACGCCGTCGCGATCGCCACCTCGCGCCGGCTGGCGTCCGAAGAAGGCATCTTCGTCGGCATTTCCGCCGGCGCCACCGTCGCCGCGGCGCTGGAAGTGGCGAAGTCGGCGAAGGCCGGCGACGTGATCCTGGCGATGCTGCCCGATACCGGCGAGCGCTACTTCTCCACGCCGTTGTTCGAAGGCGTCAACGAAGGCTCCGACGACGAGTGGTTGGCATCGCTCTGAGGCGCCCTCCTCGCTTTAAGCTATTCCTCCCACTTTGAAAAAGGGGGATCGAGGGGGATTTGCTCTTGCCTTTGTCTTTCGTAGGAGCGACTTCTCGGTAGGGTGGGCCTTGGCCCACCGCCTATTCGCCGGGAATGACGCGGCTATCCGATAGCTCGCGATGGTGGGCCAAGGCCCACCCTACGGTTTGGCGGAAAGTAAAAAGAGCGCAGCGATCTGCTGCGCTTTGCGATACGGTTCCGGATCGTCGCGATTGGTCAGCACCACCACGGTCAACCGCGCTTGCGGATAGCGCACGATCACGTTGCGGAAGCCTATCGTCTCGCCCGAATGCCATTGGCTGGCGCCGGTGATGCGCCAGCCGTAACCGTATTCGACGGTGGGGTCGTCGGTCTTGGTCCAGGGCGTCGCGGCGAGCTTGCGCGATTCGGCGTCGAGCAAGCGGTCGTCGTACAGCGCCGCATCCCACTGGGCCAGATCGTCGATCGACGAATAGATGCCGCCGTCGCCGAGCACTGCGCTGGTGGAGCTCTGGTCGGTGCGCCGCCAGCGGCCGTCTATCAGACTGTAGCCGTAGGCGCGGTCGGCCACTTCCGATACGCCCTTTTCGTATGCGACGGTGTGCTTCATCCCCAATGGCACGAAAATGCGGTCGTGCAGGAAGGCCGCATAGCGCTTTCCGGAAGCCTTCTCGACGATCAGCGCCAACAGCGCGTAACCGCTGTTGCTGTAGCTATAGCCGCTGCCGGGCGCGAAATAGGTGCGGTTCTGCGTTTCCAGCAAGCGCAGCACATCGGCATCGTGCACCTGTTGGTTTTCGGTGGCGTCCTGCGGCATCGCGTCTTCGTAATCGATCAGCCCCGACGTATGGGTGAGCAGGTGCTTGAGCGTGACGGCATCGGCGCTGGCGGGCAGCGACGGCAGCCAATTGCGCACCGGGTCGTCCAAACCGAGCTTGCCGTCCTGCGCCAGCAGCAGGATGGATGCGGCGGTGAATTGCTTGCTCACCGAAGCGAGCCGGTAATTGGTATGCGGCGACGCGGCGGTGCGCTTTTCCAGATCCGCATAACCGTAGCTGCGGCTGACCACGGATTGGCCGTTCTCGATCACCAGCACCGAAGCGCCGGGCACGTCGCCCTGATAGTCGCGCATCAGCGCGTCGACGGATTCGCCCATGTCTTTTCCTTGCCCTCCGGCGACGGTACCCGCCAGAACGGTCCCCAATACGAAGGTGTGGATGATGGTCGGCATGCTCCGGATTCTACGTCGGCCCCGCGCGCGGGTCAGCCGCCGCTCGTCATCCACATCCAGACCGCAGCGACGAGCAGGATCGCCACTACCCAGATCCAACCGCTGCGCCCACTGTCGCCCTGCACCACGGTCGGCACGCGTCGCGCGCCATGTTGGGCCTTGCCCGCAGCGGGATGCTTACCGACGATGGCATCGACCGCATCCTTGGCTTCTTTCAAGCCCAGCTGCGGATTGGCTTCGCGCAGGCGTTTGATCGCCTCGATCAGTTCGCCTCGCACCAGCGCTTCGGATACCTGCTGCGGGAACGCGAGATTCGCCGCTGCCGCCTTTTCGCGCAACGCGTCGACGCGGCCGGCGACGGCTCGTTGCGGATGCGCGGCATAAGCTTCGACGAGATCTTTGGCTTCCTTCAAGCCCAGACCGGTGGCTTCGCGGACGATCTTGATCGCCTGGATCAATTCCCCGCGCGCGAGCGCAGCGGCGGCTTCGGGCGGCAGGCGGATCGCTTTGGACATGGCGGCGGCTCCCGGGGTTAGCCGCAGCATATCGCTTTCTGCCGATCTGCTTTTGTGGGAGCGGCTTCAGCCGCGAGCTCTTACTTTTGCCCGCCATTCCGATTCTTTTTGCCTGTCATCCCGAGCGTAGCGAGGGATCTGCTGTGTCGTGGAGCAGATCCCTCGCTACGCTCGGGATGACAGGCAAGAAGAACGAAGCTCGCGGCTGAAGCCGCTCCCACAAAAGCCACTCCTGCATTGAAACCGCTCCTGCAAAGAAGCCGCTCCTGCAAGCAAAGAGCAAAAGCAGCGGGGCAAGCCCCGCTCTACAAAGCCGGAAAAAGAAAACGCCGGCGTAGGCCGGCGTTTTCGCTAGAACTTTTGAACCGCGAATCAGGCCGCCTTGCTCCACTTGCCCAACGCAGCCAGCCCATTGTCGCGGGCGCGGGCGAACACGGTTTCCTGCGCCTTGCCGACGTTGTTGGCCAGATCCTGCGACCACAGCTTGAGCGCTGCGGACTGCATGGCGCGGCCGTACGAGAACGATAGCGGCCACGGGTTCGGGCCCATGCGGTTCATCGCATCCAGGTGCGCGGTGGCTTCCTCGTCGCTCTGGCCGCCGGACAGGAATACGATGCCCGGCAGGATCGCTGGCACAGTGGATTTCAGGCACATCAGGGTGGATTCGGCGACTTCCTCGACCGAGGCCTTCTCGCCGCTGTCCTTGCCCGGAATCACCATCGACGCCTTCAGGATGGTGCCTTCCAGCATCACGCTCTGCTGGTACAGCGCATCGAACAGCGAACGCAGCACCACTTCGGTGACTTCGTAGCAGGTTTCGATGTCGTGCGAGCCGTCCATGATCACTTCCGGCTCGACCATCGGCACCAGGCCGCATTCCTGGCACAGCGCGGCGTAGCGCGCCAATGCGTGCGAGTTCGCTTCGATGCAGGTGCCGGACGGGATGTCGTCGCCGATGTTGATCACCGCGCGCCACTTGGCGAAACGCGCGCCGAGCTTGTAGTACTCCTGAAGGCGCTCGCGCAGGCCGTCCAGGCCTTCGGTGACCACTTCGCCCGGGAAGCCGGCCAGCGGCTGCGGGCCCTTGTCGACCTTGATGCCCGGGATGATGCCGTTATCCATCATCACCTTGGTGAAGGGCACGCCGGCCTTGGTCGATTGGCGGATCGTTTCGTCGTACAGGATCGCGCCGCTGATGTAGTCGCCCAGCTTGGGCGTGGTCAGCAGCAGCTCGCGATAAGCGCGGCGATTCTCTTCGCTGTTCTCGATGCCCACGCCGGCGAAGCGCTTGGCGATGGTGTTGTTGGACTCATCGATGGCGATGATGCCCTTGCCCGCGGCGACCATGGCCTGGGCGGTTTCGGCAAGCTGTTCGATGCTCATTTTCGGGCCCGATTGATTCGACTGGAAACGCCCATTATAGCCGCCCTGCCCACCCGGCCGCGGCACAGAAGCCCGGCAACGATGCGAAACGCCGCCCAAGGCGGCGCCCGTTCATCTGGAATCGTTTTCGAAGATCGCCCGGGCCCTGGCGGCCACGCGCGCCATGTGGAGTTCTTCTTCGCGACGGCGGGCCCTGTCCAGATCGTACTTGGACAAGCTGTCCATGAACCGGTCGGATTTCTGCTGCTGCACGAAAGCGGCCAAGTCATCGATCGCGCATCGGCTGCGCAAGCCCGCGACGTCGCCGCCCTGCTTGCCCATGAAGTGCATCGTGGCGACGGTGTAGGTGGCCTCGGGCGCCCGCACTTCCGGCCGCGGCTGGAATCTCCATTGCGACAGGGCCTGGGCTCCGGCCTGTGCGAACGCGTCCCAGAAGCCGGGAACCGGCTCTCGATCCTGCGCCGAACCGTTCCAGATCTTCAGCAGGGTGAAGTCCGATGTGGTGCCATCGGGCCGAATGGTGTAACCCATCGCCATGCAGACGTCGTCGCCGCGCTCAGCGAAGGCCGCCGGATACCCGGGAGCGGCCAACGCCGCGCCGCCGGCCAATTGCCAGCGATCGCGGATATCGCCCTCGTTGGCCACCCTGATCGCCTTGTCCGATGCCCAGGCGGCATGCGTCTGCGACAACGCCGCCAATATCAGCAGCCACATCGTGTTCCGTTTCATAGCGTCTCCTGCCGAACGGCGCCGGATCCGACGCCATTCGTTCCGCCGCGTCCGGATGACGATCCTACGCGCTATCTCCGTCCTTCGTAACTCGCCGCGTTCTGGCTCTGCTGCCAACGCTGCAGGCGCTCCATCTCTTTTCTCTCCGGAGTGCCGCGCTGGTAGGCGTCCCATTTGTTCTTCTGCACGTAGGACGCCAGATCGGAAATCGCGCAATGGCTCCTCAGGCCGGCAGCGTCGGTCGCTTCCTTGCCGATGAAGTGAAACGTCGCCACGGTGAAGGTCGGCTGCGGCTCGCCGATCTCGGGCCTGGGCTTGAACTTCCATTGCGATAAGGCACCGGCGCTGGCTTGCGAGAAACCTTCCCAGAAGCCTTCGACAGGCTCCTTATCCTCGGTGGAACTGGCCCAGGCCTTCAACAGGACGAAATCGGCCGTGCTGCCGTCGGGCTTGATCGCATAACCCATCGCCACGCAGACGTTGTCGCCGCGTTCGGCGAACGTCGCCGGATAGCCCGGCGCGGCGAGTTTCACGCCGTCGGCCAGCGTCCACTGGTCGCGGATGCCGCCTTCATTGACCATCCGCACGCGCTCGGCGGCGGCACCGATGCCGGCGTACAGGCCCAGGCAGACAGCGACCCCCGCGATCCGCTTCGACACAGTGTTCATGTAATCCCCCCACAGAAAGTAGTCCTTTAAACTCCTCCTACCTGAGCCCTGTCAAGGGCCATCCGCACGGAATCGCACCAGCCTCGTCCGCTGAATGCACAGCAGCGATGACCCTCGAGTGATTGCCCGCGCAGCGCGACCGACGCCTGACGACGTATCTACTCGAAGTCGTCCCGGTTCAGTTGCATGCGATCGAACAGATGGACGTCGATCTGCCTCCGTTTGCCGGGGTCGGCGCGGATGGCGGCCAAGTGCTCGGGCAGGTTGGCGATCTTGCAGCGCTGGCGCAGCTCGGGCGACACCGTTGCGCCTGCCTTGCCGAACAACAACGTCGCTACGGTATAGACCGGCGTCGGACGCGCGATTTCAGGCCGCGCCTGGAAACGCCACTGCTGCAGCGCAGCACCGGACGCCTGCGCGAATGCCGCCCAGAAACCCGCCTCGGGTTCGCGCGTGCCGGTTTCGCTGTTCCAGCCGTCCAACAGCGCGAAATCCGAGGTGCTGCCGTCGGCATTGATCAGGTAGCCGATGCTGACGCAGACGTCCAACCCTCGCGTTGCGAACTGCGGCGGATACGCCGGAGCGGCCAGTTTCGCGCCTGGCGCGAGCATCCATGCGTTCTTGATGCCGCCTTCGTTGGCGACACGGATGGGGTCGAGCCCCCAGGCCGCGCCGGCGGCCAGTAGGAGCATGCACACGGACAGCCGACGCAGATGCATCTTCGTGCCCCCGCAACCCACACGTGAAGTGGCGGAATAGCACCGCCGGCAGGCGCCGTCAAATCTCGCCCAGGCCCTGCGCCACGCCGGCCGCGCCGACTTCCAGCAGACGCAACGTATTGGTCGCGCCGTGGTGCTCCATATGGTCGCCGCTGGTGAAGATCACGCGATCGCCTTCGGCCAGCAGTCCGGCTTCGAACATCGCCTTCAACGCCGCGCGCGCGGCTTCGCGCGTGGCCATGCCGCGGCTGTCGAAATCGATCGGGAACACGTCGCGCATCAACGCCATCCGCCGGCGCGCGCCTCCGTGGCGCGACAGGCCGTAGATCGGCACGCTGGAGCGGAACCGCGACAGGTAACGCGCGGTGCCGCCGGACTCGGTCATCGCCACGATCGCGCGCACGCCGATATGCTCGGACAGGAACATGGTCGCCATCGCGATCGCCTGGTCTGCGCGCTGCAGATCGCGCTGCGCCTTCTCGAAATCGGTGTCGGCTTCGAATTGCTTTTCCGCGCCGATGCAGATCCGCGCCATCGCTTCCACCGCGCGCAGCGGGAAATTGCCGGCCGCGCTTTCCTGCGACAGCATCACCGCGTCGGTGCCGTCGATGACGGCGTTGGCCACGTCAAGCACTTCGGCGCGGGTCGGGATCGGGCTGTCGACCATCGACTGCAGCATCTGCGTGGCCGTGATCACCACTTTGTTGCGAGCCAGCGACTCGCGGATGATCTTCTTCTGCAGGCCGGGCAGTTCGGCGTCGCCGATCTCCACGCCCAAGTCGCCGCGCGCGACCATCACCACGTCGCTGGCGTCGATGATCTCTTCCAGGTTTTCGATCGCCTCGGCGCGCTCGATCTTGGACACCAGCGCGGCATCGCTGCCGGCGGCACGGGCGATGCTGCGCGCCTCCTCCATGTCCGCGGCGTTGCGGCAGAACGAGACGGCGATGAAATCCACGCCGATCTGCGCGGCCACGCCGATCAGCTCGCGATCGCGTTCGGTCAGCGCGCCCAGCGAGAGGCCGCCGCCGAGCCGGTTCAAGCCCTTGCGGTCGGACAGCACGCTGTCGTTGAGCACATGGGTGACGATGCGCTCGCCTTCGACCGCATCCACCTGCAGTTGCACCACCCCGTCGTCGAGCAGCAGCACGTCGCCGGTAGCCACGTCGTTGGGCAAGCCGAGATAGCTCACGCCGACCTGCGAAGCATCGCCGGGCGGCGCGTCTTCGCGCGCGACCAGATCGAAACGGTCGCCGGCGCGCAGCCGCACGCGCCCTTCGCTGAAACGTTCGATGCGGATTTTCGGGCCCGGCAAGTCGGCGAGGATGCCGACCTCGGCGCCGACCCGCTGCGCGGCTTCGCGCACGGCCTGCGCGCGCGCGACCTGGGCCGACGGGTCGCCGTGCGAGAAATTCAGCCGGACCACGTCCACGCCGGCGCGCAACAGCGCATCGAGCACGCCCGGCGCATCGGTGGCGGGACCCAGGGTGGCGAGAATGCGGGTACGGCGGCGGTGCTCGGACATGCGGATCGGATTCGCGCGAGGGGATCGCAGCTATCCTAGCCCAGACCTGCGACCGGAAAAGCTACATGTCCTTCGATCTGCCTGCGGTCTTGGCCGCATTGCCTGCTTTTCCGCAGCTGCGCGCAGCGCGGGTCCGCCTGCGCGGCCCGCGCCCGAACGACGCCGATGCGGTTTTCGCGCTGTTTTCGGACCCGGCGGTGATGCGTTACTGGAGCCGGCCGCCCATGACCCAGCGCAGCGAGGCCGAGGCCTCGATCGCCGAGATGGAAGAAGCTTTCGCCGAACGCGACAAGATCAACTGGGTCGTCGCCGACAAGAGCGATACCGTGATCGGCACCTGCACGCTGTTCCGGTTCGACCCGCGCCACCGCCGCGCGGAACTCGGTTACGCGTTGCGCTCGGACCAGTGGGGCAAAGGCTTGGCGCGCGAAGCGGTGAGCGCGGCATTGGACTGGGCGTTCCGGACGTTGTCGCTGCATCGCATCGAAGCGGATATCGATCCGCGCAACGACGGCTCGCGGCGGATACTCGAGCGGCTCGGCTTCGCCAGCGAGGGCGTATTGCGCGAGCGTTTCTTCGTCGGAGAACGTGCGGCCGATTCCGAAATTTTCGGACTCTTGTCGAGCGATTGGTCCGCGCAACGGCGCTGACCCGCGCCGCGCCGTTTCGCTTCACCTTCTTCAGCCGGTGCGCGCCTCCCTCTTCGGGCAGGCGCGGCGGAAAGCGGCTGCGCCTAACGTGGCCATGCACCGCCGCGTGACGATCATCGGGGAGATCGACAGGTTTGCATTCCCCTCAAAATGGACTTATCCGAGGAAAGCATGAAACGAGTTCTTTCGACAGCCGTGGGACTTTTGCTTCAAGCCTGCGCCGCCGCCGCGTGCGCGCAGGCATTGGACACCAACATCATGGACGACCTGAGCCCTTCCGAGCAGACGCAAGTGCTCGGCGGCGCGCTCATCACCAAGACCAACCCGGTCGGGCCCGACACCAATTTCTGGGAGGTCACCTACTACACGCAGATCAAGACGACCGATCCGAAGATCGATGCCTTCAGCAGCGCTGCGGTGTACCAGGATCTCGAGGGTCAGCCGGACTACCTGCAAGGGTTCCTGCACGATTACCTGATCCAGGCGGGCGCCGGCAGCGCGGGGATCCGCGGCCTGACCGCGACGGGCGATCCGGCGCAGCCGACGCTCACGCACCAGATCAACAGCGTTTTCCGCAGCCCCGATCCGGCCCATCCGCAGAAGCCGCTGTACAGCACCGCATATCAGAAAACGGATTTGCCGGCGCCGGGAGCGCCGTTCCTGGCCGAATTCGGAAACGTCGATTTCCAGGACACCGTCGGCAGCTTCGGCAACAAGGTGACGGTGATGCGCTACCACGCCGTGCTCATCCCGTCGGCACAGACCGTGCAGGATACGCAACTCAAGGGCCAGCTGATCATCTTTGGCAATCTCGTAGTCGACAAGCACGTGGAGCGCATGAAGCTCGGCGCCAGCGACACGCAGCTCCGGCGCCTGCACCGCATGCTCAACGATTTCTTCTGATCGCAAATGCATCGTGCTGCACGAAAAAGCCCCGGATATCCGGGGCTTCTTTTTCGACGTTCGGTCCGATTCCGCGGTCAACTGTCCGGCCGGCACCCCTGGGTGAACCACTTGTTGTCCGTCTCGATGCCCCAACGGCCATCGGCCGCGCCGCAACCCGCCGTCCATGCGCCGACCAGCGCGCCTTCGTCGCTGTAGTAATGCCACGTGCCTTGCCAATTCGCGGCGGCGCTGAACGACAAGCCGGCCGCTAGCGCGAACATCGCTGCAGCCACGACAATCCTGGTACGACTCATGCCTTTCTCCTTGGATGAACGCGGACTTCCTTCCGCGCATCCACCATAGGCCGCGGACACTCGCGGTGGAATCAAATATCCGTTAACAAGCATGTCGCGCGTCGCAAAAAACGGAAGCCCCGTAATGGTCGGGGCTTCGCGTCGTTCATATGCGACGATCGTTCAGATGGGCGATGAACAACCTTGCGAGAAACTGTAGTCCGTCGTGACCGTTCCCCAGGTGCCGTCGTCGGCGCCGCAACCCACGATGCGATGGCCTGCATAGCTGCCGTTGGCGTCGTAATAGATGAAAGTGCCCTGCAGGCATCCGCCCGCGTAGCTCATGCTCGAAACGGCGGCAAGCAGCAGGCCGGCCGTGAGTAGTTTCGCGATTCGCATACAACCTCCCTTGTTTGCGCATGCGCGGCGCCATGCCGCGCTTCGGACGCAGTGTTCGCGCTTGGTGCGGAAGAAGTCGGAGATGCCGGCGGATCAGTCCGGGCAGTTCAAGCGTTCGATCGTGTAGGTATTGGTGCGCTGCCCGCTGTAATGGACACTGCCGTCGCAGGCCCCGATCTGCCAGCCGACCGCGTTTCCGCCCTCGTCGTAGAACGTCATGATGTAAGGCCAGCGCCCCGCCATGGCCACGCCGACCATGCCGAGCAGTAACAGGGTGCCAAGAACGATCTTGATCCGTCGCATGAGCCCGCTCCTTGTGTGATGGCGCCCGGAGCATAGCGCCGCCCCGGCGCGCGAACTTTGAACCAGGTGGGTAAACGACAAAGGTGAATGCGCGGCGAGCGTCGCCGCGCGTTACGGTCGCGTTATCCGGCCTGTTATCGGGCGCGCTGCGCCAACGCGGCCACCGCCGGCAGGGTCTTGCCTTCCAGGAATTCGAGGAACGCGCCGCCGCCGGTGGAAATGTAGGAGATATCGCCGGCGATGCCGTACTTGTCCACCGCAGCCAGCGTGTCGCCGCCGCCGGCGATCGAGAAGGCTTTCGATGCGGCGATCGCGCGCGCAAGCGTTTCGGTGCCCTTGCCGAACGCGTCGAACTCGAACACGCCGACCGGCCCGTTCCACACCACCGTGCCCGCCTTGGCGATCAATTCGGCGTAACGACGCGCCGTGTCCGGGCCGATGTCGAGGATCATGTCGCCGGCCTGCACCGCATCGACGGCGCATACGCTGGCCGGCGCGGTCGCGCTGAATTCGGGCGCCACCACCACGTCGGTCGGGATCGGGATATCCGCACCGCGCGCCTGCGCATCGGCGATGATCTTCTTGGCGGTGTCGATCAGATCCGCTTCGTACAGCGACTTGCCTACGCCGTAGCCCATTGCGGCGATGAAAGTATTGGCGATGCCTCCGCCGACGATCAACTGGTCGACCTTGCCGACCAGCGACGACAGCAATTCCAGTTTGGTCGATACCTTGGAACCGGCGACGATCGCCAACAGCGGCCGCGCGGGCTTGTCCAGCGCCTTGGCCAGCGCATCGAGTTCGGCCATCAGCAGCGGCCCGCCTGCGGCTTGCTTGGCGTGCCCGATCACGCCGTGCGTGGACGCCTGCGCGCGATGCGCGGTGCCGAAAGCGTCCATCACGAACACATCGCACAAGGCCGCGTATTTCTTCGCCAGCGTTTCGTCGTCCTTGCCCTCGCCCACGTTCATGCGGCAATTCTCGAGCAGTACGAGTTGGCCGGGAGCGACGTCCACACCCTCCAGATAATCGCGCACCAGCGGCACGTCGCGGCCGAGCAGTTCGGACAGGCGTGCGGCTACCGGCGCCAGCGAATCGGCCTCGCTCCACACGCCTTCCTTCGGCCGGCCCAGGTGCGACATCACCATCACCGCGGCGCCGGCCTCGAGCGCATGGCGCAGCGTCGGCAGCGATGCGGTGATGCGCTGGTCGGAGGCGACGCGACCGCCGTCCACCGGCACGTTCAGATCCTGGCGGATCAGCACGCGCTTGCCGCGCAGGTCGAGGTCGGTCATGCGGAGGATGGACATGGCGGTTTCCAGGACGAAGTCAGGCGCGTATTGTCCTTGGCGCCAGCCGGGCAAGGCAAACCCGGGCGCATTTCGAAGGGGAGTGGGGATGGAATCACGCACGATCGCCGCCATGCCGGGCCTGCGCGCGGGCCGCTGGTGGGGCGCCCTGCCCGATGCGGTCACGGGCGCGGCCTGCTTGGTGGTCTGGATCGCGCCGTTCGCGTTCGGCCAGGGCGCGGTCAAGACCGTCGTGCTGATGATGCTGATGGAGTTCCTGCTGGTGCACGGCACGGGCTTCTTCACCGTGATCGCCTTCGCCGACGACATGTCGCGCGGCAAGCGGGTGCTGGCGATGCTGGGGCTGCTGTTTTTCTATTCGATGTTCATCGCGGTGTTCGCATGGTCGTTCAAGGCCTGGTGGCCGGTGTGGGTATTCGCCTGGCTGGTGGTGGCCAAAGGCTTCTGGATATTCAGCGCGCCGCGCGAACGTGCGCAGGAAGTCAATCGTCAAATGGGCACCTGGGCGTTTTCGGTGGTGGCTTATCTCGCTGCTGTATTCGGCGGCGTTTTGCTGCCGTTGCCGCGGCTGGGTCTTACGCCCGAAGTGGTGGCCACGCTCGGGCTGCCCGGCGGCGGCGAATGGATCGAGCGTCCGCACACCGCGGTAGCCGGCATGGCCTTTTATTTCTTCGCGATCGCTGCGTTCAAGTTTTGGCGCGGTGGGAAAGGCTGACGCCGCGCTTGTAGAAACGGCTCTTGTGGAGATCTTGTGGGAGCGGCTTTAGCCGCGAGCTTTTCCCATTGCGATGAACCCTTCGGCTGCGGGAGCAAAAGCTCGCGGCTAAAGCCGCTCCCACGAAAAGCTCCGCAAAGCCGCATCGCCGTGGCCACTTTTTCGCCGGTTTCCGTCTTGAGCTGGCACCTCAAGAAAAAGAAAACCGGCGAAGGAGCTGCTCGGTGAATACGTACAAGTTGCATTGCGTGACTGTGGTCACGCTGTTGTTGCTGATCGCGGGCATCTATCTCTCCGGCTATCTGACGCTGTGGCTGCTCAAGGTCGATACCGGCGCGCTGAGGTGGAACACCTACCTCCTCTATTTCAACGCGCTCGATCTCCCCGAAATCGCTCCGCACGCCGCCAAGATCCGCTGGGGCGGCTATCTCGGATTCGGCCTGCCGGCCGCCACCTGGCTCGCGCTGGGCGTGCTGATCCTCAAGCCGCGGGAAAAGTCGCTGCATGGCGAAGCCCGCTTCGCCGGCCGCGGCGATCTGGCCAAGCGTGGCCTGCTCAAGCCTTCGGCCAACGGCATCGTGGTCGGCAAGCTCGGTAACACTTTGATTCGCCTGCCGGGCCAGCAATTCGCGATCCTGGCCGCGCCGACGCGCTCGGGCAAAGGCGTGGGCATCGTCGTGCCGAATCTGCTCGAGTACCAGGACTCGGTCGTGGTGCTCGACATCAAGCAGGAGAATTTCGACCTGACCTCAGGCTGGCGGGAAAGCCAGGGTCAGCAAATCTATTTATTCAATCCGTACGCCGAGGATCGCCGCAGCCATCGCTGGAATCCGATGAGTTACGTCTCGGACGACCCGGCTTTCCGCATCTCCAGCCTGCAGGCCATCGCCGCCATCCTGTATCCGGACGGCTCGGCGCAGGACAAGTTCTGGGTCAGCCAGGCGCGGAATGCATTTTTGGCGTTCGCTTTGTATCTGTACGAGAACCACGACGCACAGCGCAGGCTGAAGTATCCCGCTGAGACTTATAGCTTCCCTACCCTCGGACGGATTTTCAGGCTGGCGTCGGGCAAGGGCGACAATCTGAAGGATTACCTGATCCGCCTGTCGCGGGTCGCCTTCCTCAGCGACGAAGCCAAGACCGCGTTCGCCGGCCTGCTGTCGCAGGAGAAGGAAACCTTCGCCTCGATCATGGGCACGCTGCGCGAGCCGCTGAACCCTTGGCTGAATCCCGTTCTGGATGCGGCCACCAGCCACAACGATTTCTGGCTGACCGACGTCCGCAAGCAGAAGATGACGATCTACATCGGCATCCAGCCGCACAAGCTGGCCGAATGCCGGACGCTGATCAATCTCTTCTTCAGCCAACTGATCAACGTCAACGTGCAGACCCTGCCGCAGAACGACAAGCGGCTCAAGCATCAGTGCCTGCTGCTGATGGACGAGTTCACCGCCATCGGCAAGATCGAGATCTTCGCTTCGGCCATTTCCTTCATGGCCGGCTACAACCTGCGCGCGATGCCGATCATCCAGAGCAAGTCGCAGTTGGAATCCGTCTACGGCAAAGAAGTCGCCCGCACCCTGCTCACCAACCACGCCCTGCAGATCCTCTTCGCCCCGCGCGAGCAGCAGGACGCGAACGACTACTCCGAAATGCTCGGCTACACCACCGTCCGCAAAAGCAACGTCACCCGCGGCCGCGACTTCAGCCGCAGCGAATCGCAGGAGCGGCGCGCGCTGATGCTGCCTCAGGAACTGAAAGCGATGGGGCCGGACAAGGAAATCATCCTGTACGAGGGGATGGAGCATCCGGTGTTGTGCAAGAAGATCAAGTACTACGAGGACAAATACTTCGCCACAAAGCTTATGCCCGCCGCAAAAGTTCCGCTGCTGAAGATATGAGGCATTCACTGATGGTCACTTTAGAAAATATCCGCTCCGCATCGAAAGCGATGGCAGCTATGTGGCTTTTCGTGCCTAGCGCCAAGTCGACAGCAAACAGGCGGTCTATTTTCGGGTTTCTGCCGCGCAATTGGACTCTTCTCCTCATAGCAGCGTTCGTCACGACCGAAGTCGTCGCCCACGAAGAACAAGTAGATCTGGTTTTTCCCAAAGAACTCATAGGGACTTAGCAACAGATGGGGTTGCCGTGCCCCACGGACCATGGCACGGATACATATGCGGGGCTCTTAGTTACGAAAAAAGCTATGTACTCCAACGAGGAAACTATCCGGCCGAAAGAGGTTACGCAGCTATCCGAGCAACCATCAACTTGGCGAATAGTGCGTATCACAAGCATCGCGCCACCAGAAATTCAGGGGCAGGCCGAAATATTCGTACTAAATGCCGCTTCCCTAACGATTACGGACGGTGAGGAATCTCACCAATACGTGCGTTGCAACTAATGGAGTCACTGATGAAAGAACGACTGCATAGTCCGTTTCGAATAAACGTTTTTACTAATCATGCGCCAATACAAAGGCTGGGACATGTCGAATTCCACCGAGCATATGAGGGCATAACTCAATGACAACGCGATCAGACCGTTATAGCCGGAAAATCAACGAATTGAACATGTTGTCATGGCCAGCAATGGTCTTACTACTGATTCAAGTTCTTCCAGCGCCGCCCGCGTCTGCTGCAGAAAAAACAACAAATAAACCAGAACACGGGCCCGTGAATTATTCGAATGTCGACTGTATGGCAATAGGCGACTGGAACAGCAGAGAAGAATGCTTTTCTAAGTCCGATGATTACGAGAATTGCCCGGATATCGAACTACGTTGCTCCCCCTACAAAAAAATGTACGCGGCAAGAAAAGAACTCGAAACGCTGGAGACTCATATCAACCTACTCGTGGATCAGTTGTATGGCGGCATTGAAATGTGGGATCGAGCATATCTCGTCGACCTGAAAGAAAGCTTCAAAGATGCGAATGAAGCATGGGCAGATTATCGAGACAAAGAATGCCTCTCTGAACAATTCATTGCAGGAACAACACGAGGAAATGAGATGGGGAATCTGATAGAGGCCTGTCGTCTCGAGATGACAAATGAGCGTATCCAAAAATTGAAAAGATCTCTTCAAACTCTAGTGTCGATGGAGACGAGCCATGGCCAATGAGACAGATGAACATGCCTATAACCCGCTGGACCGTCAAACCTTCGAGATGATCGCCTACAACGCAGTGGGCCGCGGCAGCGAAATTAATGCCTTCCCAATTTATCACCTGACCCATAGCACAGGCCGCTCGGGCTGGTCGGTTGGCTGCATGCAATGGGATTTTGGTCAGCCCGGCCGACAACACAAGGTCGCCGACTTGCTTTCAGGCTATCAAAGCTGGGCGCCCGAGAATAAACGATTCACGTCAGCTGAAAGCCTATCTCTATCAGCAAGGCTCCAGACTCCAGGTCGACATGGCAATGCGTTATCTACTGAGGAATTGCTACGACTCAATGAGTACTTACGGTCAGATCCGGGACGAGATTTCGTTAGCGGATTGGATCGCGAGCAGATCGTATACAAGTGGGAAAACGTAGGGCAACCGTTGTCCCAGACTCTTTGGCTTCAGGAGTTAGGCCGCACAGATCCACGGCAAGCGGCAGAAATCGTGACGATGGCCAGCAAAAGGTTCAACCAAGGAGAAAAACGAGGACGTGAGCTTCTTAGAATCCTGGAAGCGAATGAAATGTCATCCGACGATGTTAGCTCTTGGATCGAGAACGTAAGCACCCTTGGAGCTTCCGATCCAGCAGCCATCATCTCGGGCCGGGATAGTGCTTTAACTGCCGTACGCCTCATTAGCGACCTTGAATTGGGCCATGGACGCTTGAGCGAGGCTTGGCACCAGGAACTTCATGTAAACGGCAACATTGGCCTAACAAGGTCTTTCAACAGCAATCCTGACGTTCAATTGTTCGATGGAATGATGCGAAACCCGGCCGCGGGAGCGCGCATTGCTGCGCACATCAATGAAGGCACACCTGCCAGGCCGACTCTGATCTCTGGAAGTAACCAACATGCGCGACTGGAAATGTCGCGTATTGAACAAGATAGGCATGGGGTTATCACTATCCAAAGCCCAAATGGCGACCTATTTGAAATGACGCGGAATGGATGGAACAGGAATGGAGTTCCGATGCAAATGGAATTCGGCGGCCGCCGAGAGGCTGACTGGCTCGATCTCATGGAGAACAATGGGATGCCGTTTGTTCCGAGACGCGGCCATTTTCGAAATGGAGATTCAGCAAATCCAGAGCACATTCCTCATGACCGAGCGCGCCCATCACACAGCTCTGAACACCATAGCAACGCGGCATCAGGGTCTACTGAAAGCCAAAGCTACGCAGAGACTTCAAACCCAGAGAACGCATCTCGTCGAGTTGATCCGCGCGACCGCAACCATCCGGACCATGGCTTATACGAGGCATTACGCAAGCAATTGCCTCCGCAAACTTCCGACAACATGGCCGCCCACGTCATGCTCCAAGCCAAGATCGGCGGCGTGTGGAACGTGGACGAACTCGACAAAGTCATCGTCCGCGACGACCGGGTCTTCGTGATGGGCACAACGCCGGGTTTCCGGGCGGACGTGTATCTGTCGCAAACGCCGCCGCCCATGCAGGAAACCACACAGCGGTTAGAGGATTTCGACAAACAAAGGATCCAGCAGCACGAGCAGTGGATGGCTCAGGAGCAACAGCAGTCGCAAGACCGCGGGATGCGGTATTCGCTATGACGATCCTGGAGACTAAAAACGCCACGCCGGAATCTCCGGTTGCCGACGAAAACAATCCCCGCCGCAGACCGCGCCCTGCCGGGCAGCCCTTCTTCCACACGCCCGAGATGTACGGCATCTACCGCGCCAAGACCACCGGCCGGCTCGATGCCAACGGCTGCAGCTGGACGTGGCGGGTGATGATCTCGCGCGAGAAGAAGTGGATCTGCAACAAGTCGTTCGCGGACGTCAAATTCGGTGGCGAACAAGCGGCGTTGGCGGCGGCGATAGCCTTTCGCGATGACATCCTGCGGCAGTCCGAGCCGATGCTCAAAACCACGCGCAACCAGCAGCTGCGGCGCAACAACACCAGCGGCATGCCGGGCGTCTGCCGCAATTGCTACCGCGGCTACTCATTCTACATGGCGCAAACGATGCTTCCCAACGGCACGCGCCTGCGTAAAACCTTCGGCGTCGCCAAACACGGCGAAGAAAAGGCGCGCGAGCTGGCCATCGCCGAGCGCCAACGGCAGCTGGCATTGGTGGAAGGTCATATCTGCCTGCATCCGGGCGTCATCGCCGCCGAATCGGCCCGTACCACCGCGGCGGACCCGCAACCGCTCGACGCTGCACCGAAAGCCGCGTTTGGCCTGCAGGCGGGCAAATAAAAAAGCCCCGCAATGCGGGGCTTTTTCGGAGCTGCGCGCCGGATTACTTGGCGACGACTTTGACCATTTCCAGGCACTTGTTGGAATAGCCCCACTCGTTGTCGTACCAGCTGACCAGCTTGACGAAAGTGCTATCCAACGCGATGCCCGCGTCGGCGTCGAAGATCGAAGTGCGCGTGTCGCCGCGGAAATCGGTGGCGACCACCTTGTCTTCGGTGTAGCCCAGAATGCCCTTCAATGCGCCTTCGCTTTGCGCCTTCATTTCGGCGCAGATTTCGGCGTAGGTGGCGTCTTTCACCAGCTCGACGGTCAGGTCGACCACCGACACGTCGCTGGTCGGCACGCGGAACGACATGCCGGTGAGCTTCTTGTTGAGCTCCGGGATCACCACGCCCACGGCCTTCGCAGCGCCGGTGCTCGACGGGATGATGTTCTCGAGAATGCCGCGGCCGCCGCGCCAATCCTTGTTACTGGGGCCGTCGACGGTCTTCTGCGTGGCGGTGGCGGCGTGCACGGTGGTCATCAGGCCGCGCTTGATGCCCCACTTGTCGTTGAGCACTTTGGCCAGCGGCGCCAGGCAGTTGGTGGTGCAGCTTGCGTTCGAAACGATCGCCTCGCCCTTGTAGGTCTTGTCGTTGACCCCGTAGACGAACATCGGCGTGTCGTCCTTGGACGGTGCCGACAGGATCACCTTCTTGGCGCCGGCATCGAGGTGCTTCTGCGCGGTGACCTTGTCCAGGAACAGGCCGGTGGATTCGATGACGACCTGCGCGCCGACCTCGTCCCATTTCAGGTCGGCCGGATCGCGTTCCTGGGTGAGGCGGATCTTCTTGCCGTTGACGATCAGCGTATTGCCGTCGACCGCGATTTCGCCCTTGAAGCGGCCGTGCACCGAGTCGTACTGCAGCATATAGGCCAGGTAGTCCGGCTCGAGCAGATCGTTGATCGCCACGATCTCGATCTCGCCGCCGAAATTCTGCACCGCCGAGCGCAGCACGTTGCGCCCGATGCGGCCGAAGCCATTGATGCCTACCTTGATCGCCATGTAGCCGCTCCTGCAAAGACGGGGAAAGGAAAGACCGGTATTTTAGCGGCTTACCGCCCTCACCCCTAATCGGACCCCCATGAAGCCGCTACGCCTGCTGTTTGTAACCGCTTTCCTGCTGGCGATGGCCCCGGCCGCGCTGGGCTGGAGCGCGCTCGGCCACCGCCTGATCGGCGAATTGGCGCAGCGTCACCTGACCCCCGCCGCCCGCGCCCAGATCGCCGAATTGCTGGCCGGCGAGCCCGATCCGACGCTGGCCGGCGTGGCCACCTGGGCCGATATGCTGCGCGACAACGACCCCGAACTGGGCAAGAAAAGCTCGCGCTGGCATTACGTGAATTTCCTGTCCAGCGACTGCGATTACCGGCCCGAGCGCGATTGCCCGAACGGCGACTGCGTGATCGCCCAGATCGACGTCCAGCGCAAGATCCTCGCCGATCGCAGCCAACCGGTCGCGGCGCGCCGCGATGCGCTGAAATTCCTGGTGCATCTGGTCGGCGACGTGCACCAGCCGCTGCACGCCAGCAATCGCAAGGACAAAGGCGGCAACGATTACCAGATCAGCCTGCGCACGCCGCTCAAGCCAGAGGCGTATGCGCGCGACAAATACGTCGATGGCGTGATGGGCACGAATCTGCATTCGGTGTGGGACTACTACATCCTGGGATCGACCGATCTGGGCGCGACCGAACTCGCCGCGCGCGGCGATCAGACCCAGGCCTATGCCGACCGGCTCGCCAAGCTGCCGTGGCCGACGCCGACCGCGAAGGAAACTACGGATCCGGCGGCCTGGGCCGAGGAATCCTGCCGATTGGTCGACTCGCACAAGCTGTATCCCGACGGGCACCGGCTGGACAATCGCTATCTGGACGCGCAACGTCCGTTGGCCGAACAGCGTGTCAGGCAGGCGGCCGTGCGGCTTGCCGACTTGCTCAACGCCACACTGGCCGACACGCATTGAACTGATCGAGGAGCATCGCGCCATGCCGCCGATCGTGCATCCGCACCACCACGCCGGCACGGGCACCTGGAGTTATGTCGTCGCCGATCCGGATAGCCGCGAGGCGGCGCTGATCGATCCGGTGCTCGACTACGAAGCGGCTTCGGGCCGAACCTCCACCGCTTCGGCCGACAAGTTGCTGCAGGACGTGCGCGAACACGGCTACCATGTTCGCTGGCTGCTGGAAACGCATGCGCATGCCGATCATCTCTCCGCTGCACATTGGCTCAAGCAGGCATTTCCGGAGGCCGAGATCGCCATCGGCGAAGGCATCCGCACCGTGCAGGAAACGTTCCGGCCGATCTTCAATCTTGGCGAGCGTTTTCCGGCCGACGGGTCGCAGTTCGATCGTTTGTTCGCGGCCGACGAAATCTTCGCCATCGGGCAATTGCAAGCGCGGGTGATTCCGGTGCCGGGCCATACCAGCGACAGCAACGCCTATCTGATCGGCGATGCGCTGTTCACCGGCGACTCTTTGTTCATGCCCGATGCCGGCTCGGCGCGCTGCGATTTCCCCGGCGGCAGCGCGGCGACGCTGTACCGTTCCATCCAGCGCCTGTTCGAATTGCCGGACGATACCCGCGTCTTCGTCTGCCACGATTACGGCCCCGGCGGCCGCGAGGTGGCTTGCGAGACCACGATAGGCGAGCAGAAGCGCGCCAACATCCACCTCGGCAATGGCGCGAGCGAAGCCGATTTCGTGAAACTGCGCCAGGCGCGCGATGCTACGCTGCCGATGCCGGCGTTGATCATTCCGGCCGTGCAGACCAATATCCGCGCCGGCGCATTGCCGGCGGCCGAGGACAATGGCGTGCGTTATCTGAAAGTTCCACTGGACAAATTATGACCAACACGACATTGACGATGCGAGTCGCCGCGTTACTGCTCGCCGCAGGCTTGTCGGCCTGCGCCGCCGCCGGTCCGCCGCGCCAGGCCGCGGCGCCGTCGCACGCGGAGCACGCGGGACGCGCCTCCGAACCGATGTCGCCTTCGCCGTTCGTGGTGCCGCTGGACGAAGCCACGCTGGCCAAGCTGCCGCGCGAATCGGTCAAGGCTTCCGCGCACGGACAGGATCTGGATTGCGAAGGCGTGGCGCTCGCCGGCCTGCTGCGCGCCACCGGCGCGATGCCCGCCGACCCGCTGCGCGGACCTCAACTCGCGCGCTATCTGCTGGTGACCGCGCGCGACGATTATCGCGCGGTGTATTCGCTGGCCGAACTCGACCCGAGCCTGAGCGACCGCCGCGTGCTGCTGGTCGACCGTTGCAGCGGCAAGCCGCTGGATGCCGACGATGGCCCGTTGCGCCTGGTCGCACCCAGCGATGCGCGGCCTGCGCGTTGGGTGCGGCAGGTCAAATCCCTCACCGTGGTGACTGCCCCATAATGCCTGTCATGAATTTCTCCGCGGCTAAACGCTGGCTGCACACGCTTTGCGTCGCCGCGACGCTGATATTCGCGACCGAGGCCACCGCTGCCGAATCGGAACCAACGCCGATCACCGTGTTCGCCGCCGCCAGCCTCAAGGAATCGCTGGACGAAGCTGCGGCCGCGTATCGGCGCAGCAGCGACCAAACGGTGCGCGTGTCGTACGCGGCCAGCTCGGCGCTCGCGCGGCAGATCGAACAGGGCGCACCCGCCGACGTGTTCGTATCCGCCGATCGCGATTGGATGGATTACGTGCAGCAGCGCGGTTTGATCGACACCGCCAGCCGCCGCGACCTGCTCGGCAACACGCTGGTATTGATCGCACCCAAGGCCAGCACGGCGAAACCCGTCGTGTTGAAACCCGGCGTCGATCTGCGTCCGTTGCTTGGCGACGGGCGCATCGCGCTCGCCCTGACCGCCAGCGTGCCGGCCGGCAAGTACGGCAAAGCTGCGCTCGCCTCGCTAGGGGCCTGGGATTCGTTGCAAAACAAAGTAGCCGAGGGCGAGAACGTGCGCGCCGCGCTGATGCTGGTGGCGCGTGGCGAGACGCCGTTGGGCGTCGTCTACGGCAGCGATGCGCAGGCCGAGCCCGGCGTGCGTGTGCTGGGCACGTTCCCGGCCGATTCGCATCCGCCGATCGTGTATCCGGTCGCCCGCATCGCCGCCAGCAAGCATGTGCAGGCTGCGGCTTTCGTGCGTTGGCTGGCGACGCCCGAGGCGGCGGCTATTTTCCGCCGGCACGGCTTCACGGTGCTCTGAGAACCGCCTAGCGCATGTTCGATTTCACGCCGGCGGAACTGACCGCGATCGCGCTGAGCCTGAAAGTGGCCACGGCCGCGATGCTCGGCAGTCTGCCGTTCGGCATCGCGATGGGCTGGCTGCTGGCGCGCAAGCGATTTCCCGGCAAATTGCTGCTGGATGCGTTGCTGCATCTGCCGCTGGTGCTGCCGCCGGTGGTGACCGGTTACGTGCTGCTGATCCTGTTCGGCACGCGCGGCGCGATCGGGCAATGGCTGTTGGAACACTTCGGCTTCACGTTCGCGTTCCGCTGGACCGGTGCGGCCTTGGCCAGCGCGATCATGGGTTTCCCGTTGATGGTGCGTGCGATCCGTTTGTCGATCGAAGCGGTCGACCGGCGATTGGAACAGGCCGCCGCCACGCTCGGTGCGAACCGCTGGCGCGTGTTTCTCGGCATCACTTTGCCGCTGGCCTGGCCCGGCATCGTCGCCGGCGCGGTGCTGGCTTTCGCAAAAGCGCTAGGCGAATTCGGCGCGACGATCACCTTCGTGTCCAACATCCCGGGCGAAACGCAGACGCTGTCGTCGGCGATCTACGGCTTGATGCAGGTGCCCGGCGGCGAATCGGGCATTTGGCGGCTGACCCTGGTCGCGATCGCGATTTCGTTCGCCGCGGTGCTGGTATCGGAATGGCTGGTGCAGCGCCAACGGCGGGAGAATCGCGCATGAGCGCCGCCACGGCGATGTTCGATCTGGATTTCTCGATCCGGCAGGGCGCTTTCCGCCGCGATGTCCGTATCGTCGACGATGCGCGCGTGATCGCGCTGACCGGATATTCCGGTGCCGGCAAGACGTCGGTGCTCAATGCGATCGCAGGGCTGTCGACGCCCGATCGCGGGCGCATCGCCGTCGCAGGACGCTGTCTGTTCGACAGCGCGAGCGGCATCGATCTGCCCGCGCATCGCCGGCGCATCGGCTACGTATTCCAGGACGCGCGGTTATTCCCGCATCTCGACGTGCGCCGCAATCTGCTTTACGGGCTGCGCGGCGAACGCAAGGCGCAGCCGCGTTTCGCGCTGGATGCCATCGTGGAGCTGCTGGGTATCGACAGCCTGTTGCAGCGGCGCACGCATCGCCTGTCCGGCGGCGAGGCTCAGCGCATCGCCTTGGGACGCGCTTTGTTGTCGCAGCCGGAGATCCTGCTGCTCGACGAACCGCTGTCGATGCTGGATCAGGCCCGTCGCGAAGAATTGATTCCCTATATGCAACGCGTCCGCGACGAAACCGCGCTGCCGATGGTCTACGTGAGCCACGTGCCCGACGAACTCCGGCGCCTTACCGAAGCTTTCCATATCCTGGGCTGAACGACGGGCTGCGGAAGGGCCGCGGTGGGGGTACGCTTAGGTCCATGACCCCGACTTCCCCCGCCGTTTTCGCGTCCATCGACGATGCCGTCGAATCCCTCCTGGCCAGCGTCGAAGGCCCGCTGCGCGTCGGCGCGCCGCTGGGCATCGGCAAGCCGCATCGCTTGCTCAACGCGCTGTACGAACGGATCGCGCGCGATCCGTCGCGGCCGATGCAGCTATACACCGCCCTGTCGCTGGACCCGCCCGGCGGCGGCAGCGAGCTGGAGAAGCGCTTCCTCGCGCCGTTCGTGTCGCGGCTGTACGGCGACGATTTCCCGCGCCTGGCTTACGTGCAGGCGCAGAAGCGCGACGCGTTGCCGGCGCATATCGAAGTCGAAGAGTTCTACGTACAGTCCGGCGCGCTGCTGAACTCGCGCCAGGCGCAACGCCGCTACGCGAGCCTGAATTACACGCACGTGGCCAAGGCGCTGGCCGACCGCGGCATGAATGTGCTGGTGCAGAAAGTGGCCAGCAACGACGAAGGCACGCGGATGTCGCTGTCGTCCAACACGGATCTGACGTTCGACGCGATCGATGCGATCGTCGCGCGCGGCCTGCCGCGGCCGGTGCTGATCGCCGAGGTCGACCCGCAGTTGCCGTGGCTGGATGGCGTCGCGGCCGTCGACAGCGGTTTCTTCGACATCGTGATCGCGCCGCCGGCGCCCTACCCCAAGCTGTTCGCATTGCCGCGGCAGCCGGTGGGCGATATCGAATACGCGATCGGTTTCTACGCCAGCGCGCTGGTGCGCGACGGCGGCACGCTGCAGATCGGCATCGGCGCGCTATCCGATGCGCTCTGCCATGCGCTGGCGCTGCGCCATACCGACAACGCCGCTTATCGGAAAGTGCTGGCTGCTTTGGACCCGGAGATCGAACGGCACCCGGCCGTGATCGCCAGCGGCGGGCTCGATCCGTTGCGGCAGGGCCTGTACGGCTGCAGCGAAATGGTCAACGAGGGATTCCGCCATCTGGTCGAAGCCGGCGTGATCCGGCGCAAGGTGGTGGAGAACGAAGCCCTGATGAAACGCATCGTCGAGGGCGAAGCGAGCGTGCTGGATCTGGAACTGCTGGATCGCGACGGCGAATTCCTGCACGGCGCGTTCTATCTGGGATCGCCGGATTTCTACCGCTGGCTGCGCCATCTGGACGACAGCACGCGCCGCGCCATCGGCATGCGCCGGGTCAGCGAGGTCAACGAGCTTTACGGCGGCAACGAAACGCTGGAACGCCTGCAGCGGCGCGAATCGCGCTTCTTCAACACCTGCATGATGGCCACCGCGCTCGGCGCGGCGGTATCGGACGGGCTGGACGACGGCCGCGTGGTGTCGGGCGTCGGCGGCCAGTACAACTTCGTGGCGATGGCGCATGCATTGCCCGATGCGCGCTCGGTGCTGTTGCTGCGCGCCACGCGCGACAGCGGCGGCAAGGCCGCGTCGAACATCCGCTGGAACTACGGCCACATCACCATTCCGCGCCATCTGCGCGATATTTACGTCAACGAGTACGGCATCGCCGATCTGCGCGGCAAGACCGACGAGGATTGCGTGATCGCCATGGCCGCGATCGCCGATGCGCGTTTCCAGCGCTCGCTGATCGATACGGCCAAGCGCAGCCGCAAGCTGGCCGACGGGTTCCAGATGCCATCGCAATGGTCGAAGAATTCGGAACGAGCGCTGCGCGAACGGCTGGCGCTTCTGCGTGCGGACGGCACGCTGCCCGATTACCCGCTCGGCAGCGATTTCACCGAAGTCGAGCAGCGGCTGGTGAAGGCGCTGGGGTGGTTGAAGTCGAATACGGCGACTGTCGCCGGCAAGGCGTTCACCGTCATCGGTGCCGCGTTTGCAGGCCAGAGCGGCGATGCCGAGGCGATCCAGCGGATGGGGCTCGATGCTCCGAAGACATTCAGCGATCGCTTGTATGCGCGGCTGGTGTCTTATGCGCTGCAGAACACATCACGAGTGTGAGGTTTGCCTTGAGCTGTCGTTCCCGCGAAGACGGGAACCCAGTGACTTTGACGCTGCACCAGATCGCCACGAAGCTATCTGCTATCCCGCGCGCCCTCACCCAGCCCTCTCCCGCAAGCGGGAGAGGCTAAGCCAAGTCGCTGGATTCCCGCCTTCGCGGGAATGACGGCATAAAAGAAACTGCTCAGCCGAGGGACTGCACGGCCTCGACGACCTTGTCGACGGTGAAGCCGAAATGCGGCATCAGCGCTTCGATCGGCGCGCTGGCGCCGAAGCTGTCGATGCCGACCACGGCGCCGTCCAGGCCCACGTATTTGCGCCAGAAGTCGGTGACGCCCGCTTCCACGGCGACGCGCTTGCGGCAGGCCTTGGGCAGCACGGATTCGCGGTATTCGACGGACTGGCGGTCGAACACTTCGGTCGACGGCATCGACACCACGCGCACGTTGCCGCCGAGCCGCTCTGCGGCCTGCATGGCGAGGCCGACTTCCGAGCCGGTGGCGATCAGGATCGCATCCGGCGCGCCGGCGCTGTCGCGTAGCACATAACCGCCGCATGCGATCGCCGCGACCTGCGCGTCGGTGCGCGCCTGATGCGGCAGGTTCTGGCGCGAGAAAATCAGGCAGCTGGGGCCGTCCTTGCGTTCGATGGCCTGACGCCAGCACACCGCCGACTCGACCGCATCGCAAGGCCGCCACACATCGTTGTGCGGGATATAGCGCAGCGAGGCCAGATGCTCGATCGGCTGATGGGTCGGACCGTCTTCGCCCAGGCCGATCGAATCGTGCGTATAGACGTGGATCGCATGCGCGCCCATCAGCGCGCTCATGCGCACGGCGTTGCGCGCGTAGTCGCTGAACACCAGGAAGGTGGCGTCGTACGGGATGAAGCCGCCGTGCAAGGCCAGGCCGTTGCTGATCGCGGTCATCGCGAATTCGCGCACGCCGAAATAAATGTAGTTCGCGTCGGGCGAATCGCCGGCGACCGATCGGCTGCCCTTCCACAAAGTCAGGTTGGAATGCGCCAGATCGGCCGAACCGCCGATCAGTTCCGGCAGCAACGGCGCGAACGCTTCGATCGCCATCTGCGAGGCTTTGCGCGAGGCGACGGTCGGACCTTCGGCCTGCAATTTCGCGATGTAAGCGTCGGCAGCGGCCGAAAAGCCTTCCGGCAGTTCGGCATGCGAGCGGCGAACCAGCTCGTCGGCCAGTTGCGGATGCTGCGCGGCGTAGCCATCGAACAAACGGTTCCACTGTTCTTCCCGTACCAGGCCGGCGTTGCCCGCGCGCCAGGCGTCGCGGATTTCCTGCGGAATTTCGAACGGCGCGTACGGCCAGCCCAGCGCTTCGCGCGTGGCGGCGACTTCTTCCTTGCCCAACGCCGCGCCGTGCGAGGATTCCTTGCCGGCCTTGTTCGGCGAACCGAAACCGATCGTGGTGCGGCAGCAGATCAGCGTGGGCTTGCCGGTTTCCGCCAGCGCGGTGTCGATCGCGGTTTTCACTTCGGTCGGATCTTGGCCGTTGACGTTGCGGATCACCTGCCAGCCGTACGCTTCGAAACGCATCGGCGTGTCGTCGGTGAACCAGCCGTCCGTGTTGCCGTCGATCGAGATCTTGTTGTCGTCCCAGAACGCGACCAGCTTGCCCAGACCCCAAGTGCCGGCCAGCGAGGCGGCTTCGTGCGAGATGCCTTCCATCAAGCAGCCGTCGCCCATGAACACCCAAGTGCGGTGATCGACGACTTCGAATTCGGGGCGGTTGAAGCGCTGCGCCAGCACTTTCTCGGCCAGCGCGAAACCGACCGCGTTGGCGAAGCCCTGGCCGAGCGGGCCGGTGGTGGTTTCCACACCCGGCGTCATGAAGTTTTCCGGGTGGCCCGGCGTCATCGATTCGAGCTGGCGGAAGCGCTTGATCTCTTCGATCGGCAGCGCGTAACCGGACAAGTGCAGCAGCGCGTACTGCAGCATCGAGCCGTGGCCGTTGGACAGCACGAAGCGGTCGCGGTTGAACCACTTCGGGTTATTCGGGTTGTGGCTGAGGTAGTCGTTCCACAGCACCTCGGCGATGTCGGCCATGCCCATCGGCATGCCGGGATGGCCGGAGTTGGCGGCCTGGACGGCGTCGATGGCGAGGAAACGGATGGCGTTGGCGAGGTCGCGGCGGCTGGGCGTCGTCATGGAGTGCGGGATCGTGGGCGGCGCCCGGGGATTCGCGGGCGGCCTATTCTCCCATGACCGCCGCGGCGGGTGGTTATCGCCGTGTATGAGAAGCCTTTTGCGGGAGGGCTTTGAGGAGGGGTAGCCCGGGTAAGCGCAGCGCACCCGGGATTTGGCCGCGACGTGGTCCCGGGTGCGCTGCGCTTACCCGGGCTACGCGTGCCAAAGATCGCAAGCGCTCAGCCGACGCTGTTGCCGGTATCGGCGAGGCTCGGTCCGTCTTTTTCCCCGCGTGCCACCATCGCCGCGATGCCCAGGTCGCCGGTCACGTTGACGGTGGTCCGGCACATATCGAGGAAATGATTGACGCCCAGCACCAGGCCGATGCCCTCGGGCGGCACCCCGACCATGGCGCAGATCAGCGCCACCACCGGCAAGGAGCCCGACGGCACGCCCGCGGTGCCGATGCCGCCCAGGATGCAGACCAGCATCACCATGATCTGCTGGCCGATGCTGAGATCCACGCCGAAGAACTGGGCCAGGAAGATCACCGTGACGCCTTCGAACAGCGCGGTGCCGTTCTGGTTGGCGGTGGCGCCGATGGTCAGCACGAAGCGCGACACGCGCTTGGGCAGGCCGAGCTCGTCGTCGGCCACGCGCAGCGCGGTCGGCAGCGTGGCGTTGCTGGAGGCGGTGGAGAACGCCATCAGCATCGCTTCCTGCACGCCTTTGAAGAATTTCGCCGGCGAGTAGCCGCCGATGAATTTCAACGCCGCCGAATACACCACCAGCATGTGGAAGGCGAGCGCGGCGACTACGACCAAGACATAAGCGCCGAGCCGCAGCAGCAGGTCCCAGCCGAACAGCACGGCCAGGTTGAACATGAAGCAGAACACCGCGTACGGCGCCAGGCGGATGACCAGCCCGATCAGCGTCATCGACACTTCGAACAGGCCTTCGATGCCGCGCTTGAGCGTTTCCAACGCCGGCGTGGCCTTGCTCAGCACGATGCCGATGCCGAACATCAGCGCGAAGAACATCAGCGCCAGGATGTTGGCGTTGCTGGATGCGGCGCCGATCACGTTCTGCGGCACGATCGACAGCAGCATATCCATGCCCTTGGGCTGGACGGTGCTGTCCTTGACGATGGCCTGGGCGCGTTCGGCGCCTTCGTTGAGCAGTTGCTGCGCCAACGCCTGGTCGACGCCCGCGCCGGGCTTGAACAGATTCACCATCACCAAGCCGACCAGCACCGCCGTGCCGGACAGGATCACGGTGTAGGCGAGCGTGCGCCAACCGATCCGGCCCAGCGCGCGGATGTCGCCCATCTCCGACACGCCGACCACCAGCGCCGAGAACAGCAGCGGCACGATCAGCATGAAGATAAGGCTGAGGAACAGCGTCGAGAACGGTTGCGTCAGATACTTGGTCAGCGCCTGCACCCAGCCGGTATCGGCGCCCACGCCGTAATGCACGAACATGCCCAGCAGCAGGCCGGCGAAGAAGCCGATGGCGATCTTCCAGTGCAGCGGCAGTTTTTTGGCGGGAGCAGTGCGATCTGCGGCCATGGAGGCTTTCCTGGTGGAATTCCAGAAGCATACAGGAGTGGTTCCAGAGCTCCCCCACCCGTCATCCCAGCGAAAGCTGGGACCCATTTTGCTGTTGGCTACACAGGCGTAGGAAAAGCAACATGGGTCCCAGCTTTCGCGGGGATGACGAACGAAGGGGCGGGTGCCCTACCGACTCTGCGGATACAACGGCGGCAACGGCGAAATCGATTCCGATACGGCATCGCGCCACACCGGCCCCTGCCTGAAAGCCTCGCGCAGCGCCACGCGCGCTGCGGCCGGATCGCCTCCGCCCCAGCGCGCGCGCCGGAGCTGTTCGACCGCATCGCGTTGCACTGGATCGTCCAGCCGTTGCAGCAGCGCATCCAGGTCGGCCGCAGGCGGCGATGCCATCGCGCGCAGCGCGTCGCCGATATCGCCGAGGTCGCCGGCATCGAACGCACGCTTGAGATCGGATCGCGATTTGCCGCCGGAGTCCGCAAGCGCTGTCGGCGACGTCGCCGCTGGAGGATGGCCTGCGTGCCGGCGGTGCAGGCCCCAAGCCAGCGTCAGCAGCCACAACAGCGCGAAGACCACCGTCGTCACCGCCCAAACGCCGACGCCGCCTTGCACGCCGGGAATACGGACCCAGCGCTGCTCGGCCGATGCCGGTGCCGGTGCGGCCGCAGAAGGCGCGGGCGCATTCGCGCCGCCGATACCCGGCGTTACGTCCAATACCAGCGGCGGCAAGCCGGCGGTGCGCGCCGAATCGCTGCGCACGTCCCACCATGCCAGGCGCGGCGCATCCAATGTCAGCCGTCCGGCGCGTGCGGGCACTACCGAGAAGCGGCGCGTGATCTTCACCTGCGGCCGGCCGTTGACGAAGCTCTCGTCGTTCTGCGCAGGTTCGGCGAATACTTGCGCACCATCGCCTACGGTCAACTGCATTTCTGGCATCTGCGTCGCGGTGGCGCCGTCGGCGACCGCTTCGATCACCACCGTCGCGGCTTCGCCCGAGCGGGCACGCTGCGGCATAGCGACGTAGCGCAGGCGCAGATCGCGCAACGGCAGCCACGGCTGCGGCGCATTGGATGGCGTCGCTTGCACCTTCAGCAGGCGCGGCGGACCATTGGCGCGCAGCTCGCGTTGGCCGTCGCCGAATACTTCGTCGAAGAAACCGCCCGCGCCGCGGCCGTTGAAGCGCGCACCGGGAATGGTGAGCGTGCCGCTGCGCTCGGGAATCAGCAGCATGCGCCGCTCGACCACGTTGTAGCGGCGGCCTTGAATCTCCCGTGCGTACTGCAGGTCTTCGCCGACGCGCTGCATCGATGCGCCGTCGGGCGTATCCATTTCCAGTTGGCCCGACAGCAGCGGCACGGCGTAGTACAACCGCATCACCAGGCCGACCGCCTGCTGCACGTACGGTTCTTCATCGTCGACTTCGGTTTCGATGAAGACCGCGCCGCCGGCCCGCGCCGGCGCCGCCGCTGCGGCGGTCACGCTCAAGGTCAGCGGCTGCGTACGTTGCGTACCCACCGTCAACGCCGGCACCGTGAGCAAGCCTTCGCGTTTGGGCTGCAACGCCACGGCGAACAGCACGCGCATGCGGCTTTGGCCGTTGGCCATCTCGAACTGGCGGCTGCTGGTGTTGCCGCTCAGGTCGAAATCCTTCATCAGCGCCGAATAATCCGGCGCATCTGCGCTGGCCTGACCGGTCTCGATGTTGAGCGTCGCCGTTTCGCCCAGCGCGACGCGGCTGCGATCGAGCCAAGCGCGGGTTTGCGCCTGCGTCGCGAATGCGCATAGCAACAGGGAAAGCGTTATGGCGATGCGCGCGGTGCGGCTCATGGAGTCGATCCGGATTGTTGGCGGCGTTCCTGTTCCAGCCTGAACTTGGCGCGCAGCAGGCCGCCCGGATCGTCCGGCACGCGCCGCAGCCAAGCCTCGCTGGCCTGGCGGCGTTCGCGTTCGGCGGCGGTCTCCTTGCGCGCTTGCGTCGGTTGCGCCTTGTCGCCGGGTTTCTGCGCGCCCTGCTGGGCCAGCGCGCGTTGCATGCGTTCGCGTTGCGCGGCGTCGGCGGCGCGCTGCGCGGCGCCGTCCTGCGGCTTGGCGGGAGGCTGCGCGGCGCCTTGCTGCTGTTGCGAAGCGGGGTCCTGCGGCGGTTGGTCCTGCGGCGCTTGCGACTCGCTGCCCGAGGATTTTTCCGGCTTCTGCGGCTGCCCGCTGTCGCCGGGCTGCCGATTCGGATCCTTGTCCGGATTCTGCTTGCCGTTATCGTCTTGGTTGCGTTTGCCGGGCGGCGGTTTGCGCTTCATCGCCGCTTGCACCGCGCGCTTGTTGGCGAGCGCGTCGGCCATGCCCGGTTGCGATTTCAACGCGCGGTCGTAAGCGGCGATCGCTTCCGGATAGCGGCCCGCTTTCGCCAAGGCATTTCCGAGGTTGTAATGGCCGTCGGCCGTATCGATCCCCTGCCACGCCTTTTCGGCCGCGGCGAAATCCTGCTTGCGATAAGCGCTTACGCCTTGCTGCAAACGTTGATGCGCCTGCTGGTCGGGACGTCGCCACAGATCCTGGCCCTCGGCGCGCGCCGGCGACCACGGCAACAGCGTCAACACCAGCAACGAAGCGGCCAATGCTCCGCCGCCACGCCGGAAGGCGAACAATGCCAGCAACAGTAAAGGCGGCAGTAGCCAGTAGCCGCCATCCTCCCAGTTGCGTCCTCTCTCTCCGCGCATGGCGGCGCCGCCGGCTTGCTGCGGATCGAGCACGCCGAGCGAGCGCAGATCCCCATCGCCCGCGGTTGCAGTCGCATAGCCGCCGCCAGCCGTGCGCGCCAATGCGCGCAGCGAAGCCTCCTCCAACCGCGCTTGCGCGATGGCGCCGCCGGCGCCGCGATAGGCCGCGCCCGCTGCGGTACCCAAACCCAAGGCCGATACGCGATAACCGCCGCGCGCGGCGCTTTGCGCAGCCGCCATCGCAGCCGTGTCGGCGTGATCGGTCAGTAGCAGGATGTCACCGCGATCGAAGCCGGCTTGCTTGAGCAATTTCGCCGACACGTCGATCGCGCGATCGCTGCGGCTGCCGTCGGTGGGCATCACGTCGGGCGCCAGCGAATCCAGGAACAACGCGAGGTTGGCGCTATCGTCGGTCAGCGGTGCGACGGTGAAGGCGTCGTCGGCATAGGCCACCAAACCGACCTGGCCGCCGGCGCGCTCGCGCAGCAGCGCGGCGATCTTGGCGCGCGCCTGCAGCAGGCGCGTCGGCGGCAGATCCGTGGCCAGCGTGGCGCTGGAAAGATCCAATGCGATCACCAAAGGCGCGCGCGTCTGCCATAAGGGTTGCTCGACCTGCCGCCACGACGGCCCTGCCAACGCGAGCACCGCCAGCGCATATGCGGTCAACGCCCATAGCCCGAAGCCGCGCGCGCCGGCGCCGCCGCGTTCGAGCAGGTGCGGCAACAAATGCGGATCCACCGCATCGCGCCACACGCTCTCGCGTTTGCGGCGCGCGTTCCATCCCGCCCAGAGCAAAGGCAAAGCGAGCAGCGCCCAGAGCCAATACGGACGCAGCCAATGCAAGGTCGTCGGCCAATCGATCATGCCGACCTCCGCAACGGCCACGCGAACGCCAACAGCGCCAGGCCGAGCGCGCCCGCCAACGGCCAGTCGTAGCGCTCGTTGCGCGGGCGTACGCGCTGGCCCGGGCGCTGCACGGGTTCGATGCGGTCGATCTCGGCATAGATGCCGGCCAGCGATTCGGTATCGCGTGCCCGGAAGAAACGGCCGCCCGTGGTTTTCGCCACTGCCTGTAGCGTGGTTTCGTCCATCTCGTCGCCGCCCGGACCGGGCAGGCGGAAGCCGAACACCGACAATCCGCCCTCGCCTCCGAATGCGATGGTATGCACGCGGACGCCGTCGCTCTTGGCCAGTTCGGCGGCCTTGAGCGGCGTCAGCGCGCCGGCGGTGTTGACGCCATCGGTGAGCAGGATCACTACGCGCTGCTCGGCCGGCTGCGCGCGCAGGCGTTTGACCGCCAGGCCGATCGCATCGCCGATCGCGGTCTCGCGACCGGCCAGACCGATCACGCTGTCGCGCAGTTGCTCGCGCACCGAATCGCGATCCAGCGTGAGCGGCGTGAGCGCGTACGCGCGCTGGCCGAACACGAGCAGACCGACGCGATCGCCGACGCGCCGGTCGAGGAAATCGGCGAGCACCGCTTTGGCCGCAGTGAGGCGGTCGACGACATCGTCGCCGAGCTGCATGTCCTCTTCGCTCATGCTGCCGGACAGATCCACCGCCAGCATCAGATCGCGGCCGGCCTGCGGCGGCGCGATCGTGGGACCGAGCTGTTGCGGCCGCGCCGCGGCCACGCACAGCAGGCCCCACGCCAGCCACATCAGGGCATGCGAGCGTCCGCCGTGCGCGATGCCGCCGCGCGTAGCGATGGCGTCCAGGCGATCGTCGAACGGGACTTTCAGCGCCGCCGACGTGCTGCGCCGCGGCGGCAGCAGGCGCAGCGCCAGCCACGGCAGCGGCAACGCGCACAGCCACCACGGCCACGCGAAGACATCGAACAGATCGCGCAATGCGGACCAGCTCGCGCTCATCGCCGCACCGCCATCAGCTGCAGATAACGGCGGCGCGCCAGCGGCTGCAATGCGGCGAGCTGCGCGGCGTCGACGTCGCGCCTATAACCGCCGTCCAGCAGCAGACGGCCGGCGCCGCCGGAGAATTCCGGAGATCCGCCATCGCCGTCGAGGAAACGCAGCCAGTCGTCGCCTTGCAGCCGGTCGGCGGCCGGATCGCGTCGACGCGCAGCGCGGCGCAACAGTTCCGACATGGCCGCGACGCGCGCTGCCGAGTTTTGCGCCTGTTCGACGGCCGCATCGAATAGAGCGACGATCGCGCGTTGCCGCCGCTTGCGCCGCGCGGCGAACCATGCGATCGCCCCGACCGCCACCAGCAAGAGCGCCGCGACCAACCACCAGCCCGGCGCCGGCGGCCACCAGCCCGGTGCCGGAGGCTGGTGAATATCGCGCAATACCAAGGCGCCGGGCGACATGCTCACGCGACCCGCGATTGCGCGCGGCCGAGCAACGGCAGCCAAGCGTCGCTGCGCATTTCGCTGGACAAGGATTGCACGCGCACGCCGCTCGAAGGCAGGCGTTCCAGCGCAGCCTCGAGCGGGTCGCCGAATTCATGCCGCCAACGCTGGCGCTGCGCGGGGTTGGCCAGATCCAGTTCGATGCGATGATCTCTGCCGGCGAACGGCAACAACGCTTTCGGCGGTTGGCTTTCCAACGGATCGGTCAGCAGCAGCACGATCACTTCGTTGTGTTGCGCCAAGGCCGGCCAGCGCCTCTGCGGCAGCGCTGCGACGCTGCGCGGGTCGGACAGCACGATCAGCCGCGATCCTGGACGCAGCACGCGCGCAGCGTGGTCGAGCGCGATCGCGAGCCCGGCATCGTCGGCAGGCGGCGCCGCATACCAGCGCACGAGCGCGTCGAGCGTGCGCAGCGCGCCGCGCGGCCCCGCGGCCGGCGACACCGGCGCTTCGCTGCGGCTGCCGCGCAACGCGGCGATGCGGTCGCCGTCGCGCACGGCGGCCCACGCCGCCACCGCGCCGGCACGTGCGGCCTGCACCGATTTGAAGCGCACGCGGGTGCCGAAATAAAGGGATGGCGCCGTATCGGCGACGATCAAGGTCAGCCTTTCGCGCTCGGCCTGGAACAATTTGGTATGCGGCTTGCCGCTGCGCGCGGTCAGCCGCCAGTCGATGTGGCGTGCGTCGTCGCCGCGCGCGTATTCGCGCGATTCGGCGTATTCCATGCCGCGCCCACGCATCGGCGACAAGGCATGGCCGCTGACGCCGTGGCGACCGCGGCCGGGCGGACGCCGGCCCTGCGCGGTGCCGCGCAGGGCGATCAGTTCGGCTAGCGACGGTGCGGTGCCTTCAGCCATGCGCAGTATCGCTTTGTAGAGCGGGGCTTGCTCCGCTGCTTATGCTCTTTGTAGGAGCGGCTTCAGCCGCGAGCTCTTCTTCCTCAGGCAGGCCGATCAAGAGCTCGCGGCTGAAGCCGCTCTTACAAAGGAGCAGCGGAGCAAGCCCCGCTCTACAAAACCCGCGATTCGGCGACACGCTGGGCATCACGGCAACGGCACTTTGTCCAGCAACGCGGCGACCAGGCGATCGCCGTCCCAGCCTTCCGCCGTCGCTTCGTAGCTCGGCAGCACGCGGTGGCGCAGCACGTCGGGGGCGATCGCGCGCACATCGTCGGGAGTGACGAAATCGCGTCCGGCCAGCCAGGCCCGCGCCCGCGCGCAACGCTCCAGCGCGATCGAGCCGCGCGGACTGGCGCCCCAGGCGATGCGCCGCGCGAGTTCGGCGTCGTAACGTTGCGCCTCGCGCGAGGCCAGCACCAGTTCGATGAGGTAACGCTCGACCGCCGGCGCCAAATGCAAATCGAGCACGGCGGCGCGCGCGGCGAACACGTCCGCCAGCGGCATCTTCACCAGCGCCGCCGCGGTCGATTGCAGGGCATCGCGCGCCTGCTGCCGCGCCAGCTTGAGGATTTCGGTCTCGGCGGCGGCTTCCGGATAGCCGATACGGACGTACATCAGGAAACGGTCGAGCTGGGCTTCGGGCAGCGGGAACGTGCCCTCTTGTTCGATCGGGTTTTGCGTCGCCATCACCAGGAAAAGCTTGGGCAGCGGATACGTATGGCGGCCGACGGTCACCTGGCGCTCGCCCATCGCTTCCAACAGCGCCGACTGCACTTTGGCCGGCGCACGGTTGATCTCGTCGGCCAGCAGCACGGGATGGAAAATCGGACCCGGCTGGAACTCGAACCGGCCATCCTGGGGCCGCCACACTTCGGTCCCGGTCAGGTCGGCGGGCAACAGGTCCGGGGTGAATTGGACGCGGGCGAAATCCGCGTCGAGCCGCGAGGCCAAGGCCCGGATCGCACTGGTCTTGGCCAGCCCGGGCGCGCCTTCCACCAGCAGATGCCCATCCGCCAGCAAGGCGATCAGCAACCGTTCGATCAGGGCCTGCTGGCCGACGATGCTCTCGGAAAGCCGCGCCGACAGGGCGCTAAAGGCTTCGTGCAGACGGGTTGAGGCGGGTTCGTTGCGGCTATCCATTCTCGATCGCGGCCGGTAGGGTTCCAGGCGCAGTTTGACCGAAGCCGGGCCGAATGGTTCGCCCGGCACGCAGTACGGTGCGGCCGAAAAACGAACGGGGCCTGAAGGCCCCGTCGTCAAAGCGTTGCGAATGCGCCGCCGTCAGTTGGGCCGCTGCGCGACGCGGAGCACCTTGGGCGTCACGAAGATCAGCAACTCGGCCTTTTCCTTGGTGCGGCTCTTCTTCTTGAAGAGATTGCCCAGGAACGGGATGTCGCCGAGGAACGGCACCTTGGTGACGCTGTTGCGGTCGGTGAATTCGTACACGCCGCCGATCACCACGGTCTGGCCGTCGTCGACCAGCGCCGCAGTATTGACCTCGCGCTTGGCGATCTGCGGCACGTTGCCGATCGAAGTATCGAGCGTGCCGACGACTTCGTCTTTCTTGACGTTCAACGCCAGGAACACGCGGTTGTCGTTGGTGATGGTGGGCGTGACCTTGAGTTCGAGCAGCACGTCTTTGAACTGCACGTTCGGCAGCGCCTGGCCGCCGCCGGTGCCTACGCCGGTCAGGGTGACGTAACCGACTTCCTGGCCCTGCCTGATCACCGCCTCGCGCTGGTTGCTGGTCAGCACGCGCGGATTGGAGATCACTTCGCCGCGGCCTTCGCGCTGCAGCGCGGACAGTTCCAGATCGATCGAGAAATTGGCGCCCAGCAGCGTGTAGGCGATCGAACCCGCCGGATCGGTGACCGGGAGGTTGACGTTCAGGCCGCTCGGGATCTCGTGCTCGCCATCGTTGATGATCGAAACGTTGTCTTCCAGATTGCCGCTGATGACGCCGGTATTGCCGCCGTACTGCTTGGTGCCGGCCACGCCGAAACGGGCGCCCAGCTCGCGAACGAAGGTGTCGGTGGCGATCACGATGCGGGCTTCGATCAGCACCTGGTCGACCGGCCGGTCGATCTCGTAGATCACCCGCTTCATCGCTTCGATCTTCTTCGGGATGTCGCTGATCATCAACGTATTGGTGCGGGCGTCGGCCACCAGGCGTCCGCGTGGCGACAGGAAGCCGCTATCGTTGTTGGTTGTGCCGCCGCTCTGCCCGCCGCTGCTGCTGCCGATGCCCTTGGCCTCGGTCAAGGCTTTGTAGATGTCGACCGCGTTGTGATAGTTGATGCGCACGAATTCGGTGGCCAGGTCCTCGCGGTTCTCCAGCTCGATACGGGCGTTCTCGCGGTCCTGCTCCGACTTGGCGATTTCCGCCTGCGGCGCCACCCAGATCACATTGCCGTCGCGGCGCTTGTCCAGGCCCTTGGCGCGCATGACGATTTCCAGCGCCTGGTCCCAAGGCACGTTGATCAGGCGCACGGTGATGTTGCCCTGCACGGTGTCGGAAGCCACCAGATTGAGTTTGGATTCCTCGGCGATGAACTGCAGCACCGTGCGTACCGGCACGTCCTGGAAGTTGAACGACACCGGCGCGCCGGTGAAGACCTTCGCCGGCGCCGCCTGGCCGGCCGCGATGGCCGATTTCACGGCCCCGCGTGCCTGCGACGACGCGCGCGGCACCACTTCGACGATGTAGTCGCGGCCGGTCTGGTAGGCCAGCGATTCGTAGGGGCCGCTGGTGCTCAGCACCAGGCGCGTGCCCTTGCCGTTGCCCTGGGCGTCGATCTGACGGACCGGGGTGGCGAAATCGGTAACGTTGAGCGGCCTTTGCAATGCCGGCGGCAGCGAAGCGTTGCCGACATCGACGATCACATCCGAGCCGTCCTTGCGCAGGTCGGGCATCGCGCCGTCGCCGCTGAAGCGCAGGATCAGCTTGCCCGCGCCGCCGTCGCCGCGCTTGAAGTCGATGTTGGAGACTTCGAGGGCGCCCGGTACGCGGGTGGCCGGATCGACCGCCGACATCGTGGTCTGCTGGACAGGCTTGGCCGCTACCGTCGGCGCATCCGCTGCGCCGACGCCGGAGGCCGCGGCCAACAGGCCGCAGGCCAAACCGCCGAGCACCGTCAGGCGCGCGGTTTTAGCGGGGCCGGCCGCGTGAGAGCGGTGGGCGTTGAACTGGCTCATGTGCTTTCCCCTAATCATTTGTCTTCCAGCGCCACCGTGGCCGGGCGTTCCAACCAGCCCCCTGCGCCGTCCGGTACCAATTCCACTAGCTCGATACGGTCTTCAAAAACCGCGGTCACGCGGCCATCGCTTTGGCCCATGTATTCGCCCGGCACCACGCGATAGGTCACTTTGTCCGGCGCCATCACCAACCCTACCACCCTGGAACCGAGGCCCAGGGTGCCGACCATGTCCAAGCTGTCGAGCGGGAACTGCTCGAGCTGCTGCTTGCGGCGCTGCGCATTGGGACGCGGGCCGCTGCCTTCGTTAGTGTTGGTGAAAGCCGTACTGAAAGGATCGCGCATGCCTTGAGCCGCATATTCGAAACTTTCGAACTGCTGCATCAACGGAATCTGTTCCAGCGGCGGCGCGGGCCGCGCGCGCACTTCGGCGACCCACTTTTCCAAGTTTGGGGCTTCGCCCGGCGTGCTGGTGACGCTGCGGCCGCAGCCGCTGGCGGCCAGGATCGCGAACAACGCCAGCAGGCTCGCGCCGGTGCGCGGGAATGTCAGACCACGGCTCATCGCTGGCCTCCCGTCGGTGCGGCTGCAGCGGCAGGCGCGGGCGCCGGCGCTGGAGGCTGTCCGGGTACGGCAGCAGGCTGTTGGGCCTGGGTTTCCTCGTCATCGAGGTAACGATAGGTCTTGACCGTGCCGGCCAATTCCAGACCGTCGCTGGTCGGCGTGATCTTGCCGTCCTTGTTGCGCGGTTTCAGCGAGATGTTATGGAAGGTCATGATCACCACGCGCGGCAGAGAGGCTACGCCGCTGACGAAAGCGCCGAACTGGTGATAGCTGCCGATCATGCGCAGGCTGATCGGCTTCTCGGCGTAGAACTCCTTCGGCACCTCGGGCTCGGGCTGGAACAGCTCGTTCTGCAGGCCCGTGGCGAGCGCCGTCTGCGAGATGTCGACGATCAGGTCGGGCATCTCGGTCTTGCTGGGCAGTTGCCGCAGCATCTGCTGCAACACCTGCTCCATCTGCGCGAGCTGCTGCTTGAGCGGCTCGAGATTCGCGGCCCGGCCCTGCTTCTCTTCGAATTCGGCGCGCAGCTGCGATTCCTTGCTTTCCAGTCCGGCCAGTTCATCGCGCTTGTCGCGTACGAACAGCCAGTAGGCCAGGAATACGATCACCAAGCCGAGGATCACGCAGAAGCCGATCTTGGCCTGCTGCGGCCAACCGCCGATGTTGTTGAAATCGAGTTCTTTGAGCGAAACCTTCTTTTTTTGGTTCATGACGCCGCTCCCCCCGTGGCTTTGGCAGGCGCAGCTGGCGTTGCGGCCGGCGGCGTTGCGGCCGGCACCGTGCCGGCGGCCTCGCCTTCCTTGGGCGCATTCGGATTGGCCAGTTTCACCTGCAGCGTGAATGCGTAGGGCAGCACGATATTGTTCGACGACGGGATCACCACCGTCTTGTCGGCGTCCTTGGCTTCGATCACGTTGACCTCGGGGTTGGTCATCCAGCCCGAACTTTCGAGGTTACGCATGTAGGTGGCCACGCGCGCGTTGGATTGCGAGCGGCCTTCCAGCGTCAGCAGTTCGCCCTCCTGCTTGATCCCGGTCAGGATCACGCCGTCGGGAATGGTGCGCACCAGCGAATCGAACAGGTGCACCATCTGGTAGCGGTTGACCTGCAGTTCCTCGATGACCTTCTTGCGGGCCAGCAGGCGGCCCTTCTTTTCGTCCAGCAGCTTGATCTCGTCGATCTGCTTCTGGACCTTGTCGATCTCGCCCTGCAGGAAGGTATTGCGGTCGGTCTGGCCGCTGATCTGGCTGTTGTAATAGCCGATGATGAAGAACGACAGCAGCGCAGCGATCAGGGCCGACATGCCCAGCATCACGTAAAACTCCTGCTGGCGCTGCTTGCGCCGTTCGGCGCGCCAGGGGAGCAGGTTGATCTTAGACATCAGTCGAAGCTCCTCAACGCCAGCCCGCAGGCGATCATCAGCGCGGGGGCGTCCTGCGCCAGCGCATGGGCCTGTACGCGGGGACCCAACGTCATGTGGGCCAGCGGATTGGCGACGACCGACGGCACGCCCAACTGTTCCTCGAGCAGTTCCGACACGCCCGGCACCGAGGCGCAGCCGCCGGCCAGCACGATCTGGTCGACGCGGTTGTATTCGCTGCCGGCGTAGAAGAACTGCAACAGACGGCTGACCTGCTGCACCATCGCTTCCTTGAACGGCTCCAGCACTTCGACCTCATAGCTTTCCGGCAAGCCGCCCTGGCGCTTGGCCAGACCCGCTTCCTCGTAGCTGAGGCCGTAACGGCGCATCACTTCGTCGGTCAACTGCTTGCCGCCGAACACCTGCTCGCGCGTGTACAGGCTGCGCCCGTTGCGCAAAACGTTGAGCGTGGTCATGGAGGCACCGACGTCGACCAAGGCGACGATGCCGTCGCGCGGCGTGTTCAGGTGCATGGCCATCAGCGCGAAGGCGTTCTCGATGGCGAAGGCTTCCACATCCATCACCCGCGCCGAGAGGCCGCCCAGTTCAAGCGCAGACTGCCGGGTCTCGACGTTCTCCGAGCGCGACGCCACCAGCAGCACCTGGACCATGTCCTGGCTGTTGGGCATCGGCCCGAGCACCTCGAAATCGAGGTTCACTTCCTCGATCGGGTAAGGAATGTAGTTGACGGCTTCGAGCTCGACCTGGGCTTCCAAGTCGTCCTCTTCCAGACCGGCCGGCATCGGGATGATCTTGGTGATCACCGATGAACCGGCTACGGCGGCCGCGGCGTGCTTGGCCTTGCTGCCGGAGCGGTTGACCGCGCGCCGGATAGCTTCGGCGACGGCTTCCACCTCGACCAGGTTCTTTTCGACGACCGCATTGGGCGGCAGCGGTTCCACCGCGTAATGTTCCACGCGGTAGCGGTCTCCCGAGCGTGAGAGCTGCAGGAGCTTGACCGCAGTCGAGCTGATATCGACGCCGATCAACGGCGACTGAGATTTTGAGACGAGACCCACGGTTTCTCCCCTTCCCACGGGTGCTTACAAGCACTTACTACGTGGGCACATTAAATAACGGACTTTTCACAGCCTGGCAATCCCCCCACCGCCTCTGGATAGCCGAGCTGTGACCGTTATCGCCCATTCAACGTTCGATACGGCCCTGATAGGTCAGTCCCCAACAGCCAGGCGGTAGCGGTCCCCAGGTCATCTATACTCCGCCGTTACGACATCCGCAATCGGAAGCCGCCCGCTCCATGTCCCGTTTACGACGTTTGCTGCGCTGGGGACTGATCGCCTCCGCCGGCCTGATCCTGCTCGGCCTCCTGGCCGTCGGCACCCTCTATTACGTAGTTTCCTCCAAGCTCCCGGACGCGCAGACCCTGCGCAACGTCGAGCTGCAGGAACCGCTGTACGTTTATGCCCGCGACGGCCGCCTGATGGCGCTGTTCGGCGAAAGCCGTCGCTACCCGGTGCAGATCACGCAAGTTCCGGACCAGGTGAAGCAGGCCTTCATCGCCATCGAAGACGCGCGCTTCTACAAGCACCACGGCGTGGACTACAAGGGCATCGGGCGCGCGATCTGGCTGCTGGCCACCACCGACGACAAGCGCGTACCGGGCGGCTCCACCATCACCCAACAGGTCGCCCGCCAATTCTTCCTGAGTTCGGAATACAGCTACACGCGCAAGCTGGCCGAGATGCTGCTGGCGATCAAGATGGAGCGCGAGCTGAGCAAGGACGAGATCTTCGAGCTCTATCTCAACAAGAGCTTCTTCGGCAACCGCACTTACGGCATCGGCGCGGCCGCCGAGTACTACTACGGCAAGTCGCTGCAGCAATTGACCTTGGACGAGATCGCCACGCTCGCCGGCGTGCCCAAATTCCCGTCCAGCGGCAATCCGATCAGCAACCCCGAGCGCAACCGCATCCGCCGCGACTACATCCTCGACCGCATGGCCGAGCTGAAGTACATCAGCTCCGCGCAGGCCAGCCAGGCCAAGGCGCAGCCGATGCACGCGACGCCGCATGAGCGCCCGGTCGAGGTGTATGCGCCGTACGTGGCCGAGATGGTGCGCCAGGAAATGATCGCGCGCTTCGGCGGCGACGTGCTGACCAAGGGCTACCACGTCACCACCACCATCGATCCGACCATGCAGGCCGCGGCCGACATCGCGGTGCGCCAAGGCTTGCGCGTGTACGACCACCGCCATGGCTGGAACAAGATCGAGCAGCACTTCGATCTGGCCGCCGACGAGGACACGGCCGCCATCGCAGCGCGCCTGCGCAGCATTCCGACGCAGGCGGGGCTGGTTCCCGCAATCGTCTCCGCCACCGGCAACGACGGCAGCGCGACGGTGGTGCTGGCCGACGGCAGCGAAGTGGCGCTGCCCGCCTCGGCCGGCGCGCGCTGGCCGGGCAAGAGTCCGGCCGCGCTGTACAAGCGCGGCGACGTGGCGCGCATCCGCCGCAGCGGCGAGAAAGACAAAGAAGACGAGTGGCTGATCGACCAGCTGCCGCGCGCGCAAGCCACGCTGGTATCGCTGGAGCCGGAAACCGGTGCGCTGCGAGCGCTGATCGGCGGTTACAGCTTCGCCGGCAACAAGTTCAATCGCGCCACGCAGGCGCGGCGCCAACCGGGTTCCAGCTTCAAGCCGTTCCTCTACGCCGCCGCTTTCGAACGCGGCTTCAACCCGGCCTCGATCGTGCTCGATGCGCCGGTCGTGTTCCGCGACCGCCGCGGCCATATGTGGCGCCCGCAGAACGACAGCGGCAATTTCGCCGGCCCGATGCGCTTGCGCGAGGCGCTGGTGCAGTCGCGCAACTTGGTCTCGGTGCGCCTGCTCGACGCGATCGGTGTCGACTACGCGCGCCGCTACATCAGCCACTTCGGCTTCGACGAAGCGCAACTGCCGCCCAACCTGTCGATGTCGCTCGGCACCGCATCGCTGGCGCCGCTGGATGTCGCGCGCGGTTATGCGGTGTTCGCCAACGGCGGCTTCCAGGTCAAGGCCTGGTACATCGACGAGGTCAAGGATCGCGCCGGCCAAGTGATCTTCAAAGAAAAGCCGCCGACCGCCTGCCACGGCTGCGGCCAGCGCGCTGGCCAGGAACGCGCCTCGTCGAGCATCGTCGACGGCTTCGATCTGGGTCCGGTGGCCGCCAAGGCGCCCGCGCCGAAACCGGCGAAGAACGGCAAGGACAGCAAAGAACCGGATCCCGAAGCGATCACGGTCGCCGCCGATCCGAATGCGGTGCTGGCCCCGCGCGCGATCGACGAACGCGTCGCCTACCAACTGGTGTCGATGATGCGCGACGTGGTCCAGCGCGGCACAGGCACTGCGGCCAAGGTGCTGGGCCGCGACGACGTCGGCGGCAAGACCGGCTCCACCAACGATCACCGCGACGCCTGGTTCTCGGGCTTCGGCGGCAACCTGGTCACCACGGTCTGGGTGGGCCGCGACGATTTCCGCTCGCTCGGCTACCGCGAATACGGCGGCAAGGCCGCGCTGCCGATCTGGATCGACTACATGCGCGTCGCGTTGAAGGACGTGCCGCTCGCGCGCAACGATCCGCCCGAAGGCATGATCAAGGTCTCGGTGGGCGCCAACGGCACCTTGTTGCCCGATGGCAGCGGCGGCATCGTCGAGTACGTGAAGGTCGAAGACCTGGAGCGCATGGAGACCTACACCAACTACGACACCGAACAGGCGCCCGACGAAGCCGCGTTCGACATCTTCTAGGTAGGGTGGGCCTTGGCCCACCATTGCCATCTCTCGAGTCGCGCAGCCAATCCAGCGGAGTCGCCGCCGGAGGTTCGGCGCCGTCTGCGATACGACGATGGTGGGCCAAGGCCCACCCTACGATGCGTTGACGTCGCCGGCAAATCGGTTACAGTCGCCGCAGGCTTTGACCGGGAGCTCGCGATGATGCACCACGCCCGTCAGCACGCCGAGACGCGCACCCGCGAGCGTCGTCGCCGTCTCGCCCACGAAGCCGCACGGCTGATGGCCGAAGGCGGCATCCGCGACTATCACCAGGCCAAGCTGAAAGCCGCGCAACGGCTCGGCATCCACGACGACGCATCGCTGCCGCGCAATCGCGAGATCGAAGACGCGCTGCGCGAGTACCAGCGCCTGTTCCTGGGCGACGCGCAAGCGATAGGCCTGCGCACGAGACGCGAAGCCGCCCTGCGCGCCCTGGAATTCTTCGCCGATTTCGATGCGCGCCTGACCGGCCCGGTACTCGACGGCACCGCCGACGCCAACGCACCGGTCACGCTGCAGTTGTACACCGACGACGCCGATGCGGTGCCGCGCTTCCTCGAAGAGCATCGCATCCCCGCGGAAGCGCGCAGCCGCCACGTGCGCCTGGACCGCGAACGCGGCGACGTATTTCCGGTATGGCTGTTCAGCGCCGAGGAACTGACCTTCGATCTCACTGTGCTGCCCTCTGACGTGCTGCGGCAGGCACCGCTCTCTAACGTCGACGAGAAACCGATGAAGCGCGCCTCCGCATCGCAGCTTCGGCAACGGCTTGCCGAAGATGAAATCGCCGGCTACGAGAAACGCTAGCGACGCTGTCCTAAGCCTCGCCCTTTTCCCGTGTTCGATCGTGGACCTAAGAGGTAATGGACAACATATGACAGAAAACAAACGAGGGCGGCGCGCCCAAGCGTGGTTCATCGCAGTGGCGGCGTTGGCGCTGGCTGCGGCGGCCTATTGGCAATGGATGCAGCCGCGGCAGAATGCGGCAAACGTCGAAACGCAAGATAGCCTCGCCCAACCGCAAACCGAGGCGCCGCTGGATGCCACGTCCGAACCCTCCGATGCGCGCCGCCCTGCACCGCCGCGGATCCGTAGCGAGCCCCCGCAATCGCGCGCCGAACGCTTTCTCGGCTACGAAACCCTCTACCGCAACGATGCGCCCGACCCAGCGTGGTCGGTCAAAGCCGAAAAGGACCTGATGGATGCGGCCAGCGAGCCGGCACTGACGCAGTTCGGCGTTCCGGAGAAATACCAGGCGCAATGCATGGGCCGGCTTTGCAAGATCGATATGGAGTTCGCCACTTCCGCTCAGGCCAACGATTGGGCCGAACTTTACGTCGTCGAAACCGGTGGCGTGCTGACTTCGGTGCAGACCCAGATCACGTCTCTGCCGGGCGGCCGGGCCGGTTTGACGCTGTTCGGTACGCGCAGCGGTTCCGAGGCCTTGCTTCGCAATTCTTCTGTTCAGCCAACTCCCTCGCAGCCCGATCGCAACCACAACCGATAAGCATCCCCTCGGGCATGGGCTCCGATTTGACCGGTCCCAAGGCGAAACCGCGTAAAGGTGATTAGCCACCATCAATCGGCGGCTTCATCACTCTGGGGGAGTCTCGTGAACAAACATTCCTGTACCGCCTTGGCGGTGACGCTGTTCGTCGCCGGTACGCTTGCCAGCCCGTCCGTGTCGGCCGCCAAGGTCGCGCGCGAAACGCTGGTCCATGCGCCCGGCAGCTGCGTCCCGTTCGCACCGACCGGCAATGTCCGCTATACCTCGGTCGGCGTGCGCAACGCCGGCACCAGCACGTTCTATATTTCTTGCAGCGTACTCGCCGATTGGGACAACGGACTGGAGGACGCGGGCGCCTATCGCGTTTACCTGAGCTTGGCCAACAATGCGGCCGATGACGTGACGGTCAACTGCACACTTCGCCCAGGCTATGCGATCTCCGCTTCGACCACGTCCGGAGGCGCGTTCCCCCGTTCCACCGTCGTGTCGGCAGGAAGCAGTTCCGCCATCGAGTGGATCGCGTCGACGGTGTACCAATCCGAAGACTTCAAGTTCGGCACGCCGAACATCACCTGCACGCTGCCGGTCGGCGCCGAGCTCCGTTACATCTACATCACCGGCGACGAAGAAGTAGGCGCGCTGGAGATCTGACGATTCGCGTGCCGCCGTAATCGGCGGCACTCACGGCCGTATCCATTCCCATCCCCCCATCCCGGAACGTCGGCTCGCGTCGCGTTCGAAGGCGTCTTGTCGTACCCCGCTGCTTTAGCTCGACCTTGTTTTTTCTCACCATCGCCCGGCCAGGGCTTATCACAAAGGAGATTTTCCAAATGAATTCACTACGAATCGCCTGCCTCGCTCTCGCGGTAGCTGCTGCCTCGTCGGTTTCTGCCGATGCGTCGGCGGCCGAATCCACTGAACGTGAATGGACGCAGGGCGCAGCCAGCGCTTGTGCGGCTTTCGCACCCACTCAGCAGATCCGCACCAGCGCAACCGGCGTGAGGAACGCGGGTACGAGCACGTTCTATGTCGCTTGCGGCATGCCGGGCGACTACAACGGCCACATGGACGGCGGCGCGACTCAAACCGATATCGTGGCGATCAATCGCGGCGACGCTCCCGTGAAGGTGAGCTGCACACTGCGGCCGGGGTACGTAGAAGGGAACGCGACCAGTCAGGGCGCATTCCCGCAGTCGTACACCTTGGAAGCGGGCGAACAACACTGGTTCGAGTTCAACTCGGAAGACATCTTGGGCGATGGCCGGATCGCCAATCCGAATTTCACGTGCACCTTGCCGCCGAACGTGGAAATCACCCATATGAACCGTTACTACTACGAAGACGTCGGCACCTGAGTCGCGTCCGACCTTAAGCCGCAATACTCGAGAACGCCCCGCATCGCGGGGCGTTTTTCTTTTTTCGGGATGCGAATGTCCTTTTTCCGGCGCAGATTCCGTCCGTTATGGGCCGGCCCGTTTGGGTCATTACCCAGAGACGATCAGATGAAACTCCTTCCCATTGCCAGCCTTGCCGTTGTCCTGTCCGCTGCCGCCTGGCCGTCGGCCGATGCGGCGGCCGCCGAATCGACCTTGCGCGTGTGGACCCAGGGCGCCGCTGGCGCCTGCGCGGCTTTCGCACCCACCCAGCAGATCCGCACCAGCGCCAGCGGAGTGAAGAATGCAGGCACCGCTACGTTCTACGTGGCCTGTGGCATGGCCGGCGACTTCAAAGGCAAGTTGGATGGCGGCGCATCGGAGACCGAGATCGTGGTGGCCAACCGCGGCGAAGTGGCGGTCAAAGTCAGCTGCACGCTGCGGCCCGGCTATGTCGACGGCGACACGCCTGTGCAGGGCGCCTTCCCGCAGTCGCGCACTCTAGAGCCGGGCGAACAATACTGGTTCGAATTCAACGCGGAGGATCTGGCATTGTTGGGCGACGACGAATTTATCGCCAACCCGAACTTCACCTGCACGCTGCCGCCGAACGTGGAAATCACCCACATGAACCGGTATTACCGGGAAGACATCGGTACCTGAGTCGTTCTGGTGCCGAAAGGACTATCCGAACGCCCCGCATCGCGGGGCGTTTTTTGCGCCGGCTGTTCGAGGCCAGCGTTTGTCCTCTTTTACGGGATGCGTCCGCTATCGGCCCGCCGAGGCGGCGCTATATGATCGCGGTTCATATCGCTTGCCCACCGACCGGAGACGATCCGATGAAGCCGCACTCCATCGACACCCCTGCCCTCGCCCTTGCGTTGGCCGCGTCGATATTGCCGTCCGCCGCCGCCGAATCCGACGTCCGCTACTCCACCCGAGGCGCGGCCAGCGCCTGCGCGGCCTTTGCGCCGACGCAGCAGATCCGAACCAGCGCCAGCGGCGTCAAGAACGCGGGCGCCAGCACGTTCTATGTCGTCTGCGGGATGGACGGCGACTTCCGGGGCGTTCCCGACGGCGGCGCTTTCCGCGCCGATATCGCGGTCACGAACCGCGGCGACATCCCGGCCAAGGTCAACTGCACGCTGCGGCCCGGCTACGTCGAAGGAAACGCGCCCCACCAGGGAGCATTTCCGCAGTCGCACACCCTCGACGCGGGCGAGCAGTACTGGTTCGAGTTCTATGCCGACGAACTGCTGACGGACGACTACCTCATCGCCAACCCGAACTTCACCTGCACGCTGCCGCCGAACGTGGAAATCAACCACATGAACCGGTATTACCGGGAAGACATCGGTACCTGAGTTTTTCGTGAGCCGCGCGCCGGTCTCCGGCGATAGCCGATAGAAAAAACGCCCCGCATCGCGAGGCGTTCTCGTTCCGTCGGCCCGCGTAAGCTCCTACTCTGGCGAGCGGAATGCGTATGTCCGCTCGCGAACGACGAGAAAGCGGGTGACCGATGAATCGGCAGGCGTCGACGCGGAAACCGCGGGCGGCGACCGCCCACGGTTTCCGATGGCCGATCCGTCAGCCTGCGGTCTTTTGAATCGGCTCGATGCGCTTGAGCGGCAACAACGGCTTCGGCACGGGCTTGGCGCAATGCGCCTCGTCCTTGTTCAGCGCCAGCGCGATGCCGCCACCGCTGCCGCACGCTGCGATACAGGCGTCGAGTTCGCTCTCGCAAGCGGCAGGGTCGATGCCCGAATTGAGGCACTGGTTGTAGGCGCGGACGCAGATGCTCTGACAAGAAGCCTGGGTATCCGCCGCCGAGAAAAGGCCGATGGCTGCGATCAGCATGGCCGGTACCAACGTTGCGTTCTTCATGGCTTTCTTCCTTGATGTAGAAAACACACCCCTGCACGGCTTCGATAGCACCGGCCGCACCGGCGTTCAACACGCCCGCGGAACGGACGGCCGAAGCTTGACGGCGTTCTTGAAAAGCGAGAAACCTTTCACGCATTCATGCTGCGCCGCAGCAGCTCCGAGCGCGATGCGCCGGCCCGCGTGGAAAGAAGGAAACAACCCGCAAGCTCAGGTGCCGGCGCGGATGTTGCGATTCATCCGAAACAGATTGGTGGGGTCGTATTTCCGCTTGACGCCTACGATGCGATCGAAGTTGTCGCCGTACGCGGCCCGGATGCGGTCCTGCGCTTCGTCCTCGGTCTGGAAGTTGACGTAACTGCCGCCGGTAGCGAACGGCCGGATCCGCTGCCCGGCTTCCCGCACCCATTGCGGGAAGGTATCCGCATCGGGCTCATCCGGCGCCCAGATGCCGATCACGCCGAACGCATAGCGCGCGTCGCGATTGCCGACGGCGCCATCGTTGCCGTCATGCTCGTTGAGCGCGCCGCCGAGATGAAGGGTGCCGATCTGCCCCTGCGGGATCGGGCACTCCGCGGCCAACGCGCGCAAGGTCGCAAGCAGACCGTCGCTGAGTTCGGCGAAGTACTCGGTTTTCCAGTAGTAATGCAGGCCCTTCGGCTCGCCGTCGTCCAGATAGGACTGCACCTGGGTGTAGGGCTGTTCGCAAAGCAGATCCACGACCGGATCGCCCAACGCGCGGATCGGCGCCAGCGCCGCATCGGCATCGGCCAGATCGCCGCTGTAGCACACGGCCATCGCGCACACCCGTTCGCCCTGCCAGCGTTCGGGCACGAACGGCGCCGCCGGTGCGCGAATGAGATTCAGCCACACGGCCAGTTCGCGCGGCGCACGCGCGGTGATCGTCCGGTAAGCCTGGAGAATTTCCTCGGCGCGCTCGAACGGCCACGCGATCAATCCGCCGTATACGGTCGGACCGACTTCGTGCAGGCGGAACGTGAATCGGGTGACGACGCCGAGGTTGGCGCCTGCCCCGCGCAAGGCCCAGAACAAATCGGCGTTCTGTTCGCGGCTGGCGGCGCGGATGCGTCCGTCGGCGGTGACGATTTCTACCTGCTGCAGGTTGTCGACCGTCCAGCCGAAACGGCGCGTCAGATAACCCAGGCCGCCGCCGAGGGTCAGGCCGGCGACGCCGACTTCGGAAATGAAACCGAGCACGGTGGCCAGTCCGTGCGCCTGCGTCGCTTGATCCACATCCTTCAGCAGGCAACCGGGTCCGACATGCGCAAGCTTCGCGTCGGGATCGACGACGATCGCGCGCATGCGCGACATGTCCAAGGCCAGGCCGTGTTCGGCGATGGACGTCCCTGCGATGTGATGGCCTCCGCCCTTGATGCTGAGTAGCAGTCCGTGCTCGCGCGCGAAGTTCACGGCTGCAGCGACTTCCCGTGCGGAGGCCGGCTGGATCACGAGCGCAGGCGCGCGCGCCATCATGCCGTTCCAGATCAGGATGGCATCGTCCCAAGCCTCGTCGCCCGCATACAGCAACGGATGCCGCACGCGCGAGTCCAGGCCGTCGATCTGCTGTCTCGTCAGCACGACGCGGCCGCCGTCGACGCCGGCGATGTCGATGCCATCCCTATTCATGCTACGGCCTCTCGTTGCTTGCGCTCTCCGCAGATGCGCGGATTGGCAAATCCACGGCTTGCAATCTATGCTCGCCGCACGCCCGAAATCTTTGCCGGAAGTCCGCGATTCTTTGCAGCCGTTCGCCGCTCAGGCACAGGCTTCCGGATGGAGGGACTCATGGACGCGCTTTCCGCCGCGCTGAGCAGCGTGCGCATGACCGGTGCCATCTTTTTCCATGCCGAGTGCATGGCGCCGTGGGGGTTTTCCGTGCCTTCGCTGAAACGGGTGGCGCACGTGCTCTCCCCAGGCACCGAGCGCTTGGTGAACTACCACCTGCTCACCGAGGGGCAGGCGATCGTGCGGATGGAAGGCGCCGACGACGTGCCGCTGGTCGCGGGCGACATCGTGATCCTGCCGCACGGCGACGCGCATACGGTGTCCGACGGAGTGCCGCAGACTTGGGTCGACAGCGCCGCTGCGCTGAGCAATTTCCTGGCGGGCGATCTGGGCTCGATGCGCGTGGGCAGCGGCGGCGAAAAGACGCGATTCGTCTGCGGTTACTTCGGCTGCGAGCGCCATGCCGAGCGGCTGTTCCTGGCCGGGCTGCCGCCGATCATCAAGCTCAACGTGCATGGCGATGCGTCGGGCGAATGGTTGGAAAGCTCGATCCGGCATCTGGTGTCCGAAGCGCAGTCCAGGCGCGCGGGCCAGGTCGCACTGCTTTCGAAGATGGCCGAGGCGTTGTTCATCGAAACGCTGCGTCGCTACATGGAACAATTGCCGCCCGAGCAGACCGGATGGCTCGCCGGCGCGAGGGATCCGGTGGTCGGCGGCAGCCTCGCCCTGCTGCATCAGCATCCGCACCGGCCGTGGACCGTGGCCGAGCTGGCCGACGCGGTCGGCGCCTCGCGCTCCGTCGTCAACGAGCGTTTCTCGCAGCTTCTGGGCGAACCGCCGCTGACTTACCTCGCACGTTGGCGGATGCAGCTCGCCGCCGGCTTGCTGAAGACGAGCGGCAAGCACATCGTGCAAGTGGCCGCAGACGTCGGCTACGAATCGGAAGCCGCGTTCAATCGCGCGTTCAAGCGCGAATTCGGATTGCCGCCGGGGAAATACCGCAGGAAATTCGCGGCCGACGATACCGAGGCGCCCGGCGAATGAAACCGTCGCGTTCGCCGGCTGCGAACGCGACGGAACATGGCGTTCAGCGCTTGTCGACGCCGACGTACTCGCGCTTGTCGTAGCCGGTGTAGATCTGGCGCGGACGGCCGATCTTGGCGTCCGGATCTTCCTGCTGCTCCAGCCAATGCGCCACCCAGCCGGCGGTGCGGGCGATCGCGAACATGACGGTGAACATCTCGGTCGGGATCTTCAGCGCCTTGTAGATGATGCCGCTGTAGAAATCGACGTTGGGATAGAGCTTGCGCTGCACGAAGTAATCGTCCTTCAGCGCGGCCTCTTCCAGCTTGATCGCCACGTCCAGCAGCGGATCGTTGACGCCCAGATCGTTGAGCACCTGATAGGTCATCTCGCGGATGATCTTGGCGCGCGGATCGAAGTTCTTGTAGACGCGGTGGCCGAAGCCCATCAGGCGGAAGCCCGATTCCTTGTTCTTGGCCTTGTCGACGGCGGACTGCACGTTCTTCACGTCGCCGATCTCGGCCAGCATCTTCAATACGGCTTCGTTGGCGCCGCCGTGCGCCGGACCCCACAGCGCGGCCACGCCGGCGGCGACGCACGCGTAGGGATTGGCGCCGGTGGAACCGACCAGGCGCACCGTGGACGTCGACGCGTTCTGCTCATGGTCGGCGTGCAGGATGAACAGCAGATCCAGCGCCTTGGCCGCGACCGGCGGCAACTCCAGCGGTTCGCTCGGCACTTCGAACATCATGTGCAGGAAGCGGTCGACGTATTCCAGGTTGTTGCGCGGGAAGCGCACCGGCCAGCCGATCGAATAGCGATGGCAGGCGGCAGCGATCGTCGGCACCTTGGCGATCAGGCGGATAGCGGCGAGGCGGCGCTGCACCGGATCTTCGAGGTCGAGCGTGTTGTGGTAGAAGCTGGCCATCGAGCCGATCATGCCGACCAGCATCGCCATCGGATGCGCGTCGTGGCGGAAGCCGCCGAGGAAGTTCTTGAACGCCTCGTGCATCATCGTGTGATGCGCGACTTCGTGATCGAAAGCATCGAACTGCGTCTTGTTGGGCAGTTCGCCGTTCATCAGCAGATAGGCGACTTCGAGGAAGCTCGATTGCTTGGCGAGCTGTTCGATCGGGTAGCCGCGATACAGCAGCACGCCGGCGTCGCCATCGATGTAGGTGATGGCCGACTTGCAGGCGGCGGTGGCGGTGAAGCCGGGGTCGTAGGTGAAGCAGCCGGTTTCTTTCGGCACCTTGGCGATATCGATGCAGTCGTTGCCCAGCGTCGGTTTGAGCACCGGCAGGGCGACCGACTTGTCGCCGGCGGTCAGCGTGACTTGATCCAGTTCGGACACGAGTGGCTCCTCGTAAGGCCGTCGGCGCGCCCGGAAAGGCGCGCAAGGCGGCGGGGGGTCGAACCGCGGCCTTGCCGCGATGCAGCATTATCGCATAGCCGTCCGAGGCCGGGCTCTAAACCAAAGTCCTATGCCGGCTACCGCGGCTCTTGTGGGAGCGGTTCTTGTGGGAGCGGCTTCAGCCGCGAGCTTTTCGGTCAGGGATCTGGGTAGCCGGGAAAAGCTCGCGGCTGAAGCCGCTCCCACAAAAACGCGAACGGCCGCCCAAAGGCGGCCGTCGTCGCGAGCCGAAAGGCCCGAACGCTTACTTCGTGTAGCGGCGCTTGAACTTGTCGATGCGGCCGCTGGTGTCCATCACCTTGTGCTGGCCGGTGTAGAACGGGTGCGAGGCCGACGAGATTTCGATCTTGATCAGCGGGTACTCGTTGCCGTCCTCCCACTTCACCGTCTCTTTGCTGCCGAGGGTGGAACGGGTCAGGAACTTGAAATCCGAGGTGACGTCCTGGAAGACGACAGCGCGGTAATCGGGATGTACGCCGTCTTTCATGGCGGGCACCAATCTATATGCGGGAAAGAGTCGGATATTGTAGACCGAGACCCTCCCCCGGCGCAAACCCGGGTACTGGAGCCCTCAGCGGGCCGCCAGGGCGTCGCGGATCAGGGCCTGGAAGCGCTTTTCGTCGTAGGCCATCAGGATCGCGGCGTTGTCCGGCCGGCCGCTGTGGTCCAGCCAGTCGACCACCGTGGTGCCACGGGTCAGGCGGCCGCCCAGCTCGACCGCGACCGGGCGATCGAGCACCTGGCCGGCGCCATCGGGCTGCAGCGCATAGGCCATCGCCAGCGCATCGGCCGAATGCCAGCGCTCGCCGCGCCGTTCGGCCGACCAGGCGCGGGTCTGGCGCGAAATCTGGTCGTAGAACCGGGCCCGCGGCGAATCGGCGCTCAGCCAGCCGTCGACCTCGCGGTGCAAAAGGCCGTGCACCAGTACCGCCTCCCAATCGATCAGGTCGAAGCGCGGGAAGGCCTCGAACACGATATGCGCGGCCTCGGGATCGAAATAGACGTTGAACTCGGCGGTGGGCGTGATGTTGCCGTGGGCGGTGACGGCGCCGCCCATGACCACCAGCCGGGCGATGCGCTGCGGCAAGGTGGGATCCAACTTGAGCGCCAGCGCGAGGTTGGTCAGCGGCCCCAACGCCACCAGCACCAGTCTGCCGGCGTATTCGCGCGATAGCCGCAGGATCGCCAGTGCGGCGTGCTCGGTCTCCGCGTGGCGCTTGGCGGCATCGAAACCGACATCGCCGAAACCGTCGCGGCCGTGCACGTAGCCCGCATCCGGCGAAGGGTGCAGCAGCGGCGCCGACGCGCCGGCGAACACCGGAATATCCCCGCGCCCGGCCACTTCGCACAGCTTCAGCGCGTTGCGCACCGTGTATTGCAGACCGACATTGCCCGCCGCGACGGTCAACCCGACGATGTCGTGGTTGCGGTCGTTGAACGCCATCAGCAGGGCGAGCGCATCGTCGACGCCGGGGTCGGTGTCGATCAGCAGGGGGATTTTGTCGGTCATGGCGGCTCCGTCTTCAGAATCGGCTGTCATTCTCGCAGGGCACGCCGTCGTGGTCTCCATCCATCTTGGTGTCGGGACAATTCCTGGTGAAGAATTGCGCTTCGGCGCGCGAAGTCATCTGGGTGCAGTATTGCCGGCCGTCGCATCGGAATCTTTGTTTAGCCGCCGGTTGCGGGGCGACGGCCGCCATCGGCATGGACGCGGATTCCGCGGCCGCAGGTTTCGTGCCAGCAAAATGCCGATAGCCCTGCCAGGCCGCGAATGCGAGCAGTGCGAGCAGGATGAGTTTTTTCATCGGCGTCTCCGTGGCGCTGACGCAGCGTACTGCGCGAAGGGTCGCTCTGCGACATTGATTTTGACTTCGCAGCAACGGTCGGCAGACCACTGCGAAAACAGCAAAATCAAAATGGGTCCCAGCTTTCGCTGGGATGACGGCATAAGGGCAAGAGCAGCGGAGCAAGCACCGCTCTACAAGAAGCGGAGCGAAGCCGCTGGATCCCCGCCTTCGCGGGGATGACTGCTTTAGGGCAAAGGCGCTGGACCCCCGCATTCGCTGGGATGACGAGCGAGGAGACGATGGGTCAGGCCGCCGCGTAACGCGCTGCTCCACCCACCCAGCGCTGCACGATCCGATCCGCCACGTCCGGCGACTCGGACAACAGCGCATCGGCGATCTCGCGCACCCGCGGCAGCAACGCCGCATCGCGCGCGAGGTCGGCGACGCGGAACGCCGCCAATCCGGTCTGGCGTACGCCGAGCAATTCGCCGGGGCCGCGCAACTCGAGGTCTTTTTCTGCGATGACGAAACCATCGTTGGTCTGGCGCATCGTTTCCAATCGCTGCTTGGCCATCATCGATAACGGCGATTGGTACAGCAGCACGCAGCTCGACGCCGCGCTGCCGCGCCCTACCCGCCCGCGCAGCTGATGCAGTTGCGCCAGGCCCAGGCGTTCGGCGTTTTCGACGATCATAAGCGACGCATTGGGCACGTCCACGCCGACTTCGATCACCGTGGTCGCCACCAGCAGATCGATGGCGCCGTCTTTGAACGCACGCATCGTCGCCTGCTTGTCGTTCGCTTTCATGCGGCCGTGGACCAGGCCGATGCGCAATTCCGGCAGCGATGCCGAAAGGTTCTCGTAAGTGCTCTGCGCGGCCTGCGCGACCACTTCGTCGCTGTCGTCGATCAGCGTGCAGACCCAGTACGCCTGCCGACCCTCGGCGCAGGCGGCGCGGATGCGCTCGATCAATTCCGGGCGGCGTTCGGCACTGAGCACCACGGTCTGGATCGGGGTGCGACCGGGCGGCAGTTCGTCGATCGCCGACACGTCCAGATCGGCATAAGCGGCCATCGCCAAGGTGCGCGGGATCGGTGTCGCGGTCATCACCAGCTGATGCGGCACTGCGTCGCCGCCGGCGCCTTTGTCGCGCAATGCCAGGCGCTGATGCACGCCGAAACGGTGCTGCTCGTCGACGATGGCGAGCGCAAGATCGTGGAAGACGACATGTTCCTGCATCAACGCATGCGTGCCGACGACCACCTGCGCCTCGCCGTTCGCCACCGCGTTCATCGCGCTGGCGCGCGCCTTGCCGGTGACTTTGCCGGCGAGCCAGGCCACGCGCACGCCGAGCGGTTCCAGCCAGCCGCGCAGATTGACCAGATGCTGTTCGGCCAGCAATTCGGTAGGCGCCATCAGTGCGGCCTGTTTGCCGGCTTCTATCGCCAGCAACGCCGCCATCGCGGCCACTACCGTCTTGCCGCTGCCGACATCGCCCTGCACCAGGCGCAGCATCGGCACCGGCTTGGCCAGATCGGCGCGGATCTGTCCGAACACGCGCTGCTGCGCGCCGGTGAGCGCGAAAGGCAAGCCCTCGCGCAAGCGCTGTGCGAGCGTATCGCCATTTTTCAGCGCTGCGGCGCGCTGCTGTTGCAGGGCGATGCGCTGCCTGCGCAGGCTCAGGTGGTGCGCCAGCAATTCCTCCAACGCCAGGCGCTGCTGCGCCGGATGCGTCCCGGCCGACAGGGCCGCCAGATCGGCATCGCGCGGCGGGCGATGCGCGGTCAGCAATGCCTGTTTGAGCGACGGCAGCTTCAGGCTGGCGCGCAGCGGCTGCGGCAGCAGTTCCAGCGCTTCGTCGTCGGGCAATTTGTCCAAGGCCTGGCCGATCAGTTTGCGCAGCGTCGCAGGACCGATGCCTTCGATCGCCGGGTACACCGGATCGAGCCGTTCGCCCAGCGCACCCGCATCCTCGTCGTCGAGCAACCGATAACTGGGATGGACGATTTCCAAGCCGTGCTGCCCCGCGCGCGGCGTGCCGTAGCAGCGGATGCGCGCGCCGGGCTGGAACTGCGCGACCTGCGCGGCGCGGAAATGGAAGAAGCGCAGCACCAATGTCGATTGCGAATCGTCGCCGACCGCCACGCGCAGCATCGGCCGGTAGCGGAAGCCGCGCTCGACCGCTTCGACGCGGCCCTCCACTTGCGCCGCCACGCCCGGCTGCAGGGTGCGGATCGGCGTGATCGACGTGCGGTCCTCGTAGCGTCGCGGCAGCTGCATCCACAGGTCCTGCAACGTCAGCAGCCCGCGCGCCGCCAGTTTTTCGGCCACGCGCGCGCCGACGCCGGGCAGGCTGCTCAGCGGAAGGTGTGCGGGATCTACGGCGGCGTCGGATCGGGAAACCGGCATCCGCCAAGCATGCCGTGATCGCGCGCAAACAAAAACCCCGGCGCCGTTAAGCGCCGGGGCTCCCCAAAGACAGCGGGACAGACGGTGTTCAGAACTTCAGGCTGACCTCCATGCCGTAGGTGCGCGGTTCGGTGACGCGCGCGCCGACGGTGCCGAGCACGGTCTTGCCGTAAGTGCCCAGCGAATTGATGTACTGGTTATCTCCCAGATTGTTGCCGTAGATGGCCCAGCCCCAGCGTCCCTGCGCCGATGTCCAGGCGATGCGGGCGTCGGTGATGTTCTGCGCTTCGCCCAAGTCCAGCGCCCGGCTGGGACCGCAGTCGCCTTGCGCCACAGACTCGTCGTTGCAGCGGGTCTTGCCGCGGTAGGCATGGCGCAGCACGAAGCGCACATCGCCCGCCTCGCCCAGCGACCACACGTAATCGAGCCCGCCGGCGAAGGACCAGTACGGTTCGCCGCTGGGCTGGCCATCCATGTCGATGCCGTCCGAATTGACGTAATCCTTGTATTGGGAATCGATGTAGGCCGCGTTGAAATCCAGGCCCAGCGCCTCGGTCGCCTGCCAACGCGTGTCGAAATCCACGCCCCAGGCTTGCACGTCCGAAGTGTTCACCACGAAGCGCGGGATAGTCGTGGACATGTCCAGCACCACCGCCTGGCGGTTGTCGTACATGTAGTAGTACGCCGATGCGTTGAACGACAGGCGATAGTCCGGCAACGACTTCTTGATGCCGGTTTCGAAGTTCCAGACCTCTTCGTTCTCGAACTCGCTGCCGATCTGCAGCGAGTTGAAGCCGCCGGCCTTGTAGCCCTTGGCCAGCGAAGCGAAGCCCATCGTGTTGTCGTCGAAATGGTAATCGGCGACCAGTCGCGGGCTGAAGTCGTTCCAGGACTGCGAAGTGCTGTTCTTGATGCCCTTGTTGAGCAGGGCGGGCGGATCGATGAAGGCCACGTCGAACACGAACGTCTCGCGCGGCGGTATGCCCGGAATGTTGAAGAAGCCCAGGAGCGCCAGCTGATCGAGCGCCAGATCCAAGCTCGGCGCATTGCGCAGACTGTTGAACCAGGTGAAATCCTTCTCGTCGCGCGTGAAGCGGCCGCCGAGGGTCAAATTCAACTTGTCGTTCACATGCCAGATCACGTCGCCGTAAACCGCGTAGGCCTTCGTATCCAGCGTGTTGCGGAAGGCCTCGTTCCAGCGGTGGCCCATCAGCGTTACCGGAATGCCGTTGGCCTGCAGCACCTGATCGAAGAAGCCGAACAAGGTGCCGTCGGGCGTGGGCGCCATGCCGAGGTTGCGGACGATGGTGTCGACCGCATCGGTGAATGTGTTCACCTCGCTGGTCTGCTTGGCGCTTTCCTGGAAATAGCTGGCGCCGGCGATCCAGTCGATGCGATCGGTGCTGCCGCTGAACTTGAATTCCTGATAGACGCTGTGATTGCTCTCGGTGTTGGTCGAATCGACGTACAGATCGCGGCGCGCGGTGCCGTCTTCGTCGACGGCGCTGTTTTCGGAGTCGTAATCGCGCCAGGAAGTGGTCGATGTCAGGCTGCCCCATTCGAAGGCATGGTCGACGATCAGCGTGACGCCGTCGAAACGCCGGTATTCGCGGCTGCCCTCGGCGTCGTTGGCGGTGGGGATCTTGCGCGGATCCAGGTACGCCGTTTCGTCGACCGGCAACGACGGCGTCGCCGGGAACGGCGGCAGCGCGACGATGCCGGTGGTGACCTGCGCGCGCTGGTCGAGCTTCTCGTGGTCCCAGCTGACGAACACATTGGTCGCCTCGCCGAAGCGGGTGCGGAACGCGGCGCGCGTGGCCCAGTTGTCCTCGGGATTCAGGTCCTGCCCGGTGATCGCATCGCTCACCCAGCCGTTGCTGTGGTTGGCGAGGGCATTGAACCGGAACGCGGAATCCTCGCCGGTCGGCACGTTGAGCATGCCTTCCAGATAGGCCTTGCCGTAATTGCCCAGGCGCAGCTTGGCGCGGCCTTCGAATTCGTCGCCCGGTTTGCGGGTGATGATCGAGATCGCGCCGGCGGCGGTATTGCGGCCGAACAAGGTGCCTTGCGGGCCTTTCAGCACTTCGATGCGTTCGACGTCGGTGAACGGCAGCAGCACGCCGCCGCCGCGGCCGGCATAGACGCCGTCGACGTACACGCCGACGGCAGGATCGGTGCCGATGCCGAAATCGTCGGTCTGGATGCCGCGCAACTGGAAGCTGGGCTGGGTCGGCTGGTTGCTGTCGACCACCAAGCCGGGCACGAAACTGTCGATGTCGCCGAGGTCTTCGGCGGCTATGTCGCTGAGCAGTTGGTCGTTGACCACCTGCAGCGCGATCGGCACGTCCTGCAATTCCTGCTCGCGGCTCTGTGCGGTGACGATGATGCGATCGAGCGTGACGGCATCGCGTTCGGCGGTCTGCTGGGCCGCCGCCGGCGCGGTTTGCGCAGCGGCGCTGAAGGCGAACGGCAATGCGCACGCACCGATCAGCGCGCGGCGCAGGCTGACGCCCAGGACATGTGGTTTCAACGACATCGCTTTCTCCCCTTCCGTTTGCGAATGTGGTGTTCTTGCTTTTTTTCTTCTCTTCTTCTCGGCTGCGCAGCCCGTCAGGCTTCGCAACCGCCTTCCATCGCCGCGATCCAGGCCCGGATCAGCTCGACCCCCTCGCGATGCACGACATCGCGGCCCAGCTCCGGCATCATCACCCCAGGATCGTCGCTGCCGATGCGGTACGCCAGTATCGACTCGTCCGGCTTGCCCGGCACTATGCCGAAACGATGATCGCCGGTGCCGCGCCCCGCCGCGATCGGCGGCTTGCACAAGCCCAGATGCCGCGGCTCGTGGTCGCCGATGTCGAGCATGAGGCCGGAGGTATCGGCCGGTCCGTGCGCGTTGTGGCAGTGTCCGCAATTGGCGTCCAGATAAGCGCGCGCCCGGTCGTCCAGGCTGGCCCGTGCTGCATCGCGCCAATCCGCGTTGCGCGGCACGCCGGCCGCCGGCACGCCGGCGAGATAGCCGATTTCCGTCAGATGCCGCAATTGGTTCTCGCTGCCGGACGCGTAGCCGTAATCGCGGTTGAGGTGCCGCGCCTTCGGCCCCAGCGGCTGCAGCACCCGCGTGGTGTTGTTCTCGGCATGGCAGCCGGCGCACTGGTTCTGGTCGGGCACCTGGTAGTTGAAATCTTCGCGGCTGCCGTCGTCGGCGACCAGTTGCAGCGGCACGCTGTCGCCGGTACGCGCCAGCTCGGCGTCGGTCTGTTCCGCGTTCCAGACATAAGCCAGCGCGACCCAGCCTTGCGCGCGATGCACCAGCAACCGCGTCTCGATCATGCGAACGTTGCGCAGGTCCAAACCTTCGCCTGCGTGATCGCGCGACTGATCGTAAGTGCGCGCGACCGCCCCTTCTCCACCAGTCGCTTTCGGGTAATAGAACGTCTTGCTGAGGATGGCGCCGACCGGGAAATCGAAACTCGTTTTCTCCCGGTACTGCGCCGCTTTGCCTTCGGGCATCCAAACCGTGCGCAGCTTGTGCGCGTAGTCGCTAAACAGGGGCGTGTTGAGATCGAACGGTACGACGCCTTCGTTCAATGCGAGCTTGTCGCCGTCGCGGTAGACCACGTGCCAGTCGCTGAGTTTGCCGGGATAGCCGTCGGCATGGAACTGGACAGATGCAGGTTGCCTCGAACAAGCGGCCAGCAAGAAAACCAGCGCGACTGCGAACCCACGTGCTGACATTCCCGCGAAGGCGGGAACCCGGCGACTTTGCTTTTTGCCGTTATCCCAGCGAAAGCGGGGACCCATTTTGCTTTTGCTCTCGCCGCCGAAATCAAGGTCCGCATGGGTCCCCGCTTTCGCTGGGATGACGGTTCGGGAGGTCGGAGCGGAAGTCGCTGGGTTGCCGCCTTCGCGGCAACGACGGCTAAGAGCGAAAAGCGGCATCGTCTTGATCAAGCCTTCTCCAGCGTTACCGCCGGCAGCTTGTCCAGCGTGCACTTGAACGGCGCCGCATCCGCTTTCGGATTCTTGTTCTTGTTCGGCCCATCGGCGTTCAGCACGCCGGACGCGCCTTCGATGCAGATCTGCGGCCCGCCGGCATGCTTGGGATTGGCGTAACCGTCCCACAGCACATCGGGCAGACGGCCGTTGAGACCGAACATCGCCACTTTCAGCGCCTTCAGGTCGAGTCCGTCGGGCGAATCGCCGCCGCCGGAGAAACGATTGCCGTAAACGTAGATCTTCTCCGGATACGGATCGAAAGCCGCCGACGGCTTGTACTTGCCCTCGTAACCGGCCGAGTAATGGCTGGCGATGACCACGTTGGCGGTCTTGTTGTCGGCGATGTCGTTGTCGAACACTTCGACCTCGTCGTTGGACATGATCACCACGCCCGAACCGGCCGGCACGCTGGCCACCGCCGTGCCCTTGCGGCCGAAGTTGGCGGTGTTGTTCTTGACGATCTTGTTCTTGAACACGCGGGTGGTGTGGCCCGGCTGCGGCAAGTCCGGCATGTTGAACACCAGGATGCCGCCGGTGTTGTCGGTGGCGATGTTGTCGTACACATCGGCGCCGATGCAGTTCTCGATTTCGATGCCGGCCACGTTGCGCTCGGCGCGGTTGCGGCGCACCACGATATTCTGCGACTGGCCCACGTAGATGCCGGCGTCGGATGCGCCGATCACCACCGAATCCTCGATCAGCACGTTCTTGGTCTGCACCGGATACAAACCGTAAGCGCCGTTGTCGGTGTCCGGGCCGTTGGTCCATTCCACCCGCACCTTGCGGATGGCGATGTTCTCGCCTTCGTTGACCTTCAGGCCGTCGCCCTTGCTGTCTTCGATCGCCAGGTTCTCCAGCGTGAAATCGCTGGCGTTGACGATCAAACCTTCCGCGCCGCTCTTCTGGCCCTTGAAGCTGAGCACGGTCTTGTCCATGCCGGCGCCGCGGATGGTGACGCCGTCCACGCGCAAACTCAGGCTGCGGTCGAAGGCGAAACGGCCGGCGGGGATGTCGATCACATCGCCCGGTTTGGCGTCGAGCAAACGCTCCTGCAATTGCTTCTGGAAGCCCGCGTCCGCGGCGGGCGCCGGCGCTTCGCCGCGCCCGCACCCGACCAGCAGCATCGCCATCGCGACGCCGCTCAACGTTCCGATCCGAACCATTTCCCGCCTCCCCGTTCCGCTTGTCCGCGGCGCCATGTCGCAAACATGAAGTCTCCCGCCGTACGCACTCGCACGGAGAGGGCCGCCGCGGCATACTCACGGGGGGAAAAACGGACAAATTGCGTTCGATGGCCAGCAAAGCCTCGCTCGATCCGCGGTTAACCACCGCCGACACCGCCACCAACATCCTGGCCGGCCTGTGCCTGCTGGCGGACGAGGCGGGGATTTCCTGCGAGCCGTGGCTGGCCGGGCTGCCGCTGACCCGTGCCCAAATCGACGATCCCAGCGTGCGCGTTTCGTATCGGCAGGCCAGCCGCATCGTCGAAGCGGCGCTGCGCGCGATGCCTCAATCTGACCTGGGCCTGCGATTGGGCTGCCGCCAGAACATCGGCAATTTCGGCCTGCTCGGCTTGGCCATGATGACCGCACGGACTTTCGGCGACGCGATCGGCATCGGCCTGCAGTACGCGGGGCTGTCCGGCAGTTTGATGGATCTGGAATTCGACACGTCCGATCCCGCTGCGATCGCGATGGTCGCGCTGCAACGCGCGCCGGACGATCATCTGCTGCCGTTCCTGTGCGAAGAATTGTTCGCGAGCACGTTGATGTTGTGCCGCGGGCTGATCGGCGAAGACTTCAAGCCGCTGCGGTTGGAACTCACCTACCAAGCGCCCGCCTATGCCGAACGATATCGCGAGGTGTTCGCGTGCCCGGTGCAATTCGGCATGGCGCGCAACCGCGTACTGGTCGATGCGGCCTGGGCCGAGTACAAGCTGCCGACCTATAACCCGGTCAGCGCGCAGCAGGCCTTGGCTTTGTGCCAGTCGCAATTGCCGCGCGAACGCAAACCGAGCGAGATCGTCGCCGGCGTGCGCCGGCTGGTGCGCGAGCGCCTGCGCGACAATCCCAAGCTCGCGCAGATCGCTGCCGAGCTGCATCTGACCGAGCGCACGTTACGCCGGCAACTGGCCGTAGCCGGCACGCACTACAAGGCGATCCACGACGACGCACGCAGCGAGCGCGCCCATGACCTGCTGCACGAAGGCCGCCTGCCGATCGCGCAGATCGGCGCCGAGCTGGGCTTCAAGGATGCGCGGGAGTTCCGGCGTGCGTTCAAGCGATGGACCGGCGTCGCGCCAAGCGAAGTTCGCGAGCAGAAGACCCCGTAGTCCGGGTGGAGCGCAGCGATACCCGGGGCTCTTCGCTCGAATGCGAGGATGCATCCCGGGTATCGCTGCGCTCCACCCGGGCTACGAGAGTCAGAAGACGTCTAGCCCAGCACCATCACCGCATCCACTTCGAACTGCGCGCCGCGCGGCAACGCAGACACTTCGATGGTCGAACGCGCCGGGTACGGCGCTTCGAAATATTCGCCCATCACCGCATTGACGGTGGCGAATTGGTCGAGATCGGTGAGGTACAGGCCGACGCGCACCACGTCGTCCATCGAACCGCCCGCGGCCTCGCATACGGCGCGCAGGTTGTCGAATGCCCGCCGCGCCTGGGCTTCGACATCGCCTTCGACCAGCAGGCCGCTGGCCGGATCCAGCGCGACTTGGCCGGACAGGTAAACGGTGTCGCCAGCGCGCACGGCTTGCGAATACGGGCCGATGGCGGCGGGGGCTTTGGTGGTGCTGATGGGGTCGCGGGGCATGTCGTCTCTCTCCAAATCGTCATCCCGGCGAAAGCCGGGATCCAGGGATGGTGCGATTGTAGCGGGGACGCGCAGCGTCGTAGCCCGGGTAAGCGAAGCGCACCCGGGACGGAGTCGCGGCGCGGTCCCGGGTGCGCTTCGCTTACCCGGGCTACAGCCGCTGCACGCCGTGAACGACATTCAGGCGCCGCACTCGCCGGATCACTTCTGCCAAATGCTTGCGATCGTGCACTTCGATCGAGAACCGGATCCCCGCCACGCTCGTATCGCGCTCCAGATATTCGACGCGGTCGATGTTGGACTCGGCCTGTGCGATCGCCGCGGCTACTTGCGCCAGCACGCCCGGCCGGTTTTCCACTTCGATGCGCAACGCGGCCTGGAAATCGCCGGACACTTCGCGGTCCCAACCGATCGGCACCCAGCGCTCCGGCGACTTGCGGTAGTCGACCACGTTCGGGCAATCCAAACGGTGCACCACGATGCCCTTGCCGGTGGTGTGGAAACCCATGATCTCGTCGCCGGGCAACGGCAGGCAGCAGTTGGCGAAGCTGATCACGCCGCGCTCCTGGCCGGTGATCAGGATCTTGTCCTGCGGTATGCCCACGCGCGCGGTGTCGAGCAGATCGCCGGTGCCCGGTGCCTTGCGCGCCAGCACCTGCGCCACCTGCACCGGCATGCGGTTGCCTAGCGCGATGTCGGCGAGCAAGGCCTCCAGCCGCGGATAGCGGAATTCGGCCAGATACGCGTCCAGTTGCGCGGACGGCAAACGTTCCAGCGAAGTGTTGAGATCCTCCAGCGCGCGATCGAGCATGCGATGGCCCAGCTGGACCGCATCTTCGTGCTCGAGATGCTTCAGCTGGTGCCGGATCGCGGTGCGCGCCTTGCCCGAGACGACGAACTCCAGCCACTGCGGATTCGGCGCCGCCGATTTTGCGGTGATCACTTCCACGCGCTGGCCGCTCACCAGCTTGGTGCGCAATGGCACCAGCTTCTTGTCCACGCGCGCGGCGACCGCGTGGTTGCCGACGTCGGTATGCACCGCGTAGGCGAAATCCAGCGCTGTGGAATTGCGCGGCAACGCGAGGATGTCGCCCTTGGGCGTGAACAGATAGACCTCGTCCGGGAACAAGTCGACCTTGACGTTTTCGAGGAATTCCAGCGACGAGCCGGTGCTGCGCTGCGATTCCAGCAAACCGGCGATCCAGCTGCTGGCACGGCTCTGCGCGCTGTTGCCGGCGCCGCCGTGCTTGTACGACCAATGCGCGGCGATGCCGCGTTCGGCGATCAGATCCATTTCCTCGGTGCGGATCTGCACTTCGATCGGCGAACCGTACGGGCCGAACAGCACCGTATGCAGCGACTGGTAACCGTTGGCTTTGGGAATGGCGATGAAATCGCGGAAGCGGCCGTCCAGCGGCTTGAACACCGAATGCACCACGCCCAGCGCGTGATAGCAATCCGGCACCGTGCCGACCACCACACGGAAGCCGAACACGTCCATCATCTGGTCGAAGCTCTTCTGCTCGGCGCGCATCTTGGTGTAGATGCTCCACGGCGTCTTGACTCGGCCGACAAGCCGATGCGCCAGGCCTTCCATCGCCAGGCGCTGGGCCAGCTGCGACTGGATCTTGGCCAGCGCCTCGCGCCGCACCACCGGTTGGGTGCGGATGCGTTTTTCGATGACCGCATGGCGCCACGGATGCAGCGCGCGGAAGCCCAGATCCTGCAATTCGGATTTGAGCAGGTTCATGCCCAGGCGCTGCGCGATCGGCGCGTAGATCTCCAGCGTTTCGCGCGCGATTCGCTCGCGCGCTTCGCCCGTCTGCGCGCCGAGCGTGCGCATGTTGTGCAGACGGTCGGCCAGCTTGATCAGGATCACGCGCAGGTCGCGCGACATCGCCAGCAACATCTTGCGGAAACTTTCGGCGGCCGCTTCCTGGCGGTCGCGGAAGTGCAGCTTGTCCAGCTTGGTGACGCCTTCCACCAGCTCGGCCACGGTTTCGCCGAATTCGCCGGCGATGGCTTCGCGCGACAGCGGCGTGTCTTCGATGGTGTCGTGCAGGATCGCGGCGATCAGCGTTTCCGCATCCAGCCGCTGCTCGGCCAACACCGTGGCCGCGGCGACCGGATGGGTGATGTAGGGCTCGCCGGACTTACGCGTCTGCCCGGCGTGCGCCGCCGCGCCGACCGCCCAGGCGCGGCGGATCAGCGCGCGCTGGTCGTCGCCGAGATAGGAGGCGGCGCTGTCCAACGCCTGCACGTAGTCCGGCACGTCCTGCACCGAGGGCGCGGGCGGCAGGGTCTGTGCTGGGCCATGGGCGTGGGCGGGCTCTGCGGGGGTCATAGGCCTGAGCGTACGCGGGCCGGCAGTAGGCGGCAATAAAGCTCAATGTGTGGACGTCAGGCCCCGCTTTTCCTCCCCCTTTGAAAAGGGGGATCGAGGGGGATTTGCCCTTGATCTTGCTTCAGCTCTTCGTAGAGCCGACTTCAGTCGCCAGCTCTTTTCATCGCACTCGCGCGAACTAGGGGTAAAAGCTCGCGGCTGAAGCCGCTCCCACAAAGCAAATACCCCATCGGCCTTCGGCCGATTCGCCCCCTCTTTCCAAGGGGGCAACAGCAAACAACTTACAGATCGTCGCCCTTGGACAGATCGTCGTCGGCGACCACTTCGGCGGCGGCCCACTCCAGCGCTTCGCGCTCGGCGCGTTCCTTTTCGGCCTTCTCGACCTGATCGATATAGCCCTGGTCGATGCGGCGGGCGGCGATCTCGCGCAGCGCCAGCACGGTGGGCTTGTCGGCGTGTTCGGTGTTGTCGATCTTGGATTCGACGCCATTGGCGAGCTGGCGCGCGCGCTTGGCGGCCATCATCACGAGTTCGAAGCGGTTATCGACCACTTCCAGGCAGTCTTCAACGGTAATGCGGGCCATAGGTTTCCCGGCGGCCGCTCGGCCGCTCATATCTATACGGAGGGGCGCGGATTGTAGCCAGGTCCGTACCCGGAACGCAAGCGACATCCTTAAAAATCAATAGCTTAAGGCCGTTATGGGGCTTTTTGTGGGAGCGGCTTCAGCCGCGAGCTCTTAACCAGGCGCCTTCGATCTGAAAAAAGCTCGCGGCTAAAGCCGCTCCCACAAAGCAACCGCCCGCCTACTCGTCCGACAACAGCGCCGTGATCAGCTTGGCGTGGCGCGCCACCTGGATGTCCTTGCGCAACCGGCTGGCGATGAAGATCGCGCACATATCGTCGACGGCCGTGTCGAAATGCTCGTTGACGATCACATAATCGAATTCGCCGTAATGCGACATCTCCTCGCGCGCGGCGGCCAGGCGCTGCGCGATGGTCGCCTCGCTGTCCTGGCCGCGCTTGCGCATGCGCTCCTCGAGCGCCGCGCGCGACGGCGGCAGGATGAACACGCTCACCGCATCGGGTACCCGCTGGCGCACCTGGCGCGCGCCTTGCCAGTCGATTTCCAGCAACACGTCGCGGCCCTGCGCCAGCAGCGGCTCCACCGACTGCCGTGCGGTGCCTTTCCAGTCGCCATGGACGCGGGCGTGCTCGAAGAAATCGCCGGCGTCGATCATCGCCTGGAACTCGGCCTCGCCGATGAAATGATAGTGCTCGGCATGCCGTTCGCCCGGCCGCGGCGCGCGCGAGGTGAACGAGATCGACAGCGCGATGTTGGCGTCGCGCGCCAGGCAGGCGTTGACGATGCTGGATTTTCCGGCGCCCGACGGCGCGGCGACGATGAACAAGGTTCCGCGCATCGTTATTCCACCTTCGCGCCGCCGATCGGCAGCGGGTTTGCGACGATCCGATCGGCGACCGGATGCAGCACGATCTCCGGCAACCGTTCGTCCACGGCTTCGTCCATCGACAAGCCGGTATCGGGCATCGCCGTCTCGAACGCGCGTTGCCGCGCTTCTGCGCTGGGCCACACCGCATAGCCGTACCAAAGGCCGTCGTCGCCGCGGTGCAATCGCGATCCCAGCGAGCCGCCGCGCGCCAGCAACGCATCGGTACGACGCGTCCAGGCTTCGACGAAATGCGCTTCCATGCCCGGCTTCAGCCGCCAGCGATACAGGAAAGCGACCGGATGAGGGACATGTGCGTTATTCAATATTCTGTACCTGTTCGCGGATCTGATCGATCAGCACCTTGAGCTCGACCGCAGCCTGCGAAGTGCGCGTATCGACCGATTTCGAGCCCAGCGTATTCGCCTCGCGATTGAATTCCTGCAACAGGAAATCCAGCCGACGGCCCACCGGCTCCTTCTGCTTCAGCACGCGCCGGATCTCGACGATGTGGCTGTCCAGGCGATCGAGTTCCTCGTCGACGTCGAGCTTCTGCAGCCACAACACCAATTCCTGTTCGAGGCGGCCGGGATCGGCGGGCTGCGACAAATCCGCAAGGCGCGCTTCGAGTTTCTGGCGCTGGCCGATGCGGATCAACGGGATCAGCGTACGCACGGTAGCGGCCTGCGCGGCGATGGCGTCGACGCGTTCGGCGATGACGCCGGCCAGTTGCGCGCCTTCGCGTTCGCGCGCGGCGACGAACTGTTCCAGCACCGCATCCAGCAGCGCCAGCGCTTGGGCCTGCAGCGTTTCCGGATCGGCGCTGCGCGACTGCAGCACGCCGGGCAGTTGCAGCAGCTGGCCCAGTTCGGTGCTCAGATTCGGGAAGCGGTCGTCCAGGTCCTCGGCGATCGCGCTCAGTTGCGATACCAGCGCTTCGTTCAACTTCAGATGTTCGGCGGCATCGGACGGACGCAGGCGCAGGGTCAGATCGAGCTTGCCGCGCGAGATGCGCGCCGCGATGCGTTCGCGCAGAGCCGGCTCCAGCACGCGCAATTCTTCGGGCAGGCGCACGCCGATTTCCAGGAAGCGGTGGTTGACCGCGCGCAATTCGCAGCCGAGCACGCCGGCTTCGGTGTTGCGCTCGCCGGCGGCGAAGGCGGTCATGCTGCGGATCATGCAAGGGCCCGGAAGAGACGAAGGTGCCGATGGTAATGCACGGCGGGGCTTTTCGATGCATTCGGCGGTATCCTACTCGGCCATAATTCCGCGGTAATCCTCGATGTCCACCCTGTCCCGTCCCAGCGGCCGCGCGCCGGAGCACATGCGCGAGGTCCGCATCGAGCGCGGCTACACCCGCCACGCGGAGGGCTCGGTGCTGGTGGCCTTCGGCGAGACCCGGGTGCTGTGCACGGCCAGCGTCGAGAACCGGGTGCCCGGTTTCCTGCGCGGCAAGGGCGAGGGTTGGGTCACCGCCGAATACGGCATGCTGCCGCGCGCCACGCACACCCGCGGCGACCGCGAGGCCGCTCGCGGCAAGCAAGGCGGGCGCACGCTGGAGATCCAGCGCCTGATCGGCCGCGCGCTGCGCGCCTGCGTCGACCGCGGCGCGCTCGGCGAGCGCACCATCACGCTCGATTGCGACGTCCTGCAAGCCGATGGAGGCACCCGCACCGCCGCGATCACCGGCGCGTATGTCGCCCTGGTCGATGCCGTGCGCTGGCTGCAGACGCGCAAGGACATCGCCAAGAATCCGATCTTCGGCGCCGTCGCCGCAGTCTCGGTCGGCGTCTATCGCGGCGTACCGGTACTGGACCTGGACTACGCCGAGGACAGCGACTGCGACACCGACATGAACGTCGTGATGAATGATGGCGGCGGTTTCATCGAATTGCAGGGCACGGCCGAGGGCCATGCCTTCCGCCGCGACGAATTGAATGCGCTGCTGGCGCTGGCCGAGAAAGGCATCGGCGAGTTGCTTACCGCGCAACGCGAAGCGCTAGCGCAATAACGTAGCCCGGGTCAGCGCAGCGCACCCGGGACGCCATACCGCGCTTGCGACGAAAGCCCCGGATGCGCTGCGCTGATCCGGGCTACGAGGACATGGAATGCGACAACATATCGGCGCGATTTCGTTGCTCGTCCGCGATTACGACGAAGCGATCGCGTACTACACGGACAAGCTCGGCTTCGCCCTGCTCGAGGACACCGCGCTCGGCGACGGCAAGCGCTGGGTGCGGATCGCGCCGCGCGGCGCCGAAGAAACGTCGCTGCTGCTCGCGAAGGCAACGAACGACCGGCAGATCGCTCAGATCGGCGACCAGATGGGCGGTCGGGTCGGTTTTTTCCTGCACACCGACGATTTCCGCCGCGATCACGCCGTAATGTCCGCGCGCGGCGTGAAATTCATGGAAGCCCCGCGCGAGGAGGCTTACGGCACCGTCGCCGTGTTCGAGGATCTGTACGGCAACCGTTGGGACCTGTTGGAGCTCAAATCGTGAAACTGGTACTGGCCAGCAGCAATCCCGGCAAGCTCGAGGAACTGCGCGACCTGCTCGCCGATACGGGCATCGAACTAGTCGCGCAAAGCGACCTGGGCGTCGACGATGCCGAAGAGACCGCGGCCACCTTCGTCGAGAACGCGCTGCTGAAGGCGCGCCATGCCGCCGCCGTCACCGGGCTGCCTGCGCTGGCCGACGATTCGGGCATCTGCGTCGACGCGCTCGGCGGCGCGCCCGGCCTGTACTCGGCGCGCTATTCGGGCGTGCACGGCGACGCACAAGCCAATATCGACAAATTGCTCGCGGCGTTGCGCGGCGAACCCGCCGAACGGCGCGGCGCGCATTTTTACGCGGTGATCGTCATGCTGCGCCATGCCGGCGATCCGCAGCCGATCATCGCCGAAGGCGTCTGGCCCGGGTCGATCCTGGAAGAGCGGCGCGGCGATGGCGGCTTCGGCTACGACCCGGTGTTTTTCGACCCGGAACAAGGCCGCTCGGCGGCCGAACTGCCATCGGCGCTGAAAAACCGCATCAGCCATCGCGGCCGTGCGCTGGCCGCGCTGCGCGAAAAACTGCTTGCCGCTATCGCGTAGGCCGCCGGCATGTTCGTAGTCATCTGGCAATACCAAGTGCGCAAAGGCGCGGAGCCCGCGTTCGAGACCCTGTACGGCGGCGATGGCGCCTGGGTCGCGCTGTTCGCGGAGTATCCGGCGCATCTGGGCACCGAATTGCTGCGCGGCGAACGTCCGGATATTTATCTGACTATCGACCGCTGGTCGTCGGAAGACGACTACCTGGCTTTTCTAGTCGATGCGCAGCCGCGGTACCAACGCATCGACGAAGAAGGCGACGCACTGACCTTGAGCGAACACCGCATCGGTACCTACCAGACATGTTGACCGCGACGCCGCCGCTGTCGCTGTACGTGCACCTGCCCTGGTGCGTACGCAAATGCCCTTACTGCGATTTCAATTCGCACGAAGGCCGCGGCGCGTTGCCGTTCGAGCCCTATGTCGATGCGCTGATCGCCGACCTCGACCACGACCTGCCCTTGGTCTGGGGCCGCACCGTGCAGACGGTGTTTTTCGGCGGCGGCACGCCGAGCCTGTTCCCGGCCGAAGCGGTGGATCGTTTCCTGCAGGCGGCTTCGTCGCGGCTGCGTTTCGCGCCCGGGTTGGAGATCACGCTGGAGACCAATCCCGGCACCGCCGAACACGGCCGTTTCGAGCATTACCTGGCCGCAGGCGTCAATCGGCTCAGCTTCGGCATCCAGAGTTTCGACGACGGTTGCCTGCAACGGCTGGGCCGCATCCACGGCAGCCGCGAAGCCGAAGCCGCGGTGAAACTGGCTCAGGATGCCGGCTTCGACAATTTCAATCTCGATCTGATGTACGCGCTGCCGCAGCAGACGCTGGCGATGGCCGAACGCGACATCGAACGCGCGATCGCGCTGCAACCGACCCATATCAGCCATTACCAGCTGACCTTGGAACCCAACACGCTGTTCGCCGCCAAGCCGCCGGCCGGCATACCCGAGCACGACGACGCCTGGGACATGCAGGAACGCTGCCAGGCGATGCTGGCCGCCTCCGGTTATGGGCAGTACGAAGTGTCGGCTTATGCGCAGCCGAACCGGCAGTGCGCGCACAATCTCAATTATTGGCGCTTCGGCGATTACCTGGGCATCGGCGCCGGCGCGCACGGCAAACTGACCTTGGGCGCGGAGCAATCGATCCTGCGCCGCTGGAAGGTCAAGCATCCCGCCGAGTACTTGGCCAAGGCCGGGCGCGCGGAGGCGATCGGCGGCGATGAACGCATCGCGCTGGAGCGGCGGCCTTTCGATTACATGCTCAATGCGCTGCGGCTGAATGAAGGTTTTTCGTTGGCGAGTTTCGAAGCGGGCACCGGACTGGACCGCAGTGCGATCGGCGAGCGCCTGAATACGGCACGCGATCGCGGCTGGCTGTCGATCGATGGGGATCGCGTCGTGCCAACCGAGCTTGGGCGCCGATTCACGAACGATGTGATCGAACTCTTCCTGAGCGACTGATCAAACCCCCTCTCCCGCTTGCGGGAGGGCTGGAGAGAGGGCGCGCGAAGTCTCAGATCGCGTCAAACCCATGATCGTGTGAAATCGGACTTCGAACGTTTGACGCGATTTGCCATCGCGCGCGCCCTCACCCAACCCTCTCCCGCAAGCGGGAGAGGGCTAAAGCGAAGCGCTCGCGGTTTCACACACCGCCATCGCTCCATGGTTCAGTCTCTCAAGATGCTCGACGCCCTCACCGTGCAATGTCCCTACTGCGGCGAACGTTTCGAGGCCCTGGTCGATGTCAGCGCCGGCGATGCCGCCTACATCGAGGATTGCCCGGTGTGCTGCCGACCCATCGCGCTCCGCCTGCGGCTGGACGAGGAAGGCCAGCCGGCCGCTCTCGAAGCCTCGCGCGACGACTAGCCGCCGCCGAGGCGCGCCGATGGCCGCCCGAGCGCCCGCAGGACGTTTCCCGCTTATATGGCGCTGGCGGCGCCGGCCATGCTATTTAACGGAATACGATTTTCGCGGGGGAGCGAAAATGGGGCAGGCCATGGTGCATCCCAAAGACAGCCAGTCCGCGACCTTGGTCGGCAGCGATCTGCCGCCGCGTGTCCGCAGTGCGCTGGAGCAGTTGCTGTCGGTGATCTCCGAGGAGATCGTGCGCGGCCTGGGCAAGATGTTGAACGAGCTGGAGCAGCAGTTGTTCCAGCAGGCCAACCATGCCCGCAACGCCGCGGCCCAGGACGACCAGTTCAACGCGCTTCGCAATTTGCGCCTGACCCGCGCCGATTTCATCCCGCTCTATCTGCACGGCCTGGAAGACACGCTGGCACGGCTGCGTGCGCCAAGGCCCGACACCGAGGCGGCCGCGACCGCCAAATCGAACAGCCAGCAATGGCAGTTGCTGGATCGCGATTCCGACGACGAAGAAATCATGCTGCGCGACCTGGCGGTCCGCTACGAATCGCGCGCCACGTTGACGCTGTACCTGCTCGGGCAACGCTTCGGCGTGATGGCCGGTGCGCCGGCCTTCGAAACCGATCGCCTGCCGGTCGGCCCGCGCGCCCTGCTGCGCATCGCCGAAGACACCGCCAACGCTCTGCACCACGACGGCGTGCTGCGGCTGCTGCTGTACCGGGCCTTCGAACACCATGTGCTGGCCGGGTATCCGACCCTGGTCGAGCTGATGAACGAATCGCTCGCCAAGGCCGGCATCCTGCCCGGCCTGGAGTTCGTGCCGGCCCGCATCCGACCCGCCTCGCAACCCGCCCGCAACGAAGCCGCCGAGACGGCCGCGGTCAAGCAGTCCAACTTTGCTGCGGCCGGTGGTGCAGCCGGTGCTGCGGCCACGGCTCCGGCCGGCGACGCCCCGCAAGCGCCGTACACCGGCTGGCTGGGTCAGGCGAACGCGCCGAGCGCGGCCGACGACGCCATGCAGTTCGCGCTGCTGCAGCAGTTGCTGTCCGGCCGCCGCGGCCTGATCGGCAAGCTGCAGGCCGGCAGCCAGGCCCCGGATGCCGAAGCGCTGGCCGCACCGGCCCTGGACGAGATGCTGGGCACCATCCAGCGCAACCCGCGCGGCGCGACCGCGCCGGAACGCAAGCGTTCGCTGCGCGACGTGCACCAGGCGGTGCTGGCGATGGCGCGGCAGCAACGCGGCACGGCCGCCACGCTGTCGCGCGACGACAACGACACGTTCGATCTGCTCGGCCTGCTCTACACCGAACTCGAGCGCGAAGTCCGCGACGACACCTTGGCCCGCGAACTGCTCGACCGCCTGCAAGTGCCGCTGCTGCGCCTGGCGCTGCAAGACCGTGCGTTCTTCGTGCGCAGCGAGCATCCCGGGCGCATGTTCCTGAACACTGTCGCCGAGTCCGGCGCATCGTGGCTGGGCGAGGACGGCGTCGACCCGCATTTCGAGAACCAGCTGGCCCAGACCGTCGAGCGCGTGGTCAACGACTACCAGGGCGACGTGCAGGTTTTCGAGCAAGCCAACGCCGACCTGCAGCAGCAGTTGCAGGTCCAGGCGCGGCGCGCCGAAGTCAGCGAGCGCCGGCATGTGGAAGCCGCGCGCGGCAAGGAGAAGCTCGCGGTCGCCAAACAGCGCGCCGCCGTGGTGCTGGACGAACTGCTGAAAGACAAGCAGTTGCCGCGTTTCGTGCAAACCCTGCTGCGCCAGGCCTGGGCCGACGTGCTGACCCTGGTGCTGCTGCGCAACGGCGAATCTTCCGAATTGTGGCGCACGCATCTGGACGCCACCCAGCGCATCATCGAGGTCACCTGCGCGAAGGATTCCACGCTGGACGCGGACCTCGCCTCGCAGATCGAACAATCGATGCTGCAGGTCGGCTATCACGCCAACGAAGCCACGGCGATGGCGCGCCAGCTCAGCCGCGCGCCGACCGAGAGCGACGATGCCGCCTCGCGCACCGAACTCACCGTCAAGCTCAAGTCGCATACGCGCCTGGGCGAGGACACGGCGGCCAAGAAAGTGGAAGTCAGGCCGCGCAACGGCGAAGAGCAATCCTGCTACGACTATTTGCGCTCGCTGCCGTTCGGGACCTGGATGGAATTCGTCAACAACCAGCAAGGCGACAAGACCCGCCGGCGCCTGTCTTGGTACAGCCCGATCACGGACAACGCGCTGTTCGTCAACAACCGCGGCCAGCGCGTGGCCGAGATGACCCTCGACCACCTGGCGCGGCTGATGGCGCAGCAGCAGTTGCGCGTGGTGACGGTGGAAAGCAGCCGCATGGTCGACCGCGCCTGGCAAGCCACGCTGTCCGTGCTGCGCAGCTTCGCCGGCCAGAGCGAACAACCGGTATGGACGGCGCCGACATGAACGATCCCGCGACCACCCCCGAATTCCGCCGCGCGCGCCGGCGCAAGGCGATCGAACGCATCAACGTGGTCGATGCGATGACCGAAGTCACCATCGGCCAGCTCGGCAACCTGTCCGAGTCGGGCGTATTGCTGATCACCAGTACGCCGCTGCGCGAAGACGCGCTGTACCAATGGCGCTTCCTGCTGCCGCAACCCGGCGGCGGCGACGCCATGGTCGAATGCGGCGCGCAAGTGCTGTGGATGGACCGCGCCAGCGCCAACGGACAACTCTGGGCCGGCGCACGCTTCATCCTGCTGCCCAAAGCCGCGCACGAAGCGCTCAGCGCGTGGGTGGAAGCGCCCGGCGGCGAATACGAATAAACCGCGCCCGAGCGGCGCGGCGGGGCAGGACCGACGGCACCTGCGGCGCGGAGGCGTTTGCGGCAGAATCGGAGACCCCTCACCAGACACCGTCCGCGATGGCCTCGTCCGATATCAACGCGCCCGATTTTCGTCAGCCGGATTTCCGCCAACTCTACGTCGACCACCTCGCAACGCTCGAACAACGCGCCGACCAAGCCTTGTCGCGCGGCGGCTTCGACCACTTGGTCGTCCCCAGCGGCACGCAGCATTACCAAGTATTCGACGACCGCGACTATGCGTACGCGGTGAACCCGCAATTCAAAGCCTGGCTGCCGTTGACGCGCGTGCCCAATAGTTGGCTGGTCTATACGCCCGGCGACAAGCCCAAACTGCTCTATTGCCAGCCCTTCGACTACTGGCATGTGGTACCGGCGGCGCCCAGCGGCTGGTGGGTCGAGGATTTCGACATCGTCGTCATCCGCAAGCCCGAGGAAGCGCTGCAGCATTTGCCCAAGGACGCCGCGCGCTGCGCGATCCTCGGCGAGCCGCAAAGCGCGCTCGGCGCGTTCGTGCCGAACAATCCCGAAGCGGTGATCCACTATCTCGAGTACCAGCGTTCGTACAAAACGCCGTACGAGATCGCGATGATGCGCGAAGCGCAGCGCAAGGCCGTGCGCGGCCATCGCGCCGCGGAACGCGCCTTCCGCGCCGGCGCCAGCGAATTCGGCATCCATCTCGCCTATTGCCAGGCCGTGGGCCAGGATGCGGGCGAATTGCCCTACAACAACATCGTGGCGTTGAACGAACATAGCGCCGTGCTGCATTACACCGAGCTGGGCCGGCTGCCGCCCAAGCCTGTGCGCAGTTTCCTGATCGATGCCGGCGCCAGCTTCCACGGCTACGCCAGCGACATCACCCGCACCTACGCCGCCGACACCAACGGCGAATACCAAGCGCTGATCGACGCGGTGGACAAAGCGCAGATCGGGATGGCGCAAAACGTGCGCGCCGGCGCCGACTACAAGCAATTGCACATCGACGCGCACCTGACCCTGGCCGGCATCCTCAAGGATTTCGGCGTGATCAAGGTGTCGCCGGAAGCCGCGCTCGCCAGCGGCGTCAGCAGCGCGTTCTTTCCGCATGGCCTGGGCCATCCGATCGGGTTGCAGGTGCATGACGTCGCCGGATTCGCCGAGTCCGACCGCGGCGGCACGATCCCGCGTCCGGAAGGCCATCCCTACCTGCGCATGACCCGCAAGCTGGAGCCGGGCATGGTGGTGACCATCGAACCGGGCATCTACTTCATCGACATGCTGCTGGACGAGGTGAAGAGCAACAGCCACGCCGACAGCGTCGACTGGACCCGGGTCGATGCCTTCCGCCCGTTCGGCGGCATCCGCATCGAAGACGATGTGCAATGCACCGGCGGCGAGCCGCTCAACCTGACGCGTCCCGCGTTCGCCGAGGCGGCCTGATTTTCGTGGGAGCGGCTTCAGCCGCGAGCTCTTTTCTCATTGCCTCCAGCACTCCGGATGGCGAACCGGAGCACGAGCTCACGACTGAAGCCGCTCCCACAACAGCCACTTGCCGAACGCCCAGCGTCGGCCTAGCCTCGGCGACGTCCCAACGCCGGTAGGAGGTCCGCCATGCGCATCGCCCTCGTTTGCCTGGTCATGATCGCGGTCGCCGGGTGGTCGGCGCCGGCGAGCGCGCAAGAAAACACCGACAAACAGCGCGAACAACGCCAGGCGCTGCTCGAAAAGCACAAAGGCGACTTCGACTATCTTCTCGGCGACTGGGAATTCACGGCCACCAACAGCGAGTTCGGCGATATGCGCGGCTACTGGACCGCGGTCCGGCTGCCGGGCGGCCAGATCCTCGACGAATACCGCATCGTCGGCGACAAGGACGAGACCTATTACGTCACCACCACGATACGCGCTTACAACGCTGGGCTCGATCGCTGGGAACTGATCGGTACCGAAGGCGGCAACGGCCTGCAGGATTTCGGCACCGCGCAGCGTCAGGGCGGAGAAGTGCGCATCGAACAACGCTTCGGCGTATCCGGACCCCGCCCGTCGCTCTGGAAGATCCGCTACCACAACATCCGGCCCGACGCTTTCTCGTGGACCGCCGACCGCTCGTTCGACGACGGCAAGACCTGGACAAAAAACCACCAGCGCCTGGAGGCGCGTCGGATCGGTCCGGCGCGAACGATGCCCGCGCTTACGCCGCCGCCCGAAAAACGGCCGGATACGGATAAACCAGGGACCGAAGCACCGACTAAGCCATGAGCCTGCCGACGATCGAAGGCATGGCGCCGCTGCTGCAGGTGTTCGACATGCCGGCGTCGCTGGCGTTCTACCGCGACATCCTCGGCTTCGAGCGGGTCGACGATTCCGGCGCGGGCGATGCCTCGGACTGGGTGTGGCTGCAACTGCAGGGCGTGCATCTGATGCTCAACACGGCGTATGAAGCCGACGCCCGACCGACGGCGCCCGATGCCGCGCGGATCGCGGCGCATCGCGACACCGGATTGTTCTTCAATTGCCGGGATGTGGATGCGGCTTACGCGTACCTGCTCTCCAAGGGCTTGCGACCGGAGCCGCCGCAGATACAGTCCTACGGCATGAAACAGTTGTACCTGACCGATCCGGACGGCTACGTGCTGTGCTTCCAGTGTCCTGCCTGATCGGAACGCGGCCGTGACCGAACAAGCGGGAGCCCTCGACGCGCTGTTCCGCGGGGCGGTCGCCGCGATCGACGCCGGCGATACGGCCGCGTTGTCGCAGCTGCTCGCCGCGCATCCCTCGTTGGCGACGGAACGGCTCGGCGCACCGGGAATTTGGTTGCGCGACGAGGTCGGCGACGCGTTGGAAGGTTATTTCCGACGGCCCTATCTGCTGTGGTTCGTCGCCGGCAATCCGGTGCGTCGCGAGCGTCTGCCCGCGAATATCGGGCAGCTCGCCGCGATCGTCGCGGAGCGCGCGCGCACCGCGCACGCCGACGATCCGCAGGAGCAATTGGACTACGCGCTCGGCCTGACCGTGACCGGGCGCGTCGCCCGCGAAAGCGGCGTACAGATCGCGCTGATCGATGCATTGATCGATGCAGGCGCCAGGCCCGGCAACGGCGTCGGCGCCTTGGGCGCTGCGAACCTGGAAGGCGCAGCGCATCTGCTCGCGCGCGGCGGCCAGCTCACCCTGGCCGGCGCGTTATGCCTGGATCGCGATGCCGACACCGAACGCATCGCGCGCATCGCAACGGACGACGACCGGCAGATAGCGCTGGTCGCCGCAGCGGTCAACGGCAACGCCCGAGCATTGACGGCCTTGATCGGGATGGGCATCGACATCGATGCCTACAGCATCGTCATCCATCCGCATGCGACTGCCTTGCATCAAGCCGTTGCCGCCGATTCGCTCGATGCGGTGAAGGTGCTGGTGGAAGCCGGCGCTCGCCTCGACGTCGCCGACAAGATCTACCGAGGCACGCCGCTGCAGTGGGCCGAGTACGGCGGGCACGCGCGGATCGCGGAGTATCTGCGCGCAGCCGCTCAATCGGCAGACGACAATCCGTAGCGCGGGTCGTCGAACTGGATCGGCAGGAACGTATATCGTTTCGGATCGCGCTCGGTGGGCGTATACGGTTTGGAGTCGAAGCGGCCGATCATGCCGCGGAAATCTCCCATCTTGTTCGGCGTAGGCAGCGCTTCGATCAGGACGACGCTCTCGGCGCGCCCGCCCGCCGGCGCCGCGCGCAGCAGGAACAACCCCATCGACGGCACGTCCGGTGGCCGGAGCGTGTAGACATGGTTGCTCTTGCGCAGGAAGAATTCCGACCAGCGTTCGTCGGGTTCCCGCTGGTTTTTCAACTCTCGGTCCAACATGCGATCGAGCTGGGCGCCGCGCTTGCCGACGAATTCGCCGAACCATTGTGTGGCCAAGTCGCTGCGGGTGCGCTTGTCGAGGCGTTCGTAGCAGCGGGACAGCAAGTATGCGGAGTAAGCGTCCGAGCCTTTCCTGCCTCCGCTGTTTCGCTTTTTTTCCAGGGCTTTCTCTACGGCCACCCAGGCTTGCGCCCATTCCATCGCCGCTTTGTCGTTGCCGGCCTTCAACTCGAGTTCGGCCAGCGACGCCAGCGCTATGTACGGGCAATGCTCGGATTCGACGCACTTCTCCAGCCAATAGCGGGCCGTGTCCACATTGAGTTCGACCGCACGCGATGGATGCGCCGGACCGTGCCGGTACAGCACACCCAAATCGAATGCGGCCCTACCGTCGCCGGCCATAGCCAGCTTGACCGCCCGCTTGAGCGCTTCGGCGCGGACGGAAGGATCGGCGTCGGGCGAGAACAAGGCTTCGACCTCGGCGCCTTTCAGTTCGTGGTCTTGGCTTGCTGCAGCAGGAACCGCCGGCGCGACATCGGCTCCCGTGGCTTCGACCTTCGGTTGGACACAAAGCAGCGCTAGCGCAAACGCCGAGCAAGTCATCCATTTCATCGACAGTCCCCTCCGCCCGCGCGTCACTTTGCCATGAAGGCTTCGATCTCGTCCGCACTGCGCTCTAGCTTATCGGTCAGCACCGTATGCCCGTCCTTGGTGATGACCACATCGTCCTCGGTGCGGATGCCGATGCCGCGCCATTTGGCATGCACCGACTTGTCGTCGGCCGGAATATAGAGGCCGGGTTCGATGGTGAACGCCATGCCGGGCTCGAGCAGGCGCGATTCGCCGTCGATGCGGTATTCGCCCACGTCGTGCACGTCAAGGCCGATCCAGTGCCCGGTTTTGTGCCGGTAATAGCGCTTGTAATGGCCTTCGGCGATGTTCTTTTCCAACTTGCCTTTCAGCAGGCCCAGTTCGAGCAGGCCTTCGGTCAGCGTGCGCACCGCGGCTTCATGGCCGGCTTCGTAAGGCATGCCGGGCCTGGCCTGCGCCAATGCGGCCTGCTGCGCGGCGCCGACCAGATCGTGCAAGGCGCGCTGTTCCTTGCTGAAACGGCCGTTGACCGGGAACGTTCGGGTGATGTCGGATGCATAGCCGCGATACTCGGCGCCGGCGTCGATCAGCACCAGATCGCCATCCTTGGCTTGCGCGCTGTTGGCGCGGTAATGCAGTACGCAGGCGTTGGCGCCGGCGCCGACGATGCTGCCGTAGGCCGGTTCGGCGTCGTGGCTGCGGAATACGCGTTCGATATCGGCCTGCAGTTCGTATTCGCGGATGCCGGGCCGGGCCGCGCGCATCGCGGCGCGGTGCGCGGCGATGCTGATGTCGGCCGCGCGCTGCATCAGCTTGAGCTCGTCCTTGGACTTGAACAAACGCAGCTCGTCGAGCAGGTGGCCGAGTTCGAGGAATTCGTGCGGCGGTTGCGCGCCCTGGCGCACTTGCGCGCGCACGCGGTTGAGCCAGCCGATCAGTTTGAGATCGAATTCGGTATCGCGGCCGAAGTGATAGTAGACGCGGGTGCGGCCTTCGAGCAGGCCGGGCAGGATTTCGTCGAGATCGTCGATCGGATAGGCGTCGTCCAGGCCCAGCTTTTCGACTCCGCCTTCGGGGCCCAGCCGCGGGCCGTCCCAGCCTTCGCGATCGCGGTCGCGCTCGCGGCAGAACAGCAGGCTCTCGCCGTGCCGGCGTCCGGGCACCAGCACCAATACCGCTTCGGGCTCGGCGAAGCCGGTCAGGTACCAAAAGTCGGAATCCTGGCGATAGGGATAGTGCGTGTCGCGGCTGCGGATGCGTTCCTGCGCGGCCGGCAGGATCAGGATCGCGTCGTCGCCGGCGATCCGCATCAGCTGCTTGCGGCGCTTGGCGTAGCTCGTCAGGGGAATACCGGTCGCCAGGCTCATGGATTGATCACACATCGCATTGCAGTTGGGATGCCGTCGCTTTTTGTGGGAGCGGCTTCAGCCGCGAGCTCTCGATCCAGCTGTCGCGACCCGAAAGCTCGCGGCTGAAGCCGCTCCCACGAAGAGCCTAATTCAAACGGTGACGATGCCGCGGGCCCATCACGCAGTCGCCGTGCAGCAGCAAGGCCGCCACGCGCACGAATTCTTCGATCTCGGCGTAAGCGGCCTCGTCTTCCTCGTCGCCGTCGGGTTCGGGCGTGGCCGCGGCCAGCCGAGCGAGATCTTCCAACGCTTCCCGTCCTTCGTCGGACAAGGGCGGATCCTTGCCGCCGGCCAGCCCGAAGCCGCCGAGAAATCCGCGGCACCAATCGAACAAAGCCTCGCTGCGTTCGGCCAGCGGGGCATCGTCGTCGGGCAGCAAAAGCGAGAAGCCGAAATCGCGGTCCTCGAACTGGGCGCGGCTGACCGCATGCAGCGCTTCCAGCGCGCCGCCTTCGGGTGCGGGCGGCGCCTGATCGTCGACCAACACCTTCGCCAGCCAATCCGGCGAATCGCTACCGCCGCCGGCCATCCAGCCGCATATGGCGCCATGCAATTCCGAGGGTGCGATGGACAGCGTCAGCGCGCGCGCTTCGGCCTCGACACTGGACCAACTGGGCAGATCGTCGGACACGGCAGGGCATACGGGGGAAAGTGGGTGCAGTGTAGCAATGCGCAGGTACTAACATGCTTGTTGTCGGCGACAGCCCGCCCCTACACTGCCTCGCACCGAATCCTGGACGGCAGCCCTTCGTGCGCATCTTTCGCAAGGCAGCGACATGCTTCCGTTCCGCGCTTCTTGCCTGCCTGGTGGCGGCGGCGGCTGGCGGCGCCGCACAGGCCGGACCCCTTAAGCGGCACGTCTGGCCGGCCGATCCCGGCGCCGCAGCCGGCGCAGTGCTGACGCGGCTGATCCATGTTCAGGCCGCTTTAGACGGCGATCCGGCGGTCTCGCCGGAAACCGCCGCCCGCACCGCGGCAATGCCATCGTCCTGGCACAGCCTGCAGGCCTTGCTGGCGCTGTCCGCATTGCTGGTCGCAGCCGGCGCCACCCTGGCATGGTGGCTGTGGCGGCGACGGCTGCAGGCCGAACGCGGCTATTTCGAGCAGATCCGCGAGCGCGAGGAGCGCTTGAAGATCGCGCTGTGGGCCTCGGGCGAACATTTCTGGGACAACGACCTGACCACCAACGCCGCGCACGTGCTCAGCGTCGACGACCCCGGCGACAAGCCCGGCACCACGATACGCAGCCTGCACTTCGCCAATCTGGAACTGGAAGTGCATCCGGACGACCTGCCCACCGTGCGCCAGAACATGCAGGCGCACATCGAAGGCCGCACGCCGATGTTCGTATCCGAACACCGCGCCCGCAACCGCGACGGCAAATGGGTGTGGCTCCGCGCCCGCGGCCGCGCCGTCGCGCGCGACAAGCAGGGCCGCGTCACCCGCATCGCCGGCACCGCGCGCGACATCAGCGACCGCCGCGACGCCGACCGAGAGCGCCGCATCGCCAGCGAAGTGCTGCGCAGCATGAACGAGGCGGTGTCGGTGCTGGACGAGCACTTCGTGTTCGTCGCGGTCAATCCGGCGTTCTCCAAGACCACCGGTTATTCCGAAGAAGAGGCCATCGGCCAATCCGCGAGCCTCCTCGACAGCCCGCAGCACGACGAGGAGTTCTATCGCGACCTGCGCGCGCAAGTGACCCGCGACGGCCACTGGGCCGGCGAGATATGGCAGCGCCGCAAGAACGGCGAAGATTTCCTGTGTTCGCTGGAATCGATCAAGGTGGAAGGCGCCATCGACCAGCGCAACCTGTATGTGGCCGTGCTCAGCGACATCACCCACGCCAAGCGCACCGAGCATGAGCTGCGCCTATTGGCCAACTACGACACGCTGACCAATCTGCCCAACCGCAGCTTGTTGTCCGAACGCTTGTCGCAGGCGATCGTCAACGCGCGCCGCGAAGACAGCCGCATCGCCGTGCTGTTCCTGGACCTGGATCGCTTCAAGGACGTCAACGATTCGCTCGGCCACGCCACCGGCGACCGGATCCTGCGCGCCTCGGCCGCGCGCCTGCGCGAAGTGGCGCCGCCGGGCGCCACCGTCGCGCGACTGAGCGGCGACGAATTCACCGTGGTGCTGGAGCACTTGCAGGATCCGGAAGAAGGCGACCGTCTGGCCGAACGCATCATCCAGGCCTTCGATGCGCCTTTGGGCATCGAAGACCGCCGCGAAATCATCATTTCGCCGTCGATCGGCATCAGCCTGTATCCCGACCACGCGCAGGTGCCGACCGATCTGCTCAAGCACGCCGACACGGCCATGTACCAGGCCAAGGCCGCCGGACGCCGTACTTATCAGCGCTATACCGAGCAAATGGAGTGGGAGCTGCGTCAGCGCGCCACGCTGTCCGGCGCGCTGCGCAAAGTGCTGGAGAACGGCGAGTTGCGCCTGGTCTACCAGCCGCGGTTGTCGCTGCGCACCGGCGCGATCACCGGCGTGGAAGCGTTGCTGCGCTGGGAACACCCGTATTTGGGCGTGATTCCGCCGAATCATTTCATTCCGCTGGCCGAGGAAAGCGGAATGATCCTGCCGATCGGCGAGTGGGTGATGCGCGAGGCCTGCACGATGCTGCGGCGTTGGCGCCAGCATGGCCTGGGCAATCTCAACATGTCGGTGAACGTGTCGGCGCTGCAATTGCTGCGCGGCGACCTGCCGCAGCAGGTGGCCAAAATACTGGCCGACACCGGCGTCCCCGGCGAACGCCTGGAACTGGAACTCACCGAAACCGTCGTGATGACCAAAGCCGCGCAGGCCGCCGCGACGATGCAGGCGCTGCGCGACCTGGGCGTGCGCTTGGCGATCGACGACTTCGGCACCGGTTATTCGTCGCTGGCTTATCTCAAGCGCCTGCCGATCACCACGCTGAAGATCGATAAGGCCTTCATCGACGACATCGCCCAGGACAAGGACGACAAAGCCATCACCAGCTCGATCATCGCCATGGCGCGCACGCTGGGCCTGTATGTGGTCGCCGAGGGCGTGGAACATCAGGCGCAGGCGCGGCTGCTGCTGGAACAGCACTGCGACGAAATCCAGGGCTACTGGGTAGCCCGGCCGCTGGACCCCTATCGCTGCCTGGCCTTCCTGCGCAACTGGCAATCCGGCGTGGCCCGCTTCGAACCGGCCTGATCGCCGGCCGGCTTGACCGGCCGGTGGGCGGTGCTATCGTGCCGCCATGGACAACGCCGAAGCCATGGTTCAGCTGCGCGCTCTGGCCGCGCGCATCGAGCAACTGGTCGCGCAAGCGCAACGCCTGGCGGAAGAGAACCGCAGCCTGCGCGCGCAGCAGGAGCAACTGGCTGGCGAACGCTCGCAACTTCTGGCCAAGAATGAACAGGCGCGTTCGCGCGTGGAAGCCATGATCACGCGCCTTAAATCGCTGGAGCAGCACACATGAGTTCTTCCAGCGAACCGGTCAACGTCCGCCTGCTCGACCGCGAGTACACCATCGGCGTGGAACCGGACGAACGCGACAGCCTGCTCGCCGCGGCCAAGCTGCTGGACGGCAAGATGCGCGAGATCCGCGGCAACAACCGCATGGCTGCGGTCGACCGCATCGCCGTGCTCGCAGCGCTGAATCTGGCGCACGAACTGCAGCAATTGCGTAACGAAAGCGACAGCCGCGACCGCGAACTGTCGCGTACGCTGACCGACCTGCAACGCAAACTCGACGGCGCGCTCGAAATACCCGGCTGAATGCGTAAGTAAATTTTACGCCGACGCACCCGACGAACGGGCGACGCGCGGACCATCGCCACGCTATACTTCGCCTGCGTCCTCTGCCGTGTTCGACGGCGCGCAAAACATTCACCTTGTCCCTTAAAAACGACACCGGGGATGCGACGACCGTCAGGTGTGCAAGTCCGCCCCGTTGCGGAAAGCCCGAAGACGTCAGAGCGTTCCCACTTGAACCCCAGGTTCAAGGTCGTTTCGCGCGCATCGGCATGGCGGAGGATGCATTTTTGCTTTTTGTGGGAGCGGCTTCAGCCGCGAGCTTTTGCAAGATGGCGATGACCGTGAAGAGCTCGCGGCTGAAGCCGCTCCCACAAGAGCCGAGTTGAACGCGCAAAGCGTTTAGAATCCGCGGCATGACCGGCGCGGAAACTACTCACACGACCCAGGACCGCGCCGCACTGCGCCCACAGCTGCGCCAGCGCCGCCGCGACATCCCCGCAGCGCAACGCATCGCCGCCGCCGAAAAACTCGCCGAACGCCTGTTGACGCTGCCGTTCGCGCCCGAAAGCGGCTATGTCGCTGGTTACTGGGCGATGGACGGCGAAATCGCCCTGCACGTATGGCAATTGCGGCTCCCTGCGGGCGTGGTCTATTGCCTGCCGGTGCTGCACGAACAGCGCCTGCGCTTCGCGCCGTGGCGCTCGGGCGATCCGCTGGTGTCGAACCGCTACGGCATCCCGGAACCCGACTTGGCTCCGGATTCGTTGCTCGAAGCCGAGGCGATGTCGCTGGTGGTGACGCCGCTGGTCGGCTTCGATGACTACGGTCAGCGACTGGGCATGGGCGCCGGCTGGTACGATCGCAGCTTCGCGTTCCGGCGTGAGCGCGCCGCACCGCCCTGGCTGGTCGGCGCCGCCTTCGCCGCGCAACGCATCGACCGCCTGCCTGCCGAACCGTGGGACGTGCCCCTCGACGCGGTCTGCACCGAAACCGAAACCCTGATCCCGCAAAAGACGCCCGCATGAGCCCACGCAAACGCTACTGGCTGATGAAGACCGAGCCCGATACGTTCTCCATCGACGATCTGGCGAAAGCGAAAACCGAGCCCTGGACCGGGGTGCGCAACTACCAGGCGCGCAACCACATGAAGGAGATGCAGGTCGGCGACGGCGTGCTGTTCTATCACTCCAGCTGCGAGGTGCCCGGCATCGCCGGCATCGCCGCGGTCGCCAGCGCGCCCTATCCGGATCCGACCCAGTTCGAGAAGAAATCGGACTACTACGACCCGAAAAGCTCGCGCGAGCAGCCGCGCTGGGAAATGGTCGACGTCTCTTTCGAACGCAAACTCAAGCGGGTCATATCACTGGAAGAGATCAAGACGCATACCGACGAACTCGGCCCGTTCGCCTTGACCCAGCGCGGCAGCCGCTTGTCGGTGCTGCCGGTGTCGGCGGCGCAGTGGAAATTCCTGCTTTCCCTCGAATAAACCTGATCGGGAGTCATCCGTGTCCGAAGCCAAGCGCCTAGCCGGCGAGAAAGCGGTCGATTACGTCGAAGACGGCATGATCGTCGGCGTCGGCACCGGTTCCACCGTCGCGTTCTTCATCGATGCGCTGGGGCGGATCAAGCACCGTATCGCCGGCGCGGTGTCCAGCTCGGAACAGAGCACGCAGCGCCTGCGCGGCCACGGGATCGAAGTGATCGATCTCAACAACGCCGGCCCGCTATCGTTATACGTGGACGGCGCCGACGAATGCGATCCGCACAAACGCCTGATCAAAGGCGGCGGCGCGGCTTTGACCCGCGAAAAGATCATCGCGCAGGCCAGCGAGAAGTTCGTTTGCATCATCGACCCGGCCAAGCGCGTCGACGTGCTCGGCAAGTTTCCGCTGCCGATCGAAGTGATCCCGATGGCGCGCAGCCTGGTGGCGCGCGCGATCGTCGCGCAGACCGGCGGGCAGCCGGTGTGGCGCGAAGGCGTGACCACCGACAACGGCAACTGGGTGCTCGACGTGCATGGGTTGGCGATCGTCGATCCGGTGGCGATGGAGCGCGAGTTGAATCAGATCCCCGGCGTAGTCAGCGTAGGCCTGTTCGCACAGCGGCCGGCCGATGTGGTGATCGTCGGCGGCGAGCCGCCGGTCGTACTGTAGACCGGCGCCAAGAAATTGGACGATAAGGCATGGCATCTATATGGACATGCCTTTGCGGCTTTGACCGCCGGTTTTCTTGTGCTCGCACTGATAAACAATGCGATCTGGACTGCGGGCAAGGAACGCGCTTCGCGACGCTTCATCGCGCAAAAAGGTCTGCGTCACCATGCAAGGATGAAAGCCTGTCTCCTCGTTCCGGGCGGAGCCGCGCAAGTTCTGGCGACCTATTTACTTAACTTGCCGCCTGCGTGGTATGCCCTCGGAGTCGTGTTGCTTGGCGCGGGAGTGATGCCTCTCGCTTTCATTCCCGATGACCGAGAAACTCCTCCGCGAGTGGATTTATCCGAGCCTTCCCTGGCCTCGGCCGCACGACGGCGGCGATCGCTATCCGTTTTTTGGCTGCTGTTTCTTATCGCCTGGTGCTTCGCCTGGCTGCCGAACGCAAGCGCCTGATTCTGTTGAGGTCTCCCCTCTTGAGACTCGACAGCGCGATACTGGCCGCCCCAGCGGTCGGTATTGTTGACGCGCCATGACCCTGCGCTGCCTCTTCGTCGACTTCAACTCGTTCTTCGCCTCGGTCGAGCAGCATGACAACCCTAAGCTGCGCGACCGTCCGGTGGGCGTGGTACCGGTGCTCGCAGCGACCACCTGCTGCATCGCCGCCAGCGTCGAGGCGAAACGATTGCACGGCATCGGCACCGGCACGCCGGTGTGGGAGGCGATGGAACGCTGCCCGGACATCGCGCTGGTCGAAGCGCGGCCAGCGCGTTACGTCGAAATCCATCACGCCCTGATGAATGCGATCGAGGATTGCATTCCGCACGGCAAAGCCGAATCGATCGACGAAGTGCCCTGCTACCTGATCGGCAGCGAACGCAAGCGCGACAACGCCGAAGCGATCGCACGCAGGATCAAGCAGACGCTGATCGACCGCGGCTATCCGAGCATCCGCTGCTCGATCGGCATCGCGCCGAACCGCTTCCTGGCCAAGACCGCCTCCGACATCGTCAAGCCCGATGGCCTGACGGTGCTGGAGATGGACGACCTGCCGCACAAGCTGCACGCGCTGGAATTGCGCGATTTCTGCGGCATCGGCCCGTCGATGGAGCAGCGCCTGCACAGTGCGGGCATCCGTACGGTCGAGCAGTTGTGCGGCGCGACGCGCGAACATCTGCGCGCGGCCTGGGGCAGCATCGAAGGCGAGCGCTACTGGTTGCAGTTGCGCGGCTTCGATGTACCCGACCGCCCGACCAAGCGCGGCTCGGTCGGCCATTCGCACGTGCTCGGCCCCGAACTGCGCAGTTTCGACGGCGCCCGCGCGGTGCTGTTCAAACTGCTGGCCAAAGCGGCGATGCGCTTGCGCCACGAGAAATTCCTGGCCAGCGGCCTGGCGATACGCATCCGCTTCGTCGGCCTGGAAAACCGTTTCGAACGCGACCTCGCCTTCGCCCCGATCGACGACACGCCGACCTTATTGCGCTTGCTCGGCGAACAGATGGCGCAGCTCGAACGCGCCATCGCACGCAAACGCTGGAACCCGCGCCGCAACCCGCCGCTGTCGGTGGCCGTGACCCTGGTGGGGCTGGAGCCGATCGGCAGCGTCACCGAAGAACTGATGGCCGGCCGCCGCCGCGACAAGGACATGAGCGTGGTGGTGGACAGGATCAACGGCAAATACGGCAACAACGCCGTCTATTTCGGCGCCATGCAGTCGGCCATGGTCCACGACGCTGCGCCGATGCGCATTCCTTTCTCCAAGATCCCGGACACGGCTCTGGAGCAGGACGTATCCGTCCGCAAACGCGACGCCAAGCCGGCGGACGTGACCGACGAGCTATACCTGCAGCGCGAACGCCAGTTCAAGGTGCTGGCCGAGACCGCGCATCGCGAAGCGCAAAAACAAAAAGGGCGCAAATCCGCGGGCGATGAAGCCCAGCCCTTCAAGGCGGGCGCCGGCGGCTGGGCCGGCCGCAAGAAGAAGGCCGAGCCGGAAGTGGGCGAAACCCGTCCGCTGTTCTGATCGCCTGCGGATTGCCGATAAACTAGCCCGGCCACCGCCGCCGGGATCCGCCATGTCCGCCATCCGCCCCCTGCTGTTCGCCGCGTTGCTGTTGAGCGGTTGCGCCACGGCCAGCGACCCGTGGGTGGAAGTGAACGGCCAGCGCTACGCCGTCGAAATCGCCGACGACGACGCCGAGCGCGCGCGCGGGCTGATGTTCCGGGAAGAAATGGCCGACGACCGCGGCATGCTGTTCATCCACGACCGCCAGGAACCGCTGGCGTATTGGATGAAGAACACCAAAATTCCGCTCGACATCCTGTATTTCGACACTGCGCGCAAGCTGGTGGCCCAACAGGTCGACGTGCCGCCGTGCACGATGGGCGACAACTGCCCGAACTATCCCAGCCAGGTGCCCGCGCGTTACGTGCTGGAATTGAACGCCGGCCAGGCGGCGCGGCTGAAGCTGCAGGAAGGCGCCGAATTGAAGTTGTCGCCCGCGATTCCGCCGGCGAAGTGAGCCCGCTTTTCGTGGGAGCGGCTTCAGCCGCGAGCTTTTTTACAAGACAGCACCAATCTTGAAAAAGCTCGCGGCTGAAGCCGCTCCCACGAAAGGCTTCGATCGATCGGCCCGGAACTTGAAGAATGTCACAAAAGCGTGCGAATGAATTCGCATCCACTTTTGATCCGCCGCCTCTTGATTCTGCCCGGAAACCGCTTCACTCTTGCCCCATGCGCGACCGGTTTTCCCTGCCCGAGTGGAACAGCCTCGCCGGTCTGGACGACGATACGCTGCCGCTGCTCAGCACCGCGCTGCTGATCGCCCGCGACGAATATCCCGCGCTCGACGCCGACCTGTACGACACGCTGCTGCAGGAGCACGCCGAATCGCTGCGTCCGGAAATCGACGCGATCGACGCCTGGCCGGTGAAGATGGCCGCGATCAACCGCCATCTGTTCGAGGAACTGGGCTACTCCGGCGACAGCGACGAGTATTACGACCCGCGCAACAGCTATCTCAACCAGGTATTCGAACGCCGCCGCGGCAATCCCATCTCGCTGGCGCTGGTGCAGATGGAAGTGGCGAGGCGGCTGGGCGTTCCGTTGGACGGAGTTTCGTTCCCCGGCCACTTCCTGGTGCGCTTGCCGGTGGACGACGGGTTGCTGGTGATGGATCCCTTCAACCGCGGCCGACCGCTGGACGTGGACGAGCTGCGCGAACGCGCCAAGCCGCATCTGGGCGGCGAACTGCCCGACGACGGTGCGCTGCTGCATATCCTCAACCCCGCTTCGCATCGCGCCATCCTCGTGCGCGTGCTGCGCAACCTGCACGGCGTGTATGCCGACGGCGACGACTGGGAACGCGCGGCGCGCAGCGCGGACCGCATCCTGAAGCTGTCGCCGGACCAGCCCGAAGCGCTGCGCGACCGCGGCATGGCCTACCTGCAACTCGGCCATCGCGGCGGCGCGCGCCACGATCTGGCGCGTTATGTGCAACAGAATCCGCAAGCGTCGGACATGGCGCAGATGCGCGAGCGGCTGGTGGAACTGAGCGCCGGCTCGGCGCGGATGCACTGACCGACTTTGTAGCCCGGGTGGAGCCGAAGGCGATACCCGGGAACGCTTTACCTCGTATCGAGCCAAGAGCCCCGGGTATCGCTGCGCTCCACCCGGGCTACTTTGCTTTTCGGCTCAGACCACCATCATCTCGAAGTCTTCCTTGGTCACGCCGCAATCCGGGCAGGTCCAGGTTTCCGGAATGTCCTCCCAGCGCGTGCCCGGCGCGATGCCTTCCTCCGGCAACCCGGCGGCCTCGTCGTAGATGAATCCGCAAACGACGCACATCCAGGTGCGGTAGGCGGTGGTTTGGGCGACTTCGGACATCGGAGCGATAATACGGACCAGCGGGATGGCATTGTCCCACCCCGCGCCCGGCTCGGAAACCTTTTCGTAGGAGCGGCCATCCATGGATCCACGCTGGCCGCGCCGCGGCTTGTACCTGCTCACGCCGGACCTGGCCGATACGGGCCAGCTGCTGGCGCGCGTCGGGGAGGTGCTGGCCGACGCGGCCCTGCTGCAATACCGCAACAAGGCCGCCGATGCGGCCTTGCGCCGCGAACAGGCCTCCGCCCTGCTGGCGCTGTGCCGGCGTCACGACGTGCCGCTGATCGTCAACGACGATGTCGCTCTCGCCGCCGACATCGGCGCCGACGGCGTGCACCTGGGCGAGGACGATGAGGACATTTCCGCCGCGCGCGCCTGGCTGGGCCGCAGCGCGCTGATCGGCGCGTCCTGCTACGACTCGCTGGAACGCGCGCGCCGGGCGGCCGAAGCCGGCGCGGATTATGTCGCTTTCGGCGCGTTTTTCTCCTCGCCCACGAAGCCCCACGCGCGGCGCGCGACGCCCGCCCTGCTGCGCGACAGTGCCGCGTTCGGGCGTCCGCGGGTAGCGATCGGCGGCATTACGCCCGACAATGCGCCTTCATTGATCGATGCGGGCGCGGATCTGCTCGCCGTCATCAGCGGCGTGTTCGACGCCGCCGATCCCGCCGCCGCCGCGCGCGCTTACCGAGATTGTTTCGAAGCATGAACACGCGAAAATCCCACGATCTTTTCGTCCGTGCGCAGGCGCTGATGCCCGGCGGCGTCAATTCGCCGGTACGGGCCTTCAAATCGGTGGGCGGCGAGCCGTTCTTCGTGCAGCGCGCCGACGGCGCGTATCTCTACGACGTCGACGGCAACCGTTACATCGATTACGTCGGCTCGTGGGGCCCGATGATCGTCGGCCATAATCATCCGGCCGTGCTCGATGCGGTATTGCGCACCGCACGCGACGGTTTGAGTTTCGGCACGCCCAATCCGCTGGAAGTGACGATGGCCGAGGCCATCGCGCGATTGGTGCCCGCCTGCGAAATGGTGCGCATGGTCAATTCCGGTACCGAGGCCACGTTGTCGGCGATCCGGCTGGCGCGCGGCGCAACCGGGCGCGCGCGCATCGTCAAGTTCGAAGGCTGCTATCACGGCCACGGCGATTCGTTCCTGGTCAAGGCCGGCAGCGGCGCGCTGACCTTCGGCGTGCCGACCTCGCCCGGCGTGCCCAAAGCGCTCGCCGACCTGACGTTGACGCTGACTTACAACGATTTCGAAGGCGCCGCCGCGTTGTTCGACGAATGCGGCGGCGACATCGCCGGCCTGATCGTGGAACCGGTGGTCGGCAACGCCAACTGCCTGCCGCCGCGCGACGGCTATCTGCAGCATTTGCGCGAGCTTTGCACGCGGCACGGCGCGCTGCTGATCTTCGACGAAGTGATGACCGGCTTCCGAGTCGCGCTCGGCGGCGCGCAGGCGCGCTATGGCGTGACGCCCGACTTGTCCACTTTCGGCAAGATCATCGGCGGCGGCATGCCGGTCGGCGCTTACGGCGGCCGCGCCGACCTGATGCGCCAGATCGCGCCGAGCGGCCCGATCTACCAGGCCGGCACGTTGAGCGGCAATCCGGTGGCGATGGCCGCGGGCCTGGCGATGCTCGAACTCATCCAGGCGCCGAATTTCCACGCCGACATCGAGCGCCGCACGAATATCTTGTGCGATGGCTTCGAAGCCGCCGCGGGCGAAGCCGGCGTGCCGCTCACCACGCAGCGCGTCGGCGGCATGTTCGGCTTGTTCTTCAGCGACGAGAAAGTCGATACGTACGCGCAGGCCGTCGCCTGCGATACCGCCGCGTTCAACCGGTTCTTCCATGCCATGCTCGAGCGCGGCGTGTATCTGGCGCCGTCGGCGTTCGAAGCCGGTTTCATGTCTTCAGCGCACGACGACGACGCGATCGCCGCGACCCTCGTCGCCGCACGCGAAGCTTTCCGCGAGATCGCGGCATGAGCGCGGCGCCCGCACTCGTCCTGTTCGACCTGGACGGCGTGCTGGCGCATTACAGCCATCAGGCGCGCCTGGACGTGCTGGCCGAGCGCAGCGGCAAGGATGCGGCGGCGGTCAAAGCCGCCTTGTTCGATTCGGGGTTGGAATCGGATTCGGACCGCGGCCTGTACAGCCCGCAGGGACAAGCCGAGGAACTTTCGCGCCGGCTCGGCGCACGGCTGACGCTGGACGATTGCGTGGCGGCACGCAAGGCTTCGATGACCATCGATCCGGCGATGCTCGCCCTCGCCCACGAAACCGCGAGGCACGCGGGTGTGGCCATCCTCACCAACAACGGCCTGATGCTGCGCGATTACCTGCCGCAGATCTGCCCGCCGCTGTTTCCGCTGTTCTCGGCGCGGGTGTTCTGCTCGGCGCAGTTCAAGATCGAAAAACCCGATCCCGACATCTTCCGCCGCTGCCTGGCAGCGCTCGGCGTCGCCGAAGCGCAGGCGCTGTTCGTCGACGACAATCCCGCCAATGCCGAAGGCGCTCGCAAAGCGGGATTGCAAGCGCACCACTTCACCGTCGCCGCCGCATTGCGTGCCGAGCTGGACGAACTCGGTCTACTGGGAAAATAACGATGCGAATCGAAACTCTGGCCATCCACGCCGGCGGCGAAGCCGACGCCGCCACCGGCGCGGTTTCGCCGCCGATCCACCTGGCCACTACGTTCAAGCACGGCCCCGCGGGCGAGCGCGTCGCCGGTTACGAGTACCAGCGCGAAGGCGATCCCACCAACGACCGCTTGCGCAGCGCGATCGCGGCTTTGGAAAGCGGCGCTGCGGCGCTGACTTTCGCATCGGGCATGGCGGCGATCGGCGCGCTGCTCGAATCGCTGCCGAGCGGCGCACGCATCGCGATCCCCGACGACTGCTACACGGGGCTGCGCGTACTGGCCGCGGAGTTCCTGCCCGAACGCGGCATCGCCGTGGCGACCGTGGACATGGCGGATCTGGAAGCGGTGCGCGAAGCCTGCGCCGGCGGCATCGAGCTGATCTGGGCGGAAACGCCGTCCAATCCGCGGATGAAGGTATGCGACATCGCCGCGCTGGCGACGATCGCGCACGCAGCGGGCGGAATCCTCGTTTGCGACAACACGTTCGCATCGCCGGTGCTGCAGCAGCCGCTGGCGCTGGGTGCGGATGCGGCGATGCATTCGACCACAAAATATTTCGGCGGCCACAGCGACGTGCTCGGCGGCGCGCTCGCGTTCGCACGCCGCGACGCGCTATTCGAACGGGTCGCCCATCGCCTGCACATCACCGGCGCCAACATGTCGCCGTTCAGCGCCTGGTTGACCTTGCGCGGCTGCCGTTCGCTGCCGGCGCGGATGGCGTTGCACTGCTCGAATGCGCGCCGCGTGGCCGAATTTCTCGCCGGACGAGACGAAATAGAACGCGTCAATTTTCCCGGACTGGTTTCGCATCCCGGTCACGCGGTCGCGGCGAAGCAGATGCGCGATTTCGGCGGCATGCTCTCGATCGAAGTGCGCGGCGGGCGCGAAGCGGCGCTGGCGATGGCCGGCCGATTGAAGATATTCACCAACGCCACTTCGCTGGGCGGCTGCGAATCGCTGATCGAGCACCGCGCATCGGTGGAGGGCGACAAACCGGTATCGCCGCAGAATCTGCTGCGGATATCGGTGGGATTGGAGCATATCGACGATCTGATCGCCGACCTGGAGCAGGCTCTGCAGTCCTGAACCTCCTCCAACCCTGTCATCCCGAACGCAGTGAGGGATCTGCTGTTTACGCGCGACGTGACAGCAGATCCCTCACTGCGTTCGGGATGACAGGATGGGTAAGGTCGCTATTTACTGAGAAATTCGTGCAATCCCGCCTTCAGGCGCTGCAGCCCTTCCACGACATCGTCGTCGCCGATATTCAACGCCGGCACGAAACGCAGCACATCCGGCCCCGCCTGCAGCAACAGCAAGCCGCGTTTCGCCGCCGCATTGAGAATCTCGCCGGCGCGGCCGCGATAGGCTTCGGCCAGCACCGCGCCCAGCATCAATCCGCGGCCGCGCAGTTCGGAGAACACGCCCAGTTCATCGTTCAGATCGGCCAGTCCCGCACGTAACGCGCCGGACTGCCGCTGCACATTCGCAGCGATCTGCGGCGACGACAATTTACGCAGCGCTGCCCGCGCGACCGCAGCCGCCAACGGATTACCCCCGAAAGTGCTGCCGTGCGCGCCGAACTGCATGACTTCGGCCGCTTTCGGCCCGACCAGCATCGCGCCGATCGGAAACCCGCCGCCCAAAGCCTTGGCCAGCGTGACGATGTCCGGCACCACGCCGTCCTGCCAGTGCGCGAACAGCGTGCCGGTGCGGCCCATGCCGCACTGGATCTCGTCGAGCGCCAGCAGCGCGCCATGCCGGTCGCACAGCTCGCGTACGGCCTTGAGGAAACCTTCGGCGGCCGGCATCACGCCGCCCTCGCCCTGTATCGGTTCGACCATGACGGCGGCGACATCGCCAGCGGCCATCGCCTCTTCCAATTGCGCGATATCGTTGAAATCGGCGTAACGGAATCCGCCGGGAAGCGGCTCGTAACCTTCGTGGTACTTCGGCTGCGCGGTCGCGGTCACCGCCGCCAGCGTGCGGCCGTGAAAACTGCCGCGGAAGGTGACGATCGTGCGGCGCTCCGGTCCGCGGCCCTGCGCCGTAGCCCATTTGCGGATCAGTTTGATCGCCGCCTCGTTGGCCTCGGCGCCCGAATTGCACAGGTAGACCCGCGTGGCGAAACGCGATGCGTTCACCAGCTCTTCGGCGAGCCGCAACGGAGGCTCGCTATAAAAGATGTTGCTGGTATGCCATAGCTTGCCGGCTTGTTCGGTCAACGCCGCGACCAGATCCGGATCGTTATGGCCCAGACCGCAAACGGCGATGCCTGCGGCCAGGTCGACGTACTCATTGCCATCGCGATCCCAAAGACGCGAGCCTTGGCCGCGCTCGAGGATCAATTCGCGCGGCCTGTAAACAGGCAGGTAATAGTGCTGGCCGATAGCGATGAGATCGGCGGTGGCGGGCGTGGACAAGGCGTCGTTCCGGAGTCGTTTGCGGAAATGATATGCCTTCCTCGCGCGTTCTGGTGAGAGCGGCTTTGGGAGAGCGGCTTTTTTGCAGGAGCGGCTTTCGTGGGAGCGGCTTCAGCCGCGAGCTTTTTTGCCACTTTTTCCTGTCATCCCGAGCGTAGCGAGGGATCTTCTTCATCGACTGAGCAGATCCCTCGCTACGCTCGGGATGACAGACAACTAAACAAGCTCGCGGCTGAAGCCGCTCCCACGAAAGCCGCCCCCACAAACCGCTCCCACACGAAAGCTATTGCGAAATCTTGCCGATATTCAGCGCGACCAACCGATCGCGGCCGACGCCCGCGCGGGCCAAGCGCGTATGCGAGGCGACATCGGTCTTGCGCTCGTCGGCGGTGGCCACCAGCGCCGCGGCGAAGTTCATCGCCGGATCGTTGGGCCGCAGAGCCAGCGCCTGGCCGATGCGAACGCTGCCGTCGCCTTTGGCCACGATCGCGCGCAACGCGGCGGTGTCGGCCTTGCCGACGCCGGGCATGTCGTAGCCCTGCAGGCGCACGATGTCCTGCAGCGTTTCGGCGTAATAGCCGGCGTCGAACAGCGCCAACGCCTTCGCATCCGGCGTCGTCGCTTTAGCGACGCGCGATTCCAGGCTCGCGGCCAAATTCCGTGCGATCTGGCCGTCCCGGCTGGCATAGATCGCCGCGCGCCGCAGCGTTTCCATGCGCGCGATCACCGGCGTCTGCGGCGTCAGCAGCACGCCGGTGTTGGCGACCAGTTTGCTCAGGTCATAATTGCGACTGGCTTCGTTCCAACCGCGCCCGCCCCACTCCAGCGACGGCGCGCCGGCGGTATCGAACGGGTGGCACAACAGCGGCGGGCCGGCGAACGCGGCCGGCGCGAACAGCAGCAAGGCCGATAGCGCCGCACCGCACAGCAATGTCTTGGAACGTTTCATGGGGATGCCTCCGGTTGCGTTGGAGATCCGTCCGGCCGTCTGACGTCGGCGCCGCAGGGACCGCGACACGGGTGTGCGCACAGGAAGGACTGCGGATGTGCGCCGAGTGTTAACCGTCACTGCTTCTCGTTGAGCAGCGCTTCAGCATCCACATGCTTGCCGAACGCATCCGGCCACTGCACCCACCAACGCTTGATGCGCGGATACGGCAGGCTATGCCACCACGGATTCAAGGCATCGGCACCGCGAGTGCGGAACGCTTCGCGGGTGACCTGCGCGTCGGCTGGCATGATCTGCGCGGTGCGATCGAATACGGGGCCCTCGCCCAGTTGCGGGTATTGCCTGAGCAGGGACACCAGGCTGATCGCATCCTGCGGCCGCGACGCCGCCACCAGCCGGCGCACCGCATCGCCGCGCGCGTCCGCAGCGCGGCCTTGCGCATCGATCTCGCGCAACGCGGCGACGAAATCCGCGCTGGCGCCGAGATCGTAAGGCGTGCCCGGCCGGCCCGATCCGCGCAGTTCGACGCGCGCATGCTGCGGCACCAGAATTTCCCATTGCCAGTTGTCGATCTGCACCCAACCGCTGTTCACGGTCAGCTGGCCATTGCCGTCGGCATCGACCCTCAACAGGAATTCGCAACCCAGGTCGATGACGTCGGCGACCGGCGTGGAGACGCCCAGCGCGCCCGGCGGCGCCCACACGCGCGCCCACAGGCTGCCTTGCTGCAGGCGCAAGCGATGACGGCCGCTGCGCGTTTCGATCAGGCTCAAGCGGGAATTTTCGCCGATCGCCACCTGCCCGATCCGCGCCGCACGCAAGTTCGCCGAACCGCCGTCGCCGGTTTCCAACACGCTGCCGGGCGCGAGCGTTTCCGCACCGGCGGCGGCGCGGCCGTCGATGCGCGTTTCGCCGCTCAGCGCAGACAACTGCCAAGGCTGTCCGTCCGGCCACAGCAAGCGGTGCCGGTACCAGCCGGCGATGCCGATCGCGCACATCGCCAGCACCGCGGCGCTGGCGAGCGCGATGCGCCAACCCGAGCGGCGGCGCACGTGCGTCGTGCGTTCGCGCGAGGGCAGCGTCGAAGAGATCCGCACACTGCGATCGGCGCGCAGGGCATACGGCGCCAGCACGCTTTCCAGACGCGCGATCTCGGGATCCGCAGGACCGCTGCGGTCCCACAGATAATCGTCGTCGCGGAACGGGTCGTGCGGGATATTCATGCGGTGGTTCCTCGCGCGCCGGCGGACGATCCCAAGCTCGCGCGCAGCATCGCCATGCCGCGATGCAGGTTGACGCGCACGCTGCCCGGCGTCATTCCGGTGCGTTCTGCGATTTCGGGGCCGGTCAGTCCTTCGACCAGGCGCAACATCAGGGTTTCGCGGTAGGCCTCCGGCAATGCGGCGATGGCGCGCAACGAACGTTCGGCTTCGACATGTTCATCGGGCCGGTCGGGCGCCGCGGTGCGGTCGAGTTCGACGCCGGTCAACGCCGCCGGACGGCGTTTGGCGTCCAACGCGGCGCGGCGCGCGATGCTGGCGATCCAGCCCGGGAACGCGGCGGCATCGCGCAGTTCGCCGAGCCGGCGGATGGCGGTTTCGAAGACGTCCTGGGTCAGGTCGTCGGCGTCCGCGCGCTGCACATAGCCCAGCAGGATGCCGTGCACCACCGGCGCGAATCGCCGATACAGCGCGTCCATCGCCCCACCGTCGCCGGTGCGCGCCGCTTCGACCCATACCGGGATGGCTGCCGCGTCGCTCAATTCGCCCTGCCTTGTCGTCAGGGATGAGACGTTACCCGAAGGCCGGGTGTTAACCGGGCCGCCTGTCGGCGCTTCTGCCGCCCGCTAACGTCATCCTGCCGCCGGGATTCATGCTGCTCTTGCTTCAAGCCGTCATGCCGGCATCCAGTGACTTCGCTCTGCTCTTTGTAGAGCGGGGCTTGCCCCGCTGTTCTTGCTTTCATGCCGTCATCCCAGCGCAAGCTGGGACCCATTTTGTTCTTGCCCTGAGGCAAGAACAGCGGAGCAAGCCTGCTCTACAAAGAGCGGCGCTGGATCCCGGCTTTCGCCGCGATGACGGCCTGAAAAAAACGCCTACCAGCTGCCGGTATTAGGCATCGAAGCCCAAGGTTCCTTCGGCGGCAAGTTGCCTTCCTGCAGCAATTCGACCGAGATCAGGTCCGGCGAACGGACGAACGCCATATGCCCGTCGCGCGGCGGGCGATTGATCGTATAGCCCATCGATTGCAGCCGTTCGCACGTGGCGTAGATATCGTCGACGCGGAACGCCAGATGGCCGAAATTGCGCGCACTGCCGTAATCCTCTTCCGAACCCCAGTTGTAAGTGAGCTCGATCTCGGCTTGCGGCGTTTCCGGCGCGGACAAGAACACCAGCGTGTACTTGCCCTGCTCGTTGTCCATGCGCCGGTTCTCCTTCAGGCCCAGGCCCTCGCAGAAAAACTTGAACGATGCGTCCAGATCGCGGACGCGGATCATGGTGTGCAGATATTTCATCTTGCGTCTCCTTTCATGCCGAGGCCGGCGCTGGGGCCATCCGTCAGATTAAAACGCACCGCCGGCCCGCGCGCCGACATATACGCAACAGACCGTCACGACGGCGCAAACGCCCCTCGCTTTTCGTAGAGTCGAGCTTGCTCGACTGCTTTTGCTTTATCGGCGATCCGGTCGAAAGCAGTCGAGCAAGCTCGACTCTACAAAAAGCGGCGCGCGGCGGCCTCAATCCAGGAACAGATCCGGCAGCAGCGGCTGCGCCGGATCGATCGCGTAGCCCGACAGATCGACGACCCCGGCCTCGGCCAGCACTTCGTCGTCGATCAGGAAGCGGCCGCTGAACCCCTCCGCCGGCCGCACCAGCACGGCATGCGCCGCGTCGGCCATGATCTCCGGCTTGCGGCCGTTGGCCTGGCTCACGCCGGGGATCATGTTCAAGGCGTCGGTCGCGATCAGCGTGCGCGGCCACAGCGCGTTCACCGCCACGCCTTGCGGGCCGAATTCGCCGGCCAGTCCGAGCGTGACGAAGCTCATGCCCATCTTGGCCAGGGTGTAGCCGGTGTGCGGCGCCCACCATTTCGGGTCCAGCGACGGCGGCGGCGCCAAAGTCAGGATGTGCGGATTCGGCGCTTGCAGCAGATGCGGCAGACAGGCCTGCGCGCACAGGAAACTGCCGCGCGCGTTGACCTGCTGCATCAGGTCGAAGCGCTTCATCGCCGTGTCGAGCGTGCCGCGCAACCAGATCGCGCTAGCGTTGTTGATCAGGATGTCGATGCCGCCGAACGCATCGACCGTGGCCGCCACGGCGGCGCGCACTTCGTCTTCTTCGCGAATGTCGCATTTCAAAGCGAGCGCGCGGCCGCCCGACGCCTCCACGGCCCTGGCCGCTTCATGGATGGTGCCGGGCAACTTGGGATTGGGTACCGCCGATTTGGCGGCGATGGCGATATTGGCGCCGTCGCGGGCCGCACGCACGGCGATCGCCAGTCCGATCCCGCGCGATGCGCCGGTGATGAACAGTGTTTTTCCGGACAGTGTGGACATGGGCGCGGTCGATTAGGGATGGCCGATTCTAACCTTGCCAAACTACGGCCGTAGCCCGAGTGGAGCGCAGCGATACCCGGGAAATATGTCGCGGCTCGGTCCCGGGTATCGCTTCGCTCCACCCGGCCTACGTCGCTTTTGCTTTCTCCCCCTTTGAAAAAGGGGGATACAGGGGGATTTGCTCTGGCCTTTGCTCCTAGAGCAACAGCAAAAGCAAATCCTTCTCGCTCCCCTTTTTCAAAGGGGGAGGAAAAGCCGTGCACGCGGTTGCCTATAATCCTGCAATGCCTACCGCCTGGTTAGACAGCCTGGTCGCCTGGATCAGCGCACATCCCCTCGCCGCCGGTCTTTTGATCGCCCTCATCGCATTTTGCGATGCCTTGGCTGTGGTCGGCATCGTGGTGCCTGCGCTGCCGTTGTTGTTCGCCGTAGGCGCTCTGATCGGCCTGGGCCATATCGATGGCCCCTACGCTCTGACTTGCGCCGCGCTGGGCGCCTTCCTCGGCGACGGCCTGAGCTTCTGGATCGGGCATCGCTGGGGCTCGCACCTCAGCGAGCAATGGCTGTTCCGCCGCTATCCGCAATTCATGGAGCGAGGCGAGCGGCTGTTCCGCCGCCATGGCAGCAAGGGCATCGTGATCGCGCGCTTCGTCGGCGCGGTGCGGCCATTCGTGCCGGCGATCGCCGGCATGCTGCGGATGCCGTTGAAGCGCTATGCGCCCGCCAGTCTGTTCGCCTGCGTCGCATGGGCGGCGGCGTTCCTGGCGCCGGGCTGGATATTCGGCGCTTCCTACGATGCGGTGGCGGCCGTCGCGGACAAGTTGAGCCTGGTGCTGCTGGCCTTGCTCGCCGCGCTCGCCCTGGTATGGGCGGTGGTGCTGTACACCTATCGCTGGTTCGCCGCGCACGCCAACAATCTGCTCGCGCGCGCGCTCAAATGGACGCGCGAGCATCCGCATCTGGGCAAGTACGCGGCCGCGCTGATCGATCCCAACCGGCCCGAATCGCCTTCGCTGGTGTTGCTGGCGGCCTGCCTGCTCGGCATCGGCTGGGCCTGGTTCGCATGGCTGGCGGCGGTGCTGGCGCGCGGCGGGCCGCTGGCGATCGATCGCACCATCTTCGAAGCGATGTCGAAGTTGCGCAATCCATTGGCCGATCGGCTGATGGCGGCGCTGGCTTCGCTCGGCGACGCGCAGGTGCTCGCGCCGGCCGCCGCGGTCGCGTTGGCGTGGCTGTTGTGGCGCCGGCGTTGGATGGCTGCGGCGCACTGGCTCGGCGCATTGGTGTTCGGCCTCGCGCTGACCGCGCTGCTCGGGGCGGCGATCGATATGCCGCGGCCGCCGACCGCGCCCAGCGGTTTCGGTTTCCCGTCGATCGCGGTGACGATGAGCACGATCACTTTCGGCTTCTTCGCCGTGCTGATCGCGCGCGAGCTGCCGGGGCGCAGCCGCGTATGGCCGTATCTGCTGGCCGGCGCTGCCGTAACGCTGCTCGGTTTCGCACGGCTATATCTGGGCGCGCACTGGCTCAGCGATATCGCAGGCGGCGTACTGTTCGGCGTGGTCTGGCTGCTCGCGTTGGGTATCGCCTATCGCCGCCACGTTGCGCGATCGTTCCTGATGCGCCCGCTCGCCGCGTTGTTCTACGGCACGTTCACCGTGGCCGTGCTCTGGCATGCACCGCGCCAGACGGAACGATTGCTGGCGCAGTTCGCGCCCACGCCGCCCGCTCGCATGTTGCAAAGCGAAGCCTGGTGGCAGCGCGATTGGGCCACGTTGCCGACCCGCCGCAACGAGCGTTCTTCCGACTTGGCCTGGTCGCTGGATCTGCAAGTGGCCGGTCCGCTGCCGCCTTTGCGCGCGAAATTGGAAGCGGCGGGCTGGCGCGTGCAGCCGCAGGCGGATTGGATCGCCACGCTCGGTTTGTTGGACGACGACACGCCGCCGCAGCGCCAACCCGTACTGCCGGCCACGCTCGACGGCCGCGCGGAAGCCTTGCTGATGTTGCATCCGGGCGCCGACGACAAGCAGCAGTTCGCGCTGCGCGTTTGGCCCGCGCCGGCCCGCTTGGACGATGGCAAGCCCTTGTGGATCGCCACCGCGCAGACGCTGCGTTACCAGCGGCCGTTCGACCTGGTGGGTTTCTGGCAACCGCAGCAGGATGCGCGTGCGGCGCATGCCGCGCTGCGCGATGCGCTGCGCGGCAGCGATGTGCGCGAAGAAGTGAATCCGCATTTCCCTGCCACCGTGCTGCGGCTGCGCACCGAGGATCGATGAACACGCCTGCTTTGTAGAGCGGGGCTCGCTCCGCTGCTCTTGCCCCGGCTTTTGTAGGAGCGGCTTCAGCCGCGAGCTCTTGATGAAGATCCGAGCGATCTTGAAAAGCTCGCGGCTGAAACCGCTCCCACGAAGAGCAGGCTTACTGCATCATTTCGAGCAACCGATCCAAGCGCCGGTGCGGATCGTCCTGTTGAAGCAGCGCTTGCCGGCGCGCATCGTCCAACGGCAGCAGTTCCGCGAGCCGCCAGCCGACCCAGGCGGCTTCGTCGAAGCGCGCCATCGGCGCCTTGGCGTATTCGCCGCCGATCTGGTCCAGCAGATTGCGCAGCACGGTGGCGAGCAGGCCGTGCTGCGGCTGGATCTCGTCGTCCGGATCGCGCGCCAGCCATTCGACATCGCCCATGATCAAACCGTTGTCGCGGACCCGCGTCTGCAGCACGTGGAAGCGGCGCACGCCGCGCACCTGCAGGGTCAGCAGGCCGTCGTCGGTGCTGCCGAAATCCTCGATGCGCGCTTCGGTGCCGAAGGCCGCCGTCGTAGCCGGCATGCCGACTTCATGGCCGTCCAGGATCAGGCAGATGCCGAAACCGGCGCTCTTGCGGCTGCAGTCGCGCACCATGTCGAGATAACGCGGTTCGAAGATCCGCAAACCCAGCGGTGCGCCGGGCAGCAGCACGGTGTGCAGGGGGAACAACGGCAGCGATTCGGTATTCGCCATTGCGGCCAGTTTAACTCCCTCCTTTGTAAAAGGAGGGTTGGTGAGGATTTGCTCTTGATTTCAGTGTCGCGCCGAAAGCAAATCCCTTAATCCCCCTTTTTCAAAGGGGAAAACAGCGCTTCGAGAAACCTGCGCGGCGCGCCGTCGAAGCCGCCGTTTGACATGAATACGACATGGTCGCCACGCACGGCCAGCTGCCGCAGCGTTGCGATCAGCGCATCGACGTCGGCCGCGGTGCGGGCGTCGCCGCGCATCGCCGCGACCACTTTGGCGGCGTCCCACGCCAGTTCAGGCCGATGCAGGAACACCACCGCATCGGCTTCGTCCAGCGAAGGCGCCAACGCATCGGCATGCGCGCCCAGCCGCATCGAATTGCTGCGCGGCTCCATCGCCACCACGATGCGCGCAGCGCCCACTTTGGCGCGCAGTCCGGCGAGCGTGGTCGCGATCGCGGTCGGGTGATGCGCGAAATCGTCGTAGACGGTGATGCCGTCGGCTTCGCCCAACACTTCCAACCGGCGCTTCACGCTGCGGAATGCGGCCAATGCCGGGATCGCGCTCGCGACATCCACGCCGGCCGCATGGCAGGCCGCCAGCGCCGCAAGCCCGTTAAGCACGTTGTGGCGCCCAAGCAAAGGCCAACGCACCGTGCCGATTTCAACGCCGCGATGCAGTACCGCGTACTCGCTGCCGTCCTCGTTGATCAGGCGCGCGCTCCAATCGAAACCGGCGCCCAATCCAAACGTTTCCACCGGCGTCCAGCACCCCATCGCCAGCACTTCGGCGATGCGTTCGTCCTCGCCGTTGACGATCAGCCGCCCGCGCGCCGGCACCGTACGCACAAGGTGATGGAATTGGCGCTGGATCGCGGCCACGTCGGGAAAAATATCGGCGTGGTCGAACTCCAGATTGTTGAGGATCGCCACCGTCGGCCGGTAATGCACGAACTTGCTGCGCTTGTCGAAGAACGCGGTGTCGTACTCGTCGGCTTCGACCACGAACTCCTTGCCCGCGCCGATGCGTGCGGATACGCCGAAATCCTCGGCCACGCCGCCGATCAGGAAACCCGGTTCGCGCCCCGCGGCCTGCAGCAGATACGCCAGGATCGTCGTCGTCGTGGTCTTGCCGTGCGTGCCGGCGACCGCGATCGTTTCGCGACCGGGCAGCACGCGCTCGCGCAGCCATTCGGCGCCGGAGGTATACCTGAGTCCCTCGTCGAGCACGTATTCGACGGCGGCGTTGCCGCGCGACAAGGCGTTGCCGATCACGATCTCGTCGCAATCGGGCGAAATGTTTTCAGGCAGGTAGCCTTGCTTCAACGCGATGCCGAGTTTTTCCAGCTGCGTCGACATCGGCGGATAAATCGCCTGATCGCTGCCTTCGACTTCATGGCCCAGCTCGCGCGCCAAAGCGGCTACGCCGCCCATGAACGTACCGGCGATTCCCAAGATATGCAGCTTCAAGTTCCTGGATTCCTACTCAATCGCCACGAACCTGCGGCCGCCGCGATATTGCCCCCTCTCCCGCTTGCGGGAGAGGGCTGGGGTGAGGGCGCGCGGACGATAAGGTCGCGTCGCATCCCTCTGGAGTTCGCTGTTTGCATGTGAGGCTGTACGCGCAAGTAGATGCATTCGGTCCCGTCGGCGATATCGCGCGCCCTCATCCGCCCTTCGGGCACCTTCTCCCGCAAGCGGGAGAAGGAAAGACTCAGCCGACCTCGGTCGCCGGCGCGATCGCTTCGATGATCCGATTGAACACATCGTCCATCGGCCCCACGCCGTCGACCACGGTCAGCTGCCCGTGCTGGCGGTAGAACTCGATCACCGGCGCCGTCTGCTGGTCGTACACCTGCAGCCGCTTGCGCACCGATTCGGGATTGTCGTCGTCGCGGCCTTCGGCCTTGGCGCGACCGGCGATGCGGTCGATCAGCAGTTCGTTGTCCACGTCCAGTTGCAACGCGAAATCCATCGGCTGGCCGATGCGCTGCAGCAGCTTGTCCAGCGCCGCGGCCTGTGCGAGGTTGCGCGGATAGCCGTCCAGGATGAAGCCGTTGGACGTGTCCGGACGCGAGAAGCGATCCTCCAACATGCCCAGCAGGATCTCGTCGGACACCAAATCGCCGCGCGCCATGATGACCTTGGCTTCCAGGCCCAGGGGCGTGCCCGCGGCCACTTCCGCGCGCAGCAGGTCGCCAGTGGAAATGTGCGGCACCTGCAGGTGCTGTTTCAGCTTAGCCGCCTGCGTGCCCTTGCCGGAACCGGGCGCGCCGAGGAGTACCAGTCGCATCGCTTGCTCCAAAACGCCGAAAATCGAGTCGCCGCAGGGCGTTACACTCCCCTTGCCGCGGCGAAATACCGTGCCAGCTTACCCCAAACCCCCCGAAATCCCGAGCCCGCCCCATGTCCGGAACCCTGCTCTACGCCCAGTCCGGCGGCGTCACCGCCGTCATCAACGCTTCGGCCAGCGCCGTCATCGCCGAGGCCCGCGCCCGCAAGGTCAAGGTATTGGCCGCGCGCAACGGCATCCTGGGCGCGCTGCGCGAGGAGCTGATCGACACCTCCAAGGAATCGGCCGCCGCCATCCGCGCCCTGGCCCACACCCCGGGCGGTGCCTTCGGCTCGTGCCGGGTCAAGCTGAAATCGCTGGAAGCCGACCGCGCCAAGTACGAGCGCCTGCTGGCGGTGTTCAAGGCCCACGACGTGCGCTGGTTCCTCTACAACGGCGGCAACGATTCGGCCGACACGGCGCTCAAGGTGTCCAAGCTGGCGGCCGAGTTCGACTACCCGCTGACCTGCATCGGCGTACCCAAGACGGTCGACAACGACCTGGCCGTGACCGACTGCTGCCCCGGTTTCGGCTCGGCGGCAAAATACACCGCGGTCTCGGTCCGCGAATGCGCGCTGGATGTGGCCGCGATGGCCGAAACCTCCACCAAGGTCTTCGTCTACGAAGCCATGGGCCGCCACGCCGGCTGGCTGGCCGCCGCGGGCGGCCTGGCCGGCAAGACCGCGGACGACGCGCCGCATCTGATCCTGTTCCCGGAACGCCCTTACGACGAGGCGGATTTCATCGCGCAGGTGAAGAAGATCGTCGCGCGCGTCGGCTACTGCGTGGTGGTGGCCAGCGAAGGCATCCGCACGGCCGACGGTAAGTTCGTCGCCGATGCCGGCGGCGGCAAGGATTCGTTCGGGCATACGCAATTGGGCGGCGTGGCTTCGTTCTTGGCCGGCCGCGTCAAAGACCAGCTCGGCATGAAAGTGCATTGGACGCTACCCGACTATCTGCAACGCTCAGCGCGGCACTTGGCTTCCAAGACGGATTTGGATCAGGCGATGGCCGTCGGCAAGGCCGCGGTGCAATACGCGCTGAAAGGGATGAATGCGACGATGCCGGTGATCAAGCGCACGTCAGATTCGCCGTATCGCTGGAAGATCGAACCGGCGGCGTTGGAGAAAGTCGCCAATCATGAGAAGACGATGCCGGCGAATTTCATTCGCAAGGATGGTTATGGTATCACCGCGGCCGCACGCAAATATCTGGAACCGTTGATTCGTGGCGAAGCGCCGCCGCCTTATGGGCGGGATGGGATTCCGAATTACGTCGAGCTGAAGAATGTCGCCGTCAAACAAAAGCTGCCGGCGTGGAAGGAGTGAACAAGACACCCAACCCACCGCTCGAGGATTAATATCTTCTCGCATGCGATTGATTTTTAGGAAAGATTGATTATTGACCTAAGCAATTGCAGACTTGGTTATGCCCCTCTTTGGGGTCTAAATGTAGTTAGGCCGCATTGGGGAGAATGCAGTGGCTGATGCATCAACAATTGCAGCATTCCTAGGCGGCCTTGGCGCCGGCTCTGTTGTCACCGCCATTCTTCAACACTATTTGTCGCGCCGTGCGCAGCAGGTTGATGCACTCCGCAAAGACCGGACTGAGGTGTATGCCGGTCTGCTACAAGCGCTGGAGTCGCTTGAGGTGGCCGACTCCCAGGAGAACAAGAAGCGCTTTGGCATGTGGGTCGCTCGAGCCCAAGTAATTGCTTCTACTGGAGTAATTGAGGCTATTGCTGCAATGCGCCTCACGCCACCAAATTCGGCCCAGCGAGACAGCGCTCTAGCGTCCTTGCTTCGGTGCATGCGCTCGGACCTTCATCCGTCGTAGCATGCGGCCTAACAATTCATTCAAGCCGAACCCGCTTCGCGGGTCGGCTTAATTCAGGCGTTAGACGTCATCGGGAAGGCACATGGGTCTTTTGGCAGAAATTCAAGCTTCGGTTGTTGAAGGCCAGTCTGAGATCGCGCCGATATTGCTCAAGCTCCGACTTCTCGCCGCGCGACTTGGCAGCCAATCGCTCGCTGATTGGGTAAAGCATGAATCGGAGGGGTATCCCGCAGACGTGGAGGTCCCTGACTATCGAGTTCTTGGGGTCGCCTATCACGGCACATTCTCAGGGCCATTTGGTGCCGGGATCAAGAATGCACCGCTTTCGCCATATCTAATCGAGAAATTTGCTGGCGAAAGCTGGACTCACTTCCAGATGAGGCAGAGTATCGCTGCAGTAGATGAGTTACTTTCCAACTCCAAGAAAGGCGGCTCACTACAAATTGAAGCCGCCAACCTGATCTTGTTGCTGCAAGGAAAGATTTATGAAGACTACGCTTGTAACTCGGTAACAGGAACGATCTCTCGCGCATCTTTAGCCGCAATTCGTCACGCCGTTATGAATCGCATTCTTGAGCTTACTATTGAGATAGAAAAGTCGGTTCCGGAGGCAGCAGGCGTCACACTGGCAAATACGGGTAATCTCTCGGGCAACGTGGCGGGTGTCACTACTCAGATTGCGCAGCAAATCATATATGGCAACTACACGGCCGTGTCTGCTCAGAGCGGCGCAACCGTGTCAGTTTCCATCGATACGGGCAACAAGATCTCATTGTCTCAGTATCTCGTGCAGGCCGGGTTACCGGAGGACGATGCGCAGGAGCTCGCGGAGCTTGCGGCGTCTGAAAAGCCCGAGAGTACAAGCGAGCCGATGGGCCCGAAGGTGAAAGATTGGCTTCTCAAGAACCTCAAGAAGGCGGGCGCAGGCACGTGGAAGGTCGGCTTGGCAGTTGCCACCGACGTCATCAAAGAAGGCCTGCTGAAGTACTACGGGCTCAAATGACGTCTAACAGTTCATTCAAGCCGACGCCGCTTCGCGGCGCGGCTTAATTCAGGCGTTATGTGCTTATGGAAATTCCGTCGCATCAACTGGAAAACATCGAGAACTTGCATCTTGTTTTCCGCGGCTATCGGAGCCATGACGGATTTGGGCATTGGTACCGCGGGCAGGCTGACACAAGCTGGCAACTTCTCCCCAAAGCAGGAAGGCCGGAGTACCACCTGCCTGACAACCGAGATTTAGGTCGGTTTCGCAATTGGTGCCAGCAGGCAATTGCCTACTCTTCATTGCCGAGCAATGACCTTGAGAGGCTAGCAATAGCCCAGCATCACGGCCTAGCCACAAGATTACTGGATTGGACAAAGAACCCTCTCGTCGCATGCTTCTTCGCCTGCTGTGAATCGCCAGATTCGGATGGTTCTGTATACATACTCGAGACTCCGGAACACCTTCTAACGGACAAGAGCACAATTGGCGACATCACAAATAACACCGGCGTTTTTGGCTATATCCCTAATGCTATTACGCCTCGTGTTCTAAACCAGAAGGGACTCTTTACCGTTCACTGTGATGCCTCACAAGAGATTGCCGCAACTTGCTCGCGGATCCAGGGAAAATTCTGCAATATCTTGCAGCTAGTAATCCCTACTCGACTGAAAAGAGAAGTAATCGATCTCCTGGATGACTACGGGGTTGATCGTTCAGCGTTGTTTCCAGACCTGGATGGGTTGTCATCTCACATCAATCGACACACTCTTCGCATCAAATCGCGCACATAACAATTCATTCAAGCCGACGCCGCTTCGCGGCGCGGCTTAATTCAGGCGTTAGGTGTGCAATGGCAACTCCAACCATCAAAGAGCAAGATCCGACGGTGTTGGCAACCCTGCCTCTAGATCAGCTCAATCATGAGATTGGGCGTTGCCTCTGGGGTTACGAGAACGGCGGGACGTCTCAAGGCCGTAAGTCGTTCTTCAAACGCCTAGTGATGCTGGAGGGGATTAGGGAGCAGGTTCATGGCATTACGGCAAAGCAGCGAGCGTTCCGGACAAGGTGAGGCCAAGTTCGTGGCCTGCGGACACAGCACACCTAACAATTCATTCAAGCCGATGCCACTTCGTGGCACGGCTTAATTCAGGCGTTAGGACCGTAGGCTGGGTTGGCCACATCAACCCAGCATCGCCGTTGAACCGGGAAAGGGCTGGGTTAGTGAAGCCAACCCAGCCTACGAACTCCAGTTCACCGAAACAATCGGGAGGACCCCATGAAACCGATTTTGTTCGCAGCCATCATCGGCTACGGAATCGCAGGGCACGCCAACGGGCAAGATGGAGGATCACCCATGATCGCCAACGTTAAATACGGCCACACCAATTTGATAGCAAAAGACTGGCGAGCGCTGTCCCGCTTCTATCAGGACGTTTTTGGATGTACGCCCGTTCCGCCGGAGCGCGACTTCAAGGGACCGGACCTGGAACGAGGCACAGGCATTCCCGGCGCGCAGTTGCGCGGCGAACATCTGCGGCTTCCGGGCTACGGCCCGGAAGGACCGACGCTCGAAATATTCAACTACAACATCCTTGAAGAAAAACCAGGGATTGCGGTGAACCGCCCGGGCTTTGGCCACATCGCATTCGTGGTCGATGACGTGCCGGCGGCTCGAAAAGCCGTGCTCGCTGCGGGAGGGCAACCGGTGGGTGAGGTGGTCACACTGACTAATGCGCTAGGCAAGCAGCTCACCTGGGTATACGTCACCGACCCGGAAGGTAACGTCTTGGAGCTTCAGTCGCGGCCAAAATAGCCAACGTAGCCCGGGTAAGCGCAACGCACCCGGGTGTGCGTTGTCGCAGCCGAAATGTTCGATCGTTTCATGCCGGACGACATCCCGGGTGCGCTGCGCTTACCCGGGCTACGTTCGTCGACCATGGCGTACCGTCAGAGACTGTTTTTGATAATGGTGTCTCAACCCACTCGAAGGAAATAAAGTGGCCCGTCAGATTATCTTCACTTCCAAGGCCGCCAAGCCGCCGCAGACGTACAGTCAAGCGGTCAAGGCAGCCGGTTTGGTGTTCGTCTCCGGCACAAGTCCAGCCGATCCCGCTACAGGCGCCCTGGTCGGCACGACGATCCAGGAGCAAACCCGTCAGTGCTTGGCCAACATACAAGCCATCCTCGAGGAAGCAGGCAGTTCTCTCGACAAGATAGTCAGCGCCACGATCGTGCTGGCGGATGAAGATGACTTCGCCGGCATGAATGAAGAGTGGCTCAAGTGGTTCCCTTCCGATCCTCCCGCCCGGCAGGGCGCCAAACTGCCTGCGCGCATCCCCGGCCTGAAGGTTTCCATTGCGGCAATCGCCGAGGCTTAACGCTTCCTTCAAGCGAAACGGCCGTCGGCAGGCCGTAGGCCGGGTTGGCTTCATCAATCCAGCATAAAAACGGTGCCAGAGACCGTTTTTTAATAGTGTCCGACTCTGTTTGTCCTCGTGATAACAGCTACCGTAGCCCGGGTAAGCGCAGCGCACCCGGGTATGCGTTATCCCAGCCGCGATGCTCGACCATTTGATGCCGGACGGCACCCCGGGTGCGCTACGCTTACCCGGGCTACACCGCTGACGGCGGGTTAGAACCCGCCCACGGGACCTATCTTGGTTCGAGGCAGACCGTGACAGACCAGACAATCAAGACCGCTACGGCATCCGATGAAAAGCCGGTCGTTGCCGTCATGCTATTGGCGTTCAGCACAGACCCCGCGACGCGTTGGACGTGGCCAGAGCCGCAGCAGTACCTCGAGCATTTCCCGAAGTTCGTCGAGACGCTAGGCGGCAAGGCGATCGCGCACGGGGGCGGCTACTGCGTCGACGGCTACGCCGGCGCTGCGCTGTGGCTGCCGCCGGGAGTGGGCCCCGAAGAAGAAAAGCTGACGGCGTTGTTCGAGCGCACTGCCCATGGCCCGGCAAAAAAAGACTTGCTTGCGGTATTCGAACAGATGGGCCGTTATCACCCGCAAGAGCCGCATTGGTATTTGCCGTTCATCGGGGTCGACCCGCAGCAGCAGTGCGATCGCGACCGCACGTTGGCTTACCTCGAATCCAGCAATCCCAAGAATATCCCGCTCTACGAACGGCACGGGTTCGAGCTGTTGGGCACTATCCAGGCTGGAAGCTCGCCGCCTATCTTTTCGATGCTTCGCAAACCACGCTGATATTCGTGGGGCGGGTTGAAACCCGCCCTACGGGTCCTGCAAGATTCAACCGCATGCAACCTAGTAATTCATTCAAGCCGAATCCGCTTCGCGGCTCGGCTTAACTCAGGCGTTAAGCGTCATGGCCAAATTCATTAACAATCTGACCTTAGTTGTAGCGATGCTTGCGGCTCAATCCTGCGATGCGACATCCCATATTGATCGCGCCGCGTGTCCGAGCAAATCAGCAGACGACTACTACTTTGCAAATAACGCTTTTAACCAAACAGATAAACGTTCCGATCAATTTATCCGCCACAGGTACTCCAAGCACTTATCCGCCATGGGCGAACCGTCTATTTCCTGCGGACAACCAGGCGATGCCTACCGCTTTACGTGGCTGCGCACATTTCACCATCCTGTTGTTGTGCGGGTAAGCGGCATGGGAAATCACGCAATTGTCCAAGCCGTCGAACTGGATGGCGCTGGCGGATACGAGCCGGGCAAGGTACTCCGCCGCATCGAGAAGACGCTGTCAGCTGGTGAATTCGAAAAGCTAAAGAGCTCTTTTTCTACAGCGGAGTTTGGTTCAATGCTTACTTCTGAAAAGCGCGAAGGGCTTGACGGCTCCGAGTGGATTGTCGAGATGTCGGACAATGGTAAATATCACTTGGTTGTACGTTGGTCCCCGGATACCGGGCCGATTCGTGATATCGGCTCCCGCTTCCTTGCTCTTACCGGATGGACGTTTGACGAAGTGTATTAGCAACGACACTTCACGGTTCGTCCAAGCCGAAGCCGATTTTCGGCTCGGATTAATTCAGGAACTAAGCATCAGATGCGAAGCGCCTCACGCGCCCCACACCTTCCGAAACACATTCAAACCCTTTTCCTGGTGTTCTTCGCCGCGAACCTGATTCACTTCGCCCATAACGCCGAGTACATCGCGTTTTATCCCGGCATTCCATCGTGGCTGACGCGTGAGAGGGTGTACTTGGCTTGGATCGCCGGCGTAAGCATCGGCTTGCTGGGTCTGCTGCTTTCGAGAACAAGACTTCGAGCGGCGGGCTTGGGGTTGATCGCCGCCTATGGCGCGCTCGGCATCGACGGTCTCGCTCATTACACGCTCGCGCTCTGCTCCGAACACACGCTGGCCACGAATCTGACCATCTGGTTCGAGGCGCTGACGGGCCTCGGCTTGCTGCTGGTATCGGCCGTGCACGCGAACAGGGGCGTAGGCCGGGTTGTCTTCGTCGACCCGGCTTCGGGTCGATGAAAATGCTAGGTTAATCGGGCCAGCCTAAGCGCCTCGATCCGCCGGAGGAACGACGATGCTCAAACACCGCGTTTTCGCCATCTCATTCGCGAGCCTGTATCCGCTGTACATCAACAAAGCTGAAAACAAGAATCGTACGAAAAAAGAAGTCGACCAGATCCTCTGCTGGCTGACCGGCTATAACCAGGCGGGATTGCAGAAGCAAATCAAACAGGGCAACGATCTGGAAACTTTTTTCGCCCAAGCGCCGGCCCTGCACCCGAATGTTTCGCTGATCAAAGGCGTGGTGTGCGGCATCCGCGTGGAAGAGATCGAAGATCCGCTGATGCGGAAAATCCGCTATATGGACAAGCTGATCGACGAACTCGCAAAGGGAAAGGCGATGGAGAAGATTCTGCGGCAGTAAATCGTCATGGTTTCGACCGGTGAACGGCGGGCCAGGGCCCGCCCTACGGTATCGAAATGCTCGTGGCCGCTGCAGAACGCCTGGAGCGTTCATTGATGCAGGCAAACGAAGGAGGCGACCATGCGAGCGATCTTATTGATTCCAGCGTTCATCGTCCTAGCCACGGCCGGCCTGACGCAATCAGCAAGCAGCGCAGCAGCCGTGGAAGCGCCCGTTGTCGCGCCAGCCGCGGATCTTAAGTGGGCGGATCTCGATCCTGCCGGCGCGCCTGGCGTGAAAGTTGCGACGCTGTGGGGAGACATCGCCAAGGGCCCGTTCGGCGCGATCTTCCAGCTCCCGGCGGGTTTCGTCGCACCGCTCCACATGCATACGCACGAGATGAAGCTTGTCATCGTTTCGGGCACCTATATCCAGGCCCCCGACGGTAAACCCGAGTGGCGTCTGGGCCCCGGCTCTTATCTGCTGCAGCCCGGTGGAGACTACCGGCACACGACCAGATGCGATCCCGCTGCGCCGTGCATCTTCTTCGTCGAAAGCGATGGTCCGTTCGACTTGAAACCGGTCGCCAAACCATCCGATGCGCAGCCGTAACGCAGAAGAGGCGAATATGCTCGTCAAACATTTGACGCCGATTTTGAACGTTTCCGACATCGAACAATCTTTCCTGTGGTTCGAGAAATTCGGCTGGACGAAGGGATGGGACTGGGGCGCTCCGCCGACGTTCGGAGGCGTCTGCTCGGGGCATTGCGAGATCTTCCTGTGCCAGAACGGACAAGGCGGCCACGGCACCAGCGGCTATCCGGCGACATTCGGTCCGGACTCGAACGTAGCCGCCGAGAAGGGCGTGTGGATGTCGCTGTGGGTGGACGATGTCGATGCGGTTTACCGGCGATGCCTCGAGCAAGGCATCGAGGTGACTTGGCCGCCTACCGACATGCCCTGGAACGTGCGTGAGATGCATGTACGCCACCCGGACGGACATGTTTTCAGGATCAGCCGCGGCGTCGAGGAACATTGAAGCTCCGCCTGCATCTCGAAACGCACGAGATCTCAAGCGTTTAGATATACCGGAGCCGGTTAAATCGGACCGAAATCTGGCGTAGGATCACCCAGCGGGCGAGCCGAAGCCCGCCCTACGAACCTATCCAGAGGAACCGATGGAAAAACCCCGCATCTTCCTGGGATCGTCAGGCAAACAGGCGAAACTGCTGCAGGCATTGACGCACGGCCTCGAAGACATCGCACAGGTGGAACCTTGGATGACATCGTTCAATCCAGGCACCACCACGCTGGAACGCCTGCTCGAGCTGACGCGCCAAGTGGATTTCGCGACATTCGTTTTCGCTCAGGACGACTGGACCGCCAACAGTTCGCCCGCGACGGCAGAGTCGGCATCCGGCCAGGCGTCTCCGCGGGATAACGTCGTCTTCGAAGCCGGTCTTTTCGGCGGCGTTCTCGGCATGCGCCGGACCTTCATACTGCACGCCAACGGCGCCAAGCTTCCGACCGACCTGCTCGGCCTCACCTGCGTGCGCTACGACGGATCGGGCACCGCTGCGGAGCTCAAGACCATATGCCAGAAGCTGCGCAACGCGATCGAGAACGAGGGCCGCGCCGCCCGCATCGAAGGCATGTGGTGGCAATACTCGCTGACCCAGCGCACCGAGAAAGAACCGTCGGCATTGGGCGTTCTGAAGATATCGAGGAATCGCAACGGCGCAATGGAAACGAACGGCCGCGCATGGCAGGAGGACGGCACGCTATCGGCCAGATACTGGAGCGAAGCGGTGAAGGAGAAGGACGATGCGTCCGGCATCTTCTACTATTGGAAGGGCGAACGGCCGCTGCACCCGGACGCGCCGCAACTGGAGGGAACCGGCGAAGTCCGCCTGGAATCCGCGGATCGCGCATCGGGCTACTTCACCACGCGCGGCGAAGGCGTAAACGCGCGGACGGCCGGCGTCTACGTCCGCGCCGAACCCGCGGACGTGAATATCCTGGACGGGTCCGACAATCGCGGGCGCGCAGAACTCATCGCTGAGCGGCTCGCGGATTGGAAATCGATCAGGAACTCCTAGACGCGTCGGCCAAAAAAGGCCACGAGTTTCGCAACAGAGAGGAAATCCCCATGAAACCGCGGATGGAATACTGGAAAGTCGCTCCCGACAGCTACAAAACGATGATGGCTTTGGAAGCCTATCTCCGCGAGTCGGGCCTCGAGAAGTCCTTGTTGCACATGATCAAACTGCGCGCGTCGCAGATCAACGGCTGCGCTTATTGCATCGACATGCACTGGAAGGACGCACGTGCCGCCGGCGAAACCGAGCAGCGCCTGTACGGCCTGGACGCCTGGCGCGAAGCGCCCTACTACACCGACCGCGAACGCGCCGCGCTGGCGTGGACCGAGGCGTTGACCAACATCACCGACGGACACGTCTCCGACGACGTCTACGAGGCCACCCGCGGCCATTTTTCCGACAAGGAACTGGCCGATCTCGGGTGGGCCGTCGCCGCCATCAACGCTTGGAACCGCGTCGCCATCGCGTTCCGCTCGGAAGCGGGTTCTTATCGGGCCAGGGCGCATGGTTGACCGATGCGTCCGTAAGCTGGATTGGTTTTCCTCAAGCCGGCCCCGCATCGCTGGTTGGCTGAATTCATGCGTTACGAGGCAGGTGAACTATGCGCGCGCTTCATTGCCCCTATTGCGGCCTTCGGTGCCTGAGCTTCTGGGCAAAGGCATCGCTTGGTCCGCTCCGGAAAAAACCTTGTGATTCTTGCGGGCAGTTCGTAGGTGTCGCCTGGCTGCCGAGCTCGCTACTGCTTTTGTTGTCGAGCTTCACGGTCTTTTTTGGCGGCCTGCTGGCAGTGATCTTTTTTAGTCCAATGCCGCCAGGCGTGCTCTTTTTGCCATTCGTACTAGGCGCTCTGGCAGGCGCCGTACCGGTGTTGTGGCTGTACTATCGTTTCGTACCGCTGGTGCGCAGGCCGCCTGATAACTCACTCCAATCGAACCCATACAGCGCGCCCGACTAATCCGATTATCGGGGGCGAGAATCGCGCAATATCGCTGTCAATCAAGCCGCGAGGAAACGATCGTGCAACTCGGCAACTTCTCCGTCAGCCTCGCAGTGAAGGATATCGAAGCCTCTCGCGCTTTCCACGAAAAGCTCGGCTTCGCCGTATGGGGCGGCGATCAGAAGCAGAACTGGTTGATCCTGAAGAACGGCAGCACCGTCATCGGCCTGTTCCAGGGCATGTTCGAGCGCAATATTCTGACCTTCAACCCGGGCTGGGATAGCGATGCGAAGCGGCTGCCCGAGTTCACCGATATCCGCGATCTGCAGCGCGGCCTAAAAGCAAAGGGCGTTCGACTGGTCAGTGAGGCCGACGAAACTACGTCCGGACCAACGAGCTTCATGGTGGCGGATCCGGATGGCAATCAAATTTTGGTTGACCAGCATGTCTGACCTGCCTTGCCGAACCGATGCGGCATCTAACCATTCATTCAAGCCGAATCGGCTCTGCGGGTCGGCCCAATCCGGGCGTTTGAACTCATGAAAAGCGCCTTAATCGCCGCACTGCTGTTTTCAGGCCAAGCGATAGACGGAGACGGCTACGAGCCCGCCGAGTGGTTCACGGATCAGCGTGTCTTGGCCTGCGCCCCTGCAACGCTTTCCTCAAAGGACACATTAGTTCTCACACTTGGACCGGCTCATGGCCGCGAGCTGGCGATCCGCCGTGTCGCAGACAACACATGGTATTTCCTGGTAGTAAGCAGTCCGGCTGATGACGAGCCGCAATTGATGACCCCCGATGAATTCTTCATCGCCGCCCGGGTGAAGATTCCAGCAACATTCGAGGCCCGTACGTCGGGTGGCCCGCTTGAGCCAGTTCTCAATCGTCCAGGACGGTACGAGGCCTATGTCTCGGACGTTCTCGAGTCGGAAGTCGGCGGTCATGTTTGCCGCTTCGATTACGTCGGCGCAAGCCGCGACGACTCGAGCTCCACCGAAGCAAAGCCAGAGGCTTTACGATACGAACGATTGGCTGCTGAGCGGACGCCCTCCATCTGGCAGGCGGGCTCTACGTGGGAATTGGAAGTCTACGATTCCAAAGACCAGGTCGCTACTTCTATCTCTTTCAAGATTACGGACGAGCCTGCCGATACTTGCATGAGCGGCGACTGGAAGAAGCTCTTAACTTTACGCGAAAACAAGCCGACGACGCGAAACCCCGCCTACATGCTTGCCGGGAGAAATCTCAGTATTCTGCTTTCCACTGGGCTATGCGATGCATACGATGAACTGCAAGGCGAACTGGACGCGCGCGGCTTCGAAGGAAGACGCGTTTTATCGGGCTTGTTCGGCGGTGCGGATCAAGGGAAGGCATTGGGCAAGCCATCGTTAGAAGCCGCAATGCTTGCACCCTCACTGCCGCTCCAATCCGGAGAATACATTTTCCAGCATCGCTTTTACGAGCATCCGGGCCTTCCGAGCATTCGCGTCACCGCAAGCATTTCTGGGCGCCACATCGTGCTCAACAACGAAATCGCATCAGGCGCTTTTCCCAAAGGCATAATCGCGGAAGGAACTCTCATCTGGCACAAGGCTTCCGGCGAATGGATCATCGGCCAGGATGTTCCGGACGGGGATGCCGACGAGGTCGGCGGTTGCAGCGACGGCCCAGAAGTCGTCGATCTGCGCGAGAGAATCTACTGGACTTGCTAGCACTCCCGCTGCGCCGAAATAGACGAATCACCCAGCTATCCGGAATGCGACGATGCCAACCCGACGACACGCCGCGACGGCGGTGCCGCTTCCGCCAGAATCCCGGATCGCCAACATGTATGCGGTCACCCATCTGGCCGATGCCTACGCGATCGAGCTGCCGGCCGACGCGTCGGCGGATCCCGAAGCGTTGGCAAGATTCATCTTCTCCCGGCGTTCGGCCTGGATGAGCGGACTGATGGCGGTTCGCGACGCGATCGTGGCCGGCTTCGGGCTCAAGACCGCCAAGGGCTTTAGGGAAACAGGCCTTGCGAACAACGAAAACCGCATCGGCATCTTCAAGATCTACGAGATCCATCCGGCGGAGATCGTGCTCGGCGAGGACGACAAGCATCTGGACTTCAGGCTCTCCCTGCTCTGCTCCGATACGCCGCCGCCATCGAATGGGCGGCGCCTGAGCGTGTCGACCGTGGTGCACTGCCATAACCGGCTCGGGCGCGCGTACATCTTCGTCATTGCGCCGTTCCATCGCGCCATCGTACGAGCCAGCATCCGACGCGCGGCGCGGGCTGGCTGGCCCCGCGCAACCGAGGCTTAGGCACAACCGCTGCGGCTGACCCTTGCGAATTGACGCTTCGAAACAACAGCCGCAAACTCCTGCCGCGCCTTGTGAGGGCGTCAGGCATAAAGAGTTCTCATGAGCGGACTAGCGCTGATCGCCTTCGTGCTGTTGACGCCGATTATCGGCATCGCGATAGGCCGCTGGTCCTTGCGCCGCTATCCGCGGCGGCGGCGGTCGGTCGTCGCGTTCGCGGTTTTGGCGCTCGCCGCGGTGGCGGCCTGCGTTTCGCTCTCATTCCTTTATCCCGGTCCCAAGCAGTACCTCGCTTGGTCCTATCCTTGGGCCGTGCGTCAAACCGGGCTGTTCGTGGTTACGTTGCCGATATGGGTCTCGCTGGCGGCGTTCCATCTGCCGCCGCCCGCTCCAGGCCGCCGCAATGTCATCATCGCGGCGATAGCCGGCTATCTTTCGTTGATCGTAACGGTGCCATGCCTGGTGATCGTCGGATGCAACCAAGCGGGAGCCTGTTTCTAGGAGAAGGATTGATAGGCGTTGGAGATCTTCCGCGAGCACGCGTCCGCGACGATCGAGCCGCCGTCCATGTAAGCCATGCTGAAGGTGTGCTAGGTTCCGCAACGCACCGGATAGCGGCAGGAGCGAGGCATGAAGAGATTCCCGGGTAGGCGCGCGGCAACTGCCGGTTCCGTGCGGCCGTTCTCGCAAAGCCGCAGAATACGGACGCACTCTGCATAGGTCACTCGTCGACATGTCCACAGAAGATCCCTCCGCCCGCTATCTGCCGATGAGGAATCGGGGCGAGTCGCCGCAGGACATCTATTCCGCGGCCCGCATGCATGGGCAAAGCCGCGCCGATGCGATCGCCATCCTTTGTTCGCTGTACCGATTCTCCGAGACCGATGCCGCGCGGATCGCCGTATCCGTCGATGGGCCGCAGCCGGAGCGTTTGCCGAGGGTCGATACGTATCCGGAACTAGTCGAAATACTGAAGAAGGAATTGGGTTATTGCGCGTGCGCGCCAGACGAAGCCGTCGGCATGCTCCGTTCTTTTCTGCAAGCGGCGCGAGACCGGACCGAGGCGACTGCGGACGGCGAGGCATTTTCTCGCGCGTCGCGAACGCTGGAAGCATGCCTGTCGCTGGAAGCGGCGCCGGGCGTCGCCAGCTGGTTCGTATACGGGCTGCAGCAGCGGGATCTGATCTGGCATGGTTTTCGCGTTACCGACAGCTGGATCACCGACAAAGGCCGATGGCTGCTGGAAGCCATCGAACGCCTCGCTCCGCCTGCCGATGCCGCAAAATGAGCCGCCTTTCGGCTACGGCCTTTCGGTTACCATCTGGGCCGTGAGCCGCCATGGGAAGCGCCCTGTGAACGAGCTGGCCGACCTGATCGACGCGGTGAGCCAACGCGATCTGGCTCGAGTGGAAAGACTGCTCGACGCGAACGCCGGGCTCGCCTGCAAACGCGACCCGTCGGGGGCTACCGCGTTGCACTACGCCGCCTTGGTCGGCGAGCCCGAGATCGCACAACTGCTGGTAGAGCGCGGCGCCGACATCAACGCTGCGGATGACGAGTTCGGTGCGACGCCCGCAGGTTGGGCGATCGAATACCTGCGCGAGTTGGGCGGGCATCTGGGGATCGAACTGAGCGATCTGCGGCACGCCATAGACAAGGGCGATGCGCACTGGGTCGAACGTTTTCTGGTGCGGTTCCCTTCGTTGCGCGACGCCAAGGATAGCGAGGGCGTCGCGTTCCGCGAGCGCGCGAGGACCAGCGGACATCGCGATATCGTTGCGCTGTTCGGTGAAGATTCCGCAGACTGACATAGCGGCGGGTCGTCACGACACGGCCACCGCTGCGGCGGCAAACTTGCGGCGGTTACTCTTGCTACGGAGCAGACGATGAGCCTCGCCCACGAACTCGGCCAACTGGAATTCGGCTTCTGGAAAGGCACGCGCAATTACTACGACGAGCATCTGGCTTCGGAAGCGATGGCTGTCTATCCGGAACCGGTCGGATCGTTGTCGCGCGACGAGATCCTGGCGTCGATCGACGACGGCGCGCGCTGGCAGGACGTCGAACTCGAGGACATGGCCGTCATCGAGGCCGCACCGGGCATGGTCATGGTGACCTACCGCGCGAAGGCTTCGCGCGGCGACGGCGAAACGTACCGGGCGCTGGTCGGCAGCGTGTACGTCAAGGAAGACGGCGAGTGGAAGCTGGCGTTCAACCAGCAGACGCCGAGCTGAAGCCGGCTTTTCGGGAGCAGCCTTTGTGGGAGCGGCTTTAGCCGCGAGCTTTTTTGAAAGACTGTCGCGAATCTTGAAAAAGCTCGCGGCTAAAGCCGCTCCCACAAAGCCGCTCCTACAAGAGCGTGGCTACAATAGGTAGGCATGGATACGGCACAGCTCAAGAAATTCTGCGCCGCGCTGCCGGGCGCCGCATCGCGCCAGCTCGACGAGCCGATGAACGTGCTGGTCTATTCGGTGGCCGACAAGACGTTCGCCTACTTCAAGACCAGTGAGCCGGAGCGGTGGCGCTTCAGCTTCCGCGCCTCGCCCGAACGCTTCATCGAACTGACCGACGTGCCCGGCATCAAGCCCGCGCGCTGGATGGGCCGGCACCGTTGGGTCACCGTGGTCGACGTACGGACCGTGCCCGCCGCCTATTTGCGCGAGCTCGTGGAGTGGTCGCATCGCGACGCGCTGGAAAAACTCAGCAGGAAACGCAGGAACGAACTGCTGGGCATCCCGGCGGCGCCGGTCAGCGCGCCGCGCCCTGCGCAACACCTTGCTCGGACGACGAAACCGCGCCGCGGAAATAGCGGCCGGGGTGATAGCTGACGTATTCGCAGAAATCCAGTCCGCGATGCACGAAGGCCTTGCCGCCGCGCAGCACGATCCTGGCGTCGTACAGGCATCCGTCGCCTTCGCTCTGCCTGATCGCCAGCGTTTCGCTCATGCCCGCTTTCAATCCATCGTCGCCCAACATCGGCGTCCACGCATCGGTGTCGCTCTGGGCGAGGAAAAACGATTCGATGCGGTCGGCGGTGTCGTTGACCAGGTAGACGTAACGCGTCTTGGCCACGGCGGGCGAAGCGGCGATCAACAGGGCGCACGGCAGCGCCAACATCGGCTTGCGCGGATGCATGGGGATTCCTCCAGTGGATGTGTGGAGCGAGCACGGGCTGCGCCGGTGGCCGCGCTATTTGTGATGCGGCGCCCGAAGAAAAGGTTGCAGCGGTTTGCGGGGCGGCTTTTTAGCCGTCATTCCCGCGAAGGCGGGAATCCAGTGACTTGAAGGCCCTCGCCAGAAGGCGCCGAAACTATCGGCAATGTCGGGCGCCCTCACCAACCCCTCTCCCGCAAGCGGGGAGGGGTAAAGCGTAAGTCGCCGGATTCCCGCGTTCGCCGGAATGACGGCTTAAAGCTTGTCGGGTGTCAAAGCGTCTCATGCCCCAGATCCAGCTCGCGCACGCGCTTGGAGTCGCGGCGCTGCTCGACCAGCGCGCGGATGCGTTCGCGCACGCTGTCGGCATCCCTGATATCGCCGAGCACCATCGTCGGCGTCGTGGCATCGGAAGTGCTGAGTACGATGTCGCCGATCCCGACCATCCGCTGCCAGAACGTCTGCTGGAAATGGGTGTCTTTGACGCGGTACAGCTCCAGGTCGTCGGTGACGCGGTTGAATACGCCGCGCGTGGTCTTCAATCGCTGGTCGGTGAGGGCATAGCGCGTGGTGCGCGTGACCAGCCAGCGCCACAGCGCCCAGGGGATCGGGATCACCAGTACGCAGGCGAGCCAATATCCGATGTTCTGCCATTGCGACGGCGTGCCGCTCCAGGCTTCGCGTTCGCTGGCGGTTACGGGAATGCTGTTCTCGACCTCGTCCATGCAGGCTTCCTCGTGGAGGATGGGAGATGGCTCCCGTACCTGGATCATAAACGCCGGGAGCCCTGCGAGCAGGTCATCCAGCCGTCGTTGTGGGAGCGGCTTCAGCCGCGAACTCTTGATCTGTCGCGATGGACGAAAAGCTCGCGGCTGAAGCCGCTCCTACAACGCCTAAAGACAGAGCTTCACTGGCAAGCCTTGCCTTCGACGCCCATCGACGCGGCGTAGACCGGCAGTTCGGCCAGATCGCCTTTTTTCGCCGCGTCGACCGATTCCTTCAAATAGATGCGCGAGCGACCTTGCGCGTCGAGCTTCGGCGGCGCGCCGCCGGCGGGTTTGCGCCAGACCCGCACCACCGCCATCTGCGAGGGACAGGCGGCGCTTGGCACGCGGATCACGTCGTTGAAGATCCAGCCGCTCTTCTCGCTGGCCTTGGCCTTGGCCGCATCGACGAAGCGCGCGCGCGCCTGGCAGTTGGGGCTGGTGCGGACCACGGCGAATTTGTAGGGCTCGGCCGCCTGGCCGGTGAAGGCGCCTTCGACGCGCGCGCAGGCTTCGGGGATCTGGCGCAGGGTATGGACCACGCCGACCGCCTGCGGCTTGCCGGTCGGGCGCTCGATCTCGGGCTTGGGATCGGCCGCCACGGCAGGCAACGCCAGCGCGGCGCAAAGGACGAACAACGGGGCGTGGCGCATGGCGTTTCTCCTCGAAAGCAGGGCCGCAGGCTGGCATGGCCCCGCTGAACCGAACCCGGACGCTCGCGGCAGCGCAACAAAAACCGGGCAAAGTCCCGGTTTGGCTGCGGCCGGGCGCCTATGCCATAGTCGGCCGGTTGCCAATTTTCGGTATCGCCACGGGAGGGGTTCATGCTGGTTGAGCACGGTTTGTGGTTGGCGCTGCTTTGCGCCGTGATCGCGATTCTTTATGGGATTTTCTCGGCGCGCTGGATCAACGCACAGCCCGCCGGCAACGAACGCATGCAGGAGATCGCGGCGGCGATCCAGGAAGGCGCCCGCGCCTACCTCAACCGCCAGTACACCACCATCGGCATCGCGGGGGCGGTGTTGTTGCTGGTGATCGGCTTCTTCCTCGGCTGGCCGACGGCGTTCGGTTTCTTCCTGGGCGCAGTGCTTTCCGGCGCGGCCGGCTACATCGGCATGAACGTATCGGTGCGCGCCAACGTGCGCACCGCCGAAGCCGCGCGCCAAGGCATCGGCCCGGCGATGGACGTCGCGTTCCGCGGCGGCGCGATCACCGGCATGCTGGTGGTCGGCTTGGGCCTGCTCGGCGTGGCCGGTTATTACGCGCTGCTGACCTATAGCGGCAAGTCCACCGACCAGGCTCTGCACGCGCTGATCGGCCTGGCCTTCGGCAGCTCGCTGATCTCGATCTTCGCGCGACTGGGCGGCGGCATCTTCACCAAGGGCGCCGACGTCGGCGCGGACCTGGTGGGCAAGGTCGAAGCCGGCATTCCAGAGGACGACCCGCGCAACCCGGCGGTGATCGCGGACAACGTCGGCGACAACGTCGGCGATTGCGCCGGCATGGCCGCGGACCTGTTCGAAACCTATGCGGTCACCGTGATCGCAACGATGCTATTGGGCGGCATGATGGCCTCCAGCATCGGCGGCAATCCGGTGCTGTATCCGTTGGTGCTGGGCGGTGCGTCGATCATCGCTTCGATCATCGGCACTTTCTTCGTCAAGGCGAAAGACGGCGCCGGCATCATGGGCGCGCTGTACAAAGGCGTGATCGTGTCCGGCGTGATCGCCGCGGCGTTCTTCTACCCGATCACGACCTCGCTGATGGGCGATTCCTCGCTCGGCGCCGGCAATCTGTATTTGTGCGCACTGACCGGCCTGCTGCTGACCGGCGCGATCGTCTGGATCACCGAGTACTACACCGGCACGCAATACGGCCCGGTGCAGCACGTGGCGGCCGCGAGCACCACCGGCCATGCGACCAATATCATCGCCGGCCTCGGCGTTTCGATGAAATCCACGGCATTGCCGGTGATTTCGGTGTGTTTGGCGATCTGGATCTCGTACTCGCTAGGCGGCCTGTACGGCATCGCCACGGCGGCGACCGCGATGCTGTCGATGACCGGCATGATCGTGGCGCTCGACGCTTACGGCCCGATCACCGATAACGCCGGCGGCATCGCCGAGATGGCGGAACTGCCGCCGGAAGTGCGCGCCGTCACCGATCCGCTGGATGCGGTCGGCAACACCACCAAGGCCGTGACCAAGGGCTACGCGATCGGTTCGGCCGCACTGGCGGCGCTGGTGCTGTTCGCCGACTACACGCACAACCTGGATGCGGTCGGCAAGACCGCGGTGTTCTCGCTCAGCGATCCGGCGGTGATCATCGGCCTGTTCATCGGCGGCATGATTCCGTACCTGTTCGGCGCGATGGCGATGGAAGCCGTCGGCCGCGCGGCCGGCAGCGTGGTCGAGGAAGTGCGGCGCCAGTTCCGCGAGATCCCCGGCATCATGGAAGGCACCGGCAAGCCCGATTATTCGCGCGCCGTGGACATGCTGACCAAGTCGGCGATCAAGGAAATGATGGTCCCGTCACTGCTGCCGGTATTGGTGCCGGTGCTGATCGCGTTCCTGATGAACTTCCTGATGGGTCCGGGCGCCGGCATCCGCGCACTCGGCGGCGTGCTGATCGGCACCATCGTCACCGGCATCTTCGTGGCCATTTCGATGACCACCGGCGGCGGCGCCTGGGACAACGCCAAGAAGTACATCGAAGACGGCCACCACGGCGGCAAAGGTTCCGAGGCGCACAAGGCGGCGGTCACCGGCGATACCGTGGGCGATCCGTACAAGGATACGGCGGGGCCGGCGGTGAATCCGCTGATTAAAATCATCAACATCGTGGCGTTGTTGTTGGTACCGCTGCTGTAAGTCGCCACGAACGACGCAAAGAAAGAAGCCCCGCTCCGGCGGGGCTTTTTTTTGCTTGTCTTCCCCCTTTGAAAAAGGGGGATTGAGGGGGATTTGCTTTTCGGTCCATGGCGACAGAAGCAAGAGCAAAAGCAAATCCCCCGTGGCCCCCTTTTTCAAAGGGGGCGACAGCAAAAGCGAGCGACGCGATGGCGGATCGATCGGCCGATCAGGATTCGAATTCGCCCGTCGGCAGATCGAACCACGCCGTGCACAGCAGTTGCTGGCTCTCGGCGTGCGACAACGAGCCCAGCCAAACTTCCGGCTTGTTCGGCTCGGGCTCGAGCGCTTTGAAGTCGTCCGCGAACGGCACCACCCCCAAACACCAACGCACACGCTCGACCGGCACGTCGGTGAGGATCGAGAATTCGAAAGCGCCTTCCAGCGTCGCACCCGGTTCCACTCGCGAAGCCAGCGGCGTCGGCGGAATGATCGGATGCGGCTTGGTCAGCGGGAGCGCGCGATGGCTCAGGGTCAGATCGCCCTCTTCCTGCGAGAACGTCGGCTGCGCCACCTCACCCTGCACCAGCTTCTTGGTCATCACCGCATGCCGGTTGCCGCGATCGAACGCCATCAGCGGCGCTTTGCCTTCGTTGCGCAGCGTGTAGGCCACTTTCAACGGACCGCCTTCGGCGTAATCGAAGCGCGCTTCGAGGACGGCGTCGGCGCCTTCGATTCGTGCGATGTTTCGAGCTTCGGCCGACATGGCGCTTTTCTCCGCAGCCGCGGGGGAGTCATCGGGCATCGACGCGGTGGCGAGCGCGTAGCCGGTGACGAGCATCGTCAACATAAGCGCGTTGACCGGCTGCAGCAAATACTTCATCCGCCCTCTCCTTGAAATAAAGACGGGCGGTGCACGAATGCACCGCCCGTCCCCCGTAATCCTTCACAGGGGCTCCCCCGTACTCCCTCACAGGCGAACAGCGTCGAGCGCTCCCTACAGCGAGTAGCTCGGCCGATCCGGCAGGCCGAGTTCGCGGCGCAGGCCGTTCTCGGTCAGGTCGATCGGGTTGTGGGTGGTGGCCGGCGTGCTGGGATCGCCGTCGAAATCGAACGGCTGCGCGCTCGTCTCCAGGCCTACCGCCTGGCGCTCGGCATTGGGCACCTGGCCGTTGTCCGGGCCGGTACCGCTATACGTGCCGGGTTGGAAGGTGCCGTTGACGCCGTTATAGGCATGCGACATCTCGTGATACAGCACGACCACCGGTGCCGGGAACGCGTCCATGTGGAAGGACGGGTTGTAGCTGATCTGCACGTCCGAGCCCTCGCCCGCCTTGCCGTTGCTGATCTCGGCATCGCCGCGGCCCAGCGTCTGCGCGTAGCCGTTCTGTTCGTTGGCCAATTCCTTGATCGTCACGGTGTTGCCGTTGGCCGCTGCCGCATCGAACTCGGCGAGCATCTGCTGGCCGTTGGGCGAGCTGCGCAGGAATTCGATTTCGGCCTCGACGCGCTGGCGGAAGGCATCCGAACCTTCGACCTTGACGCCCTGCGTGCCGAGCTTGCTGTTGAGTTCGACGTTGACCACGACCTGCCCGTTGTCGCGCTGGCCGGCGGCGAAATTCACCGCATCCACGCCCTGCTGGGCATAGACCTTGTCGCTGTTGGTGACGCCTTCGACCGTATCGGTGCCGCCGCCGGTGTAGATGCGGTTGCCATCGGCGCCGCTGCGGATGATGTCGTCGTCCAGGCCGCCGGACAGCATGTTCTTGCCGGCGCCGCCGTCGAGATCGTCCTTGCCCTTGCCGCCTTCGAGGAAGTCGACGCCGTCGTTGCCGAGCATGGTGTCGTCGCCGTCGCCGCCGTAGACCACGTCGTCGCCCGCGCCGGCTTCGATCTTGTCGTTGCCGGTATTGCCGAAGATGTCGTCGCGGCCTGCGCCGGTGCTGATCGTATCGTCGCCCGCGCCGCCGTCGATGCGGTCGTCGCCAGCGCCGGTGGTGATGCTGTCGTCGCCGGCACCGCCATCGACCACGATGTTGACCTTGACGTTGGGCGCGACGTTGATGGTGTCGTTGCCGGCGCCGGTGCGCAGGGTCAGTTCCTGATTCTCGGCCAGGCGCATTTCGTAGCTTTCGCCGTTGACAGACACGTCGAGCGTGCCGTCGTCGCGCTGGGTCACCTGCACGTCGTCGTTGCCGGTGCCCTTGGTGGTGACGACCAACTGGTCGCTGCTGACATAGGTCTGGCCGAAGCCGGCCTCGGCGATGGTCTGCTCGCGAGTGACCGTGGACTGCTCGCCCTGCGCCAGTTCGGCATTGCGGATGGTCTTGCCGTCCGGCGTCGAGGTCGACGGCTGACGGGTGCCGGTATCGCTGCCATCGACCGCGATCGCGTCGTCCGCGGCCGGGCGCGGCGACGGCTCGACCGGATCGGGACCGGCGAGGGTCTGCGCCGGGCCGTTGGCCGTCAGCGCTTCCTGCTCGGCGGGATTGTCCCAATAGCTCGGCGCTTGCGAGGACTGGACGGCGGGGTCGAACTGAACGGTCATGGCTTTCCCTCATGGATCCCGGAACGTTGGGATTGCATGTATACGGGACCGTATGGGCCGCGACCAAGCTAGGGCGTGCCCTAGTGTCCGGGTAAAAACCCCTGGATGCTGCGTCGCAGCACCAACGCGTAGAATGGCGGGCCTCAATCCCCCTTTCCTGTCCCGGTTCCGCTCGGAAACGGGACAAACTTGATCGGAGCAGCATCGCCATGGGCCTGGACCTCGTCGCCACCGGCAAGAACCCGCCGGACGAAATCAACGTCATCATCGAAATCCCGAAGGACGCCGAGCCGGTCAAGTACGAAGTGGACAAGGCCAGCGGCGCGATCTTCGTCGACCGCATCCTGTCCACCCCGATGCGCTATCCCTGCAACTACGGCTACGTCCCGCACACGCTGTGCGGCGACGGCGATCCGGCCGACGTGCTGGTGATCCTGCCGCTGCCGCTGATCCCCGGCTCGGTGATCCGCTGCCGCCCGGTCGGCGTGCTGCGCATGAAAGACGAAGCCGGCAGCGACGAAAAATTGCTCGCGGTGCCGATCGACAAGGTGTTCGCCGGTTACAGCCACATCGCCGACATCGACCAGGTCAGCCCGCACTGGTGCGAGCGCATCGGCCACTTCTTCGAGCACTACAAGGATCTGGAGAAGGGCAAGTGGGTGAAGCTGGACGGCTGGGGCAATGCGGCCGAGGCCAAGTCGATCCTCAACGAGGCGATCCAGCGCTTCAACGATTTGCCCGATAAGCCGAATTTCTAACGTAGGGTGGGCCTTGGCCCACCATTACCATTTCGCACGTTCGCCGCGATCATCCACCGGCGCGATGGTGGGCCAAGGCCCATCTACGATTCTCTTTGTAGAGCGGGGCTTGCCCCGCTGCTCTTCGCTCTTTGTGGGAGCGGCTTCAGCCGCGATCTTTCCTGCATTCATTGCCATTGATGTACCCGCTCGCGGCTGAAGCCGCTCCCACGAAGAGCCAAAGCAAAAAAAGCAGCGGAGCAAGCCCCGCTCTACAAAAAGCAGAGCCTAGGGCCGGCACTAGCTAGCCCATCCCCGACGCGATCCCTAGCCTTCCGCCGTCCCCCCAAACGGAAGGCGAACTTATGGATGGCGTGCGTCCGGCTTTGTCTGCGAACGAATGGTCGGCGGTGCCATTGCAAACGCGCAACGCGAATGCGATGGCGGCCGCCGCTGCAGACGGCGACCTGGTCGCCCATCTCGAAGATCTCGCCGCGGACGACAAACTGGTGGATTTCCTCGGCCAGACCGACGATGCGATCGCGCTGGCGCAAAGCGACCCCACCTTCGCAGAAACGCTCGATCCGCTTCTGGAACGCATCCAAGGCGCGCTGACGGCACTCCCCACCGGCAACCTGTCGCGCGCCGAGCGCGACGCCGTGGAATCCACGCAGGGCAAGCTCGATGCCTATCTGGGCACGGTGGAAGAACCGCCGGGCGGCGGCGAAGTCCCCGGCGGCGGCCTGGAAGCGCATGAAGAGGCCGGCAGCCACCTGATCGAACGCCATGTCGGCAAAAGCGAACAGGACCTCATCGATCGGCTGAACAGGGAAAACATCAGCGCATCGTCCAGCTTCCGCGATCTGCAGGCGGCCGAGCACTTCGTCGCCGCCACCATCGCCGAAAACCAGGCGCAGGTGGACGCCTGGGTCGACGGACAAGGCGGCAACCGGCTCGTGCTGGAGGAACGCTTCGACGCCAGCACCGGCATTTCGGTGAAACGCGGCGACACACAAGCCGAAGATGTTTTTTCGGTGAAACTCGTGCTGGAACGCTCCGACAAGCTCGGCATCGGCTATAGAATCGTAACCGGGTACCCGACCGCGCCATGAGCGTTCTGCAGATGAGCGATTTCCCCGCGTTGCGCAACTTCCTGTCCGCCTATTTCCATCAGGACTGGGCCGTCGAGCACGACACCCCGGGCGCGGTCGTCGATTACTTCGTCGAAGGCGAATCGGCGCATCAAGTGGCGCAGCTGCGCGACGAGATCGCGCGCTTGCTGGCGCAGGGTATGGACGAGGACGAACTCGCCGCGCAGGTGCACGAACTGGGCAGCGAATACGATCCGAGCCTGGATGGCGGCAACTACCAGGACTGGCTGCGCGACATCGAAGAGCGCCTGGTCGCCTGACACCGCGCCGGCTCTTTTTTGTGGGAACGGCTTCTTTGTAGGAGCGGCTTCAGCCCGCGAGCTCTCGCCTTTGTCTTTTGCCTGTCATCCCGAGCGCAGCGAGGGATCTGCTATCGAGTGGCAGCAGATCCCTCGCTGCGCTCGGGATGACAGGCAAATGAACTCGCAGCTGGAGTCGCTCCTCAAGGAACGGACCGAGCCCTAGGGTTTTCCCCGGTTAACGCCCCATCGCCGCATCCGCACAATGCGCGGCATCGATGGCGGAGTTGGCGGCATGTTCGATCCCGTACGCATCAGCGATCCGCGAAACGACGTTGCGCAGGCTACGCAGCCGCAAGCGAGCCCGTCGGATCCGGAATCCGTACAAACCGCGCTTCGCGATGCGCCGTTGACCGATCGCGCGCAGACCGCATTGGCGGCGACGCAGCGCATGGACGACGGCGAACTGTTCGCGCTCGCCGCCAGCGAGCGAGGCACGCAGGCCTTGGCCGCCCTCGATCACGCACTCGCCGACGCCCCGCCCGCGCTCGCCGGCGTACGCGAACAGCGCGTGCGTCTGGGCGATGCCCTGGACCGCAGCCCGCATTCGGTCGACGCGAATCCCATCGGTTCGCCATCCGCGCCGGCGTTTCCGGCGATCGTGCCGTTCGGCGCGCTCGCGCAGATCTTCCCGGCGACGGCTGCGGCCACGCAGACCACGGCGCACATCGGCGACAACACCGTCACCTGGACCAACGACAGCCAGGGCCGCCCGATCCGCGCCGAAGCGGATCTGACCGAAGTGTTCGAAGGCATCGACCGCAGCAGCGAGGAAACCGACGCGCAGCGCGAAGCCGCCGACCGCGGCATCGAAGGCGACCAGGGCGGCCATCTGATCGGCCACCGCTTCGTCAAGGATCAGGGCCTGAAGAACCTGTTCCCGCAGAACGGCAACTTCAACGTCAGCGCTTACAAGACGCTGGAGAACGAGTGGGCCGATTGGATCGAAAGCGGCAAGGACGTGCATATCGCCGTCCAGCTGACGCCGAAGGATCAGGACCGGCCGAACCACGTGCGCGTGTCCTACGAAGTGACCGACCCCGCTTCCGGCGACGTGGTGTACGATCAACGCGTGACCTTCCGCAACGAAGCCGGCCAGCATTACGACCGCGTGCCGCGTGCGGACATGGCCAATTATTGACCACTGCAGGACCGCGTCCGCCATGACCCAGGATGAGCTGATCGTAGAAATCGGCCGGCTGATCGTCGCCGACGGCAAGGCGACCGCGCAGCCGTGGGATCGCTATGCGCTGATCGCGTACTACGACGGCGGCGTGTCCAAGCTCAACGGCTTCGGCTATGCGGGCGACGGCCGCGGCAGACCGGCGACGCCGGAAACTTTCGACCTGGAAGACCGGCTCGACGAATTGCGCGAAGCCACGCGCGTCGACGGCAAGCCGCCCTGGCGCGTCTGCGTTTTCCGGTTGGACCGGAAGACCGGCAAGGCGACGGTCGATTTCGAATACGACAACCCCGAACGCTGGTATGTGACGCCGCAGACCGCCAGCGAAATCGCAGAACGCGCACGCCCGTAACCGATGTCATCGTATTGTTCGGTTCCTGCATAACGCGTTCTTCGCCCCAGGATCGGTCTAGGTTCGGCATCTCCTTCCTCGCCGCAGCGCCTGCCGCATCAGTCCTTCGATATGGCTACGGCAAGCGGCTCATTCCGAAGTGAATGCGAAAGATCGTAAAAGGCGCGCATCGCGATCGGCCAATCCTTCGCCGCGCGCGCAGCCGTCGCCGGCGATCGCGCAAGATGGCTATGGCGCAGTTCCACTGCCGTATCGTTTCCACGGGGAAGCAAGCGCCATCGAAGCAGCGATTCCGGCTCCGCCGCCAAGAGTCCGGAGTGCACGGCTGAGAACGACATCTCCAGTAGCGAAGGCGCCTCGACGGCATGGAACGTTCCGGTGAGGGCTGGCGTACGGTTCGCCGAACGATAGGTGTAGCCACTGCCGGCGACGGGAGGCGCATCGGGCGTCACGCCGAAGAGCCAGCGGGGTATGTACGCCGGGTCCGTGAGTATCCTCCATGCCTCGGCCATCGTCGCAGGCACGACGATTGAGAAATCCAGATCCGCCGAGCGGACCATGCTCTCCAGCCAGTCCAGCGCGTCGGCGGCGGCTTCATGAAATGCGAGACGGCCGATCGTCGCACTATCGACGAAGCCCGCATCGGCCATAGCATCGATCAAAGCGGCGAGCGGCCGGTAGAACTGTCCTACGTTTACGATGGCGACCGGCTTGATCGACAGCCCGAGGTGCGCGCGCACCAGGACATCCGCCAGCTCGTCGAGAGTCCCCACGCCACCCGGTAGAACGACGAACGCGTCTGCGCGCTCGAATAACGCAGCTTTGCGCTCAGCGAGACTGTCGACGATGAGCAATTCGGTGATCGAATCCGCAGCGATCTCGCGCCCCGACAGAACCCGTGGAAGCACGCCCGTCACCCGCCCACCGGACGCTAGCGCCTGTGCGGCGAGCGCGCCCATCATGCCTACCGAAGCCCCGCCATAAACCAGCTCATGCCCACGGCGTACGAGAGCCTCGCCGAACGAGCGCGCAGCCTCCAGATGCGGCGCTCCGCCTGGCCTGGATCCGCAAAAGACACAGATGCGCATGCTAGCTTCCGCCCTCGGGAAGCCGATATACAATTCGGCCATGGAGACGATGCCGGTAGCGTGGTTCGAGATTGGAACGCATTGCGCGCAAGAGCTCGAGAAGTTCTATCGCGATGTGTTCTTGTGGAAGTTCCGCACCGATGCGAGCTTCGATGGACATTCGATCGTCGAGACTGGCGAAGGCGGCCTGCGTGGAGCCATGTGGAGCATTGCGGACGACATCCTGCCTTACGCCTGTCCGTACATACGCGTGCAGGACCTGGAATCGACGGTGCAGAAAGCGGTCGCTGCAGGCGGCAGGGAATTGCTGGCGCCACGCCCTGGTCCGGGTACGCTGCGGTTCGCGCACATTGCCGATCCGGAAGGCAATCGCATCGGGCTGTTCCAGATCTGAAGCGTTCATCCCGTTGTCTCCGCAATACGTCCCCGAAGCGCGGCGAGATCGCGAGCGCCCGTCAGGAACATCGCAGTACGCAGTTCCTGCTCGAAACAGGCGACCTCGAATTCGCATTCGGCGATGCCGACCGCGGCGGCTTTCAGGAAGGGGAGAGCCATAGCGACGGTCGAGGCGCCGAGCGCGAGCGCACGCGCGCCATCCAATCCCGTACGAAGCCCGCCAGAGGCGACGATCGGACGGCCTGCGCCGTATCGCAGGCAGTTCTGCAGACTGGTGGCCGAATCGACCCCCCACTGAGCGAACGTGACCCCGAGTCTCGCCGAAAGCGGGCCTTTTGCGCGTAGCGCCTCTATAAGCGGCCAGGACGTCCCGCCGAAACCCGCGCTTTCAATGAAGGCGAGGTCCGCGTCGGCAAGCCGTTCGAGTGCGCTGCGGGAGAATCCGCACCCTACTTCTTTAACGCCGCAAGGAAGGCCGATCTCCTGCACCGCCTTGGAGATGGCCTCGGCGAGGCCGCCGAAGCAGGTATCGCCTTCAGGCTGCACCGCTTCTTGAGCGGCATTGAGGTGAAACACGACGGCATCGGCGCCGACGCGCCGAGCCGCATCCTCGATCTGTGCGGGCGACATGCCACGGCGCAGTTGCACTGCACCGATGTTCGCGATCAGGAGAATATCGGGTGCGACGTCGCGGATCTGGTAAGTCTCGGTCAATCCGGGATCTTCGACCATCGCGCGTTGCGACCCCAGGCACATGCCTATACCGGTCGCCTGGGCCGTCGCGGCAAGCCGCTTGTTGATCTCTCCGGCTTTGGCGGAACCGCCGGTCATGCTGCCGATCAGCAGAGGGATGCGCAGGCGTTTTCCGAGGAAGGAAACCGTGGTGTCGATCCCGTCGAGGTCGACCTCCGGAAGCGCCTGATGTTCCAGCACGATGTGCGAGAACGGACCGTCGGGTCGTCGCCCTGGTTCCACCGCTGCTTCACGCACGATCGTGAGATGCTCGTCCTTGCGCGCGCTCGTGGTGCGCGCGGCTTCGGCTGCCTGTTCGGTCGTCATGGCGAAGCATCCCATTCGAGCGGTATCCGGTCCCAGCCGCCGAGCGACGCATGAGGCGCTCTGCGCCGCGGCGGCTCTGAGAAACGTAGGCCGGGCAACCCGGAGAGCGCTTCGAGAACAAGCTCTATTTCCAAACGGGCGAGCGTAGAGCCCGGACAGGCGTGCTCGCCCCGTCCGAAGCCTAGGTGTGCTTTCCGGCTCGCCGGACCAGGAAGGAAACGTTGCGCATCTGACCCCATCTGCGCCGCATCGCGATTGGCACAGGCGTAATCGATCGCGACGCGATCGCCGGCCGCAACCGTCACACCTCCTATCGCCGTATCTCGATCGACTCGGCGGAAAAGGAGCTGAACCGGCGGGTCTAGCCGCAGCGCTTCTTCGACGAACGCCCTGCGCGCCGACGCTTCGGCGCGCACGGCAGCGTGATATTGCGGATACTCGACGAACGCAACCGCGGCGTTGGCGATGCCCAGCGTGGTCGTCTCGTGACCCGCGACGAGCACGCCCATAGCCAATCTGACTTGCTCGACGCGGGAAAGCATCCCTTCGCTTCGAGCCCTGACGAGAGCGCCCAGCAGGTCGTCCGCGGCGGCATCGTGGTTTTGCAGCGTCTCGCTCATGAATCGCTGGAGCGAAAGGTAGGACTGCGCGCAGCGGACGAGTTCGCCCTCGGGCGCCGAACTCGATTGCAACGCCATCCAGTCGTCGCACCAGGCCTTGACCTGGCAGAGGCTGCCCGAAGACATCGACATGCCGAGCACTGCCCCGATCATGGCGAGCGGCAGCGGCGATGCAATCTTGGAAACCAACTCCATGGCGCCGTGCGGACGGACCTCGTCGATCGCCGTCCGCACGAAATTCCGTGCGGGCTCCCGTAACGACTTGACCCGCGCATTGCTGAAGAAAGGCGCGATCAACTGCCGGAAACGCTTATGCTCGGGCGCATCGTTATCGATGAGCGTCCTTGCATAAGGTAGTCCCTGTTCCGCCAGGAGCTTTCCTGCAAGCCCCTTGTGGGATGGCCTGGCTTTCAGGACATCCGCGGAGGAGAAAGTCTCCGGCGACAGCAGTACCTGCGCGGCTTCGGCAAAAGATTCCGTGTACCAATCCGCTTCCACGGATATGCCCCCGCAGGCTCGACCCGACGAAACCCGAGTCCTTTTCATGGCGTCGCCATCATCGCTATGTCCCGAACCGCCGTCGCCTGGCGCGGAAACAACTTTCCGAAGATGAAACGCTGCCTAGCCGCATAAGCGAGGTGCGCACTGACGATACGGGGGAAAACCCGCTTGGCGATCTCCTCTGCGGCGAGCGCGCCGGGCCGACAGCCGACCTCGTCGCATACCGCGGCAATCGCGTCGTAACCACAAATGGACGACACGAAAGAGCGGTTCGGCGCGACCGGCCAAGCGCGGTCCGCTTCGTCGATCATCGAAGCGGCCGAAGGGTCGAGCATCCGATGAACGCGCGAAACGATGGCATGGATATGCGGCTCTGGTTCTCGATCCACCATTTGCACGCGGCTGATCGCCGCCGCGACATCGGCATCCTTCATCAAAGATGCGATCAGCGATGTCGAGCCTCCTTCGAGGATGACTTCCTGGCAATCGGAACGAAGAAAACGCAAGATCCTGCGCACCTTTTCCAACGCCTCCACCGCGGACAATTCACCGGCGGCGACGGGGCGATTCTCCAGGAAATGCTTGCCGGGCCGAACTGGCGAATCGTCCCGGCCCGTGCCCACTCTCAGCTCGGGAAAAACCTGAAACCGATCGAGCACTACGATGGGGCAGCCCGAGCTTTCGGCTGCGGCTTCAGCGCTAGCCGATTTGCCTGCGCCTGTCGGGCCTACAAACAGCAATAATCTGGGATATCTGTCACGGTTCGCCATACATGCTCTCCCATCCTTCTGCGAACAGAAGCGCCTCCCAGGACCCGTTGTCCTGCGCAGGCTGCATGTAAGACGGAAAAGCTAAAAAAATGGGCCATGACGCTTCAGCGGAGCACCCGAAAAAAAGCGGAGCGCTCGCAACCTTCTGGCGTTATCGCCCGGATGCGCGTTGGCCCATTCGAATCGGGGCAGCGCGCGCCTGCCGGAAACCTGGCCAGACATCGAACCCCGTTCGAAGCGCAGCAGCTACGGCTTACGCACGCGCAGCGTGGCCAGCGCGATCAGCCTCGACACCACGACCGCGATGTACATCACGCCCGCGAACATCTCCAGCATCGACAACGCCCGCGCCGGCGCGGTGACCGGCACGATATCGCTGAGGCCGACGCTGGACAGCAGGCTGAAGCTCAGGAACAGCAACTCCATCCACGTCCGCGGCGATTCGGTACTGAGCGCGGCGGTGAAGCTGCCCGGATACCAGCTCTGGCAGACCGAGAATGCGAATGCGAAAGCCCACGCCAGCAAGGTGAACGTCGCGCCCGCGGCGAGCAGTTCGTCGAGCGACACGCGCGCGTCGGCCAGCATATAGGCGGTCAACGCGCCGGCCGTGTAGAAATACAACGCCGACTCCAGCATATGCGCGACCGGCACCAGCTGGGTCATGCCGCCCACGTTGGCGGCCAGCGATATCGCGATCGACGGTATGGCGAGCAGCCATGCGATCCAGTTGACCGCCTGGCTGCGGTTGATCACCCACAACGCCAGCGCCAGCACCGCGATGCCGAACACGCCGAACACCGCGCGCCCGGCGGCGGTGTTCTCCATCAGCGGATTGACCACGATGGTCAGCAGCTGCACCCCCAGCAACCATCCCGATGGATGGCGCTGCAGGCTGGACCACAACGCTGCCAATCCGATCGATCTGCGCGGCGCCTCGGATGAGGACATCTTTTACTTCGCCGGCGGCGGCGTCGGCGGCACCGGCACGTTGGAGCCGGCCTGGAACGGGAAGCGCTGGAAGATCTCGAAGATCGCGCGGTCGACATCCAGCAAGCGTTCCTGCGGCGATTTGCGGCCGACGCGGCCGATCGCATCGCCCGTCCACACCAGACGGTTCCGGGCCGCATCTACCAGATCGACCGTCAGCGTACCTTCGGTGTAGTTGCTGACCTGGGTCTGGTCGTACCAGAACGGCACGGCCACATAGCGGCGCGAGCGGTAGCTGTAGAGATACTGGTAATCGACCATGGGCGTGCTGTAGACGTCGGTGCGCTCCTGCACGACGCCCTGGAAATTCACTTTCATGTCGGGCGACTTGGCGTCGTAGGTATAGCCGCGGCGACCCATTTCCTGACGGATGTCGGCCTTGACGCGGTCGGTGATCCAGGTGGAATACCCGGTGTTCTCCTCCATCGCGATCGGCTCGTAGAAAGCCCACGTGCGGTAGCGCGAGAAATCGGCTTCCGGATCGGTTTCGCTGCGGATGCGCGGGCCGGTGACGCAGGCCGACAACAGCGCGGCGAGCATCAGCAGCACGCCGCCCCGCCAAAAGTTAGTGGTCGTGTATTTCATTGCCGAATCTCCGGGCTTGTTGGCGCCGAGTCTACGCTGGACCCGTCGATCCGGCGTGAGCGGTTTCCGAACGGTTCACGGTCGTTCAGCGCCGCCCGTTCCGCGTGCCGCCCTTACTCGATGCGGTAGACCTGCGCGCCCTGTTCGCGGAACTGCGCGGACTTTTCGGCCATGCCGGCGTCCAGCGCCGCGGCCTCGTCGACGCCGTGTTCGGCGGCGTAGTCGCGCACGTCCTGGGTGATCTTCATCGAGCAGAAATGCGGGCCGCACATCGAACAGAAATGGGCCAGCTTGTGGGCGTCCTTGGGCAGGGTCTCGTCGTGGAATTCCTTGGCCTTTTCCGGATCCAGGCCGAGATGGAACTGGTCCTCCCAGCGGAATTCGAAGCGCGCCTTGCTCAAGGCGTTGTCGCGGATCTGCGCACCCGGATGGCCCTTGGCCAGGTCGGCCGCGTGCGCGGCGATCTTGTAGGCCATGATGCCATCGCGCACGTCCTGCCGGTTCGGCAGGCCCAGATGTTCTTTCGGCGTGACGTAGCAAAGCATCGCCGTGCCGTACCAGCCGATCATCGCCGCCCCTATTGCGGAGGTGATGTGGTCGTAGCCCGGCGCGATGTCGGTGGTCAGCGGCCCGAGCGTGTAGAACGGCGCTTCGCCGCACTCGGCCAGCTGCTTGTCCATGTTCTCCTTGATCAACTGCATCGGCACGTGGCCGGGGCCTTCGATCATGGTCTGGACATCGTGTTTCCAGGCGATTTTCGTCAATTCGCCCAGCGTTTCCAGCTCGCCGAACTGGGCCGCGTCGTTGGCGTCGGCGATGCAGCCCGGCCGCAGGCCGTCGCCGAGCGAGAAGGCCACGTCGTAGGCCTTCATGATTTCGCAGATCTCTTCGAAATGCGTATAGAGGAAATTTTCCTTGTGGTGCGCCAGGCACCACTTGGCCAGGATCGAACCGCCGCGCGAAACGATGCCGGTGACGCGCTTGGCGGTCAGCGGCACGTAGCGCAGCAGGACGCCGGCGTGGATGGTGAAATAGTCCACGCCCTGCTCGGCCTGTTCGATCAGCGTGTCGCGGTACATTTCCCAGGTCAGTTCCTCGGCGCGGCCATCGACTTTCTCCAGCGCCTGGTAGATCGGCACCGTGCCGATCGGCACCGGCGAATTGCGGACGATCCATTCGCGCGTTTCGTGGATGTGCTTGCCGGTGCTGAGATCCATCACCGTGTCGCCGCCCCAGCGGATCGCCCAGACCAGTTTCTCGACTTCCTCGGCGATCCCGGAACTCACGGCGCTATTACCGATATTCGCGTTGATCTTGGTGAGGAAATTGCGGCCGATGATCATCGGCTCGCTTTCCGGGTGGTTGATGTTGTTGGGCAGGATCGCGCGGCCGCGCGCGATTTCGTCGCGCACGAATTCGGGCGTTATGAACTTCTGGATGCTGGCGCCGAAGGCCTCGCCGGGATGCTGCCTGATCAGCATCGCATCGCGCACCGCATCCAGCCGCTGGTTTTCGCGGATCGCGACGTATTCCATCTCCGGCGTGACGATGCCGCGCTTGGCGTAATGCATCTGGCTGACGTTCGCGCCGGCTTTGGCCACGCGCGGCAACAATCGGTTCGGAAACCGCACCGCATCCAGACGAGGATTGGTTTCGCGGCCGCGGCCGAATTCGGAGCTCAGCTGCGACAGCAGCTCGGTATCGCCGCGCTCTTCGATCCACTTCGCGCGCAACGGCGCGAGGCCGGCGGACAGGTCGATACGCGCGTCCGGATCGGTGTACGGCCCGGATGGGTCGTACACCGTGACCGGCGGGTTTTCTTCGCCGCCGAACAGCGTCGGCGTCTGCGACAGCGCGATTTCGCGCATCGCCACTCGCACGTCGGGACGCGAGCCTTCGACATGGATCTTGCGCGAGCCGGGGATCGGCCGGGTCACCGATTCGGAAAGTTGCTCGGTCTGCTGCAGCAGCGAGGAAGGCACGGCATTCATGGCATTCGTCCTGTTTCTGGATGGACGAAGCGGCGGCGCAGACGCAGCAAGCGCGTCCTGCGAAGCTTCCCTACGCCGGTGTGAGCCGGATCAGGTTCGAAGGGTCTGTCTCAACCGCCGGATAGCTGGCGGTACCCCCGCTTCAAGGTGCATTGAACCACGCGGGCGCCGCCGGGGCCATCCTGGAGTCGGTTTTGTAGAGTCGAGCTTGCTCGACTGCTCTTGATTCGATCCCGACCTAGGAAAAGCAGTCGAGCAAGCTCGACTCTACAAGGCCAGGGCTTGACGCAGCGCACCATCCTCCGGTATTGCTGTCGCCATGCACGCCGCATCCGCCCTCGCCCGCATCGCCGCCCCGCCGCTAGGCCGGGGCGCGCTTGCGGCTGCGATGACGATTACCACCACCACGACGACCACCACCCCGACCCGGGTGCGGACGCGCGTGTTTATCTGATCGACCACGCCGCTCCGCACCCGATCCGGGTGCGGGCTGGCAGCCTTCACCTAGTCGCGGCGCGGAGCTCAACCGGAGCTCCACCATGCCGTCCGCAATAGCTTCGAAAGAACCTTCGCCGCACTGCCATGTGCACAAGTTCGGCGGCAGCAGCCTGGCCGATGCCGCGCATATGCGCGCGATCGGCGGCTTGCTCGGCGACGCCGACGGCACGCGGCTGGTCGTGGTGTCGGCCATGCAGGGCACGACCAATGCGCTCGTCGCGCTGACGGCGACGGCGCACGAAGGCCGCGATTGGGCGCCGGACTGGCAGGTTCTGCGGCAACGACACCTGCAGGCCGCTGCGGAATTGGACGAAAACGGCGATGCCGGGCTGGCCGCCATGCTGGCCGACGAATTCGAAGTCTTGCGCCGGGATCTGGAGGCCCTCGCCCGCGCACCGGCGGACGCCGAACGCATTTCGGCCCGCGTGCATGGCCTGGGCGAGATCTGCTCTTCGCGGCTCGTGCATGCCGCGCTCGGCGGCGAAACCGCCGGCTGGCAACGCGTCGACGCGCGCGAACTGCTGGTCGTGCATCCCGGCGAAATGGGCGTGGGCGTGGATTGGGACGAAAGCCGCCGGCGCTTCGCGCAATGGCGCGCGCAACATCCAGGCCGCGATGCCGTCGTCACCGGTTACGTCGCCAGCGATGCGCAAGGCCAAGCCACCACGCTCGGCCGCAACGGCAGCGATTTCTCCGCGGCGATCTTCGCTGATCTTTGCGATGCGGATGCGTTGACCATCTGGACCGACGTCGACGGCGTACTGTCGGCCGATCCGCGTCTGGTGCCCGACGCGGTCTGCCTTCCGGCCATGTCGTACGCCGAGGCCTGCGAGCTGGCGTATTTCGGCGCCAAAGTGCTGCATCCGCAGACGCTGGCGCCGGTGCAATCGCGCGGCATTCCGCTGCGCATCCGCAACACGCTGCGGCCGCAGGCGCCGGGTACGCTGATCGTGGCGCGCTCGGATACCGGCGGCACGCCGGTGAAAGGCCTGAGCCTGGTGCGCGATCTCGCGGTGCTGGAACTGGCCGGCAACGGCATGGTCGGCGTGCCCGGCACCGCCGAGAAGCTGTTCGCCGCGCTGCACGGCGCCGGCGTGTCGGTGACGATGATTTCGCAAGGCTCTTCCGAGCATTCGATCTGCTGCATCGTTCGCGCCGATCAGGCCGAACGCGGCCGCGCCGCGATCGCCGCCGCCTTCGCCGACGCGATGGCCGACCAGCGCACGCAGTCGGTGCACGTGACCGGCGACATCTGCGTGCTGGCCGCGGTCGGCGACGGCATGGTCGGCACGCCCGGCGTGGCCGCGCGCCTGCTCGGTGGGCTCGCACAAGCGCGGGTCAACGTGCGCGCCATCGCGCAGGGCGCGAGCGAACGCAACATCTCGGTCGCGATCGCCAGCGCCGATGCGACGCGTGCGTTGCGTGCCGCGCATTCGGCGTTCTGGCTGTCGCCGCAATACGTCTCGGTGGGCATCATCGGCCCCGGCCAAGTCGGCCGCGCATTGCTGTCGCAACTGGCGTCGACCTTGCCGCGGCTGCGCGCGAGATCGCGGCTGGATCTGCGCATCCGCGGCATCGGCGACAGCAGGCGGATGGCCTTGTCCGAAACCGGATGGGAGCCGGACAGTGCGCTCGACGCGCTGCAAGGCGCTTCGGCGCAGGCGGCCGACCTCGACGCGTTCGCCGCGCACATCCGCGCCGAGCACCTGCCGCATGCGCTGATCGTCGACTGCAGCGCCAGCGATGCGGTCGCAGCAAAATATCCGCAGTGGTTGGCCGCCGGCATCCATGTGGTGACGCCTAACAAACACGCCGGCAGCGGCGCCTGGGCGCGCTACGCCGCGATCCGCGAGGCGCAACGTCACGGCGGAGGGCGATTCCTGTATGAGGCCACCGTCGGCGCCGGCCTGCCGGTGATCCTCACCCTACGGAGCCTGCTAGACACCGGCGACGAACTGCACGGCATCGATGGCATGCTGTCGGGCACGCTGGCCTGGCTGTTCAACCGTTTCGACGGCAGCCAGCCGTTCTCGGCGCTGGTGCGCGAGGCGATGGCGCTGGGCTACACCGAGCCGGATCCGCGCGACGACCTGTCGGGACTCGACGTGGCCCGCAAGCTGGTGATACTGGCGCGCGAGGCCGGGCGCGAACTGTCGGTCGAAGATGTGGAAGTGGAGAGCCTGGTGCCCGTGCAACTGCGAACCGTAAGCCGCGAGGATTTCCTCGCCCGCCTGCAAGAACTCGATGCGCCGATGCAGGCGCGATGGGAAGCCGCGGCCGCTCAAGGCCTCGGCCTGCGCCATGTCGCTCAGCTCGGACGCGACGGCAAGGCCAAGGTCGGCGTGATCGGACTGCCCGCCGAACATGCCTGCCGGCATACGCGCCTGACCGACAACCTGGTGCAATTCCGCAGCGACCGCTATTCGGAAAACGCGCTGGTCGTGCAGGGACCGGGCGCGGGCCCGCAAGTGACCGCTGCGGGCGTGTTCGGCGACATGCTGTCGATCGCGCAATCTTTCGGCGCGCAGACCGGCATCGCGGAAGTGCGCGGATGAACGGCGATCGTCGCTCCGCACGCGCGTTCGCGCCGGCCAGCGTCGGCAACATCGGCGTCGGCTTCGATCTGCTCGGCCACAGCATCGACGGGCCGCGCGATGTCGCTACCGTGCGGCGCATCGACGAGCCGGCGGTGCGCATCGCAGCGATCGCCGGCGCGGCGACCGGCGCGGGATCGTTGCCGCTGGCGGCCGAAAGAAACACCGCCGGCCAAGCTTTGATCTCGCTGCGCGAGAAAATGCGCCTGGCTTACGGCTTCGAATTGGAATTGCATAAAGGCATACCGCTCGGTTCCGGCCTCGGCGGCTCCGCGGCGTCGTGCGTGGCGGCGGTGGTCGCGGCGAACGCGCTGCTCGATGAGCCGCTCTCGCGCCAATCGCTGTATCCGTTCGCGCTGGACGGCGAATCGGTGTCCAGCGGCAGCCGTCATGGCGACAACGTGGCGCCGATGCTGCTGGGCGGCGTGGTGATGGCGACGGAATCGCGGATGATCGCCTTGTCCGCGCCCGATTGGCTGCATTGCGTCGCAGTCCACCCCGACCAGGTGCTCGAAACGCGGCGCGCACGATCGGTGCTGGCCGAACCGTATCCGCTGGGTTTGATCGTCGAACAAACCATGCATTTGGCGCTGTTCCTCACCGGCTTGCAGCGCGGCGATGCAGCGACGATCCGCGAAGGCTTGCACGACTTGCTGGTGGAGCCGCGTCGCGCGCCGCTGATCCCCGGTTTCGCGCAAGTCAAAGCGGCCGCGCTCGATCACGGCGCGCTCGGCGCCAGCATTTCCGGCGGCGGGCCGAGCGTGTTCGCATGGTTCGAGTCGAAGGCCGAAGCCGAAGCGGCCGCGCCGGCGATGCGGGCGGCGTTCGCTGCGGCCGGTTTCGATTCGCGCGCCTATGTGTCGCCGGTAGCGGGGCCGCGGGCGGAGGTGATGGATGCTCAGTGAGTTTTCGGGCGACCCTGATCTCCTCACCCCGTCATCCCAGCGGAAGCTGGGACCCATTTTGATTTTGTTCCCGATAACCCGAAGCAAGATCAAGATGGGTCCCAGCGTTCGCTGGGATGACGGTTCGAAGATATGAAGTTCCTGAGTACCCGCGGCGTCAGTTCGCCCGTTTCCATCGATGAAGCCCTCGCTGCGGGTCTCGCCCCCGATGGCGGACTGTATGTGCCAGAGCGCTTCCCCGACCTTGTTTTCCAAGGCCCGGGCGCAACGCTCGACCGCACTGCTTACACCCTGCTTGCCTCTTATTTCGAAGATTCATCGCTACGCGATCGACTAGTCGACATCTGCGAGCAAGCCTTCTCCTTCCCCGCACCGCTGCGTCCGCTACACGGCGAAGGCGACCACTTGCTGGAACTGTTCCACGGCCCCACCGCCGCCTTCAAGGACTATGCCGCGCGCTTCCTCGCCGAAGCCTTGTCGGAATTACGCAAACCCGATGCGCCAACGACCACCATCGTCGTGGCCACTTCCGGCGACACCGGCGCGGCTGTCGCAGCGGCCTTCCATCGCCGACCCGGTTTCAACGTCGCGATCCTGTATCCCGATGGCCGCGTCTCTCCGCGCCAAGCGCATGGCCTGGGCTGCTGGGGCGACAATGTGCGGGCCTTCCGCGTCGACGGCAGCTTCGACGACTGCCAAACGCTCGCCAAGCAAGCGCTGTCGGACGAAGCGCTGCGCCGCGAGCGGCCGCTGAGCTCGGCGAACAGCATCAGCCTGGGCCGCCTGCTGCCGCAAACCGCTTATTACGCGCACGCCGCGCTGCAATTCCGCGCCGAACACGACGCGCCGCTGAACTTCATCGTGCCCACCGGCAATCTCGGCAATGCCTGCGCTGCCTTCGTCGCCAAGCGGATGGGCCTGCCGATCGGCGAAATCCGTCTGGCCACGAACGCCAACGATGTGCTGCCGCGTTTCTTCGCCGGCAGCGGATACGCACCGCAGCCCACGCGCGCGACGCTGGCCAACGCCATGGACGTCGGCGCGCCCAGCAATTTCGAACGACTGCGCCATTGGTACGACGACGACGACGCGTTGCGCGCCGATTTCATCGCCGAATCGGTGGACGACGCCACCATCCGCGACACGATCCGTCAGGCACCGCAACGCCATGGCATCGTCCCCTGCCCGCACACCGCAACCGGATTGCGCCTACTCGAACGTCTGCGCGCTTCCGGAGACCGCCGGCACTGGGGCGTGGTCGCGACCGCGCATCCGGCCAAATTCGAGAGCATCGTCGAATCGCTGGTCGGCCACGCCGTCGAACCGCCGCCGGCACTGGCCGAGAGCCTGGCGCGACCCGCTTCGGCCGAACTGTTGCCGGCCGATTACGCGGCACTACGCGAACGACTCCTCCCCCGCTGAGGGCATCCTGCTGTCGCTGTCGCCCCCTTTGAAAAAGGGGCTGGCCGCGCAGCGGACGGGGGATTTGCTCTTGATTTTGCTTAATTTTTTTCCATCGAGCATCCAACACCCCGCATCCGAATTTCGACGCAACCACACACTAGCTATACAGCCGTCGCGACGCATGCCCACTTCCGCGGCGACCCTAAAATTTTCTCCGCAAAGGTATTGACAACCCGCCAACCCGCGTGTTCTTCTCGACCCATGACGCAGCGCAACATCCAACCGCAGACCCTCAAGGCCACGTCGCAAGACGTGCCGGTCGCGTTGCTCAGCTTCACCGCCGCTGCCCTCGTACTCGTACTCGTCCTTATTACCGTCCAAACAGGCGTGGGAGTCGGGTTTGCGTAAATAACGCCACAAACCCAGGTCGAAAGAACCTCAACCCCGCGCCCGAAAAGGCGCGGGGTTTTTCGTTTTTAAGGCCCGGGTTCCTGAAATTCGCACGACAGGAACATGCGTTCGTGAAAAGCGATGCCATAAAACTAGGTCCTTCGAGAGCGCCAGCGCGCGCGATGCTGCGCGCGACCGGACTCGACGATGCGGCTATCGCCAAACCGCTGGTGGCCGTGGTGCATACCTGGTCGGACGTGTCTCCGTGCAACCTGACGTTGCGCGATCTGGCCCAGCATGTGCGCGCCGGCGTGATCGCCGGCGGCGGCACGCCGGTCGAATTCAACACCATCGCCGTCACCGACGGCATCGCGATGGGCAGCGATGGCATGCGCGCATCGCTGGCTTCGCGCGAAACCATCGCCGATTCGATCGAACTCGCGGTTTCTGGCCATTGCCTCGATGCCGTGGTGATGCTGGTCGGCTGCGACAAGACCATTCCCGCCGCGGCTATGGCCGCCGCGCGGCTCGATATCCCCAGCGTGATCCTGTACGGCGGCACGATCATGCCCGGCCAGTGCCGCGCGAAAGACGGCAGCGAGAAAGCGCTGACCGTGCAGGACGTGTTCGAAGCCGTCGGCGCGCACGCCGCGGGCCGCATCGACGATGGGGAACTGCACGAAATCGAAAGCCGCGCCTGCCCCGGCGCCGGTGCGTGCGGCGGCCAGTTCACCGCCAACACGATGGCGATGGTGCTGACCTTCCTGGGCCTGTCGCCGCTGGGCGCGAACGATATTCCGGCGATCCACGCCGGCAAACCCGCCGCGGCGAAAGCCTGCGGCGAACTCGTCATGCAGCGCTTGCGCGATGGCGGGCCGAGGCCGCGCGCGCTCCTCTCCCCCGGGGCGCTGCGCAACGCGGCGCGCGCGGTCTCGGCCACCGCCGGTTCGACGAATGCGGCGCTGCATCTGCTGGCGATCGCGCACGAAGCCGGCGTGCCGTTCGATCTGGAGGAATTCGAAGCCGCGTCGGCCAACACGCCGGTGATCGCCGACCTGAAACCCGGCGGCCGCTACACCGCCGCGGAAATGTTCCAACACGGCGGCACTGCATTGGTGGCGCGCGAACTGCGGGCGGCCGGTTTGATCGAGGATATTCCGACGGTCACCGGCCGTTCCTTTTTCGCCGAACTCGACGCCGCGCCGGTTTCCGGCCCGCAGGACGTGGTGCGCCCGGTGCGCGATCCGATCAAACCGCGCGGCGGCTATTCGATCTTGTACGGCGATCTAGCGCCGGAAGGCTGCATCGTCAAACTCGCCGGCCACGGCCGCGAACGCTTCGAAGGCCCGGCGCGCGTGTTCGATTCGGAAGAAGCCGCATTCGCCGCGGTGCAGGCGCGTGGGATTTCCGCTGGCGACGTAATCGTGATCCGCTTCGAAGGCCCCGCCGGCGGCCCCGGCATGCGCGAGATGCTGGCGGTCACTGCGGCCTTGGTCGGACAAGGCTTGGGCAACGATATCGCGCTGATCACCGACGGCCGCTTCAGCGGCGCCACGCACGGTTTCATGGTGGGACACATCTCGCCGGAAGCTGCGCATGGCGGGCCGATCTCTAAATTGCGCGACGGCGATACGGTGCGCATCGATGTCGTCGCGCGCCGGATCGATGCCGATGCCGATCTCGCCTCGCGCGATCCCGCACGCATCGCATCGCGCGTGACCACGGGCGTGCTGGCCAAGTACGCGCGCGATGTCGGTTCTGCTTCGAAAGGTGCAGTCACTGCGCCCGGCCCTTTGGATACGCCGAACAACGATCGCCGCGCCATCCCCGTTTCTGTCGTCCCGAGCGAAATTCCTGTCATCCCGAGCGAAGAGAGGGATCTGCTTTACGTGTGACATGACCAGTTCGGAAAGCAGATCCCGGCCCGGAGCGAGTCCTGGGTCGGGATGACAAGTCTCCTTCGATAACCGCCTCCAACCCACGACAACAAGGCCATCGCAATGACCACCTCCACCAAACCCAAAATAACCATCGTCGGCTACGGCAGCCAAGGCCGCGCCCATGCGCTCAACCTGCGCGACTCCGGTTTCGACGTGACCGTCGGCCTGCGTCCCGGCGGGCCGACCGAACTCAAGGCGAAAGCCGACGGCTTCGCCGTCAAAACGCCGGCCGATGCGGTGAAAGGCGCCGAACTCGTCGCCGTGCTCACGCCCGACATGGTGCAGCCGCAACTCTACGGCGAGGTGATCGAGCCGAACATCGCGCCAGGCGCCTGCCTGCTGTTCGCGCACGGCTTCAATGTGCACTTCGGACAGATCGCGCCGCGCGACGATCTCGACGTGGTGCTGGTCGCGCCCAAAGGCCCCGGCGCGCTGGTGCGCCGCGAATACGAGATCGGCCGCGGCGTGCCCAGCGTCTATGCCGTGCACCAGGACAAGAGCGGCCGCGCCGAGGAATTCGCGCTGGCGTATTGCGCAGGCATCGGCGGCGCGCGCCAGAACGCGATCAAAACCACGTTCAAGGAAGAAACCGAAACCGACCTGTTCGGCGAGCAGGCCGTGCTCTGCGGCGGCGCCACCAAACTGGTGCAGGCCGGATGGGAAACGCTGGTGGAAGCCGGCTATCAGCCGGAAGTCGCCTATTACGAATGCCTGCACGAGCTGAAGCTGATAGTCGACCTGTTCTACGAAGGCGGCATCACCCGCATGCACGAATTCATCAGCGAGACCGCGCAGTACGGCGCGTTGACCCGCGGCGCTTATGTGGTCGACGAAAACACGCGCGCGCAGATGAAGAAGATCCTCGCCGAGATCCAGGACGGCACGTTCGCGCGGCAATGGATCGCCGAGTACGCCGCAGGCAATGCCAACTACAAGGCCTTGAAGCAGGCCGATCTCGAACATCCGATCGAAGCGGTCGGCAAGCGGCTGCGCGCCAATATGAAATGGCTGTCCACAGCGCCGCAAGCGCCCGCCAAACCCGCTGCGGCAAACGTGCGCAACGAAAGACAGGAAGAGGCCGCGGCATGAACGGCGCCCGCTGGCTGGTGCAAGCCTTGTCTGCGGAGGGCGTGGACACGCTGTTCGGCTATCCGGGCGGCGCGATCATGCCTTTCTACGATGCGCTGCACGGATCGGACCTGAAGCCTGCCCTCATCAAGCATGTCCTGGTCCGTCACGAGCAGGGCGCAGCGTTCGCAGCCAATGGTTATGCGCGTGCCAGCGGGCGCGTCGGCGTATGCGTGGCCACGTCCGGCCCGGGCGCCTCCAATCTGGTCACCGGCATCGCCGATGCGATGCTGGATTCGGTGCCGATGGTGATCGTCACTGGGCAGGTCGCCACGCCGCTGATGGGCACCGATGCGTTCCAGGAATTGGACGTGTTCGGCATGACGATGCCGATCGTCAAGCATAGTTTCCTGCCGCGCAGCGTCGACGACCTGCCGCGGATGGTGGGCGAGGCGTTCCGGATCGCGCGTTCCGGGCGTCCGGGCCCGGTGCTGATCGATCTGCCCAAAGACGTGCAGAACGGCGACGCTTCGCGTCTGCCTGCGCACCGGCCGCTTCCCATCGACGACGTGCCCGCACCGATCGATGCGGCCCTGCACGCGGCGCTGGCATTGATCTCGCAGGCGCAGCGGCCGGTGCTGTACGGCGGCGGCGGATTGGCGCTGGGCGACGCGGTGCACGCGTTCCGGTTGTTCGCCGATGCCACGCAGATTCCGGCCGTGCTGACCTTGAAGGGCCTAGGCGCATTGCCGGCGCAGCATCCGTTGAACCTGGGCATGATCGGCATGCACGGCAGCCGCGCCGCCAATATCGCGGTGCAGGAAAGCGATCTGTTGATCGTGGTCGGCGCGCGTTTCGACGATCGCGCCACCGGCAAGTTGGCCGAATTCGCGCCGCATGCGCGCGTGGTGCACATGGACCTGGACGCGTGCGAGATCGGCAAGCTGCGCCACGCCGATGTCGGCGTTCGCGGCGACATCCGCACGACACTGACCGCATTGACTCTCCCTTGCGCCGCTCATCAGCACGGCCGCAACGGCGCCGCGCGCCGGCAATGGCGCGCCGCGTGCCAGCAGCGGGCGCGCGATCACGCCGCCCGCTACGACGCGCCCGGAGACGCCGTGTATGCGCCGGCGCTGCTGAAACGGCTGTCGGAACTGGCGCCGGACGCCGTGGTGTCCTGCGATGTCGGCCAGCATCAGATGTGGGTGGCGCAGCATTGCCGCTTCGATCATCCGCGCAAGCATCTGACCAGCGGCGCGTTGGGCGCGATGGGGTTCGGCTTGCCGGCGGCGATCGGAGCCCTTCTCGCTTTGCAAACGCCGGAAAATCCCGATGCGCAAGTGATCTGCGTCAGCGGCGACGGTTCCTTCCTGATGAACGTGCAGGAGTTGGCGACGGTGGCGCGCTATCGCCTGCCGATCAAGATCGTACTGCTGGACAACCAGGCGCTGGGCATGGTGCGCCAATGGCAGGAGCTGTTCTTCGAGCGCCGCTATTCCGAAGTCGACCTTTCCGACAACCCGGATTTTGCCGCCGTCGCCAACGCATTCGGCATCCACGCGTCTTTCGTCGACCGCACGGACGATGCCGAAGCGGCCCTGCAACGGCTGCTGGATGCGCCCGGCCCTGCGCTGCTGCATGTGGCGATCGACCAAGCCGCGAACGTCTGGCCACTGGTGCCGCCCAACCACAACAACGCGCAGATGCTCGATGCCGACGAGGTCGCATCGCTGCCTGTAGCGGCCGACGCGTCCGTCCCTCCCAAACCCCAGGAAGTCCGCCATGCGCTATCAACTTGATCTCACCTTGCGCCAGGCCGAAGGCGCACTGTCGCGCGTGCTCGGCACCGCCGAACGCCGCGGTTTCCGCCCGTTGTCGGTGGACGGCGAAGCCCAGCCCGACGGCGACCGCTGGTATCTGCGCATGACCGTCGAGGGCGAACGCTCGGACGAATCGCTGCAGAACCAACTGGCGAAGCTCTACGACTGTTTGGACGTGCAGGTGACGCCGTGTTGACCAAGATTGCCGCCGAAACGGTCGCACCTTCCTGTCATCCCGAACGCAGCGAAGGATCCGCTGTCGTCGACGGCAAACCGAAACTGTGGTTCGACGGCGAAATCGCAGACGCGGATGCGTTGCAAGCCGACCTGACCACGCACGCCATGCACTACGGCAGCGGCGTCTTCGAAGGCATCCGCAGCTATGCGACGAAACAGGGCGCCTCGGTCTTCCGCCTGCGCGACCACCTCGAACGCATGCGCAAAGGCGCGGAACTGCTGGGCATCGCCTTCGACGCCGAGCAAGCCGCCGACGCGACGCTGCAAGCGCTGCGCGCCAACCGCCACCGCGATGCCTACATCCGCCCGCTGGCCTGGGTCGGCGCCGGCAGCTTCGGACTGGACGTGGCAGGACACGCGCAGCACCTGATGGTGGCGACCACGCCGGCGCTGGTGCATCTGAGCGGCGCGAACACGCGCATGACCGTGTCGCCCTGGCGGCGCAATCCGGCCAGCTCGCTGCCTCCATTGAAATTATGCGGCGCTTACGTCAATTCGATCCTGGCCAAGCGCGAGGCCAAGTCGCGCGGCTTCGACGAAGCGTTGTTCGTCGACGATGCCGGGCTCGTCGTCGAATGCACGGGCGCCAACGTGTTCCTGGTCAAGAAGGGCCGCGTCACCGCCGTCGAGCATCGCGACGCGCTGCCCGGCATCACCCGCGACACACTGATCGCATTGAGCAGCGCCGATGCGCGAGCGGTTACGCTCGACGAACTGCGCGACGCCGACGAAGTCTTCGCGTGCGGCACGGCCGCGGAAGTGGCGCCGATCGCCGCCATCGACGCTCGCGTCTTCGGCGACAACCCGGTCAGCCGGGAACTGGCCGCGCTGTACGCGCGCGTGGTGCGCGGCGAAGAAGCGGCTTTCCGATCCTGGTTGACGCCGGTCTGACCATGGAGTCCGCAATAGCCAGCGACGTAACCGTGACCGCCGCCGACGTGCTGGCGGCGCAGGCGCGTTTGCGGCGTTATCTCGACGTCACGCCGACGCATTACGCGGAACGTTTCGGCTGCTGGCTGAAACTGGAGAACCTGCAACGCACCGGTTCCTACAAAGTTCGCGGCGCCTTGAATGCGCTGCTGGCGGCGCGCGAACGCGGCGACGAGCGTACCGTTATCGCGGCCTCCGCGGGCAACCACGCACAAGGCCTGGCTTGGGCCGCGTACCGGCTCGGCGTGCATGCGATCACGGTCATGCCGCGCTGCGCGCCGGAAACCAAGATCGCCGGCGTCGCGCACTGGGGCGCCACCGTACGCCTGCACGGCGACAGCTACGACGAGGCCAAGGCCTTCGCCCGCGAGCTCGCCGGACAGCACGATTACCGCCTGCTGTCGGCCTTCGACGACCGCGACGTGATCGCCGGCCAAGGTACGGTCGGCCTGGAACTGGCGGCACTGGCGCCGGATGTGGTGCTGGTGCCGATCGGCGGCGGCGGCCTGGCGGCGGGTGTCGCTCTCGCGTTGAGATCGCAAGGCGTGCGCATCGTCGGCGCGCAAGTGGAAGGCGTCGACGCGATGGCGAGAGCGTTGCGTGGCGACCGCAACTTGCGCGAACCCGCCGTTACGCTGGCGGACGGCGTCCGCGTCAAGGAGCCCGGCTATCTGACGCAATACGTGTTGGCGTCATTGTTGGACGACATCGTCATCGTGCGCGAAGCCGAATTGCGCGAAACCTTGGTGCGGTTGGCGCTGGAAGAACACGTGATCGCCGAGGGCGCCGGCGCATTGGCGCTCGCCGCAGGCCGGCGCGTGGCCGGCAAGCGCAAGTGCGCAGTCGTTTCGGGCGGAAATGTCGATGCCGGCGTCCTTGCAAATCTGTTATCGGAAGTGCGGCCCCGCCCGCCGCGCAAACCGCGACGTCGGGCTCAAGAGCGCGCTTTGCTCAAGCCCTCTCCCGCTTGCGGGAGAGGGTTGGGTGAGGGCGCGCGAACGATCCAGATCGCGCCGAAAGATTCTGGAGAGAAGGCAAAGCCACTGGATTCCCGCCTTCGCGGGAATGACGGCCAAACAAAAAGCAACGTCTTAGAGGAGACCTGCGCATGAGCGCCACCGATCACATACGCATCTTCGACACCACGCTGCGCGACGGCGAGCAATCGCCCGGTTGCAGCATGTCGCCGCAGCAGAAAGCGGTGATGGCCCGTGCGCTCGCGGAACTCGGCGTCGACATCATCGAGACCGGTTTCCCGGCCAGCTCGCTTTCCGACCGCGAAGCCGCCGCGCTCATCGCGCGGGAACTGCGCGAAACCACGCTGTGCGTGCTGTCCCGCTGCCTGCCCGGCGATATCGAAGCTTCCGCTCGCGTACTGCAGGCGGCCGCGAAACCGCGCCTGCACGTATTCCTGTCGACCAGTCCGCTTCATCGCGAACACAAATTGAGGATGAGCAAGGACGAAGTGCTGGAAACTACGGCGCGCAACGTCGCTTATGCGCGCAGCTTCGTCGACGACGTCGAATTCTCGACCGAGGACGGCACCCGCACCGAGGAGGACTTCCTGGCCGAAGTGATCGGCGCCGCCATCGCCGCCGGCGCGACCACCGTCAACGTGCCCGACACGCTCGGCTACACCACGCCGGCGGAAATGCGCGGCCTGTTCCAACGTCTGATCGCTGGCGTTCCCGGCGCGGAGGGCGTGGTTTTCAGCGCGCATTGCCACAACGATCTGGGCATGGCGGTGGCGAACTCGCTGGCCGCGATCGAAGGCGGCGCGCGCCAGGTGGAATGCACCATCAACGGCATCGGCGAGCGTGCGGGGAATTGCGCGATGGAAGAGCTGGTGATGGCGCTGAAAGTGCGTGGCGCCTATTTCGAGGCCGACACCCGCATCGACACGCGCCGGCTCGTGCCGACGTCGCAATTGCTGTCGCGCCTGGTCGGCATGCCGGTACAGCGCAACAAGGCGATCGTCGGCGCGAACGCCTTCGCCCACGAGTCCGGCATCCACCAGCACGGCATGTTGCGCCATCGGGGCACCTACGAAATCATGAACCCCGAAGACGTCGGCTGGCCGTCGTCGCAGATGGTGCTGGGCCGGCACAGCGGCCGCGCCGCAGTCGCCCATCGCTTGCGCGCGCTGGGCCATCCGTTGGAAAACGAAGCGCTGGATCGGGTATTCGCCGATTTCAAGTCGTTGTGCGAAACCCAGCGCGTGGTCGACGACGTGGACCTGCAGCGCCTGATGCAAGGCGACCGCGTCGGCGACGGCTATCGATTGGCGTCGATGACCGTCAGCGACCGCGGCCAGCGCGCGAGCGCGCAGATCGAACTGTCCGATCCGGACGGCTTGCGCATCATCGAAAGCGCGTTGGGCGACGGCCCGGTCGATGCGCTGTTCGCAGCGCTGGCCGCCGCTACCGATGTCGACCTGAAGCTGGAGAGCTACCAGGTGCACAGCGTCGGCATCGGCAACGACGCGCGCGGCGAAGCCAACCTGAGCGTTCGCTGCGACGAAGCCGAGTATCAGGGCACCGGCACCAGCAAGGACATCATCGAAGCCAGCGCGTTGGCCTGGCTGGACATCGCCAATCGCGTGCTGCGCACCCGGCAGCCGCAACGCATGTCCGCGATGGCGTGACACGGGACGAAACCATGAAACCAAGAACGCTGTTGGACAAATTATGGGACGCGCACCTGGTGGCGCCGGAAAGCGACGACGTGCCCGCAGTCCTATACGTGGACCTGCACTTGATCCACGAAGTCACTTCCCCGCAAGCCTTCGCAGAACTCGACGCGCGCGGCCTGCGCCTGCGCCGTCCTGATCTGACCAAGGGCACGCTGGACCATTCGACGCCGACCTTGCCCGCCGATGCGGACGGCCGCCTGCCCTATGCCAGCGCGGAGGCCGAAAACCAGGTCGACACGCTGCGCCGCCATTGCGTCCGGCACGAGGTGGAGCTGTTCGATTTCGACAGCGCGCAGCGCGGCATCGTGCACGTGATCGGGCCGGAATTGGGCCTCACCCAGCCCGGCATGACCATCGTCTGCGGCGACAGCCACACCGCCACGCACGGCGCTTTCGGCGCGCTCGCGTTCGGCATCGGCACCAGCGAAGTCGGCCACGTGCTGGCCACGCAATGTCTGTTGCAGCGCAAACCGAAGACGCTGGCGATCTTCGTCGATGGCGAGCTCGCGCCCGGCGTCGGCGCCAAAGACCTGATCCTGCATGTGATCGGCGTCATCGGCGTCAACGGCGGCACTGGCCATGTGATCGAGTACCGCGGCTCGACGATCCATGCGTTGTCGATGGACGAGCGCATGACCGTCTGCAATATGTCGATCGAAGCCGGCGCGCGCGCTGGGCTGATAGCGCCGGACCAGACCACTTTCGACTATCTGGCGACCACGCCACGCGCGCCGCAGGGCGCCGATTTCGCCCGCGCGGTCGCGCGCTGGCGCGAGCTGCGCAGCGACGACGGCGCCCGTTTCGACCGCGAAGTGCGCATCGATGCGCGCGACATCGCGCCGACGCTGACCTGGGGCACGCATCCGGGCCAGGTCGCCGCGGTGGATGCGCGCTTGCCGACCGCTCGCGACGCCGATGCGAGCAAAGCGATGGCTTACATGGGTTTCGAAGGCGGTGCGGCGCTCGCCGGCCGGCCGGTGGACGTGGTCTTCGTCGGCAGTTGCACCAATTCGCGCCTGTCCGATCTGCGTCAGGTCGCCGAAGTGTTGCGCGGGCGCCAGGTGCATCCGCGCGTGCGCATGCTCGTGGTGCCTGGCTCCGAACAGGTCAAACGCGCCGCGGAAGCAGAAGGCATCGACCGCATCGTGCGCGACGCCGGCGCCGAATGGCGCGAGCCAGGCTGCTCGATGTGCATCGCGATGAACGGCGACCTCGTCGGACCCGGACAACTCGCGGTATCCACCAGCAACAGGAATTTCGAAGGCCGCCAAGGCAAAGGGGCGCGCACGCTGCTGGCTTCGCCGCTCACGGCCGCTGCGTGCGCTGTGATGGGAGTCGTCACCGATCCGCGCGATTTTTTGCCTTCTTCTCCTGCGCGAAGTCGCACCTTCTTGGAGGTTGCGTAATGCGGAGGAATTTGCCCGTAGGCCGTCATTCCCGCGAAGGCGGGAATCCAGCGACTTACGCCTTTATAGAAGCGGCTTCAGCCGCGAGCTTTTCCCACATCGGCGTCAGCTCGAAGAGCTCGCGGCTGAAGCCGCTCCTACAAAGGGCAGAGCGAAGTCGCTGGATTTCCGCCTTCGCGGGAATGACGGCTTTAAAGGCACAAGTTTCGCGGAGCTACACTCATGGCTGAAATCACAAAATTCTCTTCCCGCACTGTCGTGCTGCGCGATCGCAATATCGACACCGACCAGATCATCCCTGCGCGCTTCCTGACCACGACCGAACGCAAAGGCCTCGGCCGCTTCGCCTTCAACGACTGGCGCTATCTTGCGGACGGCAGTCCGAATCCGGAATTCGCCCTCAACCGCCCGGAGAACGCCGGCGCGCAGATACTTATCGCCGGCCGCAACTTCGGCTGCGGCTCGTCGCGCGAACATGCGCCGTGGGCGCTGGCCGACCTCGGGTTGCGCGCAGTGATCAGCAGCCAGATCGCCGATATCTTCCGCAGCAATGCGCTGAAGAACGGGCTGCTGCCGATCGTGCTCGACGAAGCCGTCGTCGACGAGCTGCTCGATCGCCCGGGCATCGAACTGCGCATCGATGTCGCCGCGCGCAGCGTGGATCTGCCCGACGGCCGCAGCTACGGCTTCCCGCTGGATGCGTTCGCCCAAACCTGCCTGCTGCAGGGAGTGGACCAGCTCGGTTACCTGCTCAATCAACAATTCGCCATTACCCGCTTCGAAAACGGCCGGCTCACGGCGCATCCCCGACAGGAGTTCCACCATGCACGCTGAAATCGTCGTCCTGCCTGGCGATGGCATCGGCCCGGAAGTCACCGCAGCCGCGGTCGAAGTGTTGCGCGCCGTCGGCTATCGTTATCGCCATAATTTCGCACTGCACGAGCATACGATCGGCGGGGCCGCCATCGACGCCTGCGGCGAGCCGCTGCCGGAAAAAACCCTCGCCGCCTGCCGCTATGCCGACGCGGTGCTGCTGGGCGCTGTCGGAGGACCGAAATGGTCGGATCCGCGCGCGAAAACGCGCCCGGAACAAGGCTTGCTCGCATTGCGCAAAGCGCTCGGCCTGTACGCAAACCTGCGCCCGGTACGGCCGCATCCGGCCACGCTCGGGGCCGCACCGATCAAGCCGCACTTGCTCTCAGGCGTCGATCTGCTGGTGGTTCGAGAACTCACGGGAGGCATCTATTTCGGCGACAAGACGCGCGATGCCGACAGCGCCAGCGACACCTGCCGTTACAGCGCGGCGGAAGTCGAACGCGTCGTGCGCCGTGCCTGCGCATTGGCGCGGCAGCGCCGCGGGCACGTGACCTCGGTCGACAAGGCCAACGTGCTGGAAACTTCGCGGCTCTGGCGCGAAGTGGCGACGCGCGTCGCCCGCGACGAGTTCCCGGATATCGTGCTGGAGCATCAACTGGTCGATTCGATGGCGATGCACCTGCTGGCCAAACCGCGCGCGTTCGACGTGATCGTCACCGAAAACATGTTCGGCGATATCCTCACCGACGAAGCTTCGATGCTCGCCGGCTCGATGGGCCTGCTGCCTTCGGCCTCGCTGGGCGATGGAGGCATCGGCCTATACGAACCGATCCACGGCTCCGCGCCGGACATCGCCGGCCGCGGCAGTGCCAATCCTTGCGGCGCGATCCTCAGCGTCGCGCTGCTGCTGCGCTATTCGCTGGGATTGGAGATGGAAGCGAACTGCGTGGAGCAGGCGGTCTCGGCGACGCTGGACGATGGCGTGATGAGCGCGGATCTGACACCGCATCGGCCATCCAGCACGAAGCAGGTGACCGCGGCGGTGTTGGAGCGCATCGCCGCGGATTGCCATGTGGCGGAACTGCGCGATTGAGCCTTTGATCTTGTGGGAGCGGCTTCAGCCGCGAGCTCTTCGAGTATCGACGAAGATCAAGAGCTCGCGGCCAAAGCCGCTACCACAGGGCAGCCCACGCGTCAGCGCAACGAGGCGTTGATCTTGGCCAGCACGGCGGCTCCCGGATTCAACTCCTCCGCTTCCAATGCGTTCAACGGCATCGGCACCGTATTGAGATGCCCATGCAGATCGCCCGCTTCCTGGTCGAAGTAAAGCAGCCCGGTCACCACTTCGCCCTGCGCCTGGCGCTGCTGGATCAGGTTCATCGCCGTCAGCCGGTCGCGCGGGTCGTAGGCTTCGTCCAGTTTGCGCAGCCGCAGGACGGAACCGTCGTGCTGTTCCACTTCGATGGCGTCCCCGGCGGCGTAATCGACCGCTATTTCGGCACGCGGCACCATCACGTCGAGCTGGTTGACCGCATCGTTGTGCTCGCGCACGTAGTCGTAGCTCTTGGTGCTGCCGGGATGGTTGTTGAAAGCCACGCAGGGGCTGATCACATCCAGGAACGCCGCACCGCGGTGCGACAACGCACCCTTGATCAGCGGCACCAGCTGTTTCTTGTCGCCGGAAAAGCTGCGCGCGACGTAGCTCGCGCCCAGTTGCAAGGCCATGCTGACCATGTCGAGCGGACTGTCGGTGTTGGCCACGCCCTTCTTCGACACGGATCCCTGGTCGGCGGTGGCCGAGAACTGGCCTTTGGTCAGCCCGTACACGCCGTTGTTCTCGACGATGTAGACCATGTTCACGCCGCGGCGGATTGCATGCACGAACTGGCCGATGCCGATCGACGCCGAATCGCCGTCGCCGGACACGCCCAGGTAGATCAGATCGCGATTGGCGAGATTGGCGCCGGTCAGCACCGACGGCATGCGGCCGTGCACGGTGTTGAAGCCGTGCGACTGGCCGAGGAAATAGTCCGGCGTCTTGGAACTGCAACCGATGCCCGACAGCTTGGCGACGCGGTGCGGTTCGATATCCAATTCCCAACAAGCCTGAATGATCGCCGCCGAGATCGAATCGTGGCCGCAACCCGCGCACAGCGTGCTGATCTTGCCTTCGTAATCGCGGCGGGTGAAGCCGATCGCGTTGCACGAGAGCGTGGGGTGATGCAGTTTCGGTTTGGCCAGATAGGTCATATCAACTCCTCTACCGAAGCTTTCCGCAGCCATAGGAGGAACGTCACGACGCGCGATGCCAGCATCAGCACGCCGACTTGGAACAGCGTCCATGAGCCGCTGTCGTTCGGGCGTAAATGGGTGTCCGCGTATCCGTTCAACGCGCCGAGGACGACGAATACGCCGCCTACGAATACGACTCCGGCAGTCAGCAGCATGAACAACCACAACGGGCGAACGAAGAAAGCCGTCGCCCAGGCCAGCACCGCGAACAGCCACAACGATGCGCTATCCGACGACGAGGGCTGTCCGGTCGTTGCGACGGCGTTAGCGGCGTCCGACGACGGCGGGACCATGGAATTCGCCATCCAGAAGCCCAGTATGAGCACGATCGCGAAACCGCCCAGCAGGAACAGCGTGGAACGCATGCTCAGGCCACCTTGTCTTGATGAGCCGCCGGCCGCAACCGCGCCGAAATCGCATCGCAAATGAATCTCGCCGTGATCGGCGTACCGTCGTAATGCAGTACGGCCACAAGCCGCGCCGGGTCGATGCCGAATTCGTTCACCAGCAGCGACCGCAATTGCGCATCCCGGTTCTGCTCGACCACGAACACGGAGTCGTGCGCGTCGATGAAGGCCTTCACCGAATCCGGGAACGGGAATGCGCGCACACGGAGCGTGTCGAGCCCGACGCCATCGGCTTGCAGGCGTTCTATCGCCTCCTCCATCGCCGGGCTGGTCGAGCCGAAATAGATCGCGCCGTGGCGCGCCGGGACGTCGGACTGGCGCAACAGCGGCTGCGGCACCAGCGTTTTCGCCGTGTCGAACTTCTGCAGCAGCCGCTGCATGTTGTAGACGTAATCCGGGCCGCGCTCGGAATACTGCGCCTGCGGATTGCGCGAGGTGCCGCGGGTGAAATACGCGCCTTTTTCCGGATGCGTGCCGGGATAAGTACGGTACGGGATGCCGTCGCCGTCGACGTCCTTGTAGCGCGCGAATTCGCGGCCTTCGTCCAGTTGCTCCGCGGTCATCACCTTACCGCGGTCGTAACGCTTCGCATCGTCCCAGGCGAAGGGCGCGCACAGGCGCTGGTTCATGCCGATGTCGAGGTCGGTCATCACGAAGATCGGCGTCTGCAGGCGGTCGGCCAGGTCGAAGGCCACGGCGGAAAACTCGAAGCACTCGTGCGGATCTTCGGGGAACAGCAGCACATGTTTGGTGTCGCCGTGCGACGCATAGGCGCAGGCCAGCACGTCCGACTGCTGCGTGCGCGTCGGCATGCCGGTCGATGGTCCGCCGCGCTGCACGTCGATGATGGTGATCGGTATTTCGGCGAAATACGCCAGACCGATGAACTCGTTCATCAGCGAAATGCCGGGGCCGGCGGTGGTAGTGAAGGCGCGGGCGCCGTTCCAGCCCGCACCGACCACCATACCGATCGACGCGATCTCGTCTTCGGCCTGGATGATCGCGTAACGCGTCCGGCCTTCCTCGTCGACGCGGTATTTCTGGCAATACTTCTGGAAAGCCTCGGCGAGCGAAGACGACGGCGTGATCGGATACCAGGCGCAGACCGTGGCGCCGCCGTATACGCAGCCCAAAGCCGCCGCCGCATTGCCTTCGACGAAGATCTTGTCGCCGACCGCATCGGCTTTTCGCACGCGCAGCCCGATCGGATGCGGCAGGTGTGCGCGCACCCAGTCGCGGCCCAGATGCAGGGCTTCGATATTGGGTTTGAGCAGCTTTTCCTTGCCTTTGTACTGCTCGCCGATCAGGGCTTCGATGGTCGGCACGTCCATGTCCAGCAGCGCGCTCAGCGCGCCGACGTACATGATGTTCTTGAACAGCTGGCGCTGGCGCGGATCGCTGTAGGTGGCGTTGCAGATCTCGGTCAGCGGCACGCCGATGATGTTGACGTCGTCGCGGAACTTGGATTTCGGCAGCGGCTTGCTGTTGTCGTAGAAGAGATAGCCGCCGGCTTCTATTTCGGCGATATCGGCGTCCCAGGTCTGCGGGTTCATCGCCACCATCAGATCGACGCCGCCGCGCCGCCCCAGCCAGCCGCGCTCGGAAACGCGCACCTCGTACCAGGTCGGCAAGCCTTGGATATTGGATGGGAAGATGTTGCGCGGGCTGACCGGTACGCCCATGCGCAGGATGGCCTTGGCGAACAATTCGTTGGCGGAAGCGGAGCCGGAGCCGTTGACGTTGGCGAACTTGACGACGAAGTCGTTGGTGGATTGGAGCGGAGAAAGGCTCGGAGTCATATCGCATCCTCCCTTCCCGTCATTCCTGCGAAAGCAGGAACCCATTTTGACCCTGATTTTGGTGGATCAACAGCAAGATCAAAATGGGTCCCAGCTTTCGCTGGGATGACGGTTCTGGAGCATTCCGCGATCTCCAACATCACGCCGCCTCCTTCTGCTTCTTGCTGCGGCATCCCGAGCCGGCATAAGTCTCCAACAACAGGAACTTCTGCATGTCCCAGGCCCCCGTGGGGCAGCGTTCCGCGCATAGCCCGCAATGCAGGCATACGTCCTCGTCCTTCACCATCACCCGCATCGTCTTCAGCGGTTCGGACACATACAGGTCCTGCCCGGCATTCAACGCCGGCGCCGTCAGGCGCGTACGCAAGTCCGCTTCGTCGCCGTTGGCGGTGAAGGTGATGCAGTCGGTCGGGCAGATGTCGACGCAGGCATCGCATTCGATGCATTTGTCGCGGGTGAATACGGTCTGCACGTCGCAGTTCAGGCAGCGCTGCGTTTCCTTCCATGCGGTGGCCGGGTCGAAACCCAATTCGACTTCCACCTGCATGCTGTCGAGCTTCTTGGCGGCTTCCGACCACGGCACCACGTAACGTTCGTCGGGCGAAACGGCGTTGTCGTAGCTCCATTCGTGGATGCCCATCTTCTGCGAATCCAGCTGCACCAGCGGGTCCGGCCGTTCTTGCGCGTCTTCGCCGTGCAGCAGCTTGTCGATCGAGATCGCCGCGGCATGGCCGTGCGCAACGGCCCAGATGATGTTCTTCGGCCCGAACGCGGCATCGCCGCCGAACAGCACGTGCGGCAACGTGGATTGATGGGTGATCTTGTCGACCGCCGGCATGCCCCATTCGTCGAAATCGATGCCCAGGTCGCGTTCGATCCACGGGAACGCGTTCTCCTGGCCGACGGCGATCAGCACTTCGTCGCAAGCATGGAATTCGTCGGGCTCGCCGGTGGGCACCAGCTTGCGGCGGCCTTTGTCGTCGTACTCCGCGCGCACGCGCTCGAAGGTCATGCCGGTCAGGCGGCCGCTGGCATGGACGAAGGTCTTGGGTACGCGGCAGTCGAGGATCGGGATGCCTTCGTGTTGCGCATCCTCCTTCTCCCACGAGCTGGCTTTCATTTCGTCGAAACCGGAACGCACCAGTACTTTCACGTCGGTGCCGCCGAGCCGGCGCGCCGAGCGGCAGCAGTCCATCGCGGTGTTGCCGCCGCCGAGCACGAGCACGCGCTTGCCCACCGAAGTGATGTGGCCGAAATAGACGTTGGCCAGCCAATCCAGACCGACGTGGATCTGCGCGGCCGCTTCTTGCCTGCCCGGAAGATCGAGATCGCGTCCGCGCGGTGCGCCGCTGCCGACGAACACCGCATCGTAGTTCTCGGCGAGCAGCGCCTTCATCGATCCGATGCGATGGCCGCCGACGAATTCCACGCCCAGGCCGAGGATGTAGCCGGTCTCTTCGTCTATGACGCTTTCGGGCAGGCGGAAACGCGGCACTTGCGTGCGCATGAAGCCGCCGGCCTTGGGATCGGCTTCGAACACGGTGACGTGGTAGCCGAGCGGCGCAAGATCCCGCGCAACGGTCAGCGACGATGGGCCGGCGCCGACGCAGACTATGCGTTTGCCGTTGCGTTGCGCGGCCGGTTTTGGCATGCGCGACTGCACGTCGCCTTTGTGATCGGCGGCGACGCGTTTGAGGCGGCAGATGGCGACCGGTTCGGGCTTTTCGCTCATCGAAGCGGGGCCGTTGTTCTCTTCGACGCGACCGCGGCGGCAGGCCGGTTCGCAGGGCCGATCGCAAGTGCGGCCGAGGATCCCGGGGAAGACATTGGAGTGCCAATTGACCATGTACGCATCGGCGTAGCGGCCGGCGGCGATCAGGCGTATGTACTCGGGCACCGGGGTATGCGCGGGGCAGGCCCACTGGCAGTCGACGACCTTGTGGAAGGTGTCGGGATTGCGAATATCGGTCGGCTTCACCGCGATCCTCGCTTGCTGGCAGACCGGACGCGCCGGCCATCGCTTGCCGGGCGAGTCTAGACCCGAATGCGGGTCGGCGGCAAAGGTCCGCTCGTGATCCCGAAAGCCGAGGTCCAGCGCCTTGCTCTGACTTTGTAGAGCGGAGCTTGCTCCGCTGCCTTTGCGGTTGGACTCTCGCGACCTGCCGGCCTTTCAGGCCGAGGCGACGGACCCGAATGCTTCTTTAGCGAAAATCCAAAGAAGACACGTCGCCGCAATCGCGGTTAATCAAAATCTAGTACCTGCGTAAGAAGGTCAACAATGACGAAAGCAGGCCTACCCGCGGACCTTGCAGTTGCGACGAATCGCACCGCAGTTCAGGTCCTTTCTTTGGTTACTTTCTTGATTCGCGCCTTCCTGGCGCTCACCCCTTCGGGGCCGGCTTCGCCGTTCGCGCGCGCTCCGGCGCGCGCAGTGGGCCAACAAAGAAAGTGACCCGCGCGCAGCGCGGAAGCCTTTTTCCATGGCGCGAGTCGCGTCGCCACTGGCAAGGACGCGGGCCTGGGTCCCGGCGTTCGCCGGGATGACGGGCAAGGGCAAAATGGGTCCCAGCGTGCGCTGGGATGACGGCTTTAGGAGCAAGAGCAGCGGAGCAAGCTCCGCTCTACATATGAAACTCTAGTCACTGAATCGGCGAGGCGAGCGGCGCATGGCTTGCTTCGGCTTCCTGCGGCTTCACCTTGAACCACGCCGCGTACAACGCCGGCAGGAACAGCAGCGTCAGCGCCGTAGCCACGATCAGGCCGCCCATGATCGCCACCGCCATCGGCCCGTAGAACACCGAACGCGATAGCGGGATCATCGCCAGCACCGCCGCCAATGCGGTCAGCACGATCGGGCGGAAGCGGCGCACCGTCGCATCGATGATCGCGTGCCAGCGATCGTGGCCGGCGGCGATGTCCTGCTCGATCTGATCGACCAGGATCACCGAATTGCGCATGATCATGCCCGCCAGCGCGATCGTACCGAGCATCGCCACGAAACCGAACGGCACCCGGAACATCAGCAGGAACAACGTGACTCCGATCAAACCCAACGGCGCTGTCAGCAGCACCAGACCGACCCGCGAGAAGCTGCGCAGTTGCAGCATCAGCAGCGTGATCACCGCCAGCAGGAACAGAGGCATGCCGGCATTGACCGAATTCTGGCCGCGCGCCGAATCCTCCACCGTGCCGCCGGTGCGCAGCAGATAGCCTTCCGGCAGCGCATCGCGGATGCCTTCCAGCGTCGGCTCGATCTGCGCGACCGCGCTCGGCGGCGTGGTGCCGTCGATGATGTCGGCGCGCACGGTAACCGTCGGCAAACGGTCGCGATGCCAGACGATGCCTTCCTCGAAGGCGTATTCCAGCTTCGCGATTTGCGATAACGGCACCGACTGGCCGCTGGCGGTCGGGATCGCCAGGCTCGACAGCAGATCCAGCCGCGCGCGCTCGTCGTCGGGACCGCGCAGCAGCATTTCGATCAACTCGTTGCCTTCGCGATAGGTGCTGACGTGCAGGCCCGACAGCGAACCGGACAGGAAACTGGATACTTCCGCCGAACTGATGCCCAGCGCGCGGGCGCGATCCTGGTCGATGCGCAGCCGCACCACCTTGCTGGGTTCGTCCCAATCGAGGTTCACGTTGGCCGCATGCGGATTGGCGCGTACTTTTTCCGCCACCTGCTGCGCGATCGCGCGCACGCGCTCGACATGCTCGCCGGACACGCGGAACTGCAGCGGATAGCCCACCGGCGGCCCGTTCTCCAGGCGCGTCACGCGCAACTGCAATTCCGGGAATTGCGGGATCACTTTTTCGATCAGCCACGTGCGCAGGGCCTCGCGCGATTCCAACCCGTCGGCGCGAACCACGAATTGCGCGAAATTCGCCGCGGGCAGTTGCTGATCCAGCGGCAGGTAGTAACGCGGCGAACCGGTGCCGACATAGGCGACGTAGTTGTCTATGCCTTCATGGCCCTTCAAATAGCGCTCGAGCTTCTTCGCCTGCGCCTCGGTTGCGCGCAACGAAGCGCCTTCGGCCAATTCCATGTCGACCATCAGCTCGGGCCGTGTCGAATCGGGGAAGAACTGCTGCGGCACGAAGCGGAACATCATGATCGAAGCGACGAACGCCGCGGCGGTGATGCCGACCACCCACCAGCGGTGCGAAAGGCACCAATCCAGCAAGCTGCGGAAGCGGCGGTAAAACGCGGTTTGATAGGGATCGTGCTCATGCCCCACGATCGGCGGCGGCGCCAGCATGAAGGCCAGCCGCGGCAACCGGTCGGCGGCGCGCTGCCGCAGCGCGCGCCAGCGCCCGGACAAGGAACGCGGACCGGGTTCGTGCCGGTGCGCCAAGTCCGGCAGCATCTTGTCGCCCAGGTAAGGAATGAACAGCACTGCCGCGATCCACGACACGATCAGCGCGATCGTCACCACCTGGAACAGGGACCGCGTGTATTCGCCGGTGCTCGATGCCGCCGTCGCGATCGGCAGAAATCCGGCCGCGGTGACCAGCGTACCGGTCAGCATCGGGAACGCCGTGCTCTCGTAAGCGAAGCTCGCCGCTTTCAAGCGGCTGAAGCCCTGCTCCATCTTGATCGCCATCATCTCCACCGCGATGATCGCGTCGTCGACCAGCAGGCCCAGCGCCAGCACCAGCGCGCCGAGCGAGATCTTGTGCAGGCCGATGCCGAAGTAATGCATCACCGCGAACGTCATCGCCAGCACCAGCGGAATCGATACCGCGACCACCAGCCCGGTGCGGAAGCCCAGCGAGAAGAAACTCACCAGCAGCACGATCGCGACCGCTTCGGCCAGCACGCGCACGAATTCGCCGACCGACTCCTTCACCGCTTCGGGCTGGTCTGCCACTTTGCGCAGTTGCATGCCGGCCGGCAGGGTTTCCTGCAAGCGCTCGAATTCTTGTTCGAGGGTGCGGCCCAGGCGCAGGATGTCGCCGCCGTCTTTCATCGCCACGGCGATGCCGATGGCTTCTTCGCCCATGAAACGCATTTTCGGCGCGGCCGGATCGGAGAAGCCGCGCGTTATCGTGGCCACGTCGCCCAGGCGGAGGGTGCGGTCGCCGGCGCGGATCGGGAACTGGCGGATCTCTTCGACCGAATCGAAGGCGCCTTCCACGCGCAACTGCACGCGGTTGCCCGGTGTTTCGAAAAAGCCGCTGGGCGTGATCGCGTTCTGCTGCTCGAGCGCCTGCCTCACCGCCGACAGCGGCACGCCCAGCGTGGCCAGTTTGGTGTTGCTGACTTCGATCCAGATCTTCTGGTCCTGCAGGCCGATCAGATCGACCTTGCCGACGTCGGGCACGCGCTGCAGTTCGAGTTGCAGGCGATCCGCGTAATCTTTCAGCACCGCGTAATCGAAACCCTGGCCGGTCAACGCATAGATGTTGCCGAAGGTATCGCCGAACTCGTCGTTGAAGAACGGGCCGACCACGCCTTCCGGCAGCGTCGGCCGGATGTCACCGATTTTTTTGCGCACCTGGTACCAGAGCGGATCGATCTGCGCGGACTTCAGCGAGTCGCGCGCCACGAAGATCACCTGCGATTCGCCGGGCCGCGAGTACGAACGGATGAATTCGTACTGGCCGGTTTCCATCAATTTCTTTTCGATGCGCTCGGTGACCTGGGTCGACACCTGCTCGGCGGTCGCCCCCGGCCACAACGTCTGCACCACCATCGCCTTGAAAGTGAAAGGCGGATCTTCGGATTGGCCCAGATGTCGGTACGACCAGGCGCCGATCAATCCCAGCACCAGCATCGCGTACAGCACCAGGCTGCGGTTGCTCAGCGCCCACTCGGAGAGATTGAATTTGCGCATGGGATTTACTTCGCCGTAGCGACGGATTTGACGGGCAGGAGCGGCCTGTTATCGCGATCCACCGGCGTCACGAGCTGGTTCTCGCGCAACAAATGCCCGCCGGCCGAAACCACCATCGCATCGGCCTTCAACCCGCCGAGCACCGGCACGCTGTCTTCGCCGAAAGCGCCGGTGCGCACCGGCATGGCGTGCACGCGGCGAGTGGCGCGATCCACCACCCACACCGTATTGCGGCCATCGGCGCCGCGCTGCAGCGCGGACAAGGGCAATGCCAGCGTCGCCTGCTCATCGCCGCCGGCGACGTAAACGCGTGCGCTCTGGCCGAGTTCGACCTTGTGCTCGGCATCGCCGCCCAGCGCGACGCGCGCGGCGTAAGTGCGCGCCTGCGGGTCGGCGGCTGGCGAGATTTCGCGGATCGTGCCGGGCAAACGTTGGCCGGGGGCGTTCCACAATTCGACCAGCACCGGCTGGCCGACCCGGTAACTGCGGATCTGAGATTCGGGCAGAGCGATAGCGACTTCGCGGCCGTCGTCGCCGGCCAGGGTGAATATCGTCTGCCCGGCCGCCACCACTTGCCCGGCCTCGGCCTGGCGGCTGGCGATCGCGCCGTCGCGCGGCGCGCGCAGTTGCGAATATTCGGCCTGGTTGCGGGCCACATCCAGATTGGCGCGCGCGGCGCGGGCCTGGCCTGCGGCGGCCTGATAGGAGGCGTTCTGGGCATCGAGCGCCGAGCGGCTGACCAATTGCTGTTGGGCCAGCGCCTGGTAGCGCGCTTGGTCGGCGCGGGCGCGGCCGAGCTCGGCTTCGGCCGCCGCAAGCTGAGCTTGCGCGCCCTGGGCTTGCAGACGCAGATCGCCCGGATCGAGCACCGCCAGCAGATCGCCCTTTTTGACCCGGGCGCCGACATCGACATCGCGCCGCACCAGGTTGCCGCCGACGCGGAACGACAGCGCGCTCTCTTCGCGGGCGCGGATTTCCCCGGCAAAGGCGACGACGTTTGGGGCCGCGTCCCCGGCCCGGGTCACCAGCACCGGGCGCGCCGCTTCCTGCGGTTCGCCGCCGCCGTTGCAGGCGGATAAGAGTAAGGTCGCGCTGACCAGCGCTGTCGCTGCAAAGACGTGCCTGGCGGGCATAACGGACTCCGACCTATTTATTGCACCGGTCGGTATAGTATAAATATAAAACCGATTAGTCTAGTATTACGTCATGAGCAAGCCAGCCGCCGCCAGCAATCTCGATACTCGAGCCAAAACCACCAGTCCTGGTCGCCCCAAGGACTTGAACAAACGCGCCGCCATTCTGGAAACGGCGAAGCGCCTGTTCACCCTGCAGGGCTTCGACGGCGTCAGCATGGACCAGATCGCCAGCGACGCCGGGGTTTCCAAGCTGACCGTCTACAGCCATTTCGGCGACAAGGACGCGTTGTTCATGGAAGCGATCCGCGCCAAGTGCGAAGAGCAGATGCCGCCGGACTTGTTCCCCGCGGACCTGAAAGGCCCGCTGCGGGTGCAACTGACCCGGATCGCGCAGGCCTTCTTCGCCCTGATCACCAGCGACGAGGCGCTGTCGATGCATCGGATGATGCTGACCCAGTCCAGCGACGTTCGCGTCCGCCAGATGTTCTGGCAGGCCGGGCCGCAGCGCGTACAGGAAGCGTTCAACGAATTCCTGCAGGCGCGCGTCGCCGCCGGCGAGCTGGTGGTGCCCGACATCGCCCGCGCGCCGTCGCAGTTCTTCTGCCTGCTGAAAGGCGAGTTGCATATGCGCATGGTCAGCGGTCTTTGCAGCGCCCCCACCCAACGCGAAGTCGATGCGCATATCGATGCCACCGTCGACCTGTTCCTGCGCGCCCATGAGCCGCGCTGAGCCGGTGTCCGCCGCCGCATCGCGGACGTCCGCGGTCGCGATGACAGTTGTCATCGCTACAAGAGTCTCGGTTACTTCCGGCACTCAGAGCCCCCTGCGGTGTGGGCGATCCTGTTTCCCGCACTTTCCCCACCCTGCCGCCAGAGACCGGTAAAATCGCGGGCCGACCGCACCAGGCACAGAGCATGACGATCGATTACGCCAAAGTCCGCGAAAACATGGTCGAACAGCAGGTGCGCCCCTGGGACGTGCTGGATACGCGCGTGCTGGAAGCCCTGGGCGCCGTGCCGCGCGATGCGTTCGTGCCCGATGCGTACCGCACGCTGGCCTACGCCGACCTGGAATTGCCGATCGGCCACGGCCAATCGATGATGAAGCCGGTGGTCGAGGGACGCATGCTGCAGGGTTTGGAACTGGACGCGGGCGACGAAGTGCTGGAGATCGGCACCGGCACCGGTTTCGTGACCGCCTGCCTGGGTTATCTGGCACGCGATGTGCATAGTCTGGAAATAGTGCCGGAACTCGCGGCCGCGGCGAGCGCGCGTTTGGCGCAGCGCGGTTACGACAATAACGTACGCATCGAAACCGCCGATGCGCTGGCCTGGGACACGGCGCGCCGCTTCGACGCGATCTGCGTCACGGCCGCCGTCGATACGGTGCCGGCGCGCTTCGTCGAATGGCTGCGTCCCGGCGGACGCCTGTTCGTGGTCCGCGGCCGCGCGCCGGTGATGGAAGCGATTTGTTTGCGCAACGAAGTCAACGCTCCGCGCATCGAGTCGTTATTCGAAACCGAATTGCAGTATCTCGCCGGCGCCGCGCCGGCACCCGAATTCCACTTGTGATCGATTAAGAACCCGCCCGCGCACCGAAGCGCGGACTGCCAATAAAAACCAAGGACCTCCCCGCATGAGTCGCCGTCCGCTGTTTTTCGCCCTCGCCCTGGCCCTGCTGCCCGCCAGCGCTTTCGCCGAAGACCTGTTGCAGACCTATGAGCTGGCCCGCACCGGCGATCCGCAATTGTCCGCCGCCGAAGCCGACCGTCGCGCGGTCAAGGAAGGCGCCGTGCAGGCGCGCGGCGCGATGCTGCCGCAGATCGACGCCAGCGCTACGTTCAACCGCCAGCGCAACTACAGCGACAGCCCGGTGCAGATCGACCCCGACACCGGCTCGATCTCGGGCGGCAACCGCCGCACCGAAACCTCCAGCCGAAGCACCGGGGTCAACGTCGACCAGATGATCTTCGACTTCGGCAATTTCGCGCGCCTCAAAAGCCAGAAGGCGCTCAGCAAGGGCGCCGACTTCTCGCTGGAAAGCGCCGGCGACGCTCTGATCACGCGCACTTCGCAAGCCTATTTCAACGTGCTGGTCGCGATCGAAACGCTGGCCGCGGCCGAAGCGCAGGAAACCGCGCTGAAGAAGCAATTCGATTTCGCCGACAAGCGCTTGGAAGTGGGTCTGGCGCCGATCACGGACGTGCACGAGGCGCGCGCGCAGTACGACAGCGCCCGCGCCAATACCATCGTTCGCCGCAACGAGCTCGAGGACACCTACCAGGCGCTGACCGAGATCACCGGGCAGCCGGTACGCAACCTCAAGGGCCTGCCGGAGGATTACAAGCCGGAACTGCCGCCGGAGCAGACCGTCGAGAGCTGGGTCGAAAGCGCGGTCAAGAACAATCCCGCGCTGGCGGCTACCCAATACCAGGTGGATTCGGCGGCCGCCGATGTGCAAACGGCGCGCGCCGGCCACCTGCCGCGCCTTTATCTGAGCGGCAGCTACAACGACAATACCAATTGGGGCGACGTCACGTTCGGCGGGACGCGGTTTCCGTTCACCGACGATCACGGGTACGGTCCCTCGGTAGGCCTGACGCTTTCGGTGCCGATCTTTTCCGGCGGCATAACGCAGTCGCAAGTGCGTGCGGCCATCGCACGCCGCGACGCCGCGCAAAACCGGCTGGAACAGCAGAAGCGCGCGCTCGAGCGCAGCACGCGCAGCGCTTACCAGGCGCTGATCGCGGGCGTGAGCGAAGTCGAAGCGCGGCGCTTGGCGGTCGTGTCGGCGAAGGCCGCGTACGAAGCTTCGCAGGTCGGCCTGGAAGTGGGCACCCGCACCGTGATCGACGTGCTGATCAACCAGCAGAACCTGTTCAACGCGCAGCAGCTGTACGCGCAGGCCAAGTACGGCTTCCTGCAGAACCGTCTGTTGTTGGACCAGTCCGCCGGCACGCTGGACATCGACGACGTGCAGGAAGTGAACCGCCTGCTGACCGTTAACGCCGAAGCGCAGTTGCAGCCGACGCAATAACCCATCGCGCATTCCGGGCTATGCCGCAGGCCGCGCCCGCGAAAAACCCGATAGATCCATACACGATCCCGGCGCAAGCCGGGATCGTCGTTTTTTCGCCTTGTAGAGTGGGGCTTGCTCCGCTGCCCTTGCTTCTAAACCGTCATCCCAGCGGACGCTGGGACCCATTTGCTCTTGCTCCTAAAGCCGTCATCCCAGCGAAAGCTGGGACCCATATTGCTTTTGCCCGTCGCCCGTCATCCAGACGCACGCCGGAATCCACGCCCGACGTGGCCGGTGAACGGCGCAGCGACTCGCGCCATGGAAAAAAGCTTCCGCGCTGCGCGCGGGTCACTTTCTTTGTTGGCCCAAAGAAAGTAACCCAAGAAAGGGCCCGAAGCTTATGTGATTCGCATCAGCTGAAAGTTTGTTAGCGCTCATGCTCTCGTCGCGGTTGACCTTCTTACGCAGGCATTAGATTTTGATTCGCCGCATCTGCAATGACGTGGCTTTTGCGGAATTCGCTAAGGCACAGTTCTTGTAGATCGCATCGAATCTAATATCGAAGCGACGGAGGAATCCCGAGAGCCGGCGAGCGGCGGCCAAGAACACCGGGTTGCCTATCGCCGCCATCTCTTCCAAAGGCCCTTTTTCTTTGGTTACTTTTCTTTTTGGGCCGTACAAAAAGAAAGCATGCCCTGAGCTTGTCGAAGGGTAACCCGGCCGCGGTTTTAGCGGATGGAACCCCGAACGAAGTGAGGCAGATCACCACAGACCACCAGCAAAGAGCAGCGGGGCAAGCCCCGCTCTACAAAGAGCGAAGCAAAGTCACTGGATGACATGCCGCTCCTGCGGCATGCCCTTCGGGCCATCCGCTGCGCGGATGTTCGCTCCGGCATCCTGCCTCCGCAGTCCCGCCTTCGCGGGGATGACGGGTTCAGGGGCTTTCAACCGCGGTTACCGCCGGCAACTGCGGCTCGATCAACGCCATCGTCCGCGCAAGCGCGCCGCGCCCTTGCGCGACCAGCGCCAAGCCGGCATTGCCCATCGCGATACGCGCCTGGCCATCGGCGAGCAGCGTCTCCAATGCCGGGCAGAGTTCTTCGGCGCCGGCGATGATCCGCAGCGCGCCCGCCTGTTCCAGGTGCGAAGCGATCTCCGCGAAATTGTGCAAGTGCGGGCCGGTAACGATGGCCTTGCCCAACGCCGCCGGCTCGAGCAGATTGTGCCCGCCGATCGGTTGCAGACTGCCGCCGACGAAAGCGGCGTCGGCGCAGGCGTAGAAATCGGCGAGCTCGCCCAGCGTGTCGATCACGAATACCGCATCGCCCGCGCGCGGCCAGCGATCCTTGCTTCGCAATGCCACCTGCAGGCCTTCGCCGCGCGCCAATTCGGCCACCGGCCGGAACCGTTCCGGATGCCGCGGCGCCCACAACAACAATAGATCCGGCCAGCGCTTGCGCAGGCAGCGATGCGCGGCGATCACCGCGGCCTCTTCGCCATCGTGCGTGCTGGCCGCGATCCATACCGGCCGCGCTACGCCCAGGCTGTCCTGGAATTGCGCCAGGAAAGCGGCCGCGCCGGCCGGCACGGCGACGTCGTACTTGAGATTCCCGGTGACCACCACCCGTTCGCGCAGCGCGCCGAGCGCGATGAAGCGTTCGCCATCCGCGGCCGATTGCGCCGCTACCCGCGTCACGCTGCGCAGCGCGCGCCCGATCAGCGGGCGCAATACCCGATAGCCGCGCATCGAGCGTTCCGACAGGCGCGCATTGAGTACGTACGACGGGATGTCGCGGTCGCGGCAGCCGAACAGCAGATTCGGCCACAGTTCGGTTTCCAGGATCAGCGCGATCCTGGGCCGGAAATGGTCGAGGAAACGGCCGACCGCACCGGGCAGGTCGTAAGGCAGATACACGTGCTCGACCGCATCCAGCCACAGTGAGCGGGCGCGCGCCGAGCCGGTGGGCGTGATCGTGGTGACCACCAGCCGCAGGTCCGGCCGCGCGCGGCGCAGGGCATCGACCAGCGGTGCCGCGGCATTGACTTCGCCCACCGACACCGCATGCAGCCAGATCGTGGCGGCATCACGGCGCGGCGAGTAGGCGGCGTAACGCTCGTTCCAGCGCTGGAAGTATTCGCGGTGGCGGAAACCGCGCCAGATCAGGTGGTACAGCGTGACCGGCGCCAACAGGTACAGGGTCGCCGAGTACAGGGCGCGCAGAATTCGTTCGATCGGGTCACCCTGCATACCGACACAGCATAGCGAAGCGGCGCGCTTTGTTGGCCTAAAATCGACGCATGTCCTCGAACTCGCCCGCCGGGCCTCCACCTTTGTCGCTCCGCCACTGGCCGATGTGGCTGGTCCTGGGCGCGATCTGGCTGGCGGCGCGCATCTACTGGCCGCTGCAACGCAGCCTCGGCCGCGCGCTCGGCGAAGTCATGTTGCGCTTGCTGCCGGACCGGCGCGAGGCGGCCCGGACCAACCTGGCCCTATGCCTGCCGGAGTTGTCCGAAGCCGCGCGCGAAACGCTGTTGCGGCAGAGTTTCGACGACCTGGGCATCGGCTTGTTCGAATTCGCGCGCGCCTGGTGGGGTTCGATCGCTACGCTGCGACGTGACGTGCAGATCGAAGGCCTGGAGAAGTTGGCCGCGCTGCAGGCGCAGGGCCGCGGCGTGCTGCTGATCTCCGGCCACTTCATGACCCTGGAAACCTGCGGCCGCCTGCTCTGCGATCACGTCACCCTGGCCGGCATGTACCGGCGGCACCGCAATCCGGTCTTCGAATGGGCGGTCAAGCGCGGCCGGCTGCGCTACGCCAGCGCGATGTTCGCCAACGACGAACTGCGCGCCGCGGTGCGCCATCTCAAGCGCGGCGGTTTCCTGTGGTACGCGCCGGACCAGGACATGCGGGGCAAGGAAACCGTGTTCGCGCCTTTCTTCGGCATACCCGCCTCGACCATCACCGCCACTCACCAACTGGCGCGGCTGACCGGCTGCGCGGTGGTGCCGTTCTTCCACCGCCGCGAAGGCGGCCGCTATCTGTTGCGCGTCGGCGATCCGCTACCCGATTTTCCGACCACGGACGTGGTCGCCGACAGCGCACGGGTCAATAGCGCGATCGAGCAGATGGTGCGTCAGGCGCCATCGCAATACCTGTGGATCCATCGCCGCTTCAAGCGGCTGCCCGATGGCCGGCCTTCCGTCTATTCGTAACTGCCCGCCGTTGTGGGAGCGGCTTCAGCCGCGAGCTTTTTTTGCCGGACCGCCGCGACCTCGAAGCGCTCGCGGCTGAAGCCGCTCCCACAAACGAAGGCGGGCGTTACGGTTCGTCGCTCCGGCGTTGCGCTTCGTAGAGCTTGGCGTATTTCAAGAACGCATAGAAAGCCTGCGTTCTCGCGGCGAAGTATCCGGCCCAGCCATTGAGGAAATAGCGCTTGCCGAAATACAGCTTGGCGAACGCGAACGGCGGATACAGCAATAGGCGCAATCCCAGCAACGCAGGGCGACGTGACCGCTTGTGCTCGACCAAACCGCTCGAATAGCGGTTGACCTTGTCGACACGGTCGTGCAGCCGCGGCTCGCCGTAATGCAGGAACGGCGCGTCGAGGTCGATCGCGCGTCCGTCGATTTCCGGCGCGGCATGCACCGGTACGGCGTTCATGCGTCCGCGCGAACGGCGGAACAGGCGCAATTGCCAATTGCTGCGCGTCCACGGATGCGGCCAGCGCCAGAACAGCCATTCGCGGCGCGGCAACCGGTAACCGTCGGCGCGCGGCGCCAGCAGCTCGCGCTCGATCGCGACGCGGCCGGCACCGCTCAAATGCTCGTCGGCGTCGAGCAGCAGCACCCAGTCGTGGCGGGCGCGGTCGATCGCGGATTGCTTCTGCGGCCCGTATCCCTTGAACGCTTCGATGTCCACGCGCGCGCCGTGCCGTTGCGCGATGTCGCGCGTGGCGTCGGAGGAATCCGAATCCAGCACGACGATCTCGTCGCAGAACGCAACACTGGCCAAACAACGCTCCAGCGTGGCGGCGTTGTTGTAGGTGGTCACTACCGCCGACAGCGGCGCGCGGGCGGCGGGCGCGGTCATCGGTCGCCGCGCGCCAACAAGCTGCCGGCGAACAACGCCGCGAGCATCAGCGTCAATCCGCCCCAGAAGGTAGAATAGAAGGCCAGGTGCGTGTTGAACGGAAACACGGTGACGCACAGCGCCAGCATCGCCGGGCGCGCGCGTTCGCGCGATGCGGCATCGGCATAGCGCCACGCGTGCCAGGCCATCGCCGCGCCGGCCAACCACAGCAGCAGGCCGATGGCGCCGGTTTCGCTGAGGATTTCCAATACGATCTGGTGCGCATGCAGCGCCGGTCCGACGCCCCATGCCGGCGTCTGCCCGGTGCGCGGATCGCAGTGCGGAAACGCCTCGCGGAAACCGCGCGCGCCGACGCCGTTGATCGGATGCTCGCGCACCATGCAAGCCGCGGCGCTCCAGATCCGGCCGCGCCCGGACAGGGCCGTATCGACGCCGCCGTCCTCCTCGGCCAGCGCATGCGTGGTGCGTTCGATGCGATCGCGCACCTGCGGCGAAGAGAACGTCAGTACCGCCAGCGCGATCGCACCGAAGGCCAACACGCCGGTCAGTTTTTTCCAGCCGAACAGGCGCCAGCCCGAAAACACCAGAACCAGGCCGTACGTGATCCACGACGCGCGCGCGCCGGCCAGCATCACCACGATGCCGGCCGCAGCGGCCGCCATCAGCCAACCGGCGAAGCCGAAACGCCGGCCCGCGGCATACAGCAGGAACGGCGACAAACTGGCCAGCACGATGCCCAGCTTGAGATTGCAGGGACCGAGCACGCCGCTCAGCCGGTCGACCGCGTCCACCGCAGCGGGCGTGCACATCGGCTCGCCGCTGATCGCTCGCTTGATCGCATCCAGGCTCCAGAACAAGGGGCTGGTGCCCGACAAAGCCTGCAGCAACGCATCCAGCGTCCACACGCCGACGATGATCGCCAGGCCGCCGAACGTGATGCGGCGCCCGCGCGTATCGCCGACTGCGGCGGCGACCAGCCACAGGAACGGCAGATAACGCAGATCGACCAGCGATTCGCGCAAGGCGCGGCCCTGGTCGAGCGCGTCGAGCGCGGATACCACTTCCGGCATCCAGTACGCGAAGAACAGTACGCTGGTCAGCGCCCAGGTCGGGCCGCTCAGCAATGCGGCCGTGCCGCGGAATCGCGCCAACAACAGGCGTACGATCGCGGCCAGCGCACCCAGCACCATCACGCCTTCCGCATAGCCCGGCGCCGGCCACAAGGCCACGAACGCCAGCACCCAGGCGGGTGCCCAGCGCCAGCCGGTCGCGTTATCCAGCGTTTGGGTCATGGTCGATGAGCTCTCGGTAGCAGGCGAGCGTCGCGGCTTGCATGGCCTGCAAAGTGTAGGCGGACATCGTAACGGTTGCCGTCGACGGTTGCGCGAGCAGCTGCAATGCCGCCGCTTCCAGCGCGGCGGCATCGAATGGCGGCGCCGCGCCTTGCGGTTGCAGTTCGCGCAGCAATTCGCCGACGCCGCCGTGCGCCCAGCCGAGCACGGGCCTGCCGACCGACAACGCCTCGATCACCGTGCGTCCGAATGCTTCGGGTTTGCGCGAGAGCTGCAGCACCAGATCCGAAGCGGCATAGGCCTGGGCGATAGCGGAAGTCGCCTCTGTTATCGCGACGGCCTCGCCGACACCGCCGGTCGCAGCCGCGGCTTGCAGCTCGGCGATGTAGCGTTCGCGGCCGCGTTCGCGCGCGCCGGGCATCCACAGGCGGGCGTCGATACCGGCGCGGCGCAATCCGCCGAGCAGGTTGATCGCATCGATATGCCCTTTAAGGCGCGTACCGCGGCCCGGCAGAAGCAATAAAGGGCCGTCGCCGCGCAGTTGTGGATGCATCGCTGCGACCGCCGCGCGCGCGGTGCGATCTGGCGATGGCGCGCGCGGAAATTGCGTGGGATCGATGCCGCGCGGGATCACCCGCAATTTGCCCGGATCGGTGCGCGGATAATGCCGCAGCAGATGGTCGCGCACCGTCTGCGAAACGCAGATCACGCGGTCGCCGCGGGCCATGATCGCGCTGTAGCGCGACGGCGAGTTGAGCCCGTGCATGGTGGTGACGAAACGCGGCCGCGGCCCCGCCGGCCAATGGCGCAATGCGCGCCAGCCGATCCAGGCCGGCAAGCGCGAGCGCGCATGCACGATATCGGCGCCGGATGCTGTCAGCAACGTGCGCAATGCGGACACGTGGCGCAGGGTCCACAGCGACTTGCGGCCGATATCCAATTCGATATGTTCGGCGCCGGCGGCGAGCAACGCCGGCAGCAGACGACCGCCCGCGGACACGACGATGGCGCGATGACCGGCGCGTACCAGCGCATCGGCGATTTCGATCGTTGAGCGCTCCACCCCGCCCGATTCGAGCGCGGGCAGCAATTGCACGACGGTCAGCGCACGGCCCATGCCGTCGTCGCAGCGGCGGTCAGTCGGCCAGGACGAAATGCGCCCCGCAATACGGGCACTGCGATTCACCGCCCTCGTCCTCGATCGCCAGATAGACGCGCGGATGCGAATTCCACAAAGCCATCGACGGCAACGGGCAGCTCAGCGGCAGGTCGCTGCGATGCACTTCGTAGCGCTTCTGAGCATTGGCGGGCGAAGAGGCGGTGGGGGTCTGATCGGGCATGGCGCGGTGGACCGGCTGAGCGATGGCCTTAGTTTACCCCGCCGCCGGTTTTCCCGCCTTTCGTGGCAGCGGCTTTTGCGAGATCGGCGCTCATGGGAGAGGCTTTATAGGAGCGGCTTTTGTAGGAGCGACTTCGGCCACGAGCTTTTTTAGCTGTCATCCCGAGCGAAGCGAGGGATCTGCTCTCACGACTAAGCAGATCCCTCGCTTCGCTCGGGATGGCAGCAGATCAAGAACTACACCGGCAGATCGAACAGGAGTACATCCGCAACCTCATCGCCCGCGCCACGGATTTTCAGTTCGCCGGTCTCCTCGGCGATGCCCAACGCATCGCCTGCGGAAAGCATCCGGCCATCCACCTCGGCCGCGCCCTGCGCCACGTGCAACCAATAGCGGCGTTGCGGCTGCAACGCCCAATCCGTCGTTTCGCCGGGGCCGAGCAGAACGCCGCGCAGCCAGGCTTGCTGGCGTATCGCGATGCTGCCGTCGGCGCCGTCCGGCGACGCCAGCAACGCCCATCGATCGCGACGCGCCTGCGGGTCGAAAGCGCGCTGCGCATAGGCGGGCGGCGTGTTGGACCGATCCGGTTGGATCCAGATCTGCAGGAAGTGCACCGGTTCGCTGTCGGAGCCGTTGAACTCGCTGTGTTCGATGCCGCTGCCGGCGCTCATCCATTGCAATTCGCCCGGCCGCAGCACGCCGCCGGCATCGGACAGGCTGTCGCGGTGCGCCAACGCCCCCGACAGCACATAGCTCAGGATTTCCATGTTGGCGTGGCGATGCGGCGCGAAACCGCCGCCGGGCGCGACGCGGTCCTCGTTGATCACCCGCAACGGGCCGAAACCCATCCACTTCGGATCGTGGTAATGCCCGAACGAGAACGTGTGGCGGCTGTCGAGCCAACCCACGTCGACGCGTCCCCGTTCGCTGGCGGAACGCTGGATGCGCATGGCGATCTCCGTATAACGCCGCCGCGTCGTGCGACGCGGCGGCCTGAGCGATTATTGCTTGGCGTCTTCCGGCTTGGCCACCATCGCTTCGGTGGTGATGCGCAGTTCGACTTCGTCGCTGACGTTGGGCACGAACTTGCCGACGCCGAAATCGCTGCGCTTGATCGTGGCCTTGGCGTCGAAGCCGATCGCGGCGCGCTTGGCCATCGGATGGTCGGCGGCTTTGTTCAAGGTCACGTCGAGCACCACCGGTTTGGTCTGGTCCTTGATGGTCAGATTGCCGGTGACTTTGAGCTTGTCCTTGCCGACCGCTTCGACCTTGGTGCTCTTGAAGGTGGCGTTGGGGTATTTCTCGGCTTCGAAAAAGTCGGCGCTGCGAAGGTGTTCGTTGAAATCCGGCACGAAACCGTCGATGCCGGCCAACGGCAAAGTGACCTCCACGCTGGAGGCGCCCACCTTGTCGGCGTCGTACACCAAGGTGCCGTCGACCTGGCCGAAATTGACGGACGGGTGCGAGAAGCCGAAATGGCTCCAGCTGGCCAGCACCACGGTGTGGTTGGGATCGAGCTTGTATGTGAGCGGTGCGGCGAACGCCGAGGCGGCGGTCAGGGCGAGGGCGGCGGCAAGTACGAGGCGTCTCATCTTCTACTCTCCATGCGAAAGGTGGCGCCACAGTGAGGCAGCGCTGGGGTGAACGGGTTCTCGACCGGACCGCGTGTCGTCGCGGCGTGCGGCAAGGGCCTGCAGTGTAGAGTTCGTTCGGTTAAGCGATAGCCACGCCACCGGAACGGATTAGTCGCATTCGTGGAACCAATACAGACTACCCCCGGCCATTCAAACCAAATTTGGGCCGTCAGCGATGGGCACGCCGGCAACCGGCGGCAGGCTTTGGCACTGGCGGCAGCCCTGGATCTCGGGCCGGCCGACGAACAGATTCTGGACCCGCGGATCCCGTGGCGATGGTTCGCGCCGCGGCGCTGGCCGGGTGCAGTGCGGGCCTTCGGTGCGGAGTTCGCCGACCGCTCCGCGCCCTCGCTGGCGATCGGCTGTGGCCGGCAGGCGGCGCTCGCCACGCGCTTGCTGCGCGAACGCGGCGCCAGGACGGTGCAGATCCTCGATCCGCGGCTGGATCCGCGACATTGGGATCTGGTGATCGCGCCCGAGCACGACGGGCTGCGCGGCGACAATGTCATTCCCCTGCTCGGCAGCCTGCATCCGGTCGACGACGCATGGCTGGCGCAGGCGCGCACGCGTTTCGCCGCTTTCGCGGACTTGCCGCGGCCGCGCACTGCGCTGCTGCTCGGTGGCGACAGCGCGCATGTGCGGTTCGGACGCATGGCTTTCGAAGTGCTGGCGTCCAAACTCGAAGCCGCGCTGGCGCGCGACGGCGGCAGCGTGCTGATCACCCTCTCGCGACGTACGCCGCACGATTTGCGCGAGGCGTTGCGCCATCGCTACGACGAAACGCCCGGCGTGGTGTGGCGTGGCGAAGAGGATGGCCACAATCCCTACCCCGGCCTGTTGGGCTGGGCCGACCGTATCGTCTGTTCGCCGGACTCGGTCAACATGATTTCCGAAGCCTGCGCGACGCGTGCGCCAGTCTTCGTATTCGATCCGCAGCGGGTCGGCGGCCGGCCGCGGCGTTTCCTCGATGCGCTGCTGCAGCGCGGACGCATCCGTGCGATGGACACCGTGCTGGCGCCGTTTGCGGTCGAACCCTTGCGCGAGACCGCGCGCGTGGCGGCGGAAGTGCGTGCGCGGCTGGATCTGTAGAGCGGAGCTTGCTCCGCTGCTATTGCTTTATGCCGTCATCCCCGCGAAGGCGGGATCCAGCGACTTTGCCGTGGCTTTGTAGAGCGGGGCTTGCCCCGCTGCTCTTTGCTGTGCGACAGGTGAAGAGCCAAGTCGCCGGATCCCCGCCTTCGCGGGGATGACGGCTTTTAGGGCGAGAGCAGCGGAGCAAGCTCCGCTCTACAGAACTATTGCGGAAACGTGGCGGCGAAATCGAGGCCGGAGCCGCGTGCCGCATCGCGTATCGCCGTGCGCGCCGGCGCCAGGCTCTCGTCGTGGGCCACCAGGCGTTGCCGGCGATCGAGCGTGCAAGCCAATCCCGACGCGAGCAGCGAAGTATGCGCATCGCGCAATGCGCCAGCCGCGGATGCGTCCAGCGCGCCGGCCGAGCTCGCGGCGGCTATCAGACCCGGTGTGTCCCGCGGGCGCAGCAGTTGCGGATGCCCGTGCGAATCGCGCAATACGAGATACTGCAGCAAGAATTCGAGATCGACCAGACCACCCTCGCCCTGTTTCAGATCGAACCGTGCGGCATCGGAGCGATCCAGCTCGGCGCGCATCTTGGCGCGCATCGCCGCCACGTCGCCGCGCAATTTCTGCGGATCGCGCTGGCGCGACAAAGTCCCGCTGCGCACGCTTTCGAACGCTTCCAATAGCGCAGCGTCGCCGGCGATGCCGCGCGCCCGCACCAACGCCTGGTGCTCCCAGGTCCATGCGCGCTCGCGTTGATAGTCGGCGAAACTGGCCAGCGTCGATACCAGCAAGCCCTTGGCGCCATCCGGACGCAGGCGCACGTCGATCTCGTACAGCTTGCCGGCGGCCGTGGGCGCGCCGAGCAGCGCCACCAGCTTCTGCGCGAGCCGCGCGTAATAGCGCGACGCTTCCAGCGAACGCGCGCCATCGGAATGCGCGCCGTCCGCAGCGTCGTACAGGAACACCAAATCGAGATCGGAACCGAATCCCAGCTCCTCTCCGCCGAGACTGCCGTAACCGAGCACTGCGAAGCGCGCACCAGGCACCGTGCCGTGCGCGGCGGCGGTTTCGGAGATCGCCAGGCGCAACGCGATGGCCACCACCGCGTCGGCCAGCCAGGCCAGCTGCCGCGTGCTGTCGCTGGCGTTTTGGCGCGCATCGAGCACGGCCAACGCGATCCGGAAACTGAGCGCGTGGCGTTTCTCGTTGAGCGCCTGCAGCGTCGCCTCGGTATCGCCGTCCGCGGCGCCGATGGCGGCTTCGCATTCGGCGCGCAACGCATCGCGCTGCGGCAGCGGCCCGGCGGCGCGCGCGTCGAGCAATTCGTCGAGCAGCAAGGGATGCGCGGCCAAGCGTTCGGCGAGCAAAGCGCTGCGGGCGACGGCATCGACCAGGCGCCGCAACGCCTCGGGCTGCTCGTCGAGCAGAGCGAGGTAGCTGCTGCGGCGCAGGATGTTCTTCAGCAACGCCAGCGCGCGCTGCAACGCGGCGTCGGGCTGGCGCGATCGCGCGGCGGCTTGCAGCAGGGCCGGCACCACGCAATCCAGTCTGGCGCGCGCGGCATCCGGCAGATCGCGCACGCCGGGCGTGCGTACGAAGTCGCGCAGTTGCGCATCGAGCGCCGAGGCTTCCTCGAAACCGTTGTCGGCAAGAGCCGACGCCGCGCCCGCTTCGGGCAAAGCGCGCCAGTATGCGGCGAGCGCCGTCGGTTCGGCACGGCGTTGGTGCGTGGCCAGCAACGCTTCGAACTCTGCCGCTACGCGTCCGCGATGCGCATCCAATTGCTCGCGCAAGGCCGGCCATCCGGCAAAACCGCAGCCTTCCGCGATGCGCAGCCTCTCGACCGTGTCTTCGGGCAGCGCATGCGTCTGCGCGTCGCGCAACATCTGCAGACGGTTCTCGAGTTTGCGCAGGAAGCGGTAGGCGGCCGCCAGCGCCGCGCCGACGCCGGGTTCGATTTGCCGCGCTTCGACCAGCGCCTGCAGCGCGGGCAGCAAGCGTCGCTGCTGCAATGCCGGTTCGCGTCCGCCGCGGATCAGCTGCAAGGCTTGGGCGAGGAATTCGATCTCGCGGATGCCGCCCGGCCCGCGCTTGATGTCGTCGGCCAGTTCCTTGCGCGCGACTTCGGCGGCGATCGCCGCCTTCATTTCGCGCAAACCGGCCAATGCGCCGTAATCCAGGTAACGGCGGTAGACGAAAGGCCGCAACGTGTCGAGAAAACGTTCGCCGGCTTCGATGTCGCCGGCCACAGGCCGCGCCTTCAGCCAGGCATAGCGTTCCCAGTCGCGGCCTTCGCGCTGGAAGTACTGTTCCATCGCAGCGAACGACAGGGCTACGCGGCCGGCGTTGCCGAACGGGCGCAGGCGCAGATCGACGCGATGGCTGAAGCCGTCGACCGTGGTCTCGTCGAGCAGTTTGGCCAACTGCTGGCCGAGCCGCGCGAAATAGTCTTCGGCGTGCAGGCCGCGCGCGCCATCGCTTTCGCCGTTTTCCGGATAGGCGTAGACCAGGTCGACATCGGAACTGAAATTCAGCTCGCCGCCGCCGAGCTTGCCCAGGCCGAACACGACCAGCCGCAGCGGTGCGCCGTCGCCGGATCGCACTGTGCCGTAACGTTGCGCGAATTCGGTTTCCAGCGCTTCCAGCGCAGCCTGGAGACAGGTTTCGGCCAGGCGGGTGCTGCCGGCGAGAGTGGCGTCGACATCGTCGAGCCCGAGCGTGTCGCGCCAGATCAGTCGCGCGGATTCGGCGGTGCGGTAGCGGCGCAACAGCATCGGCCAGTCGCTGCGGTTGGCGGCATCGAGTACGGGCGGCGGCGACGGGCCGGTCTGCGCATCGTCCGCCAAACGTGCGAGCAGATCGGGTTGCCGGGCCAGCACGCCGACTGCGAAATCGCTTGCGATCGCCACCGCGCGGCATTGCGTCAGCAGCGCGTCCGACCACGCAAGATTGGGCGCAACCGCACGCAGTTGCGCGATGGCGCGGTCGGCGATGACATCGAGAGCGGCGGGAGTGTCCACGCCGCGATTGTGTCATGGCGACTCCTGTTTTAAGCCGTTATCCCGGCTCGCGCAGGGAGCCCGCGTCGTTGCGGTCGTTCTGTAGAGCGGAGCTCGCTCCGCTGCTCTTGCTTTACGCCGTCATCCCAGCGAACGCTGGGACCCATTTTGCTCTTGCCCCTAAAGCCGTCATCCCCGCGAAGGCGGGATCCCGTGACTTCGCTCTTGGCCCAGGCCGACGTAGCCGGTGACTGACACAGAGACTCGCGCCATGGAAAAAAGCTTCCGCGCTGCGCGCGGGTCACTTTCTTTGCTGGCCCAAAGAAAGTAACCCAAGAAAGGGCCCGAAGCTTAAGTGATTCGAAGCACCTGAAAGGCTACAGGTGGTCAGACTTTCGTCGTGGTTGACCTTCTTACGCAGGCATTAGATTTTGATTCGTCGCAATTGGGTGACGTGGCTTTTGCGGATTGGCGCCAAGCAGGCGTTTGGTTGATCGCATCTAAGCATCGAAGCGACGGGGAACGCCGAGGGCGACGAGGAGGGGCCAAGAACACGGGTTGCAGCTCGCCGTAATCCATTCCAAAAGCAGCGGAGCAAGCTCCGCTCTACAAGGCTGGGCAAGACGGAATCCGGAGCGCAGGCAGAAAAAAAGCCCGGAGCGGCGAACCGCTACGGGCTTTTGCTCCCTCCCCCACGTCGGGTGCGGAGGCATCGTGAAGGAATCGTTATTCCCTATGCACGCTGCAGTGCAAAAAAGAACTGGCGGGTTCAGGAAGACGGCGCAATTCAGGCCGCCTTTGCTGCCGGCTGGGCCCGGCCCATGGCGGCCAACACCGTCTGCGCCGCCGTTTCGCCGGATTCGCAGCCGCCTTCCATGAAGCCCTGCGTGTCGAGCGCGCAATGCTCGCCGGCGAAATGCAGGCCGCCCACCGACTCGCCCATCGCCCCGCGCAGCCCCGTCCAGTCGCCAGGCCGGAAACAGGCGTAGCTGCCCAGCGTCCATGGGTGCGACGGCCAATGGAAACGCGCTTCGCGACCGCCGGCGCGCGCCGCCACCGCGCCGGGAAACAATTTGTCGATCGCCGCGGTGGCCGCTTCGGCCTGCTGCTTGGGCGAACCCTGTCCCAATTCCATGCCGTGGCGGCCGCCGGTGAAATTGGTCAGCACGCCGCCCGACCCCGCCTGCTTGCGCGACGTTTCCCACGTGGTCTGGAAAGACAGATCGCTCATCGATGCGCCGTTCGCGCCGCGTTCGCGCCATATCCGGCGGTCGTAACCGATCATCAGCTTGGCGTTGCTGCCGTAGGCGAGCGTGTCGATCGCGCGGCGCTTGGCCGCAGGCAGGTCCACATCGATCCTTACTTTGCGCAGCAGGGTGAACGGCAGCGCCAGGATCGCCTGCTTCGCGCGCACGTCGCGCGTCGCGCCGTCGCGGCGGAACGTGAGCGTATAGCCGGACGCGTCGCCGCGCACCGCTTCGAGCACGCTGCCGGTTTCCATCGCATCGCTCAGCTTGTCGCCCAGGCCGCGCGGGATCAGGTCGTTGCCGCCGCGCACATGGAAGCGCTCGTCGCTGGTGCCGAATACGGCGAAGCGTTCCTTGTCCTCGGTGCCGATGAAGGTGAGGAAGTTGAGCGCCGATTGCTGATCGATCTCCAAGCCCATTTCGGTGGTATAGGCCACGTCGATCAACTTGCGCAGCCAGCCGCTGGCGCCGTTGCGGTCCAGCCACTGCGCGATGGAGATGCTGTCCAACGCCGATGCGTTCTGAGGGTCGGCGTAGGTGATGTCGCCGTCGCCCAGCGTGGCCACATCGCGCTCCACGGCTGCGGCCAGCGGCACGAAGGCTTTGACGATGTCGCGCTCGCCGATCGCGCGGCCGTCGAAGAACCAGGTGTCGTGGTCGCTATCGCCTTCGAGCAGGTCGTCGAGCTGCAGGCCCAGTTCTCCGGCCATCGCACGGATGCGGACGTGGTCGGTATCGATGAGTTCGCCGCCCAGTTCGATCACTTGGCCATCGGGGAAATGGTTGCGCAAGCTGAGCATGCGCCCGCCGATGCGGTTCTGCGCCTCGAACACCCGCACTCGCACGCCCGCCTGCCGCAAGCGATACGCCGCGGTGAGTCCGGCGATGCCGGCGCCCACGATGACGACTTCGTCGCCTGCCTGCATCGCCGCCTTGGGCATCGATGCACACCCGGCCAACAGCAGGCCGGCGCCGGCGCCCGTGCCTTGGATGAAGCGGCGGCGCGAGCGGTCGAGGCGCAGTTCGCGGCCCTGTTCGTAGAATTCGTCCAGCGGAGCGGGGTCGTGCAGCGATGCGCGTGCGATCTTCGCGGCGCGCTGCAGCAGATCGAATAGCGGTGTGCGGCCCATGCGTATCCCCTCTGCGAGTCGGTGCGGCGGACTTGCTTTTTGTAGGAGCGGCTTTTTGTGGGAGCGGCTTTTGTGGGAGCGGCTTTAGCCGCGAGCTCTTCTGGGTGTGGAATAGCTAACATCAAAAGCTCGCGGCTAAAGCCGCTCCCACAAAAGCCGCTCCCAACAAAGCCGCTCCCACAAAGATCGCCGCGGCTCTCGGAGAGAACGCCGTTTGTCCGTTCGCCAGGCCAGCGATCAATCGGGACGAGGGTTCCGCCCCAGATCGCGCAGGATCTCGCGCGCGGAATTGCGACCCGGAAGTCCGGTAACCCCGCCGCCCGGATGCGTGCCCGATCCGCACAAATACAGGTTCCGCAGGCTGCCGCGGTAATTGCCCTGGCCCAGCCACGGCCGCGCGCTGAAGACCTGATCCAGCCCGAGCGAGCCGTGGAAGATGTCGCCGCCGATCAGGCCGAACTCGCGTTCCAGGTCCAGCGGCGACAGCGCGCGGTAGCCGAGCACGCTGCGCCGGAAATTCGGCGCGTACGCATCGACGGTATCGATCATCAGCTTGGCGACGGTATCGCGGTGCTCATCCCAGCCGCCGTCGACGTCGGGATGCACGTGCTGGCAGAACAGGCTGGCGACATGTTGTCTGGGCGGCGCGAGCGTATCGTCCAGCGTGGACGAAATCACCACTTCCACGATCGGCGCGCGCGACCAGCCGGCGTTGTGCTCTTTCGATTTCGCGTCGAAATAGGCGCGCTCGAAATACTGAAGCGACGGGCCGATCAGGATGCCGCTCTGATGGTGCGGTTGCAGATGCGTACCAGGCGCGGCGGCGAAATCGGGCAACTCGGACAAGGCTACGTTCATGCGGAACGTACCGGAACCGCAGCGATAGCGGTCGACGCGTTCGACGGTGTCGTCGTCGAGATGCTCGCGCGGAATCAGTTTCTGGTACAGCAGCTTCGGATTGAGATTGGAAACCACGGTTTTCGCGCGCAACTCGCGCCCGTCGGCGAGCACGACGCCGGCCGCGCTGCCGTTCTCGACGATGACGCGTTCGACACCGGCGTCGGTATCCACCGTCACGCCGCGCGCTGCGCATTCCTTGGCGATGGCCTGGGTGATCGCGCCCATGCCGCCGATCGCATGGCCCCAAACGCCGGACTTGCCGTTGACCTCGCCGAAGACGTGATGCAGCAGCACGTACGCCGAACCGGGCGTGTACGGGCTGGCGAAATTGCCGACCACCGAATCCCATCCCAACGTCGCTTTCAACGGCTCGGATTCGAACCACCGGTCGAGCAGTTCGCCCGCCGATTTCGTGAACAGATCCAGCAGGTCGCGGCGGCCGCGCATGTCCAGGTGCTTGAGCTGCTTGGCCGCCGATAGCGACGCCAGCCAGTCGGCGAGCACGAAACGGTCGGACACGTTCGGCGGCGCGCGTTGCATCAGTTCGCGCAGCACCACGACCACGCGGTCGAGCATGGCGTAGTACTCGGGCAGGCGTTCGGCGTCGCGAACGCTCCACTTGGCCACTTCGGCATGCGTCTGCTCGCCGCCCAGTCGGAACGAGCGGCCATCGGGCAGCGGCAGGAAATTCGCATAAGGCCGCTCGACCACGCGCAGGCCGTGCTCTGCCAGACGCAGGTCGCGGATCACTTTCGGATTGAGCAGGCTGACCGTGTAGCTGGCGGTGGAGTTGCGGAAGCCGGGATGGAATTCCTCGGTGACCGCGGCGCCGCCGACGATGCCGCGGCGTTCCAGCACCCGCACTTTCAGCCCAGCCGCGGCGAGATAGGCGGCGCAAACCAGGCCGTTGTGGCCGCCGCCGATGATCAGGATGTCGCTGTCGTTCTTCATCGCCGAAGTGTAGCCGCTCTCCCTCCGAACCGGCTCCGGCGGGGCCGGTGTCCGGGTAGGGCCCGCGGTTGCGTGTATCCCGGACGATGCGCTCGCGTTGGCCGATGCCGGGGCGCAGCGATGGCCGACCATTCCGGGCAGGCGCAAGGTCGCCCAGACCCGCCGTCCGCGGAGTTCCCGTGACCCACCTACTCGAACGCGAACCGCTGCTCGACACGCTGCAGGCGTTGCTGGCGGCGGCCATCGGCGGAGCCGGTCAGGTCGCATTGGTCGCGGGCGAAGCGGGAATCGGCAAGACCAGCCTGATGGCCACGCTGCGCGAGCATTGCCGCGGCACGACGGTGTGGTGGGGGGCTTGCGATGCGTTGCAGACACCGCATCCGTTGGCTCCCTTGCACGACATAGCGCGGTCCGGCGAGACTGCATTCCGCGCGCTGCTCGCCGGCGAGGCCGACCGCGCAGGCCTGTTCGAAGCGGTGCTATCGGAGCTCAAACGCGCGCCCTTGGGCACGCTGTTCGTCGTAGAAGACGCGCACTGGGGCGATGAGGCGACGCTCGACCTGCTCAAGTTCGTCGGCCGCCGCATGCAGCAGGTGCCGTGCCTGTTGGTGGTGACGTACCGCGACGACGAAGTCACCGCCGGACATCCGCTGCGCAGGCTGATAGGCGAATTGCCGCAGGCCAGGCTGACGCATCTGCGGCTGCCGCGCCTGTCCGAGGGAGCGGTCGAGGCGATGGCGCGCGGCGCACTGCACTCGCACGACGGCATTTACGTGCTCACCCAAGGCAACCCTTTCTTCGTGACCGAAGTGCTCAGGCACGGCATCGAAGGCGTGCCTCGCGGCGTGCAGGATCTGGTCCTGGCTCGTTACGCGCGGCTCGAGCCGGCCGCTCAGGAAATCGTGCAGCTCGCTTCGATCGTGCCGCGGCGCATCGAGCGCTGGCTAGTGGATGCCGTGCTGCATCCCCCGGTGGCCGCGATCGAGGAGTGCCTGGATTCGGGATTGCTGCTGGCCGAGCGCGGCATGCTCGCGTTCCGCCACGAGCTGGCGCGCGGCGCGGTGGAGCAATCCCTGTCCGAAATGCGCGCCCAGCGCCTGCATGCCGGCCTGCTCGCTTCGCTCGAAGCCGGGCGCGACGGCATCCCGCTGGCGCGGCGCGTGCACCACGCCGATCGCGCGGGCGACGCGGCGGCCGTGCTGCGCATGGCGCCCGCCGCCGCTCGCGAGGCGCAACGACGAGGCGCGCACCGCGAAGCCGCCGCGCATTACCGCTCGGCGCTCGCCTACGCGGATGCGGAGCCTCCTTCCGCGCGAGCCGAACTCTACGAACAGCTTTCCTACGAGGCTTACCTCACCGGCCAGATCGAGGAAGCGCTCGCCGCGCGCAAGTCCGCGCGCGCGCTGTGGCGCGAGATCGGCGACCGGCTCAGGGAAGGCGACACCGTGCGCTGGCTGTCGCGGCTGTCCTGGTACAACGGCCGCACCGCGGATGCGGAGGTCTATGCCGACGAGGCGATCGCCCTGCTCGAACCGATGGCGCCCGGCCGCGAAACGGCGATGGCCTACAGCAACCACGCGCAACTGGACATGCTGCAGGGACGCCGCGCCGAGGCGATCGCCTGGGGCGAGAAGGCGTTGGCGTTGGCCGCCTCGCTCGGCGACGGCGAAATCGAATCCCATGCGCTCAACAACATCGGCGTGGCCAAACTCGACCAGGACGACGCCACAGGCTTGAAAGACCTCCAGCGCAGCCTTGAGTTGGCCCTCGCGAGCCGGTTCGAGGAACACGCCGCCCGCGCCTACGTGAACCTCTCGTTCGATGCCGTTACCTTCAAGCGCTACGGCCGCGCGCTGGAACTCCTGCGCAGCGGAATCGAATATTGCGACGGACTCGACCTGGACGCGTGGGGCCTTTACATGTCCGCTTACGAAGCCGAAGTCTGGTTCGGACTCGGAGAATGGGATCGCGCCGCGGACTCGGCGGCGCGCGTCCTGCAAGCATCCAATCTGGCGCCGATCAGCCGCATCGTTTCCCTGACGGTGCGCGCGCAGATCCTCACCCGGCGCGGCGAAGACGACGGCGTGGCGTTGCTGGAAGAAGCGCTGCAGCTGGCGCTGCCGACCGCTTCGCTGCTGCGCGCCGGACCGGTGCTGGCTGCGAGGCTCGAAGCCGCGCGGCTGCGCGGCGACCTTGCGGCGATGCTGGCCGACGCGGAAGTGGCCGGCCGCTTGGAGGACAGGTCCGCTTACCGTCGCTGGATTTGCGCCGAGATCGCCTACCAACTGCATCTCGCGGATCTGCCGCCGCAGCCGCCCGACGCCTGGCCGGAACCTTACGCGCTGCAACTCGCGGGCCGCTGGGAAGAAGCGGCCGCGGCGTGGCAAGCGCTTGGCTGCCGCTACGAACAGGCGCGCGCGCTGAGCGAAGGCGACGACGATGCGCAACGCACGGCGCTCGCCATCTTCGAAGCGTTGGGCGCGAACGCGATGGCCGCGTTCCTGCGCCGCAAGATGCGCCGCGACGGCGTGCGCGGCATCCCGCGCGGCCAGCGCGCCTCGACCCAGTCCAATCCGCTGGCCCTGACCGCGCGCGAGATCGAGATCCTTCGCCTGGTCTGCGCCGGCCTGCGCAACGCGCAGATCGCGGCCAAGCTGTCGCGCTCGGTGCGCACCGTGGATCACCACGTGTCCGCCATCTTCGCCAAGCTGGGCGTGGCGACGCGCACCGAAGCCACGGCCGCGGCGCGGGCCGCGGGCATCGCGCTGGAAAAATAGGCAAGCGGCCGTCCCAATCTGGGCAATATCGCCGAGGCCGCGCCGAGCGCGTCTCCCTAGCCTGTGCGCTGCAGCAAGCCGCTGCATTCCACATTCTCAGGAGACCCCCATGACTACCCCCATCAAGACCGCTTTGCTTGCCGCGGGCCTGGCCCTGGCAGGCGCCGCCGCGATCGCGGCCACCCAGGCGAACACCGGCACGGCTCACCGCTACCTCGTCCAGCGTTCGTTCCCGAAAGGCGCGCTCGACGGTCTGGACGCTGCCCAGAAGGCCGAGGTCAACCGCAACAACGCCAAATACGGCGTGACCTGGGTGATGTCCTTCGCCACCCCGGACAAGACCAAGACCTACTGCATCTACCTCAGTCCCAGCGAAGCGGCGATCCGCAGCGCCGCCGCGGCCAACCGGCTGCCGGTGGACGCGATCACCGAAGTGCCGGTGACGCTCGATCCCCAGTAACCCGACTTTCCATTTTCTATATTGATAGGAGACTTCCCATGCCCCGCTATCTCGTCGAACGCGAATTCCCCGACCGCCTGATCGTCCCGATGGACGAGACCGGCGCCCAGGCCTGCTGCGGCGTCGTCGACGCCAACGCCAAGGACGGCGTGACCTGGATCCATTCGTACGTGAACAACGACAAGACCCGCACCTTTTGCATCTACGACGGCCCCGATGCCGATGCCATCCGCCGCGCCGCATCGCGCAACAACCTGCCGGTGCAGCGGATCACCGAGGTGCGCGTGCTGGATCCTTATTTCTATCGTTGAGTCGGCCTGTTCCTGCTTCGAAAGCATCCCCTCTCCCGCAAGCGGGAGAGGGCTAAAAAAGAAAGGCCCGCTTTCGCGGGCCTTTCTGCGTAGCGCATGACAGATGGGTACGGCTTAGAAATCCATCCCGCCCATGCCGCCCATACCGCCGCCCGGCGGCATCGCCGGCTCGTCCTTCTTCGGAGCCTCGGCCACCATCGCTTCGGTGGTGATCATCAGGCCCGCGATCGAAGCGGCGTTCTGCAGCGCCGAACGGGTGACCTTGGTCGGATCCAGGATGCCGAATTCGATCATGTCGCCGTACTCGCCGGTCGCGGCGTTGTAGCCGAAGTTGCCCTTGCCGTCGGCCACCTTGTTTAGCACCACCGAAGGCTCTTCGCCGCAATTGGCGACGATTTCGCGCAGCGGCGCTTCCATCGCGCGCTTGGCGATGTTGATGCCGTGGTTCTGGTCTTCGTTGGCGCCCTTCAGCTCGCCGATGGCCTGCAGCGCGCGGATCAGCGCGACGCCGCCGCCCGGGACCACGCCTTCTTCAACGGCCGCACGCGTGGCGTGCAGCGCGTCTTCGACGCGGGCCTTCTTCTCTTTCATTTCGATTTCGGTCGAAGCGCCGACCTTGATCACCGCCACGCCGCCGGCCAACTTGGCCACACGTTCCTGCAGCTTCTCGCGGTCGTAGTCCGAAGAGGTCTCTTCGATCTGCGCCTTGATCTGCTTGATGCGGCCTTCGATCGACGCGGTGTCGCCGGCGCCGTCGATGATCGTGGTGTTTTCCTTGGTGACCTGGATCTTCTTGGCGCGGCCCAGATCCTTGATGGTCGCCTTCTCCAACGAGAGGCCGACTTCTTCGGAGATCACGGTGCCGCCGGTGAGGGTCGCCATGTCTTCCAGCATCGCCTTGCGACGGTCGCCGAAGCCCGGCGCCTTCACGGCGCAGACCTTGACGATGCCGCGGATGGTGTTGACCACCAGCGTCGCCAGCGCTTCGCCTTCGACTTCCTCGGCGACGATCAACAGCGGCTTGCCGGCCTTGGCCACGCCTTCCAGCACGGGCAGCAGGTCGCGCACGTTGGAGATCTTCTTGTCGTGCAGCAGGATGTACGGATCGTCCAGCTCGGCGCTCATGCTCTGCTGGTTGTTGACGAAGTACGCCGACAGGTAGCCGCGGTCGAACTGCATGCCCTCGACCACGTCGAGCTCGTTCTCCAGGCCCGAACCTTCTTCGACCGTGATCACGCCTTCCTTGCCGACCTTCTTCATCGCGTCGGCGATGATCGTGCCGATCGACTCGTCGCTATTGGCCGAGATGGTGCCGACCTGGGCGATCGCCTTGTCGTCGACGGTGGGCTTGGACAGGTTCTTCAGCTCGCCGACGGCGGCGGTGACCGCCTTGTCGATGCCGCGCTTGAGGTCCATCGGGTTCATGCCGGCGGCGACCGCCTTCATGCCTTCGCGGATCAGCGCCGCGGCCAGCACGGTCGCGGTGGTGGTGCCGTCGCCGGCGTTGTCGGAGGTCTTGGAAGCGACTTCCTTCACCATCTGCGCGCCCATGTTCTCGAACTTGTCGGCCAGTTCGATTTCCTTGGCGACGGAAACGCCGTCCTTGGTGATGGTCGGGGCGCCGTAGCTCTTCTCGAGCACGACATTGCGGCCCTTCGGGCCGAGCGTTGCCTTGACGGCATTGGCGAGGATGTTGACGCCGCGCAGCATGCGCGCGCGCGAGTCCTCGCCGAAACGGATTTCTTTGGCAGCCATTGAACTAACTCCAGAATTAGAAAATGTACGGAGAACCGGTTCTGTAGAGCGGAGCTTGCTCCGCTGCTCTTGATCCGTTGGATCGAAAAGCAAAAGCCGCGGGTCGAGACCCGCCCTACAAAAAATCAGGCGAGGATCGCGAGGATGTCGTCTTCTTTCACGATCTTGTATTCGACGCCCTCGAGCTTGTAACTGCTGCCCGAGTACTGGCCGTAGATGACCTTGTCGCCGACCTTGACCTTCGGCGCGCGCAGGCTGCCGTTGTCGAGCGCCTTGCCTTCGCCGATGGCGACGATTTCGCCCTTGGTGGGCTTTTCTTTGGCGTTGTCGGGGATCAGGATGCCGCCGGCGGAAACTTCGTCGGCTTCGATGGGCTTGACGACCACGCGGTCGTAGAGCGGCTTCAGATTCATTGCGACCCTCTTAAGTGCTTGATTGGCGGGGAAAAAGTGGGAGACTGGACCGGCGATTTTAGCAGTCGCACCCATCGACTGCCAGCGCCGGGCACATAAAAAACCCGGGCGCTCCGGGACGGATCAGACTTGGGGCCCGCAACACAGCCTTTCAAGAGCCGCCACCGAGGCCGCAGGGCCAGTCGGCTACCCTAAGCGCCCCTCGAACGGTGCCCGACCCTTGTCCGTACTCGTCTGCCTCTGCACCTGTCCCGACCCGGATAGCGCCGCGCGCATCGCCGATGCGCTGGTGGACGAGCGCCTGGCCGCCTGCGTCAACGTGCTGCCGGGGCTGCGCTCGGTGTACCGCTGGCAGGGCCAGGTCGAACGCGCCGACGAGAACCTGCTGCTGATCAAGACCACGGCCGAGCGGCTGCCCGCGCTGCAGCAGCGGATCGTGGCGCTGCATCCTTATGAACTGCCGGAAGTGATCGCGGTCGAAGCTGCGGGCGGCCTGCCCGCCTACCTCGGCTGGGTCGCCGAGCAGACGCGCGAAGAGAATCGATGATGACGATGCGGTTGCGCGGCCTGGCTGCGCTGGTGCTTTTCCTGCTTGCGGGTTTGTTCGCGGCGATGCCGGCGTCGGCGGTCGACGAGAAGGATCTGTTGCCGGTCGACCAGGCTTTCGCGCTGGCGGCGAACGCGGATTCGCGCGAGCGCATTTCGCTGCGATGGAAGATCGCCGGCGGGTACTACCTCTATCGACACCGCATCAACGTGCAGCCGGATGCGGGTTTCAAGCCGCAACCGCTGCAATTGCCGCGCGGCGACAGGCATACCGACGAGTTTTTCGGCGAAGTGGAAACCTATCGCACCGAGCTGATCGCGGTGTTGCCGGGTGCGGCCGCGCAGAGCGCGCAGCGGGTCACGCTGAAAGTGAAATACCAGGGCTGCGCCGACGTCGGCGTGTGCTATCCGCCGCAGACGCGCACGCTGAACGTGGCGTTGCCTTCTGCAGGAGCGGCTGTTGTGGGAGCGGCTTTCGTGGGAGCGGCTTCAGCCGCGAGCTCTTCACAGTCGCTGCAAGATCAAAATCAAAAGATCGCGGCTGAAGCCGCTCCCACGAAAGCCGCTCCCACGAGCGACAGCGGCTTCGCTGCGTTGGGAAAATCATTGGGGGCCGGCATCCAGGGCAGCCTGCTCGGCACCGCGCCGAACGGCGCCAGCGAAGCGCTGCCGCTGCCGCCGGAACAGGCCTTCAAGTTCGAAGCGATCGCCGACGGCGGCAATGCGCTGCTGCTGCGTTTCACCCCGGCCAAGGGCTATTACCTGTATCGCGACAAGACCTCGCTCAAGCTCGATGCCGACGGCGTCGCGCTGGAACGTCCGCGCTGGCCGAAGGGACAGCTGCATCGCGACGAGCATTTCGGCAACGTCACCGTGTATTTCGATCAGATCGATCTGCCGGTGCCACTGCGACGCACCGTGGCCGACGCGCAGAAGGTCGCGCTGACCGCGAATTTCCAGGGATGCCAGAACGATGGCATCTGTTATCCGCCGATGACGCGGTCGGTGTCGTTGAATCTGCCGACAGGCTCCGTGGAAGCGGCTTCTGTGGGAGCGGCTTCTGTGGGAGCGGCTTCAGCCGCGAGCTCTTCACAGTCGCCGCCAGATCAAAATCAAGATCTAAAGCAAGATCAAGATCAAGATCAAAAGATCGCGGCTGAAGCCGCTCCCACAAGAGCCGCTCTCACAAGAGCCGCTCCTGCAGAAGCCGTTCCCACAAAAGCCGCTGCAGCTAACGGGGACTTGGCGGAAGACTCGCGCCTGGCCGCGGCCTTATCCGGCTCGCACCGCTGGCTGACCCTGCTCGGCTTCTTCGGCGCCGGACTGCTGCTGGCGTTCACGCCTTGCGTGTTGCCGATGATCCCGATCCTGTCCGGCCTGATCGCCGGCCGCGGCGAACGCATCGGCGCGCGGCGCGCGTTCACGCTGTCGCTGGTGTACGTGCTCGCCAGCGCGGTGGTGTTCACCCTCGTCGGCGTCGTCGCGGGCCTGCTCGGCGCCAATCTGCAGATCGCGTTTCAGAAGCCGTGGGTGATCGTGCTCTTCGCCGCCTTGTTCGTCGCGTTGGCGTTGTCGATGTTCGGCCTCTACGAATTGCAGTTGCCGGCGGCCTTGCGCCAGCGCATCGGTGCGATCACCGACAAGCAACGCGGCGGCTCATGGGCCGGCGTGGCGGCGATGGGCGCATTGTCGGCGTTGATCGTCGGGCCCTGCGTAGCGCCGCCGCTCGCGGGCGCGGTGGCGTACATCGCGCAAACGCGCGACCCGGTGTTCGGCGGCGCGGCGCTGTTCCTGCTGGCGATGGGCATGGGCGCGCCGTTGCTGGCGTTCGGCGTTGCCGCAGGTCGCGGCCTGCCGACGTCGGGTCCGTGGATGACGGCCGTGCAACGCGTGTTCGGTTTCGTGTTCGTAGGCCTGGCGATCTGGATGCTGTCGCGGCTTCTGCCCGGCGCGGCGACGCTGGCCTTGTTCGGCGTACTCGCGCTGGCCGCCGCCGCGTGGGCGTTCTCGCTGGCCAAACCCGGCAGCGGCGAACGTACGCGTTGGATCGCACGTTTCATCGGCTTGTTGCTGGCGGTGATCGGCGCGGCCGAACTGCTCGGCGCGATGGCCGGCGGCAAGGATCCGCTGCAACCGCTGGCCGGCGCGTTCGGCGGTAGGCATGAAACGCGCGAACTCGAATTCCGCGTGATCAAGTCGTCGGCCGATCTGGACCGCGAAATCGCCGCCGCGCGCGCCGCCGGCAAGCCGCTGCTGTTCGACTTCTATGCCGACTGGTGCGTGGCTTGCAAGGAAATGGAGAAGTACACCTTCACCGAACCGGCCGTGCACGACGCGCTCGCCGACTTCGTGTTGCTGAAGGCCGACGTCACCGCCAACGACGACACCGATCAGGCGCTGATGAAACGCTTCGGCATCATCGGCCCGCCGGCGACGCTGTTCTTCGTCGACGGCAGCGAACGTCGCGAGTTGCGCCTGGTCGGCTTCGAGAAAGCCGACGCATTCGTACAACGCAGCGGGCGCGCCAAACCGTGAAGTCCGAGACCGGCAAGATCCTGCTGATCGCCGTCGCCGCCGGCACGCTGGGATTGGTCGCGGCGCTGGTGATGGACGGCCCGGGCCCGCTGCTGAAAACCGAAGCCGGCCAGCGCGCGTTGCAGGGCGTGCTGTCGGCCAGCGCACCGCCGCCGCCGGCCGGCGTTGCCGTCGCTCAGCGCGGCGAAGCGGTGCCGGCGCTATCCCTGGCCGCTTTGGACGGCAAATCCATCGCCATTCCCCAGGCCTTCGCGGGCCGGCCGCTGCTGGTCAACGTCTGGGCCAGCTGGTGCGGCCCCTGCATCAAGGAAATGCCAGAACTGCAACGCTTCTTCGCCGAACAGGGCGACAACGGTGTACAGGTGGTCGGCATCGCGCTGGATGACGAAGCGGCGGTGCGGCAATTCCTGAAGACGACCCCGGTCGCCTACCCGATCCTGATCGAAGCCCCCGGCCCGGCCGATGCCGGCGTCCGCCTGGGCAACCCCAAAGGCGTGCTGCCCTACTCGGTATTGATCTCGGCCGATGGCCGCTTGCTGAAACAGCGTATCGGCCCCTTCGAACACGGCGAAATATCAGGCTGGGCGCGGTAGGGGTGAGCCTTGGCCCACCCTCGCCATCTCCGGCCGCGACAAACGCAATGGCGGAGGGATGAATCCTGTTCCGCCGATGGGTTTGTCGCGACGGGAAAGAGGGTAATGGGGGCCAAGGCCTACCCTACGTGACGCCGCCCACAAATCAAACAGGCGATTAAATTTCGCCAATTGGGATGAACTTCGGCGAACTGGACAGCATCGGCGCGATCGCGCAGACTGCCGCCTCTCGCGTCCCCGAACCTGTCGATGGCCAAACTACTCGTCCTGCATGGCCCCAATCTCAACCTGCTTGGCAACCGCGAGCCGGACATCTATGGGCATGCCACGTTGGCCGATATCGACGCCGATCTGAAGGCGCGGGCGCTGGCCGAGGGCCACGAGCTGGAGAGTTTCCAGTCCAATGCCGAGCACGCCCTGGTGGACCGGGTCCAGGCCGCCCGCGACGACGATACCGACTTCATCCTGATCAATCCGGCCGGGTTCACTCATACCTCGGTGGCCCTGCGCGATGCGCTGGCCGCCGTGGCCATCCCCTTTATCGAAGTGCACCTGTCCAACCCGCACGCCCGCGAGCCGTTCCGTCGCAATAGTTACTTCAGCGACCTGGCGGTCGGCGTGGTCTGCGGCTTCGGCCCGCTGAGTTACGGCCTGGCGTTGGCCGGCGCGATCCGGCGGCTGCAATCCGATCACTGACTTCACTCTTCCACCCGACCCTCTCCCGTCCGCGGGAGCTGGCGCCAACCCGAGGCCGACATGGACCTTAGAAAAATCAAGAAACTGATCGACCTGCTCGAAGAATCCAATCTCGCCGAAATCGAGATCAAGGAAGGCGAGGAGTCGGTACGCCTGGCGCGCACCCCGACCGGCAGCGTGACCTACGCCGCGCCGGCCGTGATGCATGCGCCGCCGGCGCAACAGGCGTCCGCGCCGATGCCGATGCAATCGCCCACCGAGGCCGCCACCGGCGGCACCGCCAAGCCGTCGGACCTGCCCGAAGGCCACGTGCTGCGCGCGCCGATGGTCGGTACGTTCTACGCCTCTCCGAGCCCGGACAAGCCGGCCTTCGTCAGCGTCGGCCAGGCGGTGAAGGCGGGCGAGACGCTGGGCATCATCGAGGCGATGAAGATGTTCAATCCGATCGAAGCCGACGTGTCCGGCACGGTGCTGGCGATCCTCGGCGAAAGCGGGCAGCCGGTCGAATTCGATCAGCCTTTGTTCGTGATCGGCTGAGGCGCGCACGATGCTCGATAAAGTCGTAATCGCGAATCGCGGCGAGATCGCGCTTCGCATCTTGCGCGCCTGCCATGCCCTCGGCATCCGCACGGTCGCCGTGCACTCCACCGTGGACCGCAATCTTAAGCATGTGGCGATGGCGGACGAATCTGTCTGTATCGGACCTGCCGCCTCCAGCGACAGTTATCTCAACATGCCGGCGATCATCGCCGCTGCCGAAGTCACCGACGCGCAGGCGATCCATCCCGGTTACGGCTTCCTCAGCGAGAACGCGGATTTCGCCGAACGCGTCGAACAATCCGGTTTCGTCTTCATCGGCCCGAAAGCCGCGACGATCCGCTTGATGGGCGACAAGGTCGAAGCGATCCGCGCGATGAAGGACGCCGGCGTGCCCTGCGTGCCCGGCAGCGGCGGACCCTTGGGCGACGACAACACCGCCAACGTCAAGATCGCGCGCGAAATCGGCTACCCGGTGATCGTGAAGGCGGCCGGCGGCGGCGGCGGACGCGGCATGCGCGTGGTGCATACCGAAGCGCATCTGGGCAACGCGATCGCGACGACCAAGACCGAAGCCAAAGCCGCGTTCGGCAACGACATGGTCTACATGGAGAAGTTCCTCGAGAACCCGCGCCATGTGGAAATCCAGGTGCTCGCCGACGGCCAGGGCCATGCGATCCACCTGGGCGAACGCGATTGCTCGATGCAACGCCGCCACCAGAAAGTGGTGGAAGAAGCGCCCGCGCCCGGCATTACGCCCGAACAGCGCGCGGAAATCGGCAAAGTCTGCGTCGAAGCGTGTTTGCGCATCGGCTATCGCGGCGCGGGTACGTTCGAATTCCTGTACGAGAACGGCCGTTTCTACTTCATCGAAATGAACACCCGCATACAGGTGGAGCATCCGGTCACCGAACTGGTCACCGGCATCGATCTGGTGCGCGAGCAGCTGATGATCGCCGCCGGCCACAAGCTGTCGCTGAAGCAGTCGGACATCGTGCTGACTGGCCATGCGATCGAATGCCGCATCAACGCCGAGGATCCGGACACGTTCATGCCTTCGCCCGGCCTGATCAAGCATTTCCATGCGCCCGGCGGCCCCGGCGTGCGGGTGGATTCGCACATCTACGAAGGCTACAAAGTGCCGTCGAACTACGATTCGATGATCGGCAAGCTGATCGTGCACGGCCCCGACCGCGACACCGCGATCGCGCGCATGCGCGTGGCGCTGAGCGAGATGGTGGTGGACGGCATCAAGACCAACATCCCGCTGCAGCAGCGGATCCTGGCCGACCAGGGTTTCCAACGCGGCGGGCAGAACATTCATTATCTCGAGAAGCGGTTGGCGGAGCGGAAGGAAAAATCCTTGTCGATCGTGTGATCATCGCGAGCGCCGCTTCTTCTTTTCGTGGGAGCGGCTTCAGCCGCGAGCTTTTCCAGAGCGACGCGATCTTGTGGGAAAAAGCTCGCGGCTGAAGCCGCTCCTACAAAAAAAGAAGCGGAGGCGACGCGATGACCGAATCCCGACACCACCGCCGCGCCGCCAAAACCCAACTCGACAACACCGTCGTCGGCATCGAGTTGACCCTGATCAGCATCATCCAGGGCCTGGCCTTGGGCGTGCTGGCCGCGGCGGCGATCGCGCCGCTGATCGGTTTCCAATGGACCGTATGGCCCTACATCGCAACCGGTCTGCTGGTGGTGCTGATTTTCTGGTCGCGCGCGCTGGTGCATACGCTGTCGTTCATCGGCTGGCCGCTGGAGTTCGGTCATACCTTCATCTATTTCGGCGCGACCTTGGTCGAAGCGGTCGCACTAAGCCAGATCGCGGATCCCGAGCGCTGGTTCGCATTGAACGCGCTGTACGCAGCCGCGGTATGGGGTTTGTACGCCTGGGATCTGCGCGTGGTGCGCCAGCATGCCGACGATTTCGAAACGCCCGGCGAGCGCGCATTGCTGGAGGACATCGTCCGCGATCAGCGCCTCAACATCGCCTGGATGATGCCGATGGCGATCGCGTTCCAAACGCTGTCGTGGTGGCTGGTGCACGCGTATCCGCAATGGTTCCTCGATCGCCACTGGCATCTGCTGCCGATCGGGCTGACCCTGCTCTTCAGCCTGAACTACCTGTACGGCGGCGTGCGCCTGCTGCGCCGGCGCCAGGCGTGGATCCTCGAACGCAACGCGCAAGAGCGCGCCGAACCGTAGCCCGGGTAAGCGCTGCGCACCCGGGTCGCTTTCCCGGGTGCGCAGCGCTTACCCGGGCTACACGCGCATCGCGTAATGAAGAATACTAGCGGCATGCCTTTCCTCGAACTCACCCTGCGCTGCCGCGAATCCGAGCAATCGCGTTACGAGAACGCGCTGGACGATGTCGGCGCACTGGCCGTGACGATGCTCGACGCCGATGCGGACACGCCCGACGAACATGCGATCCTCGAACCCGGCGTCGGCGAAACGCCGCTGTGGGACGAGCTGATGCTGAGCGCGCTGTTCGCCGACGATGCCGACCCGCTGCTGCTGCTGGCCGCGCTGGAGGCGTTCGATCCCGGCCTGGACTGGTCGCGGGTCGGCTTCCGCAAGGTCGAGGATCAGGATTGGGAACGCGCCTGGATGGACCAATACGCGCCGCTGCGCTTCGGCCGGCGCACTTGGATCGTGCCGTGGAACCACGAACTCCCCGACGAGGCCGCCGACGCGCAGGCGGCGGTGGTGCGGCTGGATCCGGGCCTGGCCTTCGGCTCGGGCACGCATCCGACCACGTCGCTGTGTCTGCAATGGCTCGATGCCTTGTCCGATAGCGGACAACTGCAGGACAAGACCGTGCTCGACTTCGGTTGCGGCAGCGGCATCCTGGCCCTGGCCGCGCTCAAACTCGGCGCCGCACGCGCGGTCGGCGTCGATAACGATCCGCAGGCCGTGACCGCCACGCACGACAATGCGCAGCGCAACGGCGTGGCCGAACGCATCGATGTGTTCCTGCCGGCCGACGAACCGCCTGCGGCCTACCCCATCGTGGTCGCCAATATTCTCGCCTCGGCGCTGGAGGCCTTGGCCGGCACGCTCGCCGCGCGCGTCGCGCCCGGCGGCCGGATCGCGTTGTCGGGAATCCTGAAAGGGCAGGAGGACGCGTTGCTGCAGCGTTACGGCGCCTGGTTCGCCGATCTGTCGGTCGCGCAGGAAGGTGACTGGGTGCGCATCGACGGCCTGCGCAAACATGTTTGAATAGGGCGCATGTTCGTCAAATGTCCCCGCTGCCATTCGCTGGTCGCCACCGATGCCGTCACCGGCGCGCCGCCGGACTATTGCCCGTATTGCGACGGTCCGATCGCCGGCCATCCTGATCTGGCGGAAAATTCGCCATCGGTCGAAGCCGCGGCGGAGCCGGAATCCGTAGCCGAAGCGACGGCAGCGGAGCAGGATGCAGCGCCAGCGCCGGCCGAAAACGACGACGATGCGGCGATAGGCAACGACGACGCGGCAACTTCCGCGCCAATCGCGGCTGGAGACGCCGACGATGCGCCGTCATCGGCGACAATCGCGACCGATGACGCCGCCGCAGTGGCTATCGAATCTGCGGCCATGCCGGTGGATACGGCGACCGAGGCGGCGGTGGCGCAAGACAAAGATGAATCGGCAAAACAAGATGTCGTCGTCGCCACCGCCCACGCGAACCCCAAACCGAAGCCGCGCAAGAAAAAGCGCGGTGCGCCCAGCTTCGTCCGGCGCCCTGCTCAGGCGCCCGATCGTCCTACTCCCGTGTGGTTTTGGGCGATCGCCGGTGGATTGGCATTGCTGGCGGGATTGCAGATCGTTTTGGCCGACCGCGCGCAACTGGCGGCCGACGCGCGCTGGCGACCGCTGATCGCGTCCGCCTGCGGTGCGTTGCGTTGCGCGCTGCCGCCGTGGCGCGACCCTGGCGCCTTCGCCATGTTGCGCCGCGATGTGCGCCAGCACCCCTACATGCCAGGCGCACTGCGCGTGGATGCCACGTTCCGCAACAATGCGCGCTGGGCGCAGCCCTGGCCGGAGCTGGTGCTGACGCTATCGGACGTCGACGGACGCGCGCTGGGGATGCGCGCGTTCTCGCCGCAGGAATACCTGGACAAGAAGGTTACGCAAAAGGAAATCGCTTCCGGCCAAAACGCGACCATACGGTTGGAGGTGATGGAGCCGGCGGCCGGCGTGGTCTCGTTTTCTTTCGATTTCCGCTGACGACGGGGCCATTTTCATTGGCGGCTGCGACGCGGGCGCGCTAGACTTGCTCCCCTTCGTCGACGCCACGCTCGGCGGATCGTCTGTTCCAGAAACCCGCTTGAGCGATTGAACCAACGTGTCAGACCGCACCGACAACACCGCCCGCAATATTCCACGCACGCCCTTGCGCGACCACGTCGCCAATTCGGTGCGCCGTTACCTGCGCGACTTGAACGGCAGCGACAGCGCCGATCTCTACGACGTGGCATTGCGCGAATTCGAGATTCCGCTGTTCGTCGAAGTGATGAACCATTGCGACGGCAACCAGAGCCGCGCGGCCACGATGCTCGGCATCCATCGCGCGACGCTGCGCAAGAAACTGAAAGACTACGGCCTGAGCTGACCTCGCTTTTTAGTTTTTTGTTTCTGTCATCCCGAGCGCAGCGAGGGATCTGCTTTCGGCGAGAGCGATTTCAGTCGCAAGTTTCGCCGCACCTCCACACAGCGTTCTCATCTCCGCATTTCCGCGCGGTCTGAAAACAGATCCCTCGCTGCGCTCGGGATGACAGGCAAAAAAGAGCTCGCGGCTAAAGCCGCTCCTACAAAAAGCCGGGTGCGCTGCGCTTCCCCGGGCTACAATTCGCATCCCGATTCGCCTCCCTTTCGCGCATGACCGCCGACCGCCTGCCCATCCGCCGGGCCCTGTTGTCCGTGTCCGACAAGACCGGACTGATCGACCTGGGCCATGCCCTGGCCGCCCACGGGGTCGAACTGCTGTCCACCGGCGGCACCGCAAAAGCCTTGCGGGACGCAGGTTTACAGGTGAAGGACGTGGCCGAGGCGACCGGCTTCCCGGAGATGATGGACGGCCGGGTCAAGACCCTGCACCCGATGGTCCACGGCGGCCTGCTCGGCCGCGCCGGCACCGACGATGCGGTGATGGCGCAGCACGGTATCGCGCCGATCGACCTGCTGGTGCTGAATCTTTATCCGTTCGAAAAAGTTTCTGCCGATCCGGACAGTTCGATGGACGACATCGTCGAGAACATCGACATCGGCGGCCCGGCGATGTTGCGATCCGCGGCGAAGAATTTCGCGCGCGTCGCTGTGGCGACCGAACCCGCGCAATACGCCGCGATCGTCGAAGAGCTGCAGAACAACGACGGCACGCTGTCGGCGAAGACGCGCTTCGCGTTGTCGGTAGCCGCGTTCAACCGCGTCGCGCAATACGACGCCTGCATCAGCAGCTATCTCTCCGCGATCGGCGACGACGGCGCGCGCAGCGAATTCCCGGCGCAGCAGAACGGCAATTTCGTCAAGGTGATGGATTTGCGCTACGGCGAGAATCCGCACCAGCAGGGCGCGTTCTACCGCGACCTGTATCCGGTGCCCGGCACGCTGGCCACGTTCCGGCAATTGCAGGGCAAGGAACTGAGCTACAACAACCTGGCCGATGCAGACGCGGCCTGGGAATGCGTGCGCCAGTTCCAGACGCCCGCCTGCGTGATCGTCAAGCATGCCAATCCCTGCGGCGTGGCCCAGGGCGTCGCCTGCGGCGATGCGTACGAACTGGCTTACGCGACGGATCCGACGTCGGCCTTCGGCGGCATCATCGCGTTCAATAGGAAACTCGATGCGGCGACGGCGAAAATCATTCTGGATCGCCAATTCGTCGAAGTGCTGATCGCCCCCGATTACGAAGACGGCGCGATCGATTACGCGAAGAAAAAAGCCAACGTGCGCGTATTGCAGATCCCACACGGCGATGGCCGCAATATGTACGACGTGAAACGCGTGGGTTCCGGCTTGCTGATGCAGAGCGCCGACAACCGCGAAGTGGGCCGCGACGAATTGAAAGTGGTCACGAAGCGCGCGCCGACGCCCGCCGAGCTGGACGACCTGCTGTTCGCCTGGCGCGTGGCCAAATACGTCAAATCCAACGCCATCGTCTACGCCAAGGACCAGCGCACGATCGGCGTGGGCGCCGGCCAGATGAGCCGCGTGGTCAGCGCCAAGATCGCCGGTTTGAAGGCCGAGGAAGCCGGCTTGTCGGTACCGGGTTCGGTGATGGCCAGCGATGCGTTCTTCCCGTTCCGCGACGGCATCGATGCCGCTGCGGCGGTCGGCATCAAAGCGGTGATCCAGCCGGGCGGGTCGATGCGCGACAACGAGGTGATCGCCGCGGCGGACGAACACGGCCTGGCGATGGTGTTCACCGCCGTGCGGCATTTCCGGCACTGAGCTTTTGCTTTTTGTTTTTCCCTTCTCCCACCGGGAGAAGGTGCCCGAAGGGCGGATGAGGGTACGGCGAAGCGACGTAGTTCCACTTGCGTCGCTCCGACGAACCCTCACCCCAACCCCTCTCCCGATGGGAGAGGGGCCAGTTTCCCGTCATCCCGGCGCACGCCGGGATCCAGGGCAACCGACTAAACTGACACCACGCTGCGCAAGCCTGGATTCCGGCTTCCGCCGGAATGACGACTTAAGGAGACGACGTAGTCCATGAAAATCCTCGTCATCGGCTCCGGCGGCCGCGAACACGCCCTCGCCTGGAAACTCGCGCAATCGCCACGCGTGGCCGAAGTGCTGGTCGCGCCCGGCAACGCCGGCACCGCCACCGAAACCAAATGCCGCAACGTGGATGTCGCCGCGACCGACATCGACAGCCTGCTCGCATTGGCCAGGAACGAAAGCGTCGCCGTCACCGTCGTCGGCCCCGAAGGCCCGCTGGTGGCCGGCGTGGTGGACCGCTTCCGCGCAGAAGGGCTGCGCATCTTCGGCCCCACCGCCGCCGCGGCGCAGTTGGAAGGCAGCAAGGCCTTCGCGAAAGATTTCCTGGCCCGCCACGGCATCCCCACCGCGCATTACGCGGTGCACACGAACGTGGACGAGGCGCTCGCTTACGTACGCGAGAAAGGCGCGCCGATCGTGATCAAGGCCGACGGCCTGGCCGCGGGCAAAGGCGTGATCGTAGCGATGGAACTGGGCGAAGCCGAAGCGGCGATCCGCGACATGCTGGCCGGCAACGCGTTCGGCGCGGCCGGTTCGCGGGTGGTGGTCGAGGAATTCCTGGACGGCGAGGAAGCCAGTTTCATTTCGATGGTGGACGGCAAGACCGCGCTACCGATGGCCACGTCGCAAGACCACAAACGCGTCGGCGACGGCGACACCGGCCCCAACACCGGCGGCATGGGCGCCTACTCGCCCGCGCCCGTCGTCACGGCCGAGGTGCACGAACGCGTGATGCGCGAGATCGTGGAACCCACCGTGCGCGGCATGGCCGGCGACGGCGTGCCCTTCACCGGCTTTCTGTATGCGGGCTTGATGATCGACAAGCACGGCGCACCGAAGGTGATCGAATTCAACGTGCGCTTCGGCGACCCGGAAACGCAGCCGGTGATGATGCGCCTGAAATCGGACCTGCTGGACCTGGTCGACGCCGCCATCGACGTCCGCCTGCACGACACCACCGCGCAATGGGACCCCCGCCCCAGCCTGGGCGTGGTGATGGCCGCCGAAAACTATCCGGGAACCCCGCGCCTGGGCGACCCGATCAGCAGTTGGGACGTGCCCGACGTCCCCGACACCAAGGTCTTCCACGCCGGCACCAAGCTGGTCGATGGCCAAGTCGTCACCGCCGGCGGGCGGGTGTTGTGCGTGTGCGCGTTAGGCGAGAGCGTGGCTGAGGCGCAGAAGAAGGCGTATGCGGAGGTAGGAGGAATTTCCTGGCAGGGAGAATTTCATAGGCATGATATCGGGTGGAGAGCAATCGTTCGATGATCGAGCCTATGCAATGAAGGACATTCACCTTAAGCGCTGCCAGGTATCTACTCCACCTGAAATCGTGGAATTAACTTGGCAATTGGTAGAGAAGCTTAGGCCGAATGAAGTCTTCGACTCCGTTTTGGATTTAGGCTGCGGGGACGCTCGCTTCAGCGCTTCTGCGCATCGCTATCGAAAATACACCGGCATTGAGAGAGACCCCGCCAAGCTCGCTCTGGCAGCTTCTTCCAAATCTATTCGACTTGTTAAGGCTGACGCCCTATCTTGGCGTGGCTCACGATACTCGTTATGTATCGGAAACCCGCCTTATATTCGGCACCACGGGCTGGAGCCAGCCTGGCGCGATGACGCCATAGCCTCCATAGAACATGACGGCGGGCCGCAGCTTAAGAGAACTGCGAATGCATTCATTATTTTTCTTGCGAAGGCATTGATAAGTACTCGGCCGAACGGCGTGATTGCGCAAGTAATACCATACGAATGGGTGACCCGCCCAAGCGCGCTAGAACTTCGTGAGTACATCAAAGAGCAAGGATGGGATGTTTATGTATATCGCTTTGAAGCGGATATTTTCCCAACTGTTCTAACAACGGCTTCGATCACGCTGATCGACAAAAATTCGACTAGTGGTAAATGGGTTTTTGGACAGATAGGTAGCGATCATAAAATTCGGACAGTAGCCCATCCCTCTGGAACTCGTTCAAGAGTCCTTGCATATTCGGATGGCCACAAGAAAGCTCGCGCAATACGTGGCCTGAGTCCTGGAGGGCAGGATATCTTCCTATTGACCGAGCAACAGCGTTTGTTATTTGGCCTGAAGAAACGCATAGATGTAATTCCTGCAATTGCGTCGCTACGGTGCCTTAAGGAAGAGTTAGAAGTGCTCGATAAGGCAACGTTTGAGAGCCTATACGTCGATGCCGGCCGAGGCTGCTGGTTGATTCGTACAGATCGCGAGACCTTAAGCCCACAATTGCGTAAATATCTTAAATCGCTGGGGGACAGCTGGAAGCGCTATACAACCTGCACCCTTCGCGAGACATGGTGGCGTTATGTTGCCCACCCCATCCCTCAACTGCTGGTATCCTCCGGATTCACTAAGCGCGCACCTAAGGTACTAGTGAACAAGGTGGGTGCCATGGCGCTAGGGTCTGTTTATGGGGTCATGGTGAAAGGTCGAGAAAGAGATGCTCGTTCATTGGCCAAGGGGCTGCGCCACTATGACTACCAAGCACGACTCGTTCACCATGCCAATGACCTAAAAAAACTGGAAGTTCGTCAACTAAACTCCGTTATTTCTCAAGTCTTAGAGCGTTAAATCAGGCTGGGGATGTTTATGCCTCATAAGCTCAAGCAAGCGCATTTTCATATTAACTCCGCTTTATTCGAGGAGCTTGGCGAACGCCTGGTCAGTCGGCCAGAGATCGCGCTGGCCGAATTAATTAAAAACAGTTATGACGCCGACGCGCATGCGTGTGAAATTGAATTTTCAGACCAAAATATCATTGTTCGAGATAACGGGAACGGCCTAACCGAAACTCAATTTTTAAACAACTGGATGGTTGTAAGCTCTCAAGAAAAAGCAGCGCAGCGCTACTCAGCACGCTATCAACGACTAATGGCTGGATCCAAAGGCGTGGGTCGTTTCTCTGCGCGCTTTCTGGGCGACCACCTGATTTTAGACACTGTGTCGCAGCACCCTAAAACGGGCAAGAAGTCGCGCTTGCAGGCCACCTTCGATTGGACTCAAATTGCTCGTCATAAGGACCTAAAAGATATTGTAATAAAGTACTCCGTTGACCCTGTTGCGCAAACCACGAAAACAGGCGCCACCTTGATAGTGAGTCGCTTACGAGATCATGTGAAGGATTTACCAGCGGACCGAGTACGTACAGATGTACTCAAGCTTGTCGATCCATCCGCAGGCTTGGAAATTCCAAATTTTGCCGAGAATACTTACAGTCGGCGCAATACAGATCCCGGCTTTAAAGTCATCTTCCAAATGGCGGGATCTGATGAAACAGCCGATACCAATCTGGCAGAGTCGATTCTCTCAGCGTATGTAGGACGTATTCGCTTGGAGGTAGACGCTCAGGGCGATGCTGACTTTAAGGTCTACTGGAAAGATCACACCAAGCCATTAGCTAACTTAAAGTTCAATATTAGAAAATACAGTAAGTCCTTTACAGCCAAATCTCTGCGCACAGAGGATGGTGAACGGGATAATCGGGGCCTACCAATAGTACTAAAAGATGTACAGAACTTGCCTTTAGCCACCACTGTTGGCAGCCCAATCTTTGCTGATATCCGCTTTTTTCCAAATCGAAAAGGCACTTTTTTAGGCCTTCCTGTCCATGGTCGGCGCGCCCTATCTTGGGTAAAAGATAATGCGGGAGTGGCTATTGTCGATCATGGATTCGTGGTACCCGCTTACGCTCATATAAACAGCGATTGGCTCGGCATTGAAGCCTCAAAAGCTGTAAATGAACGTAAATGGCAGTCGATCATTACTCCTGCCGTTTATCCCATGACCGACGCTGAAGCAAAGAGTACTCAGCTTAATCCAATGCTGGCATTACCGCGACTAAGTCAGCTGGTGGGTCGAATCTATATAACTACTGGAAAGCCTCAAACTGGAACATCCGATGACGGTTGGCTGCAGCCCAACATGGATCGTGAATCACTTCGCGACAATGGAGCCTATCGCCTGCTGTGGCACCTGGTTCGTTTTGGAATTGAGGCCATCGCGCATTTTGACCGGGAAGTCCGTTTAGATGCTGAGGAGGAAAAGCAGGAAAGAGTTCGCCAAGAGGCTAAAGCGGCCCTAGCGGCAGCCATTACTCAAGTCAAGCGTTCAACTGAAATATCCGACGACCACCGATCGATCATCCTTGAGCGGCTTAAAGAAGCCTCCGAACGTGTTACAGAATCGGAAACCTATGAACGAAATTCGCGCATCGCCCTGGAGCTTATGTCACTCATGGGTGTTATGGCGAGATTTATGACGCACGAGTTTGATAAGGCATTAGATGCTCTTCAATCGGCAGCTGTTGAACTAAAACGCCTTGCAAAGGCCCATCCGTCACTAGCTAAATCCGTTGATCTTATTCTTGCCAACGAACAGCTCTTGTCGGAACAAGCCGAGTATATGAAGCTGTTTATTGCCGCTTCTCGCGATCCAAAGATCACTTCGTTTAAAGCGCGCGCACAGATCAATGTAGCCATATCAACTCTCGCCACGTTAGCTGATGAGTATGGCGTCGACATCAAGATCGAAGCCGACGCAAAACTGGAAGGACCAGCAGTACCGTTAGCCGCTTATCATGGCGTGATTATTAACCTCGTCTCCAATGCGATGAAAGCCCTTGTTGCAAGCACACGCACAGAGAGGACAGTCCGTGTAATTGCTTTCAGTGAGGCAGGAAAACATGTATTGATATGTGCGGACAATGGCGTTGGAATTCCCGATTACTTACAAGATCGCATCTGGGACCCTCTCTTTACGACCACCCACGCCGGAAATGAAAACAGCCCACTCAATTCCGGACTAGGCCTTGGCTTGGCACTTGTTCGCCGCGTTGTAGAAGCAGTTAATGGCCGCATTGAATTAATGCGCACACCTCCGCCAGATAGCACCACCGCGTTTCGTACTTATTTACCCATTGAGAGGGATGAGACGTGACAACGACAGTGCTAGTTATCGAAGACGAAGGCGATAAAATCTCTGAATTTTCGCGACAGCTTGAGCATGAAGCAGAGCTGCAGTATTTGACGCCTTCTGATGTAGGCCTATTAAGCACACTTCAAGCAGAAGGTGGCGCGATTGAAGAGCAGCTAAAGAATCTTTTTGCTCGGATCATCCAAGAGAATGGCATCGATCTAGTAGTGCTAGACACGGACTTGTCTCGTGATGCTGAGTTTCAAACACACTCAACCTACCGAACAGCGTTATTCGACCTAGGTTTTCCGGTATGCCGGTATCAGAAAGGCGGAAGCGCGACCCGGTTTACTCCATTAGCTCGATTACGACAGACCGTCATTGACGGAAGCAGCGCCATCTGGCTTCGTCGCGAACTTGTTAGTCGGGATGTAGCTAACTTAGCACCATGCTTAAAGGATATCGTAGCTGGTTTTGCAATTATCCAAGAGCAGTTGCAGGCAGACAATACCCTGCTAGCAGGAATGCATAGTCCAGCTGATGTGATAGCGAGAATTATGGGCGCTCCGGCCCAGGCAGAGGATTTTATAGGTTATGCCTCGCAGAACCTTACATTATTTGGCGAATCCAATGAGACGCTTCACGAGGGAAATATCGATCCGGCTCGACACTTTGCTACCCGTCTCGGTTATTGGCTACATAATTTTATCCTCACCTTCCCAGGCCCTTTGTTAACTAGACGTCAGGCGAGCGCATTCTTAAACGCAAAATTCGCTCCGGAACATGCAGATGTTTTGAACCGTGTTATTGCCAACTGTGCTTACGCAGGGCCTTTCATGAATCTCGAGCCAAGATATTGGCGCTCCGGCCTACTTGATCTTCTTGATAATTGCGGCGGTGATTTAGCCAAACACCCTGACGTACCGGCCAACAGCTTCGAGCGTATCGATTCAGATAATTCAGAACGCGCCGCGTATGTGTGCCTACTCAGCGAGAGCTTCATTACTTCAGAGCAAGCAGCACCCACTCCAGACTGGATCCCTTCAGGAGCAACCGAGGCAAAATTCAGTCAGGAAAAAGTCGACGAGCTTGGGCCATTGGCAGGAATCTAATGACTGAATTTGCCCGCTTTGAACGCGCTTGCACCGAGATCGCCAGACATACAACCCAAATTGCTAGGGCGAACAATGCAGAAGTATTCCAATCGCATCCGCGAAGCTTGACCGGAAGTGATGCGGCTGAACGAGTATATGATTTTCCTTCTCCAACACTATTATGGAATATGCCATCACGCGGCTCGAGCCGGAGAACAAACAATCGGGCAATTTTTGTCAATGGCGCATTCGTTCTTCGTGATGACAGGCTTCGAAAGTCGTATGCGCACATGGAAATATATTCGTTTAGGCGGAATGCGGACCGTGTGTTGCTCTCACTTGTAGACGCCTTCCATTTTGATGTAGAAACAATTCCACAAACGAGGTTCCACCCAATTTTTCACGTGCAGAGGGGACGTCCTCATGGACCTCAATGGACTGACGATGTGCGTGCACGCCTAGTTTCAACCGCCGCTCGAATTAGTTCAGAGAACGTCACCATCGATACCCAGCATTGGCAAAGCGGCGCCGACTGCGTTCGCATACCTACCCCACAGATGGACTACTTTACAACGCTAGTTTCCATTGTCGCGGACTCTTTTGGGGGCGTTAGTGATCGTCGCGAAGTAATGGGGGCCTTTACAGCCTTGGCGCGTTTCGTATTACAGCTACAAACAACGGAATTCAGGCTTAGTCAATCTAGTGAGCTGCATGTACGTCAAACACAATGGGCTGGTGAATCTTCCGCTGCATGCGTGTGGTACGAAGAGGTCAAACCATAGCGCCAGCAGCACTGTCCATCTGCCGCTATCGGTAAAACGGGTCAGAGATCGTTTTTTGTTTCCGAGCGCTGGGGCGGGACATCGTGCGACCAAGCCAACACCTCGTTGGTATAGGTCTCCACCACCACGCTGAAAGGCTGCCCATCGGCCGCTGTAAGTACCGCTTGGTGCTGCAGCAAGCTATGTGGGACGGCCAACTTGCTGGGGCGAGGCGGCGCAGGTGGCAACATCTCCCAACCCTCAGGCAGCGGCGACCACAGCAATCGAGCGGTCAGCGTCGAACGGTGGAAGTGCAGCGGCTGCACCACCTTGCCGAAGGGCGTGTCGGTGCCGTTGAGCATCGCATTCATCGCTGGGGTGAGCCGGTTCGGGATATACCAGTTGTCGGCTTCCGACAGAACGTGGCCGCCGCAGGCGAGTTGTACGCGGCGGTAGGCGATCGGCTCGTTCGGCGCCGCGCTTAATGCGCTTCGCAAGTCTTCCGGGAGCGGCTTGTCAGCACCGCGCACCCGCGTAGCCGTCACTTTGGCCGGCGAGGCCATGCGGTGCGCGGCGCACCAGCGCTCCAACGTGAGCGTCGCGCTGTCGTGGCTGAGCAAATCGGCGTTCAAGGTTTCGAGCAAGGCCAGCACTTGGGTCCGCGCCAGCGGGGTGTCGGGCCATGCAGGTGCGCATCGCGCGGCGATCGGCAACGCCGATAGCGCTACGCAAAGCCCAAGAAGGATCCGCCGGATAGCCATAGCTAGCCTCTCTCCGCGAAGGATTGACCAGTGAAGCGCGATGCATCCCTATAAATATAGTGTGCAAAGCGATCGACCAGTCGGCAACCGAAGGACTTTGGTAGGCTCCACCCAACTTAGTCAGGCCCGGAAAACGGGGGCATACACCGTTTTTAACGTCTGACGCCATTATTCATCCAAGAACCGAAAAGGGCGGAGTAATTATCCGTTTGAATCGGATAATTACTCCGCGCCCCTTTTCTCTGGCACAGGGATTGAAACCACACCGCCGCTCTAACGAGTGAGATAGTCCTCGGCGTAGAAACTTTGCATGAAGTCCCGTATCGCATCTTCTGACCGATCCTTTGATCGCTTCAAAAGATCGGCCCGGGCTTTTTTGTATTCGTCAGATTTTGTGAACTCTTCAAACTTACGGTTCTTGTATTTGTTGAACTCTACACCGTTCATCGAAAGACGTTCTATTACGCGACCTGACGAGATACGTATGATCTGATAATGGTCATAAGTTGACCCGTACCCCATATGCACATACTCCGTCATCTCCCCGTCTGGAATGACCAAGGTCCCGGTATACCAGTCGGCTACAACTTTCGGCGTCCTTGGGAAAAGATCAGTAAGTATGCTCTTCAGAGCCTCTACGTCGCTTTCGACCTTGATGCGAATCGTGGCGTCCTTTAGCACAAGGCGATCTTCATCTATCGCCCAGGTGGCGATGTAGCCCCGCCAGTTGGCTGTTGATACTAGCGCTTCTTTTGGCGGGATCCATTCTCGACTGCCGAGATAACTCTCAAGCGGGTTGGTGTTTAGCGCATACTCCTTTCCGTCGATGATTATGGTGTCGGGAACTTGAGCGGTGGCCTCTGCAGAACGTGGAATAAAAGCTAAGAAGATCGCTACAAATACGACTCGAAATAAATTTGACATTGCTCTGCTCCGCTGAAATTTTACGATGTTTCCCGTTACTCGTTCTGCTCTACCATGCACTAGTTAACACTAAATACCTTCTTCTTTTCTTGGACTAACAGTTACTTTGTGCAAGCAATCAGCAGCTATATCTAAAAACACAAAGTAGTAGCTGCCCCAAGGCTGCTTGGATTGGACGAGCGTGTCATCGAACGGCGTATGTCCTTTTGGCGTGTCTACAATAATCAGCGGCCCATACTTCTCTTTTACCTCTTTGTATCTTATGCAGATGCCATGGACTGTCAGGCCTGCATATTGGAATCGGCCTGATCTGTCGAGCCACAGATTGAGGCCTGAAACGCCCAAGTCATTACTTAGCTCAAAGGGTTCCCCCCTCAAAACGACACCATTGCCGTCTTGACTAGGTTTTTCGAATGTGGAAACACCTAACGCATTTTCGAAAGAAGCTTTCGTTAATGGCATTTTCTGATCCATTGAATCGAGCAAGGCCCACAATTTGACCCTGCTTGCCGAATCGACGTCTTTTGGTTGCTCAGTTGCATTTGCCGCAGAAACTGCGATCAACAGTACAGTTGCCACTAAGCTAGTGACCGTAGCGGGCGTCATATGCTTCTCCGTAGTACTCTCGATAACTCTTCTTGGCATCTTTTCTCACCGATACGTACTCGTAATCTCCAAAAACGGCACCTATCGACGCCCTTAGTCCTATGTCATCGCCGTCCACCAGATATTGGTCATAGGCGGCGTTGTACTTATCATGATTCGCCGCTGTTCCATTCAGACCGATATCCATCTTTCCGTGCGTCGACTCCAATATTTCTCTTCTGATTTGGATGTTCTTCACCATTGCTGCAGCTTCGTCGCAAAGTGCGGCATCGATGTATGCCTCTCGCGAGGAATAATCAGCCCGGTATTGGTATTTGGCATGTCCGACTTCGTGCACAAGCGCACGAATCGTCTCTTTGTCATTACCTTCCCAGCGGCCATCAAGCAGGATTGCCGGGTGCGGGCCGCTTCGATCCGTAATCGAGCCTTTACCCGTCTCGCCGAAGCTAATCTTCCAGCTCTCTTTCTGTAGTTCGATTAGGTCTCGCTGAAGTGTGGGCGATAGCCCTATTACTCTGTCTACCTGCTCACCCAGACCGATGGTTATGCTAGAAACATTGCTCGTGCCCGCGTCCCGCAACTTTGCGAGGTTATCGGGTAAGTGATCGCCTTTTCCAGCTTGGTCGTCCAGTGACGCTGTTGCATTCGGGTACCGTTCCAAGAACGACTTCGTATCCTCTGCCGGCTTGACCCGATCCCCATGCGCTTCCGTACGTGCAGGCGTAGCCACGCGGTGCGCATAAGTTTGCACAGGCGCGTGCTGCCGCTCGCCCGGATCTGTGTACGCACGTGCATACGTATGCGGCTGTGAGGCGTGCGCCATACTGCTGCTAGCCGCCCCAGCATGGCCGAACGCCGAATACGGGCTGAAATCCCCTAGCAGCCCCTTGAAGAGCTTCGCCGCAGCCATCGGGGCACCAATGATCAGGGTCGTCAACAGCAGCCCCAGGCCGCCCTGCTGCATCGCCAGGCTATTGACGCCTTCGACCGACGCTCCTGTCAGCTTGGCCGTCCAGAAGGTCGCCGCCACGGCGCAAATCATGTTCACCGCGATCGCGGCCATGACGTGCAGGACTGATAGGGTGAACAGCACGCCGACCAGGTGGTTCAGCCAGCCCCAGAACAGTGCCTTGGTCTGAGGAAACAGCAGGCACAACACGAACAAGGGCGCGAAACCCAGGCACAGGGCCAGCATCACCTTGTACATCAGTAGCAAGGCGCCGGCGACGACGGCCGGGCCGCCCATACCTACGGCGACGAAGCCCATATTTCGATACTTGGCGTTAAGCAGGGCGTGGTTGTCGCCGGCCTGGATTTCGTCGATGAATCCGAAGGCCATCTGCATGTAACCCAGCATCCGGTCGATGCCTTCGAAGACATCGCCGCCGTGGCCGGTGATGACGCGGTGGACCATTTGACCTAGGTCATGGTCGACCCATTCGTACAGCGAGCCGCCGCCCAGGTACGCCCCGGTGGCGATAGTCGTGATCACCAGCACCTGCGTCATCTCGGTCACGAAGGCCGCCATCGAGCGCTGCGTGCGGCCGATGAGGATGCGGAACCCTTCGATCAGGAACCACAACGTCAACAAGGTCGTTGCTGCGGCACCGACCCAGACCAGGGATCGACCGAATAGATCGATACCGAATTGCCGGACCATGCTGTCGAGGTACTCGTAGAGGACGCGGAAAGCGATGTAGCCGCTGGCGTCGTCCAGTGGGCCGCTGTGTAAGGCGGTCAATCCGTCGAACAAAAATGAAATCGCCGAAGGCTCGGCCATCTTCCCGTCTCCCTTCCATGTGTTGGAAGTTGAAAAGACGGAGGCCATGCAGAGCGATGGCCACGCCCATCAATCAAATTGACAGAGCGCACCGCGTCACGGCTACGGTAGGTTGAGGTGCAACCCCAATGGCGAGCGTCGCTCCGAGAAGGATTGACCAGCGCAGCGCGATTTATCCATATAAATATAGTGTGTAAAGCGATTGACCAGCCGACAACCGAAGGACTTTGGTAGGCTCCGCCCACCGCAGTCCGGCCCCACCCCATGGCCCACAACCAATTCGACCTCCTGAAACAACGCCGCTTCCTGCCCTACTTCTTCGTGCAGGCGCTGGGTGCGTTCAACGACAACGTGTTCCGGCAGGCCATCATCGGGTTGATCGGGGTGATGGTGCTGGCCGGGGCGATGAGCAGCCAGACCAAGTCGCTCTATACCCAATTGGCGCCGGCGATCTTCATCCTGCCCTACTTCCTGTTCTCGGCCACCGCCGGGCAGATCGCGGAGAAGCTGGAGAAGGCGCGGCTGATCCGGATCACCACGGCCATGGAAATCGCGATCATGTCGTTCGCGGCGGTGGGCTTCGTGGCCCAGAACATGGGCCTGCTGCTGGTGGCGCTGTTCTGCACCGGCGTGCAGTCGACGCTGTTCGGGCCGGTGAAGTATTCGATCCTGCCGTCGGTGCTGAAGCCGGAGGAGCTGACCGGCGGCAACGGGCTGGTCGAGATGGGTACTTCGATCGCGATCCTGATCGGCATGATCTTCGGCGGGCTGATCTTCGCGGTGGCCGGCGACTACGGCAAGTGGGCCGCGGGCGCGGCGGTGATCGCGCTGGCGGTGCTGGGCAACGTGGTCAGCCGCGCCATTCCGCGCGTGGCGCCCGGCGCGCCGGATTTGAAGATCAACTGGAACCCGATCCCCGAATCGGTGGCGATCTGGCGGCTCACCCGCAAACAGCTGGCGGTGCGCAACGCGATCCTGGGCGTGTCGTGGTTCTGGTTCGTCGGCACGGTGCTCACCGGTAATCTGCCGAGCTACGCCGAGATCAACCTCGGCGGGCATCCGACGACTTATGTGTTTGCGTTGGCTTTGTTTTCGATCGGCGTCGGCGTCGGTTCGCTGTTGTGCGAGAAATTATCCGCGCGCACGGTGGAAATCGGGCTGGTGCCGCTGGGCGCGTTCGGCATCAGCGCGTTCATGGTCGACCTGTATTTCGCGCGCAGCGGGTTGGCGCCGGTGTCGGGGTTGGACATCGCGCAATTCGCGCGGCAGCCGGGCAGTTGGCGGATCATGCTGGATCTGACCGGGATCGGTTTCTTCTCCGGCATGTTCGTGGTGCCGCTGTTCGCGCTGATCCAGAGCCGCACGCCATCGGGCGAGCTGTCGCGCGTGATCGCGGGCATGAACATCCAGAACGCGTTCTTCATCGTGGGCGCGGCGGTGATCGGGATCGTGGTGCAGCGCTTCTTCGGCTGGACGATCCCGCAGGTGTTCCTGGCGCTGGCCATCGCCAATGCGCTGGTGGCGATCTACATCTTCACCATCGTCCCCGAATTCGCGATGCGGTTCCTGAGCTGGGTGCTGGTGCGGACGATGTACCGGCTGAAGCTGCACGGCATCGAAAAGAACGTGCCGGACGAAGGGCCGGCGCTGATCGTCTGCAATCACGTGAGCTATATGGATGCGCTGATCCTGGCGGCGAGTATTCCGCGGCCGGTGCGGTTCGTGATGTATTACAAGATCTTCAATATTCCGGTGATGCGTTTCATCTTCCGCAATGCGAAGGCGATCCCGATCGCGGGCGCGCAAGAGAATCCGGAATTGATGCGGCAGGCGTTCGAGGCCATCGATCAGGCGCTGGCCGAGGGCGAAATCGTCGGTATTTTCCCGGAAGGCAAGCTCACCAAGGACGGCGAGATCGCGGCGTTCAAATCCGGCATCGAGCGCGTGCTCGCCAAGCGGCCGGTGCCGGTGGTGCCGATGGCGCTGCGCGGGATGTGGAGCAGCATGTGGAGCCATCGCGACAACCGCATGGGGCGGATGCGCGTGCCGCGGCGGTTCCGGGCGCATGTGGACGTGGTGGCGGATGCGCCGGTGGATGGGCACGAGGCGACGGCGGAGATGTTGGAGGCGAAGGTGCGGGCATTGCGGGGGGATGCGGCGTAGTTGCCTTCGCTCTGTCATCCCGAGCGTAGCGAGGGATCTGCTTGGTCGACGAAGCAGATCCCTCGCTACGCTCGGGATGACAGACGAGAAAAGGTGCGGAAACTCGGGCCACCCAGCTCTTTTTTCATGGGTGAAAAAAAGCAGCGGAGCAAGCTCCACTCTACAAAGCTGGAGCAGCGGAGCAAGCTCCGCTCTACAAAGCTAAGAGCAAATCCCCCTCAATCCCCCTTTTTCAAAGGGGAGGAACAGCGGAAGCGTTAGGCCACCCAGCCGGCGATCACGAACAGGGCGATCACCGCCAGCCACAGCAGCAGGATCCGCCATACCAGACTCATCGCGTCGCGCAGTTCGGGCAGTTCGCCCAGCGATGCGGTGATCGCGGTGCCGGTGGACACGCCCGACTCCGCGTATTCCTGCGCCTCGTCGGCGATTTCGCTGCGCACGCTGGCGCGTGCGACGGCGCCGAGGAAATCGACGTCCAGACGCATCGACGCGCCGCCGCCGTCCTTCCATGCGCCAAGCACGGTGTCGAAGTTGCCCACCAATGCCATCGACAACGTCATCAGCTGCGCTACCGGCCAATCCAGCAAGGCCAGCAGCGAACGCGCGCCGGCCACGTTCTCGCCGGGCAGCAGATGCGATTCGTCGCCTTCCGCGGCCAGCGCGGTCAGGCGGTACAGCAAGGCGCCGCAGGCGCCGAACAGCAGGAACCAGAACAGCACGCCGAACCAGCGCCGCAAACTGTTGCGGAATACGGCATCGACCAGGCTCGGGCCATCCATCGACGGCGTGCGGTCGTGCGGCCACAGGCGCGCAGCGGCGTCGCGGCGGGCGATGGGGTCTTTGGCTTCGACGATCGCATCGACATCCAAATCCAAATCGCGCGGACCCCAGGCGTAAAACAGCACCGCGACGTTGAGCAGCAAACCGGCCAAACCGAGGATGGGTTCGTCCAGCGCCAATTGGAACAGCGCCACCGTGATCACCGGCGGCGACAAGGCCAGCGCGATGCCGTAGCGGCTATGCCAGAAACCTTCGCCGAAACGCGAACCCAGCCAGCGCAGCCAATTGCCCCACCAGCCGTAATGGCGCACGGACGCGGCCAGCGACTGGGCCACATGGCCCAGCAGCAGCGCGACGACGACGGCGATCAACGTAGTGGACATGGCCGGATTCTAGCGCGGCGGCGTGCCGCTAGGGTCGTACCAGTATTCGATCAGCCAGCGTGAAATGGAGATCGACGGCGACAGCAGCAATCCGCCTTCGCCGGACTGGCCGCGCATCGCCGCGCCGATCTGGTCGCGGGTGAACCAGCGCGCTTCTTCCAATTCGTCGCTGGCGCGCGGCTCGTCGGGTTCGGCCTGGGCGATGAAGCCCAGCATCAGCGAGCCCGGGAACGGCCACGGTTGCGAGGCGAGATAACGGCTGCTGCGCACGCGCACGCCGCTTTCCTCGAAGACTTCGCGCACTACCGTCTGCTCGAGCGACTCGCCCGGCTCGACGAAACCGGCCAAGGTCGAATAGCGGCGCGGCGGCCATGCGGCCTGGCGGCCGAGCAGCAATCGCTCGCCGTCGGTGATGGCCACGATCACGGCCGGATCGGTGCGCGGATAGTGTTCGGCGGCGCAGGCGCTGCAGCGCCCCAGCCAGCCGCCGCGCAGGAATTCCAGCGCGCCGCCGCAGACGCTGCAGTGGCGATGGCGGCTCTGCCAGTGCAGCACCGCGCGCGCTTGCGCGAACACGGACGCTTCGAAGCCGGGCCATAGCGCGGCTGCGGCGCGAAGGTCGATGCGCGGTGCGGCGTCGGTGTCGGCGCCGCGGGTGCGGGCCGCGAACCAGGCTCGATCTTCACGCAGGCCCAGGAACACCGGCTGCAATGCCGCGTAGTCCAACTCCGCACCGTCGGCGGGCAGCAAGGCCCGGTCGCCATCGGCGCCGGTCTGGCCTTCGTCGTCGATCAGCAGCACTTTGCCGCGCGCCCAAAGTTCGGACAGCGCGGCGGGATCGTCGCGGAGATGATCGGCGCGATCCGGGCCCGGATCGGCGAAGGCGAACGTGGGTTGCGGGTCGTTGGCGCTGTCGGGAGCCGTCACGTGGGCAGTCGGAAAAGTGCGTCCGCCCAGTTTACTCCGCATGATGTGTAGAGACTTTTTCTTCCTGCGGAAGCGGCTTTCGTGGGAGCGGCTTCAGCCGCGAGCTCTTGATGTTGCCGTCAACCCGAGCGAAGCGAGGGATCTGATTCTCAAAGGTTTGAACAAGCAGATCCCTCGCTTCGCTCGGGATGACAGCTGAAGGAAGGCAAATCAAAAGATCGCGGCTGAAGCCGCTCCCCCGAACACCGCGCACACGCAAGCCGATG
>CADECF010000007.1:0-12004 GCA_902825775.1 uncultured Lysobacteraceae bacterium
TTGCTGTTGCTGTTGCTGTTGCTGTTGCTGTTGCTGTTGCTGTTGCTGTTGCTGTCGCTGTCGCTGTTCCTCCCCCTTTGAAAAAGGGGGATAACAGCTCAGGCCGCGCGCTCGCGCTGCAGCAGACGCTCTTTCATCGGCAAGCCCCAGCGATAGCCGCCCAACGAACCGTCCCCGCGTACCACGCGATGGCAGGGCACCACGATCGCCAGTCGGTTGTGCGCACAGGCGCTGGCGACCGCACGGCTGGCTTTGGGCGTGCCGAGCGAAGCGGCGACTTCGGCATAGCTGCGCGTTTCGCCCTTGGGAATCTTCATCAGCGCGTCCCAGACTTTCTTCTGGAAAGCGGTGCCGAGCAAATCTATCGGCACTTCCACGCGTTTGCCGGCCAATGCGTCGGCGACCGCGCGCACGCGCGGACCGAGGAATTCGTCGCGGCCGGCATCGACGCGCTGCAGGCGCGCCTTGGGGAATTCTTCGTGCAGGCGCGCTTCCAGCGCCGCGTCATCGTCGCCCAATTCCACTGCGCAGATGCCGCGCTGGGTGGTGGCGATCAGCACGCGGCCCAATGCGGTATCGATGAGGCTCCAACGGATGTCTTCGCCCGCCCCGCCGGCGCGGTAGCGCGCAGGCGTCATGCCCAGCCGCGCCGCGCCTGCCTCGTACACGCGCGAGGGCGAACCGTAGCCGGCGTCGTATAAAGCCGCGCTGACGTCGTGGCCGCCCCGCCGCAATGCCGATTTCAATGTTCCGAGTTTGCGCTGCGCCAGGTATTCGGCCGGGCTCAGGCCATAGCGCGCGCTGAAGCGGCGCTGCAGATGCGAAGCGCTGATGCCGACCGCGGCGGCGAGCTCGGCCAGCGAAGGTTCGCCGCCGTCGAGCAGTTCGCGCACGCGCTCTAGTTTTTTGTCGGATTTGTCCATGCCGGAAGGTTAACCAGCGACGCTAGCGCCAGCTATCCGGATCTTGCTTTTCCCTCTCCCCTTGCGGGAGAGGGACAGGCCGAAGGCCAGGGAGAGGGGTCGGCTTTTCGCGCGGGCTGGGAACAGAAGCAAAAGCACGCTTCGCTACGCTCGCGCCCCCTCTCCTGCCCCTTCGGGGCATCCTCTCCCGCAAGGGGAGAGGAAACAGCATTACTCGGCCCAATGCCCCGGCGTTTTCGCTTCCGGCAACACCTGCCCGGCCAGCGCGCGATCGCCATTCAACAGGAATACCGCATCGGCCAGGATCGAAGCCGATTCACGCAGCAGCGGATCGGGCAGATTTTCGGCGGCCTTCTCGCGCGCGGCTTCCTTGGCGATGTCGCGCTCGCTGGTCTGCAGACCGTCGTCGCCGTTGTCTTCCAGCAGCGGGTCGAGCGCGATGTTCAAGCGCTTGCGCTCCTCCTGCCGATCCTTGCGGATCGCATCGAGCTTGTTCTTCTCGGCGCGGCGCTCGGTCTCGTTGAGCGACAGGTATTTCTTGTCGCGCTCGGCCTTGAAGCGGGCCACATCCTCGGCCTGCCACTGGAATTCGACGTCCTTGGCGATGCGCGCCGAATGCAGCGTTTCCAACTTCGGAAGCAGCGGCGCGAAATTGCCGTATTGGGTGTGCGGTACCGAAGCGATGCGCGTCCACGGCAGCGCGTTGTCGTAGGTGCTCTCGCCGTAATCGCTGGCGTCCACCGTCACCGGGAACGCGATGTCCGGCACCACGCCCTTGTTCTGGGTGGAGCCGCCGGCGACGCGGAAGAATTGCGCGATGGTCAGCTTGACCTGGCCGAAGCGCGCTTTCTCGTTCGCAGGCCAGCGATCCAGATCGACCAGGTTCTGCACCGTGCCCTTGCCGAAAGTGGTTTCGCCGATCACCAGGCCACGACCGTAATCCTGGATCGCGCCGGCGAAGATTTCCGACGCCGAAGCGGAGCCGCGATTCACCAGCACCGCCAGCGGGCCATCCCAGGCCACGCCCGGCGCGCGATCGCTTTCGACGCTGACGCGGCCGCCGGATTCGCGCACCTGCACCACCGGGCCCTTGTCGATGAACAAGCCGGTGAGTTCGATCGCTTCGTTGAGCGAACCGCCGCCGTTGCCGCGCAAGTCGAGCACGACGCCGTCGACCTTGTCGGTGCGGAACTTCGCCAGCAGCTTGGCGACGTCGCGCGTGGCCGAAGCGTAGTCGCCGTTGTTCTTACGGCGGCCTTCGAAATCCTGATAGAAGCCCTTGAGCTTGATCACGCCGATGCGCTTGGCCGGCGTACCGTTGCTGGCCGGCACGTTGAGCGTTTCGGCCTTGGCGGCTTCTTCCGCCAGGCGCACTTTGTCGCGGGTCAGCACCAGCCGATTCGGCTTGCTGTCCAAGCCGGCTTCCGGCGGCACGATATCCAACCGCACTTGTGTCCCTTTGGCGCCTTTGATCTTTTCGACGACGTCGTCGATGCGCCAGCCGATTACATCCTCCATCACGCCGTTGGCGCCCTGGCCGACGCCGACGATGCGGTCGCCGGGCTTGAGCTTGTCGCTGAGGTCGGCCGGACCGCCGGGTACGATCTCGCGTATCACGACCACGTCGTCCTGCTTCTGCAGCACCGCGCCGATGCCTTCCAGCGACAGCGACATGCTCTGGTTGAAGCGTTCGGCGCCGCGCGGATCCAGGTAGTTGGTGTGCGGATCGATCGAGCTGGCGTAGGCGTTGAGGAAGGTCTGGAACGCGTCTTCGCCATTGAACTCGGCATAGGTCTTGCCGAGGTTGTCGTAGCGCTTGTCCAGCGTCTTGCGGATTTCGTCGGGCTTTTTGCCGGCCAGCTTCAGGCGCAGCCAGTCGTTGCGCACCGACTGCTTCCAGATGGCGTCGAGCTCGGCGCCGTCCTTGGCCCAGGGCAGGTCTTCGCGGTCGTATTCCCAGCGGTCGGTGCCGCTGAAGTCGAAGATGTTCTGCTTGAGCAGGCTGCGGGCGTAGGCCACGCGCTGTTCGACGCGCTGCTTGTACACCGCGAAGATCGCATAGGCGGGCGTCAGCTCGCCGGCCTTGATCGCATCGTCGAGCTTGGTTTTCTGGGTCGCGAACTGAGCCACGTCCTGGGCGGTGAGGAACATCTTGCCGGGGTCGATGGATTCCAGGTAACGCTTGAACACGTCCTGCGACAGCGCATCGTCCAACGCGCGCGGGCGGTAGGCGTAGCGACTGTCGGACAGCAGGCCGTAGACCAGCTTGGAGGTCGTCGCCTGGTCGGGCGTGGGACCCGCCGGCAGGCCGTCGCCATCGGCGCGGGCCAGCAACGCCAGCGGCGCAGAGAGAACGAGGGCGGCGGCAAGCAGGGTGTGGCTAAATTTCATCGATACGCTCGGGGCCATCATGGCCGGGTCGAATTACGGTGGTCGGGCTCGGAATTCAGGTTGCGGACGCTTTGGACAACGCGATAGTGCCGGAAGTTGCGGCCGCAAGCCGTTCCAGGCCACTTTAACCGCGCCGAACGGGCCCGGTGTGAATGATTCGCCAGCCTGCAGTGGAACTGAATAGGCGAATGCGCGCAGCTCAGGCGGCGACGCCAGCCTCGGCCGCCTGGCGGTCGGCGTGGTACGACGAACGCACCAGCGGACCCGACGCGACGTGGGTGAAGCCCAGCGACATGCCGTAGACCTCGAGCGCCTTGAACTCGTCCGGCGTCCAGTAACGCAGCACCGGATGGTGGTGCGCGCTCGGCTGCAGGTACTGGCCGATGGTGACCATGTCCACGTCGTGCGCGCGCAGGTCGCGCAGCGTGCCCTGCACCTGTTCCATCGTCTCGCCCAGGCCCAGCATGATCCCGGACTTGGTCGGCAGATGCGGATGTTGCCGCTTGAACTTCTGCAGCAAGGTCAGCGACCACTGGTAATCGGCGCCGGGACGGACGTTGGCGTACAGGTCCGGCACGGTCTCGACGTTGTGGTTGAACACATCCGGCGGATTCGTGGCCAGGATTTCCAGCGCGCGTTCCATGCGGCCTTTGCCGCGGAAGTCGGGCGTGAGGATTTCGATCTTGGTGTTGGGCGATTTGGCGCGCACCGCGGCGATGCAGTCGACGAAATGCTGGGCGCCGCCGTCGCGCAGGTCGTCGCGGTCGACGCTGGTCACCACCACGTACTTCAGGCCCATGTCGGCGATGGTGTTGGCCAGGTTGAACGGTTCCAGCGGATCCGGCGGCTTGGGCCGGCCGTGGGCCACGTCGCAGAAGCTGCAGCGGCGGGTGCAGACTTCGCCCAAAATCATGAAAGTGGCCGTGCCGTGGCCGAAGCATTCGTGGATGTTCGGGCAGCTGGCTTCTTCGCAGACGGTGACCAGGCGGTTCTCGCGCAGTTTCGCCTTCAACGCGGCGACGGCGCCATTGCTGGGGATGCGCACGCGGATCCACGACGGCTTGCGCAGCACCGGCGCGTCGTCGAACTTGACCGGGCTGCGCGAAATCTTGTCGCCGGCGACTTGTTTCACCCCTGGTTCGAGCCGGCCCGGTTCCAACGGCGCAGGCGTCGTGGCGACGACTTGCAACGGAATGGATTTGGCGACGGAGTCGGTCATGGCTTCAGGCGGCTTGCGAGGCGGGAATGGCGAGGTCGGGAGGCGGCGCGGTTCGCAGCGCCAGACCGAATTGTTCGGCGAGGCGATCCAGCAATACCGGCTTGACCGCATCGAGGCTGGAGGGGCCGCCCAAGTCTAGCACCGAGGTCACCTGCAGGCCTTCGTAGCCGCAGGGATTGATGCGCCGGAAAGGCTCCAAATCCATCGCCACATTGAAGGCCAAGCCATGGAACGTGCAGCCGCGCCGCACGCGGATACCGAGTGCGGCGACCTTGGCGCCGGCCACGTACACGCCGGGTGCGCCGTCGCGGCGCGCGGCCTCGATATTCCATTCGGCCATAGTATCGATCAGCGCCTGCTCGATGCGGTGCACGTAATCGCGAACGCCGATTTTCAGGCGCTTCAAGTCCAGCAACGGATAGACCACGATCTGGCCGGGCCCGTGATAAGTCACTTGGCCGCCGCGATCGACGTGCAATACGGGGATCTCGCCCGGCATCAGCACATGTTCGGGCTTGCCGGCCTGGCCGAGGGTGAACACGGGATCGTGCTCCACCACCCACAGCTCGTCGGGCGTGTCGTCGCCGCGCGCGTCGGTGAAACGCTGCATCGCGCGCCACACCGGTTCGTAAGCCTGGCGGCCCAGGTCGCGGACGACCGCAGGCAAGGCCGCTTTCACAGCGTCCACTTCACTTCCGGATGCGAACGCAGCGCCTCGTGCGCCGTCTCGTACTGCTCGCGAGACTCGGCGCGGAAACTCAGCTTCACCGAGACGAATTTGCCGCCACTGGATTCGCGGGCGGACACCGTTTCATGCATCACCACGATGCCGGCCGCGGCCAGCAGGCGGGGGATTTCGGCCTCCAGGCCGGCGCTGGCCGGGCCCATGGCGGTGATCTCGAATTCGCCCGGGAATTGGAAGCCGTGGTCGGGGTTGTCGGATTTGATTTCCATGGGCCGATTATGGGTCCGCCGCGAGGCCAACCCAAGTCCAGCAGCGGGCATCAGCCCGCGTAGCGGACCCACGGTCCGAATCGGGCGAGGCCACTTCTGGCGTTGGACTCCGTCTTGATCACGGCGCGGAACGTCCCGCGCGTAACCCAGAACGGATTTTATGAATAGTTCGACGCTCATTCTGAGGCTGCTGTTATCGACGCTGGTATTCGGAGCCTTGTTGTCCGAACCAGGACCCGCCCATGCCAGCAGCGGCTGGGATAGCAAGTATTGGGGCGGCGCTCTTTGCGTACCCTACGGCAATACGCCCATGCGGACTATTCCGCCCGTGGCGACGGCATCCAGAATATCAACGCCGACAATCACCCCTGGGTGGTCTGTGCATTGACGCGGGATTCCGAAAGCACGATGGGACCACAAGGTTCAACCACGATCGAGCTCAGCGGTACCCGCGCCGCGGCAGGCGGCATCGATTGCATGCTGACCAAGGCGACCCCTCCATGCCGCCAATGACCACGCTCGTTCGCTCCGCCCCCTACGGAACGGGGAGCTGGGCCGTGATCTATTCAATGACCGATCTCTATTGGTACGGGTCCGCCACCCTCACCGTGACCTGCCGACTGCCGCCCCAAGCGCAGCTGAGCCGCGTCCGTATCTCCGAGAAAGCCAGCACAGGTCCAGACGATATTCCCTGAACGTGCGCCATCGCAGGACTGCGCGCGCCATACGATATGGCCATCCCGCGGAGAGCTTTCCGTCTTGAAGAGCGCCGGCAAACGTCGCCGGCGTTCCTTCAAGCCGAAACCTCCGCCATCTGTATGAACCGCTCAACCAAGCCCATTGTCGAATACGCCTTGCTGATGCTGCTGGCAATCGCTGCTTTGCTAGCGGTAGCCGGGGTTACCTAGCCCGTACCCAGCCGCATCCGCGAACCATGAGGCCAGATATGAAGCATCACCCTCACAAAGCAATGCCCTTGTTCGTCGGTTTGTTGGCGATTCTGGCCGGCCTGGGTTTCTTTACGCTCACGCGCGGCGGAGCCGGTCCAACTGACCACGTCATGCCGAACAATTCGCCTGAACGAGATCGGGAAGCGGACTACGCCGCGCTCGAAGAAAAGGTCGATAGGCTGACCTATCTCATGCAATCGGTGCCGAGCGGTGCGCGGACATCGAGCCCCGCGCGCGTCCAAGCGCCGGAACGCCTGACGCCGCAACAGGCGCAAGCACGGCAAGCGCAGCTCAAAATCGAACTGGACGATCGATTCGAAATGCAGCCGCTCGACGCGACCTGGGCGCTGGAATCCACGCGCGCTATCGAACGCTCGTTGGCCGCCGACAATTTAAAGGAAGTCGGCGGGCGACCGCCGGCGACATCGCGCATCGACTGCCGCAGCAGCATGTGCCGCATCCATCTGGTTTACGGCGACGGCGGTAGCGCCAGCGATGCCGGCATGATGCTGAATCTGGCTATTGCGGATCGGATGCCCTACACCCAGGCGTTGAGCCAGGCACGGACCGATGGCGGCGTCGACTACTTCATCTATGCGATGCGCGATCAGGTGCGTTGAGAAAGACGTTAGGTGGCGCGCCTGCCCGTTCGCCGCAACTTACGAAAAAAACCGGCTTTCACCGGCTTTTTCGCTCCCGGAAGATATCAGGTCGATTCCCACCACATCCAGAATTCGTCCCACAAGCGCTTGAAGAATCCGCCTTCCTCGACGGCATTGATCGCCACCAGCGGCGCCTGCGCGATCACCTTGCCGTCGAGCGAGACTTTCGCGGTGCCGATCTTCTGGCCCTTCTTGATCGGTGCGACCAGCGTCTTGGGCACATCCATCGACGGCTTGAGCTGCGCGTAGCGGCCGCGCGGCACGCTGACCAGCATCGGCTCGGCCACGCCGAGCAGGACTTCATCGGCCTGGCCTTTCCACACCTTCTGCTTGGCGATCGGCTTACCGGCGGCGTACAGCGTATGCGTTTCGAAGAAGCGGAACCCCCAGTTGAGCAGCGCCTGAGAATCCACGGCGCGCTGGTTCTCGCTGCTGTCGCCCATCACCACGGTGATCAGGCGCTGGTCGCCGCGTTTGGCCGAGGCCATCAGGCAATAGCCGGCGCCGGAGTGATGGCCGGTCTTGATGCCGTCCACGCTCGGATCGCGCCACAACAGCAGATTGCGATTGGGTTGCGTGATCGGGCCGACCGTGAATTCCTTGATCTTGTTGTACGAGTACGCGACCGGGTAATCGTGGATCAGCGCGCGGCCGAGCAAAGCCAGATCGTGCGCGGTGGAGTAATGCTCGGGCGCGGACAGGCCGTGCGGATTGACGAAGTGCGAACCCTTCATGCCGATGCGCTGCGCATACTGGTTCATCAGCGACGCGAACGCTTCTTCGCTGCCGGCGACATGCTCGGCCAGCGCGATCGCGGCATCGTTGCCGGACTGCACCACCATGCCCTTTTCCATCTGCTCCAACTGCGCGGGCTTGTTGACCTCGAAGCCGCTGTAGCTGCCGTCGGTGCCGGCGCCGCCGCTGCGCCAGGCGTTCTCGCTCATCATCACCTGGTCGGTGGGCTTGACCTTGCCGTTCTTCATCTCGGCGGCGATCACATAAGACGTCATCACCTTGGTGATGCTGGCCGGCTCGACGCGCGTATCGACGTTCTGCCCGGCCAGCACCTGGCCGGTGGCGTAGTCCATGATCAGCCAGGCGGAAGCGACCTTAGGCGCCGGTGCCGGCGGTACCGGCAGTTCGCCGGAAGCGACAGCGGCGGGCGGGGCGGGAGTCGGCTGCGGCTTGTTTTGCGCGATGGCCAGGCCGAAGGCGGCGGTGGCCAGTGCTGCGAGGGCGACACGGCCGCCGGCGGAACGCAATTTCATCGATCAAGTACTCCTAAAGGCAGGCCGGCAAGCGCACGGCCCAAGCGAATCTTCGAATTTTAAAGCACGCGCCCGCCGAAGCCCCGCTTTTCCCTCTCCCCTTTGCGGGGTGAAGGGGCATGCGAATCACCGATTCGCATGCCCCTGAACGCCCTTGCGAATAGCAAGGGCCGGGGCGCGAAGCGGGGACAGGCCAAAGGCCAGGGAGAGGGGTAGCACGCTTCGCACGCCGCCCCCTCTCCTGACCCTACGAGCATCCTCCCCCCGCAAAAGGGGAGGAAACAGCAAAACTAGTCTTTCACCACCCGCGGCGACCCGAATCCCAGACCCGCAATCCGCCCAGCGAGTTCCGTCGCCGTGCTTCCCCGCATCGGCCCGACCCGCAGCCGCCACAATTTCTGCCCGTTCACCTGCGCGTCCTGCAGCCGGGCATCGCCGATACCGGCACCTTTGAGCATGGTCAGAGCGCGGCTGGCGTTCTGCTGGCTGGCGAAACTAGCCACTTGCAGAGTGACTTCTTCGCCACCCGCCGATGGTGGGGCTTGCTCGGCGACCTTGCTGGCGACGCTGGCTTCGGCCGCTTTGGGCGCGACGGGCTCCGGCGCGACCGGCTTGACTCGCGCGTCCACCCTCTCGAGCTTGCCCGGCTTGCCGGTCGCCACGCTCACGCGGCGCGCCTTCATCCAGGCATCGAATTCCTTCACCGTCATCGGCTTGCCGTCCTGGCGCATGTCGAAGCGGTAGTCGGTATTAATCGGCGCCGCGGGCGCTTCCGGCTTGCGCTCGGCCGCGGCGGCGGCGCCGACCGGCAGCACGGCCACCAGTTTGTCGATGGCGGTGTCCTGCGCGGGCGCCGAGGCGAGCGCGGCAGCCGGCATGGCCGAGGCTGCGGCGACGCGCGTGCCGGGGTCGGTGTGCTCGGCGCTGAGGCCTTCGACGCGCACGTTGCCGGTGCCTTTGCGATCGATACCCAGCTTCACCGCAGCCGCATAACTCAGGTCGATGATGCGGCCGTCGTGGAACGGGCCGCGGTCGTTGACGCGCACGATCACCGACTTGCCGTTGTCCAGATTGGTCACGCGCGCGTAGCTGGGCAGCGGCAGCGTCTTGTGCGCGGCGCTGAAAGCGTACATGTCGTACACCTCCAGCGACGAGGTGCGGCGCTGATGGAATTTCTTTCCGTAGAACGACGCCGTGCCGCGCTGGTCGTAACCCTCGGCGCTGTCGAGCACGCTGTACGACTTGCCGAGCACTTTGTACGGCGAACGGTTGCCGTAGCGCGAACGCGGTTCGTCTCTGACCTCGGGTTCGGGAATCAGGTCGACATCGTCCAACCCGTCGGGCGCGCTGTCGGCGATGTGCGGCGCGTACAAGCCGCCGGCGGTGTAGTCGCCGCGCTTGTTCGGGTCTTCCTGCGCGGGCGCGTACGGCGAATTGCGATTCGCGGACGACGGACGCGGCGTGTTCTTGTGGCCTGCGACCGGCGGCGCGTTCTTCTTCGGCGCACTGCTGCAGGCGGCGAGCGCTGCGGCGACCGCCGCAGCGAGGCAGAGCTTGACGACGGCATGTTTCATGGCGCCTCCACGGCCCCGCCGTTGCGTATCGCCTGCGCCAGCTGATGCACCGCCAGCGCGTACATCGGCGAACGGTTGTAGCGGGTGATGACGTAGAAATTGCGATAGCCGAGCCAGTATTCCTTGCCCATCTCGCCGTCGAGCGACAGCAAGGTGGCGCCTTCCGCCGTCGGTTGTCCGGCTTGCGGGCGGTAACCGCGCGCGGCCAGATCCGCCAGCGGATACACCGGGTCCAGCGACTCGGGCACGAAATCGGCCGCGGACGCATCGCGCTCGGCGCGCGCCACCACCGGTCCGCCGCGCTGCCAGCCGTGCACGGCGAAATAGTTGGCGATCGAAGCGAATACATCCGGCAGATGCGTGAGCAGATCGCGCTGTCCGTCGCCGTCGCCGTCTTTGCCCCACAGCCGATAGCTGGATGGCATGAACTGGCCCATGCCCATCGCGCCGGCGTAGCTGCCTTTCAGCGCGAGGATATCCAGCTGCGGTTCGGCCTTGCCCAACGCGAACAGTTGCGCGAGTTCGCCGGCGAAGAACGGCGCGCGCTTGGGATAGTCGAACGCCAAGGTGTACAGCGCGTCGATCACGCGATAGTTGCCGGTGATCTTGCCGTAGCTGGTTTCCACGCCGATGATCGCGACGATGTATTCGGCCGGCACGCCGGTTTCGGCGGCGATGCGATCCAGCGCCGCACGGTTGGCCGCATAGAACGCGCGGCCGCCTTCGATGCGCGCGTCGGTGAGGAAGATCGGCCGGTAGTCGCGCCAGGGTTTGACCGCCTCGGCCGGGCGCGTCATCGCATCGATGATCTTCTGCTGGTATTGCGCCTGCGCCAGCACCGAACGGACGAAAGCCGGATCGGCCTGATAGGTGCCGGCGGCGTAATCGACGAAGGCCTGGATGCGTTGCTCGCGCGGGATCGCAGGATCGGAGACCGACGCAGGCGCCACTGGGCGTTCCGGCGGCTGCGGCACTTTCGGCAGCAATGCGCTGGGCGGCGGACTAGCGGCCGCAGCCGGGGCTGGCGTGGAAGGCGGCGTCGGGGCCGCGGCATTCGTCGCACAAGCAACGAGGGCGAATGGCAGCAGGCAGGCCAGGGCGCGTCGTGTCATCGGCGCCGAGGGTAGCACGCGAGTCGCAGCAGGCCCACCGGCGCGATGTCGATGGATAACGTCCGTTAATCCATGACGGTTTTTTGGGATCGCTGTTTTTGTAGGAGCGGCTTCAGCCGCGAGCTCCTGATTTTGTGGGAGTGGCTTCAGCCGCGAGCTCTTGATCTTCGTGAGAGCGACTTCAGTCGCGAGCTCTTAAACCCAGATAGCATCCCAGTACGGATAATCGCCGACACGCTCGACCAAGCCCGCCCGCACCGGATTCATCGCCAGATATCGCGCGACAGCCCGCAGATCTTCTTCTTCCCGCAGCGCGCGGTCATGGAACCCCGGACCCCAGATGCGCCCTAGCTGCGGATGAACCAGCTTGAGCCTGCGGGAAGTCGATCCCTTCAAGCGTCCGATACAGGCCGACAGCGTGTCCGCATCGCCCAGTTGGACCAGTCCATGCCAATGATCCGGCATCAGCACCCAGGCCAGCAGGCGCGACCGTTTCCAATGCTCCGAACCGGCTATGAGACCAGCCATCAACGACGCCGTTTCCCAGGTTTCGAAGTGCCGGTTGCGCGCCGCCGTCGTGAATGTCACCAGATAGATCTGTCCGGCGATGGAGTGGCGGCCTTGCCTGAGTTTGATCGATGCATGTCCCATGGGGCCAATGTGGATTCGAGACGCGTCTGATGTAATCGGACTGTTCATGAGTCGCGTGTAAGGGAACGGCGCGTTGAAGAGCTCGCGGCTGAAGCCGCTCCCACAAGACCAGCTCGCAGCTGGAGTCGCTCCCACGAAGGTCAAGAGCTCGCGGCTGAAGCCGCGCCCACGAAGATCAAGAGCTCGCGACTGAAGTCGCTCCCACAAGAGCTCGCAGCTGAAGCCGCGCCCACAAGAGCTCGCGACTGAAGTCGCTCCCACAAGAGCTCGCGGCTGAAGTCGCTCCCACAAGAGCTCGCG
>CADECF010000007.1:12104-203077 GCA_902825775.1 uncultured Lysobacteraceae bacterium
CTGAAGTCGCTCCCACAAGAGCTCGCGGCTGAAGTCGCTCCCACAAGAGCTCGCGACTGAAGTCGCTCCCACAAGAGCTCGCGGCTGAAGCCGCTCCCACAGTGCGCATCTCAGCGCACATGCATCGGCTTATGCGCCCGCACCGCCATCACCACGCCCAGGCCCGCGAGGAGCGACACCGCCGAAGTACCGCCGTAACTCAGCAGCGGCATCGGCACGCCGACCACCGGCAGCAAGCCCGAAACCATGCCGCCGTTGACGATCACGTAGACGAACATCGCCAGCCCCAGCGCGCCTGCCAGCACGCGCGAATAGGTGTCGCGCGCCTGCGCCGCGATCCACAAACAGCGGCCGATCACGAACAAGTACAGCGACAGCACCACCGCCACGCCCACCCAGCCGAATTCTTCGCTCAGCACCGCGAAGATGAAATCGGTGGTGTGCTCGGGCAGATAGTCCAATCGCGATTGCGAACCCTGCCCCCAACCCTTGCCGACCCAGCCGCCAGAGCCCACCGCGATCTTGGACTGGATGATGTTCCAGCCGGTACCCAGCGGATCGGATTCGGGATTGAGGAAGGTCAGGATGCGGTCCTTCTGGTAAGGCTTGAGCCACCAGAACCACGCCGCCGGCGCTGCGGCCGCCACGCCGGCCGCGGCCGCGCCCATCCACCACCACGACAACCCGGCCAGGAACAGCACGAACACGCCGCTCACCGCGACCAGCATGCCGGTGCCGAAATCCGGCTGCAGGAGGATCAGCCCAGTCGGGATCGCGATCAACGCGCCGGCGATCAGCACCACGTGCACGCGCGGCGGCAGCGGCTCGCGGTGCAGGTACCAGGCCAGCATCATCGGCAGGCTCAGCTTGAGCAGTTCCGAGGGCTGGAAATAGAACACTTTCAGGTCGATCCAGTGATGCCCGTGCTTGCCGGTGCCGATGAAAAGCACCGCGATCAGCGGCAGCATCGACAAGGCGAAGATCGCCGGCGTCCAGGTGCGCAAGCGCATCGCCGGCACGCGCGACAGCGCCCACATCGCCGCCGCGCCGACCATGAAACGCGCGCCCTGCGCGAACACCGGCCGCAGGCTGCCGTTGCCGGCGCTGTATTGCACCATCAGGCTGATCACCATTAGCGCCAACAGCGCCAGGCAAAGCGGCCAGTCCAGCGTGCGCACGACGCGCGCGATTAGTTCGCTCAGCCAGCGCAGGATCACGTTCAACGCACCGGCTCCGTCTGCGGCGATGCGGCCGCGGGTGCGGCATGGTTCGCGACCGCGGTGACCACCGGCGGCGCGACCGGAATCGCGTCCGGATCCGGCTCCGGCATTTTGCCCAGCAGCCAGGCATCGAAGATCTTGCGTGCGATCGGCGCCGCGGTGGTGCCGCCGTAACCGCCATGCTCCACCGACACGGCGACGGCGATGGTCGGATTCTCGGCCGGCGCGTAACCGACGAACAGTGCCTGGTGACGCAAGTGGTAAGGCAGCAGGTGCGGATTGAAACTGACGCTGCCTTTGCGGCTGATCTTCTGCGCGGTGCCGGTTTTGCCCGCCATCACGTACGATGCGCCGCGCGCCATGGCCGCGCCCGTGCCGCCGGGCAGCATCGTGCCCATCATGCCTTCCTGCACGGCGCGCACATTGGCCGCATTGTCGGAGATGCGCACCGGTTCGGGTTGCGCGAGCGGCAGCCACGGCGATTGATAGCCGTCCCGCCGCGCGGACACCAGATGCGGACGGCGCAATTGGCCGCCGTCGGCGATCGCCGCGGTGCCGCGCACCAGTTGCAGGGTGGTGGCGACCCACGAACCCTGGCCGATGCCGGCGTTGACGGTTTCGCCGGGATACCACGGCTCTTTGCTGTAGGTGGCCTTGTTCTGCGGCGACGGCACGGCGCCTGCGCGTTCGCCGACAAGATCGATGCCGGTCGGCGCGCCGAATCCGTACTGGCGCATGTAACGGTCGAAGCGATCGATGCCCATCTCGTAGGCGAGCTTGTAGTAGTAGAAGTTCACCGATGCGGCGATCGACTTGCGCAGATCGGTCCAGCCCGCGCCGCCGTGCGCATCGCGCCAGCCGCGTCCGCGCTGGCCGGGAATGTGGAATTCGCCGGTCGAAAACACCTTGAATTCAGGCGTGCGCAGCCCGCTGTCCAGGCCGGCCAGGCCGATCAGCGGTTTCACCGTCGAACCCGGCGGACCGCCGCCGAGCACATTGCGGTTGAACAGCGGCCGCGACGGATTCTCGATCAGCGATTTGTAATCGGCGTGCGAGATGCCGTTGACGAACAGGTTGGGGTCGTAACCGGGCAGGCTGACCATCGCCAGGATTTCGCCGGTGCGCGGATCGATCGCCACCGCCGAGCCGTCCAGGTCGCCGAACGCGGCGACCATGGCCTGCTGCAGATCCAGATCGATGCTCAGCCGCAGGTCCGCGCCGGGCGTGGCCGGCTGCACGCCCATCTGCCGCATCGCGCGGCCTTCGACATTGGTTTCCACGCGCTCGAAACCGATCTTGCCGCGCAGCACTTCTTCGTAATAGCGCTCGATGCCGGTTTTGCCGATGTGCGTGTAGGCGGCATTGGTCTCGCCCATCGTCTCGAGATCCTTCTCGTCGATGCGCGACACGTAGCCGATCACATGCGCCAGCAGCGGGCCGTACGGATAACGCCGGTTGAGATACGGCACCAGCTCCACGCCGGGGAAGCGCCAGCGGTCGACGGCGAACCGCGCGGCTTCCTCGTCGCTGATCCGCAACTTGAGCGTGACCGGGCGGAAACTGCGCGTGGCCTTGCGGGTCTTCTCGAATGCGGCGATGTCTTCGGGCGAAAGCGCGATGATCGTGCCCAGCTCGGCGACCAGTTTTTTCGGATCGCCGGCTTTGTCCGGCACGACGTCGAGCCGGAACGCCGGCACGTTGTCGGCCAGGATGCGGCCTTTGCGATCGTAGATCAGGCCGCGTCCGGGCACGATCGGCCGCGGCTTGATCCGGTTGGCCTCGGCGCGCTGGGCGTATTCCTTGCCTTCGATGACCTGCAGCTTGAAATACCACAGCGCCAATCCGCCCAGCGCCACCAGCACGGCCGCGAAACCCAGCAGCGCGCGGCGACGGAACTGGTCGGCCTCGGCGACCAGATTCTTCAGATGCCGGCGCGGCGGGCGCAGCTTCATCTTCATCAGCGCGCTCGCCGGCCGAGCCGGATCGCATCGAACAACAGGTACAACGGCGCCCACAGCAGCGCGCTCAGCACCGGCGCCCACCAGAACAGGCCAGGCAGTTGCGGCTCGCCCAATCCGAGGTGGATCGCGGCGCTGACGATGCGGTCGTTGAGCAGCAGCACGCCGATCGCCAGCGATTGCTGCGACAGCGGGAAGAAGCGCAGCCGCGCGCGGAAACGGTCGAGGATGAACGCCATCACGGTCAGCCGCAGCGCCTGTTCGCCGAGCACGCCGCCGATCGCCAGATCGGCGAGCAGGCCGCAGACGAAGGCGAAGCCGAGCCCGGCGCTGTCGGGTTTCTCGATCACCCAGTACGCCACCACCAACGCCAGCCAGTAGGGACGGAACGGCGCCAGCGTATCGGGCAAGGGCAGCAGCCCCAGCAGCAATGCGGCGAACACGCTCAGCGGCATGATCCAGTTGTTGCGCCAGCGGCTCATCGCGATTCTCCGCCTGCCGGCGCTTGCGCCGCGCTCGGCGAAGATACGGCCGGCGTCGAGGCGGGCGCATTCACCCGCAACAGCAATACTTCGCGCCCGCGATCCAGCTGCGCCGCCGGCTTCAATTCGCCCAGCAGGAAGGCGCGGCTATCGTCTGGCCGCAGCACTGCGATGGTGCCGATCGGGAAGCCGGCGGGAAAACGCCCGCCTAAACCCGAGGTGACCACGCTGTCGCCCACCTTGACGTCGCTCGACAGCGGAATATTCGCCAGTTCGAGCCGGCCGCCGCGGCCATACACCACCAGACGCACGCCGTTGCGCGCGACCGTCGCCGGCAAGGCGTGATCGGGATCGGTCAGCAGCAGCACGGTCGAAGTGAAGGGCTTGACCTCGATGATCTGGCCGAGCACGCCGCCGGCATCGATCACCACCTGGCCCAGACGTACGCCGGCGCTGCTGCCGGCGCCGAGCACCAGGCGTTGCCGGGTCGGATCCAAGTCGATATTCAGGATCGGCGCCAGTTGCACGTCCAGTTGGCCGCGCTGGGCCGCGCCGAGCATGCCGCGCAGGCGCGCGTTTTCGTCGGCCGCGGCCTGCAGCCGGGCCAGGCGCGCGCCGCTGATCAGCAACGCGTTGCGCAGCAGGCGGTTGTCGTCGGCCAGGCGCGAGCGTGTGGCGGCGTCGTCGTGGACGCTGTTGCCGATGCGGCCGGGCAATCCGGCCAGCCACCACAGCGGCTGGGTGATGAGTTCGGCCTTGCCGCGGATCTGTTGCAGCCAACCGCCGCGGTGGTCCAGCACGATCAGCGCCACGCCCAGCGCCAGGTACGCCAGCAACCGCAAAGTGCCGGCGACATCGGCAGGACGAACGGGAGCGGGACCGGCGTAGGAAGGCACGTGGGCAGGTCGGCAGTGCGAATAAGCGAAGAGTATGCCGTTGACGGCGAAAATCCGCTCATACGAGCGGCGAAATAGCGATGTGGTACGCGAAACGCCGGTATCAGCCTAGACCCATTTTCTTATCGGCGCCGCCTTTGTGGAAAGCCGGCGCTTTTTTTGTGGTAGCGGCTTAAGCCGCGAGCTCTTCACGATGACGATGGCTTGTGGGAAGAACTCGCGGCTGAAGCCGCTCCCACAATATCCCGCATCATTCTCCGGCGAAGAACTCGTTGCCGTGCATATCCAGCAATTCCAGCGCTCGGCCGCCGCCGCGCGCCACGCAGGTCAGCGGATCGTCCGCCACCTGCACGTGCAGGCCGGTTTCCTCGCTGATCAGGCGGTCCAGGTCGCGCAGCAGCGCGCCGCCGCCGGTCAGCACGATGCCGCGCTCGGCGACGTCGGCGCACAGCTCGGGCGGCGTCTGCTCCAGCGCCTGCTTGATCGCCATCACGATGCCGGCCAGCGGCTCGCGCAGCGCTTCCAGCACTTCGTTGGAGTTGATCACGATCATGCGCGGCACGCCTTCGGCCAGGTTGCGGCCTGAGACTTCCATCTCGCGTACCTCCGCCTGCTGGTAGGCGCAGCCGATCTCCAGCTTGATCCGCTCGGCCGTGGTCTCGCCGATCAGGGTGCCGTGGTTGCGGCGCACGTAATTGATGATGGCCTCGTCGAAACGGTCGCCGCCGATGCGTACCGACTGCGAGTAGACGATGCCGTTGAGCGCGATCACCGCCACTTCCGAGGTGCCGCCGCCGATATCCACCACCATCGAGCCGCGCGCCTCGGTCACCGGCATGCCGGCGCCGATCGCCGCGGCCATGGGCTCCTCGATCAGCGATACGTCGCGCGCGCCGGCCTCCAGGGCCGATTCCTTGATCGCGCGCTGCTCGACCTGGGTCGAGCCGCACGGCACGCAGATCAACACCCGCGGACTGGGCCGCAGGAAGCGCGACTTGTGCACCTTGCGGATGAAGTGCTTGAGCATTTCTTCGGTATAGGTGAAGTCGGCGATGACGCCGTCCTTCATCGGCCGGATCGTGGTGATGTGGCCGGGGGTGCGGCCGAGCATCTGCTTGGCTTCCATGCCGACCGCGGCGACCGTGCGGTTGCCGCCCACCGTGCGGTCCTGCCGCACTGCCACCACGGACGGCTCGTTGAGCACGATGCCTTGGCCGCGGACGAAGATCAGGGTATTGGCCGTGCCCAAATCGATGGACAGGTCATTGGAGAACAAACCGCGGAACATCTTGAACATCGGGGGCGAAAATCCGTCGTGGGGGGCGTGTGAGCAGGTCGGCTAGACTAACAAAAAGCGCTTGCCGGTGTTGGGGCGGCGCTAGCGGGAAACCGCTGGAAAATCCGCGCGCCCGAGCATTCGCCCCGCGCCCGCCACCGGGACCCCGAGCACGAGGCCCCGGGCACGAAAATCGGCTTCCCGCTGGCCTCGCCCGGCCCCGCCCGCTACCCTAGCCGGCCTTCCGAAGCCTTCGAGCGATTGCCGATGTCTGCGCTGATCTGCGGTTCCCTGGCCTACGACACCATCATGGTGTTCCCCGACCAGTTCAAGAACCACATCCTGCCCGACAAGGTGCACATCCTGAATGTGTCGTTCCTGGTGCCCCGGATGCGCCGCGAGTTCGGCGGCTGCGCGGGCAATATCGCCTACAACCTCAAGCTGCTGGGCGGCGAGCCGGTGCCGATGGCCACCGTGGGCCAGGACTTCGGCCCCTACCGCGAGTGGTTCGAGGAGCTGGGCATCCGCCTGGACCAGGTCAAGGTGATCGACGAGCTGTTCACCCCGCAGGCCTTCATCACCACCGACCACGACAACAACCAGATCACCGCTTTCCATCCCGGCGCGATGATGCGTTCGTACGAGAACCATGTGCGCAACGTCGAGGGCGTCACCTTCGGCATCGTCAGTCCCGACGGCCGCGAGGGCATGCTGCAGAACGCCAAGGAATTCGCCGAAGCCGGGATTCCCTTCATCTTCGATCCGGGCCAGGCGATGCCGCTGTTCAACGGCGAGGAACTGCGCCACTTCATCGACCAGGCCGATTACGTCACCGTCAACGATTACGAATCCAATCTGCTGCAGGAACGCACCGGTTGGAGCGAGAAGGACATCGCCGGCAAAGTGAAGGCCTACATCGTCACCCGCGGCCCGCACGGTTGCGAAATCCACGCCGAAGGCAAGAAGCACAACGTGCCGCCGGCACACGAACGCCGCGTCACCGATCCGACCGGCTGCGGCGACGCCTTCCGCGCGGGTTTGATCTTCGGCATCGAGAAAGGCTACGACTGGCTGACCATCGGCCGCATCGGCAACCTGATGGGCGCGCTGAAGGTCGAGCATCCCGGCACGCAGAACCAGCGCTTCGATTACGACGAATTCGCCGAACAGTTCCGGCAGCAGTTCGGCTACGCGCTGTAATTTTTGGTTTTTCTTGTGGAAGCGGCTTTTGTGGGAGCGGCTTTAGCCGCGAGTTCTTCCTCTCGCCGATCGCGGTGAACCGAAGAAAAAGCTCGCGGCTAAAGCCGCTCCCACAAAGAACAAACCCGCGTCACATCACATGCGCCATCCATAGCGTCTGCGGCTCGGCCAGGCGCTCGAACTCGGCATAAGGCATGCGCACCGCGTCGGTATGGGTGCCGGCGTTGAACACGATCTCCGCATGCCCGGACAGGCGCGCATCGACATAGACCGGCATGCCGTAAAGGTTGCCGAACGGCGGCATCGCGCCCAGTTCGCAATCGGGGAAGGCGCTCTTGAATTCGGATTCCTGGGCGATCTCGACCGCGCTGCCGCCGAGCGCCCGCGATAGCCGCGTCAGGTCGATGCGATAAGCGGCCGGCATCACCATCATCGCCATATCGCCGTCGATCTTCAGCATCACGGTCTTGGCGAACAGCTGTTCGCCGACGTGCGTCGCGGTCGCCGTATCGTGCGCGGTGACGGTGCGGTGGTGGGTGAGCGTCGCGTAAGGCGCGTGCCGCTCGTCCAGGAAATTATGCAGGCGTGGGGAGAGCATGGCGGTCTCCGTCGCGCCGCCGGCCGTCCGAAGCGGCGGCGCCGCAGAGGTGTTTGGCGCGCGCATCCCGCGTCGCGCCGCCCGTGCGTTGCAACGCACGCGGCGAGCTTACTCCGGGCGCAATAAAGCTGCGTGAATGCGACTTGCGGGAGCGGCTCTTGTGGGAGCGGCTTCAGCCGCGAGCTCTTCGAGATCGTGGCTGTATGGCGGACAAAAAGCTCGCGGCTTAAGCCGCTTCCACAAAGAGCAAGAGCAGCGGGGCAAGCCCCGCTCTACAAAGACAAGAGCGAAAGCTCGCGGCTGAAGCCGCTCCCACAAGAGCCGCCCCCACAAAAGCGGGCCGGTCAGTCCCAGCCGGGCAGATTCGCGCCGTCCAAGCCGCCGACTTCGAATACCGCGGTACGCGTGCCGCCCGCCTTCACCGGGAATTCGATCGCGATCGTTTTGGATTTGCGCGCCAGGCGCCACAGCGCGCGTTCGTCTTCGATGAACATCGCGATCGCTTCATCGGTCTTGGGCCGCGTGGCGGCCATCGCTTTGGCCGCGGCATCGTCGGCCTTGACCTGCACCCTGCAGCCGCCCGGACAACGGAAATCGCCGGCCTGCAGCACCAGATACGCACTGCGGCCCCATTCCGGATGGTCGCGGAAGATCAAGCGCACCGGCTTGGCGCCGCTGCCGTCCACGTCGACCCGGTCCTTGGCATAAATCGAAGCCGTCTTCTGCGTGCCCTTGCTGCCCACCGCGACGTTGTCGTAGCTCCACAACCCCACCAGGCGGCGATCGTCGCGTGCGGCCTCCGCCTTCGCCTTGATCTCCTCGTAGCCCTGCTTGGCCTTGGCCGCCGCCTGCGTACCGGCGTACTGCCACTGCAGCAGATCGGCCTGCGCACGCGCGAGTTCCCACTTCTGCTCGGCCACCGCGGTTTCGTATTGCTGCAGGATCGGCGCGGCAGCCTGCTCTTTCGCAGCCAACTGCGCCGCGGCAACGGCTTTGGGGTCTTCGCCCTTGCACGCGGCGAGCGCGACGCAGGCGGTCAGCAGAAGGGCGAACTTGTTCATCGTGGTTTGCCTTTTTCGATCAATGCCACGATCGCCTGCGCGACCGCAGCGGGTTTTTCCATCAGCGACATGTGGCCGCAACCGTCGAGCAGCACCTTGCGCGCCTGCGGCATGCGCGCGCCGAAGATGTCCAAGGCGCTGGCATCGATCACCTGATCCTGCCGGCACCATAGCAACAACGCCGGTTGGCGGATGTCGACAGCGACTTCGTAGGGCAGGAAACGCTCGGGACCGCGCCCGATCCGGTCCAGCACCGACTGCTCGAAAGCGCCCTGTTCGCGCCGGAAATCGATAACGGCCTTCGACGCCGGCCACGGAATCGGCGGGCGCGCGGCGCGATCGTGGAACAGGATGCCGAGGTAATGCTCCAGGCTGGCCGCATCGGTGACGCCGAACGGATTCTTGCCGGCCAATACATCGATGCCGAACCGATTGTCCTTGAAGCGAACGCCGGAAGCGTCGAGCAATGCGACGCGCGCCACGTCGTCCGGATAGCGCGCCGCGACTACGGCCGCAATGCCGCCGCCCATCGAATGCCCGATCAGCACCACCGGGCGGTCGCTGACCTTGTCGATGAATTCGGCGACATTGGCGGCCTGCGCCGCATAACCGTAATCGGCGCCGGGCTTGCGCTCGCTCTGCTCCCAACCGGGCAGGTCGGGAATGACGAGGCGATAGCGGCGGTCCAGCCGCTGCGCGAGGCGATACCAGTTCTCCTTGCTGCCGGTGTAGCCGTGCAGCATCACCAGTGTCGGCGCGCCGGCGCGATCCGCATCGCGCTCGACATACGTCCATCGGTAACCGGCCGCTTCGATCGCATGCAACGAGAGATCGGCGTCGATGCGTTGGCGCGCGTATTCGGCGCGCACGATCGCATACGGATCGCGCCAGGCGACGATGGCAGCCGCCGCGAACAGCGTTGCGACGATGGCCAACGCCGCCAACAGCCAGCGCATGGAACGTCCGGCGCGCATCGCTAAGCGACGTCCTCGCGCCGTTCCATTACGCGTAGCCGCCCCTCTCCCCGCTTGCGGAGAGAGGGTTCGAAGCGACGGACGCGCGCGGGCATGCCGCTTATTGCGCCGGCGGCGCTTCCGTCGGCGACGCCGGCGCCAGCGTCGGCGTCGGGCTCGAAGTCGCCACCGGCTTGGCCTTGGCCAGCAACGCTTCCACCGAACCGGTGGTGATCGGGTGGTAGCCCGGCTTGGCCTTGGCGAACACTTCCTGCGCGAAAGCCAAGCCATCCGTCGTCTTCGACAAGGCTTCGTAAGTGGGCATGATCAGCTTGCGGCGGCCGATGCGCTGCAGGAACTCGGCGATCGCCGGGCGCGCTTCCGAATAGCCGCTACGCACGGTGAGCGGATACCAGCGTTGCGCGATCTCGCCGTTGGGCGTGCCGGTGAACTTGTAAGCCGCGTCGAGCTGCGCGACCTGATCGTGCTTGAGCGTTTCGGGCATGGCTTCGATGAAGTGCACCCATTCCTGCGTGGTCCAGGCCGACGTGATCACCGGCGGCGGCAACTGCGCGCTGCCCAGCCAAGCCAGCCGCGCCGAATCGACCACGCCGAAGCGCGGCGACAGCGCCTGCGGCGCGCCGACCGGGATGCCGGGTTCGTAGAGCCACGCGTCGAACTCGGCCTGCGTCGCCTTGTTCGGATATTTATCGAGCAGGTTCTGCTTGGCGTAATCGGCGAACTGCGCGGTGGAGATGCTCTGGAACGCGAAGTGATCGAAATAACCGCGCAGGAACGCGTCGAAGTTCTCGCGGCCGAAGCGTTCCTCGAGGAACTGCAGGAACCAGGCGCCCTTGGTGTACACGGTGGCCGCGGACGTGTCGTCGGGGTCCGGCACCGCATCGGGCTTCAGCGCCAGCGCCTGCCGTTTTGGATCCAGCTCCTTGTATTCGGCCTTCAATTCGTTGCGTGCGATCACGCGCTCCATGTCGGCCTGCTCCTTGCCGTACAACGCTTCGACCAGACGATTTTCGACGTAGCTGGTGACGCCTTCGTTGAGCCAGGCGTCCTTGGCGCTGGAGAACGTCACCAGATTCCCCGACCAGCTATGCGCGAGTTCGTGCGCCACCAGCGAGACCAGCGACTTGTCGCCCACCACCACGGTCGGCGTGGCGAAGGTCATGCGCGGGTTCTCCATGCCGCCGTACGGGAACGAAGGCGGCAGCACCAGGATGTCGTAGCGGCCCCAGCGATAAGGGCCGTACAGCTTTTCGGCCGTTTCGATCATCTTTTCGGTATCGGCGAATTCGGTCGCGGCCTTGCCCACCATCGACGGTTCGGCCCAGACGCCGCTGCGCGACGAAATCGGCTGGAACACGAGGTCGCCCGCCGCGATCGCCAGCAGATACGACGGGATCTTCTGCGGCATCTTGAACGTGTAATCGCCGTCGCGCGGCGCGGCCGGATCGTTGTCGGCGCTCATCAGCACCATCGCGTCCGCCGGTGCGGTCACGTGCGCGCTGTAGGTGAAACGCACGCTCGGCGTGTCCTGCAGCGGCACCCACGAGCGTGCGTGGATCTGCTGCGACTGGCTGAACATGAAGGGCTGCTGCTTGCCTTCGGTCATCGACGGCTCGAGCCATTGCAGGCCGGACGCGCCTGGCGAAGTTTTGTACACCACCCGCACCCGCGCATTGCGCGCCGGCACTTCGATGGTGAGCTTGCTGCCGAGCACCTTGTCGGCTGGCGCCAACGCGAACTTCAGAGGCGTCCATTGGCCCGGCGCGCTTTCGCCTTCCGCTTTTTCGATGCTCAGATCGCGCGTATCGAGCACCAGCTGGGTGGCGGCAGGATCTTTCCAATCCAGCGTGTAGATCGCCGTGCCGGCGATGGTCTTGCTGGCGAAATCCAGAGCCAGATCGAGCGCGATATCGCTGGTCGCGACCTTGGCGGGCTCGGCGTAGGAATGTTCGTCGATCACTTTCACGGCAGTGGCCTGCGGCGCGGCGGCGGAGGTGGCGGGATCGGCGGATTCGCGCGAACAACCGGCCACGAGGGCCACAGCGAGGCAGGATACGAGGATGGGCAGACGCATGGCGGCCTTACGGGGGCTACGGGGACCGCGAGTTTAGCGTCTTCGCCGAGGGGCGGCAGTGCCGCAGCCGTCACGTTTCGGATGCGTTCTTCCTTCTCCCTCCGGGAGAAGGTGCCCGAAGGGCGGATGAGGGTGCGGCGAAGCGGCGATGTGTCCGGCTTCGGATCTCATCGCGCTCCTATTAAGTTCGATGCGAGATTGCGGCCATCACCACACGCCGGACCCTCACCCCAACCCCTCTCCCGATGGGAGAGGGGCTCAAATCTTATAGCCCGTGTGTATGGCGACGATTCCGCCGGAGAGATTCTTGTAGCCGCAGCGCGCGAAACCGGCGGTTTCCATCATCCCTTTCAATTCGTCCTGCGGCGGATGCTGGCGGATCGATTCGGCCAGATATTGGTAACTGTCGGCATCCTGAGCGAACAGCTTGCCCAGGCGCGGCAGCACCTGGAACGAATGGAAATCGTAGAGCGGCTTGAACCAGTCCGCTTTCACCGCCGAAAATTCGAGCACCCGCGCCTGTCCGCCGACTTTCAACACGCGCAGCATCTCGCGCAGCGCCGCGTCCTTGTCGGTGACGTTGCGCAAGCCGAAAGCGATGGTGACCAAATCGAAACTGGCATCGGGGAAAGGCAGCGTTTCCGCATTGCATTGCACATACTCGAAACCGCGTACGTTGCCGCGGTCGGTCATGCGGTCGCGGCCGACGCGCAGCATGGCGCCGTTGATGTCGCCGAGCACCAGTTCCCCGGCGTCGCCGACGCGATCCTTCAGCAGCGCTGCGATGTCGCCGGTACCCCCGGCCAAGTCCAGCACGCGATCGCCGCGCTTCACCTGGCAGGTGGACACGAAGTAGCGTTTCCAGACCCGGTGAACGCCCAGGCTCATCAGGTCGTTCATCAGATCGTAATTGCCGGCCACCGACGAGAACACCTGGCCGACCAGCTTCTGCTTTTCGCCGGTGGGCACTTCGCGGAAGCCGAAGTGGGTGGTGCCTGGGGCCTGTTCGCGTTCGCTCATGGGGCGATTATCGCATTGCGGCCGATCTGCGTCTTTTTTGTGGGAGCGGCTTCAGCCGCGAGCTCTTAGGAATATGGGCGCACCCGCAAAAAACTCGCGGCTGAAGCCGCTCCCACAAAAGATGGCCTCCTTCGGGCGGAGCCCACGTTGGCCTTGGACGCAGGGGGAGACTGAGCGGTGGCCGCGGAGCCGGCCATCGCGCCAAGGAGGAGCAAATGATCAAGTACGCGGCTGTTTGGATCATCATCGTCGGCGGCCTCATCATCCTATTCGGGCCCGGCGGGATCATCGATATCGAGTGCATCAAATGCGGCCGGGTCTGGACCTGGCTGGTCGGCGTGATCTCGGTCGCCGTCGGCGTCGGCGCATTGGCCGCCGCCAATCGCAGCATGCCCGGACGCTAGCGGTGCTTGGCCAGCCGCGCGCTGCGCGCGGCTGGCTTTTCCAGGAGAAACGGCATTGCCGGGCGTATATTCGACACGAGCCACGCACGCCGCCTACGCATGCCCGCCTGGACCTGTCCCGACTGCGGAAGAATCTTCAACCGCGCCCGCACCAAGCACAGCTGCGGAACCGGCGATCGCGCCGCGATGCTCGCGGGCAAGGCGCCCTGGCTCGTTGCGCTGTACGAAGAGCTCGAACGCGCCGCGCGCGCCAACGGCGACATCGAAGTGGTCGCCAAGGATCGCTACGCGCTGTTCCGCACCACCCGCATCTTCGCCGATGCGGTGTTCATGAAGGATGCGCTGCGGCTCGCGCTGCAACTGGACCGGGTCATCGACGACCCGATCTTCTTCAAGACCGTGCAGGATCCGCGCGGCCGTGTGCAGCAGGTCGCCAAGCTGCGCAATGCGGCCGACCTGAAAACGGTCACGCCTTATCTGCGCGAAGCCTATCGCTACGCCTGCAAATAGCGTCCAGGCTACGAAACGTCAGAGCGGGACTTCAAAGAATGTAGCGGCTCAGGTCCGGATCCTGCACCAACTCGCCCAGATGCGCATCGACATAGGCGCGGTCGATGACGACGGACGAACCATCGCGGTCCGGCGCCTCGTAGCTGAGCGTATCGAGCAGGCGTTCGAGCACGGTATGCAGGCGCCGCGCGCCGATGTTTTCCTGGCGTTCGTTGACTTGCGCGGCGATCTCGGCGAGCCGCTCGACGGCATCGTCTGTGAAATTCAACGACACGCCTTCGGTCTTCAGCAACTCGACGTACTGCTTGGTCAATGCGGCCTTGGGTTCGGTGAGGATGCGCACGAACTCGTCCTTGCCCAACGCGCCCAGTTCGACGCGGATCGGGAAGCGGCCCTGCATTTCCGGGATCAGATCCGAAGGCTTGGCCAGGTGGAACGCGCCGCTGGCGATGAACAGGATGTGGTCGGTCTTGACCGCGCCGTACTTGGTGCTGACGGTGGAGCCTTCCACCAGCGGCAGCAGATCGCGCTGCACGCCCTCGCGGCTGACATCGGCGCCGTAGCCTTCGCTGCGCTTGGCGACCTTGTCGATCTCGTCTATGAAGACGATGCCGTGCTGCTCGCAGGCTTCGATCGCCGATTCTCGGATCTCGTCCTCGTTGACCAGCTTGCCGGCCTCTTCTTCGATCAGCAACGGACGCGCGGTTTTGATCGACATCGTTTTCTTGTGGGTCTTGTTGCCGGCCACCTGCGAGAACATCTGCCGCAACTGCTGGCCCATTTCCTCCATGCCGGGCGGCGCCATGATGTCGACCCCGACATTGATCGCGGTTTCGATCTCGATCTCGCGATCGTCCAGCGCCCCGGTGCGCAATTGCTTGCGCAACTTCAGGCGCGTATCGCTATCGGCGGCGGACGGCTCGTTGCGGGCTTCTTCGGCGTTGAAACCGAAACCGCCCGGCGCGCGACGCGGCAGCAATGCGTCGAGGATGCGGTCTTCCGCGCGCTCTTCGGCCTGCGTACGCACGCGTTGCTTGGCCTGCTCGCGGTAGAGCTTGACGGCGGTGTCGGCCAGATCGCGGATGATCTGCTCCACGTCCTTGCCGACGTAGCCGACTTCGGTGAAGCGCGTCGCCTCGACTTTGACGAAAGGCGCGTTGGCCAGCGTGGCCAGGCGCCGCGCGATTTCGGTCTTGCCGACGCCGGTCGGGCCGATCATCAGGATGTTCTTGGGCATGACTTCGTTGCGCAGTTCGTCGCCCAGCTGCATGCGGCGCCAGCGGTTGCGCAGCGCGATCGCGACCGCGCGCTTGGCGGACTGCTGGCCCACGATGTGGCGGTCGAGCTCCTGCACGATTTCGCGCGGAGTCATGGTGGAGGAGTTGTTATCTGGCTTGGACATTGAATTGTTGTTCGCTAGGTGCGGGAGGTTTTTGCAGGAGCGGCTTCAGCCGCGAGCTCTTGATGTCGGCGCGATCTTGAAGAGCTCGCGGCTGAAGCCGCTCTTGCAAGAACTAAGGTTTAAAGCTCTTCGACGACGATATTGCGGTTGGTGTAGATGCAGATATCGCCGGCGATGTTCAACGCCTCGACCGCGATCTGTTTCGCATCGAGTTCGGTATGCGCCAGCAACGCGCGCGCAGCGGACAAGGCGTACGGACCGCCCGAACCGATCGCGACCAAGCCGTCTTCCGGCTCGATCACATCGCCGGTGCCGCTGACGATGAGCGAGGTTTCCTTGTCGGCGACGGCGAGCAGCGCTTCGAGCTTGCCCAGGCGGCGTTCGGTGCGCCAGTCCTTGGCCAATTCGACCGCCGCGCGCTGCAGCTGGCCGTGCTTCTCCAACTTGGATTCGAATAATTCAAAAAGCGTGAACGCATCGGCGGCGGCGCCGGCGAAACCGGCCAATACCTGACCGTCTTTGCCGAGACGCCGCACTTTGCGGGCATTGGCCTTCATCACCGTATGGCCGAGCGTGACCTGGCCGTCGCCGGCGACGGCGACGCGGCCGTTGCGGCGCACGGACACGATGGTGGTGGCGTGGAAAACGTTGGGATTCTGGCTGGGGTCCATGCGGAGCTCCGGGGTCGAATCCCATGGATGGGGGTGGGATCGGGCCGTCGCAAGGGGTCCGGTCCGCTCTTGTAGAGTCGAGCTTGCTCGACTGCTTTTGCTTTGGCCAGGAAATGCAGTCGAGCAAGCTCGACTCTACAAAGTGCGGCTAGGGCTTGCGCTTGGCGCGCGGGTGCGCCGCGTCGTAGACCTTGGCCAGGTGCTGGAAATCCAGATGCGTGTAGATCTGGGTGGTGGCGATGTCGGCATGGCCGAGCAGCTCCTGCACGCCGCGCAAATCGCCTGACGATTCCAGTACATGACTGGCGAAGGAATGGCGCAGCAGATGCGGATGCACCCGTTTGAACAGACCCTGCCGCTGCGCGAGCAGACGCAACCGCATCTGCACCGCGCGCGGCGAGATCGGAGCGCCGCCGCGGCCGGGAAATACCGGTGCATCGCCGGCCGGCTTCTGCTGGGATTTCCATTCGGTCAACGCCGCGCGCGCATGCGAACCGACCGGCACGCTGCGCTGCTTGCTGCCCTTGCCGAGCACGGTGACCAGGCCGCTATCGATATCCAAATCGCGCCAGCGCAACCCGCACAGTTCGCTGAGCCGCAGTCCGGACGAATAGAAAAGTTCCAGCAACGCACGATCGCGCACGCCCAGTGGCGCATCGGTCGGAACCTCGACTAATGCCTTCGCCTCGTCCGGATCGAGCACCTGCGGCAGCTTGCGCGGCGCTTTGGGCGCCTTGATCGCCGCGACAGGACTGGCGGCGATGCGGCCGTGCTTGAGCATCCATTGGTAGAAGCTGCGGCAGGCGGACAAACGCCGCTGCAGGCTTTTCGGCGACAGGCCACGACGATGTTCGCTGGCGACGAACGCACGCAGTTGGTCGGCTTGAAGTTTGGATACGTCGCCCTGCCCTTGCGACTCCGCCCATTGCGACAGCGATTGCAGATCGCGGCGATAGGCGTCGAGCGTGTGCGCGGACATGCGGCGCTCGACTTGCAGGTGGGCTAGGAAGTCTTCGATCACTTAGATACCGTCATTCCTGCGTAGGCGGGACTGCGGAGGCAGGATGCCGGGGCGAACATTTGCGAAGCAAATGGCCCGAAGGGCATGCCGCAGGAGCGGCATGTCATCCAGCGACTTTGCGTTTTCAGAGCAAAATCAAAATGGGTCCCAGCTTTCGCTGGGATGACGGGAGTGAGAGATGCGCAGCTAACGCGCATACCTCGCCAACCCCGTCGCCAACGCCTCGCCCATCATCCGCAGGAACAGCGTGCCCATGCCGGGATAGAACCGGTTCGGCTCGTGGCTGCCGACGGCGAGCAGGCCGACGCCGGCCATCGGCACGAGCGCGGTGGATTGCACTTCCGGCGCACGCACGCCGTACAGCACCGCGTTCTTTTCCGGTTGCAGACGGCCGCACAGCGGCTCGCCGTCGTCCAGGCAGTCGCGGAACGACGCCAGCTGCGCGTCGCCCGATGCGATCACCTGCAGCCAGTCGACGTCGTCCACGCCGACGACGGGTTCGAACAACACGATCCGCACCAGGTCGCCGTTGAAATCCTCGGCCAGCGATGCGGCCATCGCGCGCAACGTGCCGGCGGCATCGCTTTCGCGCATCATCGCCAGCGTCAATTGGTGGGTGCGCACCGCCAAACGCTCGTTCTCCTGCGCGTTTGCGTACAGATCCTGCAGACGGCGGTTAAGTTCGCGGTTCTTGTCTCGCAGCACGTCCAACTGATAGCTGGCCAGCGACGCGGCGGGGCCGTCTTCGCGCGGCACCACCAGGCTGAGGGCCAAGTCGGGGAATTGCTGCAGGAATTTCGGGTGCCGGCGCAGCCACACCGCTACTTCGTGCGCACCCAGACGTTCGGCGCTATCGGTCATGGCAACCATTCTCCTTCATAAACGAATGCGGCCGGGCCGGCCATCGTGATCTGCGCGGTGTCTTCGGGCCAGGCGATCCGCAGTTCGCCGCCGGGCAGAGCGACGGCGACCTCGCGGTCGACGCGGCCGCGCCGCATCATCACCGCTGCCGCCGCGCAGGCGCCGCTGCCGCAGGCCAGCGTTTCGCCCACGCCGCGCTCGAACACGCGCAAACGCACGCGATCGCGCGAAACCACTTCGACGAAACCGATATTGCCCGACTGCGGCAGCGCACCGCTGCGCTGCAGGGCCGGCCCCAGCGTCTCCACCGGTGCGGAGGCGGCATCGAGCACTTCCAGCACGGCATGCGGATTGCCCATCGACAGCGCGCCGAAGCGCACGTCGCGGCCATCGATGTCGATCGAGTATTCGTCCTGCGCCGTGTCGAAGCCGGACAGCGGCACGGCCTGCGGCGCGAAATCCGGCACGCCCATCGCGATGCGGTATCGGTCCGCGCCCAGCGGCTGCACCGCGTGCGTGCCGGCTGGGCTGTCGAGCGCGAAATCTCCGCTGCCTGCGGCGCCGTCGCGCACCAGCCAGGCCGCCACGCAGCGCGCGCCGTTGCCGCATTGCTGCGACGGCGAACCGTCGGCGTTCCAGATCCGGTATGCGGCCACCGCCCGCGCGCTGCGCGGCCGCTCGATGGTCAGGATCTGATCGCAACCGGCGCCGGTGCGGCGATCGGCCAGCGCGCGGCAGAGATCGGGCGAAGGCGGCGGCGTGCCGTCGCGCAGGTCGAGCACGACGAAATCGTTGCCCGCGCCGTGCATCTTGGTGAAGCGCAGCGCCGACGCCCGCGGATGCGCGGCGTGGTTCATGCTCACGCGCCGTCGGTGCCGGCGGCGGGCGGCACAGGTTCGATGACCGGATTGTCGGCAGGCGGGGCCGTGTCGCTCTCCGGCGCGGCGTCCGTGTCGGTATCGTCCGTATCGGTAGGCTCGGACTCGTCGTGGGCCGGCGGCGTGCCGTCGTCGGCGGGCGCTTCTTCCGACGGGTCGGGCGGCGCCTGGACCAGCGGACCCTTGTTGCCGCAACCGGCCAGGGCCAGCGCCGCCAGGATCGACAAAAGCAGCAAACGTATCTTCATCGGCGCAGTGTAGCGGCCCGCAACGCCGGAACGAAGCGTCCGGGCGGTCGCGACCGCGCTGAATCGGGCTGCGCGGCGCCGTTTTTTAGGGTTTGCCCTAGCTGGGCAGCGTCCGCCGGCAAACCTAATCTTCTGCCATAGCCCTCCGACCCGAAAGAGAGGTTGCCATGGGATTCAGCATCAGCGGCGCTTGGAACAGCGTCACGTCATGGGCCGGCGATCGGGCCACCGATATCGGCAACGCAGCCAACGATGCCCGCACCTGGGTCGGCGACCGGCTCGACGACGTCGACGAGGCCAAGGATTGGGTCGGCGGCAAGATCGAAGGCGCGGTGCGATCCGCGGAAGAAGGCGTCGACGATTTCCGCCAGGACATCGTCGCCTTCGGCGAAGAACACGGCGGCGTGGTCGGCCGCAGCGTCGGCCAATTCGTATCCGACCAGATCGGCGTCACCGAAGGCGCCCTGCTCGCCACTTACGACATGGGCAAGGGCGTGGTGCAGCTCGCCGACGGCGCCAGCAAGCTGGTCAGTCCGCTCGAATGGGCCACCCATGCCGACCGCAATTTCGAACGCGTGCAAACGGTGGCCAACACCGGCGTCGCGATCGGCAGCCTGACCAGCCCGGTCGGCTGGGCGTTGAACCCGCAGGGCAATATGCGCACGGCCGAAGGCTTGTGGAACGGCGTGACCCAGGGCTACCAGGCCGCTGCCGCGGATGGCGACTGGTCCAAGTTCGGCGGACGCCTGGTCGTGGATGTGGGCAGCATGTTCATCGGCGCCGGCGAAGTGAATGCGGCGGCCAAGGGGGCGCGCGCTGCCGGCGCGCTGAGCCATGTCGACGACGTGAGCCTGCTGACCCGCGCGGCGCCGCGCGCCATCGAAGCGGCGCCGACGCGTTTGGCATTGCCGGCCGGCAGCGCCACCGATGCCGCCGCGCTTACCGCCAAGGCCGCGCAACCCAGCGAATACGGCGTCGCCTTCTTCGGCAACAGCAACCTGAAGTACTACACCGCCGGCAACGCGACGCTCGGCCGCGGCGGCAGTTCGTTCTTCTTCATGCCGATCGAAGATTCCGGCGTCATCGCCAACGCCGCCGACGCTTCGCGCTTCACCGGACGCGCGCCTTCGGCCGACCTGGCCTACGTCGACGTCGCCAAAGGCACCGCCGGCGACGGCGTGATCTACGGCATCAGCTTCCCGCTGGAAGGCAAGAGCACGCGCCTGCCGACCGCCGCCGATGCCGGCGGCTGGCCGCACTTCCTCGAAGGCGGGCATACCGCGGTGCGGATCGAAGGCGACAAGGGCGGCTTCCTGGTGAACCCGACGCGCGAATTCGTGCTGCCCGGCGGCGATCCGATCCCGCGCGGTTCGATGCTGTTCCAGCTGGGCGAGAACGGCTCCTGGATGCCGCTGAAAATGTTCTGAAGCTTGTATTCGCCGGAAAGCGGCCTCTTTAGACACGGATAAAATCTGATCAAAGCGGACAAAAAGCAAAAATGCTTTATCCGCTTTTATCGGACTTTATCCGTGTCTAAACATATCTCCTGCCCGTTTGCGCGAACGTCTCGCCTGCGCTAGGGTGCGGGTGATGTTTTTACGCATGGGATGATCGATGTCAGCGCCTTTCGTGCCGATGAATCCGTTCGAAGCGACGCTGGTTGAAGCGCAGACGGGCGATAGCGATATCCGCCAAGTGATCACCGCGCTCATCGAAGCCGAAATCGCGGTGCCCAGCGGTGAGGAAGTGATGCAGGACGGCGCCGGTTTCCAACCCTTGCTGTTCCCCAAGGAAGGCGTGCAGATGGTGGCCTGCTTCACCGACCGCAGCCGCTTCGGCGAATTCGCGGCGATGGCGCCGTATTGCCTGATGTTGAACGGCGGCGATTTCCTGCGCCGCCTGCCGCCGGGTTACGGTTTGGTCGTCAATCCGGGGCAGGAGATCGGATTCGACATTTCGCCCGACGGCATCGCGCGGATCGTCGCCGAATTCCAGGCGTAGGGCGAGCCTTGGCCCACCATCGCGACTCGACAAACTCGCCGCGTAAATAATTTCGGGGTATGTTCGCGCTTACGTCGCGCGAGCAATTTCGCGATGGTGGGCCAAGGCCCACCCTACGGCTCCGGCCGCCGCCATAGCCACGCCGCCACGATCGCCATGCAGGCGATCGGCAACGCCGTCATCCACCAGCGGTGCGCGGGGAAGCGCAGCATCACCAGCAGCAATACGACCGCGCACACCGCCATCGTGGCGGTCGCCATCCATTTCGCGCGGCGCGACACGGCGCCATGCGCCTGCCAGTCGCGGATCGCCGGACCGAAACGCGGATGCGCGTGCAGCCAGCGGTGCAATCGCTCGGAACCTCTCGCGGCAGCCCAGGCCGAGATCAGCACGAACACCGTGGTCGGCAATCCGGGCACGAAGATGCCGACGATGCCCACGCCGAGGCTGACGTAGGCGAGCAGCCACCAGGCCCAGCGGAAACGGACGCGTTCGGTCATGGCGCCATGATAGCCGTGCTTTCTTCCCCCTTTGAAAAAGGGGCAACAACGGTTGCGTTCGGCTATTGCTGTTCCTCCCCCTTTGAAAAAGGGGATTGAGGGGGATTTGCTTTTGATGTTGATGCTCAAAGCAAAATCAAAGGCAAATCCCCCATCGCCTGCGGCGATTCGCCCCCTTTTCAAAGGGGGCAACAGCAGTCCTGCGCTACCCGATCAATGCGTAGCGGTCGTCGCACCCACGCCCAACTGATCCAGCATGAACGCGAACATCTCCGACTGCTCGCGGTACTTGCGGAAGCGTCCGGACTTGCCGCCGTGCCCGGCATCCATATTGGTCCGGAACAGCACCGGCTGCGTGCCGGTATCGAGATCGCGCAAGCGGGCGACGTATTTCGCCGGCTCCCAATACTGGACCTGCGAATCCCACAGGCCGGTGCCGACGAATATCGCCGGATAAGCCTGCTTTTTCAGGTTGTCGTACGGCGAGTACGTGATCATGTAGTCGTAGTATTCCTTCTTTTCAGGATTGCCCCACTCGTCGTACTCGTTCGTGGTCAGCGGGATGCTCGGGTCGAGCATCGTCGTCACCACATCGACGAACGGCACCTGCGACAGGATCACGCGGTATTTTTCCGGCGCCATATTGGTGATCGCGCCCATCAGCAGGCCGCCGGCGCTGCCGCCGTAGGCCGCGACGCGGTCCTTGGCGGCATAACCTTCCTTCACCAGGAAGTCGGTCACGTCGATGAAATCGGTGAAGGTGTTCTTCTTGTTGAACAGCTTGCCGTCGTCGTACCACTTGCGGCCCATTTCCTGGCCGCCGCGGATGTGGGCGAGCGCGTAGACCATGCCTCGGTCGAGCAGGCTGACGTTGACGATGCTGAAACCCGGGTCCATCGAATTGCCGTAGCTGCCGTAGGCGTACTGCAGCATCGCGGCCTTGCCGTTCTTCTCGAAGCCCTTCTTGTAGACCAGCGACACCGGGATCTTGGTGCCGTCGCGCGCGGTCGCCCAAACGCGCTCGGTAGCGTACTTGGACGGGTCGTAGCCGATCACCGGCTGCTGCTTGAGCTGGCGGCGCTCGCCGGTCTTGGTGTTGAGCTCGTAGGTCGTCGCCGGCGTGGTCATCGAGGTGTAGGTGTAGCGCAGCCAGTCGGTGTCCGGCTCGGAATTGACCGACAGGCCCATCGAATACGCGGTCTCGTCGGCCTTGACGTATTCCTCTTTGTCGCCGGCCTTCAGCAGGCGTAGGCGTTCCAGGCCCTGCGATCGCTCGGAGATCGCGGTGAAGCCGTCGAACAGCTCGATGTCTTCGATGAAGACGTCGTCGCGATGCGGCACCCAGTCCTTCCAGTCCTTGCGCGAACGGCTGCCGTCGGGCGCGGTGACGATCTTGAAGTTCTTGGCGCCGCCGTCGTTGGTGCGGATCACCCAGCGGTCGCCGAGATGGTCGGCGTAGTAGTCGACGTCGCGCTCGCGCGGCGCCAGCACGACGAAGTCCTTCGGGTCGGCGGCCGGCGCGCAGCGGATCTCGGTCATCACCGTGCTGCCGACGTCGATGCAGATGAACTTGTCGTCGCGGGTTCGCCAGATCCCCATGTAGAAGCTGTCGTCGGCCTCTTCGTACACGGTCACGTCCTGGCTGACCGGCGTGCCGAGCACGTGCTTCTTGGTGCGTTTGGTCAGCAGCGTTTCCGGATCGTTCTCGACGTAGAACAAGGTCTTGTTGTCGTCCGCCCAGGCCGTGTACGAGGCCACGCCCGGGATGCTTTCCGGATAGATCTCGCCGGTCTCGAGGTTCTTGAAGCGGATCGTGTTCTGGCGGCGGCCGACGTCGTCGTCGGTCCAGGCCATGATCTTGTTGTCGGGCGAGATTTCGTACTCGGCGACGTTGAAATAGTCCTTGCCGGCGGCCATCGCATTGACGTCGAGCAGGATTTCCTCCGGCGCCTCCATCGTGCCTTTGCGGCGCGCATGGATCGGATAGTCCTTGCCGGTTTCGAAACGGGTGTAGTACCAGTAGCCGCGCTCGCGGAACGGCACGCTGCTGTCGTCCTGCTTGATGCGGGCGACTATCTCGTCGTACAGCTTGTTCTCCACCGGCTTGAGCGGCGCCATGAACGCGGTGGCATAGGCGTTCTCGGCATCGAGATAGGCCAGCATCTCCTTGTTCTCGCGCTTATCGTCGCGCAGCCAGTAGTACTCGTCGCTGCGGCTCGCGCCGAACGGGGCCTTGACCTCGTAGGGCTTCTTGGCGACGTCGGGGGGCGGCGGGAGATCGGCGGCGGGGGCGTTCGTGGTCATCAGGAAAAGGGCGGCCAGCGAGAGGAAAGTCGTTTTCATGTATGGGGTCCGGTGGGGCCAAGCGCAACGGGTCGTTTTTCTCGTCATCCCAGCGAACGCTGGGACCCATTTTGATCTTGCTCTTGGAAACTAGACGTCTAAGTCGCTGGATTCCCGCCTTCGCGGGAATGACGGCTTAAAAACCAAAAGCAAAAAATGGTTCCCAGCGTTCGCTGGGATGACGGGTGATGGGTTACTTGGTCAACTCCTTCCACAAGAAGGAATAGGCCAGCGCATTCATATGCGCCTGCTGCGCGTTGTTGGCCGCGCCGCCGTGTCCGCCTTCGATGTTCTCGTAATAGCGCACGTCCTTACCCGCGGCCTGCATCTTGGCCATCATCTTGCGGGCGTGGCCGGGGTGCACCCGATCGTCCTTGGTCGAGGTCATGAAGATCGTCGGCGGATAGGTCTTGGAGGCATCGAACAAGTGGTAGGGCGAGAAGGTCTGGATGAATTTCCACTCCTCCGGCTTGTCCGGATCGCCATACTCGGCCATCCACGACGCGCCGGCCAGCAGATGGCTGTAGCGTTTCATGTCCAACAGCGGCACTTGCACCACGACCGCGCCGAACAGTTCCGGATACTGGGTGAGCATGTTGCCCGTCAGCAGGCCGCCATTGCTGCCGCCCTGGATGCCGAGGCGTTTGACCGAAGTGATCTTGCGCGCGACCAGATCCTGCGCGACCGCTGCGAAATCTTCGTAGGCCTTGTGGCGATTGGCCTTGAGCGCGGCCTGGTGCCAGCGCGGACCGTACTCGCCGCCGCCGCGGATGTTGGCGACCACGTACACGCCGCCCTTCTCCAACCAGCCCTTGCCGATGCCGCCCGAATACGTCGGCGTCAGCGAAATCTCGAAGCCGCCGTAGCCGTACAGCAAGGTCGGCGCGCTGCCGTCGAGCTTCATGTCCTTGGGATGGACGATGAAGTACGGGACCTTGGTGCCGTCCTTGCTGGTGGCGAAGTGCTGTTCGATGACATCCTTGGACGCATCGAAGAATGTCGGCATGGTCTTGAGCGTTTGCGGCGCCTGCCCGATCTCCACCAAGGACAGCGTGGTCGGGGTGAGGTAATCGGTGGCGGTCAGCCAGACCGCATCGCTGTCGTCTTCGTCGACCGCGTCGACGAACAGCGTGCCGAAAGCCGGCGCGCCGACGAACTCGCTCTTCTTCCAGCCTTCCGCGCCCGGCGTCAGCACGCTGAGCCGGTTTTTGACGTCGTCCAGCACGTTCAACACCACATGCGATTCCGTCCACACGAAGTTCTGCAACGAGGTCTTGTCGGTAGGCTCGAACAAAACGTCGAAATCGCGCTTGCCGGCCATGAAATCGTCGAACTTCGCGGCGATCAGCGACCCGGCCGCGTAAGTCTTGCCGTCGACCGTCCACGGCTCGCGCAGTTCGAGCGTCAGCCACTCCTTGTGCACGCCCTTATTGACCGAGTTGGGCACGTCGACCTTGGCCAGCTTGCCGTCCTTGCCGCGCAAGTAGAGTTCGTCGTTGTAGAAGGCGATGGTGCGGCTGACGAAATCGCGCTCGAAGCCGGGCGTGTTGTCGTGCATCGCGGCGATGTACATATCGTCCGCTTTGCCTTCGTAGACGACCTGCGCCGATTCGACCGGCGTGCCGCGCTTCCACTGTTTGACGATGCGCGGATAGCCGGAACTGGTGAGGCTGCCGGCGCCGAAATCGGTATAGACGTACACCGTGTCCTGGTCGATCCAACCCAGGCCGCCCTTGGCTTCCTTGCGGAAGAAGCCATCCTTCACCCATTGCTTGCTGGTCAGGTCGAATTCGCGCGTGACGTCGGCGTCGGAACCGCCGGGCGACAACGCCACCAGGCAGCGCTTGTACTCAGGCTTGAAGCAGTCGGCGCCGTGCCAAACCCACTTTTCCTCGCCGCTACGGTTCTCGGCGGCGTTCAGCGCATCCAGGTCGATCAGCGTTTCCCACTTGGGTTGCGGCTTGCGGTATTCCTCGAGCGTGGTGCGGCGCCAGAGTCCGCGCTCGTGCTTGGCGTCCTTCCAGAAGTTGTAGTAGTAGTCGCCGATTTTCTCGACGCCGGGGATCTTGGCGTCCGAATCCAGGATCGCGCGGATCTCGCCTTCGAGTTTCTTGAACTCCGGCGTGGCGGCCAGCTCGGCTTCGGTCTTGGCGTTTTCGGCCCTGACCCATTCCAAAGCTTTCTGATCCTCGACGCCTTCCAGCCAGGCATAGGTATCGGACGGATCGGTCACTTTGTCGGCCTCCTGGGCATGGGCGGCGCCGGCGACCGACGCGGCCAGACCCGTGGCCATCAATAAGGTATGGCAAGCCTGCGATAGCTTCGGCATGGACGCCCCCCGGCGAAAACGTTGGAAACCCCAACGCTAGCACAGGCCGCGGGCGCGGCTGCCGTGCCGAAGGTCAGCGACCCGGCCGGGTCAGGCGGCCCGGCTCAACCGGTGCGGTGCGGCGGGTTGGAACCGGCGTCTCGCCTGGGCGCGAGGCCGCCGCCGGACCGGATGGATCGCTACCGCAGCGGACCGTTGCGGCAGCCGGAACCGGTGCAGCGTCCACCAGGCCGTCAGCGGCATGCCCAGCAGCCAGAGCGGCATCCAGCCGAGCCAGGCGCTATAGCCGCGCGCGGTCGGCAGCGCCAGCACTACGATCAGGCCGATCAGCACCGCTTGTTTGACCGCGCGGTCGAGCCCCGGGTCGGCAGCGGAAGCGGCACGGCGGGTCGGGTTGGCGGCGAAGACAGGCATGGCACGCTCCATCGGGTCGGGAGCGCACCGTGCCTTGCCTTCATCTCACAGGTTGCGACCGGCGGCGCGAGCCGCTCCGTCGTGCGACGAAGCGGCCGCGGTCAGTCCGGACGACCGAAGTTGTATTCCGCGGATGCGGCGTTGCTGATAAGGCCGGACAACGGCAACAGTTGCGACAGGAAGCGGTTCCAGCGCGTGACGCCTGCCGGACCCACCCACACCACATCGCCCGGCCGCAGCGAGAAGCGGTCGGCCAGCGCGAACGCCACCGGCGACTTGGCGTCCAGGTGATAGACGGTCGCCGGCGTGTTCTTCATCTCCTCGACGCCGCGGATGACGTAGACCGCGCTGCCTTTGGACGTGATCGGATTCAAGCCGCCGGTGCGGCCCAGAGCCTGCGTCAGCGACATGTCCGTGGTCTTGAAGTTGATCGCCTGCGGCCGCAGCACTTCGCCGATCACATAGACCTCTTTGCGGTCGTTGAACGGCAGATACAGGTGATCTCCGGGTTTCAGGTAGATGTCCTGCGCGACGTTGCCGTCGCGGTTCAGCGCATCCAGGTCGAGTTTGTAGTTGCGGTTGTCGCGCGTCAGCACCAGTCCCGACAGATCGGCCTGCTCGACGTTGATGCGCGCTTTGCCGACCGCCTGCGACAACGTCAGCGGGACGGTGGTGATTTCTTGCGGGGACGTATCGACGAACGCGCCCTGCAATGCGATCCGGCTTCCGTAGCCGACCACATTGACGTCGACCTTGGGATCGCGGATGTATTGCGCGAGACGGCCGGAAAGCGTACTGCGCAGCTCTTCGATGCTCATGCCCTTGACGTTGATCTTGCCGGCATAAGGATAGAAGAACGTGCCGTCGGGCTGCACCAGACGGCCATTGGTCACCGCCTGCTGCTGATTGCCCGCGGGCGTGGTGAGCTCCGGATGGTCCCAAACGGTGACCAGGATCGTATCGCCGGGACTGATGCGATAGGTTTCGGGACGGTAGCCGGCCAACTCGGCCGGTACGCGCTGCACGGGACGTTCGCCGGCCACCAGCTCCGCCGTGATCGGCACCATGGCGACATCGCCGCCCTGCACCAGTTCGCTGTTCTGCACCGAACGCGTGGTCATCTGCTGGCCGGCGCATCCGCCGAGGACGATCGCAAGCGCGATCGCGCAGGCACGGGTCATGATTTTCAACGTTCTTTCCTCTTGTCTCGCGGCACGGACATCTTTATCGCGATGCCGATGATCGCCCGCATCTCCTGCGGGGATTCGCCGCTATTTATGCGCTACGCACCGCGCGATTCAGCGGCACTGCCGTTGTGCCGCAAACGAAATCCTAAAGTTCGGTTTGCATCAACCGCGTGAGGATCGGCTCCGCGGTCTGCGAACGTTCATGAAAATGAGCGTCATATTTCGTATTCAGTTCTGTAACTGCACGGCAAGCAGGCCGGCGAATTCCTTCAACGCGCGGCCGCTGCGCCATAACGCGCCGAACGACGGCACCCAGCGTTCCCGCCAAGTGGCGCGCATCGCGCGTTCAGGCACCGGCACCGGAAATACCTCCACACCGGCCTTGCGGAACAACAGGCTCGCGCGCGGCATATGCAACGATGACGTGACCAACAGCACGCGATGCACGCCGCGCCGCTCAGCCAATGCTGCGGTGAACATCGCGTTGTCGCGGGTGTTGCGGCTGCGGTCTTCGAGGATCAAGACATCAGCCGGCACGCCCAGCTTGGCGATCGCGGCTGCCATTCGTTGCGCTTCGCTGTCGCCGTCCTCCCCGCCTCCGGAAAGGATCACGATCGGCGCCCGCCCGCTCAGCCATGCGCGTGCGCCTGCGGCGAGCCGGCTGCTCTGCAACTGTTCCGGACGCACATGCGGACGGTCCAACCAAGCGTAGCGGCTGCCGCCGCCGAGCACGACGATGGCATCCGCTTTCGGCAGGCCGGCTTCGGCCACCACGGGATAACGCCGTTCCAGCAGGCTGCGCAGCCAATCCGAAGCCTGCGGGACGGACCACAGCAGCGACCATGCGAGCGACAACGCCAGCACGGTCCCGCCCAGTCTGCGCCGGCGCGCCAGCAGCAGCACGGCCGCACAGGCGAGCAGCCACAACGACAACGTCAACGGATAGGTGAGCGAAACGGCGAATTTTTCCAAGCGGCGGCATCCTCGCGCGTAATGGGGTCAGATAACGATGACGTTGATCACGTAGACGTAGAACACCGCGCACGATGCGAGCAGACCGAACCGGATCAGCAGCGGATTGCGCAGCAGCGCGATGCGGCTATGGCATAAGATGCCCGCCACGATCACCGACACCGCCAACCAGCCCGGCAACAAATAGCGGTTGGAGAAGAAACCCCAGCCGATCGCGAAGAATGGCAGCAACATCACCAGATAGATCGCCGTACTGTCCTTGATCCGTTCCCGGTAGGGCGACCGCACCAGCGGCGCGAGCAGGTGCGGCAGCGCGTACCAGAAGATCGAGAACACGGCGAAATCGATCCGCACGCCGGATCGGTAGTAAGGGTTGGCGGTATATTCCATCACCAGGTCGTAAAGCGACGGCACCAGGGCCCGTACCATCGCCTGCGAAGCCCCGGACACGTACAGCAGGAAGGCGCTGGCCGCGACGTAACGCAGCATGCGCGGGCTGAGCAGCAGCGCCGGTGCGAAGGCCAGATACAGCAGCGACGACAAGTGCAGGCTTCCGGCCAGGGCGCCGTAGAGCGCGAACTTCCACCACTTGCGCTGATAGAACGACAGCAACGCAGTGAACACCAGCAGCGCCGCCAGCCCCTGCCGTATCGCATTGATCGACGCGTTGACGAACATCGGCGAGACGAACAGCAGCATCAGCGCTGCGCTGAGGAACGTCAGGTAACCGCGCTCGTCGCCCAGATAGCGGGCGTAGCGGCGCGCGGCGATCGCGACCGTGCACAACAACAAGGCGAATAGCGCGGCCTGGTAACCGGCGACGCCCAAACCGAGCTGCTTCAAGGCGTAGCTGACGAAGACGAATCCCGGCTCCAACCGCGTCTGGCTCGGCCACTGGCCGAGGCCTTCGAAGAAGCCGGCGTAGGCGTCGGTGTCGGTGCCGACATCGAGCCCGCGCGTACCGACCAGCCAACAGCCGAACAGGGCCACCGCCAGCAGCAGGATCAGGCTGAGCATCGCGCCCGCGGTGGCGTCGAACGCGCGCCGCGGACGCAATGGGACCGATGCGCTGGAGCTGGCGGCCGTCATCGCGCCAGCGGCCTCGCAAGCATGCGCCGCGACAGCAGCCACAAACGCTGCCGCGCTTTGCGCACCATGCCTATCGAACGGGCGAAGCAGTGTTCCGAACGCGTCACCAGGCCTTGCCGCAACAGTTCGCGGCGCGCTTCGCGGCCGGCGCGATGCATCGCGGCCAGATCCTCGCTGAGCCCGCCGGCGCCGTAGTTCGGCTTGTGCCAGAACGCCAGCGTCCGCTCGATCTTGGCGCAGCGATAACCGGAAAACCCGATCTGCGCCCACAGCAGGAAATCTTCGACGCGCCGGTAATCTTCGTTGAAACGGAACGGCAGATCGCGGCGCAACACCACCGATGCGGTCGGGAACGGATTGTTCAACAGCAGACGGCGGCGGCCGACGATGCGGGCGCGCGCCGGCGAGCGCACATCGGCGACGGGTTCCGCCCCGCGCTCGCATACCCGCATCCGGTGCGCGATCAGCGCGATCGTCGGATCGGCGCGCAGCGCCCGCATCTGCAACTCGAGCTTGGCCGGCGCCCACGTATCGTCCGCGTCCAGAAACGCGATGTATTCCTGACTCGCTCGCTCCCAACCGGCATTGCGCGCGCGCGACGGCCCGCCGTTATCGGCCAACGCCACCACTTTGATCCAACCGGGTGAATAAGCCGCAGCCAAACGATGCAGTTCGTCGAGCGTGCCGTCGCCGCCGGCGTCCTCGACCAGCAGCACTTCGGCGGGCGGCAAGCTCTGCGCGGCTATCGAGGCCACGGCTGCGCCTATCGTGTCCCGGCAGCGGTAGCAGGGAATCACCGCGCTGACCGGAACGAACGCGCGCTGCGCCGGCCGTTGGCCGTTATCGTTCATCGGTTCGCCTCGATCGCCCATGGCGCGCATTGGAATATGCCTTGCGCCTGGCGTGCGTAAATCTCGCGTGAAAGCGCCGGTTCTCCGTTTCCATTCAGCATGGATGCCAACGCCGCGCTGAACGCATCGGCATCCTGATGCTGCGCAGCGATGCGCTGCGCGCCGGGAAGGCCGATATCGCCGGCGAAATCCGCGCATTTGGCATGGTAATCGACGATCGCGAACGGCACGCCCTGCAGATAAGCGACGATCGCCCCATGCAGGCGCGCGCTGATGAACGCATCGCAACGGGCGATCGCTCGCGCGATGTCGACCGGGCTCGAACCGCGATAACGCAGCAGCTGCGCCGCGATCCCCGCGTCGATCAGACGCGATCGCAAGTCCAACGCCAATGCACGATCGCCATGCAGCGCATGCTCGTTGAGGCTGAAGACATCGACCTGCACGCGTTGCGTACGGGCCAGCGCCGACAACGCTTCGGCCAGCCCGGCCTGCCATGCGCGCGGGTCGGGCGCCGGATAACGGCCGACGGCATAGTTGCAAGGCGCAACGCCGATGCGGATAGGGCGATCGCCGTCGCCATGCGCCGTGCGTTGCGGCGATACGGGCGCCAGCAACGGCAGCAGGCCCGCCAGATCGCGGCCATCGTGGGTGATCGCGCCCAATCCCAGGCGCACCGCGAGTTCGTAGGAACGACGGTCGCGCACGGCGATATAGGCGAAGCGTTCGGCGAACGCGGCGACGGCGGCTTCCGATGCCGAATCGTCGAAGGGCCCGATCGACACGCCCACCGCAGCCAGCTGCAACCTGCCGCGCCGTTGCGCGGACAGCATCAGCGGCTTGCGGAATGAGTCGCGCCCGGTGATCACCGAGCCGCCGCCCATCGCCAGCACGTCGCAACTGCGCACCGCACGCAGGAAGCTGTACAACCTGCTGGCCTTGCCCGCGACGCCGCCGGCGCCGTACGCGCTTGCCGGATACCAGCGCGGCATGGTGTAGCGCGCGTCGACCCCGGGGATCGCCGGGCCCGCCAGCCGCGGTTCGCCGTTCCAGAAGCGCCGCGCCGCGGTCGAACAGATCGCGCCGAACAGATCGTCGCCGAAATTGTTCATGCCGTAGTAACCGGTGAAGCCGATACGCAGCCTGCGCGGCATCAATCGCCTCCCGGCCGTTCGATACGCCGCACGCCGCGGTACATCGCCAGCAGCAGCAGGGCCTCGGCGACGACCGTAGCCGCGGCCGCGCCGATTTCCTCGAAAGCGGGAATCAGCAGCGCGTTCAACAGCACGGCCACCAATGTCGCCAAAGCCATGGCCCGCACGCGGTAGCGCATGTGGCCTTCGGTGAGCAATGCCGACCCGACCGCAGTGGACAGGAAACGGATCGGCACGCACAGCGCCAGCACCATCAGGATGGCGATCACGCCGCGATACTGTTCTCCGAATACGACCGGCACCCACCACGGCGCCGAAGCCGCCAGCGTCGCGCCGATCGCCAGACCGCTCAGCAACATGGCCAGATTGCCCTGCCGATGCACGCGCCAGAATTTCGGCTTGTCGTGTACGGCCCAGCGATGCAGTTTCGACAACAGGAACTTCTGATAGATCGTGGCCGGCAACAGATAGATCGCGGTCATCACGGCCAGGGCGATGCCGTAACGCCCCGCCTGTGCGTTGTCGTGGAAATATTTCAGCATGACGGTGCTGATTTGGAAGAACACCGGATAGAGCACGGCCGCCAGCCCATAGGCCCAGGCCTGCGACCAAAGCTGCGCTGCGCTCGGGCTACCCGGCGCAGCCGGCGCGGTGCGCGGTCCATGCCCCTGCAGTTTCATTTCGCCGCGCAGCATGGCGGCCAGCTGCGGCATCGCCAATAGAGCGACGGCCAGACCGACGGCGCAATAGCCCGTCGCCACCGATCCTACCGTCCAATACGGAATCAGGAACGCGACGATCGCCACCAGCAACCGTCCGCCCGGCACCGCCAGCTGCCACGCGGCCAAAGCGCGATAGCGTTCTTCCAGGCGCAGTTTGCTGCCGACGAGGTCGACGGCGAGCACGCCCACGATCACCGGCGACAGCAACAGCAACGTACGGCGCGTCTCGTGATCGACCGGCTCGCCCAGCCACGCCCAAGCGACGACCGACCCCATCGCCAACAAACTGGTGGCGATCGTGAAACGCAGCGACGGCCGCAACCAGCGATCCGCGCCCCATCCTTCGGCGCCATAGGCCTTCAAACGGAATTGCGATAGCCCGAAACCGGCGAGCGGCGCGACCATGGTCACCGTCGCCAGCGAAGAGGCGAACAAGCCGTAGTCGGAAGGCCCGAACCGCCGTGCGAGCAAAGTCTGGGCGAGAAACGCCATTGCGGCGCTGCCGGCCGTGGCGAACCAGAGCAGCGATATGGCGGCGGCCGCGCGGCGCCAGCCCTGCGGGATCATGTTCGACGAAAGCATGCGGCTCGGCGAAAGCATTCGCTTGGCATCGGCATACCGCATTATGGGAGCGCGGTCTGCGCGGCTCGCAAGGGCGCCGGCAGCAATTCGCCGTAGACCTCGAGCGTTTTCCGGATGACCAGGCGCTCGTCGAAATGCTCCATGGCTTGCTGCCTGGCGCGATCGCCGAGCCGTCGCAGCAGTTCGCGGTCGTCGTCCAAACGGGCCAGCGCATCGGCGAGCGAATGCGCATCGCGCGGCGGCACATGCAGGCCGTCGACGCCATGCTGCGCTACGACTTCCCTACAGCCCGGCAGGTCGGTGGTGATCAGGGCGAGACCGCAGGCCGCGCCTTCGATCAGGCTCTTGGGGACGCCCTCGCGATAATAACTAGGCAGCGCCATCGCATCGACGCGACGCAACAACGAAGGCATGTCGTCGACGTGGCCGAGCCAATTCAGCACGCCTTGCTGCTGCCATCGCTCGGCTTCCTGTTGCGTGACCGAGCCCGGGTTGCCCGGGTCCGGCGTACCGGCCAGCAAGAATTCGATGTCGCGCCCCTGCCGCGCGAGCAGGATCGCCGCGTCGACGAATTCGCGTATGCCCTTCTCCCAGAGTAGTCGCGCCGCGAGCAGCACGCGCAACGGGCGCCGTTCCGCGGCGTCGCGCGGCGCGGGACGGAAACGGCCGGTATCGACGCCCGAACTGCGGATCACTCGGATGTTGCGCGACGGCGCCAGCCGCGATGCGGCGAACGCATCGGCATCGTCCGCGTTCTGCAGGATCACCCGCGAATGTCCGCCGCCGAGGGTATTGCGCATCAGCGCGCTGACCACGGGTCGCAGGACGCGGGCCTTGAACCGGTCGCTGGCGAATACGTAACCCATGCCGGCCACCGCGTTGACCACGGCGGGAACCTTGGCGGCGCGCGCGGCGATCGCGCCGTAGACCGCGCATTTCACCGTGAAGTTGTGCAGCAGGTCGGGCTGTTCGGCCTTTAGCACGCGCACCAATTGCCGCAACGTCCACGCCTCGCGCACCGGATTCAGGCTGGCGCGGTCCATCGGCAGCGTCACCCAGCGGATACCGTGCTCGGCGAACCGTGCGCCGAACTCGCCCGGCGGCGACAGCATCACTACCTCCGCGCCCTGCGACTTGAGCTGCAGAGCGGTCGACAGCCGGAAGTTGTACAGATACCAGTCGGTGTTAGCGAAGAATACGAATCTCATCTGCGGTATGCGCGCCACCACTACGCAGACAAGCGACCGCCTTGCGCTTAGGAATGACGGCCATCAATTGGAGCCGGAGGACGATTCTATCCATCGCTCCTGCGCGAACCTGCACAGGATCCTCACCTTGCCCACTGCGCGGTTAACATCGAATCGGTGTAATCGCCGGAACATGAACCTGCAATGTTCCGTTGCCGATCGCGCGGACGTCGCCGAGACGACAAAAAAAGACGGTCGGCCCGATCCGGGCCGGCCGTCCTTCATCCCCATCGGCGCTGCGCTTATTTCGCGTAGTAGTTCGTGGTCACCCGCACGTCCACGCTGTCGCTCGTCGCCTGGATGTGCGCGCCGTTGCCGTTGTTGCCTCCGATCAGGCCGGTCATCGCGACCAGCGGATTGGTCCCGGTGAAGCCGTGCAACCGCGTATGGTTGTTGCGGAAGGTATTGCCGCTGATCTGGTAGGACTTCGTCGCCGAACGCATCATCATGCCGACCAGGTAGTTGCGCTGGATCTTGTTCTGCGCGACGTAGCCGCTCACCGGTGCGATGGTCAGCACGCCGTGGCCGCCGTTGTATTCGATGGTGCAGTACTTGAGCGTGAGGCCGCTGACCCGTTTGTAGATCTGGATGCCGTTGCCCTGGTTGTTGCGGACGATGCAGTTTTCGATGTGGATGGTGGACGCGGTGCCCTGGTCGTCCGCATCGGGTTCGATGTCGATGCCGCAGCCCGGGTCGATGCCGTTGGTGCTGCTGAACTCGCTGTCGTAGACCTTGACGTTGTTCGAGCGACCGATGGACATGGCCTGGCGGCGGTTGTTGGTGGAGACGATGTTGGCCACGACCACGTCGCTGGACGGGATGGTCGGCGCATTGGTCACCATCGCGCCGCCGATCGAGATGCCGTCGCCCCAGCATTTGGAAAGATGGATGTCGCGCACAGTCACGCGCTTGGAACCGCGGACCATGATCCCGTGCCCCCATTCGCCGGTCGTGCCCAGATGGTTGTCGCGATCGCCGACGATCTGGCCGCCGGAAATCTCGACGTCGCTGACCTTGTACACCATCAGCACGTAGGCGCGGTCGGCGTCGTTGCGCCTGGCCAGCAGCTTCGCGCCCGAGGCCAGGTGCAGATGCATCCTGCTGCGCAGATAGACCTTGCGCACCGGGTCGATGACATAGGTGCCGGCCGGCACATGCACCGTTCCGCCGGTGGACGGGAGCGCATCGATCGCCGACTGGAACGCCGTCGTGTCGTCGTGCACGCCATCGCCGTAGGCGCCGTGGTTGAGGACGCTGACCTCCGCCGAGCCGCGGCTGCGGGTAGGCGGCACGTATGCGGCGGCGGCCGAGCTTCCGGCGACCGCAGCGACGGCGCGCGGCAGGCCGGCGAACGCCAGCGCTCCGGGCACGGCGATCAGCAGAGATTTGCGCAAGAAGTCGCGTCGGGGCGATCCAGCCTCGCGCACGGCGAGTACGAGTTCTTTTTCTTTCACTAAAGCGGTCCCAAAAAAGCGCCAAGCCTATTCAGCTTGGCTGGATGAAAAACGATCACATCGCGATCACTTTCGTGACTCGCGCGAATCTAACGCATGCACGATGAACCGCACGCTTTTTATCGCGCTTCTGTGAGTGCGCGCACTTTATTTCGCTGAGATATTCATCTTGCCTGCGCGTTCAAGTTGATGACTGCGATAAGGGATTTTTCCGGACTTTCCCTATCTGCGCGTATTCAAGTTGATGACTGCGCGCGTCAATCCGCGTAGCGATTGCCGCTGATGCGGATGGATTCCGTCTCGGCCGCCACCGTCACGTGCCGCGCCTGCTGGCTTTTCCCCGCCGCCGCTTTGGCGCTACCCGCATTGCGCCGGTTGCCGCCGAACTCGTTGTCGTCGACCAGGATGTTGCGCGCGCCGCGGCGCACGCCGACGCCGGCCAGGCCGTTGCGGCGGATCGCATTGCCGCTGACCACGCAATCCTGCGCGCCGATCACGAGCACGCCGTCGCCGCGGTTCTCTTCGATCGTGCAGCCGCGGATCGCGGCATCGACGACCCGTCGATACAGCTGTATGCCTGCGCCCCGATTGCCGCGCACCAGGCAATCCTCGATGCGGATGCCTTGGGCGAGATCGCCCGCATCCGGTTCGACATCGATGCCGCAGCCCGGCAAGGTTCCGCCCGTGTTGATGAATTCCGACCGGTACACGCGCACTTGCCGCGAACGGCCGACGGTCAGGCCCTGGCGGCGGTTGCCGTCGCAAACCACGTCGGCGATCACCACGTCGCGGCTCGGCACTATCCGGCCGCCCTCCGCCTTCGCGCCGCCGATCGATATGCCGTCGCCCCAGCATTGCGAGATGCGGATATCGCGCACGGTAACGCGCGTCGCGCCGCGGATCATTACGCCGTGCCCCCATTCCCCCGTCTCGGCCATGTGCGCGTTGCGGTCGCCGACGATGCGGCCGCCCGAAATTTCCACGTCGTCGACCTGGTGCACCGACAACACATAAGCGCGTTCCGCGGGATTAGGCCTGGCCAGCAAACGCGCATCCGGCTCCATCGCCAAGTGCATGCGGCTGCGTAAGCGCACGCTGCGCATCGGATCCAGCAAGTAGGTTCCGGGAGGTACGCGAACCGTGCCGCCTTCGGGCGGCAGCGCATCGATGGCGGCCTGGAACGCGCCCGTATCGTCGTGCATGCCGTCGCCGCGGGCGCCATGGTCGCGCACGTCGATGCGTGCGCTGCCGCGCTGCCTGGGCGCCGTGCTCGCCTGCGTCGAAACCGCCAGCAGAGCGCTGGCCGGGATCATCGCCGCGGCGGCGAGCACGAAGCCGTGCAGAACGCGCCTGCGCGCCTTCTCGACCTCCTCTTCTTCGAACGCGCGCTCGCTCATAAGATCATCGCCCCGGTCGCATCGTGCACATGCCCCGCTCCACCAGCCAAGGCAGCACGACGGCGAGCAGATAGAACTTGGAGGCGTGGTACTTGTTGTCCAGGCGTCCGCGATTGCGGTCGAGCCAGGCGACCGCGCCCGGCAACAGGCTGCGCGACATCTCCGCGTAATCGCGCACCTGATCGAAACGCTGCGCGGCCAAGCCGCGCAAGTCGAAGCGGAAACTGCCTTTATGGCGGACATAAGGCAGGTCGCCGAAGCGCGTCGCGATGTGTTCGCGTATCAGCACTTTGTTCATGCGGGTGGCCGGATCCACTTTCTGGTGCCGCGGCACCTCGTGATGCACCCAATCGCGCAGCGTGCGGTCGCAGAACGGATACGCGGCGTGCAGCGACATCGCATGGGCCGCGAACAAGCCTTTGGCGAAGGCGCCTGCGGAGCCCGCGATCGACATCGACATGTCGCGCCATTCCCATGCGCTGGTCGCCGATGCGATCTCGTCGGTGAACAAAGCCAGGCGCGCGCGCGATTCCCGGGCCATATTGCGGCCGAACAAGCCGTCGACTTCGTCGTCGGTGAAGCGCGAGCCCGGAAACACGCGTTCGATCGGGTTCATCTGCAGCGTGCCCAAGACGAAGCAAAGCTCGAAACTGCGATCGACCAAGGGAAGCTCGGCGACGGCGCCCGGCAGGCGCATCTGCCGCGCCAGCTTGGCGAGCAAGCGCTGCTGCCGGCTCACCGGCGTGCCGAAATAGCTGTCGGCGCCGAGGCCGTCGATGACGCCGTCGCCGCCGTGCGCGGCGATTTCCGCGGCGAGATCGAAGTAGGACAGCAACGCGAAGTCGGCAGTCAGCAGCGGCATCTTCGCCACGGCTCCGAGGTAGCGGTCGTAGGCGCGCCCCGGATCGCACACCAGCGCCACATGCCGCAATCCGAGCTTGCGGGCGACGAAGGCGGCCGATTCCACCTCGCTCTCTTCGCGGCCGCCGAGATAGGTGATGCAGACGGTGTCCGGCCGCGCGTCGGCGATCGCGATCGCCAGCGTTGTCGAATCCTTGCCGCCGCTCTGCAGCAGCCATGGCGCGCGCGCCTGGGCGCACGAATTGCGCACCGCTTCGCACAACAGGCGATGGTAGACCTCGACCCAATCCTGATCCTGGCGGGCGGTTTCCGGAACCTCGCCCGCGTTACGGAACTTGAATCGGAATTCCGGCGCCGTATGCATGTCTTGCTGCGGGCAGAAGCCGAAGGTCACCAGCTTGACGTTCTCGAGTATCGAATGCGGCGGATACACGAAAGCGTTGCGCAGCAGATCGGCTACGGACACCGGATCTACCCCGCCGCAGGCGCCCGGCGCGAGCCCGGAAAAATCGGGCTTGCCGTAGTAAGGGGACATGGTGATCTGCATGCCCGTGCCTTATCGCGCCGCCGGCAGGTATTCGTAGTAGCTGTACGCGTACTGGCCGGCTCCGCGTTTGCGTACGCCGTTGAAGATCGCGCCTTTCACGTCCACGCCGTTCTGCTCCAACCGCTGTTTGGCCAGCGCGATCTCGCGCTGTTGGTTCAATCCCCAGCGCACCACCATCAGGCAGGTGCCCGCCTGGTGCCCGATCACGGCCGCGTCGGTGACCGCAAGCACCGGCGGCGTATCGATCACGACGATGTCGTAGCACGGCGCCAGCTTGTGCAGCAGCGTGGCGAACTCGGGATTCATCAGCAATTCGGACGGATTGGGCGGCACCGTGCCGCGCGAAATGAAAGCGAGATTGTCGGCGCCCGGAACGCGGCGCAGCGCTTCCTCCAAACCGATACTGCCGGAAATCAACTCGGACAGCCCGCCGTCGGAACGCACGCCGATCGCATCGTGCAAAGTGCCGCGACGCATGTCCGCATCGATCAGCAGCACGCGCTGCCCCGCCTGCGCGATGCTCACCGCCAGGTTGGCGCAGACGAAGGTCTTGCCTACGCCGGGGCTGGGCGCGGCGATCATCAGCACATTGTTCCTGTTCTCCAAGCGCGCGAAGTGCAGGCTGGTGCGCAGGGTGCGCAAGGCCTCCATCGCCAAATCGGTCGGCGCGCTCAATGCCAGCAGGCGATGGCGCCCTTCGCGGCGGAAACGGCGCGGATGCAGGGTGAGTTCGTGCCCTTTTTCGCTGAACGGGATCGATGCGTAGACCGGCAGACCCAGCAATTCGATGTCGGCCGGGTCTTCGACGCCGCGCTTGAACATCTGGCGCAGCAATACGAATGCGATCATCGCCAACGCGCCGAGCAACGTGCCGCCGGCGACGATCGGCAAGACCTTCGGCCAGGCCGGGCTGCCCAGATTCACGGCGGCGGGATCGATCACCCGCGCATTGCCGACCGCGCTGGCGCGCGCGATGTCGAGCTGCTGCGCCTGATCGAGCAGGTTCGCATACGTCTGGTTGGTGACCTCCACGTCGCGGCTCAGCCGGAACAGCCCCTGCTGAGTGTCGGGCAACTGCTTGATACGGCCCTGCAACGCGCCTTTGTCGTGCTGGAACTGGCCGATCTGCTTCTGCAGGGACTGATAGGCCGGATGCTGCGGCGTGTAGCGGCTGGCGATGTCGGTCATCTGGATGCGCAACTGCTGGATGCCGGTATCGAGCGCCACGGTCTGGTCGAGCAGCGCCTTGTTCTGCAGGCTCACGTCCATCGTCTGCGTACGCGCCTGGAAATCGCGCAGCGCCGCCTGCGCTTTGGTCAGTTCGCGCCGCACGTTCGGCAGCTGTTCGGTGACGAAAGCCAGCCGCTTGGCCGCTTCGGCCGAATTGCGCGCCACGTTCTGGCGCACGTAGGCCTGCGTGATCTCATCCAGCACTTGCCTGGCCAGCGTCGGATCGGCATTGGCGTAGGTCAATGCGATCACGCCGGAGTTGCGGCCTTGTTCGGTCGCGCTGACCTCGCGCTTCAAAGCATCCATGATCGCCGTCGTGTTGAGGCGCTTGATGTCGAAACGCATGCCGGGATGGGCGACGAGCGACTTCACCCGCAGCCTGATGCCGTCGGCGGAGACGGTCTCGCCCACGCGCCCGCGCGCCAGCAGTTTGCCGTCGCCGTCGGCCAGCGTGTATTGGCCGCGATCGCGTGCGACCAATCGCAAAGGCACGCCGACCAGCTCGGAAGGCACTTCGAACTGCGCGATCTCGAGCTTTTCGCCGCCCCAGCCGTAACCGTTCAAGCCGAACCAGGGTGTGGACAACTCGCCGGGCTGCGATTGCCGCGCCAGGAAGTCGCCGATCAACGGGAAACGCGCCGGCGCGATAGCGGTGTCCAGGCTCAGGTTCTGCAAGGCTTCGCCGAGAACGCGGCGCGACGTCAGCAACTGGATTTCGGTCGCCGCCGGCGCTTCCTCGGCCATCGGCGCCTGGGTGGCGGCACGGGCGTTCAATCCGGGCACGTTCGGCAATCTGCTTTCGACCTGGACCACGGCATTGGCCTCGTACCGCGGCGTCGCCAGCATCACGTACGCCACGCTGGCCAGCAGGAACAAGGCAGTGCCGAACAGGATCAGCCGCTTGTTCTCGTTCAACGTCGTCAGCAGGGACGGGAGATCGATGTCGTCCTCGCGCACCGCGGAAAGCGTCTGCGGTTGGGGATCCGTCCTCGTTATCAAATGAGTAGCCATATTCCTTCACCGGTCGGTATGGGAGGGAACGCCGGTTTTGCACCGGCGGACGATTCGTGCCGCGCTTGCGGGCGGCGATGGAGCCGATCGGACGAGCGCTTCATGGCGCCCCTCGCACGGCGGAGGCGGGTGGCGGGCCCGCGTACTGCGTCGGGTGATGCGTTTCAGGTGCAGTACGCAAGCCTGCCAGTGCCTCGAGGATGCGTTGGCCGGCATCGCCTTCGTCGCCGTCCGCCACCAACACGCGTTCGACGGGAATGCCTTCTTCGATCAGATGCCGCCCAGCCGATTCGCTCGGCGTCACGTGCAGCGACGCGAGATTGCGGATGGCTCTGCGGCTGGCTTCGTCGGGCCAGTCCGCCGAGGCGGCGACGCCGGCTGTTTCGGTGTCGACGCATACCACCGGGATCTGGTGGTAGTAGGCGACCAGGGTCGTCGCGAACGATGCGGCCGTATCGCCTCGCACCAGCACCATGTCCGGCTTCACGTCGCTCATCACGCGTTCCATGCCGCTGAACGCGGCAGAGCCCGCAACCATGGGGTCGTTGCCCGTTTCGGCGACGCCCAGCTTGTCGCTGGGTTGGATGTCGAACTGATCCAGCACCTGCTGCGCGTCCTGTCCCGGCTCGGCGGTGACGCATACCGTGGGTTCGAAGCGTTCGTCCCGCGACAACTGTTGCGCGATCGGCGCGATACCGTCCGTGTCGGACGGCGCGGCGAGCACGCATAGCGCCCTCAACGGCGCGGACGAGTCTTCGGCATCCCGCGGCGCGACCCGCGCAGCGGAGATGTCGTCGTCTTGCGCCTCGTCCAACCCGATACGGCCGTCCCAAGCCTGCTCCAATACCAATCCGCCCGCGTCGCCGGCGGTCGCCGGCACCGCTTCCTCGGCGCGCGCAGGGCGCCAACGCAACGGCGTGCTCATCAGCGCGATCACCTGCGGCAGCCACAGCACATACGCCACCAATGCGAATGCGAATACGGCCGCGCTCGCCAGACTGGCGGCGTCGCGCAGCACGTAGCCGGTCGTCGCGAGCATGCCGCTGGCGGCGATGATGGCGGCCAGCACGATGCGCGGCGACCAGCCGGCGTCGAGCAGCAGATGGTGCAGATGCTGGCGATCCGGCTTGAACGGCGAATAGCCCATGCGCCAACGCCGGTACATCACCGCCAGCGTGTCCATGATCGGGATCGCCACGCACCACAGCACATCGACCGGCGCCAAACGCGCGACGCCGCGGTGGCTCAGGAAGATCAGGCTCCATGCCAACAGGAAACCGATCAGGGTACTGCCGGCATCGCCCATGAAAACCTTGCGCCCGTCCGGCCAGCCGAGATTGACGAACAAATAAGGCACGAGCGCGGCGAACAGCACCTGCAGCAGCAACACCACGCTCGGCACGGACCAGCTGGTCTGGTCGAAGAACAGGATCGCGGCGATGCTGACCATCGCGCTTGAAGCGGCGAGCCCGTCGATGCCGTCGAGCATATTGAAGGCGTTGATCAGGCCTATCACCGCGACGATGGTGAAGGGCACGCCGAGCATGCCCAAGCGCAACGCATGCCCGCCTAGCGTCGCTCCCAAATCGTCGACGTAATATCCGGACGCCACGACCACGAGCGCGATGACGCCGGCCTCGGCCAGCAAGCGCGACTTGACGCTGAGGCCGGCGAAATCGTCGACGACGCCGATCAGCACGATCAGCACGCCGCCGGCCACCAGGCTCATGACGAAACGGTCCAGATAGCCCAGATAACTCAGGCCCACCAGCGTGCCCAGGAAGAAGCACAGGCCGCCGATCAACGGTATACGGCCGCGATGGAGCTTGCGCCCGTCCGGTTTATCCACCAATCCGAGCCGGCGCGCTATCGGCCGGATCGAAAATATGGCGAACAAGGTGACGGCCAACGCGATAGTGCTGGCCGCTACCAGTTTTGGATCCTCCATGCGATGCCTCGGACCTTTTATGAGTTGTATTCATCCGTGTGCATGCGCACGTGCGAAAGCAACCGCGACTTCCAGCGGTCGACCTACCGTATGCGAGAGAACAATCCACTCGTTACGCTCGGCTATCCTGTTATGCCGAAGCGAATTTAGTGATATCAACCTGATGAAGAGATGAAGAAAATCAACTTCAGGCTTATGAATAGGTGTAACGCGCGATCGATCCGTTCGCACGCATGCGCTTCGTTCATGTACATCGCCGAACGATGTCACGCATGCTTCAGAACTGCGAAATCCAAGTGTCGACCGCGATGTCGATCATGCGGTATGCTCGTTCGAAAGCATCTATTTCGCGACCGTACGGATCGGGAATGTCGATGTTGCCCTGCCATTTTCCCAGCAGGAATATTTTTCCGGCCGATCGCGGCGACAACGCGCGCAACGCGCTGATATGACGCCGTTCCATCGCCAACACGATGCCGGCGCCTTCGATCAGCGGCTGATCGATCTGACGCGCGACGTGCCCTTCTCCCGTCAATCCGTGCGCGACGAGCATCCGTTCGGCCAACGGATCGATCGGGCTGCCCCGCATGGCCGCCAGCCCCGCCGATTCGACGGCGACGGCCCGTTCGCCGAGCCGATGGCGCAGCAGCGCCTCGGCCGTGGGGCTGCGGCAGATATTGCCTACGCATACGATGAGCGCGCGGTTCAGCATCCCAGCATGCTAACCGCCGATCCATTGCGACCGCGTCGATGCGCGGTCAGTAGCCCGCGGCGTCCAGCGCTTTTTCCGCCTCGGCGCGGCCGAGCTCGATCATTTCCCCGGCCCGCCAGAATTCGTAGAACAGGCAGGCGTCGCGCGGGATGCGGATCACCAGTTCCGGCGGATCCAGCGCGAGCTGTATGCGTGCGATCTGCGCCTGCATGGTGTCCAGCGAACGCGCCATGATTTCGCTCAGGCCGATTTCTTCGCCTTGCTCCTCGCGTATGCGACGCTGCAAATGGCGTTCGACCCACGCGGTGAAACGGTTCTCGCGCGCCGGCGCGTCGGCCGCTACGGCGGGTTGGCCTGGCGGTTTTTCCGGCCAGCCGTGCATGTCCACGGCGATCAGGCGGTGCGCATCGGACAAACGCGTGGCCGCGATCGGCAACGGCGCCAGCAATCCGCCATCCACCAGTTCCCGCCCGTGCACTTCGGCCGGCGTGAACAAACCCGGTATGGCGAACGACGCGCGTATCGCTTGCCACAGCGGGCCCTGGCGCAGCCACACTTCGCGCTGGCGCAGCAGATCCACCGCGACGGCGACATAGCCGATCGGCAATGTTTCGATCAGAGGATCGCCGACCACTTCGCGCATCGCGTCGATCAGGCGTTCGCCGCGGAACAGGCCGTTGCCGCCCAAAGCCGGATCGAGCAGGCGGATGAAATCGCCGCGATCCATCCGCACCAGGCGTTCGCGGTATTCGTGCAGCTTGCCCGCGGCGAAGATGCCGCCGACCAATGCGCCGCTGGACGAGCCGGCGACGGCGACGATCTCCATTCCGCGCGCCTGCAGCGCTTCGATCACGCCGATCTGCGCCAGGCCGCGCGCGCCGCCGGCGCCCAATGCGAGCGCGACGGGTTCGCCGCGGCGGATCTTCGGGGCTTGCGCTGCCGCCATCAATCGCGGTCGTACTGGCTCAACGCCAGGGACAGCAACGAACGCACCTGCTCGCGCAGGGACTTGGGCTCGATGATCTCGGCGTCGCTGCCGTAATGCAGCACATCCATCAGCAGCTCGCGCGAAGTGCCATAGGGGATTTTCAGCTCGTAACGGCCGTCGGGCAACCAGCGGCCCTGCTGCATCGAATGCCAGTGCTCGTCGGCCACCCAGCGCGCGGACTTCGGGCTGAACACGATCGTGGCCCAGCCTTTCGGCTCGCCGGAGAAGATGCCGTAGCTGGAGGACAGGTGCTGATCGAGCTGGTCGTCGCCGATATCCAGCGCGGCCTCCTCGAGCACGCGCGCGTTGCCGATGCGGTCCACCGAGAAGCTGCGCAGCGCATCGCGTTCGTGGTCCCAGGCGTCCAGGTACCAGTTGTCGCGGTAATGGGTGATGCGTTGCGGCGAGACCGTCCTCCGGGTTTTTTCGTCGGTGGAACGGGCGCGGTATTCGAAGGCCAGCCGCTTGCGTTCCAGCACCGCCGAAGCGGCGGTACGGAAGGCATGCTCGTCGGTGCGGCGGGTGCGGTGCGGGATCACCCGTACCCGCTCCACCGGCCAGCGTTTGCCGCCGGCATGTTCGGCTAGCAAGCCTTCGATGCGCTGGTGCAGCGGCGCCAGCGCGCTCGACAGCACGCCGCCGCCGGTGCGCGCCAGCAGCTGCTGTGCGGCCAGCAGCGCATGCAATTCTTCCGAACTCAACCACAGGCCGGGCAGTTCGAAACGGCTGGCTTCGCCGGATTCGTAGCGGAAACCCGCTTCGCCGTCGCCGACGACCGGCGCCATCAGCGCATCGCGCAGGAAGGCCAGGTCGCGGTAAACGGTGGCCCGCGAGCAGCCGAGTTCCTCCTGCAGCCGCGGCACCGTCACCGGATAGCGCGCGGACTTGAGGATGCGGTGCAGGGCGTTGATGCGCTCGTAACGGTCCATGGGCGGATTATGCGGCTTCTTCGGCGTCATGGCGGAGTCTGTCCGTCACAATGCCGCCGCTACGTTGTCACCAGGGATACGGGCCAGGACCGGCCCGCCGAATCGCTCTGCCCACAAAGGAAACCCACATGCGCCGCAGCCTTCCCGTCGCCCTGCTCGCCTTGTCGCTGATGGCCGTACTGGCCGCCTGCAAGCAACAGCCTGCCGCACCTGCCGCCGATGGCGCGCCCGCCCCTGCCGAGGCGTCGGCCGACGCGCAGTCGACGGTCGCCGCCGTCGCGGACAAGCTCAACCCATTGCCCAGCGCCAAGGATGAGATCAAGGCCGCGATGGACGCCTTCCTGGACGTCAAGAGTTTCCACGCCACGATGAACATGACCGGCGACGCGATGCCGGGCGGCCGGATGGCCACCGAGATGGATTTCGTCGCGCCGGACCGCTACCGCATGCAGATGCCGATGGGCACGCAGATCATCGTCGGCGACACCATGTATATGAATGTGCAAGGGCGTTCGATGAAGGTGCCGATGCCGAAAGGCACGTTGAGCCAGTGGCGCGACCCCGCCAAGCTGGCCGAGAACCAGGCCACATTGACGGTCGAAGCGCAGGGCAGCGACACCGTCGACGGCATCGCGGCGCGCAAGTACCTGGTCCGCAACACCCAACCCAAGCCGACCGACGTGACCATGTGGATCGGCGACGACGGCCTGCCGGTGCAGATCCATCACAGCAGCAGCGCCGAAGGCAAGACCGCGGACGTCACGATCCGCTATACGCGCTTCAACGACCCGTCGATCAAGATCGACCCGCCGCAATAACAGCAAACCCACGCTGTTTCCCCCTTTGAAAAAGGGGGATTAAGGGGGATTTGCTCTTACGGTTGTTTTGCAGCTCATCAAGATCAAAAGCAAATCCCCCCTGCCCCCCTTTTTCAAAGGGGGGAACAGCAAAGGCTGCACGCATCCGTCGCGTGCAGGCACAATACGCGCCATGCGCGCGCCCGCTCCGAAAGAGCCAGCCATCAACACCTCGCCCTCGCCGGGCGACGACGTCAAGACGACCACGTGCTACATGTGCGCGTGCCGTTGCGGCATCAAGGTGTGGCTGACCGACGGCAAGATCCGTTACATCCAGGGCAATCCCTCGCATCCGGTCAACCAGGGCGTGATTTGCGCCAAGGGCGCGTCCGGGATCATGCAGCACTATTCGCCGGCGCGGCTGGACAAGCCGATGTTGCGCGTGGGCGAGCGCGGCAGCGGCGAGTTCCGCGAGATCGAATGGGAAGAAGCCCTGCAGATCGCCACCGGCTGGCTCGCGCCGATCCGCGAACGCAATCCCGACGAGCTGGCCTTCTTCACCGGCCGCGACCAGTCGCAGGCGCTGACCGGCTGGTGGGCGCAGCAGTTCGGCACGATCAACTACGCCGCGCACGGCGGTTTCTGCTCGGTCAACATGGCCGCCGGCGGTTTGTACACGCTCGGCGGCAGCTTCTGGGAATTCGGCGAGCCGGATTGGGAACACGCGCGCTACTTCATGCTGTGGGGCGTGGCCGAAGACCACGACTCCAATCCGATCAAGCTCGGCCTGGGCCGATTGAAGGCCAGCGGCGCCAAGATCGTCGCGGTCAATCCGGTGCGCACCGGCTACGGCGCGATCGCCGACGAATGGATCGGCATCCGGCCCGGCACCGACGGCTTGTTCGCGTTCGCGCTGATCCACGAACTGCTGCGGATGGATCGGATCGATCTGGATTACCTGGTGCGTTATGCGAATGCGCATTGGCTGGTGATCCGCAATCCGGGCGGCGCGGACGATGGATTGTTCGCGCGCGATGCCGATGGCAATCCGCTGTGCTGGGATCGCGACGCCTCGGCCCCTCCCCTTTCGCGCAGCGAAGGGGGAGGTTGGGAAGGGGTAAACCAGTCGCAGCAAGACTCACCGCCGGCGAAAGGCACCCCTCCCCAACCCTCCCCTTCGCTGCGCGAAAGGGAGGGAGCTCAAGCACGAGCGGACGCTATCGGGATTTCGCCGGCGATCGTGGGCGAATACGTACTCGAAGACGGACGTCGCGCGGTCCCCGTCTTCCAACTCATCGCCGAACGCTACCTCGACCCGCAATACGCGCCCGATGCCGTCGCCGAGCGCTGCGGCATTCCCGCCGACACCATCCGCCGCATCGCGCGCGAGCTGGCGCAGGCCGCCTTCGAAAGCAATCTCAGCTTGCCTATCGCCTGGACCGATGCGTGGGGCCGCGAGCACAGCGAGATGGTCGGCCGCCCGGTCGCGATGCATGCGATGCGCGGCATCAGCGCGCACAGCAACGGCTTCCATACCTGCCGCGCGCTGCATCTGCTGCAACTGCTGCTGGGCGCGGTGGACGCGCCCGGTTCGTTCCGCTATCAGCCGCCGTTCCCCAAGCCGATCGCGCCGCCCAACCGACCCGGCAAGACGCGCAAGGACAACGGCGCGCTCGACGCACCGCCGTTGGGCTTCGTGCATGCGCCCGAAGATCTGCTGGTGGATGCGCAAGGCCAGCCGCGCCGCATCGACCACGCGTTCTCGTGGCGCTACCCGCTGGCCGCGCACGGCATGCTGCATACCGTGATCCGCAACGCCCATGCCGGCGATCCGCATCCCATCGACACGCTGCTGATGTTCATGGCCAATATGAGCTGGAATTCGGCGATGAACACCCGCGAGACGATGGGTTGGCTCACCGACAAGCGCGACGACGGCGAATACCGGATCCCGCGCATCATCTATTCCGACGCCTACGCTTCGGAGATGGTCGCGTATGCCGACCTCGTGCTGCCGGATACGACTTATCTGGAACGCCACGACTGCATCAGTCTGCTCGACCGTCCGATCTCCGACGCCGACGGCGCGGCCGATGCGATCCGGCATCCGGTCTTCGACCCGGCGACGCAACGCGAGGGCCGAGACGTTCGCGGCTTCCAATCCGTATTGCTGGATCTCGGCGCGCGGCTCGGCCTGCCCGGCATGGTGCATGCCGACGGCTCGCCGCTGTACCGCGACTACGCCGACTACATCGTCCGCCACGAACGCGCGCCGGGCGTGGGCCTGCTGGCCGGGTGGCGCGGGGCGGACGGCACGCAGCACGGCAAAGGCGCGCCGAATCCGCAACAGATGCAGCGCTACATCGACAACGGCGGTTTCTGGCGCGAAGAAATTCCCGAACATGCGCGCTATTTCAAGATGGCCAACCGCGGCTATCTGGAATGGGCGCAGCGTTTCGGCTTCGTCGGATCCACCGAACCGATCGTGCTGCAGCTGTATTCGGAAACGCTGCAGAAATTCCGGCTGGCCGCGCAGGGCCATGGCGCGCAGCAGCCTCCAGCGGAACAGCGCGAGCGCGTAGCGACGTATTTCGATCCGCTGCCGATCTGGTATGAACCCTTCGAAGGGGCCGAAATCGATGCGGTGGACCGCAAGTACCCGCTCTCCGCCATCACCCAGCGCCCGATGTTCATGTACCACGCCTGGGGTTCGCAGAACGCGTGGCTGCGGCAGATCGCGGCGCGCAATTACCTGTATCTGCATCCGGACGCCGGCGCGAAGTACGGCATCACCGACCTGGATTGGGTCGCGGTGAATTCGCATCACGGCGAAATCACGGTGCAGGCAAAATTCGCCCGCAATATGCAGCCCGATACCGTGTGGAGCTGGAATGCGATCGGCAAGCGCAAAGGCGCTTGGCGTCTTGCGAAGAATGCGCCGGAAGGCGAGAAAGGCTTCCTGCTGAATCATCTGATCTCCGACAAATTGCCCAAAAGCGATTACGCGAACGCCGATCCGGTCACCGGCCAGGCGGCCTGGTTCGATCTGCGCGTCGATATCCGCAAGGTCGGCGATGCGGCTATGGAATCGAAACCTCAGTTCATGCCGATATCGTTCGGCGAGGGCGACGAAAAACCGCTTCGCTACGGCGCGCAGGCGCGCAAGAAGGCGCACGGATGACCGCGCTGCCTCCGCCGTCGAAGAAGAAACTCGGCCTGGTGATCGACCTGGATACCTGCGTCGGCTGCCACGCCTGCGCGACCAGTTGCAAAGAATGGAATTCGGGCGGCATCGCCGGGCCGCTGACCGACGAGAACCCTTACGGCAAGGATCCGAGCGGCGTCTGGTTCAACCGCGTGCACAGCTACGAAGTCGCGCCGTTGCTTTCCCTTCTCCCATCGGGAGAAGGTGCCCGAAGGGCGGATGAGAGTTCGGAGTACGACGCCAGTCGGAACGCCGTCGCTTCGCCGAACCCTCACCCCAACCCCTCTCCCGGAGGGAGAGGGGCTATAACAGCCGTGCAACCGGCGATGACGTTGCACTTCCCGCGATCGTGCCTGCACTGCGAAACGCCGGCCTGCGTCACCGTCTGCCCGACCGGCGCGAGCTACAAGCGCGCCGAGGACGGCATCGTGCTGGTCGACGAAGACAAGTGCATCGGCTGCAAGCTGTGCAGCTGGGCCTGTCCGTACGGCGCGCGCGAGTATTCGCACGTCGAAGGCGTGATGAAGAAATGCACGTTGTGCGTGGACCGCATCTACAACCAGAACCTGGACGAAAGCGAGCGCCAGCCGGCCTGCGTGCAGGCCTGCCCGACCAAGGCGCGGCACTTCGGCGATTTGGGCGATCCGGAATCGAAGGTGTCCAAACTCGTGGCCGAGCGCGCCGGCGTGGCTTTGATGCCGGAGCTGGGCTATCAGCCGGTCAATCGCTACCTGCCGCCGCGGCCGCGGCGTGGCGCCGGAGAAGAAGCGGCCGACAGCCCGTCTCAGGCGTCTTCGCCGATACACTGGCTCGACCGGATATTGAAACGCTGAGCGCGTCACGGTTCGGAGTTGCAGTCGGTTGCTGCTTTTAAGCCGTCATTCCCGCGAAGGCGGGAATCCAGTGACTTTTCTTTTGCGTTTCCAGTACTTTGTCTTCCTGAAAACCAAGAGCCGAAGTCGCTGGATTCCCGCCTTCGCGGGAATGACGGCCTTGACAGCAACGGCAATAAAGCAAGAAGCAGGAACGCGAACCCATGCACCCCGCCCTCTCCGTCATCTTCTTCACCACGCTCTCCGGCGCCGGCTACGGCCTGCTGGTCTGGTTGGGCATCTCGGCCAGCCTGTTGCAGTCGCGCGCCACCGTCACGCCTCCGCTCATCTCGATGCAATTGATCGCCGCGGCGCTGGGCGTGATCCTGGTGACGGTGGGCCTGTTGTGCTCGCTCGGCCATCTGGGCAAACCGCAACGCGCTTGGCGCGCGATGTCGCAATGGCGCACGTCGTGGCTGTCGCGCGAGGGCGTGCTCTCGCTGCTGACCTACCTGCCGGCGCTGGCGATGGTCGCGCTGCTCTGGCGCGGCGAGAAGTCGGCCGATGCGGCAGCGATGATGGCGGTCGCCGGCATGGCCACCGCGTTGCTGGCGCTGGCGACGATCGCATGCACTGCGATGATCTACGCCTCGCTCAAGCCGATCCCGGCCTGGACCCATCCGCTCGTGTTGCCGGGCTATTTGTTGTTCGCGTTGCTCGGCGGCGCGGCCCTGCTGTTCCTGCTGATGCTGTGGCGGTTGCCCGATGCGCAGACCGCCGGCGGCATGTCGAAGATCCTGGCGGTGCTCGGCGTGCTGGCCGCGCTGCTGAAACTTTTGTACTGGCACGAAACCGACCGCAACGGCCGGCTGCCTACGCTCGGCGCCGCGGTCGGCCTGCCCGGACGCGAGGTGGAAGTCTTCGAACGCCCCCATACCGAAGCCAATTTCATCACCAAGGAAATGGTCTTCGTAGTCGCCCGCCAGCATTCGCGCCAGCTGCGCTGGCTGGCGCTGGGCCTGTTCGCGGGGGTACCGCTGCTGGCGGCCGTGGCCATCGCGGTCTGGCCCAAGGCGGCCGGCGGCTTGTTCCCAGTGATCGTGCTGGCGGTGCTGGCGGGTACCTTCGTCGAACGCTGGCTGTTTTTCGCCGAGGCTAAACACGCGGTAAGCCGTTACTACTGATTCGGGACCGTGGCCTTGGGATGGTCACGTTTTGCCTGCATAATGGATATGTAATCGTTTACATCCGAGGACCGCGCCATGCTGGCCGCCTGGTGGTTCGCCGTGATCGGCCAACCGCTGTCACCGCTGCCTTTGCCCGAACTGCCCGACCAGCCGCTGGCGGTGGCCGTCGAGGCTGCGCGCTTGTCCGCCCTGCCGACCTGCTTCAGTCTGGTCTGCGGCGATGCCGAATGGTCCAACCGCAGCTTCCTGCGCTTCGGCCGTGCCGACAAAACCGGTCCCCAGCCGTTGCCGGGTCTACCGCTCTACGGGTTCCAGCTGAATGCGCCGGCCTCGTCGCGCGACTGGATGGACAGCTATGCCAAGGATTGGCGGGTCGGCGCCCGTTATGGCGTGGCGGCGATCCGGCGTCCGAACACCGAAGTGAGGATGATCTTCGGCACCGGCTACCGGCTGCAGCCCTGGGTGGACGACGGCGTCGGGGTCACCGGCCCGGTGGCGCGCGCCAGTCTGGATTTCAGCCAGCGCTTCGGCGATCGCGCGCGTTGGAGCCAGCAGGTGCAACTGGAAAGCGGACGCAACAACACCACGTTCGTGCGCAATGCGATCAGTTTCGATGTCGAGATCCGGCCGCAGGTGACGCTCAAATCCGGCGTCGAAACGCGGCGTGCGGCGACCGGCGGCGATGCCACGACCGATACCGAAGGCTCGGTGAAGCTGCAATACGCGTTCTGACCCGTGTCTTTGTAGAGCGGGGCTTGCCCCGCTGCTCTTATGTAGGTGCGAATTTATTCGCACGCTCTTTATTCTTCCGGAAAAAGCGTGCGAATAAATTCGCACCTACGAAAGCAAGCGCAGCGGAGCAAGCTCCGCTCTACAGAGCCGGCTCAGCTCAAACGTGTTTGCTGAGCCAATCGCCGGCGCCCTGATCGAGCAGCTTCTGCGCGACCTCGATGCCCAAAGCTTCCGCAGCGGCAGTATCGCCCTCGCCGCTCGCGCGCAGCAGACGGCCGTCTTCGACCGAACCGACCAGCCCTTCCAGCGACAAACGCGAACCGGCCAGTCGCGCATGCGCCGCCACGGGCACGTGGCAGCTGCCGTGCAAGGCGCGGTTCATCGCACGCTCGGCTTCGACGCGGGTGCGGGTGTCGGCATGGTCCAGCGCCGCGCAGAGCGCTTGCGTTGCGGCATCGCCGCTGCGGCATTCGATGGCGATCGCGCCTTGCGCCGGTGCAGGCAGCCAGTCCGGCGCGTCCAGGCGCGCGCGGATGCGCGAGGCGAAATCGAGCCGCTGCAAACCGGCGCAAGCCAGGACGATGGCGTCGTAATCGCCGGCATCGAGCTTGGCCAGCCGCGTGTTGACGTTGCCGCGCAAGTCCAGCAGTTCGAGATCCGGCCGCCGCGCGCGCAATTGCGCCTGCCGGCGCAACGACGAAGTGCCCACGCGCGCGCCTTGCGGCAAGGCATCGATCGAAGCGTGAGCGTTGCTGACGAAGGCGTCGGCCGAATCGGCGCGCTCGAGGATCGCGGGCAGCGCGAAACCGGGCTCCAATGCCATCGGCACGTCCTTGAGCGAATGCACCGCGCAATCGGCCGCGCCGCGCTGCATCGCCACTTCCAATTCCTTCAGGAACAGACCCTTGCCGCCGATCGCGGCCAGCGACCGGTCCAGCACCTCGTCGCCGCGCGTGCTCATCGGCACCAGTTCCACCGCGAGGCCGGGATGCGCCGCGCGCAGCTGCGCGGCGACGTGTTCGCTCTGCCACAACGCGAGCGGGCTTTTGCGGGTTGCGATGCGCAGGACGGCCATGCGCCATTATCGCCCGCGGCTTCCGCTTTGTAGAGCGGGGCTTGCTCCGCTGCTCTTGCCTTCCAAGCCGTCGCCCTGCGAAGGCGGGCGTCCAGCGACCCTGTCCTGGCCCTGTAGAGCGGCATCACAGGTGCTTGACGGTTTCCTTCAGCCCGGTCACGCAGCGCCGGCTGACTTCCAGCGGCTGCTTGCCGTGGCGCAGGATCGCGTGCACGTGGCCGTCCGGCGCGCGCTTGAGCTCGACCAGTTCGTGCCTGGCCACCAGGCAGTTGCGGTGGATGCGCACGAAGCGTTCGCCGAATTCCTCCTCCAGCGACTTCAGCGACTCCTCGAGCAGATCCTCGCCGCGGGCGTGATGCACCACCACGTATTTCTCGTCGGCTTGCAGATAGTGCACGTCTTCGATGGGGATCAAACGCAGGCTGCCGCGCATGCGCGCGCACAGATGCGTGCGCAGGCGCGTGCCCGGATGCGCCGCGGCATCGCGTTCGCGGCCGGCGGCGAAAGTGCGTACGCGTTCGATAGCGGCGGCCAGGCGTTCGGGGCGCACCGGCTTGAGCAGATAGTCGATCGCCGCCGCTTCGAAAGCCGACAAAGCGTGCGCGTCGTATGCCGTGCAGAACACGACCGCCGGACGCGGATCGAACGCGGCCAGATGGCGCGCCGCCTCTAGCCCGTCGATGCCGGGCATCGCGATGTCCAGCAGCACCAGGTCCGGATCGTGCTCGGCGCAGGCGTGCAGCGCTTCGCGGCCGTCGCCCGCTTCGGCGACCACCTGCACGCCCGCCTGCTCGGCGAGCAGGTCGCGCAGGCGCTCGCGCGCCAGAGGTTCGTCGTCGGCGATGACTATCTTCAAAGCGCTGGCCCCCTCACGGCCGTCTGACATAACCCAGCGGCAAGCTGAGTTCGCACTCATAGTAGCCCTCCGCCCAGGCGGCGGTCATCTTGGCGCGCGGCCCGAAAGCATAGGCCAGGCGGTGACCGATATTGCGCTGCGCATGGCCGGCGCCGGCGCCGACCGGGTTCGGCGCGGCCGGCGCGGGATTGCGGACGCGGATCCGCAGGATGTTTTCGTCGGCCTCGAGCGCGATCTCCACCTTGCCGCCCTCGGGCAGGCGCGACACGCCGTGCAGGACGGCGTTTTCAACCAGCGGCTGCAAGGTCAGCCGCGGCATCGGCAGCGACCAGGGCAGAGGCTCCTGCCGCGTCCATGCGATCGACAGGCGCTCGCCCAGACGCAGCGATTCGATCGCCAGGTAACGCTCGGCCAATTCCACCTCCTCGGCGAGGCTGGAATTGTTTTCGCCCGCGTCCAGCGCCGCGCGGAACAGATCGGACAGATCCAGCACCGCGCGCTCGGCGACCGCCGGCTGGCTGCGCAACAGGCTGGCGATCAGGTTCATGCTGTTGAACAGGAAGTGCGGACGGATGCGCGCCTGCAGCGCATCCGCTTCGGCGCGCGCATTCGCATTGACCTGTGCGCGCCAGCCGTCGATCACATAGAAATAGCGCAACGCCAATGCGGTGATCAGCGCCACGATCGCGGCACTGCCGCCGACGAAACGCCAGAATCCCGGCAGCGTGTTGCCCTCGCCAGCGACGCTGGCGAACAACGCATGCACGATGCCCGCGGCCGCGATCGCCACCGCCGACGCCAGCGCGACGGCCAGCAGCGAACCGGTCCGCGGCGGCCAGCGCGACAGGCTGCGCCGCATCCGGCACAGCAGCACCGATACGGTCAGCGCCAGCCACAACGCGAAGCCGCTGGCACGGATGAAGCCGCCGGCATCCCAGCCGCGCACGCCGTCGGGCGCCAGCATCACCACCAAGACCGCCAGTTCGGCCAGCCCGAGCAACGTGCCGACGCGATGCAGCCGGCAAAGATCGGGGAACCACAACTCGGCGTTGCGCGATTCGTTCATGGCTCAGTGCGATGCGAAGCGTCGCGACAGCCAGTCGCCGAGGTCGCTGATCTCTTCGGCGCAGACCTGGTGCGCCATCGGATAGCGGTGCCAGTCGACGGCGAAGCCGAGCATCTTCAACAAGGACGCGCTGTGTTCGCCGGCGGCGAAAGGCACCACCGGATCCTGGGTGCCGTGCGCCATGAACAGCGGCTGCGCGGTGGCGCCTTCGGCCAGGAATTCCGCGGCTTTGTTGGCGGCCGGCAGGTAGGTCGACAGGCCGACCAGGCCCGCCAGTGGTTTCTGCCGGCGCAATCCGGCCGCCAATGCGATCGCGCCGCCTTGCGAGAAGCCGGCCAGCACGATGCGTTCGTCGGCGATGCCGCGTTCGTTTTCGCGCGCGATCAACGCTTCCACCTGCGCCACCGATTCCATCACGCCGGTCTCGTCGGCGCGATTGGCCAGATCGAAATCGCGGATGTCGTACCACGCGCGCATGCGCATGCCGCCGTTGATGGTGACCGCGCGCTGCGGCGCATGCGGAAACACGAAACGCAACGCCGGCCAGTCGCGGCGCACCAGCTCTGGCACGATCGGCGCGAAGTCGTGGCCGTCGGCGCCCAGTCCGTGCAGCCAAAGCACGGTCCATTGCGGCGACGGCGCGGTTTCCTGTTCGACGGTTTCCAGCAAGGACATCCGAACCTCCCCAGTTCGGGGCGATTGTGCACGAAAAGCGACGTTTTGCCCCTCTCCCGCTTGCGGGAGAGGGCGGTGAAATGCTCCCTCTCCCGCGAAGCGGGAGAGGGCTGGGGAGAGGGCGCGCGGACGCTCAGGTCGCGTCAAACCCGTAATCAAGCGGCGGCACTGGACTTCAAAGGATTGACGCCACCTGTCACTTCGCGCGCCCTCACCCAACCCCGCTCCGCGCCCCGGCCCGCACTTGCGTGCGGGCGCTCAGCCGCACGCGCGGCATGCCGCGCAAGCTGTGCGCCTTCGCCCCGCAAGCGGGAGAGGGCTTTAAGCGCGCTACTCCGCCGACATCGAATACGGCCGCTGCGTCGTCGCCCATTCTTTATTCGGCTGCGCCTGCATCGTGAACTTCAACTCGCCGCCGGCCATGATCTCGCCGTGCTCGAGGTAAGCGCGCGGCAGCGGCTTGCCGTTGAGCGTGGCGCTGCCGATGTAGGTGTGCGCATCGTCCAGGCCTTCGGCGATCACGGCGAAACGTTTGCCGTTGGGCAAGTTCAGCACCGCGCGCGGCAGGAACGGCCGGCCGATCACGTACTGGTTGCTGCCCGGCGCCACCGGATAGAAGCCGAGCGCGGTGAACACGAACCATGCCGACATCTGCCCCAGATCGTCGTTGCCGGCCAGGCCATCCGGCCGCGGCGCGTACTGGCTGTCCATGATCTGCTTGAGCCGTTCCTGCGTGCGCCAGGGCTGGCCGGCATACGCGTAGAGATAGGCGACGTGGTGGCTGGGTTCGTTGCCGTGCGCGTACCAGCCGATCAGGCCGGTGATGTCTTCCATATGTTCGAAGATCTTCGGATCGACCTTGGCGTCGAACACCTGATCGAGCTTGTCGATCAGTTTCTGTTCGCCGCCCAGCGCGCGGCCCAGGCCGGCGACGTCCTGCGGCACGTACCACGAGTACTGCCACGCGTTGCCTTCGGTGTAGTCGCTGCCGTAGCCGCTGGCGGTGGGATCGAACGGTTCGCGGAAACCGCCGTCGCGTTTGCGCGCGCGCATGAAACCGGTCTTGGCGTCGAACGCATGCTGCCAGTTGCCGGCGCGCTCGCCGAATTGCGCGGCGACGTCCTTGCGGCCCATGGTGTCGGCCATGCGCGCGATGGTCCAATCGTCGAAGGCGTATTCCAGCGTCTTGGAAGCGGCTTCGCCCTCCTCGTCGATCGGCACGTAGCCCAGTTCCATGTACTGCGCGATGCCGTCGTAAGGACCGTAGCTGGCGCTGGCGACCATCGCCGCCAACGCTTCGTCGGCATCGTAGCCGCGGATGCCTTTCATATAGGCGTCTGCGATCACCGGTACCGCGTGATAGCCGATCATGCACCACGTCTCCAGACCGTGGAACGCCCACACCGGCAGCACGCCGTAAGGGCTGTCGCGGCGCGCGGCGAGCAGCGAATTGACGAAATCGTTGGTCCGTTGCGGCGGCTGGATCAAGGTCAGCAGCGGATGCAGCGCGCGGTAGGTATCCCACAACGAGAACGTGGAATGGTTGCGGAAGCCTTTGGCCTGATGCACGGCATTGTCCGGTCCGCGATAGCGGCCGTCGCTGTCCATGAACAGGCTCGGGCCCATCAGCGTGTGGTACATCGCGGTGTAGAAACTCTTGCGCATCGGCTCCGGCGCGTCGACGTCGATCGCCGACAAGGCCTGCGTCCACGCGGCTTTGGCCTTGACGCGCATCGCGTCGAAATCCCAACCCGGCATTTCGGCGTCGAGATTGGCGATGGCGTTGTCCTCGCTGACCGGAGAGATCGATACTTTCACTACCAGTTGCGCGCCCTGCGCCTGGGCGAAATCGAGCACGCCGACCAGCTCGCGCCCTTCGGTCTGCGCGCGTCGGCCGGGATCTTTTTCGCCGGGCGGCGGAAAACCTTTGTAGGCCACGTTCTGTTCGGTGTCGTGCAGCGCATGTCCGCTCAGAGGCTTGGAAAAGCGCATCGCGAAGTACAGCTGCCGCCCCGGCGCCCAGCCGCGCGTTTCGCGGAAGCCGGTCACGGTGCCGTCGGCGCGCACGCGCAGCCGCGACCACAGGGTTTTGCCGGGGTAGTCGTACATGCTGGTGCGCAAGTCGACCAGCACGTGCGCGGGTTTGCCTTTCGGGAAGGTGTAGCGATGCACGCCGACGCGCTCGCTGGCGGTGAGTTCGGCCCGGATGCCGTAATCGTCCAGGGTTACGGCGTAGTAGCCGGGTTGGGACTTTTCGTCTTCGTGCTTGAAGCGCGAGTGGTAGCCGCTGCCTGGCTTGGCGGTGTCGCCGCGTTCGAGTTTGGCGTCGCCTGCGATCGGCATCAGCAGCACATCGCCCAGGTCGGAATGGCCGGTGCCGGAAAAATGCGTATGCGAAAAACCGATGATGGTGCTGTCGTCGTAACGATAGCCGGCGGCCCAGTCGTAGGCGTCCTTGCGCGGCTTGATCTGGGTGTCCGGGCTGAGCTGGATCATGCCGAACGGCACCACGGCCCCTGGGAAGGTGTGGCCTTCGCCGCCGGTGCCGATGAAGGGATCGACCGAGTCGTAGGCGGTCTGGGCGGCTGCAACCGTCGCCGATGCCCAGATACAACCCCCGATCAACGCCATCCAGGCCCGCACACGCACCGCCCGAAGCATTCCGCCCATGCCCGTCCCGCCTTTTAGACCGTTCTAAAAGCGGCAAATTAGCATGAAGGCGCACATCGGGGCTTACCCCGCCTTATAGAGCGGGGCTTGCTCCGCTGCTCTTGCTTTGTAAAGCGGGGCTTGCCCCGCTGCTCTTGCTTTCATGCCGTCATCCCAGCGAAAGCTGGGACCCATTTTGCTCTTGCTCTTCAGCTGCATCCTGGCACGCCGGGACCCAGGTCCGACGTGGCCGGTGAATTGCGGTGCGACTCGCGCCATGGAAAAGGGCTTCCGCGCTGCGCGCGGGTCACTTTCTTTGTTGGCCCAAAGAAAGTAACCACTGCGCCGCAGGAGCGGCGCGAACGGCGAAGCCGGCCCGCAGGGCGGAGGGCAGGATGCCCGGAGTAAAGAAAGGGCCCGAAGCTTATGTGATTCGCATGAGCTGAAAGCCTGCTAGCACTCATGCTTTCGTCGTGGTTGACCTTCTTACGCAGGTATTAGATTTTGATTCGCAGCCTATGGGTGACGTGGCTTTTGCGGATTGGCGTTAAGGAAAAGCTAAAGAGCAGCGGAGCAAGCTCCGCTCTACAGAGCAAAAACGTGGGTCTCGGCTTCAGCGTTTGGTGCTATCCGGCGCGTCGGCACTGCGGAGCGACGAAGCGCGCGCAAGTACTTCCGGTGGCGCGGTTTCTTCCGGAATGCGGAAGATGCCGATGCGGCGCAACCAGCGCCCCGGCGCGCGCGACGACGTCAGGGCCACGATCGGGATCGACAGCACCAAACCCAGGATCACCGGCGACATCCACGCCGCCAACGCCGGCGAGATCGCATAAGCGATGCCGCCCATCAGCAGACCGAACAGCGTCATGCCCCCGTAACTGCGCAGCAAACCCGACAGCGGCAACGTACCGTCGTCGCGGCGCTGCGTTTCCCAACCCGAATCCTTGCCCGCCAGCACCTCGGCCACGCCGCGCGATTGCACGTACATCGTGATCGGCGCCATCAACGCGGCCAGCACCGTCTCCAGGATCATGCTGGCGAAAGATCGCACCGCGCCGCCGCAGCCGCGGCGCAGATCGCGATCGAACAGCATTGCGATATAGCCGAGCACTTTCGGCGCCAGCAATATCGTCATCGTGAACACGAACACCCAGACGAAGCGCTCCGGATCCTGCGCCCGCCAGAACGCCGTCGGCGAGAATCCGGGCAGACCGATATTGCCCCACGAAATTCCCGCGTGGTACAGCGGTATCGCCAACCCGACCAGCATCAGCATCGCCCACATCGGCGCGGTGAAGTACTGGCCGATGCCGATCAGCAGATGCCAGCGGCTGACCCAGTGCAGGCCCTTGGCCGGCAGCACCGCGGCGTGCTGCAGATTGCCCTGGCACCAGCGGCGGTCGCGCACCAACATGTCGGTCAGCGATGGCGGCCCTTCCTCGTAGCTGCCCGGCAAGCCGGGCACCATATACAAGGCCCAACCGCCGCGGCGCAGCAGCGCGGCTTCGACGAAATCGTGGCTCAGCACGGTGCCGCCGAACGGCTTGTGCCCGCGCAACTCGGGCAAGCCCGCGTGCGCCGCGAAAGCGGCGGTGCGGATGATCGCGTTGTGGCCCCAGTAATTGCTCTCCGGACCGTGCCACCAGGCGATGCCGTGCGCGACGATCGGGCCATAGACGCGCCCGGAGAACTGCTGCATGCGCGCGAACAGCGTGTTGCCGTTGACCACCACCGGAAACGTCTGGATCAGCGCGATGTCGGGATAGCGTTCCATCGTCCCGGCCAGGCGCACGATCGTGTCGCCGGTCATCAGGCTGTCGGCGTCCAGGATCAGCATCTGCGGATACGCGCCGCCGAAACGGCGCACCCATTCGGCGATGTTGCCGGCCTTGCGTTCGGCATTGTCGTCGCGGCGCCGGTAGAAAAGACGCTGCGTATCGCCCAGCCGCTTCCGCAGCGCTGCGAAAGCTTTTTCTTCCGCGATCTGCAGTTCCGGCCGGGTGGTATCGCTGAGCACGAAGAAATCGAAACGCTCGGCTTGGCCGGTGGCGGCCACCGACTCGTAGATCGCCTGCAACCCGGCGAGCAGACGTTCGGGATCCTCGTTGTAGGTCGGCATCAGCAGCGCGGTGCGGCCGGACAGCGACGGCAGCGGATCGTGCGGCGAAAGCCCCAATCGCGCATGCGGTTTCGACAGCAACCGCAGGAAACCGGCGACCGCGCTGACGAAGGCTTGCGCGATCCATGCGAACAAGGCGACGAACAACAACAGCAGCGAGCCTTCGAGAATGTCGATGCCATTGCCGCGCAACAGCCACCAGATCTGGTACGCGGCCGTCAGCGTCAGTACCGCCGAACCGCCAATCACGCAGACGCGTCGCCAGGCCATGCCCTGCGGCGCCGACGTCAACGCGTTGCGCCGAGTGCGCCCTTCGCGCAACGACTGGATCGGCATCGGCAGCGGCGATTCGGCCGGCAGCATCGGAGCCGGCACGGACGGCGCGGGCGGCGGCGGCGCGGCGATCACGGATTCCATCGGTATAGCCAGGTTTCCGACAGCGGGCCTTGGGCATCGATCAGGCGCGCGCGCAATTCGGCGTCCGCCTGACCGGCGGCGTCCACTTCGAAACTCATCCGCCAGTGGCCGGTTTCGGAATTGCGGTAGGCGACCGGATTGCGCAACGCGCCTTTAGACGCCAGCGCATCGACTTGCACCTTGGCGTCGGCCGGCAACTTGTCCAGGCGCCCGCCGTAGAGTTCGATCACCACCAGCCGGCTGCCTGCCTTAGGCGCCTTGCCGATGCGCGTGCTGCCGACCACCGCCAAATCGCGTTGCCAGGCGTGATCCACGCACCAATGCAACCGATAGCGGAAGCGGTATTCGCGGCCGGCCGCGAACGGTTGCTTGGGCCGCCAGAAAGCGACGATGTTGTCGTGGTATTCGTCCGCGGTCGGAATTTCGACCAGCGTCACCGCACCCGCGCCCCAGTCGCCGAGCGGTTCCACCCATAGGCTCGGACGCTTCTGGTAGCCCGCTTCCAGATCCAGATAGTCGGAGAACGCGCGCTTGCGCTGCATCAGGCCGAAACCGCGCGGATTGTCGTCCTGGAAGGCGCTCATCTGCACCGCCTTCGGATTCTGTAGCGGACGCCACACTTGTTCGCCGCGCCCGTTCAACAGCGCCAGACCGTCGGAGTCGTGCACCGCAGGGCGGTAATCGTCGATGCCGATCCGGTCGCTGGCGTCGAAATCGAACATGCTGGTCAGCGGCGCGATGCCCGCGCGCGCCAGCTCGACGCGCGGATACAGACGCATGTCGACATCGAACACCGTCTCCACGCCCGGCTTGATGCTGAAGCGGAACGCAGCCGCGGCGCTCGGGCTGTCGAGCAATGCATGCACGATGACCGCATCGGCAGCGGCAGCGGGCCGCTGCAGCCAGAACGCCTTGAATACCGGGAATTCCTCGGGCTCCGGATCGCCGGTCTTCAGCGCCAGGCCGCGTGCGGACAATCCGTACGACTGGCCCTTGGCCACCGCACGGAAATAGCTGGCGCCGAGGAAGGCAGCGATCTCGTCGAAATAGTCGGCGCGATTGATCGGCGCATGCAGCCGGAAACCGGCGAAACCCAGATCGCGCTCCGTCGGCGCGGGCGAGCGGCCGTAGGTGAACATGTCCGGCGAATACACCACCGGCGCTGCCTTCCCATCCGCCACCTCATAGATGTCGACGCGATCCTTGTGCAGGAATCCGCGATGGAAGAACTGCGCCTGGAACGGCAGCCGCTGCTCGCGCCATAGCGCGTGCGAGGCCTTATAGCGGTAGTCGCGATACTGGTCGTAGCCGATCTTCGCCAGCGCGGCGGGGAGATCGGTCGCGGGCGGCCGGTAGGGCTTGGCCGCGAGCGCGCGCGCCAAGCCGGCTACGGTGTCTTGATCGAACGGCGTAGCGCCCGCGTCCGCTGCAAACGTTTTCATGCCGCCCGCCAATGTCAGCAATGGCAGCGACAGACCCGCTAGGACGACTTCTCGGCGACGCACCCGGACTCCTCACCATGCAATGCAGCCACGCACTATACGAGCGACGCACGCACTGGAATGTAAATCCGGCGTGAGTCCAGACGAGCATGCGTATTGACATGGGTGCAGTCAGTCCGATCTGGCAGGCGCTCCTCATCGCGGTGACGGCCGATAGCGGACGTGTGCGGGATCATCCGGCCCGCATCCATGGCCCGGAAGATGCGACGCGCTTAAGCCCTCACCAACCCACGGCGTAACCCGCGCCGATGGTGTCTTCGCCATCGCCGCTGATCGCGCCGCCCACGGTGAACGTCGCGGTGTCGCCGATGGCGCGCTGATAACCCAATGCGAACGCGGCATGGCCCGATTGCATGCCGGTGCCGACCGCCAAACGGTGGACCGTGCGCATGCCCGCCGCGCTGGCCGCCATTTGCGTCATGGCGCTACCCATCGCGCCGACCCGGCTGATGCGCTTGTCCTGATTGGCGAAACGGTTGTCGATATCGCGGCGGAAGGCGGGCAGGTCGAAGTTCAACGCGCCGATGCGCGCATCGGTGTAGGCGTTGGCCTGATTGAGCGTTTTCTTGTCGCCTGCATCGGCGTGCGCATTGGCTTGGTTCAAGGTCTGCGCGTCGCCCGCCTGCACCTGGCCCAGGTTGGCCGCGTCGGTGGCTGCAACGCCGTCGGCGACGTTCGCTACCCGCGTACCTTGCGCGCCTTGCAGCGTAAGCGTGTCCCTCGCGTCGGTGTCGTACACCACCACGCGCGGACCGCCGCCTGCTGGACCCTCGGGACCTTGCGGTCCGGCGGGACCTTCGGGGCCGGCCGGCCCCTGCGGTCCGGCCGGGCCTGCGGGACCGGCACCGGTGCCATCTCCCAATGCCGTCAAGCGCTCGTCGACCGCATCGAACGCTTCGCGAACGGTGTCGTAATCGACGTTGCCGATCCGGTACCGCTGCGAGACGAAGCCGCCGGCCGCATCGAAGCTCGCATCCGGTCCGAACGCGCTGGCCACGCTGCGCAATTGGCCGAGATTGACCGCATCGGTGTCGAATACGGCTGCACCGACATTCACCAACTGACGTTCGTTGCCGGCGCTTCCGATGGAGACCGTGTTGGCGCGGTCGGCCCGGGAATCCGCACCGAGCGCGACGCTGTTCTCCGCATCCAGGTCCACATCCGCGCTGCGCCCGATGGCGACGCTTTCGAAAGCGTTGGCATTGGTATCCGCGCCGATCGCGGTGCTTCGCTCGCCGGAAGCGTCGCTGCTCTCGCCGACGGCGACGCTGTTGTCCGACCTCGCATCGCTGCCGTCGCCGAGCGCGACGCTGGAGAATCCGACAGCCTGGGCATCGTTGCCGATCGCTATCGCACGGCCTGCGCTCGCCACGGCATCGGTACCGACGGCCATCGCATCGGCGATCGCATTGGCTTTCGAACCGATCGCGATGGCATCGTCGCCGCCGGCGACGCTCTGTTCGCCGACGGCCAGGTTGAAGGCGCCCTGCGCGCGCGCGAAGTTGCCCATCGCGGTGGCGCCTTCGCCATCGGCGACGCTGCTCGCGCCGTATGCATTGGCGCCGACGCCCGTGGCCGCGGCTTTCGAGCCGATCGCGATGGAAGCCAGCGTATTGGCTGTGCTTTGCTCGCCGATCGCCAGCGAGAAATCGGCCAGCGCGCTGGCCAGGTTGCCGGTGGCCGTGGCGCCTTCGCCGCTGGCGCGGCTGCTGGCGCCTACCGTGACTGCGCCGAACTCGAAGGTTCTGGCGCCGCCGCCGATCGCGACGTTGTTGCCGCCGCCTACCACGGCGCCGGTGCCGACGCTCACGCCGAAGCCATTGGTCGCCAAGCTACCGCGCCCTACCGCCACGCTGTCGAAAGAGGCGCGGCTTTCCTCGCCTATCGCGGTCGATCCGTCTACCGCGATGGCAGATTGTCCGACGGCGGTGGTGCTGAATCCGGATGCGAGGGCGTTTTGACCGACAGCGGTCGCAAAGTCGCCGGCCGCCCCGGCGTTATCGCCGATGGCAGTGCTCAACGCACCGCTCGCGCGGCTGTTGCGCCCCAGCGCAGTGCTTTGACTGGCCAGCGCGCTGCTCCCGAAACCGAATGCGGTAGCGTTGGAGACCAGCGCCAAGGAGCTCGGTCCGCAGGCGAACGATTCGCTGCCGTTGGCTTGGCCCAAGAACCCCGTGACCTGGTCGCATACGTCGCCCGCATTCGCGTGGCCGGCAACGATCATGCTCAATGCGAACGTCAGCGCGATCGGCTTAGCACGGTTCTTCCGATAAGGGGACGGCGGTAGATATGACGACATGGGATACCTGCTAGGAGATTGCGCAGACACGGAGTGCGTCGGCGACGGGAAATCCCTTTCGGCATGGCTGCGCAAACCGACGCTCGGCATCGCGTACGCGCGAATCGGACGATTCGCACGATGATCGGAAAGGGTTGCGCATTGTGCTCACGGTCACATTTGCGCAGCAGCGCGAATAGTGAGCGCTGCGGCACCGTCTACGGACAGGTTCGGGCGCCGCAATTGGTCGGGACGGCGTTCGCGCAGCGGCTAGCCGCTGCGCGGCGGCGCAGGCGGAGGCGGAGGCGCAAGACGTATGCCCGCTTCCTCGAAGGCATTCAACAGCATCAACCGCAGATCGCTGGCGATGCGGCGGCGGTCCATGCCCGGCTTCAGTTCGATCCAGTAATGCAGCACGAAACGCAGGCCGTTATCCGCGAATTCGTCGAGGAATACCGTCGGTTCGGGCGAGTCCTGCAACTGGCCGTGGCGCGACGCGGCGGCGCGCATCGCATCGCTGACCGTGCGCGGATCGGAGGCGCCGTCGACGACGATCGCCAGCATCTGCCTATTGATGCGCGTACGGAAAGTGACATTCTTGACGTTCTGTTCCATCAGCGCCGAATTCGGAATCAGCGTTTCGGCGCCGTCGCTGTCGCGCACCACCGAGGTGCGCAGATCGATATCGACCACGGTACCGCGCAGGTCGCCGACTTCGATCACATCGCCCAGGCGGAACGGCCGTTCCACCAGCACCAGCACGCCGCTGATCAGGTTCTTGAACAACGTCTGCATGCCGAAACCTATTCCGATCGCCACCGCGCCGCCGATGAAAGCAAACGCGGCCAGCGGAATGCCCGCCAGCGCCAAACTGGCCAGCACGCAGGCCGCGATCAGCAGGGCCAGCAGCCAGCGCCGCCACAATCTGGCGATGCCTTCCTCCATGCCGCGGCGCCCGACCAGCCAGCGCTCGCCCCATGCGGTGAGGCGAAACGCCAGCCACAAGCCAAGCACCAGCAGCAGCGGCGCTTTGATCAGTTTGCCGACGGTGACGCCGCGCAGCACCGTGGTCTTGCGGCCTTCCACCTCGATGGTCTGGTTGACGGTGAACAGTTCGAAATTCCAGGCGCGGGCGAACCATGCACGCACGCCGGCGGCGGCCAGGCGGGCGCGGTCGCCCCAGCTGGACATGCTCACCCGCTCGTCGAATCCTTCGCGTATCCGTTCGATGAAACCGGCCAGCTGGCGTTCGTCCAATATTCCCGCCTGCACCAATTGCTGGCGTTGCTCCAGCGCCGCGCGCAGTTCGCGTTTGCGCGCGGCGTCGGGCGCGGCGGGCGCGCGCGCGATCTCGCTATCCAGCGAACCGACCCGCGCGGCGATCTGATCGGACAGCGTCGCCATGAAATCCATGCGCCGCTGCAGGCGGTCGAGCAGCATCGGCCCGTGCTCGCGCGCTTCGATCGCGGCGGAGGCGTCGCGATCGCGATAGAAACGCAGGGCCACCTGCCAGACCGCCTGCTCGGTCGCCACATTGGTCAGCGCTTCGCGGCTCAAATCCATATCGATGTCGGCATTGGTCAGCCGTTCCTTCAGCACTTCCGCGTCCGCGCCCGGCGTCTTCTGCTGTATTTCGGCGCGCACGCGGGCGCGCGTCGCCGCGGCCGAAGCAAGCCGCGCGCGCAGCTCGGTCGCGCGCGCGCGCAGGCGTCGCTCGATCGCGGCCGCGTCGCTCGCCGAAACCTTCACCGTGCCGTGCTCGGTGGCGCCGGCCAGGCGGCGGACCAGCGCAGCGCGCTGGCGGCGCGAGCCGTCCTGCTGCACTTCGACCAGGCGCAGCATCGCGTCGATTTCCGCGACGGTGGATTCGGTCAGCTCCGTTTCGAGCGCGGCGATTTCGATCCTGGCGGCGGCAGCGTGCGCATCGGTCAGCGCGCGCCGCTCGGCGACCCGGCTCGCCAACTGCGTGGCCATCGCGGTGCGTTCCTGGCCCAGCAGCGCTTTGCGGCGTTCGCCGCTGGCCAGCGTGGCATCGACTTCCTGCAGCTCGCGACGCAGATCGTCCAGCGCCAGCACGCCTTCCGGCGGCGCCTGCGATGCGCCGCCGGGCTGCCCGGCGAGACGGCGGGCATCGGACATGGCGCGTTGCAAATCCTGCCGGCGTTCCAGCGAGGCCAACAACAGCCGGCGCAGGAAATCGGCGCGATCTTCGGCCAGCGAATCGGAAGGCGGCGCCAGCGTACTGCGCAAGGCTTCCGCGCGTGTCGCGAGCGAGTCCTGCGCATAGGCCGTCGTCGCGGCGACGACGGTCAGCAGCAGCAGGCGGGCGATCGTCGGAGCCATGGCGGCTGTTCTCGGGAGACAGCGACAGCCTGCCCGGCCGACGCCCACGGATCGCCTACTTATTCGCCCCGCGCCTACGAACGCGGGCGGCGACTTCGTTTGAACGCGCTGGGCCGGGCTGGGCATGGGTGGCACCCGAGTGAGGGCACGCGGCCATGTTACGCCCGGCCTGGCCAACGCAAACAGACCTGTTCACTGAGTAAACTGGACGGTGCAATGCCGAGGAGACGGATGTCTGAGTTAAGGACGCATGCTCCTGGACCTTGGTGGGCCGAGGAGCAAGATCAGACGTAACGTCTGACCCGATCCCCACTGCATGGAAAGCACAGCATTGTGCTGCACGCTGGCAGAAGAGGCCGGGCCACGAGCAGCGTCATCCGCTACGCGGCTTCGCACATCAAAGGCAACACGTCGACGCGCCTTTCACCGGCGGGCGGACCGTGCGCGTCTTCCACCGTTGCGTTTCGTAGTCGCGCGACTTTGCGCGAACTCCGGGAAGGTCTCCGCTATCGGCGCCGCATCCGGCAAGATGTAGAACACCCCACCCCGCTCGAACGTCGGACGGATGACCTGCTCGTAAAACTCGGGCGAGACGTTGATGCAGCCATGAGTGACGCGGTTGTCGTCCGGCGAAGGCGATGCAAGGCGTTCGGCGCGTCTCTCGGCCGGGACGCCAGTAGCGGTAGGGTGGATGGAGACCGCGGAATCGTAGTCCACCCACAGCACGCGCCCAGCGTCGATTGACGGACCGAAACCGCCCACGAAGCGACCAGCAGGCGTCGTGCGATCCCGGCCCGGAATCTCGCGAAGCGCGAGACCGGCGATGCCGGGGGCCGTGTGATCGCCGATCGCCGAGCCAAAGAGCCCAGGCGCCGCGCCGCGAGGCCGGCCGTCGCTGCCGAACACCAAGATCTGTGCGGCGGCCTTGTCTATGATCGCGAACGGATAGCCTTGGCTGTCCTTGGCTGCGACCACCCAGCCCGCGAGCCCGATCACCGTGTCGGACACATCTTGGCCTCGCGGAAGCTGGTCGACAGCGGCGACCGGTTGCGCGGCTGCATCCTCGGCGCTGGCCACGCCGAAGCTCGCGAACGCCAGCGCCAGCGCACCAAAAACGGCCCGGATCGCAGGGTGTGTGCACGTACGGATGGGACGGCTCCTTAGAATGAAGACTGGGTGAAGATAAGGAGCCCGGTGGCCGGCAAAGGCCACCGGGTCCCGGTTCAAGCCGTTCGTCGCGAATTGTGCAAGCGACTAACCGCGCGGCGGGCGGCTCGGCTTCGTTTCGAGCTGCTGGACGCGGCTTTCTATTTGATCCAGCCGTTGGTTGGCCTGCTGCGCGGACTGATTGGCGGATTCGGCGCTCTGGGCCGCGCCCTGCACCTTCGTGTCGAGTTGATCGAGGCGTGAGTTGATCCCTGCAAACTCTTCTTTATAGGTGGCGCAGGCGCCGAGGCTCAGGGCGACGATCGCCACGCCGAGCGTACGCGCCATCGCCAGATGTTGCTTGGTCATAAACATTCCAATCCTCCTCGTCTGGTGTGTACGAAATATAGCGGCCTTTTCGCCGGAGTCATGACCCGCCTTCAGCTGGCATTGGAATACGTAGATGGAATGTGAAGATGCGGTAACTAGTGAGAATTGCGGCTTGAATCGAACAGTAGACCTTAATAAGCGCGCCGTTTTGCACCGACTGATCTTCAGAGACTTCTTCGACTCTCCCAATTCATCAGCAAGGAAGGCTATACCGGCCCTCCAGTGCGTCTAGGCGGTCGACATGATCTCCCGGCACACTACTGCACCGCGTGCGATGTGCACTTCGGGTCGAGAGCGGTCGCTCAACCGGTGGCAGCCTCCGACCAAGAGCGGTTCTTCATCTGACTTGCCGATTGCAGTAGCGTCTTCGCCGGCGAGCTCGGCTTCCGTGCAGGTGTTCGACGAGCTCTGCTGACGCTCGTACGGCGCAGCGATGAATGCATGAGAGAGTGGCGACACACGCGACTGCGGCGCTACGCGGCCGGGAGATGCGTATTGAACGAATCCGCAATACGGAAAACGTCCCTTTCCCGTTTCAATATCTTACTCCACAGGGGGCTTGCGGCAAGCCCCCGGCCGTGCTGTTCAATCGCCAGCCGAAATGAACCTACGGCATAAGGAGCAGCGATATGACCGAACATTCTGTGGTGATCGTGGGTGGAGGCCCGACCGGAATGATGTTGGCGGCCGAGCTGGCGTTGGCGAAGATCGACGTCGCCGTCGTCGAACGGCGCGCCGGCCAGGAACTCGCCGGCTCGCGCGCGGGCGGTCTGCATGCGCGCACCATCGAGGTGTTCGATCAGCGCGGCATCGCCGATCGGTTCCTCGCGGAGGGGCAGATCGCTCAAGTCGCGAGCTTCGCATCGGTGCGTTTGGACATCAGCGACTTCCCCACGCGGCATCCTTACGGGCTAGGGCTGTGGCAGAACCACATCGAGCGAATTCTGGCCGAATGGGTCGGCGAGCTGCCGGTGACGTTCTATCGCGGACGCGAAGCGACCGGCTTTACGCAGGACGATGCGGGCGTCGACATCGCGCTGTCCGATGGCCGATCGCTGCGCGCGCAATATCTCGTCGGCTGCGATGGAGGCCGCAGCCTGGTGCGCAAAGCGGCCGGCATCGATTTCCCCGGCTGGGATCCGACGATGAGCGCTTTGCTGGCCGAAGTCGAAATGACCGAGGAGCCGGAATTGGGGATGCGCCGCACGGCCGCCGGCATCAATGGCTTGAGCAAAGTGGAGTACGAAATCAAGAACGGCGAGCCGGTCTACAAAGAGGGGGGAACGGTGCGCGTGATGCTGTCAGAATCGCAGGTCGGCACGAACGAACCCACCCTGCGCGATCTCAGCGAGGGCCTCATCGCGTTATACGGCACCGATTACGGCATCCACAGTCCGACCTGGATCACCCGGTTCACCGACATGACACGGCAGGCCGCGGCCTACCGCGAGCGACGCGTGCTGCTGGCGGGCGATGCGGCGCATGTGCATTCGCCGGTCGGCGGGCAAGGGCTCAACACCGGCGTGCAGGATGCGGTGAATCTGGGATGGAAGCTGGCGCAGGTCGTCAAAGCGATATCGCCGGAAAGCCTGCTCGATACCTATCACGCCGAGCGCCACCCGGTCGCTGCGCGCGTGCTGCGCAATACGATGGCGCAAGTCGCGCTCATGCGCGTCGACGACCGCATCGAGGCGGCGCGCGACAGCGTGTCCGAGCTGCTGAGCATGGACGAGCCGCGTGTGCGATTCGCCGCGATGATGTCCGGGCTGGGCATCCGTTACGATTTCGGCGAAGGCCATCCGCTGCTCGGACGCCGCATGCCCGATCTCGATCTGGCCACCGCCGACGGCCCATTGCGCGTCTTCGCTCTTCTGCGCGATGCGCGGCCGGTGTTGCTCAATCTCGGCGAGCCCGGCGGCTTCGATATCGCGCCATGGGCGGATCGCGTTCGGCCGATCGATGCCAAGTACGACGGTGCGTGGGAGCTACCGGCACTCGGAGCGGTCGCTGCGCCCGCTGCCGTGTTGATTCGGCCCGACGGCTATGTGGCTTGGGTGGGAGACGGCGCCCAGCGCGGGCTCACCGAAGCGCTCACCACTTGGTTCGGATCGCCCGCTGCGATGTAGCGCACCGGCCGCAGATGCTTGCCGAGGCCGCCTGCCCGGATCATTGGCCGGCTGGCGGCTGCCAAAGTTCTACTTTGTTGCCTTCCGGATCGATAACCCAGGCGAACTTTCCGTACTCGGAGTCGTCGATCTTGTCGAGAACGTTGCAGCCTTCCTCGCGTAAGACTTCAACCAGCGCGTGGAGATCATCCACCCGGTAATTGATCATGAAACTCGCGGCGCTCGGCGCGAATTGGTCGCCCTGCGCCGAACCGATGGACCAGATGGTGGTTCCGGCCATCGGCCTGCCTTCGCCGTCGGTCCAGGCAAAAGCCGTGCCACCCCAGTCTTGGACATCGATGCCGAGATGCCGCTTGTACCAAGCCTGCAATGCCGGAGCGTCTTTGGCTTTGAAGAAGATGCCGCCGATGCCAGTGACTCGCTTCATAAGACCTCCGAGACGATGAGAGCGTTCGTGTTTGCTGCAGCCTGACGCCCGAATTGTCGGGCCCCGGCACGGCGGGGGTCAACGAACGATAGAGGCATTTTCGGCGCGGGGAAAGCGCCGGCAATGCATCGCTGCGCGCGCCTGGCGCCATGCTTCGATAGCGCCTATGTTGTCGGCGGATCGACACCCCGCCGATCCCTCCCCCACGAGGAAACGCGATATGCAATCGATCACGACCAAAGACGGCACCGAGATCTTCTACAAGGATTGGGGCTCGGGTCAGCCGATCGTCTTTCACCATGGTTGGCCGCTGTCCGGCGACGACTGGGACGCGCAAATGCTCTTCTTCCTGGAGCAGGGCTATCGCGTCGTCGCCCACGATCGCCGCGGCCACGGCCGCTCGACCCAGACGCCGAACGGCCACGATATGGACACCTATGCGGCCGATGTCGCGGCGTTGGCGGCGCATCTGGATCTGCGCGACGCCATCCATGCCGGCCATTCGACCGGCGGCGGCGAAGCGGCGCGTTATGTCGCCAAACACGGCGCCGGACGCGTCTCCAAGCTGGTGCTCATCGGTGCGGTGCCGCCGCTGTTGGTGAAAACCGCAGCCAATCCGGGCGGCCTGCCGCTCGAAGTGTTCGACGGCCTGCGCAAGGAACTCGCCGCCGACCGGGCCAGCTTCTACTGGACGTTTCCCGTTCCTTTCTATGGTTTCAATCGTCCCGCCACGCCGCTTTCCGAACCGGTGCGGGCCAACTGGTGGCGCCAGGCGATGATGGGCGGCGCGAAGGCGCATTACGACTGCATCGCGGCGTTCTCGGAAACCGACTTCACCGAAGACCTCAAGCGCATCGACGTACCGACGCTGGTGATGCACGGCGACGACGACCAGATCGTGCCGATCGCCGATTCGGCGATGATCTCTTCCAAGCTGCTGCGCAACGCCACGCTGAAGGTCTACGAAGGATTTCCGCACGGCATGTGCACGACCCACGCCGATGCCATCAACCGCGACCTGCTCGCATTCCTACGCGGCTGAGCGAGCGCCGAGTGCCGGCGATCCCGTCATCGGCACGCACTATAGGCTGAGCGCGTACCGCGCTCAGCCTTCCATCTGCTCCAACTCCTTGCCCTTGGTCTCGTGCACGTACCTGAGCACGAAGAACACCGAAATCACGGCAGCGATGGTGTACAGCCCATACGTCGCGGCCAAGCCGATGCTGGCCAGCAGGATCGGGAAGGTCACGGTGATGCCGAAGTTCGAACCCCACTGCGCTGCGCCAGCCACTGCCAGCGCGGAACCGCGGATCTGGTTGGGGAACATTTCGCCCAGCATCACCCACATCACCGGCCCCCACGAACCGTTGAAGAAGATCACATAAAGATTGGCCGCGACCAAAGCCAGCGTGCCCATCGAATCGGACAGCGACAACTTGCCGCCGGCATCCAGCGAACCGCTGGCGAAAGCCAAGGTGACCAGCGCGAGCGACACCGCCATGCCCGCGGAGCCTATCCACAACAGCGGCTTGCGGCCGACCTTGTCGATCAGCACCACCGTCACCAGGCAGGCGCCGATGCTGAGCGCGCCGGACAGCACGTTGATCAGCAGCGCATCGTTCTCGGAAAAACCTACCGCCTGCCACAGCACTGCGCCGTAATAGAACACCACGTTGATGCCGACCAATTGCTGGAACGTGGCCAGGCCGATGCCGACCCAGACGATCGGCCGCAATTTGCCGGTGGTCTTGCTGATCAGATCGGACAGGCGCGGACGGTGATGGTCGCGCGACAGCGTGGCGTCGATCTCGGCGAGCTTGGTGCCCGCTTCCTGCGCGCCGTAGAGACGGGTCAACACTTTCAGCGCATCTTCCTTGCGGCCCTTCACCACCAGATAGCGCGGGCTCTCGGGGATGAACAGCAGCAGCGACAGGAACAACGCCGACGGAATCGCCTGCATCCAGAACATCCAGCGCCAGGCCGCGTGCCCCAGCCACAGCGATTCGGTGGAAGCGCCCGCCGCCTTGGCGAGCAGGTAGTTGCTGAGGAAAGCGCAGAACAAGCCGCTGATGATCGCGATCTGCTGCACCGTCGCCAGCCGGCCGCGATAGCGCGCCGGGGTGACTTCGGCGATGTAGGCCGGCGATATCACGCTGGCTGCGCCCACCGCCAGTCCGCCCAGCATGCGGGCAATGACGAAAGCGAGCGAAGTGTCGGCCGTTCCCGCACCGATCGCGGAGGCCAGGAACAGCACCGCAGAAATAATCAACACCGTGCGCCGGCCCCAGCGATCGGCCAAGCGTCCGGCGATGAATGCGCCGACCGCACAGCCCAATAGCATCGAGGCGACTTCGAAGCCCGTACCGAACGAACTGGACTGGAAGGTCTGCTTGAGCCCATCGACTGTCCCGTTGATCACGCCGCTGTCGAATCCGAACAGGAATCCGCCGATAGTCGCCACGCAACTGATTAGGACGATCAGGCGGGTATTCTCCCCACTGGCGGCGACCGGTTGCGGAATGGATGCGCTCATCGTGGGACACCTCGGCGATGTGGAGGGTGGACTAACGTTCGAAGCGGAGTATTACGGAGACGACGCCTCAGCGGCCAACGGCTCGCGGACCGGCGCGTCCGCGCGGGCCTGCGCAGGCTCGGGTTTCGCGGCGGCCGGATACAGCACGATCAGCTTGCGCAGCACGCCGTTGGTCCAGCCGAAACCGTCCTGCAGCGGATACTCGCCGCCGCCGCCCACGGCCGCGCCGGTGACGTCGTACTTCTCCACCAGCTTGCCGGTCTTCTTGTACAGGACGATGTTGAGCCGCATCCAGCGCTCGGCGATGGTCGTCGCCAGTTCCTTTTGTCCGTAGGCATTGAGGCCCTGGATCGCGATCCACTGCAACGGCGCCCAACCGTTGGGCGCGTCCCATTGCTGGCCGGTGTCGATGGTCGTCGTCGACAGGCCGTGCGGCTGCAACAGCGTGGCGCGGACGCGCTCGGCCACTTGATCGGCCTGGCGCTGCTCGGCGATGCCGAAGAACAGCGGGTACAGCGTGGCTGCGGTGACATGATCGGTCCGCTTGCCCTCTTTCCACAAATAGTCCGAGAACACGCCCAGCTCCGGATTCCACAAATGGCGCAGGATCGCGGTTTTGCGTTCGTCGGCGCGCTTGCGCATCTTCGCGGCTTTATCCGCTTGCCGCGCGGCGGTATACGCATCCGCGAGCGTGGTCTCCAAGCAGTAGAGCAGACTGTTCAAATCGGGCGGCGCGATATCGACGACACGGATCGTCGCCAGCGTCTTGCCGTCGGCCAACCAGCGCGAACTGAAATCCCAGCCGCTCTCGGCGCCGGCGCGCAGGTTGCGATAGACCTCGGCCAGCGGACGGCCCGAGGCCGCCGCGGTGGCCACATCGTTGCCGTAGCTCTCTTCGCGCGGCGTGTCGCAATCGTCCCAATAGCGGTTGAGCAGCGCGCCATCGGCCAAACGGACGACGCGGCGATGCGCCTGGCCGCGCGCCAGACCTTCGCTGCCCTGCATCCAGAAAGCGTATTCCTCCTCCAGCTGCGGCAAATAAGCCACGAGCGCCTTGCTGCCGTCGCGCTCGGCGAGCAAGTTCACCATGGCCGCGAAGAACGGCGGTTGCGAGCGGCCCAGGTAATACGTGCGGTTGCCGTTCGGGATGTGCCCGTAGTGGTCGATCAGCCACGCGAAGTTCTTCACCATGTCGACGGCGAGATCGTGGCGGCCGCTTTCCTCCAGGCCGAGCATCGTGAAATACGAATCCCAGTAATAGATCTCGTTGAAACGCCCGCCGGGCACGATGTAGCGGTACGGCAACGGCAGCAGCGAGGTGCGGCCGTCGCTGGTGCCCGGCTTGCGCTCGAGCACGGTCCACAGCGCGTCGATGTGCTGGCGCACGTCGTGGTCGGGATTGGTGCGGTAGTCGTCATCGTTCGCCGGTGGCTGGACGAATTGTTCGGCGAGGAACTTTTTCAGGTCGAAACCGGGCTTCGCGCGCAGATTCTCGTACTCGGCGACGATCCCGGCCGGCGGCTGCTTAGGTTGCGCATCCATCAGCCATTTGCCGTCGGGCAGCGCCTTTTGCGCGTCCTCGAACAAGCGGCCGTAGAGCTGCGGATAGCCAGGGACGCAGGTCTGCGCGAATGCCGGCGCGCATGCCAGCAACAGCCAGCACAGCAGTATCGCGGCGACTTTATTCGTACGCGGCAAGCGCATCAGCTTCTCCGGCGATAACGACGATGCGTAAGCATAAGCGAGCCCTGCTCGCCGATTCACGCATGATGCGCACGAAAACAGCGCTGAACGAGCATGTTGCGACGCAATGCGGCGCTTCGGGGCTCTGAATACGTATTCAGGGACATTGCGGATGCGCATTTACATTCGTTACATGCGCTGGCGATCACTTTTTTTGCACACCATCGCAGCCAATATCGCATATCGCTGCGGCACTTCCGTTCGCGATTCGATACAGGGGATAACTCGTCCGCACGGCTTGCAACGCCGATGCGGGCCGGCTCATGCGAGCCTGGAGGCCCTTGAAGATGGCTGTATTCCGATCGTTGCATTCACTCGCACGGACCGCGGCCTTCTCATCCTTATCTTCTATCGCCGTCGCCGCATACGCGGCCCGGATCGCCGCATCGTGCGATTCCTGCGGCATTCCTTGGTCCGTGGAGGGAACACCATGAGTCGTTTCAACCGCCGTTATGCGCTGTCGGTAGCCATTGCCGCAGCGTTGCTGCCTTTGTGCGCGCAAGCGCAGACGCAAACGCCGCCGGAGACCGCGCCGGCGCAGGAGCCGGCGCCGCAGCAGGCACCCGCGCAAACGCAGCAGCCTGCCGCGGAGAAGGCCACCACGCTCGACACGGTGGTCGTGACCGGCAGTGCGTCGGGAGGCGTGAAGAAGCTGGAAGCCAGTTACAACATCGTTACCGCCAATGCCGAGGAGATCAAACAAGCCAATCCCAAGAGCACTGCGGATCTGCTCAAGATATCGCCGGGACTGTGGCCCGAATCCACCGGCGGACAGACCGGCGCCAACATCGAAATCGCCGGTTTTCCCGGCGGCGGCGATGCGCCCTATTTTTCCACGCTGCTGATGGGCTCGCCGGTGTACGGCATGCCGACGCTGTCGTTCTTCGAAACCAGCACGCTGATCCGGCTCGACGACACCATCGAATCCGTCGAAATCCTGCAAGGCGGCCCATCGGTCGTGTTCGCAGACGGCCAGATGGGCGCCACCGCGAATTTCAGGCTCAAGACCGGCAGCGAGATTCCTACCGGCAGCGTCGGCGTGACCTACGGCGACGAAGGCCTGTGGCGACTCGACGCGTTCTCCGGTTTCAAGCTCGCCGAAGACTGGTACGGCAGCATCGGCGGCTTCTGGCGCAGTTCGGACGGCGTGCGCGATCCGGAATTCAAGGCCGACGAAGGCGGCCAGCTGACCGCGACCCTGTCGCACGACTTCGACCGGGGCAACCTGACCCTGTATGCGCGCTACCTCAACGACAAGAACCAGTTCATCACGCCGATTCCGGTGATCCAACGCGGCGAAGACGAGTTCAGCGCCTACCCCGGTTTCGACCCGCTCACCTCCACCTACAACAGCAAGGCGATCCAGCACGTACGCCTGCCCGGTTATCCCGGCGGCATCGATGCGGATTTGGCCGACGGCCGCGGCGCTAAGTTTTTCTTCCTCGGCGGCAACTTCGATTACGACTTCGACAACGGCTGGTCGATCAGCGACAAATTCCTGTACGACGAAGGCGACGCCGATACCAATGCGCTGTTCTCCGGCAACAATCCGGCCTCGCTCAACGACATGCTCTACACGCCGGGGCTGGCGGGCGGCCTGGAACTGCCGGCGGGATCGGCCACGGCCAATTTCGTCGGCGGCGGCGCAGTGCCGGGCGACCAGAGCGTGATCCATCAGGGCTGGTGGCACATCCACAAGCATTTGAAGAGCATCAACAACGACTTCCGGCTGAGTAAAGAACTCTTCGAGGGCAACACCCTCACCATCGGCGTCTACATCAACCACTACACCATGAACGACAAGTGGGCGCTGGGCAATCAGATGATGATGACCAATACGCCGAACGCGCGGCCGATCACGGTCAGCTACGTCGGCGCCGACGGCAACGTCCATCAGGCCACCGACAACCAGGGCCTGCTCGACTACGGCACCTTCAACATCGCCCAGCACGGCAGCGCCACCAACACGGCGTTCTACGTGTCCGATTCATGGCGCATCGGCAAGTGGCTGCTGGATCTGTCCGGGCGCGTCGAGAACATGGACGCGACCAACAACGTTTGCAACTTCCAGAATAATTCCGACGCAGACGGCGATGGCGTGACGGATTTCGTCGACTTGGACGGGAATCCGCTGACCGAGTACGACAATCATGTGCCCGTCTGCGACGGCACCTTCGCCAGGACCGGATACAAGAAGACCCACCCATCCTGGACCGCAGGCGCCAACTATTCGTTCACCGACCATATGTCGGCCTACGGCCGCGTCAACACCGGCGGCCATTTCCTCGATTTCGACAACGGCATCCGCGGCAGCACCACCGCCAACACGCCGCCGATGCATCGGGTCCGCAACTACGAAATGGGCTTCAAGTACCAGTCCGACCTGCTGTACGCCGACATCAGCGCGTATCGCCGCAAATTCACCGGCCTGCCGTTCCAGCCGACCGATGGCGCCGGCACGCCGGTGGGCACTCCGCTCATTTATGGCTCCGATTCTTGGGGCGTCAATTTCATCGGCGCGTTGACGCCGGTCGAGAACCTGCGCTTCGAGCTGGTCGCCAATTACCTGGACGGCGAATACACCGATTTCGATGCCTGCTTCCCGTACGTCGACATCAACGGCAACAATGCCTGCCAGCCGATCGAAGGGCAGCAATTGCAGCGCCAGCCCAAGCTGCGCTACATGTTCACGCCGAGCTACAAGTTCGTCTTCGGCTGGGGCGACATCAGGCCGTACATCACCTACACCCATGTCGGCGACCACACCCAGGACCAATCCGGGCTGCAACAACTGGGCTCCTACCACACCTTGGATTTCGGAGTGGTCTCCAATGTCGGCGTACATTGGCAATTCAACGTGCGCGGCACCAATGTGACCAACGAGCTGGGCCTGACCGAAAGCAACTCGCGCATTTTCGGTACGGCCTCCAGCGCAGGCGGCGTGCTGCTGGCGCGTCCGCTGGAGGGCCGCGAGATCAACGTGCAGGCGAAGTATCTCTGGTAACGCGCAGCGCCGACGGAGTGGGTCGATGCGGATCGCGATGAAGTCGGCGCTGCCGGCATTGCTGGCCTGCGCTCTGTCTTTCAGCGCAGCCGGTGCGCAAGCGCCGCTGCGATTCCGGGTGGCCGAAGGCGACGTGCTCAATGCCTTTTACCGGCAAGGCCCGGTTGCGGCCCATCTATTGCTGAATTCGGGGCGCAAGCCGCGCGTGCTGGTGGCATTCCCGGCCGGCAACAGCGGCGTCGGCGTCTGGTTCGAAGAAACCGGCGCGCCCGTGCGCTGGACGTTGGACAAAGTGGAAGGGCTCGCCCAGGACGACGAACGCGGCCGGCCCTTGCATGGGATCGTGGCTGAAGCGAGCGTCGACGCGCCGCGCCTGGTGATTCGCGATGCCGTGCTCGGCAGCGTGCGCGTGCTGCGCGATTTCCAGCTTGGAATCTCGTATCCCGAATCGGTCGCCACTGCGGCGCGAACATCGGCGAATACGGTCGCCTGGGCACGGCCGCGCATCGACGGCGCGGCCGGCTACAAAATCTCGATCGAACTCCGCGACGGTCGCTTGAGCGGCGGCGGCAATGCGCCGCTGGTGTTCGCGCCGGCGCGCAAAGGCGACCCGATGCGGTTGCGCATCGTCGCGCTGACCGGCGAAAAGCCGCTCACACCGCTCGATGCCCCCACCCTGCTCGATACCGCGGCCGGGGGCGACGCGCGAGCCCGCCAGGTGCTGCAATTCCTGAGCTACGAAGAAAAATTCCTGGCCGGCTCATGGCGCTTCGACACCTATTTCGGCCGCGATACGCTGATGTCGCTGCGTCTGCTGATGCCGGCGCTGCAGCCCGAGGCGATCGAAAACGGCTTGGCGTCCGTGCTTGAACGCCTGAACCCGCAAGGCGAAGTGGCGCACGAGGAAGACATCGGCGAATTCGCGCTGCTGCGCCATCGCAAGGAAGACGGCGACGGCGCGCCCTACAACGACACTCCGATCTACGACTACAACATGGTCGACGACGACCGCATGCTCGCACCGGTGGCCGCCGCCTATCTGCTCGACGATCCGCGCAGCCGCGGCCGCATCGCGACCTTTCTCGCGCGCAAAACATCGGCCGGCGAGCCGCTGGGCGCCGCGCTGGCTCGCAACTTCGCCTTCGTGCTCGATTCCGCCGCGGCTTTCTCCCGCAAGCCGGCGACCGCGAACCTGATCGCGCTAAAGCCCGGCCGCGACGCCGGACAGTGGCGCGACAGCCGCGAGGGATTGGCGGGAGGCCGCTATGCCTACGATGTCAATGCCGTGTTCATGCCGGCGGCGCTGGACGCCATCGCGCGTTTCCAACATGCCGGTTCGCTGCAACCTTACGCGACGCCGCAGCAGCAGCGCGCGTTTGCGGGCGCCGCTGCGAAAGCCGCTCAATGGCGGACGCATGCGCCGAAGCTGTTCCGCGTGAAGATCCCCGCTGCGCAAGCCAAGAATGGCATCTCGCGTTATGCCAAGGCCGAAGGCATCGACCCCGCGCCTGCGCTGGCCAGCGTATCGCAAGAAGCGCTGCGCTTCGATGCGCTGGCCCTGGATGCGAACGGCCGGCCGATTCCCGTCCTGCATTCCGATGGCGGCTTCGCGTTGCTGTTCCTGAACCCCGATCCCCAGAAGGCACGCGACATGGTCGAAAGCATGTTGCGTCCCTTCCCCGCGGGCCTGCTGACCGGCGCCGGCCTGCTGGTCGCCAATCCGGCCTATGCCGATACGCGCATCGCCAACGCCTTCGGCCGCAACGCCTACCACGGCACCGTGGTCTGGTCGTGGCAACAAGCGCTGCTTGCGGCGGGCCTTGCGCTGCAACTGCAGCGCGAGGACTTGCCCGCATCCATCCGTACGAATCTTGGCGATGCGCAGCGCCGTTTATGGCGGGCGATCGACGATAACCAGGCAATGCGCACTTCGGAGCTATGGTCGTGGTCGTACGCGGACGGCCATTATCGGGCGACGCCGTTCGGCCAGAGCAGCGGAGATGCCGACGAATCCAACGCCGCGCAACTTTGGAGCACCGTTTACCTGGCGATTCCGCCGCCGTAGTCGAATCCGGTTCGCGGGCGCTCGATTCGGGGCGTCGGACCTCAAGGAGATTCCGCATGAAAGCTCGTATCACCGTCATCACGATCGGCGTGGACGATTTGCAACGTGCGCTTCGGTTCTACCGAGACGGTCTCGGCTTGAAGACCGAAGGCATCATCGGCGAGGAGATCGAGCACGGCGCTGTGGCGTTCTTCGACTTGCAACCCGGTTTGAAGCTCGCCATCTGGCCGCGTAAGAGCATTTCGCACGACTCCGGCGTCCCGCTGGAAGCATCCAGCGCCACCGAGTTCACCCTCGGACACAACCTCTCGTCGAAAGAAGAAGTCGATGCCGCCATGCGCCAGGCCGAAGCCGCCGGCGCCGCGATCGTAAAACCCGCTCAAGAAACTTCTTGGGGAGGCTACGCGGGCTACTTCCAAGACCCCGACCGGCATTTGTGGGAAGCGTTGTGGAATCCACAATTACTTCCCGAAGATTGAGTCGCTTGCGAACAGCCTATTGTGCGGACGTCTCAACGTCACGCCACATCCGGCATTTTCGCGATCAGCTTGTCCAACGTAATCGGATACTCGCGCACGCGAACCCCGGTGGCGTTGTAGATCGCATTCGCGACCGCGCCGCCGACGCCGCAGATGCCCAGTTCGCCTACGCCCTTGGCCTTCATCGGCGAGGACATCGGATCGGTCTCGTCCAGGAATACGACTTCCTGGTGCGGAATGTCGGCATGCACCGGCACTTCATAGCCGGCAAGGTCGTGGTTGACGAAGAAACCCAGCCGCTTATCTACGACCAGCTCTTCCATCAACGCGGCGCCCGCGCCCATCACCATCGCGCCGATCACTTGGCTGCGCGCCGACTTCGGATTGAGGATGCGTCCGGCCGCGCAGACCGCCAGCATGCGCCGGATGCGGATCTCGGCGGTATGCGCGTCGACGCCGACTTCGACGAAATGCGCGCCGAAAGTAGCCTGTTGGAACTTCTTCGCCAGGTCGCCGAACTCGATAGCGTCTTCGGCGACCAGCTCGCCGTCCTTCGCCGCATCCGTCAGCGCGAAGCTGCGCCCACCCGCGCTCACCTTGCCGTCGGCGAACTCCGCCGCGGCCGGATCCAAGCCTAGTTTGCCCGCCACCGCTTCGCGCAACTTCATGCATGCTGCGTACACGCCTGCCGTCGAACTGTTGGCCCCCCACTGTCCGCCCGAACCGGCGGAGACCGGAAAACTCGAATCGCCCAACCGCACGTCGACCTGTTGCAACGGAACGCCCATCATTTCGGCGGCCGTCTGCGCGATGACCGTGTAGGTGCCGGTGCCGATGTCGGTCATGTCGGTCTCGACCGCGATCCTGCCGCGCCCATCCAGACGCACGCGCGCAGCCGACTTCATCGTCAGATTGTTGCGGTAGGCGGCGGCCACGCCCATCCCCACCCACCATCGCCCGTCGCGAACCTGCGCAGGTTTGGCCTTGCGCTTGTCCCAACCGAACTTGTCCGCACCGGTGCGCAAGCATTCCACCAGATTCCGCTGCGAGAACGGCCGCTCGGGCCTCTCCGGATCCACCTGCGTGTCGTTGAGAATGCGGAACGCCACCGGGTCCATGCCCAGCTTCTCGGCCATTTCGTCGACGGCGGCTTCCAACGCCATCATCCCCGGCGCCTCGCCGGGCGCGCGCATCGCATTGCCTTCGGGCAGATCCAGCGCCGCCAGACGCAGTGCGCATTTGCGGTTCGCGCCGGCGTAGAGCCAGCGCGTTTGCTGGGTCGCCACTTCGGGGTCGCCACCGGGCAGGTCGCCGGACCAGCTTTCGTGCGCGATCGCGTCGATCTTGCCGTCCTTGCCGCAACCGATGCGGATGCGCTGGATCGTGGCCGGACGGTGGGTGGTGTTGTTGAACATCAGCGGCCGGGTCAGCGCGACTTTCACCGGACGCTTGGCGGCTTTCGCGCCGAGCGCCGCGAGTAACGCATCCGCGCGCAGGAAGAGTTTCCCGCCGAAACCGCCGCCGATATACGGCGAATCCAGGCGAACCTTCTCCGCCGGGATGCCCAGCGTCCGCGCCATGTCCTGCTTGCCCCAGTTGATCATCTGGTTGGCCGTCCACAGCGTCAGTTCGTCGCCGTTCCAGGCTGCGATCGACGCGTGCGGTTCCATCATCGCGTGCGATTGATCGGGCGTGGTGTAGGTGACGTCGAGCTGCACCGGCGCATTCGCGAAGCCGGTCTCGAAATCGCCCGCGCCGGTGTCCGGATCGTTCCTGGGCACGACCGCCGAATCCTTGACGCGTGCAAGGTCGTACTGGCCCTTTGCGCGGCTGTAGTCGACGCGCACCAGCTGCGCCGCGGCGCGCGCCTGCTCGAAGGTTTCGGCGACGACCAGGGCGATCGCCTGATGATAGTGCTGGACCTCCGGCCCGCCCAGCAGGTTCGCGGTGTTGAATCTGCCTTTGGTTAGCTTGCCTGCATTGCGTGCGGTGACCACAGCGAGCACGCCGGGCGCTTTCTGCGCGACACTCGTGTCGATAGTCGAGATGCGGCCCTTGGCGATGGCCGCACCGATGACATAACCGTAGGCCTGGTTCGGCGCCACGTCGTGGCGTTCATACGCATAAGGCGCGGTGCCGCTGGTCTTGAGCGGCCCGTCGATGCGGTCGGTCGGCTTGCCGACGACGTTGAGCCGGTCGATCGGATTGGTGGCAGCCGGCGTGTCGAATTTCATGCCTTGGCTCCTGCTTCCACCAGCACCGCGGCGATAGTGCGTTCGACCAGCGGCACCTTGAAGGCGTTGTGCTCGGTCGTCTTCGCGCCCGCCAGCAAGACCGCCGCGACGGCCTTCGCACCGCGCGGCAGCTCGGACTCGGCGGCTTCGTTGCGCCATGGCTTGTGCGCGACGCCGCCCAATGCGATGCGACCGCTGCCGTTGCGCTGCACGACGGCCGCGACCGAGACCAGCGCGAACGCGTAGGACGCGCGATCGCGCACCTTGCGATAGAAATGCTTTCCGCCGACCGGCTCGGGCAAGGTCACCGCGGTGATCAGCTCGCCGGCCGTCAACTCGGTTTCGACCTGAGGCGTGTCGCCGGGCAGACGGTGAAACTCGGCGATCGGGATGCTGCGCGCGCTGCCATCCGGCTTCATCGTCTCCACGGTGGCATCGAGCGCGCGCATCGCCACCGCCATGTCGCTGGGATGGGTGGCGATGCAGGCTTCGCTGGTGCCCATGATCGCGTGCTGACGGCTGAAGCCGCCCATGGCCGCGCAACCGCTGCCTGGCAGTCGCTTGTTGCAGGGTTGCGCGGAGTCGTAGAAGTACGGACAGCGGGTGCGCTGCAGAAGGTTGCCGGCCGTGGTGGCTTTGTTGCGCAACTGGCCGGAAGCGCCTGCGAGCAACGCGCGCGACAGCACGCCATAGTCCCGGCGTACCCGCTTATCCGCAGCGAGGTCGGTATTGCGCACCAGCGCGCCGATGCGTAGGCCGCCGCCGTCGGTTTTCTCGATGCGATCGAGTTGCAGGCCGTTCACGTCCACCAAGTGCGCGGGCGTTTCGATTTCCAGTTTCATCAAGTCGAGCAGGTTGGTGCCGCCAGCGATGAAGCGGGCGCCGGGTGTATGCGCGACCGCGGCAGCGGCTTCTCCGGGCGTCTTCGCACGCTCGTAGGAAAAGGCCTTCATGCGCGCCTCCCCGAAACCTCGGCGATCGCCTCGATGATGTTCGAGTACGCACCGCAACGGCAGAGGTTGCCGCTCATGCGCTCGCGGATCTCGTCCGCCGTGGCGCGCGGTCGCGCGCCCAGGTCCGTGCTCGCGTGGCTGGGGATGCCGGCTTCGATCTCCTCCAACACCGCTACCGCGGAGCAGATCTGGCCGGGCGTGCAGTAACCGCACTGGTAGCCGTCGTGCTTGACGAAGGCGCGCTGCATCGGATGCAAGGCTTCCGGCGTGCCGAGCCCTTCGATCGTGGTGATCTCATCGCCCTCGTGCATCACCGCCAGGCTCAGGCAAGCATTGATGCGGCGACCGTTGGCGATCACCGTGCAGGCGCCGCACTGGCCGTGATCGCAGCCCTTCTTGCTGCCGGTGAGCTTCAGGTGCTCGCGCAACGCGTCGAGGAGCGTAGTGCGCGTATCGAGTTCGAGCGCTTGCTGCTTGCCGTTGACGTTGAGCGATACCTTCGACATCACCGGAGGCTTCGCGGGCGAACTTGCGGCGGCTTCCGCAGCCATCGATGCAACGGCGGGAAGAGCGGTGGCTGCCGCCGACGCGGCACCCGCGAGCAGCACTTCGCGCCGGGTCAGCTTCACCCCGTCATCGGGACCTTGCATATCTGGCTTCCTTTCGGTTGCTTGGATGCGTGGAGGCGGTCGATGGCCTGCAGCGGGCGCGCGGTTGCTTCGCTGCGCGGTCCCGCCTTAAACCGGTGCCGATAGGTAACAGCTCCCGCGCTACATCGGCGTGAATCTTGTTCGCGGAAGCATAGGTTGCCGCCTTTCGAAAGCATAAATCGGCGGCCGGCCGAGCGCTTGCAAGCCTCTGATCGGCCTGGTCGCTTCGACCCTAAGCGGATATCCGCGCAGCCGCCAGGGAAATCGGATGGTATGGCCGAAGAATAGCTGAACGGCCCGAAGTTTCCCGTCCGAAAAAACAAGAGCGCACCCGTCCGCCGGATCGGGCGGTGTCGCGTTTCCCGCCTGTTTTCCGCTCAACCAAGACGAGGTCGCCACGCTGGCGGCCGCCTTTCGAGAACAGGAGCACACCGATGTCCCACCTCACACGCCGCTCTGCCGGCCGCGGCCTGCCGCGCATGACCATGGCCTGCCTGCTGGGCCTGGCGATCGCACCCGCCTGGGCGCAGAACGCAACCTGCGAGATCAACGACGGCGATCCCGCCACGCACGAGATCAGCGGATCGAGCACGGCTTCGGGCGCGATCGCATTCGCCTGCGGCGTGGGCAACGACGCCGACGGCGACGCCGCAAGCGCCTTCGGCCGCAACAACGATGCGGGCGGCGATAACAGCACGTCCGTGGGGTACGGCAACCTTTCGTCGGGCGATTTCGCCAGCGCGTTCGGCTACGCCAACTCGGCCAGCGGCACCGAATCCGTCGCCCTGGGCTACAGCAACGCCGCCGACGGCTTCAGCATCGCGGTCGGCAACGACAACGATGCCACCGGGCTGAGTCTCGCGGTCGGATCCTTGAACGAGGCCGGCAGCCAGAGCATCGCCGTCGGCAAGAACAACGTCGCCAACGGCGGCTTCAGCATCGCCGTCGGCCAATCGAACGAAGCCACCGCGAACAGTACGGTCGCGGTCGGGCGCAGCAATGTCGCTAGCGGGACGAGCAGCGTCGCCATGGGCAATTCCAGCGATGCCACGGGAGTTGCGAGCACGGCAGTGGGCGTCGGCACGCGGGCGGCGGGCGCGCGAAGCGTCGCGTTCGGCTACTCGAGCACCGCCGCCGGAACGCAGGCGTTGGCGGTGGGCGGGCATTACGACCGCAATAACGATGGCTTCATCGCTCTGGACCTCGATCTCGATGGCGACGGCGTGCTGGATGCGTCGTCCGAGACCGCAGTCGCCGACGGCGAAAGCGCGATCGCGATCGGCTTGGGCGTGCGCGCCTCTGGACAGTACGCGAGCGCGGTCGGGATCGACAGCACGGCATCGGGCGCCCACAGCGCCGCGTTCGGCTTCGGCGCCGTGGCCAGTGCCGACAACAGCCTTGCGCTCGGCGATGGCGCCGTCGCCGACCGTACGAACACGGTTTCGGTCGGCAGCGCCGGCAACGAGCGCCAGATCGTCAACGTCGCCGCCGGCACGCAGGCGACCGACGCGGTCAATCTGTCGCAACTGCAGAGCACGCTGGCGACGGCCAACGCCTATACCGATACCGCCGTCGCCACCGGCGGCACCGCAGCCAATGCCTATACCGACAATCGCGAAGCCGCGATCCGCACCGATCTGGAAGCGGGCGACGCGGCGACGTTGACCGCCGCCAACCAATACACCGACGCGCGTATCGCGGAAATTTCCTCGCTGAGCGAGGATTTCGATGCTTTCCGGGGTGAGGTCGATCGACGGTTCGATCGGCAGGACGATCGCATCGACCGGCTAGGCGCGCTGAGCGCAGCCATGGTCGGCATGGCGTCCAGCGCGGCGGCCGTGGAAGGCGGACAGACCCGCATCGGCATCGCTGCCGGCACTTATGGCGGCAAACAAGCGTTGTCGATGGGCGTGCAGCGGCGGATCGGCAACCGTGCGGCGATGACGTTGGGCGGCGCATTCAGCGGCTCCGAGCGTTCGGCCACGGTCGGCGTCGGCATCGGCTTCTGAGCGTTTGCGATCCGTCCTTCCCGTGGGACGGATCGGCGGGCGTGGCGGCGACGCCACGCCCGTTTTTTTCGTGCGAGTACCGTCGAAGCTAGCGCTTCGCCAGTTCCACTCGCCGGTTCTTCGCACGACCGGCTTCATCGGCGTTGCTGGTCAAGGGCTTGGTCATGCCGGCACCGCTGGGCTCCAGCCGTTCGGGCTTGATCGCGTAGTCCTCCACGAGTGCGGTCACCACGGCGGTGGCGCGGCGCTGCGACAAGGCCAGGTTGTAGTCCGCTCCGCCGACGTTGTCCGTGTGGCCGATCACCGACAAACGCAGCCCGGGCTGGGATGCCATCAGCTTGGCGATCTGTTCCAGCGTCGGCCGCGATTCTGGCTTGACCACCGATTTGTTGAAGTCGAAATGGATCCCGTAAAGCGAAATCGTGCCGGCGGCGGCCAGCGCGTCGGCCATGTCGTTCGCGCTGACGGCGACCATCTTGTTCTCGATCGGCTTGGGTTCCACCGCGATCACCATCACGGCCGTGCGGTCGTTGAGCACGCCGCAATAGGCGTGGCCCGGCGAATTGATGCGATAAACGTAAACGCCGATCGTGCGTTGTCCGCCGGCGCCGTCGGGCTGGGTCGCCAGGTAGTAGCGCTGCTCGGCCGGATCCTCGACGCTCGCGCAGTAACCCGTGCTCCCGTAAACATCTTTCAGGCGGCTGTTCGGATAAAGCCGCTCCAGCAAGCCTTGGGTACCGCCGCCGTGATCGTTGCCCACCAGATCTCCGCCGCATCCCATGTCTTTGCAGCCATAGACCGATTTGCCGCCGTTGGCCTTGATCTCATCGATGTAGTTGCGCATGACTTCCAGCGTCGATCGATCCTGAGGCGCGATGTACAGCAATCGCGTGTAGCGCCCTTCCGTCGAAATGGTGCGCGCGGGCACCGCCAGCCGGTTGTTCTTGGCGTCGCGTTGGCTGCCGTCCTCGCGTACGGCCAGAGGCGACGCCGGAAACGCGAACGCGTCGAAAGGCTTGTGTTCGTAATTGACGATGAAGCTGCCTTCGAAACGCTTCAGCCAGGCCGGATCGCGCGCGCCATCGACATCCACGATGGGGGATTCGGCGCCATAAGCGGCCAACGCAGGCACCAACGCGAGTGCCATCGACGCCAGACGGATCGACATGAGATTTCTCCTTTCAGAATGTTGCCGCAACGGCTTCACCAACCCACGCCCCAGCCCATGCCCACCGTGTCTTCGCCATCGCCGCTGAAGGCGCCGCCGACGGTGAATGCTGCGCTGTCGCCGACGGCGCGCTGATAGCCCACCGCCAACGCGGCGTGGCCGGCCTGGTAGCCCGTGCCTACTGCGAGGCGATTGCGGGTGCGGATGCCGGCGGCGGTCGCGGTCATCTGCGCCATCGCCGTGCCCATCGCGCCGATCCGGCTGATGCGCTTGTCTTGGTTCGCGAAGCGCTGGTTGAATTCGCCGCGCAGCGCGGTCATCTCTTCGGCCGCGGCCGAGAATGCTTTCAGCTGGCGCATGTTGACCGCGTCGGTGTCCTCCACGCCGTCGGCGACATGGGTGATCTGGCGCTCGTCGCCCTGGCTTCCGACCGAGACCGTGTTTTCGCGATCCGCGACCGAAAATGCGCCGATCGCGACGCTGCCGGAGGCCGATGCCGTAGCCGAATGGCCGAGCGCATAGGCGTTCTCGCCGGTCACCGTATTGCTGTTGCCGAACGCGCCGCTGTTCTCGCCGCTCGCGGTGTTGAACGTGCCGAACGCATTGCTGAACATGCCGCTGGCGATATTGGCGTCGCCGAACGCATTGCTGCGGTCGCCGTTGGCCTGATTGGTCGCGCCGACCGCGCTGCTCCTGAAACCCTGGGCTTCGTTGCCGATGCCGATCGCGTTGCCGGCCTCGGAGGTGACGACGTTGCCGAATCCCACCGCCGTAGACGCGCTACCGCTCGCGATATTGCCGCTTCCCAATGCGTTGGCGCCTTGCGCGATGGCTTGGTTGGCGTAGCCCAATGCGTTGCTCTGGAGGCCTTCGGCACGGTTGCTCATGCCGACCGCAGTGCTGCTCTGCGCTATCGCCGAGTTGAAAGCGCCGAGCGCGGTGCTCGCTTCGGCATCGGCGTTGTTCATGAAACCAAGCGAGGACGAGTTGACCCCGAGGGCTTGGTTGTTCGAACCGATGACAACGCTATTAGTGCCTTCGGCGGTGCTGAAATTGCCCATCGCAGTGCTGAAATCGCCGATCGCGCGCGTTTGCCGGCCGAACGCGCTGGCGCCCTCCCCTTCGGCGATGGCGACTACTCCTACCGCCGTGCTTCCCGCGCCGCTGGCGAAATTTCCCATGCCCATCGCCACGCTGGATTCGCCCGCAGCCTGGTTGCCGTAGCCCACGGCGGAGGCGGTGGTGTCGCTCGCAAGGTTGTTGTAGCCCACCGCCGTGCTTTGATCGGCCAACGCTTCGTTGCTGGCGCCCAGCGCGGTGCTGTTCTCGCCCTCGGCGACATTGGTCATGCCGAACGCGCTGGATTGGAAACCGCTGGCAAGGTTGCCGACGCCGACCGCGGAGGAAGCCACGCCTGCGGCGCCGTTATTGACGCCCATCGCCGTGGACGAACCTTCCGATGCCGAATTCGCAAGACCTATCGCGGTCGCGGAAGTGTCGGTGGCCTCGTTCTCGCGACCGATGGCGGTCGCCGACGCGCCGTTAGCAGTGTTGGCCGCGCCGCAGGCCAGCGCATCGACACCCGCGGCCGTGCTGCCGCCATCGACTTCATGCGTCGTCGTGTCGCCGTCGTTCATTTCGCAGGTCTGCTGCGACCAAGCCGGTGCCGAGATCGCGCACAGCAATAAGGCAGGGAGCCATCGGCCCGATCTAGAACCGAGGGTGGTGTGGTTCATGGATAGACTCCTGGACCGGGCCGGATGGCCCCCTGTACCTAAGAGCGGAATCCACGAATCAGACGCGACAATCGCGATCGAGCCGGCAGGTCAACCCTGGATATGGCGCCGCAAGGTAGCGCCGCGGTCCAGCAACTGCCGCTGCGCGCCGCCTTGGGTCAACGTCGCCAACTCGAAGTAAGCGTCCACCAGATCGGGGGCATCGAAGGGGAAATCGGCATCCAGGGACTTCACCAGCTGCTCCAGGGTCGAGCGGCTGTCGGCCGGGCGGCCGAGATGGCGCTGGTCGCGGGCCAACTCCAGCTGAGCCCCTAATGCATAGAACTCGGTCGATCGATAGCGGCCTTCGCGGTGCTTCTCCAATCGCTGAACCGCGAGCCGGTGAAGCGCCGACGCACGGCGTGCGTCGCCTTCGACTCGCGCCAGCGTGCCCAAACCATTGAGAGCCAGCCCATACGCCGCGCTGTCCGGCTTGGCCGCGTCCCGCACTTGCCGATACAGCGCACCTGCTTCGGCGAAACGACCTTGCCGCAGCATCAACCGGGCAACATTGATCCGCAGATAAGGCAGGCTGTGCGGATCGCGTCCGGTCTCCGACAGTTCGTCGAGCGCTTCCTGGTAGAACCGCTCGGCGGCTCGGAAATCGCCGGCGGCTTCCTCGATCCGCGCCATGTTCAGCGCGACGGCGGCACGATGCAGAAGACTATCCTGGGGCTGCTTGCGCATGATTGCGCTGGCGCGCTCCATGTAAGGCCGCGCTTCGCGATAACGCCCGCCGGACATGAGGATACGGGCCGTCCAGCACAGGCTGCTCACCGTCTCGGCGCTGTTTTCGCCGTACACGGCCACCGTGTCTTCCAACGATTGTCGCGTCAGCTGGGCGGCGAACGCATAGCGGCGCTGGCGGACATAGTCGGAGACCAGCTGCAGGCGCAGTGCGGAGGTCTCGGGATGGTGGCGCGGCAAGTCGCGCAGCGCGGCCGACAAGGCCCGCTCATGCAGCGCCTGGGCTTGCGCCCCTCGGCCGAGCGTGTCCCAGGTGTCGGCGAGCATGCGCATCGCGCGCACGCGGCGGGGATCGTGTCGGGTAAGAATGCGTTCGGCCAGGCTGAGCGCCTCTTTTGCGTTGTTTTCCGCTTCCTCGCGGCTTTCCGCCAACTGATAGAAGGTCACGGCCAACAAAGCGTCCACGCGCGCCGGCGATTCGGGCACTTCGCGCAGCACGCTTTCGAGCGCAGCCGCTTCGGGCCGCATCGAAGCGATGTCGCCACGCCGCGAAGCGAGTTCGAGCCGGGTGGCATACAGTTCCGCGCGTCCCTCGACATTCAAATGGATCTGCAGGCCCTGCGCACGATCCAGCAGCGCCCACGCCGTTTCGAGCTCGCCGAGCGATACGTAGCTGCGCGCCATGACCGTAAGCAGTTCCGCTGCGACGGCAGGCTGTTGCGCCAATTCCGGCCCCAACCTTTCCCGTCCCCGGTCCAGTGCCTCGTGAACGCTGAGCCTTTGCCCGGGCTGCGTATCGGGCGAAGCCGATTCCAACAAGCTCGACACGAACTCCTTAACGGCCATTGCCGTGCGCGCGCGCTCGTCGGCGACGCGCGCCTGCCACAGCGCGGCGCCGGAAGCGGTGATCAACGCCAGCAAGCCCGCCACGCTGGCCGCCACGCTCCAGCGATGCCGACGCACGAGCTTGCCGAGGCGATAGCGCCGGTCGCCGCGCAGGCTGATGGGACGCCCTTCGGCTACGGCCCGCAGATCGTCGGCCATGGCGATGGCGGAGCGATAGCGTCGCTCCGGCGCAGGATCCAAGGCGACGCGAAGGATCCGATCGAGATCTCCGCGCAGCGCCGCGCGCAATGCCGCGTGGTTGCGCAGCCCGCGGCTGCCGGCCGCGCCGGGCAGGCACGCGCGCGAGGCCATCGGAGGTTCGCGCGAAGCGAGCGTGTTGGCGAACGGGCGAACGCCGGCGAGCAACTCGAAGGCGACGGCGCCCAAGGAATAGATGTCGGTCGCGGTGCTGACCGGTTCGTTGTTGAGCTGTTCCGGCGCGGCGTAATCGGGTGTCATGAGCGCCGTTTCGACGCCGCGACTATTGCCTTCGGCGATCAGTCGCTTGGCGATGCCGAAATCCAGCAGATGCGGCTCGCCGCGCATATCGACCATGATGTTGGTCGGTTTGATGTCGCGATGGACGATCAAGTAGCGATGCGCGTAGTCGACCGCATCGCAGACCTTCGCGAAAAGCCTGAGCCTGGCGGGTATCGAAAGTTCGTGCCGATCGCACCAGTCGACGAGCGACGCGCCGTCGATCCACTCCATGCAATACCAAGGCTGGCCATCGCTGGCGAAGCCGCCGTCGTACAGCCGGGCGATATTGGGATGCTCCAAACGGGCCAGCACGCGCCGCTCGGCCAGAAAGCGTTGGCGGGCCTGGACGCCGCCCAGGCCCGTGCGCATGAGCTTGAGCGCCACCGCGCGCTCCATGTCCCGGTCTCCGTGCCGGGCCAGATAGACATCGCCCATACCGCCGCGTCCGATGACTTTCTCGATGCGATAGGGACCGCACCACTTGCCGATCCGGTTGGCCGGGTCCTCGTCGAGCAAATTCCCCGCATAGGCTTCCACGCCTTCGTCCAGATGCGCAGCGTCGGCGTCGGCGTCCAACAACCGCTCGACCCGCCGGCGCAACAAGGCATCGCTTCCGCAAGCCAACGCGAGCCGCTCCGCGCGCGCGGCCGCGTCCAGCGGCAGCAATTCGTCGAAGAGCTCCGCCGCTCTGCGCCAACGCCAGGCATCGCCGTTCATTCGGGCTCGCCGTTCAAATGCATCTGCAAGAAGGCGCGTGCCCGGCGCCAATCGCGCTGCACGGTGCGCACGCTGACGCCGAGCAACTGGGCGATCTCCTCGTTCTCCATGCCGGCGTAAAAACGGCATTCGACCAGCGTGACGTAAGCCGGGTCGAGGGTTTCCAGCAGCTGGATGCAACGCTCGATGCTGATCAGGTCCAGGGGATTGCCCGGTTCGGGCGCGACGAGATCCCGGGATTCCAGCGTCACCGCGACCCAACCCCCGCCCCGCTTGGCGGCTTCGCGTTGACGGACATGATCGATCAGCACATGACGCATGGCCTTTCCGGCCAGCGCCATGAAGGCGCTGCGGTCGTGAACGCCCTGCGGAATCTTCAGTTTCAGATAGAGCTCGTGCACCAGCGCAACCGTGTCGATCGTGATGCGCTGGCGCCCGCCCAGAAGACGCCGGGCCATGGTGCTCAGCTCGCCGTAGACCTCGGCGAAAAAACGGTTTTGAGGCAAATCGCCCGTATCCGGTCCCGCCTGGGCGCAACGCATGGTGGGCTGGTCCACGAGGCATCGTCTCCGGGCATCGCTACACCCCTATCAACGGGAGCAGGCTTCAGCAGAGGCCAATGATGGACCGCTGAATGCGAGTTGGGTCCGTGTGAAGCGCATTTCAGATCCCATTACTGCAGCTATCAAGCGATCATCGCGCAGCAATCGGACATGGGCGCGCCAGGACTCGAACCTGGAACCAAGGATTATGAGCTGCTCTGAAAATCAATAAGCTATTGATATCGAAGCGCAACGTAACGCCGCTGTACGGATCGGCGAAGGAACGGAACCACTCGTTTCTGGGTTAGCCATGTCCCAGGAATGTGCTTGCGCACATTCCCGTTTTTGGGGTCTATTGAACGTTAGGCCGCTTGGGCAACCCCGCTTATTCGGAGAGGGCAAATGATCGAACTTCCCATAAGAGATCCGTGCGACCTTTGTGCGGCGGGTCGCGAAGAAAGATGGAAGATCATAGAAGAAAGCGAACATACGTTAACCGTGATCAATCCGTGGCAATTCGAAGTCGGCCAGTGCTGCGTCATCACTCGTCGGCATGTCGCGACACTGCTCGACCTTTCTGACCAGGAGTGCGGGGCCATCATGGCCTCGGCTAAGAGAGTCGCAGAGGCGCTCGTCAAGACTTATCGGCCCCTCGGAATACTTACCTTCCAAAACAACGGGGTCTATAGCGGACAGGAAACGCCGCACTTCCATTTCCATGTCGTGCCTCGGCAGAAAGGCAGCGATTGGGGCGTAGGCCCGCCTCAACTCGCAACGTTCGATGGCGCCGGACGCAAAAGGGGTACCCCGCACGATCCAAGCGGGGATGCGCAGCGTCGAGAGCGAGTTCAAGCTTCTGCCAAGCGACTTACCGAAACCGCGGACCTGATTCGTTCGAATCTGCCGGAGTAGCTAGGTTGCTGCAGTGACCCGCGGGGACATGGCTTTGAAAGACTTGGTGGGCCCACCAGGACTCGAACCTGGAACCAAAGGATTATGAGTCCTCTGCTCTAACCATTGAGCTATAGGCCCGCCGACGGCGCAGTTTAGGGCAGCGCCGTCCGGCCGTCAGCCTGTGCTGACAGGATGTTGTCAGCAGACGGGCGTAGGCTGGACTCCCCACAGCAGGAGATTGGCAATGAATACCGAAAAAATCGCCGCGCGCCTGGTCGAGTTGTGCCGCGAAGGCAAGTACGAACAGGCCCAGGACGAGCTGTATGCGCAGGACGCGGTCAGCGTCGAGATGGAAGGCGCGCCCGGCGGCGCTTCGGGCAACGTCCAGGGCCTGGACGCCATACGCGAGAAAGGCCGCAAGTGGCAGGAGAGCATCGAGACCATCCACGGCGGCAGCGTCGGAGATCCGATCGTATCCGGCGACTGGTTCAGCGTCGCGATGGGGATCGATGCGACCTACAAAGGCATGGGCCGCATGGACATGAAGGAGATCTGCGTGTACCAGGTGCGCGACGGGAAGATCGCACGCGAGCAATTCTTCTACAACGTCGGCTGAGCTTCTGCTTTTCCCCCTTTTTCAAAGGGGGAGGAACAGCAAAAAAGCCCCGCACGAGGCGGGGCTTTTTGTTTGCTTGATATGAACCGCGCTTACTCGATATCGAGGAAGCTGCGCAGCTGCTCCGACCGGCTCGGGTGGCGCAGCTTGCGCAACGCCTTGGCTTCGATCTGGCGGATGCGCTCGCGGGTCACGTCGAACTGCTTGCCGACTTCTTCCAGCGTGTGGTCGGTGTTCATGTCGATGCCGAAGCGCATGCGCAGAACTTTCGCTTCGCGCGGGGTCAGGCCGGCGAGCACGGCGTGCGTGGTCTCGCGCAGCGACTCCATCGTGGCGGAGTCGATCGGCGAATCCACCGAGGTGTCCTCGATGAAATCGCCCAGGTGCGAATCCTCGTCGTCGCCGATCGGCGTTTCCATCGAGATCGGCTCTTTGGCGATCTTCATGACCTTGCGGATCTTGTCCTCGGGCATGTCCATCTCTTTCGCCAACTCTTCCGGCGTCGCTTCGCGGCCGTACTGCTGCAGCATCTGGCGGCTGATGCGGTTCAACTTGTTGATCGTTTCGATCATGTGCACCGGAATGCGGATGGTGCGCGCCTGGTCGGCGATCGAACGGGTGATGGCCTGGCGGATCCACCACGTGGCGTAGGTCGAGAACTTGTAGCCGCGGCGGTATTCGAACTTGTCGACCGCCTTCATCAAGCCGATGTTGCCTTCCTGGATCAGGTCGAGGAACTGCAGGCCGCGGTTGGTGTACTTCTTGGCGATCGAGATCACCAGGCGCAGGTTGGCCTCGACCATTTCCTTCTTGGCCTTGCGCGCTTTCGCCTCGCCATAAGCCATGGCGCGGCTGATTTCCTTGATGTCGGCCAGGGTCAGGTGCAGCGCCTTTTCGGTCGCGATGGTCGCTTCCTGTTCGGCGATGATCTTTTCTTTCACATCGCGCAGGCCCGAGGACCACTTCTGCTTGCGCTTGAGGACTTCGTCGACCCATTCCAGGTTGGTCTGGTTGCCTTCCCAGGCGCGGATGAAGTCCTTGCGCGGCATTTTGGCGACGCGCGTGGACAAATCGAGGATGCGGCGCTCGTGTTCCTTGATCTGGCCGACCACTTCGCGCAGCTTGCGCACCAGCGTGTCGGTCAGCGGCAGGGGCAGCTTGAAGGTCATGAACAGGTCGGCCATGTCCTGGCGCAGCTTGATCACCGCCTTGTTGCTGGGGCCGTTCTTGGCGTAGCTCTTCTCGAACTTGACGTACAGCGCGCCCAGCGCCTCCATGCGGTTGGCGACTTCGACCGGATCCGGACCGGTGGGGCCGGTTTCCTCGGCATCGGCGGTGGTGTCGTCTTCCTCTTCGTCGGCTTCGACGTCGGCATCGCCGACTTCGACCGCCGGCGGTTCCGGGACTTCTTCTTCGACATCGTTGAAGCCGGCGACGATTTCGGCCAGGCGCTTTTTGCCCGCTTTGTGCAGGTCGTAATCGTCCAGCAGCAGCTTCACCGACCAGGGGAAGCTGGCCAGCGACGACAGCATCTGGTTGAGGCCTTCCTCGATGCGCTTGGCGATGGCGATTTCGCCTTCGCGGGTCAGCAGTTCCACCGTGCCCATTTCGCGCATGTACATGCGCACCGGATCGGTGGTGCGGCCGGCTTCGGTATCGAGCGCGGACAAAGCGGCCGCGGCTTCTTCGGCCGCGGTGTCGTCGACTTCGCGGCCGCCATCGCTGGCGCCGGCGAGCAACAGCGTTTCGGCATCCGGTGCGATTTCATGCACCTCGATGCCCATGCCGTTGATCATGCCGATGATGTCTTCGATCTGCTCGGGATCGACCAGGTCGTCCGGCAGATGGTCGTTGACCTCGGCATAGGTCAAGTAACCCTGTTCCAGGCCCTTGCTGATCAGTTGCTTGATGTCGGACTGGGGGGCCTGACGTTCGTTGGCCATGTGCGGCGCCACCGGGAGAGAAAGTGAACCCGTAATTATACCAGCCTGAGGGCCGGGTCAGGCCTTGAGCAGGAAGGTCACCGGGCCGTCATTGACCAGGCTGACCACCATATGGGCACCGAATCGGCCGGTTTCCACCCCTGGCAGGTGTTTTTCGCGACAAATATCCACCAGTCGTCCGAAGATCCGTTCAGCCTCGGCCGGGACAGCGGCGGTACTGAAGCCCGGGCGCATGCCAGAGCGGGTATCGGCGGCCAGGGTGAACTGGCTGACCAGCAACAGGCCGCCGCCGGCATCGGCCAGCGAACGGTTCATCCGCCCCTCTTCGTCCGCGAATACCCGGTAGCCGAGCAGGCGCTCGGCCATCCGGGCCAGTTGCGGCTCGCCGTCTTCCGGTTCCACGCCGACCAGAGCCAGCAGGCCAGGACCGATGGCGCCGACGGTTTCGCCGTCGACGACGACCGCGGCTTGGGTGACGCGTTGGATCAGGGCGAGCATGCGGGTCCGGGAATCGGGAATCGGGAATCGGGAATCGGGAATCGGGAATCGGGGCAAGCCTCTCACACCCGTCATCCCGACGAAAGCCGGGATCCAGCGACGTTGCTCCGGCTTTGTAGAGCAGAGCTTGCTCCGCTGCTCATCGCTTGTAGGGTTTGGCGACTTACCGACTTTTCAGGCCATAGACCCGAATGCTTCTTTAGCGAAAAGCCAAAGAAGACACGTCGCCGCAATCGCGGTTAATCAAAATCTAGTACCTGCGTAAGAAGGTCACCTACGACGAAAGCACGGCTGCCCGCGGACCTTTCAGTCACGACGAATCGCACCGCAGTTCAGGCCCTTTCTTTGGTTACTTTCTTTGGGCCAACAAAGAAAGTGACCCGGCGCAGCCGGAAGCGTTTGTCCATGGCGCGAGTCGCAGCGCAGCCACCCACAAGGATGCGAGCCTGGATGACATGCCGCTCCTGCGGCATGCCCTGCGGGCCATCTGCTACGCAGATGTTCGCTCCGGCATCCTGCCTCCGCAGTCCGGCGTTCGCCGGGATGACGGCTGAAAGCAAAGTCACTGGGTCCCCGCCTCCGCGGGGATGACGGCTTTAAGGGCAAGGGCAACAGCAAAAATGGGTCCCAGCGTTCGCTGGGATGACGGCCTTAAAAGCAAGAGCAGCGGAGCAAGCTCCGCTCTACAGAGCTCGTGCAGAGCAATCCCTCTGCCCGGCGCTCACTCTTCTCACCCACCCGTTAGACTGATCCGATGACCGATTTCGCGGCCCGCCTGCTGTACGTCTTCGTCGCCAGCCTGACCCGCATGCCCTGGTCGTGGCTGATGCGCATGGGCGACGCGATGGCGGTTGCGATGCGCATGCTCGACGTGCGCGAAAGCCGCGTCGCGCGCCGCAATCTCGAAATCGCCTATCCGCAGCTGAGCGCGGAAGAGCGCGACCGCATGCATCGCGCGATCTTGCGCGCCACCGCGCGCCAGACCTTCGAAACGATGCGCTTGTGGACCCGCCCTCACGCGCAGAACCTGATGCTGCTTCGCGAACACCACGGCGTGGACCTGTTCGACGCCGCCGTGGCCGCCGGCAAAGGCCTGATCGTCGCAGCGCCGCACTACGGCAACTGGGAACTGCTCAACCAGTGGCTGGCCGCGAAGACGCCCATTTCGATCCTTTACCGACCGCCGCAATCCGCCGTCGGCGAAGCCTTCCTGCGCATCGTTCGCGCCGACGACGGCGATCGCGTCACCCAGATCCGTGCCGAAGGACCCGCCGTGCGGCAACTATGGAAACTGATGAAGAGCGGCGGCGTTACCGGCATCCTGCCCGACCAGCAGCCCAAGGCCGGCGACGGCGAATTCGCCCCGTTCTTCGGCAAACAGGCGCTGACCATGACGCTGCTCAACCGCCTGGCCGAACGCAGCGGCGCCGCCGTGCTGTTCGCCTACTGCGAACGCTTAGGCGAAGGTCCCGGATTCGCATTGCGCATCGAAGCCGCACCGCCGGCCATCGCCTCGCCCGACCCGCGCGAAGGCGTGACCGCGTTGAACGCCGCAGTCGAAAGCATCGCGCGCCGCGATCCAAGCCAGTACCAGTGGACCTATAAGCGCTATACCCTGCGTCCGCCGGTAAGCGGCGAAACCAACCCCTACCGCGATCTGGAAACGCACTGATGAGCGATGCTCCTCCCGAACCTGCGCCCGCAGCCGACGGCGGCTGGCAAGCCTTGCCGCCGCGCGCGCTGAACATGTTCGTGCTGGTCAACCTGCTCGGCTGGGGCGTCGCCGCGGTCGGCGCATTGATACCGATCGGCGTGCTGATGCCGTCCAAGTCGCTGGCGTTGACCGTATCGCTGATCGTACTGGCGGCCTTGCCGCTGTTCGGCGTCTGGCTGGCGCGCAAGCAATACCGTTACACCCGCTGGAAGCTGGATAGCGACGGCTTCGCGTTGCGGCGCGGCAACCTGTGGCGCAGCGAAACGCGCGTGCCGGCTTCGCGCGTGCAGCATCTGGATCTGAAACATGGCCCGCTGGAGCGGCGCTACCGGCTGGCGACGCTGGTGGTGCACACCGCAGGCACGCGCAACAGCGCCGTGTCGGTCACGGGTCTGGACGAAGCCGATGCGGAAACCCTGCGCGACCGCCTGGCGCACCAGATCGACGACGATGACGACGCCTGACCCGATCTCCGTGCCCAGCGCGGCGCCGGAACGGCGGCTGCATCCGCTGTCGTGGCTGTTCGTGCTGATCAAGCAGCTGAAGCAATTCATCGTGCCGTTGATCGCGCTCTTCTTCTTCGGCCGCGGCGATCGCGACGAGCTGTGGCCGCTGATCGGCGTGGGCGTGCTGGCGCTGGCGTCGGTCTGGCAATACTTCACCTACCGCTATCGCATCGATGGCGACCGGCTGGTGATCCGCAGCGGCCTTCTGCATCGCAGCCTGCGCCAGATTCCGTTCGCGCGGATCCATAACGTCGCGCTGCACCAGTCGCTGCTGCATCGCATTTTCGGCGTGGCCGAAGTGCGGCTCGAATCGGCTGGCGGCGAGAAGCCCGAAGCGCAGATGCGGGTGCTGAAGCTGTCCGATGCGATGGCGTTGGAGGCGCTGCTGCGCCGCCGCGCCGCCGCCGCGGCGGACGCTGCGGGCGCGGAAACGATGGAGGAACAGGGCGAGTTGCTGCTGCAACTGCCGCTTGCAGAAGTGCTGCGGCTGGGCTTGATCTCCAATCGCGGCCTGATCGTGGTCGGCGGCGCCGTGGCCGCATCGTCGCAGTTCAGTCCGCGGCTGATCCCGAACCTGTTCGAAAGCGCCGGAAAAACGCTGTTCGGTTACGCCGGCAGCCATCATTTCGGGCCGACCGAATACGTGCTCGCCGGCCTCAGCCTGGTGATCGCTTTCGTCGCGCTGATGCGGCTGTTCTCGATGCTGCTGGCGCTGCTGCAGTACTTCGGTTTCCGTCTCGTGGAACAGGGCCGGCGCCTGACCGTCGAACGCGGCTTGCTGACCAAATTGCGCACCAGCGTGCCGCGGCGCCGTATCCAGGCGTGGACTTTGCAGGAAGGCGTCCTGCATCGATTGCTCAAACGCCGCACCCTGCAGATCGATACCGCCGTGGCCGGAAAACAGGACGACACCCGCGGCATGGGCGAACTCGCGCCGGTCGCCGCGCCGCCGGTTTGCGACGCATTGCTGCAGCGCCTGTTGCCGCGCGCGCAATGGCCGCTTGCCGATTGGACGGGCCTGCACCGCGACGCATGGCTGCGTTTGTGGCTGCCCGGCATCCTGTTCGCATTCGCGCTCAGCGCGATCTTGATTTGGCGGCTCGGCATGTGGGGATCGCTAGGCTTGCTGTGGCTGCCGTGGGCCGCGTTCGTCGCGCGTCAGCACGCGTATCGCGCCGGCTACGCGGTCAACGACGAAGTGGTCGCCGTGCGCGAAGGCTGGTGGTCGCGGCATTGGCGTTTCGCCGAAATCGACAAGCTGCAGGCCCTGCGCCTGACCCGCTCGCCGCTGGACCGGCGCTTCGGCATGGCGACCGTGCATCTGGACACCGCCGGCGCCGGCGCGATGGCGCCGCCGCTGCGCATCCGCTATCTGCCCGACGCCGAAGCGAATGCGCTGTACGAACGCCTGGCGCGCGATGTCGCGCGGCGGCCGCTGCGCTGGTGAACGCCGCCATGCATAAGCTGCCGCTGTCGGGCGTGGTGATCGCGAAGAACGAAGCCGACCGCATCGGCCGCTGCGTGGCCAGTCTGGCCGCGGTTTGCGATGAAGTGGTCGTGCTCGATTCCGGTTCCGAAGATGCCACCGCGGCCGTGGCCACGGCCGCCGGCGCGCGCGTCGAGCAGCAGCCTTGGCTGGGATTCGCCGCGCAGAAGAATGCGGCGATCGCGCGCGCGACGCAGCCGTGGGTGTTGCTGCTGGACGCCGACGAATGGCTCGGCGACGGCGCAGCGGACGAGCTGCGCGCCTTGTTCGCCAGCGGCGAGGTCGAACGCGCCGACGTGTGGCGATTGCTGCGACGCACGCACTTCCTGGGCGCGTCGCTGGATCACGGCGGCTGGGGCCGGGAGAAAGTCGAACGCCTTTTCCGGCCCGGCTTGCGTTATCGACCCGCCGACGTGCACGAGAAACTGGACCTGAAAGGCCAGCGCACGGCGACGCTGGATGCGCGCATCGAACACGACACCGCGCGCAGCTACGACGAATACGCCGCCAAACTGCAGCGCTACGCGCAGTTGTGGGCGAAGCAGAAGCGCGCCGCGGGCCGCCGTGCGGGCCCGCTGTCGGCGCCTCTGCATGCCGCGGCCTACTGGATCAAGAACTACCTGCTGCGCGGCGGGTTTCTCGACGGCGCAATGGCGCGGCGCTATCACGCACTGCACGCCCGTTACGTTTACGACAAATACCGCCTGCTCCGCTTTGCTCTGTAGAGCGGAGCTTGCTCCGCTGCTTTTCGCGCGACGATCAAGAGCAGCGGAGCAAGCTCCGCTCTACAGGACCGAAATCATTCCGGATCGACGTCGACGGCGTTGCCGGACGTATCCGATGTTTCGGGGATACATCCCGGCACGATCGCGGCCGCCGGCACCAACCACCAACGGCGCCGATTCGACAAACCCGCGAGTTCGGCCTTCGCGCGATCCACGCAATGGCCCAGTGCCGGCTCTTGCACCAGCAGCCAACGCGTCTGCGGCGCCTGCTTCTGCCATTCGATGCCGCGCCGCAATTGCTCCGGCCACGGCATGACGAAACCGAACGTGGTCGCCATCGGCACCGACATCAGCAGGTTCTGCTCCTTCCATGCGACCAGCGCGAGTTGCGAGTGCGGGCCGATGCGGCGCGCCGCGTTTTCCATCAATTCGCGCGCCGAACTGGAAGGATTGAGCAGCGGATACCCGACCACGCCGTACAGCACCCACAAGCCGGCCAGCGTGCTGAGCATCGCCGCGACCGCGCGCCGCCGCCCGAACCACAGCAAGCTGCCCGCGCCCCAGGCGCCGATCGCGGCCAGCAGCCACGCCAGCGCCTGCGCGCCGCTGCTGAAGCCGCGCTGCTCGACCAGGCGCCGTTCGAATGCGGTATCGCCGAACAACAACGTCAATCCGATCAGCAACGACGCGCCGGCGATCAGCACGGCGAACGAGATCGCCAAGCGTTGCAGCCAAAGTTTGCGCACGATTCCCGGCAGCAGCGGCGCCAGCGCCAGGCACGCCATCGGCAGCGCCGGCATGATGTAGACGTCGCGCTTGCCGCTGGGAATCGAGAAGAACACGATCAGCAGCAACCACCACGCCAGCGGCAGCAGATAGCGCGCATCGCGACGCTGCAATCTTCGTTTCCAGGCCGGCAGCGCCCACGGCAGCGCCAGCATCGGCGGCAGCCACATGGTCAGCATCACGCCCAGGAAATACCACGGCGGTTGCGCGTGATCCCACGAACGCGCGTAACGATTCGCAGTCTGGTTGAACAGGATGTCGTCGAGATAGGCGCGATACGCCGGATCCGGATGAGACAAGGCCGCGCTCAGCATCGGCACCAGCCACAACGCCGCGGCGGCGGCGAAAGCCAGCGGCGCCAGCCAGAAACGCGCATCGCGCGCATGCAGGCGCACGCGCGGCCAATCGCGCCACACCGCGAACAGCGCCGGCACGACCATCACCAGCGCCAGCACGCCCACGCCTTTGGTGACCGTACCCAGGCCCGCGGCGAACCAGCCCAGCCACCACATCTTCCAGTTCGGCCCGAGCAGCAGATGCCGCAATAAACCGTAATTGGCCAGCGTGATCCAGAACGTGACCAGCGGGTCGATCTGCGCCTTCTTCGACTGGTAGACGAATTGCAGCGCGAACAGCAGGGCCCATGCCGCGTACAAGCCTACGCGCCGCGTCCACAGCCGGCGGCCCAGGTCGTACACGCACCAGAGCGTGCCGAGCGAGGCCAACAACGAGGGCAGCAGGAAAGCGATGCGCCATTCGCGCAGCACGGTGTAGGCCGCCGCCTGCAACCACATCAGCATCGGCGGCTTGTCCGAATACAGCTCCACGCCGCGGTGCGGGAAGAGCCAGTCGCCGCTTTCCACCATCTGCTTGGCGACCAGCGCGAAACGCGGCTCGTCGGCGGGCCAGGGGTCGCGCAGGCCCAGGCCTGCGCCGATCACCAGCAGCGCAGTGAAGGCCAGCAGCCAGAAATCGCGTGAGGCGCGGGTCTTGAGCATGCGGCCATGATAGTGGGCTGGCCCGCTTTTTTGCGAAGCGGCTTTTTGTGGGAGCGGCTTTTGTGGGAGCGGCTTCAGCCGCGAGCTCTTATCAGCATCTCATGCATGCTCAGGCCGAAAGCAGATCAAAAGATCGCGGCTGAAGCCGCTCCCACAAAAGCCGCTCCCACGAAAAGCCGCTTCGGCAAGGCCGTCAAGCTTTACGTAGACGGGCGTAATAGAAGCCGTCCATGCCCTCTTCGCCCGGCAGACGCTGCCGGCCATGGCCTGCGATCCGGCCGAAGCGTTCGTCCAGCGCATCGGCCGACGCGTCCGGCGTTCGCGCCAGGAATTGCGCCACCTGCGTTTCGTTCTCGGCTTTCAGGATCGAACAGGTCGCATACAGCAGCACGCCGCCCGGCCGCAGCATCGTCCAGGCCGCATCCAGCAATCGCGTCTGCAATGCGACGACGGCGGCCAGATCGCTTTCGCGACGATGCAGCAGGATGTCCGGCTGGCGCCGCACGATGCCGGTCGCCGAACAGGGCGCATCGAGCAGGATGGCGTCGAAAGCGGCGCCGTCCCACCAGGCATCCGGCTTGCTGGCGTCGCCGGCGCGCAACACCGCGCCGTCGCCTAACCGCAACCGCGCCAGGGTTTCGGCGACTTTGCGCAACCGCTTTTCGTCGCTATCGACCGCGGTCAGCGCCAGCGACGGATCGCGTTCGAGCAGATGCGCGGTTTTGCCGCCCGGCGCGGCGCAGGCATCCAGCACGCGCGCGCCGGGCGGCGGCGACAACGCATCGGCGACGCGTTGCGCCGCGCCGTCCTGTATTGAGACTGCGCCGGCGGCAAAGCCGGGCAGCGCGGCTACCGATACGGAGCCGTCCAAACGCAAGGCATCGGCGAAACCTTCCGGCACGGCGGCTTCGATTCCGGCTTCGAGCAACTGCGCCGCGTATTCGTCGCGCGCCGCGCGACGCGCGTTGATGCGCAACCAAGTCGGCGCCGGGAATGCGCTCGCGGCGAAGATGGCGCCGGCTTCTGCCTGCCACTCGGCACGCACCCGTTCGCGCAGCCATGCGGGCCATGCGTCGGCGGCTTCCGCTTGCGGCAAGGTTTCGCGCAGAGCGCGCCGCAACAGGGCATTGACCATGCCGGCCTGATGCGCGCGGCCGAGCGAACGGGCCGCTTCCACGGTGGCATCGACGGCCGCATGCGCGGGCAAGCCGAGCGCATCGATCTGCGCGAAACCCGCCAATAGCAATGCGCGCAATTCGCCGTCACGCTTGGGCAGGGGTTTGGCGATCCAGGCTTTCAACGCGGCGTCGTAGCGCGCGCGTTGGCGCAGTGCGGCGAAGCAGATCGCTTCGACCAGTGCGCGATCGCGCGCATCTTCGAGTTTCGGCAAGGCGCCGGCAAGTTCGGCCTTGAGCGATCGGCCGCGGTGCAGCACCGCGTGGAGCACGCGTGCGGCGGCGACGCGCGAAGCTGCGCCGCTCATGGGGTTTTCAGGTCGCGGCGCGCGTTCAAATAATCGGCGGCGCTGACCGGCTTGCCGCCATCGCGCTGCAGCGTACGGATGCGCAGCGCGCCTTCGCCGCAAGCGATGTCGATGCCGTCGCGATTCGCGACCAGCAACGTGCCGGGCGCGGCGCGATGCGCCCGCGGCAGCGCCTGCGCGGCATGGATGCGTACGCGTTCGCCGGCGACTTCGCCCTCAGCGATGGGCCACGGGTTGAACGCGCGGACTTTATTCGCCAGCGCGGTAGCCGGTTGCGCCCAGCCGAGCTTGGCTTCGTGCTTTTCGATCTTATGGGCGTAGGTCACGCCGTCTTCCGGCTGCGGCTGCGCCACCGGTCGGATGCCGGCGCGCCACAGGCCCAGGCCGTCGGACAACGTCTGCGCACCGAGTTCGGCAAGGCGGTCGTGCAATTCGCCGGCCGTCTCCTCATCGCCGATCGCCAGCTTCTGCGACAACAGGACCGGGCCGGTGTCCAAGCCTTTTTCCATCCGCATCAGGCAGATGCCGGTCTCGCGGTCGCCGGCTTCGATCGCGCGCTGGATCGGCGCCGCACCGCGCCAGCGCGGCAGCAGCGAGGCATGCACGTTCCAGCAGCCGTAAGCCGGGATGTCGAGAATCTTCTGCGGCAGGATCTGGCCGTAGGCGACCACGATCATCAAATCCGGTTTCAACGCGCGCAATGCGTCGCGGGACAACTCGGTCTTCAGCGTTTCCGGCTGCAGTACGGGGATGCCGCGCTTCAAGGCTTCGAGTTTGACCGGCGATGCCTGCAACTCGCGGCCGCGACCGGCGGGACGATCGGGCTGCGTGTATACGGCGACCACTTCGCCGCGCGAAATCGCGGCGCGCAGCGAAGGTACGGCGAACTCCGGCGTGCCGGCGAAGACGATTCTCAGGGACATGCTCGCTGCTTCGTTGCGTCATCAGGAACGAAGCGGTTGACCTGCTGTTGACGCCGCCGACGCGGGAGCAGATCCCTCACTTCGTTCGGGATGACAGTGAAAAAGATGGCGCGTGTTGCGGCGCCAGCGGAACGCCGGGACTTACGCAGCGTCCTGCCGCTTCTGCTTGGCCAGCTTCTTGCGCACCATCTCGCGCTTGAGCGGCGACAGGTAGTCGACGAACAGTTTGCCGTCCAGATGATCCATCTCGTGCTGGACGCAGACCGCGAGCAGGCCGTCGATATCCAATTCGAAAGGCTGGCCGTGGCGGTCGAGCGCGCGCACCCGGATGCGGTTGGCGCGGGTCACGTCGGCGAAGATGCCCGGCACCGACAGGCAGCCTTCCTGATAGACCTGTTCGCCGTCTTTTTCGACGATGTCCGGATTTATGAACACGAGCGGCTGGTTCTTCTCTTCCGAGACGTCGATCACCATGAAGCGCTGGTGCACGTCGACCTGGCTGGCGGCCAGACCGATGCCCGGCGCCTCGTACATGGTTTCGAACATATCGTCGAAAAGGCGCTGGAAAGCCGGATCGGCCAGGCGCGAGGGGTCCACGGGCACTGCCTTGGTGCGCAGGCGCGGATCGGGGAATTCGAGTATTGGGAGCAGGGCCATGGCTGGAAAATGGGGGTATCGGTCACAAGCGCAAGCGCTGGTGCGATTGTAACGCCGACGGGCTTGCCTTGTTGCGCTGTTTGTGGGCTATATTGCCGTCGCTGTTTGGGGAAATTCTCAAGGGGAGCGGGTACATGGCCGCCATGCTTAAGCGCCTTTCTCGGGGGCTTCGTACGGTTTTTGCGGTAGCGATGCTCACTGTCGCCACCTATGCTGCGGCAGTCGAACTGCGCGGCGATCATCCTGACACCTACGTGGTCAGGCGCGGGGACACGTTGTGGGACATCTCGGCCCGCTTCCTCAAGAAGCCGTGGCTGTGGCCGGAGGTTTGGCAGGCCAACCCGCAAATCAAGAATCCGCACCTGATCTATCCGGGCGACGTGATCAGCCTGGCTTACCTGGACCGGTTGGCCGTCCAGCCCGGTCCGCGCCAAGAGGCCGCGCCGATCAACGCGATCCCGCTGGACCAGGTCGAGGCCTTCCTGAAGGACATGCGCGTCGTCGACGACTTCGAGCAGCTGCCCTACGTGGTCAGCATCGAAGGCGAACGCCTGCGCGGCACCCAGAACCACGTGGTCTACGTCCGCGGCCTGGCCGGCGCGCAACCGGGCCAGCGCTATATGGTGGTCCGCCCCGGCCAGCGCTACACCCAGACCCGGCGCGTCTCCAACGGCAAGTACCTGCCGTTCAAGGAAGACCTGGACTACCGCGGCAAGCGCATCCTCACCGAGACCAACGACCTCAACACCGGCTGGACCAGCATGGTCCTGTCCGAAGGTCCGCTGGAGCTGCTCGGTTACGAATTGGCGCGGGTCAACATCGGTACGGTCACCCGCGGCGAAGTGGGCGACATCCAGGTCAGCACGCTGCTGCTGGATGAAGTCGGCCGTGAAGTCCGGGTCGGCGACCGCGTGATTCCGGTCGATGCCCTGGCCTACGACCTGCAGTTCTTCCCGCACGCGCCCAAGACCCAGCTGCCGGTCGGCAAGGCGCAGGTGCTGGCGGTCGCCGATGCCAATATGTACGGCGGTCCGCGCGACGTGATCGCGATTTCGGCCGGCGCCCGCGACGGCATCGACAACGGCACCGTGTTCTCGATCTGGAGCAACGGCAACAAGGTCATCGACCGCGTCGAATACGGCGACGACCGCAGCGACCTGTCCGTGCCCAAGGGCTCGCGCGTGCAGTTGCCCGACGAGTTCACCGGCCACGTGATGGTGTTCCGCACTTTCGACAAGATGAGCTACGGCCTGGTGATGGAAGGCATCAAGCCGACCCGCATCGGTTATTCGCTCAAGCATCCCGACGCGACTTACTGAGCGGGGTTTTCCTACGCTGATATGCGACGGCGCCTTCGGGCGCCGTCTTCGTTTCGGGACTAGCCTGAAGCGATGCGCGCCCAATCCCACGAACACCTGTTGAGACTGCATGCCGCCGGCGGCCCGGTGGCGCCGCGACGGAAGTTGCTGGACACCTATGCCGCACCCGCCGCCGTGCTCGCCGCCGGACGCCGCGCGTGGCGCGAGGCCGGATTGAACGATACGCAGATCCGCGCGATCGAGGACGACACCGCCGCGCACCTCGCGCGCAGCCGCGACTGGCTGAGCCAGCCCGGCCATCATCTGATCGGCTGGCACGACGCCGATTACCCGCCGCAGTTGCGCCGCATCCCTAGCCCGCCGCTGGCGCTATTTGTGGCCGGAGACCCGGCGCTGTTGTGGCATCCCTCCGTGGCCGTGGTCGGCAGTCGCGTACCGACCGCGGGCGGACGCGACAACGCCTACGAGTTCGCGCAAACGCTCGCCGCTTCCGGCTTCGCAGTGGCCAGCGGCCTGGCCGCCGGCATCGATGCCGCCGCGCACCAAGGCGCCCTGGCTAACGAATCGGGGCTGACGATCGCCGTGCTCGGCACCGGTCCCGATATACCCTACCCGCGCGAGAACGCCGGACTGATGGCGCAAATCGCCGCCCGCGGCGCGGTGATCAGCGAGCATGCGCCGGGCACGCAGGCGCGGCCCCCGCATTTCCCCAGCCGCAACCGGATCCTGGCCGGGCTGGCGCTGGGTACGCTGGTGATCGAGGCGACGCTGCGTTCCGGCGCGCTGATCACCGCCAAGCTGGCCGGCGACTACGGTCGCGAGGTATTCGCGGTGCCCGGCTCGATCCACAATCCGATGATCCGAGGCTGCCACCAGCTGATCCGCGACGGCGCCAGCCTGGTGGAACGCGTCGATGAAGTGATCGCGGCTGTCATTCCGGTCGCCGCAGAATTGGCGGCGACCTTGCGCAGCCGCCTGGAGGCCCCCATTTCGATGCCTGTCGAGCCTCGGGAAACGGTCGTTCAGCCCTCCCTGCTCGACGACCCGGACTACCAGAGCTTGTGGACAGCGCTCGGCCACGACCCCACCGGTATGGATCGTTTGATCGACCGTACCGGATTGACGGCCGCGGAACTGTCCTCCATGCTGCTGGTCATGGAGCTTGAGGGCCACGTGAGCAACCACCACGGGCGATACACCCGCAAGACCCTGTCCCCCAACGCGCCGGAGACCGGCGCAGGCCGAGGGAAATGAAAGAGAGCATCCTGGATGTACTGCTGTACCTGTTCGAGCACTACTTCACCGACGACGCCGATCCCGTCCGCGATCGCGACTCCCTCCAGAACGGATTGATCCAAGCCGGCTTCAGCCCGGCTGAAATCAGCAAGGCTTTCGACTGGCTCGATGCTTTGGCCGAGCAGCGCCCGCTCGCCGGCACCGCGCGCAGCGATGGCCCGACCCGTGTCTATTTCGGCGCCGAACTGGACAAGCTCGACGTCGAATGCCGCGGTTTCCTACTGTTCCTGGAGCAACACGGCATCCTCGACGCCGACCAGCGCGAACTGGTGTTGGACCGCGCGATGGCCCTGGACCAGGACGAACTGGACCTGGACGACCTGAAATGGGTCGTGCTGATGGTGCTGTTCAACCAGCCCGGTTCCGAAGCCGCCTACGCCTGGATGGAAACCCAGATGTTCGCGGACGAGCCCGAGCCGGTGCATTGAGGCTGTTCCTCCCCCTTTGAAAAAGGGGGATCGAGGGGGATTTGCCCTTGATCTTTTTCCCAGGGCAAAGCGCAAAAGCAAATCCCCTTGTGCCCCCATTTTTCAAAGGGGGAGAAAGCAAGCTGGAGTGTGATTCCCGACGCGATTGACCCGGCTGGTGCTTGACAGGCCCCTCCCCGGCGTGATTCCACTATAAAAAGAACGAACCTGAACGCCCGAGGCTCCGGCCTCGGGCGTTGCCTTCTGTATTCATGTTTGGCGCCGGCTTCACGCCCCGCCCGGAAACCTCCCCCGCAATGGCCAAGAACCTCCTCATCGTCGAATCGCCCGCCAAGGCCAAGACGATCAACAAATACCTCGGCAAGGACTTCGTCGTCCTGGCCTCGTACGGCCATGTCCGCGACCTGGTGCCGAAAGAAGGCGCGGTCGATCCGGCCGACGGCTTCCGCATGCGCTACGACCTGATCGACAAGAACGAGAAGCACGTCGAAGCGATCGCGAAAGCGGCGAAGTCCGCCGAAGGCATCTATCTGGCGACCGACCCGGACCGCGAAGGCGAAGCGATCAGCTGGCATATCGCCGAGATCCTGAAGGAACGCGGCCTGCTCAAGGACAAGACCCTGCAGCGCGTGGTGTTCACCGAGATCACGCCGCGCGCGATCAAGGAGGCGATGCTCAAGCCGCGCGCGATCGCCAGCGACCTGGTCGACGCGCAGCAGGCGCGGCGGGCGCTGGATTACCTGGTCGGTTTCAACCTGTCGCCGGTGCTGTGGCGCAAGGTCCAGCGCGGCCTGTCCGCCGGCCGCGTGCAATCGCCGGCGCTGCGCATGATCGTCGAGCGCGAGGAAGAGATCGAAGCCTTCATCGCCCGCGAGTACTGGAGCATCGAGGCCGAGTGCGCGCATCCGTCGCAGTCGTTCACCGCCAAGCTGACCAAGCTGGACGGCAAGAAGTTCGAGCAGTTCACCATCACCGACGGCGACACCGCCGAAGACGCGCGGCGCCGCCTCGTCGCCGCCGCGAACGGCGCGTTGCACGTCACCGACGTCGCCAGCAAGGAACGCAAGCGCCGGCCTTCGCCGCCGTTCACCACCTCCACGCTGCAGCAGGAAGCCTCGCGCAAGCTCGGCTTCACCACCTCGCGCACGATGCGCGTCGCGCAGAAGTTGTACGAAGGCGTATCGATCGGCGACGAAGGCACGGTCGGCCTGATCAGCTATATGCGTACCGACTCGGTGAACCTGTCGGCCGAAGCGCTGAGCGAACTGCGCGACGTGATCGCGCGCGACTTCGGCACCAAGGCGGTGCCGGACAAGCCCAATTTCTACCAGACCAAGTCGAAGAACGCGCAGGAAGCGCACGAAGCGATCCGTCCCACTTCAGCGCTGCGCACGCCTGCGCAGGTCGCCAAATACCTGGACGACGACGGCCGCCGCCTGTACGAACTGATCTGGAAGCGCGCCGTCGCCTGCCAGATGGTGCCGGCCATCCTCAACACCGTCAGCGTCGACCTGGCCGCCGGCAGCGAACACAGCTTCCGCGCCAGCGGCACCACCGTGATCGATCCGGGCTTCCTGGCCGTGTACGAGGAAGGCAAGGACCAGAAGACCAGCGACGACGAAGACGAAGGCCGCAAACTGCCCGCGATGAAGCCCGGCGAGCGCATACCGCTGGACCGTATCCATACCGACCAGCATTTCACCGAGCCGCCGCCGCGTTTCTCGGAAGCCTCACTCGTGAAGGCGCTTGAGGAATACGGCATCGGCCGGCCGTCGACGTATTCGTCGATCATCCAGACCCTGCAGTTCCGCAAATACGCGGAACTGGAGAACCGGCGTTTCCGGCCCAGCGACGTCGGCCGCGCGGTGTCCAATTTCCTCAGCGGGCATTTCACCCGCTACGTCGATTACGACTTCACCGCCAAGCTCGAGGACGAGCTGGACGCGGTGTCGCGCGGCGAGGAGGAATGGGTGCCGCTGATGGAGAAGTTCTGGGGCCCGTTCAAGGAACTCGTCGACGAGAAGACCGAATCGGTCGATCGCAGCGAAGCCACCGGCGCGCGCGAACTCGGCACCGATCCTAAATCCGGCAAGCCGGTCAGCGTGCGCCTGGGCCGTTACGGACCGTATGCGCAGATCGGCACCGCCGAGGACGAAGACAAGCCCACTTTCGCCAGCCTGCGCCCCGGCCAGAGCATGCATACGATCACGCTGGCGGACGCGATCGACCTGTTCCGCTTGCCGCGCAAGCTCGGCGAGGACCAGGGCGCGGAAGTCAGCGTCGGCATCGGCCGCTTCGGCCCGTTCGCCAAGCGCGGCAGCGTGTACGCGTCGTTGAAGAAGGAAGACGACCCTTACACCATCGATCTGGCGCGCGCGGTTTTCCTGATCGCCGAGAAGGAAGAGATCGCGCGCAACCGCATCATCAAGGACTTCGAAGGCAGCGACATCCAGGTGTTGAACGGGCGCTACGGCCCCTACATCAGCGACGGCAAGCTCAACGGCCGCATTCCCAAGGACCGCGAACCCGCTTCGCTGACCTTGGAAGAAGTGCGGAAGCTGATGGAGGAAACCGGCAAGCCGATGCGCGGGCGCGGCCGTTTCGGCGCCAAGAAGGCCGCGGCGAAGAAGGAAGCCGCACCGAAGAAGGTTGCCAAGAAAGTCGCCAAGAAGACTGCGACCAGGAAGGCGGCGAAGAAAACGACCAAGAAAACCGCGAAGAAGGCCACGAAGAAAACGGTTGCCAAGAAAACGGCGAAGAAGACTGCGACAGCGGCGTCCGGAGACGATGCGCCGTTCTAAGCCCTAAAAGCCGTCATTCCCGCCTTCGCAGGAATGACGGCTGAAAAGCAAAGCGACATCCGAAAGCCACATCCGAATGATCCCAAGCGCGACTCTCGCCGGAGCCACTCACGCCCTCAAAAGCGGCGGCGTGCTCGCCTACCCCACCGAAGCCGTGTGGGGCCTGGGCTGCGATCCGAACAACGAGGCCGCGGTCATGCGCCTGCTGGCCATCAAACAACGCCCGGCCGACAAAGGCCTGATCCTGATCGCAGCCAATCTCGACCAACTGCGCCCCTATCTCGATCTGCCCGCATTGCCGAGCGAGCGCCTGGCAGAAGTGCTGGCGACCTGGCCCGGCCCGCATACCTGGGTGATGCCCGCCCACCGCGATGCGCCGCGCTGGATCACCGGTTCGCACGACGGCATCGCGGTGCGCATCACTGCGCATCCGGTCGTCGTCGCGTTGTGCCTGGCTTTCGGCGGCCCGCTCGTATCGACCAGCGCCAACTTCGCAGGCGTGGCGCCACCGCAAACGCGCGACGCGCTCGATCCCGATTTGCTGGCGTCCATCGACGGAATTCTGGACGGCGACACCAGCGGCCTCACGCGCCCCACGCCGATCCGCGACGCGCGCACCGGCGCGGAGCTGCGCGCCTGAGTTTGCTGCGGGCGCGGGATGCCGCCCGCGCCGGCCGTTGACGGAAATGAACACCGGCGAAAGCGCGCACGGCGGCTGGGTTAAGCCCGCTTCCAGGCTCCGGTTTATGCGAGCAAGATAAGGCCATGCGTCCCGGACTCCCTATCGCGATCGCCGCTGCGCTGATGCTGACGCCGGTGCTGCAGGCGGCCGAAATCACGTTGTATCGCTGCGTCGATGCGAAAGGAAAAGTCACTTTGCGCGACTCGCCCTGCGCCAAGGGAGAGACGCAGGAAACCCGCACCTTCCAGCGTCCGGTCGATCCGCCGCCGCGTCCCGCCCCACAGCCCGCGCCGGCGCCGGCCGCGGTCGCCAAACCCGAAGTGCGCTACGTAACCGTGAGTGCGCCGCGGCCGCTGTACGAATGCGTCACGCCCGACGGCGAGCGTTACACCAGCGACACCAACGCCGGCAATCCGCGCTGGGTGCCGTTGTGGACGCTCGGCTATCCGATGTCGCGCAGCTTCCGCAGCGAAAGCCTCACGGTCACCACGCCCGTGCAGCGTCCGCCGGACGTGCGCCCGCCCGGACGGCCGCAGCCGGTCCATCCGGCGATCTACGCGTCCAGCACCTATATCGCCGACGAATGCCACGCCTTGCCGCAAGAAGAGGTCTGTTCGCGCCTCAACGACCGGCGCTACGAAATCAAGCGCCGCTTCTTCAACGCCATGCCCAGCGAACGCGCCGTGCTGGATAACGAGGAACGCGCCATCGTCGCGCGCATGAACAGCGATTGCGGTACTTACTGATGCGCATGCTCGCGGCAGCCGCGTTCGCGCTCGCCTGCACGGGCGCATGGGCCCAGACGAATGTGATGTACCGCTGCACCGATGCCCAGGGCGCGGTGACATTGCAGAACGACGTGCCCTGCCCGAAAGGCAGCAAGCAGGTGAAACGCGTGATCGATGCGCCGCAATCCGCGCCAGCGAACGCGGCACCTCCGGCGCCCTCGCCCGCGGCGCCAAGCGTGCCAGCGGTCGCAGCGCCTGCGGCCGCTGCGCCTGCTACACCCTCTACGCCCGTCAAGAAACCCGAAGCGGCTCCAGCGCCGCCGATCGTCGATCGGCAACCGCCGCCCGCGGTCTTTCGCTGCGTCACGCATCAGAAAGAGCAGTACTTCAGCGACACCGACCTGCAGCCTTCGCGCTGCCTTCCGCTGCAGACCGTCGGCTTGGACGGCAATCCCGGTACCGGCACCGGCGCCGCCTGCGAAATGGTCAAGGACCGCTGCGAACGCATCGCCGATAGCGGCCTGTGCGAGGTCTGGCAGCAACGCCTTCACAATGCCGAATCCAAGTTGCGCTTCGGCGAGCCCGCACAAGCCGCGACGGCGCGCGAAGAATCCAACCGGGCCGAGAAAGTCCTGCGCGAGAGCACCTGCAGCCAATAACGCTCTTGCCGTGGCCGTTGCGCGTCATGCGGGCACTTCCCATAACCGCCGCGCTTCCTCGGCGAGGATGTCGGGAAATTCTTCCGGCCAGAAAGTCTTGCCGCCGGCCAGCCGCCGCACGCCGTGCGAGTTGCCGAAGCTGCGATCCAAGCGTTCGGGACTGTCCGGCGAAAAGATCTTGTCGTCCGCGCCCCACACGATTCGCGTCGGCGCCTTGCATCGCTTCAGCGCCGGGCCGATGCCCGCCAGCGGGTTGGGTTCGAATCCGACCAAAGTGGCGTCCACCAACGCCCTTTGCGCGCGGGAACCGATCAATGGCGAAAAGTAGTAGTCGATGGCTTCGTCGGTAAGGATCGCGGGATCGGCATAGACCGCGCCGCCGAACGTTGCGCGCGCAGAAGCTTTGTCCGAGAGCCAGCCAGGAAAGACGTCCGTGGATTTCCCCGCCCGCGCCAGCGCGAGCAGCGGTTTTAGTGTCGGTGGCGGGCTGTCCTGCTCTTCGTCGCAATTGGTCAGCAATATCGATCGCACGCGTTGCGGATGGTGGGCGGCGATAAGTTGCGCCACCGCGCCGCCGCTGTCGCTGGCGATCAGGTCGACGGCGGGAATGGAGAGTTTGTCCAGCAACGCCACCAGCATCGCAGCCTGCGCGGCGGGCGCAACGCTCTGGCCGTCGGCGACGCGCGTGTAGCCCAAGCCCAGGAAGTCGGGCGCGATGCAGCGACGATGGCTCGCCAGCCGGTCGAGCGCACCGCGCCATTGGAATCCGTTGAGCGGATGGGCATGCAGGAACAAGGCCGCCGGTCCTGTTCCGCGCTCGACATAGGCGATGTCGCCGAAATACGTGCTCGCGTAACGCCGCAAGGCGCGGAACCGCGCGACGTCCATCGGTTGCGACAAGCCTGCGCCTGCAGCGTTGCGGCGGGTATCGACGAGCGGCATGCATGCGCCGGCGGCGCCGGCCGCGAGCGTAGCCGCGGCCAATGCCATGAATTGCCTACGTCTCATTCCAGGTCTCCCATGTGATGGATATCATGCGGACGATCCTGGCAGCGTCGACCGCAGACGCGCGCGCACGAACGGCCGGTAGCGGACATGTACGGATGATTTTCGGCACATGCGGCCCGCCCGGCTGCGGAGCAGCATCGGGCGATGATCGACCGGCCCGCTTGCTATCCCAAACCTCCGGCCGTACTGAGCGCCGGTGGAGACCGTGCACCTCTGCTCGACATCCTTACCTCACCGGTCCCTTCAGGCGTTTTCGATTCGCCGGTGGACGGCCGCCACGTGCTCTGCCTTCACCTGGGCCAGCCGGTGCCCGTGTCCTACCGCATGGACGGCCACGAACGGCAGGGCGTGCGGCTGCATGGCCAGTTTTGCGTGGTGCCGGCCGGCGCGAGCACACGCTGGATCGTGTCGCAGCCTGCGCGGTCGCTGCTGCTTCGGCTGACGCCGTCGCTGCTGCCGGCGACCGCGGACGCGATGGGCATAGGATCGCAAGACGCCGACCTCGCGCCTTCGATCCACGTGCGCGACCCGCAGATCGAACGCATCGGCTGGATGATGCAGGCCGAAGATCACGATGCGTATCCGGGCGGCCGCCTGTTCGCCGACAGCCTCGCCTCCGCGCTCGCCGCGCGCCTGCTCGCGCTGCAGTCGCGCAAGCGCGTCGCCGACGGCAAACCCGCGCGTGCGCTGCCGGCTTGGCGATTGCGCCGCGTGCTCGAATACATCGAAGCGCATCTCGACGAGGAGCTGTCGCTCGCCGAACTCGCAACCGTGGCGGGATTCAGCCTGTCGCACTTCAAACCGCTGTTCAAGCAAGCCGTCGGCATGCCTGTGCATGGTTTCGTGCTCGAGCGGCGCGTCGAGCGCGCTCGGTCGCTGCTGCTGCAAGGCGAGAAAAGCATGAGCGAAATCGCGCTGGAAACGGGCTTCTCGCACGCTAGCCACATGGCCCGTTGCATGCGCCGCGTGCTGGGGCTCAGCCCGTCGCAAGTCGCGAATTGATCTCAACGCACTACGGGCATGCTCAGTCGGCAACGGCTTTCAGGTAACGATCGAACGAAGCGTCCACAGCCGCACTGCCCCCGCCGATGATGTTGCGGCCCCAGGTGTAGCCGAACACATCTTCGAACGCGTAACCCTGCAACCGCGAGCGCATGCTGCGCACATCGCTGGTCTTCATCGGAATGTAGTTGGGATAGCTGTACATGAAGGTGACGTGGCGCCGGTCGAAAACGACCTGCAAGGCGTCGCCCGGGAACAGCGCGCCGCCGGCGCGCGGGCCGTCTTTCCAGTGGATGGCCGTGCTGCCGGGGAAATGGCCGCCGCAGCGCAGCAGCGTGACGGCGTCGGACAGTTTCAATTCGTCCCCGCTCCAGAACTCGATGCGCGAAGAGGGCCGCTGCACCCATTCCTTATCGGCTTCGTGCAGCAGGATCGGCACGTCGCCCAGCGCCTCGCTCCATTCCACCATCGAGGTGTAGAAGTGCGGATGCGAGACGACGATCCTGTCCACGCCGCCGCGCGCTTTCAACGCGGCGACCGCTTCATCGGTGACCAGGCTGATGCATTCCCAAAGAAGGTTGCCGGCATCGGTCGGCAGATAGAGCGCTCTCTGGTTGATCGCGAAGCCGGGCGTCATGCCGATGCCCAACAGGCCCGCATCGTCCTCGAGCCGCTGCCGGTATTTCGCGGCCAGCGCCTGATGCGTGGTCCAGGTCTGTCCCTCCCAACCGACGTATTGGCGTTCGTCCTCGCAGATCGGGCACTGGGCTGGCGGCGCGGACGATGCCGCGAACTGGGTTCCGCAGGTTTCACAGATGGAGAGCGTCATGGCAGCACCTGATCGTCGGGGTGGGACTGGATCGAAGCTTAGGTGTAATCTGGACCCGCAATCAGTCCAGTTTCCATTGATTCCATGGAACCAGTTTTCCCATTTTCGTTGACCCTCCCGGTTCGCGGCGACGGCACTGTGATGCACGCACTGCATCGCCAATTGCGCTCCGCGATCCTCGACGGACGCCTGCCTGCGGATTCGCCCTTGCCGGCCACGCGGCAGGCTGCGGCCGCGCTCGGCGTGGCGCGCAACACAGTGATCGCCGCTTACGACCTGTTGATCGCAGAGGGCTATGCGCTTCCGCGCAGAGCCGCCAAGGCGGTGGTCGCCGATGTCGCCGCGCGGCGTCCCGCCAAGCCGCAACCGTTGGCGCAGAACTTCCGGGATCCGCGTCTCAACGCGAATTTGCGCAAACCGTTCCTGGGACCTACCGCGCCTGCCGATCTGCCCGAGCGCAGCTTCCGCGTAGGCGTTCCGGAGCATCGCTATTTTCCGCACGACGTGTGGCGGCGGCTGTCTGCGCAATCGTTGCGCGTTTGGGCGAAGAAGGGTTTCGGCTATCCGCCGTCGGAAGGCGTCGCCGAACTGCGCGACGCCATCGCCCAGCACGTGGCCTTTGCGCGGGCCGTCGCCTGCACGCGCGACGACGTGGTCGTGACATCAGGCGCGCAGCAGGCCTTCGACCTGCTCGCACGCCTGCTGGTGACGCCGGGCAAAACGCGCGTGGCCGTCGAGGAACCCGGCTACCCGCCGCTGCGGGCGGCGTTCGCCGCGGCCGGCGCGCGATTGGTGCCGTTGCCGGTGGACGACGAAGGCCTGCGTGTCGACCGTTTGCCGCGCGACGTACGCGTCATCAGCGTGACGCCCTCGCACCAGTCTCCCACCGGCGTCGCGCTGTCGCTGCGTCGCCGCGCTGCATTGCTGGAGTTCGCCAGGAAGCACGACGCCACGATCATCGAGGACGACTACGACGGCGAATTCCGTTTCGGCGCCCGGCCGCTCGATGCGCTGCAGACGCTGGACCGCGAGGCACGCGTGTTCTACGTCGGCACGTTCTCCAAGAGCCTGTTCCCGTCGTTGCGCACGGGCTTCGTGGTCGCGCCGCGCTGGGCGCGCGAGGCGCTCATCGGCGTCAAGCAGTGCGCCGATTCGCATTGCGACGCCGCCGCGCAATCCGCGCTGGCCGCTTTCATGCGCGATGGCCACCTCGTACGCCATGTGCGGCGGATGCAGCCGATCTACGCCGCGCGCCGCAAGACCTTGCTCGAAGGACTGCGACGCGATCTCGGCCGATGGCTGCAGCCCATCCCATCGGAAGCCGGCCTGCATCTGGCCGCGCGCATCCGCGATCCGCAACGCGCCGCCGACATCATCGCCAAGGCGAAACGGTATGCGCCGGGCGTGCAGTCGATCGCCGAATATTCGCTGGCGCCGCTCGAACAGCCGGGACTGTCGTTCGGCTATGGCGTGATCGATGCGGACGATATCCCGGCGATGTTGTCGCGCCTGCGCCGGGCTTTGGAAAGATAACGACGCGCCGGTTCAGGGCGGGCCGGATCAAAATCCGTAACGCAGGAAGCCGCCGTCCACCGCGATGCATTCGCCGGTGATGTAGCTGGCCGCGGGCAGGCACAGGAAGGCGACCGCGGCGGCGACTTCCTCGGGTTCGCCGATGCGGCCGATCGGCGTGCGCATCAGCACTTCGTCCAGGTAATCCGGATCGGCGAGCTTGTCCGAGGTGCGGCGGGTGCGGATGTACCACGGCGCGACCGCATTGACGCGTACGCCGTCCTCGGCCCACTCCACGGCCAGATTCTTGGTCATCTGGTGCATCGCCGCCTTGCTCATGCCGTAGGGCGCGCCGGAACGCACATGGGTCAGGCCGGATACGCTGCCGACGTTGACGATGCTGGAAGAGGCGTGCTGGGTGAGCAACGGATGCGCGTAGCGCGACAATTCGAACGCCGAGAACAGGTTGACCTCGAAGATCTCGCGCCACTCGTCCTCGGTATAGTCCGTGCTCGGCTTGCTGAGGTTGCCGCCGGCGTTGTTGACCAGGATGTTGAGGCCTTCGCCGTGATCCTCGACCCAGTCGAGCACTTCGCGGCGCTGCTCTTCGTCGACCACATCGCCGACCAGGCCGCGGACGTCGCCATCGGGAAACTCTTCGGCCAATTCGTCGCGCGCGGATTCCAGCGCATCCGGGTCGCGCGCCACGATCAGCACGCGCGCGCCCAGGCCGAGCAGTTCGCGCGCGATCGCGCGGCCGATGCCGGCGCTGCCGCCGGTGATCAGCGCCAGTTGGCCGTCAAGACGCCAGCGGTTGGGATTCATGCTCGTCTCGCCTGCACCGGTTGGGCGTAGCATAGCGCCAGGCCCACCGAGGACGCTCCCATGCCGCTATCCGCCCGCGTTTGCCTGCTCGCGATCCTGCTCGCCGCGGCCGCCGGCTGCAGCCGTCCCAAGCCGCCGCCGACCGAGCAGCAACCCGAGCCGCAGGCGCAGCACACCGAATTGCGCGATGCGATCGAGGAACCGATCGACAAGGCCAAGGCCGTGGAAAAAACCGTGCAGGATGCGGCGGATCAGCAAAAGGCGCAGATCGAAGCCGCAGGCGGATAAGCGGCGACTTCGCTCCGGCTTTGTAGAGCGGAGCTTGCTCCGCTGCTCTTGCCCTTAAGCCGTCATCCCGTCGCACGCCGGACTGCGGAGGCAGGATGCCGGAGCGAACATCTGCGCTGCAGATGGCCCGAAGGGCATGCCGCAGGAGCGGCATGTCATCCAGGCCCGATGTGGCCGTTGAACGACGCAGCGACTCGCGCCATGGAAAAAAAACTTCCGGCTGCGCAGTGGTCGCTTTTATTTTTGGGCCGTACAAAAGGAAAATACCCCGGCCGCGTTTTCAGCGGACGGAACACCGACCTGAAAGGCCGGAAGATCGCGAGAACCCATAAGCAAAAGCAGCGGAGCAAGCTCCGCTCTACAAAGAGCAGAGCAACGGCGCTGGATCCCGACATTCGCCGGGATGACGTCCGATAGAACGGTCAGAAACCGCAGAAGCAGTACGCCAGCGCCTTCACTCGCAGGCCCTGCCCCGGCTTCATCGCGTTCTCGATGAAACGCAGATCGTCGGCGCTGCGCGGCACGGCGCGCGCGAGCAGGCCGCGGGCGATATCGGAATCGCGCAGCCAGACGGCACCGATGCGGCTTTCGGCGAAACCGGCGAACCAGCGCTGGAACGGCGTGCCGCCGTCTTCGTAGTAACGCACGCGGTACTCGGCCGGCTTGCCGAGTTTAGCGCGCTTCGCCACATCGGCGACCGCATCGTCGATGCCGCCGAACGCGTCGACCAATCCACGCTCCTTCGCCTGCGCACCGGTCCATACCCGGCCGCGCGCGACCTCGTCGACCTGCTCGACGCTCTTCTTGCGCGCCTGCGCCACCTTGCCGGTGAAATCGCGATAACCCTTGTCGATCACCGACTGGATCACCTGCCCGACATCCGGATCCAGTTTGCGGGTGATGTCGAACGCGCCGGCGAAACGCGTGGTCGACACGCCGTCGGTATGCACGCCGATCTTGTCGAGCGCGCGCGGCAGCGTCGGGAAGATGCCGAAAATGCCGATCGAACCGGTGATCGTCGACGGATCGGCGTAGATGCGGTCGGCATTCATGCTGATCCAGTACCCGCCGGATGCGGCCACGTTGCCCATCGACACCACCACCGGCTTGCCGGCGTCCTTCAAGCCGACCACTTCGCGGCGGATCTGCTCGGACGCGAACACTTCGCCGCCGGGCGACGAGACGCGCAGCACCACGGCCTTGACCTTCTCGTCGTCGCGCGCCGCGCGCAGCAGCGCCGCAGTGGATTCGCCGCCGATGCGGCCCGGCGGCTGCTCGCCGCCCGTGATCTCGCCTTCGGCTACGACGACGGCTACCTGCGGCCGCTCGTCGACCGCGGACAGGCCGCTGTCGACCTGCCTCAAATAACCTTCCAGATCGATCTGGCGAAAACCGCCCGGCGCATCGCTGTCGGCGACGCCGCGTTCGGCCAGCAGATCGTCGACGTCTTCCTCGGTCTTGAGGCCGTCGACCAATTTCTGCTGTAGCGCGAAGCGCGCCAGATCGCCGCCGGCGGCGGCGATGCCTTCGGGCATGGTGTCGACGCCGGCCGCCAGCTGCTGCGCGGTGAGCTTGCGCGCCTTGGCGATATCGTCGAGATAGCGTTGCCACACGTCGCTCATCCAAAACAGGTCGGCCTGTTTGGATTCGGGCGAGGCGGCATCGAGGATGAAGGGCTCGGCGGCGGATTTGTATTCGCCCACCTTGAACAGGTGCACGTCTACGCCGAGCTTGTCCTGCAGGCCCTGGCGGTAGTACTGGCGATAGCCGGCAAGGCCTTCGATCAGCATGCCGCCCATCGGGTCGAGATAGACCTCGCTGGCCTGCGCGGCGAGCAGGTATTGGCCCTGGCCGTACTGGTTGCCGAATGCGATCACTTGCTTGCCCGATGCGCGCAACCGCGCCAGCGCCGCGGCGACTTCGCGCAGTTGCGCATAGCCGCTGGGCTGCAGTTCATCCACGCGCAGCAGCACTCGCTCGACGCGCTTGTCGTCTTTGGCCGCTTCGATCGCGCGCAGCAGGTCGCGCAGTTGCACTTCCTTGGCGTCGTCGTCGCCCATCGCTTTGGCCAGCGTGCGGGTGAAGGCGTCGGTGCTGTATTGCTCCACCAGACGGCCTTCCGGCGCGATCACCAGCGTGGTGCGGCCGACCATCGGCTTGACCCGGTCGCCCGCGCCCAGCGCGACCAGGAACAGCAGCAACAGGAAGAAGAACACCAGGTTGAACACCAACCGGCGCGTGAAATTCATCGCATTCCAGATACCGACGAAAACGCCAGCGATCGGGCCGCGGCGGCGGACTTCGTTCATTTACCGATTACTCCGAAAATAGGCCTGCAGCTTAGCCGCGCCCGCAAGGGGTTTCATGCGCCTTTGGTCACTGCGCCTTCTCGCACGATGGGGGCGGTCCGCGAGGATCGCAAGAACCGGGTGCTCAGCAGCACCGCCGCCGCCGACAGGCCCACGATCAAGCCGATCCACATGCCTTTCGGGCCCCAGCCCAGGCCCAGGCCGAGCCCGGCCCCCAAAGGCATGCCCAGGCCCCAGTAGGCGAAGGCGGCCAGGAACATCGGCACCCGCGTGTCCTTGAGCCCGCGCAGCGCGCCGGCAGAGAGCACCTGGATGCCGTCCGGGAACTGGAACGCGGCCGCGTACAGCAGCAACGTCGCGGCCAACGCCGCCACCGTCGCATCGCCGGTATACAGCGACACGATCGCGTCGTTGCCGACGAGCAGCACCACCGCCGAAAGCATTTGCGTGGCCAGCACGATCGTGTAGCCGGCGAAGGCGGCGCGACGCAGCCCTTCGCGGTCGCCGCGGCCGATCGCGTGGCCTACGCGCACCGTGGTCGCCTCGGCCAGGCCCAGCGGAATCATGAAACACATGCTGGCGACGTTGATCGCGATCTGGTGCGCCGCCACGGGCACGTCCCCGAGCCGGCCGATCAACAACGCGGTGGTGATGAAAAGTCCGCCCTCCATCGCCACGGTGATGCCGATCGGCAGGCCGTTGGCGAGCAGGTTGCGGATCGGCGGCCATTGCGGCCCGTCGAAACGCGCGAACAGACCCAGGTCCGCGAAACGCTTCGCGCGCCGCAGATACACCGCGAACGCGATCGCCTGCGCCCACATCATGATCGCCGAAGCGATGCCCAGCCCGCCCGCGCCGAGTTCCGGCAAGCCGCCGAAACCGTAAGTGAGCGCATAGCCGAGCGGTATCAGCACCAGCAAACCGCCGAAACCGAGCAACATCGTCGGCAACGTCCAATGCATGCCGTCGCTCAAATAGCGCATGCATAAGTACAACGTGAAGGCCGGAATGCCCCAGCGGATGCCGTGCAGGAAATCGGTCGCGCCCGGACGGATCTCCGGCGCGATGCCCATCGGCTCCAACGCGTAGACCACGAACGTGAGGAATGCGAACAGCACCAGACCCAAACCTGCGGCCAGCCACATCGCCTGCCGGAACAAAGGACCGACCAAATCGCGGCGCCCGCTGCCGTCGAGTTGCGATACCGATGGCGGCAGCGACATCAACGTGCCCATCGGGATCATCATCGGCAACCAGAACAAAGCGGTGCCGACCGCCACCGCCGCCAGCGTGTCGGTGCCGTGATGGCCCGCGATCACGCTGTCGACGAAGCCGATCAGGCCGGACGACAAATGTCCCGCCACCAGCGGCGCGGCGAGCGTGGCGGACGTGCGCACTTCGCGGACGAAGCGCGCCTGCGAAGGCGTCGATTGCGACATGGCGGAAACCACCGGAAGCGACTGCGGCCGCGCGAATGGGAGGCATGCGCTGGCGCCGGGTCGCGGCTGACCCTATCTTAGCGGCTCCGGGGAGAGCGCAGATGACCGAAAACGAAGAATCCGTACCGCCGCAGGCGCCTGTCGCCGCCGGCGCCGCGCCTGCGCGCAACTGCGAGAACTGCGGCCGAGCATTGCTGGGCGACTACTGCTACGCCTGCGGCCAGCCGGTGAAAGGGCTGGTGCGGCATTTCTCCAGCATCATCGGCGACTTCGCCGACAGCGTGCTCAACCTGGACACGCGCCTGCCGCGCACGTTGTGGCCGCTGCTGGGCAAGCCCGGCTTCCTCACCACCGAATATTTCGCCGGGCGCCGCGTGCGTTACGTCAGCCCGGTGCGGCTGTTCGTGTTCATCAGCATCGTGACCTTCTTTGTCGCGCAATTCACCGTCAGCTTCGGCGACGGGACGGTCAATTTCGACGATAGCGGCGACAGTTTCGACAAGGCGGCCACGGTCCAGGAGGTCGAGAAGATCCGCGACCAGACGCTGGCCGAAATGGCGAAAGCGCGCGAAAGCGCCGCCGGCGCGCCGGGCGCCGACGTCGGCATAGACATCGGCGAAAGGGCGATCAAGAAGAAGGCGCAGAAGCGCATCGAAGCCTTGCGCGAAGCGCAGGCCGAATCGGCTGCGCCCACGGGCGCGGCGGCGGAAGCGGAAGCCGCGGCGGCAACAACGCCTGCGACAACGCCGACATCCGCCACCGCGCAGACGACGCCCACGGCACCGACGACGCCGACGCCGCCGACGGCCGCCACGAAGAACGACGACGACGAAGAATTCGACATCGCGTTCAACGACAAACCCTGGGACGCCAAAACCAATCCGATCGCGGTGGCATGGCTGCCGCGGTTCGCCAACAACTGGCTCAATTCGCAGGCGGGCCGCGTCAAGGGCAACTTCAAACGCCTGAAGGAAGATCCGAACGCGTTGAAGGACGCCATGTTGAGCGCGGTGCCGTCGACGCTGTTCATCCTGCTGCCGGTGTTCGCGGTGATGCTGAAGATCCTGTACGTCTTCAAGCGGCGCTTGTACATGGAACACCTGATCGTGGCGCTGCACAGCCACGCCTTCCTGTGCCTGGCGCTGCTGCTGATGTTCGTGACCATGGCCCTGCAGAACTGGCTCGCCCCCGATTCCGGGCCCCTGCACAGCCTGTTCGGTTGGATCGAGGCGTTGCTGTGGCTGTGGATGCCGGTTTACCTGCTGATCATGCAAAAACGGGTCTATGGGCAGGGCTGGCCGATGACGCTGGTCAAATACTGTGTTCTGGGCTTCTGTTACTTCCTGCTGCTGACAACCGGCGCCGTGTTCACCATGCTATTCAGTCTGGTCAACATGTGACGCTTAAATGACAGAACGGGCTCCTCCGGGCCATATCGTCTACGAAGTGAACGTGGAGGTCGATGCAGCGCTTGCGGACGACTACCGCGCCTGGATGGACACGCACGTGCGCGAGATGGTGTCCCTGCCGGGATTCTTCGGCGCTTATGTCCACAACGTGCTCGCGCCCGCGCCGCCGGCGGGCATGCAGGCCATGTCCGTGCAGTTCTTCCTGCGCGATACCGCCGCGCTCGACCACTACCTGCGCGAGCACGCGCTGCGCTTCCGCGCGAACAGCCTGGAGGTTTTCGGCGACCGTTTCCGCACTACGCGCCGGGTGATGCGGCACACCACTATTTTCGATCCCGGTTCCTAGGGACCGTCGGCGCTATTGGTCCAAACGTTGGCGCAGCCATTCGCTGCGTTGCGCGGACGATGTCGACAACAGTTCGCGGCGCAGCGCATCGCGCGCTTCCGGCGGCGTGCGCTGGGCGAGCGTCGCCAGGTCGTTGCGTTCGGCTGGCGTCATCGTACGCAGCGCATCGAGCAACTGCGCGCGCTCGTCGTCGACGACGAAGGCCAGCAGCGGCTGCAGCCGCGGATACTCGGCCCCCAGCGCGGGGCCGAGCAGCCAGCCGTGGCGTACGCGGCCATCCAAGGCATCGAATTCCGCACGCAACCGCTCCCGCTCGGCCGCGGGCAGGGCGGCGAATTGCGCCGCGGTGCGCCGCAACTGCACGCGTTCGGGTTCGGGCAGCGCACGCCAGGACTGCCAATGCTCGCGCTGCACGCGGCGCTCTTCTAGCGGCAGCGACTGCCAGCGCAGTTGGCGTTGTCCGTAAACGGCGCGTTCGACCGGCGTCAGCGCCTGCCATCGTGCCTGGCGCTGTTGCAGCTCGACGCGTTGCGCGGCCGGCAACCTTTCCATCCAGGCGTGCCACGAGGGCGACAGCGCTATCGCCGCGGTCGAGGCGATCGCCACCAGCGCCACCGCAGCGCCCAGCGTCGCAGGACTAAAGCGTCGCATCGCTCGTCTCCGGTTCTTCGCTGACGTCGTGCGGCGTCGCCGGCGCCAGCGTATCGGGCGCTGCGTTCCGCGTCTCCTGCGCTGCTTCCCGCACCGCGTACCAGGCGTAGAAATCCAGGTCGCGATAGACCGCTTCGTCCCGCGGATCCAACAGCAGGTCGAAATCGCGATCGCTCAGCAGCGCCATGTCCGCATCGAAGCGCGCGGCCGGCGCTTCGGCCTGCGGCAGCGATACGGTGCGGATGTCCGGCGTGAGATCGGTAGTCTCGCGACGCGGCTGCGGCCACAGGAAGCTGATCGCCAGCGCCGCGACGCACGCGGCCACGCCCACCCAGAGCATCGTCGGAAGCCAACGCCGATGCGTGGGGTCTGTCGCGCGCACCGCTGTCGGCGCGATCGCACGTTTGGCCGGCGCCGGCGCCAATGCCGCCTCGCGCAGTTTCGCCAGATGCGCCAGACGTTGCGGAGGCAAACTCTTGATCGTGTCCTGCACCGCGGCGGCCAGCGCGCGCCAGGCTTCGGCGTGCGGCGTGCCGTCGGCGTGGTGCGGCAGTGCGCGTTGCAAGGCCAGGCGATAAGTCCCCGGCGATATGCCCAATGCCGCGGCGGCCTCGGCTTCGCCCAGACCGGCGGCGAGCCGCAGCAGCAACGCCGCCCGCGGCCCGTGCCCGACCTGGCCCAGCGGCGCCAGCGCGTCCGCCCGCGGCGGCAACGCGGAAGCCCGGCGCAGCATCGGCGTGGCCAGCAACAGGCTCCAGAAGCGTTGCGGCCACTCGCCGAACGGCGCCTGCGCGGCACCGGCGTGGAAAGCCCGCATGGCTGCCGCCAGGGCGGCGTCCCCGGCCAGGGCCTCGCCGCTTTGCAACTCCGCGAAGACGGCGCCGCGTCGCTCGACGCCGCGCAAGAAGGCATTGATCGCGGCCGGCGCGCCGCTGGCATCGGAAAGGGAGCGGGCGGTCATCGGGCAGGTTTCATCGTCGCCGCATGATACCGACGGCGCCTTCCCAAACCATGCTTGACAGACCGCACAAAACTCGCTCCTCAAGGCAGGACAAGGCTTTCGCGAAAATCCAGTTGTTCACAGCGGTCAATAAACTGTCACCGAACTGGGTTTAACAGGCGCCTTAACCCGTATTTCGCTTGTGTTTCACAGCCATCTCTTTGATTTAAATGGAATTATGCCCAGTGGCGCTTTTTTCACCAGCTTGCGTTAAATGCTTACTTTCACGTGTTTGCACGATGCGGCCGGGCCGACTTGCACAGGTTTATCCACAGCTAGTGTGGATAAAGGCGAATCTCCTTATGCGGCCGTAAGTTGCGCGGCTTATCTGCGCCTTGCGGCAAGGTTTAGCGCGCAACTGCATGGGTCTCACGGCGTGGCCTTGGCGGTCGCTAGACTGGTGCGATGTCCGACCCCGACCCCGTGCTCAAAGTTGCGTTGCCGCTACCGTTGCCGCGGCTGTTCGACTATCTCGAGCCGTCGTCGGAGGCCGCGCCGTCCGCCGACGACATCGGCCGGCGCGTCCGCGTGCCGTTCGGTTCGCGCGAACTGATCGGCCTGATAGCCGCCATCGGAGCCCGCGACAGCGGCGATGCCGAACTCAAATCCGCCCTCGCCTATCCGGACGACGTCGCGTTGTTCCACGGCGAGCTGCTCGCATCGCTGCGCTGGCTGGCCGCTTACACCCATGCCCCGCTCGGCGAAGTGCTGGCTACCGCGTTGCCGGCCGCGCTGCGCCGCGGCGAGGCGCTGCCGGACACCCATCTCTGGGCGTGGCGGCTGACGCGAGAAGGCGAAGCGGAGGTCGAGCGCTTACGCAACGGCAGCCGCCCGCGCCGGCTGGCCGAGTGGCTGCGTACGCGACAGCGCGACGAAGACGCGCTCGACGCCGAGATCGAAGGCTGGCGCAGCGCGGCGCGCACCCTCGCCCAACGCGGCCTGGCCGAACGCGTCGCCGTGCCGGCGTCGCAACTGGCGCCGCAGCCGCAACCCGGACCCGCGCCGAACGAGGAACAAGCCGCGGCGATGGCGCGGATCGACGCCGCTCCGGCTTTCGCACCGTTTCTGCTCGACGGCGTCACCGGCAGCGGCAAGACCGAGGTCTATCTGCACGCCATCGCGCAATGCCTGGCGCGCGGCAAGCAGGCGCTGGTGCTGGTGCCCGAGATCGGCCTGACGCCGCAGATGCTGGCGCGCTTCCGCGCGCGCCTGGGCGTGCCGGTGCACGCGCTGCATTCGGGCCTGAACGACGGCGAGCGCGCACGCACCTGGGCCGCGGCGTGGCGCGGCGAAGCGAGGGTGATCGTCGGCACGCGTTCGGCGGTGTTCACGCCGTTGCCCGATGCCGGCCTGATCGTGGTCGACGAGGAACACGATGCCAGCTACAAGCAGCAGGACGGCATCCGCTACCACGCCCGCGATTTAGCGCTGGTGCGCGGCAAGGCGCTCGACGTGCCGGTGCTGTTGGGCAGCGCCACGCCGTCGCTGGAATCGCTGCACAACGCGCAGCAGGGCCGTTACGCGCATCTGCGCCTGCATAAGCGCGCCGGCGAGGCGAAGCCGCCGGCGGTGCGGGTGCTGGATATACGCAAGCGGCCGCTGGACGCGGGCCTGTCGCCGGAATTGCACGGCGCGATCCGCGCCGCGCTCGACGCCGGCGGCCAAGTGCTGGTGTTCAAGAACCGGCGCGGCTACGCGCCGGTGCTGCTTTGCCACGATTGCGGTTGGAGCGCGCACTGCAAACGGTGCGACGCACCGATGACCGTGCACGCCGGCGGACGCAGGCTGCAATGCCACCACTGCGGCGCGCGCCAGACAACGCCGCCGGCCTGCCCGGATTGCGCCAGCCTGGCGCTGCAACCCCAGGGCGTGGGCACCGAACGCATCGAAGCCGCGCTCGCGGAACGGTACGGCGACGTACCGGTGCTGCGCATCGATCGCGGCAGCACGCGGCGCAAGGATGCGCTGGAAAAACTTTTCGACAAGCTCGGCGCGGAACCTGGCGTGATCGTCGGCACGCAAATGCTCGCCAAGGGCCACGACCTGCGCAATTTGACGCTGGTCGCCGTAGTCGGCATCGACGAAGGCCTGTTCTCGGCCGATTTCCGGGCCGCCGAAAAACTGGCGCAGTTACTGATCCAGGTGTCCGGCCGCGCGGGGCGCGCCGAAAAACCGGGCGAGGTGTGGCTGCAGACGCACCATCCCGAACATCCCTTGTTGCAGACCCTGATCAACGGCGGTTATCACGCATTCGCCGAGGCCGAACTGGCGCAGCGCGAAGCTGCGGGTTTCCCGCCATTCGCCCATCTAGCGCTGCTGCGCGCCGAAGCGAAACACGCCGACGTGCCGATGGCGTTCCTGCATGCGGCGAAGAACGCTTTCCCCCCCTTTGAAAAAGGGGGGCAAGGGGGATTTGCTCTTGATCCCGACATGAAGCAACAACAGCAAAATCAAAAGCAAATCCCCCCTCCCCCTTTTTCAAAGGGTGGAATACAGCTGCAGGGGCCGATTACCGCGCCGATGCCCAAACGCGCCGGCATGCACCGCGCGCAATTGTTGATCTCGTCGCCCAACCGCCGCGCGCTGCATGCCGCGATCGATGCGGCTTTGCCGGATGTTTACGCGCTGCCCGAGGCGCGCAAGGTACGCTGGTCGCTGGATATCGATCCGATGGATCTTTACTGACATGCCCGAATCTGCGCACCCGCACCTGCTCATCGTCGGCGGCGGTTTCGCCGGCTTGTGGGCGGCGCGCGCTCTGGCCGGCGCGCCGGTCCGCATCACCCTGCTCGACCGCGGCAACCATCATCTGTTCCAGCCGTTGCTGTATCAGGTCGCGACCGCGGGCTTGTCCTCGCCCGATATCGCCGCGCCGCTGCGCCATATCCTGCGCAAGCAGAAGAACGTCACCGTGCTGATGGGCGAGGCGGTCGCCGTCGATAGCGCCGACCGGCAAGTGCGATTGGCCGACGGCGATACGCTCCGTTACGACTTCCTGCTGCTGGCCAGCGGCGCCACGCATGCCTACTTCGGGCATGACGACTGGGCCCCGCACGCGCCGGGCCTGAAGACGCTGGACGATGCGTTGCTGATCCGGCGCCGCATCCTGTCCGCTTTCGAACGCGCCGAAGCCAGCGACGACGATGCCGAACGCAAGGCGCAGCTGACCTTCGCGATCGTCGGCGGCGGCCCGACCGGCGTGGAGCTCGCCGGCACGCTCGCGGAGATCGCGCGGCAAACTTTGAAGCGCGAATTCCGCCGCATCGATCCGCGCCAGGCGCGCGTGCTGTTGCTGGAAGCCGGGCCACGCGTGCTGTCGACTTTTCCCGAATCGCTGTCGCTCAAAGCGCAACGGCAATTGGAAAGACTGGGCGTGGAGGTGCGCACCGGTTCGGCAGTGACGCATATCGATGCGGATAGCGTGATGCTCGGCGACGAGCGCATCGCTACGCGCACGGTGCTCTGGGCGGCGGGCGTGGCCGCGTCGCCGCTCGCGCGTTCGCTCGGCGTGCCGTTGGATCGTGCCGGCCGCGTGCCGGTCGAACCCGATTTGAGCGTGTCCGGGCAGCCGCAGATCTTCGTCGGCGGAGATCTGGCGACGCTGCTGCAAGTCAACGGAAAATCCGTACCCGGCGTGGCGCCGGCCGCCAAACAGATGGGCAACCATATCGCTGCGACGATCCTTGCGCGCATCGCGGGGCGCGCGACCAAACCGTTCCGTTACCGCGACTGGGGCAATCTCGCGACGATCGGCCGCCGTGCGGCGATCGTCGATCTGGGCAAGCTGCGTTTCTCGGGTTTTCCGGCTTGGTCGTTTTGGCTGGTGGCGCACATCTTCTTCCTGATCGGCTTCCGCAACCGCATGGTCGTGTTGCTCGATTGGGCAGTGGCGTATTGGACGCATCAGCGCAACGCGCGGATCATCGTCGGCCGCGACGACTGACGCGCGTTTTTTTGTGGGAGCGGCTCCAGCCGCGAGCTTTTTGCAGCGATGAGGGACAATAAGAGCTCGCGGCTGAAGCCGCTCCCACAGAGTGCCCCGCTCGGCTCAAGCGCGATCGATCCGGCACGCGTAACAACCGCGGCGCGCGTTGTGCACGAGCAGGTAGCCGATCTTGGGATCCGCGAAGAACTTTTCGATCTTCGCTTCCAGCGCTGCGCCATCGACCACATCGGCCGCATGCATCCATCCGGCATCGTCGTAAGCACGCACCGACAGCAAGCGGCTGCGCTGCTGTTCCGGAATTTCGTTGCGCGCTTCGAACGTCGCCCGCGCCGATTCGTTTACGAAGATCGGCCCGTCGCTGCGATAAGGCGTATCCGAATCCTGGTGCCGCCAATTGAGCAGCAATAGCGTTTCGCCGGGCTCCGCGTCCTGCAAAGTGACTCGGCACGGAAACCCGGGCTTGGCGTCGGCGACGTAACGCTTCGCACCGCGCGCGCTCAGCGCTTCCTCGCTCAAACCGAACAGCGGCCGGAAATCCTCCAGCGGCAATCCTCTGACGACATAGTTCATGGCGCACTCCGTTCGTGGGAATGCGCGCAGGCTAACGGCCGCCCGCCGGAGCCGATATCCGCATCGTGCGCAACGCAAAACGGCCCGGTTTCCCGGGCCGTTCGCGATCTATCGTGCCAGGCGCAATCAGGCGACGAACAATGCCTTCATCTTCTTCAGCGCATTGGCCTCGACCTGGCGGATGCGCTCGGCCGAAACGCCGTACTCGTCGGCCAGTTCCTGCAGCGTGATCTTGCTGTCGGCGTCCAGCCAGCGGCGCTTGATGATGTCGCGCGAACGCGCATCGAGCTGGCTCATGCCTTCGCGCAACAGTTCCAGCTGGTGGTCTTCGCTGTCGTTGCGCTCGTAGGCCTGCGAGGGATCTTCCTCGTTGGCCATCAGGTAGGCGGCCGGCGCCGGCGGGGCGTGGTCGTCGTCTTCGTCCGAAGTCAGGTCGAAGCCGACGTCGCGTCCGGACAGGCGCGACTCCATCTCCAGCACTTCGCGCTCGGAGACGTTGAGATCCTTGGCGACCGCGCGCACTTCCTCGGCGTTCAACCAACCCAGGCGCTTCTTGCTCTTGCGCAGGTTGAAGAACAGCTTGCGCTGCGCCTTGGTGGTGGCGACTTTGACGATGCGCCAGTTCTTGAGGATGAACTCGTGCATCTCGGCACGGATCCAATGCACGGCGAACGACACCAGGCGCACGCCGACGTCCGGATCGAAGCGCTTCACGGCCTTCATCAGACCGATATTGCCTTCCTGGATCAGGTCGCCGAGCGGCAGGCCGTAACCGTTATAGCCGCGCGCCACGTGCACCACGAACCGCAGGTGCGACATGACCAGCTCGCGCGCGGCGTCGAGATCGTCGCCTTCGCGGAAACGTTGGGCCAGGGCTTGTTCTTCCTCGACCGTCAGGACGGGGATTTGATGGACCGCACCGATATAGGCATCCAGCGAGCCGAGCGCACTGGGAATCGGCAGGTTGTTGGCGACTAGGGCTTGGGACATGGGGGTCTTCATGGGCTCCGATTTTAGCAGTCGCCAGATATGACTGCTAAGGGCGCCCAGAGTTCCCCAGCGTTTCGCTGATGGAACGCCGGAATGGGAAAACCACCCCCTTGCAGTCTCCGGATACTTAATTCGGTACGCCAGGCCAGGAAATCAAGGCCCGCCATAGAATTATCTTAACTTATTGAAAAATAGATAATTTTAGCGAGACACGAACGACGTCTGGGCGGAAGGCAGGCGCCCTAGCGGCGGTAAGGTGGGCGCCCATGGTCCAGCAGCTGTCTACTCAGAAAGCCAGCCAGGAAAAATCCGGCTCCGGCAAGGCCTCCAGTCCGGGCCGCGCGTACAGGTAGCCTTGCTGCAGGTGAATGCCCAACGCGAGCAGCCGGCGGGCGTCGGCCTCAGACTCCACGCCTTCGGCCACCAGCGCGCAGCCGAGTTTGCCGGCGATGCCGATCACGCTCTCGATGATGGCCTGGCGCACGCTGTCGCCGCCGACGCCGCGCACCAGATGCATGTCGATCTTGAGCAATTGCGGCTGATAGCTGGCCAGCAAGCCGAGCCCGGCATGGCCGGCGCCGAAGTCGTCGATCGCCACGATGAAACCCATCGCCTGGTACGCCTGCAGCGATTCGGCGATGCGTTGCTGATTCAACGGTTCGGATTCGGACAGTTCGAGGATCACGTGCCTGGGCGCCAGGCCCACGCTCTCGGCCGCGGCGCGCAGCGACATGATGGTGCCCGGGTGCACGAATGCGCTCGGCGCGAGATTCAGCGCCAGCCGCGTGCGCAGATCGAGCCGCGCGGCAGCGAACAGCGCCAGCAGCATGGTGCGATGGTCGAACACCGGGCGCCGCGCGTGCGGCACGGCGGCGAGCATTTCCAACGCACCCTGCCCTTGCGGGCCGCGTACCAACGCCTCGTAGGCGTACACCGATTGGCGCTTGAGATCGACGATCGGTTGAAAAGCGATCCGCACGTGGCGGAATGCACCGCTCTCGGCGGCTTCGGTCGGATGGGCGCCCGCGACGGAGGCCAGCATGGGACTGTCGACCAGAGAATGCGACAGCGTGGAATCCAGGGATGTCATCGCTGGCGTCCTGCGGGAATATCGAGTCGGGTGGTCTGCCGCACGTGCACTTCGATCGTCCGCTGCGCGGCGGCGTCTTCGACGAACCACGGCAGCGGCAGATTGTCCGGCAGCACGGTCACGCGATGCGCGCCGACGGCCACGCGCGGGAATTCGAATTGGCCGTTGCTGTCGGTGCGCAACGAATAGCGGCCGTCGAGCACGATGGTGACGTTGGCCGCCGGCAGTTCCGATGCCGCGCGTACGCCGTCGTTGTTGTCGTCCAGGAACAGCGAGCCGGCGACGCTGCCGACCGCGGCGCCCGGCGCGCCGCCGATCACGGCCAGCGGCTGTCCGGCCTGACGGTCGTAGCGCAAGGTGAGGAACACCGAACGGTCGCGCGGCAGCGAAATGAACGGCGTATCGGTGACCAGCGGATCCAGGATGAAGGGCGAGCGCTGCGAACCCTGGCTCTGGTAGAACGCCGCGGCCAGCGACCAGCGCGGACGGATGCGCCAGTTCAAACCGATATTGAAATCCACGCCGCGGGTCGCGTTGGGACCATCTCCATGGGTCCAGCGCGCGGTGCCGTCGATCGACAGGGTATCGGTGAGATCGCGCCCGCCATATAGCGAGACCGTGGTGGTCGCGGTGGCCGGTTCGCCGTCGTAGCTCAGTTCGCCATAGGCCAGCGACGCAGACAAACGCGCGCCGCCTCGCATCGGAAACGCCTGGTCGACGCTGGCCAGCCAGCTGTCGCCGCCGCCGTCGCCGCCTTCCGCGACATCGAACTGCAGGCGCGTCTGGCCCCAATGCGTGCTCTTGTCGGCGAACAACTGCGCGGCGTAGGTGTTCTCCGGCGTGTGGCGCACGCTCAAGCTGCCGCCGTAACCGAACGTGCTGCTGGCCTGATAGCGCGCGAAGCCGGTGCCGTACTGGCCGTCGAAGCCTTCGCCGCTGATCGAACGGATGTCGTCCAGGCCCAGGTTCCAGCTCCAGCGCGCGAACTGGTACGCGATGCGGTAATAGCCGCCGCGGATATCGTTGTTGATCGGCAGCGCGCCCCACGCCAAACCGGGATCCAGCGAGAACACGCCGTAGTTGTGGCGGTAGCGCCCGCGCCTGGCGCTGGCGTCGATCCATGCGCCCTGCGCTTGGCCTTCCTCGGCATCGCTCGCCAATGCGTTGAACTGCACCGTATCGCGCTCGCCTTCCCAACCGGTGGCCACGTGCACGGCGTGCGTTTCGTCGTCGACGAAAGTGGCTTCGCCCAGATCGTCCGGCTCGATGCGGCCATGCGTGCCGAGATAAGACGCCGCACCGGTCCAGCCCGGCGCCCATTGCCATTGCGCGCCGGCCGAAGCGACGTAGCCGTCGGCCAGATCGAAACCGACTACGCGCGAGCCGTTGTACATGCCTGCGCGGCCTACCGCGCCGAAGAGAGTAACGCCGCCTGCATTCTTGGTCGCCTGGCTGCTGACGCCGGCGAAAGCCACGGTCGGTAGGAAGAAGCGGTATTGCTCGCGCTGCAATCCCAGCGAAGGCGTGTTGATCACGCCCAGGCCGTTGTCGACGCGCCAGCCGCCGTCGACGTACAGATTGCGCTGCCAAAGCGTCGCCGCGCCGCCCCAGCCGCCGTCGCGCTCGAAGCGCTCGCGGTCGCTGTGGAACAAGGTGGCATCCAACGAAAAGCTGCCCCAGGTCGGCGTTTCCCAGAAGCCGCCCGCGGCGATGCCTTCTTCGTTGAAAGTTTCATCGCCGCGCTCGGTGCGCGCCGCCACGGCTTCGAGGTGATAGGCGCGCGGCAAGCCGCCGGCGTCGACGGGCTCTTCGTCGTCCGGCGGCAACGGCGCCAGCGATTCGGCCGCGATGATGCGGTCGCGGTAGGGCGCGTCCTGCGCGTGCGCGGCGCTCGCGACGATGGCGGCGAGCGCCATGGCCAGCGTTCGCCGACGGATGTTGTGCCGGAATTTCATTTGGCGACGGCGGTATCGATGGCCAGGCGCTGCGCGCCCCACTCCAACCTGCCTTTCAGCTGCACCGGAAACGCGATCGGCGGCGCCGGCGTGTCGGGGTCGTCGCCTTCGGGCACGAGCGAAATCGCACGCGTTTCCCCGGGCAGAAGCGGGATGCTGGAGGGCGCGAACACGAACTTGCGGCCTTGCGCGTCGACGCCGTCGATCAAGCCGGCGAGACGGCCGTGCGCGTTGCCGCTATTGCGGATCTGCAGCACAGGCACGACGCGGCCATCGACGGTCTCGGCCTTGCCGCCGACGAGGGACAGCTGCGCGGCGGCGTTGCCGATGGTGAGATAGACGATGATGCCGATGCGGCCGGAGACGTCCGGCACGGCGCTGCCGGCGACCCGCTCCGGATCGCCTTCCAGCAGGATCGCGAAACGGCACTCGCCGGTGGGCGCATCGGCGGGCACCGCCACTTCGAAGCGATAGCGGCGTTTGCCGTTGGCGGCGACGTTGATCTCGGCCGCCTCCAGGCCCACCCAAGGCCTGCAGCTGTTCGGCGCCAGCGCATCGGCGAATACCGCGGCGGCGTTGCCGTCCAGCGTCCAGTCCGCGGTGCGCAGGGTGTAATGCGCGCTCGAGTTGGAGACGTTCGAAATTTCCACCACGTTGCGGTACGTCGTGCCGGGCTTCACGGCGTCTTCGAAACGCGGCGGCGACACCAGCGCGGAAAAACCTTGCGCGGCGGCGGCGGCCGAAGCCAGCGAGCCGAACGCCAAAAACGCGGCCTGCATCAAGATGCGCGACATCACGGACCCTCCAGGTCGATCTCGAACGTGAAATTGAGTTGCTCGGTGCGCTCCAGCCGCTGGCCGTCGGCCTGGATGACCAGCCGCATCGTGTCTTCGAGCAGTCCGCCGGGCATCGTGCCGGCGTACACCAGCGTGCGTTCGCCGGCGCGCAACGTGCCGGGCAGCAGGCGGCCGCGCGTCGTCCAGGTGGCGGTCACCGGGCCGGTCGCCTGCGCGGGCAGCGTCATGTAGACGCGGCCCGTGCGGCCCTGCCACGGCGCCAGGTTCAAGCGCACCAATACGGTGATCGCACCGGAGACCGTCGGCCGTTGGCCGCGCTGCGGAGCGGCCGTGTCCCACTTCATCTTCAACGTGCTGCCCAGCACCTGGCTGGCGCTGTCGTCGACGCGATGCGTGGTCTTGGCCATGGCCGGCGATGCCGCCAGCAGCAGGCCCAACGCGAGCGAGAGCGCGCGCAGGCTCATGGCGCGCTCAACGTGTACACGACACGTCCCGTGTAGGTGCCGGCGGCCACGACCGCATCGTTGCTGTAACGGAAGCTGTGGCAGCTTTCGCGCCAAGTGTTGGATGGGAAACTGGCGAGCGTTTGCGTACCGGTGCTGAAGCTGCCGGCAGGCACCGGCTGCGCGGCGTTGCCGTCGCCGTTGCCGCTGCTGGTCCAGTTGATCTGCGAGAACGGAATGGTGTCGCCGGTCCCATTGGTCAGGCCGGCCGGCACCGCCGCTGTCAACGTGGCGGTGCCCGAGCCGCTCGGGCGCCGGTAGAAACCGCCGATATAGATTTCCGCGGGCACGTTGCAGAAGGCGTAGCCGTCGTAGTTGCTGATGCCGGTGGTCGCGTTGGTCGTCATCGCCAGATCCGTACCGTTGCCCAACACGGCGGCGGGCACGGCGACGGAGACGAGATTGATGGCGCCGCCGTTCTGCGGCGTGCCGCCGTTGCTGTAATTGTTGCTGCTGAACGCGCCATTGCCCACGCGCAGGTACACCATCCGCGGGCCCGGATCGATGCTGACCACGAAAGCATGGGCCGCATCGCTGGCGCACAGCGCGAACAACAGCAGCAGCCCTCGCAGGCCGCGCGCAGACAAAGACATGGGACTCTCCCCGGTTCCATCGAAAAAACCGCAAGGCCGATTCCCCCGGCCTTGCGGGTACAGCAGCCTTCGATTACGGCATCGAAGCGGTGTAGGTCACGCGGCTGTTGTTGGCGTTGGTGCCGCCGTAGACGCCGGGCGCCACGACGTTGTCGTTCTCGTACGCGAAGGTCCAGCGCGCGTCGCGGTTGATCACCTTGCCGCTGGCCGGGGTCAGCGCGACGGTCGTGGTGGCGCCATCGGCCAGGGCCGGGTGCGGCAGCGGCGTGCCCGGAGTCAGCGCGGCGACCGCGGCGCTGATCTGGCTGTAGCTGATGGTGTCGCCGGCGCCATTGTTCAACGCGCCCAGCGTGGTGGAACTGAAAGTGATGTTGCCGTTGTTGCCGATGACGCGAGCGGTCACGGTGCCGTTGTTCAAGTCGCCCGAGGCCGGCGTGGCCGCGATCGCGCCGCCGTCGCCGATGTTGGCGGCGGGCACGACGAAGGCGATCTGGTTGATGGTGCCCAGGTTCGCGAAGTCGTTACCGGCGCCCACGCGCAGGTACAGGATCTTCGGCACCGTCACCTGGAAGTCCAGGCGGGCGCTGGCGGTGAGCGGCGTGCCGGTGCCGGTCGTGAAGGTCGACTCGGCATTGGCCATCATCGGGACGGCAGCCAGCATTGCAGCGGCCAGCAAGGTCTTGGTCATGGTGCGCATAGCGGAAAGACTCCCCAGTCATTTATTAGGTAATGGGCCGAGAAGTGATTTCTCCTGCCTCGCGGGGGGATAGAGCAGAAACCATGCCAAATAGCGATTTAGGCCCGTTTTTTTCATGACGGCCGTCAAACTTTAATGTTATGGCCACGTGAAACCGATTACCTTAACCTGAACAGGCTCAATGACTTAGCTCAGAAACGGCAGTTAGTGCCTTAACGCGTCAATTTTCCGCGTTCGGCAGGGCTCGGCAGCCTGGGATCGGAGCGGAACGCCCTACCCGGCGGTATCCACGCACGCCAGTTCGCGACAGAACGCGGCAGTCGCCTCGTCCTCCGGAAACGCGCATTCGATCCGCAGTTCTTCCAGGGTCACATCGCGCGGCGTGCCGAAGGTGGTGATGGTGGAGAAGAAGCGCAGGTCGCGGCCATTGTGGCGGAAGTGCGTCGTCAGCAGCGGCGTCGGCGCGGCGGCTACGTCGCGGTTGCGCCAGTGTTGCGGCACGTCGGGATAGGCCAGCGTCTGTTCGAGCAGATCGCGAAGCCCGGCATCGGTCGGCGTCGCCGCCACTTCGCTGTGCAGATGGCGGATCAGGTCGCCTGCGATCTCTTCCCAGTTGACGATCTTCGACCGCAGGTCCGCCGGATCGAAGATGTTGTGCAACATGTTGGTATGCGGGCTTGCGCGCCCGTCGAGCACGAATGCGCTCACGCGCGCCGCGGCCGCATTGGCGGCCAGCACGTCCCAATGCCGGTTGAGCAGGAAGGCGGGATAAGGTTCCTGCTGCGCGAGCATCGAATCGATCGCGCGCCTGATCTGCGCCATCATCGGTGTGGCGAGCGCGGTTTCAGGGTATTTGGGCGCGTAACCGGCTGCGACCAGCAACGCATTGCGTTCGCGCAGCGGCATCGCCAGCGTATCGGCGAGCTTGTCCACCAGTTCGCGGCTGGGTTGGGCTTTGCCCGTCTCCACGTAACTGAGATGGCGGGCCGAAACGCCGGCGTCCAACGCCAGGCTCAGCTGGCTCAATCGGCGCGAGGCGCGCCATTCGCGCAGCAGCGCGCCGATCGGCGCGATCCCGGCGACGCGGTGTTCGATCGTAGGCATGCGGCGAGCATAAGCCACCGCCGTAGCGAAGCCATGACCTGCCAGGTCATGGCGCCATAACCTGGCACGTCATTGAGTCCATGCGGGCCGCTGCCCAAGATCGTCTCCCAACGGGCGCATCGCCCTAGGGAGCGCAGACATGCGACGCAGACAATTCATGGGATGGGCAGGCGGCGCCCTGGCGATGGTCGCCACCGGTCTGCCCGCCATCGCGCGGGCCGCTTCGTCCGGCGCATCCGCACAACCGGCCACGATCACCGATGCCAAGGCTTGGAACGCCGCGCGTCGTTTCGCGAAGACCCGCTTCGGCGAGATCGCCTACGTCGACCGCGGCAGCGGACCGGCCGCGCTGTTCCTGCACGGATTTCCGTTGAACGGCTTCCAATGGCGCGGCGCGTTCGACCGCCTCGCCGGCGATCGTCGCCGTTGCCTGGCGCCGGATTTCATGGGCCTGGGCTACACCAAAGTCGCGGCAGGCCAAAGCCGCGATCCGCAAGCGCAGGTGGACATGTTGATCGCATTCCTGGACGAGCGCGGCGTGGATGCGGTGGATATCGTCGCCAACGACAGCGGCGGCGGCGTCGCCCAATTGTTCGTCGTGCAGCATCCCGGACGGGTGCGCAGCTTGTTGCTGACCAATTGCGACACCGAACCCGACTGCCCGCCGCCCGCGCTGAAGCCGGTGCTGGATCTGTCGCGCGAGGGCAAGTTCGTCGAGCAATGGCTGGCGCCGGATCTGGCCGACAAGAAACGGGCGCGCTCGGCGCAGGGCCTGGGCGGGGCGACGTTCTCGTTCCGGGTCAGCCCGACCGACGAAGCGGTGGATATGTATCTGGGACCCTTGGTTCGCAATCCCGACAACACCCATGCCTATGCCCTGGGATTGGAAAAAAACTTCCTGGCCGGGATCGAGGCCAAGCTCAAAGCCAGCCGCGTGCCGACGCGAATCGTCTGGGGGATGGCCGACGATATTTTCCTGTCGTCGAGTCCGGACTACTTGGACCGCGTCCTCGGCGCATCGCGCGGCGTGCGCAGGATCGCCGAAGCCAAGCTGTTCTTCCCGGAAGAGTTCCCCGACGTGATCGCCCAGGAAGCGCGCACATTGTGGGACGTGGGCTGATCGCGCAGCGGCCTATGCCGTGGCTCTTTGTAGAGCGGGGCTTGCCCCGCTGCACCTGCTTTTCGTAGGTGCGAATTCATTCGCACGCTTTTCGGCTTATCAAGAGCGTGAGCGTGCGAATGAATTCGCACCTACCTGTGTAGAGCTCTTGCGTTCGGTTAGAGCACTGCGTCCGGCGCACGCAATGCGCCGGACGTCTGCGCGCGCGGCGCGCGTCCGTAGCTCAATCGCCGCCACAGCGCTTCCATCGGCCCGAACGGATAACGCTTCAGCCAGATCCGGCACAGCAGCGCGAGCGCCAGCCACACCGCCAGCGCGACCAGCAGGCTGACGCCGACGCTGGTCTTCTGGAACATGCCGAAACCGATGCCGTAGAACAGCGTCACGCAGACCACGCTTTGGCTCAGGTAATGGGTCAGCGCCATGCGTCCGCTGGCGACGAAGAGGTTGCCGCTGCCGCGCGTCTTGCGCCAATACAATGCGAACATCGCGGCATAGCCCAGGCTGAGCAGCGGTATGCCCACCGATCCCAGCGTGATCGACAACAGGCCCGTGAGGCTGGCCGGCACCAACACGTCGTTGCCGCCGATCGCGGCGAACGCCAGATTCATCGGCAAGCCGATCGCCAAACCCAACGCCAGCCAGCGCTTGAGCATGGGTCGCAGCGCATCGCGTGCGGCCAGCAGGCCGATTTTGCCGGCCCAAGCGCCGAGCAGGAACATGCCGAAGATGCGCAGCAACTGGAAACGGTAGATGCGCCGGACCCAGGCGAAAACATAGATCATCGTGTTGGATTCCAACACGTCCGGGTAACCGCCGCGCGCGTAGTTGTCGATGATCTTCTGCATGCCGGCGCTGGTTTCCGGCGGCGCGATCAGCGCCGCCTGGGTCATCAGCGCGAATCCGAGATATGCCGTGTACAACCAGATCGGCGCGGTGAGGAAGAAGATCGCCCAGCCCAGCAACGCGCGTGCCGACATCTTGCGGAACAGCAGCAGCGCGAAGCCCATCAACGCGTAGAAATTCAGGATGTCGCCGAACCAGATGAAGATCGCATGCGCCAGGCCGAACGCCAGCAGCCAACCCATGCGCCGCCGGAACACCGTCTTGAAATCGCCGCCGCGCGCTTCGGCGCGCTGCAATTGAACGGCGAAACCCAAACCGAACAGGAACGAGAACAACGAATAGAACTTGGCTTCGACCAGGGCATGCTCGAGATAGTTCAGCACGCCGTCGGCGCCGCTCCACGGCAACGAAGCTTTCGCATCCGGCCCCATGAACGCGTAACCGCTGAAGGCGATGATGTTGGCGAACAGGATGCCGAGCAAGGCGAAGCCGCGCAGCGCGTCCAGCCACTCGGAACGTTCGTTGAGGCTGGTCGGCGCTAACGCCGCTGGAACCGGAAATTCGGAGGATGGGTTGTTCATCGATAAGACTCTATAACGTGAGCGGCGTTAGCGCCGGGACTAGGCGCTTTCGGCAGTAATGGCGGGCGCGGACGCGCGACGCCTGAATAGGGGCGGCCAGCGCGCATAGGTCGCCGCGCGCCACAGCCATTCGGCGGGGCCGAAATGGAAGCGAGACATCCACCAGCGGCTCGCGAGCACCTGCAGCGCGAAGACGCCGATCACCAGCGCCAGTTGGCCGATACGATCGATGCGGTTCGACAGACCCAGACCGTAGCCGTAGAAGATCAACGTGCCGATCGCCGATTGCATCAGATAATTCGTCAACGCCATGCGCCCCGCCGGCGCCAGCCACCGTAGCCGCAAACCGTCGCGGCCGTGGATGAAGAGCACCAGCGCGCTCACATAGCCCAGGCTCAGCAGCAAGTTGGCGACCGTCATCAGATTGGCGGCCAGGAACGCTTGATCGCGCTTCGCGGGATCGTCGCCGGTGTAGAACGCCGCGCTGCATAACGCCAGCGCCGCACCGACGGCGACGCCGAACGCCGCTAACCGCCGGAACAATCCTCGATGCGCTTGCACATTGCCGATCACGTCGGCGCGCACGAACCAGAATCCGATCAGGAACATGCCCATGACCGAAATCAGCAAATACACTTCGCCGGCGGACAGCATCTCGGTGAAATAGTCCCAGCGCAGCGCGACGTTCTCGGCATAGCTGCCGTGGGCGTTGATCGACGCGGCTTGCGCGGCCTCGGCTTGCACGGCGGCGAAGGCGGCATGGGCCGCTTGCGCGGTCGGCGCCGGCGCCGACGCGTCCAATTTCCCGAGCAGGATCGTCGCGCTGATCGCCAACGGCAGGATCAGATAGATCGCCGCGCCGGCCCGCCACAATCGCGACATGCCGGGCGGCCGCAGGAAAGCCGTGGCCGCGGCCAGCAAGCTGGCGCTGACCGTCGCCGCCAGCGGAACGAAACCGGGCGAAGCGATCCAGAGCGCACAGAAACCCACGGCGGCCGCTGCAAGCAGCCACGACAACGCCTTCGCGTACGGGAATCGTCGTCGGCCGTTCTCCGCCGCGGGCTTTTCCTGCAGGAAAGCACCAGCGCCGGCGAACATCAGGAACGCGATCATCGCGGTGAACAGCGGCCGGCTGCTGCCCCAGAACACCTGCGCGAGCAGGAACCCGAGCGAAGGCAGCAACAACCACCACCAGCGTCCGCGCAGCGCGATCAGCAGCACGCAGGCCGCGATCGCGTAGCTGTGCAGGATGTCGCCGCCCCATACCAGCACGGCATGGGCCACGCCCATCGCCATCAACGCGGCGGTGCGGCGCAGATAAGGCGCCGCGAAACTGCGGCCCTGCGCCTGCGCGCGGCCCAGCATCACCGCGAAGCCCATGCCGAACAGCAAGGCGAACATGGTCCAGAATTTGCCGTGCATGAACACGTATTCGAACCAGGCCAGCGCGTGGTTCAGGCCATGCAGGCCGGGTTCGATCATCCGCTCCGCCGCCTGCAGCGGTCGCGCGAAGTATTCGACGTTCATCAGGAACACGCCGAACAACGCGACGGCCCGCACGATATCGAGCGTGACGATGCGTTGCGGCTCGGCAATGGGCGACAACGCCGATGGCATCGGCGCAGGAGGGCTGTGCATGACGGCAGGACAACGGGGGAGTGGGCGGAATCGTGACGGCGATTCCGGATCGCGTGCAGCCCTGCAAGTGGGCGTCGAGCCCTGCCTTTAGTGAGGACGCGCCCCGCGACACGTCGGAAACCTGTCGAAAGCCAGTGTCATGACATTGCCTGGGTCATGGCGTGGAATCGGCTCGGCGAACGCGATGCGTCAGTCCACGGCAAGTTCGGCACGCGGCGGCAGCGACCAGTCGATCGGCTTGGCGCCGCGTCGCGACAGGTATTCGTTGGCCGCGGAGAAATGTCCGCTGCCGAGGAAGCCGCGATGCGCCGACAGCGGCGAGGGGTGCGTGGTCTTCAGCACGCGATGCCGCCGCGTGTCGATCACCTTGCCCTTGGCCTGCGCGTAGCTGCCCCACAGCATGAACACCAGGCCTTCGCGTTCGCGGTTGAGCGTGTCGACCACATGATCGGTGAAGCCTTCCCAGCCTTTGCCCTGGTGCGCGCCGGCGCGGCCGTCTTCGACGGTGAGTACGGCGTTGAGCAGCAACACGCCGCGCTGCGCCCAAGGCATCAGATAGCCATGATCGGGGCGCGGTACGCCGAGGTCGCGCTGGATTTCCTTGAAGATATTGTCCAGCGACGGCGGCACCGGCACGCCCGGCAGCACCGAGAAGCACAGTCCATGCGCTTGACCGGGCCCGTGATACGGATCCTGGCCGAGGATCACCACTTCGACCTTGTCGAACGGCGTCGCGTCGAACGCGGCGAAGATCTGCGGCCCTGGGGGATAGATGCGCGCGCCGGCGGCCTTGCGCGCGCGCAGGAAACCGGACAGCGCATGCATCTCGTCGCGCTGCAGGTAGTCGCCTACCTTTTCCTTCCACGAGGGTTCGAGTTTGATGCGGTCTTCCGGCATCACACGCTCATTCATTCACTTCAAGCGACTTTGCCATCCCGAACGCAGTGAGGGATCTGCTTTGTCGCGCGGGCGGATCCCTCACTGCGTTCGGGATGACGGAAACATGGCTAGGCATCCAGGTTGCGCTGCTCCGGCAGCTTCGACACGCGCAGTTGGAACAAGGTCTTGGTCACCAGCGGCCGCTCTTCGATCGGCTTCATCACCAGATCGTTGGCGCCGGCGCGCAGCAGCTCGGATTGGTTCTTGGCGTTGGCGTCGCCGGTCATCACCAGCACCGGCAGGCGGCGCTTGCCGTAGCCCAGCGTTTCGCGGATATGCGCGAGCAGATCGCCGCCTTCCATCTCGCCTTTGAGGTAAACGTCGGTCAGCACCAGGTCGAACGCGGGCGAACCGTCTTCCTCGCGTTGGGTGGCCAGTATTTCCAGCGCGTCCTCGACGCTGATCGCGTGCGTCACCTGGATGCCGCTGTGCTCGAGCATGCGTTTGGTGGCCAATGCGACCACGCGGCTGTCTTCGACATACAGCACGCGCGCGCCGGGAATCGGTTCGGGTTGCACATAACCGCGGATGAAGGCGGCCAGCGCGCTGTGGCCGAGCGATTTGTCGAAATAATCGGTGATGTCCTCGCTGAAGCTGCGCGATTCCAGATGCTCCTGCGCATTGCCGGACACCACGATCACCGGCACGTACGCCTGCTGCCCGGACGCGCGCACCGCGCGCGCGACTTCCAGGCCGGTGCCGTCCGGCAATACCAGAGCGGTGGTGACCAGGTCCACCGGCCCTTCGGCGAGCGCGGCGCGCGCGGCGGCCAAGCCGTCGCAGGCGACCAGTTGCGTGTTGGGCAATTCGCGCGACAGCACGTCGCCGATCAGCTTGCGCACCAGCTTGGAGCCGTCGACGACCATCACGCGCGGCGCATCGCTGGCCAAATGGCGGAGATCGCGCGTCATCAGGTTTCCGTCGGCCGGGTCTGGCGCAAATAATGGTTGGCGACCAGGCCCGCGCCGAGCCAACCGAGCACGGTCGCGGAGACGAGCACTATCGCTACTTGCCGAGGGTCGAAACCGCTCAGCGCGAAATGGCTGCCATAACTTTGCGCAAGCGTGGCCAGCGGGGCTTTCAGCGCGAAATGGGTCGCGGTAAGCAAGCCCAGCGCGGCCGCGCCCGCGGCGAGGCCGTACCAAGCGCCCAGATACAGGAACGGCCGGCGGATGAAGCCATCGGTGGCGCCGAGCAGTTGCAGCACGCCGATTTCTTCGCGCCGCGATTGGATATCCAGACGCACGGTGTTGCCGACCACCAGCAGCGCGCCCAGGCCTAGCAATGCCGCCAGGACCCAGGCCACGCGATTGCCGAAACGCAGCCAGCCGTCGAGCCGTTGCCGCCACAACGCGTCGCGCTGCACCAGATCGGCCTCGGGCAAGGTCTGCAGCGATTCGGCCAGCATGGTTTCATCGCCCTTGGGCGTGATCACCAGCAGGCTGGGCAACGGATTGCCATCGACGGCCGCGATCGCCTCGCCCAATCCGCCGCGCTCGCGCAATTCGGCCAGGCCTTGTTCCGGCGTCTTCAGTTCGACCTTGGCGATATCGCCGCGGCCGCGCATTTCTTCGGTCAGCTTGCGCGCTCGCTCCAAACCGATTTCGGGTTTCAGGAACAGATTGATCTGCCGCGATTGCTGCACATCGCCGGTGAAGCGTTCGACGTTGGCCAGCACCAGCCACAGGCCCAGCGGCAACGCCAGCGCCACGGCCATCACGCCGACCGTGAGCACGGTCGACCACGGCTTGCCGATCACCCGGCCGAGGCTGGCGACGAAACTGTAGAGATGATGGTCGAACCAGGTGCCGATGCCCGATCGCGACCGCGGCTCGCGCAACTCATTCATCGGCCAGATCCTCCGGCCGGATATCGTCGGCCAGGCGGCCGTGATCGAGCACCAGCACGCGCCTCTTCATGCGTTTGACCAGGCCCAGGTCATGGCTGGCCACGATCACGCTGGTGCCGCGTTCGGGCAATGATGCGAACAGCGCCATGATTTCGGCCGACAGCGTGGGATCGAGGTTGCCGGTGGGCTCGTCGGCCACCAGCAGCAACGGCTCGCCGATCACCGCACGCGCGATGCCGACGCGCTGCTGTTCGCCGGCGGACAATTGCGACGGCAACGCGCGCTCGCGCGGGCCCAGCCCCAACCGTTCGAGCAGGCTGCGCACACGCTTGCCGATGTCGCCGCGCCGCATGCCGCGCAGGATCAGCGGCAGCGCGACGTTGTCGTAGATGCTGCGATCCATCAGCAGTTGGTGGTTTTGGTAGACCACGCCGACGTCGCGCCGATGCAGCGGCACGCGCCGGCCGCGCACCTTCATCAGATTGCGCTCGCCGAACAGCACCGCACCGCGGCTGGGCCGTTCGCTGAGGTGGATTAGCTTGAGCAGCGTGCTCTTGCCGGCGCCGGAATGACCGGTGATGAACAGCATTTCGCCGATAGCGACTTCGAAGCTGACTTCGCTCAGCGCATCGTGCCCGCCGGGATAGCGTTTGCTTACGTTGTCGAAGCGCAGGACGGCCATGGCCGAATTATGCCGGACCGGCACGGAATTTTGGCCGGCGCAGGGTCATTACGAGACGCGAGCGTGATGCCTGTCCGGCTTTGGCTTTGTTCATGACCTAAGTCGCGTCCCGGCGAATGCCGGAATCCCGCGTCGTTGCCGTTGCTTTGTAGAGCGAGGCTTGCCCCGCTGTCCCTGCCCTTAAGCCCTCATCCCTGCGAGGCGGGACTGCTGAGGCAGGATGCCGGAGCGAACATCTGCGCAGCAGATGGCCCGAAGGGCAAGGCAGGATGCCCGGAATAAAGAAAAAGAGCCTTTGGAAGGGATTACGGCGAGGTGCCGCCGCTTGTTCTTGGCAACTTCCCGTCGCACTCAGGATTCCTCCGTGGCTTCGATACTTAGATTCGACGCGATCGACCCGAACGCCTCCTTAGCGCCAATCCGCAAAAAGCCACGTCACCGCACATGCTACGAATCAAAATCTAGTGCCTGCGTAAGAAGGTCAACCATGACGAAAGCTAAGGTCACCCGCGGCCTTGCAGACGCAACGAATCTCATAAGCTTCGGGCCCTTTCTTTGGTTACTTTCTTTGGGCCAACAAAGAAAGTGACCCGGCGCAGCCGGAAGCTTTTTTCCATGGCGCGAGTCGCAGCACCGTTCACCGGCCACGTCGGCCTGGATCCCGGCATGTGCCGGGATGACGGCTTAGGGCAAGAGCAACATGGGTCCCAGCGTTCGCCGGGATGAAGGCATGAAGCAAGAGCAGCGGAGCAAGCTCCGCTCTACAGAGACAGAACCAAGGCGCTGGATGCCCGCCTTCGCGGGCATGACGGCTTTAAAGGCAAGAGCAAGCAAGCCCCGCTCTACAAAGCGAAGGGCGCGGTTAGTGTTGCGTGCGTGGAGCGCGCGTGACCAATTTCTTCAGGCCTTGGCCGATACGCGACAGCAGTGAACCCGACGAACGTTCCGACGCGGCCGAAGCCGGCGGCGACTTACCGGACGCCGGCTTGGATGGCGAACGGGTTGCGGGATTGGCATTGTTCTGCACGACCGCCTCGCCGCCCTCGACACGACGCCCGCCACGCCGGCGGCGCGGCTTACGCGGCGGACGCGCGGCATCGGTCGCCGTTGCCGGCACCGCAGCGGCGACCACGGCTTCCGACGGCGCACGCGGCGCATCCGGCTTGCGCGGCGGACGCGGACCGCGATCGCGGCGCGCTTCGCCGCCTGAGCCGCTGCGGCTGCGTCCCGAAGGACCGCCACGACCGGAACCGCTGCCGCTGCGGCCACCGCCGCGACGCTGCTCGTCGGCATCGCGCTGCTCGCGCGCTTCCTTGAAGATCGTGCCGATGCTTTCCTCTTCCTCGCCTTCCATCTTGGCGCGCGGCGCGCGCGGCAAAGCGATCAGCAGGTCCGGCGTCACTGTCTGCACCGGGATCTTCTGCTCGATGTAGGCCTCGATGTCCGGCAGCGACATCGCATAGCGCTCGCAGGCGAAACTGATCGCATCGCCTTCGGCGCCCAAGCGCGCGGTGCGGCCGATGCGGTGCACGTAATCTTCGGCGTCGAACGGCAGATCGTAGTTGTAGACATGGCTGACGCCGTCGATGTGCAGGCCGCGCGCGGCCACATCGGTGGCGACCAGGATCTCGAGCTGGCCTTTCTGGAATTTGTTGAGCAGCGACTCGCGCTTCTTCTGCGGCACGTCGCCGCTGAGCACGCCGACCCGGTAGCCGGCGCGCTCCAGCGAGCGCGCCACGCGCTCGACGAAAGCCTTGGTGTTGACGAACACCATCGTGCGCGCGCCTTCGCTGCGCGACAGCAGGCCCAGCAGCAGCGGCAGCTTCTCCTCGTCGGCCGGGAAATACATCGCCTGGCGCACTTTGGCGTTGGTGATGTATTCGGTCTCGACGATGAGCTTTTCCGGCTCGTTCATGTGCTCGTAGGCGAGCTCGAGCACGCGATGGCTCAGCGTGGCCGAGAACAACAGCGTCTGCCGCTCGGTGCGCACCGGCATGCGGCGCAGCAGGAAGCGGATGTCCTTGATGAAGCCCAGATCGAACATGCGGTCGGCTTCGTCGAGCACGCAGATCTCGCAGGCGTGCAGCGACACCACTTTGTGCTGCTTGACGTAATCGATCAGGCGGCCGGGCGTAGCGATGATCACGTCCACGCCCTGCTGCAGCAGCGCGCGCTGCTTGTCGTAATCCACGCCGCCGTACACCAGCGCGAAGCGCAGGCCCAGGTCGCTGCCGAACTTGACCGCATCCTTATGGATCTGGATGGCGAGCTCGCGGGTCGGCGCCAGGATCAGCGCGCGCGGATCTTCGGGCTTGCGTTCGGCCAGGGCCGGACGCGTGAGCAGGCGGTTGATGACGGCGATCAGGAACGCGAGCGTCTTGCCGGTACCGGTCTGCGCCTGGCCGGCGACGTCGCGACCGGGCAGCGCCACCGGCAACGTGAGGGCCTGGATCGGCGTGCAACGGGTGAAGCCGGCGGCTTCCAAACCGGACAGCAGCGCGGGATGCAGATCGAAGGATGAAAAGGTGATATCGGTTAACGGTTTGTCGGACATGCTCTGGCGTCGATGAGCGCGATTCGCGCTTGCGTGGGCGGCGTCGGCGTCGCAGACTGCCGGCTGGATTTGGGGCGGCGGACGGGTCTTGAAACCGCCGCTTTAACGCCCCAGTTTACCGTACTCGGCGCGCCATGACCCGCGCGCCCCAGCAGGAGATTCCCGTGAACGACAAGGTCATCCACGCCAGCGACGCCGATTTCGACACCACCGTGCTGCAGTCCTCCGAGCCCGTGCTGGTCGACTTCTGGGCGCCCTGGTGCGGCCCCTGCAAGATGATCGGGCCGGTGGTGGACCAGTTGGCGGACGAATACGACGGCCGCGCCAAGATGGTCAAAGTGGACGTTCAGGCGTTCCCGAACCTGGGCATCCGCTTCAATGTGCGCAGCATTCCGATGCTGCTGCTGTTCAAGGACGGCCAGGTCCAGGCCAGCCAGATGGGCGCGCCGGGCAATATCAAGACCGTGCTGAACCAGATGATCGAAAAGGCGCTTTAAGCGCTTTGGCTTCTGCTTTTCTCCTTCCCCTTCAAGGGGGGTGAAGAGGTGCGTTTGCGAGCCGCAGGCTCGCGCGCCGATGAACGCCACGCGCGCTGCGGGTGGCCGGACAGGTCGGGATGGGGATGGTTTGAGATCGCGAAGATTAAACCCATCCCCACCCAACCCTGCCCTTGAAGGGAGGGCTAAAAGCACCATATTCTCTGAACGACACCGCTTCATGGCGCTTGCCGCGACAGCTTAGCGGTGCTAGTTTCCGCATCACCCGGCGCGTTTTCGGCGCCGCACCCCCTCTCCGAACACTTCTTAACTCACGTCCGCCCGCAGACCGCTGGCGCTCGCATCAGCGAGGAATTCGAGCTTGTCCAAGAACACCCCCGACTCCGGCGAAACCGCCGTGAAGCGCGTACGCAAACCACGTGTCGCCGCCGCCGAAACTGCCGCAGAAGCGGCGCCGCCGGCCCCGTCCGCACCTCCCGCAGCCGCTCCCCCACCTGCCCCCGCGCCGGTGATGGCCGAGCCGTCCGCCCCGCCCGCTCCAGCCGGCCACACCCCCGCTTCCGATGCCGGCCCCTCCGGCGGCAATACGGAAGGCGGCGGCCAGGAAGGCGGCGAGACGCGCGAGCAACGCGACCAGCGCTTCAATAACAACAGCAACAACAACAACCGCCGCGACCGCTTCCGCAATCGCCGCGACCGCCAGCGCGATCGTTTCCGCGACGACGGCCTGCCGCAGGACAACCCGCAAGGCAACGGCGACAACAACTACCAGCCGCAACCCAAGCTGGCCAATATTCCCGAAGGCTTTCCGCAATACTCGTTGAGCGACCTGAAGCGGATGCCGGCGCAGAAGCTGCTGGATATCGCCGAGCAGTTGGGCATCTCCGAAGGCGTGGCCCGCGCCCGCAAGCAGGACGTGATCTTCGCCCTGTTGAAAGTGCTGACCCGCCACGGCGAAGGCGTCGCCGCCGACGGCGTGCTGGAAATTCTCCCCGACGGCTTCGGCTTCCTGCGTGCCGCCGAAGCCAGCTATCTGGCCGGCCCGGACGATACCTACATCTCGCCCAGCCAGATCCGCCGCTTCAATCTGCGCACCGGCGACCATCTGGGCGGCCGCATCCGCTTCCCTAAAGAAGGCGAACGCTATTTCGCGCTGTCGATGGTCGACACGATCAACGGCGAACCGCTGGAAGCGTCCAAGAACAAGGTGCTGTTCGAGAACCTGACGCCGCTGTTCCCGCGCCGCCGTTTCACCCTGGAGCGCGGCAACGGCTCCAGCGAGGACATCGCCGGCCGCATCCTGGATCTGATGGCGCCGCAGGGCAAAGGCCAGCGCGCGCTGATCGTCTCCCCGCCGAAAGCCGGCAAGACGATGATGATGCAGCAGATCGCCACCGCGATCACCACCAACCATCCGGACGTGCACCTGATCGTGCTGCTGATCGACGAGCGCCCGGAAGAAGTCACCGACATGCAGCGCACCGTGCGCGGCGAAGTGATCAGCTCCACCTTCGACGAACCCGCCGCGCGCCACGTGCAGGTCGCCGAAATGGTGATCGAGCGCGCCAAGCGCCTGGTCGAACACAAGAAGGACGTGGTGATCCTGCTCGACTCGATCACCCGCTTGGCCCGCGCGTACAACAACGTGGTGCCGAGCTCGGGCAAGGTGCTCACCGGCGGCGTCGACGCCAACGCGCTGCACCGGCCGAAGCGTTTCTTCGGCGCCGCGCGCAACGTCGAGGAAGGCGGCTCGCTGACCATCATCGCCACCGCGCTGGTCGAGACCGGCAGCAAGATGGACGAGGTGATCTACGAAGAGTTCAAGGGCACCGGCAACAGCGAAGTGCACCTGAACCGCCGCATCACCGAGAAGCGCGTCTATCCGGCGATCGACATCAACCGCTCCGGCACCCGCCGCGAGGATCTGCTGATCGAGCCGGAAATGCTGCAGAAGATCTGGATCCTGCGCAAACTGCTGCACCCGATGGACGAAATCGCGGCGATGGAGTTCCTGCTCGACAAGATGAAGAACACCAAGTCCAACGACGAATTCTTCTCTTCGATGAAGCGCTGACCGCATCGCATCCGCAAAAGAAAACGCCCCGCATCGCGGGGCGTTTTTCAGCGATCATTCTTCGAATGGACGCACGCCTATCTGCATCTGCAGGCCTTCCTTCGCTTTTCGTTCCATTCTTCTGTGATGGAGAACCAAAGCCCTTCTTTCTGCGATCTCAAGTTCATTCAACGTGATTCTGGGATGCTCGACATACAGTTGCATAGGAGCCTTCCAATCCCCCTCGATGTAGGCCAGCCGGTAATAAGCCGCGCTTTCGCTAAGATCCTCATCCTTGTACGCTTCAGCAAGCTTGTAGTAAGCATAGATGCTACTTTGAAGAGTGGCCCGATTAAGCAGCCAAAGCCCGCGCTCCTTCGCGCCGCCGCCCGATTTCACCAAACGATCTCCATAGACGGCCATAGCCGCGAGATTATTGGCGGCAGCAAGCTTTTCGATCTGCGCTGACGGCATGGCCTCCAAATCCAGCAGCTCGCTATCAGAAGGATAGCCCCTGCGTTCCAGCCAAAGCGCTTCGGTACGCGAACTGGCGGCATTGATGGTCCGCGCGCAATCGATTTCAGGCGCGCAGGCATATTCTTCCATTAGCTTATCGAGATGTTGCGCGAACTGCGGGTCTATGGGCTGTGGTTTTCGTACCGCCGGCGCCCTCTTTTTGTTTGCTGGGGAGACCTCTTCCATATCATATTCCAACATGGAAACTTCATTACTTGCCTTCACCGCGAGGTCGGTATTCTTGTGTCCGAAATGCTTCAGTCCCAACAATGACGCTAAGGCCAAAACAACAACTACTGCTACGATCTGGAAAAAACGCTTCATCACTGGACCCCGCACTGGTTTTTTTGCACGTTTACCCACCATGTTGAACATTTCACTTGCGCCTCCACCTTCTTAGCCTTAGCGCTGAGTGAATTATCCGGAGCTTGCGTGCTCACCAGTCCCTGCAAGCTGAGAACGCCAACCCCAATATCAACATCGTTTGTTTCTAGCCAATCTTTAAAGGTGTAAAACCACCCACCCCAACCGGCCTCTTGGTGCAATCGCGCAAGCGTCGTTGCACATTTGCTGGTTCCGTAGGCGCCCGGCAGTGCATACATTTCCTGATAGGCACAGGCGTACCGTAGACCTTCTTTCAGATTGTCGTCTACTACTTGCTGCGACATGGTCATCTTCGACAAATCAGTCGTATGCTTCGCTAATTGAAATTCGAATATGCCTATCGAACCTGGCAACATCTCGCCGCTATTTTTAAGCGCTATCGCCTTTGCAAGACCGGAACCTGCCGCATACGTGCCCTTTCCGTATTCTGCTCCGGTCGGAAACCCGATGGGATTCGGGCAATTCGGTGGCTTGTTTTGCACAAGTTCTGCGCATCTCTGCTCACGAGTGAGCCCACCACCGCCTCCGCCGCCCCCTCCAGGCCCATCGCCTTTGCCACCTCCACCGCCACCATCATCACTGGCGTAGTAGTTACAACCCCACCCCGAGAATTGATCGCCGCTGCCAGTATTCACCCAAGATGGGTGACAAACTGCATACATGGCCGCCGAGGCAGATTTAGGCGAGAACGAAAGTATCAATGCAATTGCAGCAAACGCCGCCATCTTGCGCATAGCTTCTCCTTATTGGATTCAGCTCGACCGGAGGCGATTCCTCGCGGTCGACACGCAGACGTAATTCATCGTTCGCAATGGCCAGTAGATGAGCTGGTTGCGATGGATGCGTGCTGGGAATGTGACTGTCGTCGCTAACCGTTCTCGCGAAATGAGAGCGCATCTTTACTCGAGAGCTTTCTATTGCAACCTATAGAGCGCTTTTCTGAAACGTGTCTCCGACTATCGATTTTGATTTGCGTGTTACTCACTACCGAGGTTTAACCTTGAGGCCGACGATCTCTCGGCTCGACATACGATCTCCCTCTCGCTTCGACCGCCTGCAGCCCAGGCGGCCCGGCGGGGTCGTCGCGTAACGTGGATTGGAGTAACCTCCGGCCAAGCGTTCCGAGGGAGCGGGAACGACATGTCGCTAGCCGCCGCCGCGTTCCTCGCAGAGGCCCAGGCCAAGCTGGCCGGGCTGTCGAGCGAGCTGTTGCGGGTGGATTCTGCGCAGGCGGTGGCCTGGAGTTTGTGCGATTTCTGCGGTCGCGAGTTGGGGCTGGTCGATTGCGTGGTCTACCTACTGGACCCCGGCGGCGCCAGCCTGACCCAACACGCCGCCTGGGGACCGAAACGGGCCGCGGATCATGTGATGGAATCGCGCATCCAGCTGGCCATGGGCGTGGGTATAGTCGGCCGCTGCGCGCAGTTGCGGCTGCCGCAACGCACCGTCGACGCGCGCTTGGACGAGCGCTACGTGATCGACGACCAGCCCAACCTGTCCGAACTGGCGTTGCCGATCATGGCGGGCGATGCGCTGTACGGCGTGCTCGACAGCGAGCACCCGCAGGCCGACTACTACCGGCTCGCGCACGAGCACGCGATGGCTGCGATCGCCGAACGGGGCGCACTGCGCCTGCATGAGTTGAACGGGGTCAGCGCTCCAGGCGCTTGAAGCCGAACAGCGCGGCCAGCGGGTGACGCCGCTTTTCGATCAGCGCGCGCAGCAAGCCTGCGCCGAGCATGCTGTAGGTGATGCCATTGCCGCCGTACGCCATCGCGAAATGCACGCGCGGGCCGTATTGCGGATGCGGGCCGAAGAACGGCAGGCCATCTTCGGTTTCGGCGAACGTGCCCGCCCACGAGAACGCGGGCTGCACGGGCAAAGCGGGAAACAGGCCTTGCACGTGCGCGGCCAGGATACGGGCCTTTTTTTCGACGCGCGCGTCGCGTTTGGCCGGTATGTCGATAGCGTCGTCCTCGCCGCCGACGATCAGGCGGCCGTCGGCGGTCGTACGCATGTAGAGATAGGGCCGCGCCGATTCCCACATCATCGTGCGGGTCAGCGCACCCAACAGGTCCGGATCGATAGGATCCGTGACTAGCGCGTAACTGCTGCGATTGCGCGCCACCCGCTGCTTGAGCCAGCGCTGGTTCGCATAGCCTGCGGCAAGCACCAGATGGCGCGCGCGGATCTGCGGCCCCGTTTCGGAGCGCAAGGTCACGCCGCGCGTATCGGCGACGATGCGCGCGATCTGGAAACGGTCGTAGACGCCGGCACCGCGCTTCTCCAGCCGCATGAACAGGCGATAGGCGAAGCGATACGGATCCACATACGCCGCCAAGCGGCTGAGGATCGCGCACGGCGCTTCGAATCCATAGCGCTCGCGCACGCCTTCGCGATCGAGCCACGACACCGGTAGGCCGTATCGGGTGCGCAGCGCGAACTCGCGCTCGAGCGCGCGCCGGTGCCCGCGCTTGCTGGCGTAGTAAAGGCTGTCGGCGCGGGAAAAACCGACGTCGCGCAACCCGCGCGCCAACGACTGCAGCATCGGAATCGCTTCGGCGCAGGCCGAGTAGGCGAGCGCCGCGTCGGCCTCGCCATAACGTTCGGCCAGGTCGGTCATGTGCGTATCGATTTCGTATTGCAGCAGCGCCGTGCTCGCCGCCGTGCTGCCCCAGCCGATGTCGCGCTGCTCGACCACCGCGACCCGGTGGCCGTGCTTGGCCAGCTCGTCGGCGATCAGCGCACCGGTGATGCCGCCGCCGAGCACGGCGACATCCACGCGCAGATCCTCCTGCAACGCCGGAAACGCGTGCATCAGGCCGTTTTTGACCGCCCACCAGGGGTAGCCGCTCTTCAGATCCATGCGATTTCGCCGCGGGAATAGGTTCATATCGCCAGCCGCCGTGTCGGCACGGCGTGAGCGCGGCATAATCGGGCACGGAGGTCGGCATGCACGGCAGCGGTCTGCAACTGGCATTGGTGTTCCTGCTCGCGGCAGTGATCGCGGTGCCTTTGTTCAAGCGTTTCGGTTTGGGCGCGGTGCTCGGCTATCTCGCGGCGGGCGTGGCGCTGGGCCCGGACGGCGCGCAAGTGATCGCCGATGCCGAACCGGTGCTGGCCGCCAGCGAAATCGGCGTGGTCATGATGCTGTTCGTGATCGGCTTGGAACTGTCGCTGCCGCGGCTCAAAGTGATGCGCAAGTCGGTGTTCGGCGCCGGCGGATTGCAGGTGGCGATATCGGGCCTGGCGCTGGGCGCGATCGCGCTGATGGACGGGCTCAGCTGGCAGGCGGCGCTGGTGATCGGCCTGGGCCTGGCGTTCTCGTCGACGGCGGTGAGCCTGCAGTTGCTCGCCGAACGCAAGACCTTGGGCACCGAACATGGGCGCTTGGCGTTCGCGATCCTGTTGTTCCAGGACCTGGCCGCGATCCCGCTGATCGCGGCGATCCCGCTGCTGGGGCAAGCCGCCTCCACCCATCCGCAACCGCTGTGGATCGCCACGCTCAAGGCGATCGCCGCGATCGCGGTGGTGATCGTCGGCGGCCGCTATTTGCTGCGGCAACTGTTCCGCGGCGCCGCGCGCATCGGCGTGCCCGAGATGCTCACCGCCAGCGCGCTGTTCGCGGTGCTGGGCGCGGCATGGGTGATGCAACTGGCCGGTTTGAGCATGGGCCTGGGCGCATTCCTGGCCGGCGTGCTGCTGGCCGATTCGGAATTCCGCCACGAGATCGAATCGCAGATCGAACCGTTCAAGGGCTTGCTGCTGGGCCTGTTCTTCATGGCCGTGGGCATGAGCATCGACATCGACCGGGTGGTGATGGAGCCGGTGGTGGTGATGGCCGGGGTGGCGCTGTTGCTGGCGGTGAAGTTCGCGGTGCTGTTCTTCGTCGCGCTGCGGCCGGGCAATCTCGATCCCAGGGAAGCGTTGAGGCTGGGCAGCGTGATGGCGCTGGGCGGCGAATTCGCGTTCGTGATCTTCACCGAAGCCGACCGCGCCGGGCTGATCGATGGACCCATGCACGATCGTCTGGTGGCGATCGTCGGCGTATCGATGGGTTTGACGCCGCTGCTGATGATCGCGGTGGACCGGCTGATCGGCCTGCGCCCCGCGCCCAAGCAGGAGCGCGAGTTCGACCAGCTGCCGGACGACCATCCGCCGGTGATCATCGCCGGCTTCGGCCGCTTCGGGCAGATCGTGGCGCGCCTGTTGATCGCGCAACGGATACCGTTCGTGGCGCTGGAAACCGATGCGCAGCAGGTCGACTTCATGCGCCGCTTCGGCAACAAGATCTATTACGGCGATCCGGCTCGGCCGGAACTGCTGCGCGCCGCCGGCGCGGCGCAGGCACGGATCTTCATCGACGCGATCGACGATCCCGAGGCCAACCTGCGCACCGCGCGGGTGGTGCGGCGCCTATACCCGGACTTGAAAGTGTTCGCACGCGCGCACGACCGCCGCCATGCCTGGCAGCTGATGGACTTGGGCGTGGAAGTATTCCGCGAAACCTTCGCGTCCGGCCTGGAAATGGGCCGCGAAGTGCTGGTGTCGCTGGGCGTCCCGCGCGACGTCGCCATCGACCGCGCCCAGCGCTTCCGCGACCACGACGAACGCCTGCTCGCCACCCAGCACTTGATCTACGACGATGAGAACGCGTTGCTGGAAACCGCGTTGCAGGGGCGCGCGGAACTCGAACAGCTGTTCGAGGCCGACCGCGAAGGCGATGACGAAATGCGCAGCGATGCGCTGAGCATCGTCAGCGGCATTTCGCGGGATTCCGATCCGCGCCGTTGATCCTGCTCTGTAGAGCGGAGCTTGCTCCGCTGCTTCGCACAACGAAAGCGCATAGCCAGACCTACAAATCTGCGCTGCCTCGAATCCATCTGCACCACCAATAAGGATATTCTTCGATCCTGGACGCTATCCCAGCCCTGATCGGATTCATCACGATGTATCGAGCCTGCATCAATAAGTCTTCATCGGTCCGTATGCAGCGATCATAGAAGCCCGGCTGCCACACGGTTCCCTTGCCACCGGCCATCAAGTTTATCGCCCGGGCAGCGCGTGACTTGAATCTTTGCAGACCGCTTTGCAGGGAATCGGAACGCAGTTCGAATATCCAGTGGATGTGGTCCGGCATTACGACCCATGCATAGTTATCCATCCAACCTTCGCGTTCGCAGGTGAGAAATTCCCCTATCACGACCCTTGCCACCGAATCCGGCAGGAATAGCGGCGACCGTCCGTTCGCTACGGTCGTGACCGCATAGATCGAGCCGATTCGTGATATCCGGTTGCGCGAGAGCTTTGGGCTGGCCATGCGTGCAGCATGTCAAGGCGCATCATTCTCGGGAGCTCATTTTCAACTCATGCGAGCGTAGGGAATCGCCGGTCTTGCAGCCAAAGCAGCGGAGCAAGCTCCGCTCTACAGAACAAAGGCAAAGCGAAGCTTCAGCGCGGTTCGCGCAGAAAGCGGGCCATCGACACGCCGGACTGCAGCGGGGCGAATTCGCCGGCCACGTCGACGAAGCCGCGCATCACCGCGATCTCGCGCGGGGTGCGGTTGAGCGCGTCGCGCAGGCCGGGGTCGCTGCCGGCGCGGAGCAGGCGCTGGGTCACGCGCAACAGACCGTGCAAGGCCGCCAGGTGCAGCGGGCCGAAGCCGCGCGGGTCCTGCGCGTCCAGCGATACTTCTTCGTCCAGCAAACGATCCAGCGCAACCAATACGGTGTCCTCGTCGCAGGCCGTGCCCGGTTCGGCGCGCGCGCCGAGCAGCAACAGCAGCGGCGTGACGCCGCCGGCGGCGGCGGCGTCCGGTTCTGCGCCGGCCAGCAGCAGCGTGTCGATCAGGGCGAGTAAGCGCGGACGTTCGCGCGCGGTGAAGCCGTACAGCGATGCGCAATGCAATGGCATCAAGCCCTGCGCATCGCTGGCGTGGACGTTGGCGCCGGCGGTGAGCAGGCGCGCGGTGAGATCGGGCAATCCGAGCGCGGCGGCCAACATCAGTACGGTCACGTCGCCCGGCAGGCGTTGCTCGAGTTCGGCGCCGGAGGCGAGCAAACCATCGACGATGTCGGTCTGACGCATGCTGACCGCCGCCGACAACGGCGTGGCGCCGCTGTTGGCCGCGCGACCCGGATCCGCGCCGCGTGCCAGCAGCAGATCGACGGTGGCGCGATGGCCGCCGCCAGCCGCGCGCAGCAGCGCGGTGCAGCCCTGGTTGTCGGTGGCGTCCACCGGCAAGCCGAGATCGAGCAGACGGCGCACCGCATCGGCATCGCCGACGATCGCCGCTGCCGGCACATCGCCCGGCTGCAAGGCGCGATGCGGCAACGGCCAGCCGCGCCAGTCGAGCCAGTCGGCCAGATCGCGGCGGCCGCCGGACAAAGCCACGCCGAGCGGCGTCTGTCCGTCGGCGGCGCGCAAGTCCGGCGACGCGCCGCGCGCGATCAGTTGTTTGAGCACGCTTTCGCGGCCGAGCGCGGCGGCCAGATGCAGCGGCGTCATGCCGTGCCCGTCGCGCGCATCGGGATCGACGCCGTGTGCGATCAAGCGATCGGCCAAGCGCAGCCAGCCTAAGCGCACCGACAACGCCAGCGCCGGATCGCCCGACGGCGCGGCCGCGAACGGATCGGCGCCGCGCTCCAACAGATCCAGCGCGCAATGCTCGAGCGACAGATCGGCTTGATCGTCGGCATGGCAGCCGGCCACGAAACGCGCCAGTCCGCCCGCGCCCGCCGGCGACACCGCGCGGCGCAGCAAGGCCTGCAAGACCGGCAGCGCGGCGCGTCCGCGCGACAGCGCCGCGAAGATCGCGTTGTCGCCCTGGGCATCGCGCGTTTCCGGATCGGCGCCGCGCGACAGCAGCCATTCCAACGCCTGCGGGTCCAATTCCGCGTCGTGCAGCAGGCTGCCCAGTTCGGATGGGCTCAGCAGCTTGGCCAACGCATCGTTGTCGCCGTTGCGGCCTTCGTGCAACGCGTCACGCAACAAGGCCAACGGCGCGCGATCGGCGGGCGCTTCCTCGTCGTCGCCCGCGCCGACATTGCTCGGCAACGGATAGCCGGGATCGAGCGCGGTCACGATCGCCCAACGCCCGGATTCCGCGGCGCGCTCGATCGCGCGCTTGCCATCGCGATCGAGGTGGTCGGGATCGGCGCCGAGCTCGAGCAGACGCCGCATCAACGCCGGCGTCGCCTGTTCGGAAACGCTGGCGCAGTGCAATGCGTTGCGGCCTTCGCCATCGGCGGCGGCAAAATCGGCATGCGCCTCGGCCAGGCGTTCGATCGTGGCCGGCGAACCGCCTTGCGCGGCGTCGAGCAACGGCGTGCGGCCGGCGTCGTCGCGCGCCTGCGCATCGGCGCCGGCGGCCAGCAACGCGGCGACGATCTCGGCGTGCCCGGCCAGACTCGCGGCATGCAGCGCGCTGCGGCCGCGCGCGTCGCGCGCGTCGACCTTGGCCTTGTGCTTGAGCAGCAATTGCACGCCGGCGGGATCGTCCTCGTCGGTCGCCGCCGCCGACAGCAGCGCCGGCTGGCCCTGCGCCGGCTCGGCGCGCGCGCCGCGCTCCAACAGGAAACGCGCCAGCCGCCAGTTGCCGGCGGCGCAGGCGATCGCCAAGGGCGATTGGCCTTCGTTGTTCAAGGCATCGATTTCGGCGGCGGCATCGCGCAGCAGCGCGGCCACGCCCGGGTCGGTGCTGCGCGCGGCGTGATGCAGCGGCGTATTGCCATCGGTATCGGCCGCGCGCGGATCGGCGCCGTTGGCGAGCAGGGTCATCACCGCTTCCGGGCGACCATGCCAGCTGTCGCGCGTGGCCGCCAGCAGCGGCGTCATGCCGCCATGCGCCTGGTTGACCTGCACGCCGTTCGCGATCAGCGCGCGTAGCAGGCGCAAGTCCGGCAACACCGCGGCCAGCAGCGGCAGCGTGCGTTGGTCGCGATCGTCCGCGACAGGTGAAGCATGCGGATCGGCGCCTGCGGCCAGCAATTCCAGCGCGCGTTCGACGCGTCCGCTGCGCGCGGCGGCATAGAGCGCGGCGTCGGGATCCTCTTCCGCATCCGCGGCCACCGCATCGTCTTCGTCCGCGGCGAAATCTTCGGCCACTGCCAGGGGCGGCGGTGGGGTGCGTTGCAGCAACCAGTGCAAAGCCGGCAAAGCGACGACGTATAGACCCCCCACGACCCAGCGCGCTGTCGGCGCCAGCAATCCCGGCCAAACCAACAACATGGCGATAGCGAGCATCGCACCGGTCAGTGTCGCTGCGCGCCAGCCCGTGGAAATGCCGATCTGCACGTCGTCCAGCCGCTGCCAACGTTCGCGCAGATCACCGCTTTTGCGCTCCAGGCCGCGCCACACCGGCCAGGTGCGCCATAAACCCAGCCAGACCACGCCCACGACCAGGCTCAGGCCGATCGCCGCACCCAGGCTGCCGCTCTGGCGCAAACCCGCCAGCGGCCAGGCGATCAGCAATGCGGTCAGCGCCAAGCCCGCCCCCCACAACATCAGCAGGGTGCCGGCGTCGGTTGCGATCGTTCGCCGCCCCGTCGCATCCCACTTCGGCTCGACGCGGCTGCCCTGCCACCACGACACCGCCAACGCCAGCGCCGGCTGCGCCAGCCAGGCGCAAAGCGCCGCCACGGCGCCGCCGAAACCCGTCAGTGCGGCCAACACCAGTCCTATCGCCAGCGCCGCGGCCGGCAGGCGCCGGAACTTAGGCATCGGCGGCGGTCTCCGGCTCGATGCGCGGCGGGAATTGGATATGGAAGCCGCGTGCGGCCAGATTCTCGCGTACCACTGCGACGTCTTCGCGGGCCAGTTTGCGCTCCGGCGTCAGCGCCACCTCCAGCACGAAGCGCAGCGGCCCCAACTGGCTGCGCAACGGTTCGGGCAATTGCGTGAACGCATCGCGCTGGGCGAGATAGACGAAGGTGTCGTCCTTGCGCTGGCTTTTATAGACGTAGGCTTGCATCGGGGGCACGGCGGGGAACCGTGACGATTGTGTCGGAAAGGCCGGGAATAGGGAATCTATGCCTGATTTTCCCGGCGAATGGCGTCGGCCGTCGCGATTCCCGCTTTTGCCGTCGCCCCTTCGAAAAAGGAGCGGACAGCCGAAGATGGCAGGGATTTGCTCCTGATGTTGCCCCCTTTGAAAAAGGGGGCGAATCGCCGAAGGCGATGGGGGATTTGCTTTTGATCTTGCTCTGTCCGGAGACAGGATCAAAAACAAATCCCCCTCGATCCCCCTTTTTCAAAGGGGGAAGAACAGCAGGAGCTTCCGCTCAGTGATACCCGACGTCGGTCGCGACCTTGCCCTTGAACACGCTGTACGACCAGTAGGTGTAGCCCAAGATGGCCGGCAGCAGCACGATCAGGCCGGCCAGCACGAACCCCTGCGACGACGGCGGCGAGGCCGCCTGCCAGATGGTCAGCCCCGGCGGCACGATATTCGGCCATATGCCCAGCACCAACCCGGCGAAACCCAGCGCGAAGAAGCACAGGGTGAGCACGAACGGCGCCGCGTCGCGGCCTTTCCGCATCGCCGCGCGCCATAGCGCGAAAGCGTTGATCAGCGCCAGTACCGGCACCGGCGCCAGCCACCAGAAATTCCCGCCTTCGAACCAGCGCACCATGATCCGCGAATCCAGGAACGGCAACCACGCGCTCACCAGCCCCATGAACGCCACCGCCACCAGCACCAGCGGCCGGGTCAAGTCGCGCGCGATCTGCTGCATGCGGCCTTCGGTCTTCAGGATCAGCCAGGTGGAACCCAACAGCGCATAGCCGAACAGCACCGCGATGCCGGTCAGCATCGAAAACGGGCTGAACCAGCCGAACACGCCGCTGAGGTATTTGCCGCCGTTCAACGGCATGCCTTCCACCAACGCGCCCAGGATCACGCCCTGCGCGAACGCGGCAAGCATCGAACCCAACGCGAACGCCGCGCCCCAAGCCGGCTTGCTGCGCTGGGCCTTGAAGCGGAATTCGAAAGCCACGCCGCGGAACACCAATGCGATCAGCATCAGCAGCACCGGCAGATACAACGCCGACAGCACCACCGCATACGCTTTCGGAAACGCGGCGAGCAGACCGGCGCCGCCCAGCACCAGCCAGGTTTCGTTGCCGTCCCAGATCGGCGCGGCGGTGTTCATCATGTGATCCAGTTGCGCTTCGTCTTCCGCGAACGGCGCCAGGATGCCCAGGCCCAGCACGAAGCCGTCGAGCAGCACGTACATCAATACGCCGAAGCCGATTACGCCGAACCATATTACGGGTAGCCAATATTCCATTTTCTCACCTATTACCGCGATTCGCCTTGAAGCGAATACACGGCCATTCGAACCTTCCCTACTCCGTCATCCCAGCGAAAGCGGGGACCCATCTTGATCTTGATCTTGATTCTGGAGCGGAGCGGAAAAGCAAAATGGGTCCCCGCTTTCGCTGGGATGACGGAATTGAAGGTTCACGTTTTTTCCTGCAAAGTTTCGCCCGCCGCCGACAATGGCCGCGCCGGGGTTTTCTCGCCGTCGTCGCGCCGCGGCGGCGGCTCATGCGGCTGCGGGCCTTTACGCAGCAACTTGTACAGATACCAAGTGCCGGCGCCGAATACGATCGCGTAGACCAGCGCGTAAACGATGAGCGAAGTCATCACGCTGGCGGCTGCGAGCGTGGGGCTCACCGCGTCGGCCGTGCGCAACAAACCATAGATCACATAAGGCTGGCGTCCGATTTCGACCACATACCAGCCGGACAGGATCGCGACGAAACCTCCGAAAGTCAGCGCGCGCCAGCCGTTCAACACCCACTTGGATTCGAAGAGTTTCCCGCGCCGCCACTCCCACAACGACACCAGCACCAGCAACAGCATCGCCACGCCGATCCCGACCATCACCCGGAACGCGTAGAACACCGGCTTCACCGGCGGCCGTTCGCTGGCAGGCACATCTTTCAGCGGCGTGATTTCCCCGTCCATCGTGTGGGTGAGGATCAGACTGCCGACGCGCGGAATCGCGATTTCGTAATCGTTGCGCTCGGCGGTTTCGTTGGGCACGGCGAACAGCACCAATGGCACGCCCTCGCCTTTCGGTTTGTGTTCCCAATGCCCTTCCATCGCCGCGACTTTGATCGGCTGATGTTCGAGCGCGTTGAGTCCGTGCTGATCGCCGACGAACACCTGGGTGGGCACCGTGATCGCGGCGAAGATCACCGCCGCCTTCAACATGCGCCTGGCCGCATCCACATGCGCGCCGCGGCGCAGATAAGCCGCGCTGACGCCGCCGATCACGAAACAGGTCGTGATGAACGCGGCCAGCACCATATGCGTCAGCCGGTATGGGAATGAGGGATTGAAGACGATGTCCCACCAACTCGCCGGTTCGAACACGCCGTTCACCAGCGTGTAGCCGGCCGGCGTCTGCATCCAGCTGTTGGCGGAGATGATCCAGAACGTGGAGATCAGCGTGCCCAGCGCCACCATGCACGTGGCGAGGAAATGCAGTTTCTCGCTGACGCGGTTCCAGCCGAACAGCATCACGCCCAGGAAAGTCGCTTCCAGGAAGAACGCGGTCAGCACTTCGTAGCTGAGCAGCGGACCGAGGATATTGCCGGCCTGCTCGCTGAGCGTGGCCCAGTTGGTGCCGAACTGGAAGCTCATCACGATGCCGGACACGACGCCCATGCCGAACGACACGGCGAAAATCTTGGTCCAGAAGAAGAACAGGTCGCGCCAGACGCTGTCGCGGGTGCGCAGCCAACGCCATTCCAGGAAGGCCAGCCAGCTGGCCAGGCCGATGGTGAAGGCGGGAAACAGGATGTGGAACGAGATGACGAACCCGAACTGGATCCGCGACAGCATCAATGCGTCCACGACGCGCTCCGCGGCACGCGGGGTGGTGCCGCGCCGCATATTGTGCGCCGCATCAAGAGCTCCGTAAACCGTAGGGCGGGCCTAGGCCCACCGCCGCCATTTCGCAGCCGCGGCGCATCCCGGCGAAACCGTCCATTTCCATAACGAATTGGGGAATTGCCGCCCGCGCATGGCCGCATTTCCGCGGATTTCCGTCCTGTAACCCGCTGCCGATCTTGCGGCAGTTTCCTTGACGGAGTCCGACCAGATGAACGTTAACCACCGTACCACCCGCATGGCGCGACTGCGTCCTGCGGCTTTAGCATTGGCGATACTCGCCGCTGCAACTGTCGCGCCGGCCTATGCCGGCAATGCCAATACCTGCGATATCAACAACGGCGTCGACAACGACGAAAAGGACGGCACCAGTTTGGCTACTGGCAACGCATCCTTTGCTTGCGGCTATGTGAATAAGGCCACCGGCAATTTCAGTACGGCCGTCGGCTACACCAACACTGCGTCTTCAGTCGACGGCAGTACCGCAATCGGCGCTTTCAACGTCGCCAGCGGCTCGATCAGCACGGCCATGGGTTTCGCCAACGACGCCACCGCCGCGAACAGCACTGCAGTCGGCCGCGACAACACCGCCAGCGGCGGATTCAGTTCGGCCGCGGGCAATTTAAACACCGCTTCCAACTTACGCAGCAGCGCCTTCGGCTCGGCAAACGCGGCATCCGGCGAAAACAGCACCGCGGTCGGCAGCACCAACTCGGTCAACGGCGATTTCGCTACGGCGGTCGGCAACAACAACGTCGCTTCCAGTGTGGGCAGCAACGCCTTCGGCGCGTTCAATCAGGCCACCGGCGAAACCAGCAGCGCTTTCGGCTCGGAAAACGAAGCCAGCGGCGACAGCAGCACTGCGGTCGGCCGAGCCAACCTCGCCTTCGGCACCAACAGCGTGGCCATCGGTAATGCCAACATCGCCAGCGGCGCGCTCAGCACGGCCATTGGTCAGGGCAACATCGCCGACGGCGACCGCAGCGTTGCCATGGGCTTCAACAGCAGGGCCCTGGCCGATGGCAGCGTGGCGTTGGGTTCGGAATCGGTGGCCGATCGCGCCGATACCGTGTCGGTCGGTTCGGCGGGCAACGAACGCCAGATCACCAATGTCGCTGCCGGCACGCAGGGCACCGACGCGGTCAACCTCAACCAATTGAACGCGATGGTGGGACGAGTCGACCGCCAGATCGGCCGCGTCGGCGCGTTGGGCGCGGCGATGTCGCAGATGAGCGGCATCGCAGCGGCGGGCGCGTTCGCCCCCGATGCGCCGCGCGGCATGTTGTCGGTGGGCGCCGGTTTCCACGGCGGAGAAAGCGCGTTGTCGATCGGCTACGGCAAGGCCGTGGGCAAACGCGCGGTGTTCACGCTGGGCGGCGCGTTCAGCGGTTCCGAACGTTCGGGCGGCGTCGGCTTCGGGTTGAAGTTGTAACGACCACTGCCGCGCCGATGCTTTTTTTAAGCCGTCATCCCCGCGAAGGCGGGGATCCAGTGACTTCAAAGCCACGAAAAGCCAAGACGCTGGATTCCCGCCTTCGCGGGAATGACGGCTCAGGCATTCGAGCCAAGGCCACTTTTTCCGAGAGATTCCGTCCTTCATGCCACTGCCCAAATGGCGGCAGCCCTTTCACGTGGAGTCCGACCAGATGAATACCACCTTCCAAAAGACGCGTTTCCCGCGTTCTCGCCCTACGCTGCTGGCCATGGCTTTGCTCGCTTCGTTTAGCATAGCACCCGCTTGGGCCAGCACCTGCGACCTTGCCAACAACGACCCAAATACCGAAAACAACGGCGGCAGTGGAACGTCTTTTATAAATAGCGGCTTGGCCTGCGGTAATCAGGCCTTCGCGTTTGGCTTTAGCTCGGTGGCCGTTGGCGACTCGTTCGATCTCAACAACAGCGGCATAGTAGGTGACAACTTAGACATTGATGCTAATGGCGATAATGTCCCTGATATCAGTAGCGAATTGCTCTTAATTAGCGGTAACAACGCTGTCGCTGTCGGTAGCGCAAGCCAGGCTTTGGGCGACCACGCGATAGTGGTGGGCTTCCGTAACTTCGCTCGCGCAAGCGGCATTGCCATCGGCTCCTTCAATGAAACCGGATCTGGTTTCGCGATCGGTTCGGACAATACAGCGTTGGGTAACCGCAGCACCGCGATCGGCGATAGCAATACGACTAGCGGTTTTCGTAGTTCTGCTTTCGGCTACAGAAACACCGCAAATGGAGACTTCAGCGCAGCGATTGGAGCCCTGACCAGGACCGACGGTCAGAACAGCATCGCATTGGGCAGTTGGATGGATAAGGATGTCGATGGATTCAATGACGACGACGAAATCGCGCTTGCTGGCGGAAGCTTCTCGACTGCGATAGGTCCCGCCGCCCGGGCTTTAGGCGACTTCAGCACCGTAGTCGGCGCCGACAACGTCGCGGACGGCATCGGCACTACCGCAGTGGGCACCGGCAATTCGGCCAGCAACGATTCCAGCCATGCGTTCGGCGCTTTCAACCAGGCCATCGGAGTCTCCAGCACCGCAATCGGCAACTTCGCCGTGTCCGCCGGCGACGCCAGCACCGCGTTGGGTTTCTTCGCCACCGCCGCTGGAGACAACAGCATTGCCGCGGGTGGTTTCTTCGACCGCGACGGCGACGGCGTGCAGGACGCCGACGAAACAACGCTGGCCACCAGCGACCATTCGGCTGCCTACGGCCCGGGCGCGCATGCGGTGAATCAGCGCACGGTGGCCCTCGGCGCCGGCAGCCGGGCCTTGGCCATCGATAGCGTGGCATTGGGTTCGAACTCCGTCGCCGACCGCATCAACACCGTCTCGGTGGGCGCCGCCGGCGCCGAACGCCAGATCACCAACGTCGCGGCTGGCACGCAGGACACCGATGCGGTCAACCTGGCTCAGCTCAACACCGGCCTGCAGAACACCTTGGACTTGGCCAATGCCTACACCGACATGGTGGTGAACAACATCGGCGTCGATCCCGTCGACCTGGATGCGATCAAGGACTACGCCGATTTGGGCGACAAGCAAACGCTGAACTCGGCCCACGACTATGCGGACGCCGGAGACGCGCAGACCCTGGCCGAGGCCAATGCCCATGCCGATGCCGGCGATACCAAGACGCTGTCGGCGGCAAACAGCTATACCGACAGCAAGATCCAGCAACTGACCGGCTTCGATTCCACCAGCTTCAACAGCCGTCTAGGCGCGCTGGAGAACCGCATCGGCGAACTGGACAAACGCATCAACCGCGGCAACGCCATGGGTGCGGCGTTGGCCGGCATGAGCGCCAACGCCGTGGCCGGCTCCGGCCCGAACGGCCGCATCGCGATCGGCGTGGGCGCGCAGGGCGGCAAGCGGGCTGCGGCGTTCGGCTATGGCAAGAAGTTCGACCGCGCTTCGTTCACGTTGGGCGGCGCGTTCAGCGGCAGCGAGAAAGCGGTCAACGCCGGCTTCGGCTTCGATCTTTAAGTTCACCGACCAGACGTTCGTTTACGGGGGTGCGGCCGGGAACTGGTCGGCTCGGTCGCATCATGCCGCTTGCATGCTCATGCAAGCGGCAACCCGGGGCGGGGCGATTCGTCGCCCCGCTTTTTTTTTGAAGCCCCTCTCCCCTCGGGAGAGGGGTTGGGGTGAGGGTTCGGCGAAGCGAGGCTGCTTGAACACCTAAGCAAATCGTCGGCTCACGATTTCAATTACGACGGAATGCGGCATCGCTTCGCCGAACCCTCATCCGGCGCTTCGCGCCACCTTCTCCCGGAGGGAGAAGGAATACCACCGCTCGCGTCCGGAACATGACCGATGACCGATAGCCGCAGAACGCCCGGCTGCTACGCTTGCCCGTCTTTCGCCGCCCGACGCTGCCGATGCGCCTTTACGCCCGCTCCGCCCTGCTCGCCGCCTGCTTGCTTGCCGGCGCCGCCGCCGCCCAGCCCGCTACCCCGCTGACGCTGGACAAGATCATGGCCGATCCGGATTGGATCGGCCCGCCCGTGGAAGACGCCTGGTGGAGCTGGGACAGCCGCCAGGCGCAGTACCCGCTCAAGCGCGAGGGCGGCAGCATCCGCGACCTCTATCAACAAAGCATCGACGGCGGCATCGCCGCGCGCATCGACGGCGCCGCGCGCGCGCAGATGGACGCGGGCGACCCCGTGTACGAGGCGCAACGCACGCGCATGGCCTATATCCGCAACGACGATGTCTTCGTCCGCGACCTGCGCAGCGGCGCGCTGACCCAACTGACGCGCTCGGAAGCCAAGGAATCGCGCCCGCAGTGGAGCCGCGACGGCGGCCTGGTGTGGCGCGTCGACAACGACTGGTATCGGTGGAACGCCCGCGACGGCGTCATCCAGGCCGCCGTGCTCAAGGCCGAAGACGATCCCGCCGAGCCGCCCAAAGCCGACGATCTGCGCGACCGGCAAATGCGCCTCATCGCCACGCTCAAGAACGACCGCGACCGCAGCGACGCCGCACGCAAACAGAACGAGGACTGGCGCCGCGCCGACCCCACCCGCACGCCGCCGCCGGTGTATTTGGGCAAGGACGTCGAGATCCACGACAGCGCGCTGTCGCCCGACGGCCGCTGGCTGCTGGCGGTGACGCAGGCCAAGGACGGCGACACCGGCCAGGAAGGCAAGATGCCCAAATACGTGACCGAATCGGGTTACGAGGAATTCGAGGAAGCGCGCACCCGCGTCGGCCGCAACATGCCGCTGCCGCACAAGCTCTGGCTGGTGGACATGGCCAGCGGCAAGGCCAGCGAGCTGAAGTTCGACGCCCTGCCCGGCATCGCCGACGATCCGTTGAAGGCTTTGCGCGCGGCGGCCAAGCAGGATCCGATCAAAGGCAACCGCGACGTGCGCATCGAGAGCGACGGCGAAGGCGGCAGCCCGTCGATCCATTGGAGCGACGACAGCCGCAACGTCGCCGTGCTGGTGCGCGCCATCGACAACAAAGACCGCTGGATCGCCGCGGTCGACCTGGCCAAGGCAACGCTGCAGCCGCGCCATCGCCTGCACGACGCGGCCTGGATCAACTGGACCTTCAACGATTACGGCTGGCTGCCGGACGGCCGCACGTTGTGGTACCTGTCCGAGCAGAGCGGCTGGTCGCACCTGTACGTCACCGACGGCGCGCGGACGAAAGCGCTCACCCAGGGCGAATGGGAAGCGTCGTCGCCGGTGCTGTCCGCTGACGGCAATGCCTTCTATTTCCTCTGCAACCGGAAATGGCCCGGCGATTACGAAGTGTGCGCGGTCGGCGCCGATGGCGGCGGCTTGCGCGAAATCACCGCGCTCGACGGCGTGGAAAGCTTCGCGCTGTCGCCGGACGGCGGCAAACTGCTCGTCCGCCATTCCAGCAGCTACACGCCGCCGCAACTGGCCGTGGTGAACGCGAACGGCGACGGCGCACGCGAACTCACCGATACGCGCAAGCCCGAGTTCAAGGCGATCGCCGACTGGGTGCAGCCGGAAATCGTGCAGGTGCCGTCCAAACACGGCGCGGGCACCGTCTGGGGCAAGTATTACGGGCCCAAGCAACCGGAAGCCGGCAAGAAATATCCGATCGTGATGTTCGTGCACGGCGCCGGTTATCTGCAGAACGTCAGCGCGCTTTATCCGAATTATTTCCGCGAGCAGATGTTCCACAATCTGCTGGTGCAGCGCGGTTATATCGTGCTCGACCTGGATTACCGCGCCAGCGAAGGCTACGGCCGCGACTGGCGCACCGCGATCTACCGCCGGATGGGCACGCCCGAACTCGAAGATTATCTGGACGGCCTGGACTGGATCGTCGCCAATAAGCAAGGCGATCGCAATCATGCCGGTCTCTACGGCGGCAGCTACGGCGGCTTCATGGCGTTCATGGCGCTGTTCCGCGAGCCCGGCGTGTTCAAGGCCGGCGCTGCGCTGCGTCCGGTCAGCGACTGGTCGCAGTACAACCACGAGTACACCGCCAACATCCTCAACACGCCCGAACTGGATCCGGAAGCCTATAAAGCGTCTTCGCCGATCGAATACGCCGCCGGCCTGCAAGACCACTTGCTGATCGCGCACGGCATGATCGACGACAACGTATTCTTCAAGGATTCGGTGATGATGGCGCAGAAGCTGATCGAGTTGCACAAGGACAAGTGGGAGATCGCGCCGTATCCGCTGGAACGGCATGCTTTCAGCCATCCGGATGCGTGGTACGACGAATATCGCCGCATCCTTGAGCTATTCGAGAAGACGCTGAAGTAAGTCCCCGCCAATCTCCTCTCCCGCTTGCGGGAGAGGGACAGGCCGAAGGCCAGGGAGAGGGTTCGGCTTTTCACGCCATCCAACAGCAAGAGCAAAAGCACGCTCGCTCCACTCGCGTCCCTCTCCTGCCCTTCGGGCATCCTCTCCCGCAAGCGGGAGAGGAAACTGCCTGCCGCCTACACGCTTACCAGCCGCACCTGCTCGGGCCGATACAACGCCTCTTCCACATGCGTATACCGCGTCACCCGATCCAGCCGCGTTCCATAAATATGCAACGTCACCGCCGTAGCGCGCACGCCGACGTTGCGGCAAGCATGCAGGTCGTGCGGCGGCAACAAGCCGATCACGCTGCCGGCGGGCAGCGGACGATGGTCGGCCGGATGCAATTCGGTGAAAGCGCCCTGGCGATCGGCGATGCGGTAGTCCACGACTTCCAACTGTCCACGCAACACGGCCTCTACGCCCCAAGTGTCGGCATGGTCGTGCACGCTGCTGCCCTGCCCGGTCGCCCAGGTGATCGCGACGATCTGATAGCCGAATTGCGGCGAACGGTACAGTTCGCGCCGCACAGGCGCATCCGTGCCGGTCGCCATCAGCCACGACGGCAGCGGGCCGACCGTGGCGAGCGCGCCGCGCAGGCCTTCCACCAGCATAGGCACGATGCGCTCCGGGCGATTGGAGGCCATCGCGATATCGGCGAGCACGATCACATCGTCGAGCAATGGAAAAGAATCGCGGCGTGCGGCGGTCGCGGATTGGGTCATGCGCATTCCCTTCTGGGTATTCGGCTGGATGCGACTATCGCGGAGATCGGCGCCGAGCGGGTTAGCGCACGGTTAAAACCGGCGAATGTTTTGGAACACTGTGACCCCGCTTTTAAGAGGAGCCGATTCTTTTGTGGGAGCGGCTTCAGCCGCGAGCTTTTCAGGTATGGCAGTCGCAGCATGAAGAGCTCGCGGCTGAAGCCGCTCCCACAAACACCATCCACAAGCGCTGTGCCGACCCTGAACGGCCCTGCCTTACAATGCCGCCATGACCGACATCGACACCGTCCGCGATTACCTCACCGGCCTCCAGGACCGCATCTGCAGCGCGCTGGAACAGGCCGACGGCCGCGCGCGCTTCGCCGAAGACGTGTGGACGCGCGAAGAGGGCGGCGGCGGCCGCACCCGCGTGCTGCGCGACGGCGCGGTGTTCGAGCAAGCCGGCGTCGGTTTTTCCGACGTGTCGGGCACGACGCTGCCGCCTTCGGCCACTGCGGCGCGGCCGGAGCTCGCCGGTGCGTCGTGGCGCGCGGTGGGCGTGTCGCTGGTGCTGCATCCGCTGAATCCGTATCTGCCCACCACGCATTGCAACGTACGCCATTTCCAGGCGCGTCGCGACGGGGAAACGGTAGCCTGGTGGTTCGGCGGCGGCTTCGATCTGACGCCCTATTACCCTTTCGACGAGGACGTGCTGCACTGGCACCGCACCGCGCGCGATCTGTGCGCGCCGTACGGCGGCGATCGCTACGACCGGCACAAACGCTGGTGCGACGAGTACTTCTATCTGAAGCACCGCAAAGAAACGCGCGGCGTCGGCGGTCTGTTCTTCGATGACCTGCACGAAGATTCCGAGCGGGATTTCGATTACCTGCGCGCAGTCGGCGACGGGTTTCTGGATGCCTATTTGCCGCTGGTCGAACGCCGTCGCGATACGCCGCACGGCGAGCGCGAACGCGAGTTCCAACTGTACCGGCGTGGGCGCTACGTCGAGTTCAACCTGGTCTGGGACCGCGGCACGCTGTTCGGCCTGCAGAGCGGCGGCCGCAGCGAATCGATCCTGATGAGCCTGCCGCCGCTGGTGCGCTGGGAATACGGCTACGCGCCCGAGTCCGGCAGCGCCGAGGCGCGGCTGCAGGATTACCTGCGCCCGAGGGATTGGCTGAACGAGCTGCCCGCTCTGTAGGCGGCTTTTGTGGGAGCGGCTTCAGCCGCGAGCTCTTGCTCTTTCTTCTGCGCTCGAAAAGCTCGCGGCTGAAGCCGCTCCCACAAGAGCCGCTCCCACAAAGAGCCGAAGCAGCGGAGCAAGCTCCGCTCTACAGAGCCAAGACTCAGGCGCCCTTGCGCTTCATCACACTGATATGCCCATCGGTTTCCAGCGTGGCCATATAGATCTGCTCGACATCCTGGCAATCGGCTTGGCGCATCGCTTCGTGGAAGTCGGACTTGCTGACCAGCTCGCGTCGCAGCACGTCGTGAAAGATGTGCCCGTCCTTGGCCAGCACGGTCGGCACGCCCTCGATCAGCTTGCGGGCCGTGGCGCTGCGCGAGGAGAGCCAGGCGGCGAGATAGTTCAGCGCGATCAGGCAGGTCGCCAGGATCGCGGCGCCGGTCATGGAGTTGTCGCCCCCGTTCAGCCCGTTCTGCACCGCGTTGCCGATCAGGATCAGCAGGACCAGATCGAACGGCGTGAATTGGCCCACGGCCCGCTTGCCGGACAGGCGTACCAATAGCATCACCATCAGATAGATAACGATCGACCGCAGCACGAAATGCCACCACGGCGCGGATAGCTGGAACAGTTCGTTCATAGGGCCTCCATCGTTGGAGGCAAGTTAGCGGAATTGCAGGGGAAAACGCGAAAACCCGAACGCCGGGCAATAAAAAGCCCCGCAGGCAGGGGGGGCCGGCGGGGCTCGGGGAACGGGACTTGGGGAGTAGTCTTCGTTCCGGGATCACTCCAGGGGAGGGAGAGATCTGTGGCGGACATTGCGTCCGTCACGGAGCTATATGACCACTTGCCGGATTGATAGTTCGTGAAGCTGAGGGTTAATAAAACGTTGGGTTCAGCTAGCGTTTACCCGGCGTTTTGGCACGGAATCGCGCGTCAGCTTGTGGGAGCGGCTTCAGCCGCGAACTCTTGATCTTACTGTCACCCGAACGAAGTGAGGGATCTACTATTTCTGATGGCAGATCCCTCACTTCGTTCGGGATGACCGCTAAAAGCGCGCGGCTGAAGCCGCTCCCACAAAAGCCGCTGCCACAAAGATCGACGCTCAATGCGCCTCGTCCCAGTTGTCGCCCACGCCGCTATCGACCACCAGCGGCACGCGCAGTTCCGCAGCGCCCGACATTCGGTTTCCGACTTCGCCCAATAGCGTTTCGACGAAGTCCGCATCGGTCTCGAACACCAGTTCGTCGTGCACCTGCAGGATCATCAGCGCGCGTGCGGCATGGCCGGCCAGCCAGCCGTCGATCGAAACCATCGCGCGCTTGATGATGTCCGCCGCGGTGCCCTGCATCGGCGCATTGATCGCCGCGCGCTCGGCGCCGGCGCGCTGGCCCTGCGTGCCTTTGTTGATGTAGTCCAGATACAGGCGCCGGCCGAATACGGTCTCGACATAACCCTGCTCGCGCGCCTGCTGCCGGGTGCGCTCCATGAAGTCGCGCACGCCCGGATAACGGCTGAAGTAGAGCGCGATGTAATCCTGCGCCTCGCCGCGCGCGATGCCCAGCTGCCGCGCCAGGCCGAACGCGCTCATGCCGTACATCAGGCCGAAGTTGATCGCCTTAGCGGCGCGGCGTTCGTTGCCGGTCACGTCCTCGAGCTTGCGGCCGAATACTTCGGCGGCCGTGGCCTTGTGGATGTCGACCCCGGATTCGAACGCGCGCAACAGGCCGGCGTCTTCGGACAGATGCGCCATGATCCGCAACTCGATCTGCGAATAGTCGCAGGCCACCAGCTTGCGCCCCGGCGGCGCGACGAAAGCGCGGCGGATGCGGCGGCCGTCCTCGGTGCGGATCGGGATGTTCTGCAGGTTGGGCTCGGAAGACGCCAATCTTCCCGTCGCAGCGCCCGCTTGGTGATAGCTGGTATGCACGCGGCCGGTGTCGGGATTCACGTTCTGCGCCAGTTTGTCGGTATAGGTGCTGCGCAGTTTCGCCAGGCCGCGGTACTCGAGGATGATCCGCGGCAGTTCGTGCTGGTCGGCGATCGCCTCCAGCGCTTCTTCGTTCGTCGAAGGCTGTCCGGACGGCGTCTTCACCAGCACCGGCAGCTTCAATTCCTCGAACAGCAACGCGCACAGCTGCTTGGGCGAATCGAGATTGAAGGTGCGGCCGGCCAATTCGGTGGCCTTCTGCTGCGCGGCGAGCATGCGCTTGCTCAGGTCGGCGCTCTGCCGGCGCAATTCGTCGGCGTCGATCATCACGCCGTTGGCTTCGATGCGCTCCAGCACCGGCACCAGCGGCATCTCGATGTCGCGATAGACGAACGACAACCCCGGCTCGACGGCCAGCTTCGGCGCCAGTGTACGGTGCAGGCGCAACGTGACGTCGGCGTCCTCGGCGGCATAGCGCGTGGCATCGTCGATGGCGACCGCCGAAAACGGGATCGCTTTGCTGCCTTTGCCGGCGACCTGTTCGTATTTGATCGTCTCGTAGCCCAGGTAACGCTGCGCCAGCGAATCCATATCGTGACGGCTGCTGCCGGAATTGAGCACGAAGCTCTCGAGCATCGTGTCGTCGGCGTAACCCTTCACCTCGATGCCGTGCCGGCGCAGCACGTGCAAGTCGTACTTGCCGTGCTGACCCAGCTTCTTCCTGCCCGGATCTGCGAACAGCGGCGCCAGCGCGGCCAGCGTCTGCGCGCGGTCGAGCTGCTCGGGCGCGCCCGGATAGTTGTGCGCCAACGGCAGATAGGCGGCTTTGCCCGGTTCGACCGAGAAACTCAGGCCGACCAGGTTGGCCTGCATCGGATCGAGACTGTCGGTCTCGCTGTCGAAGGCGAATTCGTCCGCGGCCTGCAAACGTTCGATCCAGCTGCGCAATTGGCCGGGCAGCAGGATGGTTTCGTATTCGCCGGGCGCGGACAGCGCGGGGTCGACCGCCGCAGCCGGCGCCGGCGCGCTGACGAAGCCGGTGCCGCGCGCGCGGCCCGGTTCTTTCTCGGCGACGCCGGCTGCGGCGCCGTCGAGTTCCTTCAGCGCCTGGTTGAAGCCGTAACGCGCGTACAGGTCGCGCAGCGTGTCCGCATCGCGGTCGCGCAGCAGCAGCGTTTCCGGGCCGCCGCCGAGCTCGACGTCGGTTTTGATCGTCACCAACTCGCGGTTCAGCGGCAACCGCGGCAGCGCGGCGCGCAGGTTGTCGCCGATCTTGCCCTTGATGTCGCCGGCATGCGCGATCACGCCGTCCAGCGTGCCGTATTCGGCCAGCCACTTGGCCGCGGTTTTCGGGCCGCATTTTTCGACGCCCGGCACGTTGTCGATCGTGTCGCCCATCAGCGCCAGCATGTCGACGATCTGCTCCGGGCGCACGCCGAACTTGTCGACCACGGTCGCTTCGGAATCGAGCCGGCTGCCGCTCATCGTGTTGACCAGCGCGATGCCGCCGGTATCAGAAGCCGCGGGCCGGACCAGCTGCGCGAAATCCTTGTCGCCGGTGGAGATGGTGACGTCGATGCCCTGCGCGGCGCCTTGCAGCGCCAGCGTGCCGATCACGTCGTCGGCTTCGACGCCGTCCACGCGCAGGATCGGGAAACCCAACGCCTGCACGATCTCGCACATCGGCATCACTTGCGCGCGCAGATCGTCGGGCATCGGCGGGCGGTTGGCCTTGTAGTCGGGATAAAGGTCGTCGCGGAAGGTCTTGCCCGGCGCATCGACCACGAAGGCGGCGAAGTCCGGCTTCTCCTTCAGCGTCGCGCGTAGCATGTTGACCACGCCGAACAGCGCGCCGGTCGGCTCGCCCGCCGCATTGCTCAGCGGCGGCAGGGCGTGGAAGGCGCGATAGAGGTAGCTGGAGCCGTCGATCAGTACGAGTCGCTTCATGCCGCGATTCTACCCGCCCGCGGCCGGTCCGCCCGGCGCGCCGATTCACGCGCGGCGCATGCCGGGCGTGGGCATAATGCTCGGCGACGAAGCACGGAGACCGCCCATGAAGCCATCGATCGCCCTCCGGGCCAGCGCATTGACCGCCGCTGCGCTGCTCTCGGCCTGCGCCACGATGGGCGGCGCCGACGCCGTGCCGATTCCGGCCGACGCCCAGCGCAGCACGCATACCGAGGCCAATGGCGACGTGATCGAGGAATACCGCGTCGCCGGCCGCCTGCATACGATCAAGGTGACGCCCGCGCGCGGCCCCACCTATTACCTGACCGATGCGGATGGCGACGGCCAGATCGACAACAACAAGCAGGACGGCATTTCGCCGGTGTACTTCAAACTTTTCAGTTTCTGACCATGACCGACATCGAGATCCGGCCGCTGGCCGATGCGGCCGCATTGCGCGGCGCCTGGCCGGTCGCGCAGCAGTTGCGTCCGCATCTGAACGAGGACGGCTTCGTCGAACAGGCGCTGCGCCAGATCGGCGAGGGCTTCCGCGCCACCGCCCTGTACGACGACGGCATCGCGCGCGCGTATGCCGGCTGGCGCGTGCACGAGAATCTGGTCTACGGCAGGCATATGTACGTCGACGACCTGGTCACCGACCAGACCGTGCGCAGCCGCGGCTACGGCAAGCAATTGCTCGACTGGCTGAAAGAAGAAGCGCGCCGCCAAGGCTGCGCCCGGCTGCAACTGGATTCGGGCACCCATCGCAAAGACGCGCATGCCTTCTATCTGCGCGAAGGGCTGCGGATCGAGGCGTTCCACTTCGGTATTGCGCTGTAAAAACGCATCGCGGGCCGGATTGGCTCCTTTCGGCCGCCGGCACCGCGACTATCCTTCCGTAACGATCGCCGGAGACCGATATGCGCACCGACACGGCGCTTGAAACGGCCCGCGGCTTGGGCCTGCTGCTCGCCTGCCTGCTGTTCGCGCCCTCGCTCACCGCCGCGGAAATAACGCTGCGCGAATCGGTCATGCATCCGCTGCCGCTGCCCGAAGTGGCGGCGATGCGCGAAGTCGCCGATCAGACCTATCTCGATGCGGCCAAGCCCGATCATGCCTACGATCTTTATCTGCCCGACACCAAGACGTCGCGGCCGCTGGTGCTGCTGATCCACGGCGGCGCGCCCGCCGTGTCCGGCCTGCGCAAGGCGCCGCTGATGCGCAGCTGGGCGATGCAGATCGCCGCGCGCAGCGGCGCGGCGGTAGCCGTGGTGGGCTGGGACGGCGACCAGCGCCTCACCGGCCAGATCGATGCGGCTTACGCGCAGTTGCGCGCACGCGCGACCGAGTACGGCATCGATGCCGCCCGGCCTTGCGTCGTCACCTTCTCCGCCGGCGTCGCCTCGGTGATACCGCATGCGTTGCGCGATGCGAAAATCGCACCGCGTTGCATCGTCGGCCTGTACGGCGATTGGCAGCCCGCGATGCAGACGTTGGCCGGTGCCGACGCGCGCGGCCTGCCCTTGCTGGTGGTGCGCGCGGGCCGCGACGACGTGGTGCCCGACACCAGCGCGCCGGCGTTCGTCGATGCCGCGAAGAAAGCCGGCATCGAGGTCGAAGTATTGCGGCATCCCGAAGGCCTGCACGTATTCGAGACGCGCAACCCCGGCGCGCGCACATCGGAAATACTCGAACGCACCCTCGATTTCCTGCGCATCCATACCGTCGCCGGCGCGCCGCCGAAAAACGGCCCGAAAACTGCGAAGTGAGATAGCAAGACCCGGATATCGGCGTGGCCAAGGCCCCGCTACATTGCCTGCACTTTCCCCGCACAGGTGCAGGCCATGAAAGCCGATTCCCGTATCCAGAACGCCGCCGCCACGCTCGACGATCCGCGCTGGGCTTCCGTAGTCGCGCGCGACGCACGAGCCGACGGCCGCTTCGTCTACTCTGTGCGCAGCACCGGCGTGTATTGCCGCCCTTCCTGCGCCGTGCGTTTGGCGCGGCCCGAAAACGTCCGCTTCCATGCGGGTGCGAAAGCCGCGGAACAAGCCGGTTTCCGCGCCTGCAAACGTTGCAAGCCGGATCGTTTTGCGAACGCGGTATCGCATCCGATCCGCTATTCGCTGGTCGCAAGCGTGCTCGGCCGCTTGCTGGTGGCGCGCAGTGCGCGCGGCATCTGCGCGATCCTGCCCGGCGAAAACGACGAAGCCTTGATCGCCGAGCTGCAGCGGCTTTTCGCCGGCAGCGCACTGATCCGCGACGATGACGGATTGGCGCTGCTGCTCGCACAGGTCGCCGCCTTCGTCGACCATCCGAAAAACGATCCCGACCTGCCGTTGGACGCGCACGGCAGCGCATTCCAGCAGCGCGTCTGGCAGGCTCTGCGCGCCATTCCGGCGGGCACGACGGCGAGCTATTCCGATATCGCCGAGCGCATCGGCATGCCGCGCGCGGTGCGTGCCGTCGCCGCCGCCTGCGCGGCCAATCCACTGGCCGTAGTCGTTCCTTGCCATCGCGTCGTCAAGCGCGACGGCGGTCTGTCGGGCTTCCGCTGGGGCGTGGAACGCAAGCGTGCGCTGCTCGCGCGCGAAGCGCAGGCATGAACGCTGCCGATGCCATGCTCACCGATGCGCGATGCGATATGGCATCGCGTATCGAACGGCTGGATTGGGATGGCGCGCGCGCCGATCTCGATGCGCGCGGCCATGCGCTGCTGCCGCAAATGCTCACGCCCGCGGAATGCGCGGCGTTAGCGGCGCTCTACGGCCGCGAAGGCCTGTTCCGCAGCCGCGTGGTGATGGAACGCCATGGCTTCGGCCGCGGCGAATACCGGTACTTCGCCTATCCGCTGCCGGATCCGATCGCGAGCCTGCGCACCCTGCTCTACCCGCGGCTGGCGCCGATCGCCAATCGCTGGAACCAGGCGCTGGGCATCGAGGCGCAATACCCGGAACGGCACGACGACTTCATCGCCCGCTGCCATGCCGCCGGCCAAACGCGGCCCACGCCGCTGCTGCTGCGATACGGCGCCGGCGACTACAACTGCCTGCATCAGGATCTGTACGGCGAGCATGTTTTTCCGCTGCAGGTGGCGATCCTGCTGTCGCAACCTGACCGCGATTTCACCGGCGGCGAGTTCGTGCTGACCGAGCAGCGTCCGCGCATGCAATCTCGCGCCGACGTGGTACCGCTGCGCCAGGGCGATGCCGTGGCTTTCGCCGTGCATCAGCGGCCGGTGCGGGGCGTGCGCGGGGCTTATCGCGTCAACCTCAGACATGGCGTCAGCCGGGTCCGGTCGGGCCGGCGCCATACGCTGGGCGTGATTTTCCACGACGCGCGCTGAAGTTTGCGGCCGATTTCACGTTTCCTGCAGCCGCCGGGCGCCACACTGCGCCGACCCCCCGCGGAGCGGCCCCATGTTCGGACGCGAACGACGCCGTCAATCGGAGAATGCCGACGCCGCGGCCTTGCGTGCGGGGCTCAACCCGCAGCAGCTGGCCGCGCTGCAGACCCTGGAGCATTTCCAGTGGACCTTGAGCTTCGTGCGCCGGCCGATGTTCGACGCGCCGGTGCCGGTGGTCGTGGACCGCACCGGCAAGCGCTACGCCGTACTCGAAGCCGACGGCTCGCTCAACGAGAATCCCGGCTTCAAGATCCGTTCCTAGGCTGTCGTACGGCGTCCGGAATTTTTTTCGGCCCGGCTGTCGATTCCCGGCCCGGCCGGACGACTACCTTGCGTCGACACTCAGCGACGAGCCAAGGAACGAAGATGAAATACCTGTGCATGATCTATTTCGACGAGCGGCGCCTGGAAACGATGTCCGCCGAGGAAGGCGAGGCTTGCATCCGCGATTCAGAAGCCAACGAAGAAGCGCTGAGGCGCAGCGGCCATCTGATCGCTGCGCACGCCTTGGAGCCGGTGTCGATGGCGACCACCGTGCGCCATCACGGCGACAGGATATCGGCCACCGACGGCCCGTTCGCCGAAACCAAGGAACAACTGGGCGGTTTCGCGCTGATCGAAGCGCGCGATCTGGACGAAGCGATCGGTATCGCCTCGAATCTTCCGCCCGGCCGACTGGGCTGCGTGGAAGTGCGTCCGATCGCCAACTTCGGCTGAGCGCAGCGGGAGATCGCCGTGAAGTACATACTGCTGATCTACAACGACCCGCACACGCTCGCGTCCGACGGCAGCGGCGGGATGATGCGCGAATGCATCGAGAACGCCGAAGCCTTGCGCCAGAGCGGCCATCTGGTCGATGCGATGCGGCTCGCGCCGGCGCGCACCGCGACCAGCTTGCGGATGCGCAACGGCCGGCTATCGGCTACCGACGGGCCGTTCGCGGAAACCAAGGAGCAGCTGGGCGGCTTCATCGTCATCGAAGCCAAGGATCTGAACGAGGCCATCCGTCTCGCATCGGCCATTCCGTGGGTGCGGACCGGCTGTCTTGAAGTGCGCCCGCTGGATGCGGACCAATCCCTGTTCGACGCGGCATGACGCCTGGCGTCGTAATCCAACCAAAATATCGAGGAATCCCATGAAATACCTGTGCCTGATCTACGGCGACGAATCGCGTTGGCCGGAACTGCCCAAAGCCGATGCCGAGCGCTGGACGGCCGAATTCAAAACGTTCGGCGAAAGCGTCCGCGCCAGCGGCCATTTCATCGGCAGCAACCGGCTGTTTCCGACCGGCATGGCGCGCACGGTGCGCGTGCGCGACGGACGCGTGTCTTCCACCGATGGGCCGTTCGCGGAAACCAAGGAACAGCTCGGCGGCTATTACCTGATCGAAGCGGCCGATATCGACGAAGCCGTCGGCATCGCCTCGCGCATACCTGGCGCGCGCTTCGGCAGCGTGGAAGTGCGTCCGGTCGCCGATCCCGCGTAACGGCCGTGCCGATGGACGAACGCGCAGCGCAACTGGCGCGCGAACGGGTCGACAGCGTCTATCGCAACGACTCGCGCCGCGTGCTGGCCACGCTGATCCGGCTGCTGGGCGATTTCGACCTGGCCGAAGAAGCGCTGCACGACGCTTTCGCCGCCGCGATGAGCCAATGGCCGCGCGACGGCGTACCAGACAATCCGCGGGCGTGGCTGGTTTCGGCCGGGCGCTTCAAAGTGATCGACGGACTGCGCAAACGCGCTCGTTTCGACGCCGCGCTCGGCGAGATCGCCGAGCGCCTTTACGCCGAGCGCGACGACCCCGCGCTGTTGAACGAAGAAGCCGTGGAAGACGACCAGTTGCGCCTGATCTTCACCTGCTGCCACCCGGCCTTGTCGGCCGACGCGCAGATCGCGCTGACGTTGCGCGAGGTGTGCGGACTCAGCACCGAGGAGATCGCGCATGCGTTCCTGACCGCGCCGCCGACGGTCGCGCAACGCATCGTCCGCGCCAAGGCCAAGATCCGTGGCGCGCAGATCCCGTATCAGGTGCCGTCGCGCGACGATCTGCCGCAGCGTTTGCAAGCGGTGCTGCACGTGGTCTATCTGGTGTTCAACGAAGGTTATTCGGCCTCGTCCGGCGATACCTTGACGCGTCACGATCTGTCGGGCGAAGCGATCCGTCTGGGCCGCCTGCTGCTGGGTCTGCTGCCCGAACCCGAAGCCGCCGGTTTGCTGGCGCTGATGCTGCTGCAGGAATCGCGGCGCGCCGCGCGCACTTCTGCGGACGGCGAGCTGGTGCTGCTCGACGACCAGGACCGTTCGCGCTGGGACCGCGAGCAGATCGCCGAAGGTTCGGCGCTGGTGCAGCGCGCGCTATCGTCGCGGCACTTCGGCCCGTACACGCTGCAGGCCGCGATCGCCGCGGTGCACGCCGATGCGCGCATCGCCGCCGATACCGACTGGGCGCAGATCGTCGGCCTCTACGACGTGCTGCTGCGCGCGGATCCGTCGCCGGTGATCGAACTCAACCGCGCCGCCGCCGTGGCGATGCGCGACAGTCCCGCTGCGGGCCTGGCCCTGATCGATGCGCTGCTTGCGCGCGGCGAGTTGGCCGACTATCACCTGGCGCATGCGGCAAGAGCGGACTTGTGCCGGCGCGCAGGCCTGATCGACGAAGCCAAAGCCGCCTACGCCAAAGCGCTGACGATGGTCCGGCAGGAACCGGAGCGCCGCTTTCTGGAGCGCCGGCTCGCTGCGCTCGACTGATCCCCACTCGCCAGACTTTTAGCCCTCTCCCGCTTTGCTTTAGCCCTCTCCCGCTTGCGGGGCGAGGCTGCACATGCTTGCGCGGCACTGCCGCGCGTGCAGCTGAGCGCCCGCGCAAAGCGCGGGCCGGGGCGCGGAGCGGGGTTGGGTGAGGGCGCGCGCCACTCTCACGCTTATGCGAGCCCACCCTGGAGCCGCACCACTAAAACTAAACACCCGTAAACGCCCGCACGATCTCACCCGCATCGCGCCGCGACCAAGTCTCATTAATGCTGACCTCCACCCGCCCCTCCTTCGGCTCGCGCATATGAATGTCCGCCTTGCGCAACCGATCGACCAATCCCACCACACGTTCCGGCGCAATCTGCAGGAACTGGATATTGCTGCCGTGCTCCACCGGTTGCAAAACGAAGCCGCCAGCCGCGGTCAAACCCGCGAACACCCGTTCGGCATTGCGCCTGGCCGCGATAAAACGCATCTCGAATCCCTCCAGCGCCGCCAACGCAGGCAACGCTGCCGGCCAGCCCTGGTAGATCGTCGAGCCGAAGATATGCCGCAGATCGCGAATCTTCGCGATCGTATCCTTGTCGCCGGCCAAGACCGCACCAAACGGCGCACCCAAATACTTGTAGAGAGACACGTACACCGTATCGAACAGCGCGCCGTACGCTTTCACGTCGAAACCCGGCGTGCCGTAAGCCAACAGCAGCCGCGCGCCATCCAGATGCATCCCGATCTTCTTGCTGCGCGCCAGTTGCGAGATCGCCTTTGCCGTTTCGAACGGCACCATCGCACCGTCGGCGCGGCGCACCGGGCTTTCCAGCGAGATCGCGCCCACCCGCAACGGGTAAGGGCCGTTTTCCGCTTCGTCGATGGCGTCGGCCGCTTCCTGCAGCGTCGGGGCGGCGCGCCCTTTCGCCAGCGGTACTAGGTGCAGGCCGTTGAGCGTTGAAGCGGCATTGCTTTCGTCGAGATACAGATGGCTTTCGTGTTGCACCAGCGCGTGCCGGTTCTCGTCGCACAGTACGCGCACGGCCAGATTGTTGGCCAGCGTGCCGGTGGGCAGGAATGCGGCGTCTTGCTTGCCGAGCAAAGCGGCGAATCGCGCTTCGAGTTCGTGCACGGCGCCTTCGGCCAGGTAGCTGTCGCGCACGTCGGGCGTGCTCTCGACGAGCTGCTGCAGGTGGCGCGCCCAGTCCTGCGCGGTCTGCGGCACCGCGTCGCCGCCCAGCATCACGCTGCGTTCGGTAAGTTTGGGCCGCGGGCGCGCGGCTGGCGCATTGGCCGGGGCGGCCGCGGCCAGCGCATCGAAGTTCAACATCATCAGGCCGGCCGGCAACGTGGCGGCGAGCAGGCGGCGGCGCGAGGGATCGGTGCAGCGGGCTTCGAAGGTCATGGCGGTGCGCTCTGTGACGGACTGGCGGACGTTGAGGCCGTACTGTGCCAGCCGCCAGTGTCGGTCGTCATCCCGGCATAGGTGAGGCCAAACCCTCCGGAGCTAGCGCGCAATCGCGCATCGCCGCACGCCGGAACGCGTTTTTTGTTCTCGCATGCGGTTCAAGCCGGCACCGTTCGAGGGCATGCTCGCCTTTGGCCGGCCTTGTGACATCAGTCCCAAACATCGCCTGAATTACACCTATACTCGACCCGTGCCGCATGGGGAATGACAGGCATGGCGAAGATCGGATACGACTTGGTTGCCGCTGTGAGGGCGCGTCACGCGCGCCTGTACGGGGAGCATGGTCCTTTGGCGGCAAGAAGCTTGCCGACGAAAGTATTGGCGGCGTCGGACGCCGTACCGGAAGCCGCTGCGTTGGAAGCGCAGCAGGCCGCGGCGGCCTCTGCTGCGGCGTCTTCGATCGCCGTACCGCAATTCGCCGCGCGCATGTTGAGCAAGCTCAGCTATGGGCCGACCAGCAGCAGCCTCACCGCGTTCAACTTGCTCGGCGATACGGATTCGCAACGGTTGGCGAACTACGTCGACTGGCAACTGGACTGGCAGGCGATCGACGATGGGCCGCTTGACGACCGCCTGGCCGCGGCTGGCTATACCAGCTTCGGAAAGACCATGGGCCAGCTCTGGTCCGAATGCATCGCTTCCAATCCCGAATACAACGTCCGCATGCGACCTGCCTGGGAAGCGCAGCGGGCGGCCTACGTCCGCGCCGCGTATTCCAACCGGCAGCTCTACGAAGTCCTGGTGAATTTCTGGCACGACCATTTCAATGTGCTGGCCACGGACTTCACCGCAGGGCCGGTATTCGGCCATTTCAGCCGCACCGCGATCCGTCCCAACGCCACGGGCAACTTCCGGAAAATGCTCGTCGCGGTCGCCAAGAGCACCTCGATGCTCTATTTCCTGGACAACGTATCCAATACGCGTTCGGGACCGAACGAGAACTGGGCGCGCGAATTGCTGGAGCTGCATACATTCGGCTCGGAGAACTACCTCGGATTCATGAATCCGTTCGACGTTCCGCCTTGTCCGGAAAACCCCGCTTATCCGATCGGCTACACCGATATCGACGTTTACGAGACCGCGGCGGCGTTCACCGGCTGGTCGGTCAAGAACGGGCATTGGCAGTATCCCGACGACAACGACGGCAACTTCGTCTACCGCCAGGCCTGGCACGATGCGGGGCCGAAGTTCCTGCTCGGCATGTTCCTGTACCCCGAACAACCCGATCTAAAAGACGGCGGCGACGTGCTCGACAGGATCGCCAGCCATCCCAGGGTGGCGAAGTTCATCTGTAAGAAGCTGATCCGGCGCTTCGTGGGCGACACGCCCAGCCAAGCGCTCATCAACAGCGCCGCGGCGATCTTCAATGCGCAATGGCGCCATCCCAACCAGATCGAACTCACGCTGCGCCATATCCTCAACTCGACCGAGTTCGCCAACAGTTGGGGCACCAAGATCAGGCGCCCATTCGAAGCCACCGCGGCCGCCATGCGCGCGTTGGGCTGCACTTGGACGCCTCGCGTCGGACACGCCAAAAGCGACGAGCTGTTTTGGCGCGCCGGCTTCACGGGCCACGTTCCCTATGCCTGGCCGGCGCCGAATGGCTATCCCGACATCGCCACATCCTGGACCGGCGCGAACTCGTTCGCGATGACTTGGAAACTGCTGAACTGGCTGACCGAAACCACGGATGGCGGCGTGCCGTTGGCGCCGATCGTCAGCATCACCCGAGCGCAGGTGCCGACGTGGACGGCCAACAACATCGTCAATTATTGGCACAAGCGCATTCTCGGCTTCACGCCCACGGCATCCACGCCGCGCCGGCAGATCCTGACCCAGTTCATGGCCCAGAACGGCGATCCGAACACCTACGATATCCCCGACACCGATGCCTGGTCGGGCAACGACCTGAAGAATCACTACAACCATCAGCGCCTGCGCAGCCTCGTTTCGCTGATCCTGCTCAGCCCCGAATTCCTTAATCGTTGACGAGGAAGCCGCGATGGACCATTTCATGTTCACCCGCCGCAGCTTCTTGAAGGGATGCGGCGGCGCCGCGCTCGCCAGCTGCGCAGGCGTGACCCTGCTGTACTCGGAAGACGCACTCGCCGCCAACACCTACGACACTGTGGTCCACCTGTTCCTGCGCGGCGGTTGGGACGGGCTGAACTTCGTCATGCCCACCACCGGCGCCAGCCGCATCCACTACGAACAAGCCCGGCCCCAGCTTGCGATCGCAGCATCCGGCGCCTACGGCGCATTGCCGCTGACGCTCGCCGACGGAAGCTCCACGGGTTTCGGCATGCATCCTTCCGCCACTGGCCTGCACGACTTGTGGAACGACAAGTATCTGGCGATCGTGCATTCATGCGGATTGGCCACGGTGGTGACGCGCAGCCATTTCGATGCGCAGCTTTATCTGGATCTGGGCACGCCCGGATCGCGGGTGTCCTCCACCGGTTGGCTTTCCCGCGCCTGGAATTTCCATCCCGGCAAAGTCGGTACGGGCGCCGTCGTCCCGGTGCTCGGCGTGGCCAACACGCAACCTGCCAGCCTGATGGGTTCCACCGCGGCGCTGACGATGGGTAGCCCTTCGGATTTCCAACTCAACGCCGGCGCATGGCAATGGCAGATGGCGCGTTCGGGTTCGCCCACCGGCCTGCGCGGCGTCAACGAAACGCTGAGCGACTTGTGGGCGGGGACGTCCACGCTCGAATCGGCCGGTCAACGCGCCAACGGCTCGTTGAACACGATCGCGACGCAGGCTTTCGGCGCGCTGCCGTCGGATTGGCCGAACAACGGGTTCTCGCAGCAGTTGTGGACCATCGCCCAATCCATCCGTTTGAACCTGGGCCTGCGCTACGCCACGCTCGATCTGGGCGGATGGGATACACATGAGGGCCAAGGCTCGGCGGGCGCCGGATATCACTATTACCAGAACAAGATCGCCGAGCTTTCCAGCGGCTTGCATGCCTTCTTCAACGCCTTGCAAGCCAGCGGGCACATGTCGCGGACCACGGTCATCGTGCAATCCGAATTCGGGCGTCGCGTCCGCGAAAACGCCAATGCGGGCACCGATCACGGCTACGGCAACCCCATGCTGGTGCTGGGCGGCACCGTCAACGGACGCCGCTTCTACGGGAAATGGCTGGGTCTCAAGCCCGAAGTCTTGTCGCCGTATTACGGCGATGTTCCGGTCACCACCGACTACCGCCGGGTATTGTCCGAAGTCCTGATCCGGCGCATGAAGAATCCGAAATTGGGCAGCGTTTTCCCCGGTTACTCTGGCTACAGCCCATTAGGCGTGATGAAGGGTACCGATATGACGCCCGAATACGCCGCTTATGCGACTGCTAGCAGTCTGGCCTGCCTGTCGACATCGGTTTAGCTGTAGGTTGGGGTAAAACCCCAACATCGTTTCCTTTCAGACGCGGCTGCTGTGAGATGGCGATGTTGGGGTTTTATCCCAGCCCTGCGCGGGCTAAGAATCGACAACTTGCTGAATCAGAATAACGAACGCAAACATACCGCTTCGCCAATTCATACTGCGGCCACGGATACATGACGACGCCAAGTATTCGCTACCTCCGCTTTCCAAATAGAGATCGAAAAGATGCTTTGAGGACTACATAAAGCACGGCCGCCCCTAAGATCGCTATTGCTCCTTTCGCAGCACTGAGAACGAACAAGGCTGCAGAACCGGTCAAAGCCACTACAAGTGACTCGACCACTCCGACCCTCAGTATTGATAACGACAATATGAGCAGTATGAAAAGATGAGGCGCATACCAATCCAGAACGATCAAGGCATCATCGATGATGGTGTTTTCTTCAAGACTCGGGCGCAACTCAGGTGAAATTCTGCTCTCTGAACTAATCTTGTCGAGATCATCCTGCGTGAGGACCTTACCTAACTGCCGCTCGTGCGCCTGCAATGCCGATGCCGCATATTCCGGGTTAGCCGGAAATCCCATAAATAAGCCGATTACGACTGTTGCAACGAGGGCGATTAACAGCGCAGCGACCCCAAGAGAGTATTTTTTCATCAGCAACTCGGCCTGCATCGATATCTATAGCGCGGTGGGTTGGGGTGAAACCTCAACGTCGTTTTCTTTCAGACGCAGCGGTAGTGAGCGCGGTAGGTTGGGGTGAAACCCCAACGTCGTTTCCTTTCAAACACCGCGATAGTGGAGATGGCGATGTTGGGGTTTCACCCCAACCTACGGCCCTATAGCGCGGTAGGTTGGGTGAAACCCCAATGTCGTTTCCTTTCAGGCGCAGCGGCAGTGAGGCGGCGATGTTTGGGTTTCACCCCAACTTCTGTTCCGCTCCTATCTTTCGTTCTTCGCTAGTCCCGCTTTTGACATACCGTTGAAGTTCGTGGAGTGACACGAATAAGAATGCTGTCGGGCAAAGCCGGCAGCGGTTCTGCATTAAGCCTCACCACAATCCCTTGGAAATTGCGCTCCCCAAAGAAAACAGCCGCGACCTGCCGGTCGGCGCCAAGAATTGGCCTCGCCTCCGCCTTCGACCCTAAGCCAATGGCCACTGGATCAAAATCCAATGGAATTGCATATTCGCCGGGATTCCGAACCCGCCCTCGATCTTTCGCATGTGGCTGCAATTGTCCGGCTGCCGCACGTTGATCTACCCAGCTTTCCAATTGCGCCGCAACGCCTGCGACGTGCACGCGCTCTTCGAACAGCGCACAGCTATTTCTTATGCAGCCCGTTAGCGTGGCTATTGCGACCGCTGTGATTGCAAGAATAATCACTTTCACAGTCTATCCCTGCCTTTACTTGATAATAAGCCCGCCCGAAATCGGCCCACATCTGTGCATGGGGAATCTGATTGAAATTCCGGAAGCCCAGCCCGCTTACGCCTTGCGCGATGTTCCACGCTGCGACAGCCGCGTTAGTCGTGGACCTTGATGCTCCCTTCGCAGCCCACGCCATGCCTTCCATCATATAGCGCGGTAGGTTGGGGTGAAACCCCAACATCGTTTCCTTTCAGGCGCCGCGGCAGTCAGATGGCGATGCAGGGGTTTCACCCCAGCCCACGGCCCTGTCTCCTTTTAGTTCCTCTCTGGAGATTTCTATTTTCTTACTGAAACGCGGGCCAGAGGGCACCCAAAACCCCACCGAGAAGCATTGCTGCGACAATAAAGAAGGATGTGAAAAATCGCCGTTGGTTTCGTGAAAAAAATCCGAACACAAAATATCCGCTGAACAATATCAATACCGCGACACCTACAAAAACCAAAATATGATTTGCGAATAACCATGCCACGCCAACAGACACGACAAGAAGTCCACCCCAGTAACTTAGAGGCGCCCGCGCCAATACCTTCTCATCTTCACTCGTCATAAAAGCTTCTTCTCATCAGTTCGTCTGCCGACATTACGCCTTGCTCCCAGTGATACAACCCCTCTCCAAGCATCGCGCTAATTCCAAATGTGGCCAGTATTACTCCAGTACTAACTCTTCCAAAAGAAATAAAGGGGACGGAGTAATTATTCGCTTCAAATGAATGATTACTCCGTTCCTTTTTTCGTGGTGATCGAAGTGCTGGATTCGTTGCTCGCTCAGCGATAAGTAACAGCCATCAACAATAAGCCCGCGAGAGTGGGCATGGTTATTCCCTTATTTTTTGGCGAGCTTAATACTTCTAATATCTATGGCGGTGCGATTGCACGCACCAAAGACAATAAATTTTGGATCAAGAATGTTCTTGTGGAATGCTCCGGTTATTTCAACATACGAGCCATCCAAGCGCTCCACATCATCTTGTATTTCTTTTTCGTAACTAACAGTTACTCCTTCTTCAAGCGGAACATTCGCACCTTTTACGTACTTGTTCTGAAGTACGCACTTTGCTTCCGAGTGAAGTGATAGCCAACCCTTCATCACGATGATTTTCGAGTCAATCGCTTCACGATCTTTATTGGCAGTTACCGAGTCATAAACCAAAACTTCTTGGGCTTTAGCTGAAGATGCGCAACCCGCAGCGATAGGCGCGATCGACAGCAGTATTAGCATGGAATTACTTTTCATTGAAGAATCCTTGCTCACGATCGATATTCTGCTGAACGTCAACAATTTCACTATCTTTTAAAGTCCCTTTAATCATTCAGAATAGCAGCGTGCCGTTGATCCAATCTCTAACTCCAACTCTGCCACCATTGAATGTTGCAAAGGGCATGCTTGCCACAACCAAAGCTTGGGAATCTGCGTAACCAGCGTTTTCTAAAAGAGATAAGGGGACGGAGTAATTATTCGCTTCAAACGAATAATTACTCCGTCCCCTTTAGTCGATCGTTTCCTTTCAGATGCCGCAATGGTGAGATGGCAATGTTGGGGTTTCACCCCAACCTACGGCCCTTATTCCTCAGGATAGACAAGTACGACCTTGTCTGTTTTTGGATCAATGACGATATGTGAATTGCCTCCGTATTTTCCTCGGCGTGCATTCAAGTACGAAATAACCACGTACCCTCTCGACATGGTGATAAAAATTACCTTGCCATCAGAATCTAGGTTTTTGTCGTGCATGGCTTTGTAGGACGCGGGGAGCCATTTCAAGACATTGTTCCAATCAGAACTATTTATTCCGGTACTAGTACCTCGTTCCGGCTGGGAAAATGCGGTTGCAGCCAGCATGAGCAAGATCAACAGAAAGCAATTTGTTATTTTTTTCATCTCATTCGCCTATGACTTCAACCCGCGGACTGGACCGGCCAGCCTTTCGTAGACATCCGGTTGCCATAATTGATGGCAATGACCG
>CADECF010000008.1 GCA_902825775.1 uncultured Lysobacteraceae bacterium
CGCGGTGGCGCTGTACCAGCACACCGATGCGCTGGGCAGCCCGGTGGCGGTGACCGATGCGGCGCGGACCATCGTCGAGAAGAGCCAGTACGAGCCCTACGGCGGCCTGCTGAACCGGCCGCTGGAAGATGGGCCGGGCTATACCGGGCACGTCAGCGATGCGGTCACGGGCTTAAGCTACATGCAGCAGCGGTATTACGATCCCAAGATCGGCGGAGGGCGGTTCTTGTCGGTGGATCCGGTGACCGCAACGAGTGTCGGCGGGAACTTCAATCGATATTGGTATGCGAATAACAACCCTTACAAGTTTAAAGACCCTGACGGCAGGTTGCCATGCGGTGAAATCTTGCCCTGCCCAAAGCCGCAGGATCCAAAATTGGCACATGCCGACAAAATCGTCGCTAACGATGCGAAGATGCTAGTCGGTGGCGTCGCCGCAACTTGGGTTGCTGGTGCTGGCGCAGCTGTGGCGGTAACCACTGGTGCGGTCGCCGCTACTTCTGCGGCTGTCGGAAAAGCAGCGACTGCAGCCGAAGCCGCATATGCGACTGGTGGGGTAGCGGTTTATGCGAAAGGCCGTGAGGCAGTTCAAGTTGTTGCCGCTGCAACGACACAAGTAGCCACTGCGGTGGCCGCAAAAGCAGGTGAGCTGAAAGTGGCTGCGATGACGAGTCCAGCTGCAATTGGTGCCATGAAGCACATGGATAAAATTGTGGATGCTATTGATGGCCTTTTTAACCCCGGCCCACCGCCGATGAGTCCAGCCGGAATTATTGCTGGCGTAGCAGCCAGCCCGGAATCGGTAATCAAGATGGATGAAAGCGATGATCCGTAGCACTGGCGCCGGCATTAAGCGAGTATTGCGAGTGCTGTATATGCTCGCAGGATTGGGTCTGGCTTTATATGGTGTTGTTATTTTATTTTCCCTTGATCAGTTGATCATTGGAAAATTCTCATCCGGCGGCAGGGATACATCTACTGCGATTCTTTTAACGGTGATTGGAGCTGCTATCTTCCTTTATGGGTTATGGGCTGATGATGGCAAGTAGGAGCCGATGATGAGGTCTATCTTGAAATATTTTGTTCCAATTATGATTATTCTTGGCGGGGTAAGTGTGTTAAGCAGTGACCCAAATAAGCCTTATTCGTCCACAATTCCGATTGTCTTCGGTCAACAGCAAACACTGGTCGGAAGCGTGCTTATCATTATCGGGCTACTGGCTGGAGCATCTGTTTTTAGCTATACGCGCAAGAAATCATAGGGTTTCGGTCTACGCCCAGGACCTGCGCCAGGCCAAACAGTACAACTACTTCTACCTGGGCGGTAGTTTGGTGGCGATCCGCGAGCAGCCCACCGGCGGCACCGCGGTGGCGCTGTACCAGCACACCGATGCGCTGGGCAGCCCGGTGGCGGTGACCGATGCGGCGCGGACCATCGTCGAGAAGAGCCAGTACGAGCCCTACGGCGGCCTGCTGAACCGGCCGCTGGAAGATGGGCCGGGCTATACCGGGCATGTCAGCGATGCGGCTACCGGCTTAAGCTACATGCAGCAGCGGTATTACGATCCTAAGATCGGGGGTGGGCGGTTCCTGAGCGTTGATCCGGTGACCGCGACCAGTGTCGGCGGGAACTTCAACCGGTATTGGTATGCAAATAACAATCCATACAAATACACCGATCCCGATGGCCGAGAGGTTGCCTGCAATGGAAAGACCTGCACTATTCAATGCGATCTTGTCAGGAACTGTGCTGGGGATTTCGCCAAATATGGAGCAATAAGGACTCTCAATGACTTCTTGACGATTCAGTCTCTGCTCCTACGCCCATTCGTTCAGGCTAACGAATCGGCCGAGTCAGGCGATGCAGATCCTAATGGGCCCACTACCAAAGAAACGAAAACCCGAGGATCGAAAGGCGCTGATGGTGGCGAATCCGCAATTACGAAAGAAACGGACGCGACTGGAAGGACGATATCCACAACGCACACAGTTACCACTGACGGCGAAGTAGTGCACCAGCATCAAGATCACATTGGAGAAGCAGGCAGTAAACGTAGATTCAGTGATGAATCTACGGGGACAACGACTGTTGGTGAGGGTGATCAGGCCCCACCTGTTGAAGACAGAGATCCCAATTTTCCGCCCGAACCAGTCAAAGAACCGAGTAGATACTAATGGACGCAGCGACAGCTGAATATTTTTGGAACGTACTACTTACTAACCTCATCTACCCAACGAAAGTTGATCTTGATGATCAACTATCACGGATGTTCTCAGAAAGCATTGATCTGCCACGAGGAATCGATGAGAAGTTGAATCTTTATTTTATTACGCGTGACAATAAGCATCTCGTAGAAGCTGCAATTGAAGCAGCTGGTTCGTTTCGCTTGGTTCGTGAGAAACCAGAGAATCATCTAATCTTGGTTGCATTTCTGCTAAACAAAAATTTTATATCCGCAACGGAAGCCTGCGCGCTTAGCCAGATCGATTCATCACATTTCCCATTAATGAGCGAGGATGCGATAGATCTTGTCAGATTGGCAGAGACAGTGGCGGAAGAGCAACGGATGGGATTCAAGAATGCAGGCTCAGATAATTTTCTTGAATCAAATTTGCTGGAGTTCTCTCGATTAAAAGGGATTTCTTTCGCATAAAACGGGGTCACAAACCGTTTCCACCGGTGCGACCTATCACCCCAACGGGGCGATCAAGCAGTTCACCTACGGCAACCTGATCGTGCACAACATGGTCCAGAACGCACGCGGCCTGCCCGAGACCAGCCGCGATACCTACGGCCCGGCCAAACTGGACGATGCCTACGACTACGACCAGAACGGCAACGTGGCGGCCATTACCGATGCGCTAACGGGCAACCGCGGCAACCGCGACATGACCTACGACGGCCTGGACCGGCTCAAGACCGCGGTCTCGCCGATGTTCGGCAACGCGGCCTACACCTACGATGCGCTGGACAACCTGACCCGGGTCACCATCGGCGGCATCGCGGCGCGCGATCACTACTATTGCTACGACGGGTTCAACCAGCTGACCAATATCAAGACCGGCAGCTGCGCCGGCACCAGCGTGATCGGCCTGGGCTACGACGTGCAGGGCAATCTCAACAACAAGAACGGCCAGGTTTACGTCTTCGACTTCGGTAACCGGCTGCGGGGCGTGAATGGCATAGCGTCTTACGTCTACGACGGCCATGGGCTGCGCGTGCGCGACTACACCACGGCCAGCAAGTACAGCTTCTACAGCCAAGCCGGTCAGCTGGTGTACGCCAACGACCTGCGCACGGCCAAGCAGTCCAACTACTTCTACCTGGGCGGCAGCCTAGTGGCGATCCGCGAGCAGCCCACCGGCGGCACCGCGGTGGCGTTGTATCAGCACACCGATGCGCTGGGCAGCCCGGTGGCGGTGACCAATGCGGCGCGGACCATCGTCGAGGAGAGCGAGTACGAGCCCTACGGCGGTCTGCTGAACCGGCCGCTGGAAGACGGGCCGGGCTATACCGGGCACGTCAGCGATGCGGCCACGGGCTTAAGCTACATGCAGCAGCGCTACTATGATCCGGTGATCGGTAGGTTCCTGAGCCGGGATCCGGTCACGGCTAATCCGAACACCGGCGCCAACTTCAATGCTTACTGGTACGCCAATAACAACCCCTACCGTTTCGTCGACCCCGATGGGCGCCGTTCCACAGTTAAAGACGACAAGATCAATATCGATGTGGAAGATAAATCGCTTCCCACGATCACCATTCCTAATACCGTTGGTGCTAAGGGCATCAGTCCTGCAGATAAGAACGATCACGCTTACGATGTAAGAACTAGTAGCTCGTTGACCCCGGCGCAGGCGGCGGAAGGATTCAAGAACAACCCGACGCCTGGCAATGACTCGCCTGCAAGTCCGATGGGCACGTTAAATAACGTTGGCAATATCCCGACTGCAGGCGATACCAATATGGTGAGATCGTTTACTGTCGCCTCTCCTGATCCCGCCAAATACACGGATATAACCGTCAACTACACTGTTGCCGGCCAACACGGTCTGCACGAGGGTTTTGTAGTTCGATATGGCGAAATTGGCGCTAGCGGTGTCACGCTCAGGAGCTATGGGGAAGGCAGCAACTCGCGTCAGAGTATGAACTATCGAGATCTGCCGCTAATTGGCTGGGGCGCGAAGGTTGACGCCGTCTGGCAGCAAAACCACCAAGAAATAATCAACGGTTCGAGGTAATGCCGACCATGAAACCAAGAACTTCGCTGCTACTGTTCTTTGTCATCGCTATTCTTGGCCTGGCATTGCACTTCTTCCTTTTTGAGATGCGTTACATGTGGTACGTAAGCCAAGAGGACTTCAGGCTTTTGAGAGGTGGTTATATTGCTTCAGTGGTTGTGATTGCGGCCTTGTGGGCTTTTTATCCTTCGAGAATTCTTGTCGCCATAACTGGTCTGTTGGCCTTGTTCTTCCCGCATCTGTATTACGCGCAAGATGCGCGCCCGTTGTTGGGGCGAGAAATTGACTTGCCATCGATAATCTTCGCCTTATTGGGCGTGGCTTTGCTTGTGGCTGCGACCGAGCTTAGGCGCAGGAGCAAAGCGCAGAGTTAATGCAACAAGGCCCGCGCAAGCGGGCTTTGTCGTTGTTGGGTCTTGCTCGCTTCTAAAAACAGGGGTCAGAGTACGTTTTTTAAAAACGTACTCTGACCCCTGTTTTACCTATCATTGACAAATAAGGCCATGGAACAGTTCAACGAGACATCGCTGCTGCTAAAGCTAGAAGGCATGCCCGCTTGGAAACGGGTTGCCTTCATGGCTTATTGCTGTGAAAGGATGCTGCCTAATTACGCCACCTTCAAAGTCCAGTCCGGATACGGAAATAACGCGGTTCTAAGGGCGGCACTCGACGTGATCTGGGAATGGATCGAAAACGAACAAAACAATGAAGACATGGTTGCCCTCGCAAGAGCGTGCGAACAGCAAGCGCCGGACACTGCCGAGTTCAGTTCGTCCTATACATCGGCAGCCCTAGATGCGGCCACTGCAATAGCGACAACAGCTGAAGCCGTGTCAGATACGGCAGCAAGTAAGGTTATTGGGGTCGCATCGCTGGCTAGAGACACCATCGACCTCTTCATTCAAGAGATCGATGGTCTAGACCCCAATGATCCGCGCCTAGATGAAAAAATACGGCGCAGCGATCTAATGCAGGCGGAGCTACGCACGCAGAGGCAAAGCCTGGAAAGACTGCAAGGCTTACCGAATGACGATAAAAAGCTGCGCGCTCACTTACGCGAACAGTGGGCAAATCTAGAGACAGGCAGCTTGCCGGTCGGTTGACTATCGCTGAGCCAGCAACGAATCCGGAGAAACGGTTCCAGCGGAGAAACGGTTCCAGAGACACTTATTCCAACGGCAGCAACCGCTACTACTGCTACGTCGCGCGCAACCTGCTGACCAACCTCAAGGGCGGCCCTTGCGCCAGTGGCGCCACGGTGATTGGTTTGGGCTACGACGATCGCGGCAACGTCAGCAACAAGAACGGCCAGCTGTACGATTTCGACTTCGGCAACCGGTTGCGCGAGGCAACGGGCAAGGAGACTTACCGCTACGACGGCCTGGGCCGGCGGGTGCAGACCACCGGCGCCGACCAGCGCCGGCGCCTGTGGCAGTACAGCCAGGGCGGCCAGTTGATGTTCGGCTTGACCGAGACCACGACCCAGACCACCCATCAATACATCTACCTGGCCGGCAGCCTGATCGCGGTGGTGGACCGCAACTGGGTCACCCAGGCGATCAACAGCATCAAGTTCCAGCACACCGACGCGCTGGGCACGCCGGTGGCCGAGACCGACACTGCCGGCACCGTGGTGCAGCGCAGCGAGTACGACCCGTACGGAAGACTCAACAACCGGCCGCTGACCGATGGGCCGGGGTATACCGGGCATTATCAGGATGCTGCGACCGGGCTGACGTATATGCAGCAGCGGTATTACGATCCTAAGATCGGGGGTGGGCGGTTCCTGAGCGTTGATCCGGTGACCGCGACCAGTGTCGGCGGGAACTTCAACCGGTATTGGTATGCAAATAACAATCCATACAAATACACCGATCCCGATGGCCGAGAGGTTGCCTGCAATGGAAAGACCTGCACTATTCAATGCGATTTTGGTAAGAACTGTGCTGGGGATTTCGCCAAATACGGAGCGATAAGGGTTCTCAACGACTTCTTGACTGTCTCTTCAATGATCGTTCGTCCATTCATTCAGACGAATGAGTCTTCGGAGGACGACGCAGGGACAAAACCAAGCATTCTTGACGATAAAGCACGCGACCACATTCTGGATGGTGACGAGAACGGTGGTGGTGGTCATCGCGCCGGAACAGGGACGCCGGGCAAAAGCGAGTTTCCAGGGGAGTGGTCAGATGACAAAATCGAAGGAGAAATTTCCGACGTCGCCACTGACCCGGAGACTAAGTGGTCAGACCCAGACTCCCGAGGTTACGTTGTGGGGAGCGGGACTCGTGACGGAGTTGACATAAAAGTTGTATACGACACCGAGAAAGGTCGTGTCGTTACCGGATACCCAACGAACACTGATAGGAATCCGAAGGATGAACAATAAGCTAGTCCGCCAAAATTTATCTGTTGTGCATCAAGAGCTTTGTAAGCAAGCAGCCGCTGCAACCAACATGCCACCGGATCAGATGGCGTTTGATATGCAGATGGATCAAATCCGGGAGTGGATCGACGATGTTGGCGAGTATGGTATCGCGTACGAATCCTTGGTGTCGTTATTGGAACGGCACCCATTCCAATTATCCGGAAACGCAGCTATTAAGCTCTTAGAGGTAGGACTGCTCCTCGGCTACAAGACGGAAAAGACACCGGATCGTCCATTTGATCGACGTCAGTCGAGCTAAAAGGTCGCGACTAAAAGGGGACGAATGTAATTATGCGATTAAAGCGAATAATGTTCTGTTGAAGGGGACGGAGTAATTATTCGTTTGAAGCGAATAATTACTCCGTCCCCTTTATTCGGGCAGCTGGTGTACACCCAGGATCTGCGTCAGGCCAAGCAGTCCAACTACTTCTACCTGGGCAGCAGCCTGGTGGCGATCCGGGAAGTCCCCAACGGCCAGGCGGCAGTCACGCTCTACCAGCACACCACCTAGCTTTTGACTGCATCAGCTACATTCCGCCAGTTAATCGCAAAGCCCGCCGCAAAGCTAAAAACAGGAGTCAAAGTACCTTTTCGGAAAAGCACTCTGACTACTGAAGACGTTGCCCAACGGCTCAGGAAGATTCGGTGCCTGCCCTCACTTCCTGGGGATGATTTTGGATGGCGCGGCTGATAAAAAAGCGCAGTCGATATTTTCTGCGAGGTGCTAGCGTGCCGAAACTTCAGAGTTTGTGCGCTTCAGTTCTGGCGTTCGCTGTCTCGGCGCAGGGGATGGCCAGCCCGGCGCCGGAATCTGCGTGGCTTGAACTGACGAAGCTCGCCGGTACATGGCGCCTGGCGGAAGCCAAGACGCCGCGGCAAGAAGCGTTTCGGATCTCATTCCGCCCGGTAGCGGCCAATACCGCGCTTCTCGAGACGTTCGGCGGCCCGCCCGGGCAGCCTACCTTGACCGTGTACCACAGGGACGGGACGCGGATTCTCGCGACGCACTATTGCGCGCAGGGAAATCAGCCCCGGTTGGCGCTGCAAGCCGACGCGCGCGGCAAGGAAGGCCTGGTCTTTACCTATCTCGACGCGACGAACTTGAATAACCCGGCCGACTCGCACTTGGTCGAACTGGAACTGCGGACGGAAGGCGTGCGTTTGATCCGGCGCGAAGTCTATGTCGAGAATGGGAAAGAATCGAAAAGCACCTTGGTGCTCGAACGGGTCGAATGACCGGGAGGCCGTAGGTTGGGGTGAAACCCCAACATCACGACCTTCGGAGATGCGCGCCGTTTGAAGTAGCTGCGATCTCAGTGTCCGGCGCCACGCGGCGTTTTTGAGGATGGCGATGTTGGGGTTTCACCCCAACCTACGAATCCGCCATTCCGGCGCGATACCCAGCGTCCTGCCGGCCCTGCTTTCTCGCGGTCACCCGGGTCTGCTAACTTGGCCGCATGGCCGTCGGCATCCTGCTCATCACCCATCCAGGCATCGGTGCGCCGCTGATCGCGGTGGCCACCCAGTTGCTGCGCCAGCTGCCGCTGCGGGCGGAGGCGTTCGAGGTGCCTTTCGACGGCACGCCGGAGGACCTGCTGCCGCAGGCCAGCGCGGCGTTGCGCCGGGTCGACGGCGGCGGCGGGGTGCTGGTCTTGACCGATCTGTACGGCGCCACGCCGAGCAATCTGGCCGCCAAGGTAGCGCGGCTGGGCACGCCGGTGCGGCGGGTGTCGGGCCTGAGCCTGCCGATGCTGCTGCGGGTGATGAACTATGCCGACCTGGAATTGGACGAACTGCCGGCGATCGCCGCCGCCGGCGCCCGCAACGGAACCATCATCGATGACGCGTGACCCCTCCCCCGCCACCACCACCTGCGACCGCCCCCATGCTTGAGCGAGAACTCGTCGTCAGTAACCGCCTGGGCTTGCACGCCCGCGCCACCGCGAAACTGGTTCAGTTGCTATCGGGCTACCGTTGCAACGCCACGCTCACCGCGAAGGGCCGCGAAGTGAACGCCAAAAGCATCATGGGCGTGATGCTGCTGGCGGCCGGCCAAGGCACGTCGGTCATGCTGCGCGTGGATGGCGAAGACGAACAAGCCGCGGCCGACGCCGCCTTGGACTTGTTCGCGCGCAACTTCGACGAGGGCTCCTGATGCGACAGCTGCTGCCCGGCCATGGCGCATCGCGCGGCAACGCGCTAGGCCGCGCCCGGGTCCGTTTGCCGCATGCGCTGGAGGTGCTGGAAGAACACATCGCCGCCAACGCGGTCGATGCCGAGCTCGTCAAACTGCACGCCGCGATCGACACCGTGCGCGGCGAGATGCGCGACCTGCGGGAACGCCTGCACGGCGCGCTGGCGCATGAGGTCGGCGAATTCCTCGATCTGCATACGCTGCTGCTCGACGATCCGGAACTGCTGCAGGGCCTGGACGACCTGATCCGCACCGGCCGCTACAGCGCCGACTACGCGTTGCGATTGCAGCGCGACCGCCTGGCGGCCGTATTCGCAGGCATGGACGACGCTTATTTCCGCAGCCGCGTCGACGATATCGATCAAGTCATCGGCCGTATCCACGCCGCGCTGCACCGCCGCGACGTCAGCGCCAAGGGCACCTCGGGCGAAATCCTGGTGACCGACAACGTGGCGCCGGCCGAGATCGCGCAGCTGCAGGCGCAGGGCGTGGTGGCCATCGTCACCTCGGCCGGTAGCGTGCTGTCGCACAGCGCCATCCTCGCCCGCAGCCTGCATCTGCCGCTCGTAGTCGGCGCCGTACAGGCGCTGCAGCGGATCAACGACGGCGACGTGCTGATGGTCGACGGCGGCAACGGCGAGCTGATCGTCGAGCCGGACGCCGCCGATCTGCGTTCGTACCGCGCCCGTGTGCGCGAGCTGGCGCGCGAGCGCAAACAGCTGTACCGCCTGCGTCGCGAACCTGCGCGCACGCTGGACGGCATCGACATCAAGTTGTACTCCAATGCCGAATCGCGAGAAGACGTGGCCGAAGCCCACGCGCTGGGCTCGGCGGGCATCGGCCTGTACCGCACCGAATTCCTGTTCCTGCAGCGCAACGAAGTGCCCGACGAGGAGGAACAGTTCCGCGCCTACCGCGACGTGGTGCTGGGCATGACCGGCCGCACCGTCACCATCCGCACGCTCGACCTGGGCGCCGACAAGGCCGACCGCACGGGCCTGGTGATGAGCGACGAACCCAATCCGGCGCTGGGCGTGCGCGGCGTGCGCCTGTCGTTGTCGCGAGAGGGATTGTTCGAGTCGCAACTGCGCGCCATCGTCCGCGCGAGCGGTTACGGGCCGGTGCGCGTGCTGGTGCCGATGGTGAGTTGCCGCGAAGAAGTCGTGGCGGTGCGCAAGCTGCTCAAGCGCGTGATCCGCGATCTCAACAGCGCAGGCCACGAAATCGCAGACAACATACCGCTGGGCGCGATGATCGAAGTGCCGGCGGCGGCGATCGCGCTGCCCAGTTTCATCGGTGCGGTCGATTTCCTGTCGGTGGGCACCAACGACCTGGTGCAGTACCTGCTGGCCGCCGACCGCAACAACGAAGCGTTGGCCGACCTGTATTCGCCGCTGCACCCGGCGGTGATGCGGCTGCTGCACACCATCATCCGCACGGCGCATCTGCGCGGCAAACCGGTGGCCGTGTGCGGAGAGATGGCCGGCGACGCCATGTTCACCCCGCTATTGCTGTCGCTGGGCCTTACCGAGTTCAGCCTGCACCCGGCGACGCTGCTGGAAGTGCGCAAGGCGGTGCGCGAATGCGATCTGGCCGATCTGCGCAAGCGCAGCGCGGCGCTGCTGCGGGCTCGCGATCGCGAGGCGATCGAGCGGTGGATGCACCCTTAGCCGCGAGTGGGCCGCCTAAACCGTCATCCGGCGAATACGGCATCCAGCGCCGTCGCTGTGGCTTTGTAGAGCGGGGCTTGCCCCGCTGCTCTTGCTTCCGTAGGTGCGAATTCATTCGCACGCTTTCCGGCGTATCAAGAGCGTGCGAATGAATTCGCACCTACATTTGTAGAGCGGAGCTTGCTCCTGCGATGGGCTGCCCCTACTCGCTTCGACACTGAGATCCGAAGCGATCGACCCGAACGCCTCCTTAGCGAAAATCCGCAAAAGCCACGTCACCCATGGGCGGCGAATCAAAATCTAATACCTGCGTAAGAAGGTCAACGACGACGAAAGCTAAGCCCGCCTGCAGCCTTTCCGATGCGACGAATCACATAAGCTTCGGGCCCTTTCTTTACTCCGGGCATCCTGCCCTCTGCCCTGCGGGCCGGCTTCGCCGTTCGCGCCGCTCCTGCGGCGCAGTGGTTACTTTCTTGATTCGCGCCATCCCTGGCGCTCACCCCTTCGGGGCCGGCTTCGCCGTTCGCGCGCGCTCCGGCGCGCGCAGTGGGCCAACAAAGAAAGCATGCCCTGAGCTTGCCGAAGGGTGACCCGGCGCAGCCGGAAGCCTTTTTCCATGGCGCGAGTCGCTGCGCTGTTCACCGACCGCGCCTGGATCCCGGCGTGCTTCGGGATGACGGCTTAAGGGCAAAAGCAGCGGAGCAAGCCCCGCTCTACAAGGCCAGAGCAAAGTCGCTGGATGCCCGCCTTCGCGTGCATGACGGCTTAAGGGCAAGAGCGACTTGGATCCCAGCGTTCGCTGGGATGACGGCTCTAAGAGCAAGAGCAGCGGAGCAAGCTCCGCTCTACAGAACAAGAGCGGGAACGAATCTCGCTGGTCCTCGTATCTTCAAAAGAGCGGAGACAGACCAAATGCTTACTGGCAAGGACTAGGCCCGGCCTGGAACGCCGCCACGGTTTCGCCCTTGCGGTGATCCAGCAGCAGGAACCACAGGCCCGGTTCCACCCAATCGCCCGTTTCCTGACTGCCCATCGCTTGGTTCGTGCCCAGGAACACCTGCCCGTCCGGCGCGCGCAAGCGCAATTCCAGATCGATCTTCTCGGCGGCCGGCACCTTCCATTGCACCGTTCCGCGATAACGCGCGCCCGGCGTCTTGCAATCCGTTGCGGACTGGGGATCCAGCTTGAATACCACGCCATCCTTCTGGAAAGCCTCCACCGGGGCGGTCTGCGGCTGTTCGCGTCCGCATGCGCTCAGCAACAAGATGCCCGATACCAGCAATACGCTTCTCATTGATCTGCCTCCCAAGGTCCGACGCGAGCCTAACCAGCGCCGCGTGACGGCCATATGCAAGGAATGGGTGGGCTTCGCAGGCCGCGCAGGCGATAATGTCGGCATGAACGCCTGACCCTGTCGCGCCTGTGTGGTGCGACGCCGCCACCGGAAGCCTCCATGGCCGAAGCCGTCCGCCACGACAAGACCGCGCGCCAGCTGCGATTGCTGTCCGATGCTTTGGACAGCGGCCGGCTCGGTCCCGTGCGCCGGCTAGTCAATACGCTGTCGCCGGCGGAAATCGGCAACCTGCTCGAATCGCTGCCGCCGGGCAAGCGCGAAGTGGTCTGGGGCCTGGTCGATCCCGAAGACGACGGCGAGGTGCTTGTCCACGTCGGCGACGAAGTGCGCGAAGGCCTGCTCGCGGACATGGACCCCGACGAAATCGTCGCCGCGGTCGAAGACCTGGACATCGACGACCTCGCCGACCTCGTCGAGGATCTGCCCGATACCGTCATCGACGAAGTGCTCAAGTCGATGGACCGCGAGAACCGCGAGCGCCTGGAGCAGGTGCTGTCCTACGACGAGGACACCGCCGGCCGCCTGATGAACCCGGACGTGGTGACGGTGCGCGCCGACACCACGGTGGATGTGGTGCTGCGCTACCTGCGCCTGCGCGGCGAACTGCCCGAGCACACCGATCACCTGTACGTGGTCAGCCGCCGCCATCAATACCTGGGCCGGATCGCGCTGCAGTCGCTGCTCACGCACGAAGCGAATACGCCGATCAACCAGTTGCTCGACGACGAGCAGCCCGCTTTCGATGTGGGCGAGTCCTCGGAGGAAGTCGCGCGCCAGTTCTCCGACCACGACTGGATCAGCGCGCCGGTGGTGGACGACAATAATATCCTGCTCGGCCGCATCACCATCGACGACGTGGTCGACATCATCCGCGAACAGGCCGAACACCAGGCGTTCAGCGCCGCCGGCCTGGACGAGGACGAGGATATGTTCAGCCCGGTGCGGCGCGCGTTCCGGCGCCGGCTGATCTGGCTCAGCGTCAACCTGGGCACCGCTTTCCTGGCGGCCAGCGTGGTCGGCCGCTTCGAAGGCACCATCGAGAAAATCGTCGCGCTGGCGGTGCTGATGCCGATCGTCGCCGGCATGGGCGGCAACGCCGGTACGCAGGTGTTCGCGCTGATGGTGCGCGGCCTGGCGCTCGGCCAGATCGGCCGCTCCAACGTGCCGACGCTGGTGTGGAAGGAATTCCGCGTCGCGCTGATCAACGGCATCACGCTCGGCTTGGTGCTGGGGGCGATCGTCTGGTTGTGGTATCGCGATATCAAGCTGTCGGCCGTGATCGCCACCGCGTTGACCATCAACTTGTGCTCGGCGGCACTGGCGGGCGTGTTCGTGCCGGTCACGCTCAAGCGCATGGGTTTCGATCCGGCCCTGGCCGGCGGCGTGATATTGACCACCGTCACCGACGTGATGGGCTTCCTCAGTTTCCTGGGTTTGGCGACGCTGATCCTGTTGGGTTGACCGCACTTTGTAGGAGCGGCTTCTGTGGGAGCGGCTTCGGTCGCGAGCTTCGGCTTTTGTGAGGACTCGCGACTTGCCAGCCGCAAGCGTCTCGCCGAACATGAAGCCGCAACGACCCGAAAAGCCAAGGATCCACGATGAGATCGATCGTTCCGGCGGCGCTGGCGACCCTCCTGATCGCGCTCACAAGTTGTGCGAGGACTCAGATGCAACAGGACAACGCACCCTTCTTACCGCGCGAAGTAGTGGTGGATGGGGCAACGCACCGCTATCAGGTCTTCGTTCCCGAGCGAACCGCATCGAACGGCAAGCCGCCCGTGATCCTGTTCCTGCACGGCTCCGGCGAGCGCGGCAGCGACGGCGTCAAACCCACGCTGGCCGGATTGGGTCCGTATGTGCGCGCCCACGCGGATGCCTTTCCGGCGATCGTGGTCTTCCCGCAGGTGCCCGAAGGCCAGGAATGGAGCGACAACACCGCAGTCGCCTTCGCCGCGCTCGACGCCGCCACGCGCGAATTCGGCGGCGACGGCGATCGCACCTATCTCACCGGCTTGTCGATGGGCGGTTACGGCACTTGGGAGCTGGCGCTGCAGCAACCCGGACGTTTCGCAGCGCTGGTGCCGATCTGCGGCGGCATCCACCAGGCCGAAGGCCGCCCGAGCCTGGCCGTGCGCAGCGTGGACGGCGCTGCCGATCCGTTCGCCGAAGCGGCGCGGCATCTGCGCGGCACGCCGATCTGGATTTTCCATGGCGCCAAGGACGACCTCGTGCCGCCGGAAGAATCGCGCCGCATGGCAGCCGCACTGAAAGCCGCCGGCGCGACCGATGCGCGTTACACCGAATTCCCCGATGCGAACCACAATTCGTGGGATCCGGCTTATGCTTCGCCGGAATTGTGGGACTGGCTGTGGAAACAGCGCCGCGCAGCATCGCCGTAGCGGACGGCTCGATCCGATCGACCGACAGGGGGCTGTCTTGGATATTGTCCTGCGCTACGCATCGACAGCGGTCGCCGCCGCGTTCTGGTTCGCATCGGGCGTCCAGGCGCAAACCGTGGTGGAAACCGAGATGTTCGGTTCTTACGAGCCGCATATCGGCAACGAATACAGGCAGGATGTCGCCGACGCCTTGCGCTTGGCGCAGCAACAGGACCTGGACGGCGCATGGACGAAACTTAAGCCCGTACTGGCTTACTGCGATGCCCAGCAGCGTCCGGGGCGCCAGCTGGTCAGCGTCGCCGACGGCCAGGAGTACGAAACCTATCTAGCCACGCGCACGCACACCGAGCCGACCGAATGGATCGACATCGCCTGCCCGTCCGCCTACTACCACGCCGCTTATTTGCACGTAAGCGCGAAGCGATTCGACGAAGCGCTGCCGCTGCTGGACAAGGCCATCGCGCTGGCGCCCTACTACGCCATGCCGCATAACGAGCGCGGATTCATCCTGAATCAGCAGGGACGCCTGCGCGACGGCATCGAGTCGTACCGGAAAGCCATCCGGATCAGCGACGCACACCCCAGCGCCGCATACGCCAAGCCGGCGGCGCTGCGCGGTATCGGTTGGGCGCAGATCGAGCTCGGCGAACTGGATCAAGCGCAAAAGACTTATGAGGAAGTGCTCGCGCTCGAGCCCGACAACGGGCTTGCCAAGCGCGAGTTGGAATGCATCGCGCAGCAACGCGCCAAGGCAGCCGGCCGTTGATTCGTAGGCCGTTGAAGCGCCGCGCTCGCCTTCAGTCCATGCATGTCACGAAGTATGGCGCGCCGGCGGACGTGTCGACGACCTCGACGGCCGGTGCGGTTCCCATCGATTTTTCCCGGTTCATGATAAGCGGCAGATCGCGCACGCTCTCGTCCTTGACCTCCACATACAACCATGAAGCCGCGTTGCTGCACCGTCCGCGATTGCTGGAAGTGTTGTGGAAAACGAAGCTGCCCAGATAGGTTTCCCTGCCGGGCTCCACGACGAACGGCACCCGAACCCGCTCGGTGCTTACCGTACCGGTCACGCTGACGCCGAAGAGCTGGTATTTCCCGGGCTTCAGGCACATGCGGAATACGTTCGCGCGCAACTGGCCATCGGCGATGTCGTTCTTCTTGTCCATCGCATAAGCGAAGTGCGCGAGCTTGAAGTTGCTGTCGGCATTGGCTTCGGTGGCGAAATAGACGATGGTTTGGGCGTGCTTGCCGGGCAATGTGGTGCCGATGCTTCCGGAGATGCATCCGCCGCCCTGTTCCAGGCTTTGCTTATGGCGGGCGTAGATCGGCCCGTAAGACGTGAAACTGCTTGCCATGGCGAAGTTCGCTACGGCCCACCCCATCGCGATCCAAAGGATACGCATCTTCCTTCCCCCAAGCCCGCGAATGCGGGATCTATCCCGTTGTGCCGTTTCCCAGCAGCGCTTCCAGCACGGCCATCCGGGCCGCCACGCCGTTCGCTACTTGTTTGAGGATGAGCGACTGCGCGCCGTCGGCGACGTCGTCGTCGATTTCCACGCCGCGGTTCATCGGACCCGGATGCATCACCACCGCTTCGGGCGCGGCGCGGCGCAGGCGGGCGGCGTTCAAGCCGTAGTTCCGGTGGTAATCGTCGAGCGAAGCGACGAGGCCTTCTTCCATGCGCTCGCGCTGCAGGCGCAGCATCATGACGGCATCGACGCCTTCCAGCGCGGCGTCCAGATCGTGGCCGACGCGGCAACCGGCCACCACGTCGGCATCCGGCAACAGCGTCGCCGGCGCGCACACGCGGATCTCGGCCACGCCCAACGTGCGCAATGCGTGCAGATCCGAACGCGCCACGCGCGAGTGCTTCACGTCGCCGACGATCAGCACTTTCAACCCGCCGAAATCGCCCTTGGCCTGGCGCAACGTCAGCATGTCGAGCAGACCCTGGGTCGGATGCGCATGGCGCCCGTCGCCGGCATTGATCAACGCCGTGCCGGCATCTGCCGCTTCGGCCAGCGCCGCCACTGCGCCGTCCTGCGAATGGCGGACGATGAAGCCCCGTACGCCCATCGCTTCTATGTTCTTGAGCGTGTCGCGCGCGGTTTCGCCCTTGGTGGCCGACGAGGTGGCGGCCTCGAAATTGAGCACGTCCGCGCCCAGCCGCTGCGCGGCGCGCTGGAAACTGAGCCGGGTGCGGGTGGAAGGTTCGAAGAACAGCGTGCAGACCGCGGTGCCGGATAGCGCGCGGTCTGCGCCTTCATCGACGATGGCTTGGGCGCGGTCGAGCAATTGCAGCAGGTTCTCGCGCGACAGGCCTTCGAGCGTCAGCAGGTGGCGCAGGCGTCCGTTTTCGTCGACTTGGTTCATCGTTTCCCAGCTCATGCGCATAAAAAGCCCCTCTCCCATCGGGAGAGGGGTTGGGGTGAGGGTTCGGAGAAGTTGCGACAATTCAGACTCTCGCAGCTTCGCCGAACCCTCATCCGCCCTTCGGGCACCTTCTCCCGATGGGAGAAGGAAAATCTCATGCCGACGGCTCCAAAACTTCGATAGCGTCGCCCGGCGAAGCCAACCAGCGCTCGACGATCACCGCCGCCGCTACCGCGTCCAGCGCCGCCGCGTCGCGTCGGCGCTTGCGGCCTTCGGCGCGATCGGAGGCGAAACGCTGCGCCGCTTCGATCGAACTGGTGCGTTCGTCCACCATCACCACCGGCAACGCATAGCGCGTACGCAGCGTCTGCGCGAATTCGCGCGCGCGCTTGCGGATCGGTTGGTCGCCGCCGTCCAGCGTCATCGGATCGCCGACGACCAGACCGTCGGGCCGCCATTCCTTGCGCAATTTGTCGATCGCGTTCCAATCCGGACCGTTGGCGTGCACATCGATCACCGCCAGCGCGCGCGCACCATGGCCGAAGGCGCTGCCGACCGCCACGCCGATGCGGCGCGCGCCGACGTCGAAGCCCAGTACCGTGCCGTCGCGCCGGATCGTGTCGATGTCAGGCCGGTTTTGATCAGGCATGGCCGGCATAGTCCGCCATCCGCGTCATGTCCACGCCGATGCGTCCGGCCGCGGCCTGCCAGCGTTCTTCCAACGGCAGATCGAACAACAGTTCCGCATCGGCAGGCGCGGTCAGCCAGCTGTTTTCGCCGAGTTCGTGTTCGAGTTGCCCGGCGCCCCAGCCCGCACAGCCCAGCGCGACGATCACTTGCGCCGGCCCTTCGCCGCGCGCCATCGCTTCGAGGATATCGCGCGACGTGGTCAGACGCAGGTTGTCGGTGATAGCCAGCGTGGAATCCCAATCGCCGCCATCGTGCAGCACGAACCCGCGTTCGGGATGCACCGGTCCGCCGGCCAATACGATCTGGTTGCGCAGCGCTTCGTCGTCGGTTTCGATATGCATCTGCGCGAGCACGTCGCCCAGCGTGTACTCGGAGGCGCGGTTGAGCAGCACGCCCATCGCGCCGTCGTCGTCGTGTTGGCAGATCAGCGCCACGGTGCGCGAAAAATTGGGGTCGGCCAACGCAGGCAGCGCGATCAGCAGCTGGTTCGCGAGTTGGATCGTGTCATCCGACATGGGCTCATTCTAGCAGCGTCGATGGTGGGCCCCGCGACCGCCTTTTCTTCAGGTTCCGGGGGCCGGGCGCGCCGGCGGGACCGTTTCGTCCGGCAACCGGGTGCGGAACCAGCCATCCATGAAATTGAACAGGAACCCGTAATTGCCGTGGTAGCGGGTGTGGTGCAGGTGGTGGCGGCGGCTGGCGGACAGCCAATGGTCGTGGCCGGCCGCCGGGGCGAAATCGTAGTTGGAGTGCCCCAGATTGTTCAGCAGCAGGCTCATCACCGGCAGCGACAGCAGCGCGGCGAAGCTGAAATCGTGCAGCAGCATCGGCAGCAGGATCACATTGCCCAACAACGCCGCCTCGAGCGGATGGAAGCTGTAGGTGGAAAACGGCGTAGTCACCAACGACCGGTGATGCTGGGCATGGAAGCGGCGCAACCAACGGGTATGCAGCAGGCGGTGGTTGGCATAGAAGTGGATGTCGTTCCAGACCAGCAGCACCGCCATTTCCAGCGCGATCCGCAGCGGACCCGGATCCGCGGCCAGCTGCGCCCAGCGCAAACGCAGGAACGCCCAGGGCAGGATCGTGCCGATGCCGAAAATCAGGATCGAGACCGCCGACAGCGATAGCTCATAACGGATCTGGCCGTCTCGCAATGGTTTGGGATCGATCCGGCGGCCGATCCGCAACGCCGGCAGCAGATAGCGTGTCAGGAGCCAGTTGCCGCCGCAGATCGCGAGATAGATCGAAGCGAAGAACGCCAGGCCCCAGCCCATCGCGGCCCAGGGACCGGATGCGGCGAAACCGTTGCCGAGCGTTACGAAGAATTGGCCGATGCCCATCGCCGATATCCTGTCACACCGTAGCCCGGGTAAGCGAAGCGCACCCGGGACGCCACCCCGGGTGCGCTTCGCTTACCCGGGCTACCATAGCGCTATGTCCGGATACTGCGATTTCGCCCCAGGCCACCCGATCCACGGGCCCTACCACGATACCGAATACGGTTTCCCGCAACGCGAAGAAGCCGCGTTGTTCGAACGCCTGATCCTGGAGATCAATCAGGCCGGATTGAGTTGGGAAACGATCCTCAAGAAACGCGAAGGCTTCCGCCGCGCCTACGACGGTTTCGACGTGGACAAGGTCGCGCGTTACGGCGAACGCGCCCGCAACAGGCTGCTCGCCGATCCTGGCATCATCCGCAACCGTCTGAAAGTGGATGCCGCCATCCACAACGCTCAGGTGGTGAAAGGGCTGCGCGCTTCGCACGGCGGTTTCGCGGCATGGCTGGATGCGCACCATCCGTTGCCGAAAGCCGAGTGGGTGAAATTATTCAAGAAGACCTTCCGCTTCACCGGCGGCGAGATCACCGGCGAATTCCTGATGAGCCTGGGCTATCTGCCCGGCGCGCACCGCACGGATTGCCCGGCGATGAAACGCATCGTCAAGCTCAAGCCGAAGTGGATGTCTGCGTGAGCTTTTGCTTTTCCCCCTTTGAAAAAGGGGGACACATGGGATTTGCTTTGGCTTCATGACTTCGAAACATCAAAAGCAAGAGCAAATCCCCCTCGATCCCCCTTTTTCAAAGGGGGAGGAACAGCAGGTTCAGACGCCGAACTGCAATTCCTGCGCAGTCGGCACACGCACGTCGAGCACTTCGACCTCAAGCCGGAACGGCTTGCCCGCCAGCGGATGATTGCCGTCGACGGTGATGGTGTCGCCGTCCATCCCTGTGACCACCACGTCCAGCGGCCCTTTCGCGGTCTGCGCGAGCAGCTTGCTGCCGACGCTCGGCGTTTGCGCGCCGTTGAACGCACTGCGCGGCAAGGTCTGCACCAGCTCGGGATGATGCGACCCGAACCCTTCCTCCGGCGCGACGCTCACTTCGAACCGATCGCCCGCTTTCTTGCCGGCGAGCGCTTTCTCCAGGCCCGGCACGATGCCGCCGGCGCCGTACATATGCACCAGCGGATCGTGGCCATAGGTACTGCCGACCTGTTTGTTTTCGCTGTCGAACAGCGTGAAATGGATCGTGGCGATGCGGCGATCGGCGATTTCCATGAATCGTCCTTGGTTGCGCGGAACGCAGCGATGATGCGGTGCGGCGCGTAAAGAATTTGCAAACGCTTGATCGCGCGACCGCCTGGACGGATCCGCGCCGACGCCCGGGCTAATGCCGCGGATCGACCGCCAATTGCCGGGACCAAGGATATTTCTGCCACAGCGCGGGATATTCCGCCTGCAGCGCTTCGCGCGCCGCGGCTTCGTTGTCGTCGACCAGGATGTCGATGTAGCTCTTATTCGCCTCGAAATCCACCAGCGGAGCGCGCAAATCGCCGATGTAGTTCAGCTTGTTCGCCTCGATGGTGAAGGCCAGCGCTTCCGCCTCGGGAATCTGCAGGGTGCTGACCTGGCCGACCGAACCGATGAAATAGCGGCCTTGCTTGACCCGGATCGTCCTGAGCAGGGATTTGCCGCGACCGATGCCCTTGCCGCAGGCGATGACGCCCGACCGGTTGAAACCGCCGGTGAACCCGGTGGAGCGCTTCCCGGATTCATAGAACTCCATCCAGGAAATCGCGCCGTCGCAACTGGCGACGGCGACCAAGATGCCCTCGTCCGGGCCCAAGGCCTCGGCTTCGCGAATGTTCTGCTGCGTGCAGCCGGCCAACGCGGCCAGGCAGAAAAAAAGCAGAGCTGCGACGCTGCGCCGTCCGGCGCGGAAATCCTGCAATCCTTGCATCGTTCAGCGCACCTCGGCGACTTCGACCCCGTCCAAACCCTGCGCGAGCGTATGCGCGTCGCCGCCCTGTGCGAGCTTGATCTTCAGGCGCACTTCGTTGGCCGAGTCGGCATAGCGCAATGCGTCTTCGTAGCTGATTTCGCCGGCCTGGTACAGCTCGAACAGGCTCTGGTCGAAGGTCTTCATGCCCAGGTTGGTGGATTCCTTCATCACTTCCTTGAGCTTGTGGATCTCGCCGTCGCGGATGTAGTCCTGCACCAGCGGCGTGCCGAGCAGGATCTCCATCGCCACGCGCCGGCTCTTACCGTCCACGGTCGGCAGCAGTTGCTGGGCGACCACGCCTTTCAGGTTCAGCGACAAGTCCATCAGCAACTGGCTGCGGCGGTCTTCCGGGAAGAAGTTGATCATCCGGTCCATCGCCTGGTTGGCGTTGTTCGCGTGCAGCGTGCACAGCACCAGGTGGCCGGTTTCGGCGAAGGCGATCGCGTGATCCATGCCTTCGCGGGTGCGGACCTCGCCTATCATGATCACGTCCGGCGCCTGGCGCAGGGTGTTCTTGAGCGCGTTCTCCCAGTTGTCGGTGTCGATGCCGACTTCGCGCTGGGTGATGATGCAGCCCTCGTGCTTGTGCACGAATTCGATCGGGTCTTCGATGGTGATGATGTGGCCGGTCGAATTGGCGTTGCGGTAGCCGATCATCGCCGCCAGCGACGTGGTCTTGCCGGTACCTGTGGCGCCGACGAAGATGATGATGCCGCGTTTGGTCATCGCCAGCGTCTTGATGATCGGCGGCAGGTTCAGCTCTTCGACGGTCGGGATCTTGGTCTCGATCCGGCGCAGCACCATTCCCACCTGGTTGCGCTGGTAGAAGCAGCTGACGCGGAAGCGGCCCACGCCCGACAGGCCGATCGCGAAATTGCATTCGTGGGTCTTTTCGAACTCCTCGCGCTGCGGCGGCGACATCACGTTCAGCACCAGATCGCGGCTCTGCTGCGGCGTGAGCGGATTCTGCGTGATCGGCGAGATCTTGCCGTTGACCTTCATCGACGGCGGCATGCCCGCGGTGATGAAAAGATCCGACGCCTTCTGGTGCGCCATCAGCTTGAGGAACGAGGTGAAATCGATGGTACTCATGAAAACTCCGGGACTCGGGACTCGGGACCCGGGACTCGGGACCCGGATACAGCCATGCGAAGTTTTTTGACGAGTCCCGGGCCCCGAGTCCCGGGCCCCGGTTTTACTCGAACAATCGCTTGTCCTTGGCGTAGTCCTTCGCCTGATGGCGCGTGACCATGCCGCGCTTGACCAGATCCTGCAGATGCTGGTCGAGGGTCATCATTCCGTATTGCTGGCCGGTCTGGATGGACGAATACATCTGCGCCACCTTGTCCTCGCGGATCAGGTTGCGGATCGCAGGGATGCCCACCATGATTTCCCAAGCCGCGGTACGGCCGCCGCCGGTCTTCTTCAGCAGCGCCTGCGAGATCACCGCGCGCAGCGATTCGGACAGCATCGAGCGGACCATCGGCTTCTCGCCCGCCGGGAACACGTCGATGATGCGGTCGACCGTCTTGGCCGCCGAACTGGTATGCAGGGTCGCGAACACCAAGTGGCCGGTCTCGGCCGCGGTCAGCGCCAGGCGAATGGTCTCGATGTCGCGCATTTCGCCGACCAGGATGTAGTCCGGGTCTTCGCGCAGCGCCGAACGCAGCGCTTCGTTGAAGCCGTGCGTGTCGCGGTGCACTTCGCGCTGGTTGATCAGGCACTTCTGCGAGGTGTGCACGAATTCGATCGGATCCTCGACCGAGAGGATATGGCCGTATTCGTTCTTGTTGATGTGGTCGAGCATCGCCGCCAGCGTGGTCGACTTGCCCGAACCGGTCGGCCCGGTCACCAGGATCAGGCCCTGCGGCTGATCGATCAGCTCGCGGAAGATCTTCGGGCAACCGAGGTCTTCCAGGGTCAGCACTTCCGACGGAATGGTGCGGAACACCGCGCCCGCGCCGCGGTTCTGGTTGAAAGCGTTGACGCGGAAGCGCGCCAGGCTCGGGATCTCGAACGAGAAGTCGACTTCGAGGAATTCCTCGTAATCGCGCCGCTGCTTGTCCGACATGATGTCGTACACCAGCGCGTGCACCTGCTTATGGTCGAGCGCCGGGATATTGATGCGGCGCACGTCGCCATCGACGCGGATCATCGGCGGCAAGCCCGCCGAGAGATGCAAGTCGGATGCTTTGTTCTTGACCGAAAAGGCCAGCAGTTCAGCGATATCCATGCGCAGCTTCCCCGAGCGGCGTTGTGAAGTCCCCGACGCGACGTTGCCGCGACTGGAACGGATGGTGTCCCCGCAGGCAGTATAGCGCTCAAATCCGGCCGTCAACCGGAACTTTCAGACGGATACCCCAACGTGCTGTCGGACGCCTTGCACGAAGTCCTGCAAAGACTTGAAAACGCGGCACGAAGCGCCGGGCGGCCACGCCCGCACCTGCTCGCGGTGAGCAAGACGCAAGCTGCGACCGCGGTCGCAGAACTGGCCGCGGCCGGCCAGCGCGCGTTCGGCGAGAACTACGTGCAGGAAGCCCTCGCCAAGCAGCAGAACCTGAATGCGCTGGCCCTGGAATGGCATTTGATCGGGCACCTGCAATCCAACAAGGCGGCCGCGGCCGCAGCCGCCTTCGACTGGGTGCAGACGCTGGACCGGGCCAAGCTGGTGCCGCTGCTGGCCGGCGGTCGCGACGCCGGCCGGCCGCCGCTCAATGTGCTGATCCAGGTCAACATCGACGATGAAGCCAGCAAGCACGGTTGCCGCCCGGAAGACGTGCCGGCGCTGGCGGAGGCGGTCGCTTCGCAATCCCGCCTGGCCCTGCGCGGTTTGATGGCGATCCCGGCGCCGGCGCCGGATCTTGAACGGCGTCGCACTGCGTTCCGCAACATGAAACGCCTCTTCGACGACGTCGCCGCGCGGCATCCGCAGGCCGACACCTTGTCGATGGGGATGAGCGACGACTACGCCATCGCGGTCGAGGAAGGTGCGACCATGGTCCGCGTAGGCACCGCGCTGTTCGGGCGCCGAATCACGAAGGCACAATCCTGATGTCGAACGACAACGCAAACTTTTCGGCCACTATCGCTTTCATCGGCGGCGGCAATATGGCGCGTAGCCTGATCGGCGGGCTGATCGCCGGCGGCACGCCGGCCGCATCGTTGCGGGTGGCCGAACCGGTGGCCGAACTGCGCGAGGGCTTGGCGCGGGACTTCGGCGTGGCGACGTTCGACGACGCCGTCGCTGCCGTAACCGGTGCGGACACCTGGGTATTCGCGGTCAAGCCGCAGGTGATGCGCGCAGTCTGCGAGAACCTGGCGGTGCAGGCGCGCACCCCGCAGCCGCTGGCGATTTCGATCGCCGCCGGCATCACCGCCGAACAACTCGATCGCTGGCTCGGCGGCGGCATCGCCGTGGTGCGTTGCATGCCCAATACGCCGGCCCTGCTCGGCGCGGGCGTCACCGGCCTGTACGCCAATGCGGAGGTGAGCGCCGACGGACGCGCGCAAGCCGAGTCTTTGCTGGCCAGCGCCGGCAAGACGGTGTGGATCGACGGCGAGGCGATGATGGATGCGGTCACCGCGGTTTCCGGCAGCGGCCCGGCTTACGTGTTCCTGCTCGCCGAAGCGATGGAAGCCGCGGCACGGCAGCAAGGTTTGCCGGACGACGCTGCGCGCGCATTGGTGCTGCAGACGGTGCTCGGGGCTGCGCGCATGTTGACCGAATCGGATGCGCCGCCCGACGAGCTGCGCCGACGCGTCACCTCGCCCGGCGGCACCACGCAGGCGGCGATCGAGACGTTCGAAGCCGGCGGCTTTCGCGACCTGGTCGTAAAAGCCATCGACAAGGCCACCGAACGCGGACGGCAATTGTCCGCAGCCAACGATTGAGGGCATTGCGATGAAACGGACTACGTATTCCATCCTCCTGGTTTCGCTGCTCGCCCTCTCGGCTTGCGGCGGCAGCGCGCCGCCCGCGCCGGCCGCATCGGCATCCGCGAACGCCGGCGAAGCGGTCGAAACCGTCGGCAACGTCACGATCCGGGCCAGCGCGGTGCAGACATCGACGCTCAACGATGCCGTCGCCAAGGAATACGGCATCGCCCGCGACGACAAGACCGTGCTGCTGCTGGTCGCCGTGCGCCAGAGCGATGGCGCGAACGACATTAGCCTGCCGGCGAAAGTCACGGCCAGCGCCGGCGGTTTGAGCGGCGGCAAGCAGGGCATCGCGATGCGCGAGCTGCGCACGGGAGATTTGCTCGACTATATCGGCACCGTCGAGACTTCGTTGCCGGAGACGTTGCGTTTCGAAGTGAAGGTAGTTCGCGAGGATGACGCGATCTCCACCCTGAAGTTCAACCGCGAGTTCTACCCGCGATAACTTTTTTTACAGAGCGGCTCTTGTAGGAGCGGCTCTTGTGGGAGCGGCTTCAGCCGCGAGCTATTGATCTTACTTCGCCATCGCCGAAAAAAGCTCGCGGCTGAAGCCGCTCCCACATGAAGTATTCCCACAAGGGCGGCTCCCACGAAAAGCAGCGAGATCCATCACTTCCCGCCGGCGCACCCCTTGGCGATGATCGGATCCATATGCCGCGCAAGCGTGCCTTTCTTGCGTTCCGCGAGCAGTCCGTCGAGATAGGGAATGCGCGCCTGAGCATCCTCGGCCAGGATCGCGGAATAGGCCTTCAGCACGCTTTCCACGCCGGCCACCTGCAAGCGGTTCCGGTCCTGCTCGCCCGGATGTTCGATCTGGTAAGCGACGTTGCCGAACATCTGCTGGACCAGCAGCTCCGCGCTGTGAGGCGGCTTCTCGGCCGGGATCGGCCCGAGGATATCGCAGACCACCACTTTGTAGTCCTTCGTGTTCTGCAGCCATTCGATCAAAGTGCCGCGCACCCTGGACGAGTTCTCGCCGAGCGGATCGACCTCGAGCGCGCGGGTGAAGCGCACCACGAACTGCTCCGCCTCACCCGGCTGCGGAGGGGACGTCTGCGCCGAGACCGCGCCTGCGGCCAGCCATAATCCGATCGCGACGATCCGCATATCCGCCTCAGCGCTGATTGACCGAATACTTGCCCGGCCCGAGCAGCAACAGGGCTAACGCGCTGGCCAGGAACATTCCCTGCAGTTCCAGCGCCCAACCGCCTTGTTCGTTGAGCTGCATCACCTGGCCCATATGCGCCAGCGCGAACGCGAACAACATGTTGACCAGCACCAACGCCGCACCGATGCGCGCGTACCAGCCCAGGACCAGCAGCAGCGGCGCGAGCACCTCGCCGACCAGCGCGCCGTAAGCGAGGTAATGCGGCAGACCGTGCGCCTGCAGCATGCCGGCGATCGGATCCAGACCGAAGCGCAGCTTGGCGATGCCGTGCAGCAGGATCAGCACGCCCAATGCCACGCGCAGGATCAGTTTGCCCAAATCTTGTTGTGCGGCTTGGTTCACGATCGTCTCCCCAACGGTGTCGCCGGATCATAACGTAGGGTGGGCCTTGGCCCATCCGCTTTCCTTCTCCCACCGGGGTGAAGGCGCGCCGCTTGCGAGCCATTGGCTCGCGCACGCCTGAACGCCCTTGCGCAACGCGCAGGGGCCGGGGCGCGAAGCGAGGTGTCCGAAGGGCGGATGAGGGTGCGGCGAAGCGACGTGCGCTCAAACTCTCGTCGCTTCGCCGCACCCTCGCCCCAACCCCTCTCCCGATGGAGAGGGGCTAGCTCGCCGCCGCCCATTTACGGATGATCCGCGCGATCTCGGCCACGCCGTCTGTAAGCGCCGCCGGCCCGGGCTGCAGGATGATCGGCGACTTGATTTCGTGCAGTTCGCCCTCGCGCACCGCGGGAATCGCATTCCAACCCGGCCTTGCGGCTACTTTTTCGGGCCGGAAGCGCTTTCCGCACCAGGATCCGAAGATGATGTCCGGCGCGCGGCGGATCACTTCATCCTGATCGGCGAGGATGCGGTTCTTGGCGAGCGACTCGCCGGAAAGCTCCGGAAAGACATCGTCGCCGCCGGCGATGCGGACCAGTTCGGCGACCCATTGGATGCCGGTGATCAGCGGGTCGTCCCACTCTTCGAAATAGACTTTCGGGCGATGGGCCAAGCCTGCCGCATCGCGCGCGACCGCTTCGAGCCCGCGCTGCAGTTCGTCGGCATAGGCGTTCGCTTTGTCGGCGGCGCCGACCAGCGCACCCAGCCTGCGCACATAGTCGACGATGCCGCCGACGCTGCGATGGTTGCTAATCCACACCTCGATGCCGCGCTTGATCAGCTCGGCCGCGATCTCGGATTGGATGTCGGAGAAACCGACCACGAAATCCGGCCGCAGCTTCAATATTTCGCCGATCTTGGCGCTGGTGAACGCGCTGACCTTGGGCTTTTCCTTGCGCGCGATCGCCGGCCGCACGGTGAACCCGCTGATGCCGACGATGCGATGCTGCTCGCCGAGCGCATACAGCACTTCGGTCGGCTCTTCGGTCAGGCAGACGATGCGTTGGGGGCCCATGCTGTCCTTTCCGAATATGACCCATGCGCGACAAGCCTAGCAATACAGCCGGGAGGGCCCGGAGCCAGGAGTCGTTTGAGCCCAGCCAAAAAATCTAACCTCTTGTTTTTTTGGACATTATAAAACCAGGGGCGCCATGCCTGACCGATCCTACCCGCTTATCCCGTAGGCTACTGGAGCGGCCGGGGGGGAAGTGCTGGCCGCTCGTGCGCGGTCTGCGACGAACACATGCCGCAGACAGCCAAAGCCATCACTTACGGGGGATTCACCATGTCTCACAAGCACAGCTGGGCATTCAGAAGCGCGGTCGCGGCGGTACTGCTGCTTGCCGTACAAAGCGTGGCATTCGCGCAAGCCACGCGCACGTGGGTATCGGGTGTCGGCGACGACGCCAATCCATGCAGCCGCACGGCGCCGTGCAAAACGTTCGCGGGCGCCATATCGAAAACCGCCGCGGGCGGCGAAATCAGCGTACTGGATCCGGGCGGTTTCGGCGCCGTGACCATCACCAAATCGATCACGATCAACAATGTCGGCAATACCGCCGGAATATTGGGAGCCGCCACCAACGGCGTGATCGTCAATGCCGGCGCGACGGACCGGGTGACGCTGCGCGGTTTCAACATCGAAGGTGCCGGGACCGGCCTGAACGGGGTTAGGTTCCTTGCCGGCGGCGAGCTCGTCGTGGAAGACTGCCAAATCACCAACTTCCGCGGCAACACCGCTTCCAGCGGCATCTACTTCGCTCCCAGCGGCGCGAGCCGCCTGTCGGTGCAGAACTGCACGATCAGCGGCAACGGGCAGCCCGGAGGCGGCAGCGGCATCTTCATCAGCCCCGGCGCGGCAGGCAAGGCGCTGGTGACCATCGACAACACCCGTCTGCTGAATAACACCTCGGGCTTACGCTCGAACGGCAGAACGATGGTTACCCTGCGCAATTCTTTGGTCGCCGGCAGTCTCAGCAGCGGCGTGCTCGCCATCGGTTCTTCGACCGAAGTCAGCAGCATGACGATCCAGAGCTGTTTGATCGCCAACAACGGCGCCACCAATGCCTCCTCGGCCGGCGTATACGCCAATGGCGAATTGGCCGTCATCCGGCTCTCCGACAGCACGGTCACCGGCAACGCCTACGGTCTGCGCGCCGTTTTCGATGCCGACATACTGAGCACAGGCGACAATATCGTCGAAGACAATCTCAACGACGGCAGCCCGACTGGCACCGTTCCGTTGCATTAAGCGGATAGTTTCATCCATGGCCCGCGGCGGCGAAGCTTCGCCGCCGCGACGAGCAGACACATTCGGTAGACGCCCGGCGCGGTCCCCGCCGCCTAAGGGTAGAGGCTTCGTTTCGACCAATCTCCGGCGCAGTCGCGCTCGTAAAGCACACGTTCGTGCAAACGGAAATCCGCCCCATACCAGACCTCTAACCTGTCCGGCTTAACCCGCAGCCCTGCCCAGCGTAAGGGACGCGGCACTGCACCTGTCTCGAAGCGTTGCGCAGCCTGCGCCAAACCTCGCTCCAGATCCTCCGACGACGCCAGCGTCTCGGACTGTTTCGATGCCCACGCGCCGAGCTGGCTGCCGCGCGGACGGGTGGCGAAATAGGCGTCGGCCTCGGCATCGCCGACGATTTCCACTGCGCCTTCGATGCGCACCTGCACGCCATGCCGCACGCGCGGCCAATGGAACAGCAATGCCGCATGCGGATTGGCCTGCAGTTCGCGCCCCTTGCGCCCGTCCAGGTGCGTGTAGAAGACGAAACCGCGCGGATCGTGCGCTTTCAGCAGCACGGTGCGCGCGGATGGACGCGCGTTCAACGCGGCGGTGGCGAGCACCATGGCGGTGCGGTCGGGCTCGCCCGCGGCCGCGGCCTCGTCGAACAGGCGATCGAAAGTAGCCAGCGCTTCGGCGTAGAGATCGGTCATTGCGTTATTGTCGCGCGATGTCCACGCGCCTGCACCCTACCCCGCCGGCCGGCTTCGCGCCGGCCTTCGTCGCGTCCGTACTCGACGACGCGGTGGCGCACGGCAGCCGCGTCTACGGCATCGGCGGCCTGCAGGGCAGCGGTAAATCGACGCTGGCCGCACAGGTCGTCGATCTGGCCCGCACCCGCGACCTGCGGGCGGAGGTGCTTTCGATCGACGATGTGTATCTGACCCGCAGCGCACGCCAGCAACTGGCGCGCGACGTGCACCCCTTGCTGGCGACCCGCGGCCCACCCGGCACCCACGACGTGGCGATGGCCTGCGGTCTGATCGATGCCCTGCGCCGCGGCGGCACTTGCCGCCTGCCGCGCTTCGACAAGATCGCCGACGACCGCCTGCCGGCCTCGCGCTGGCCGACGGCGCGCGACACGCAATTGCTGATCGTGGAAGGGTGGTTTCTGAAAACGCCGCCGCAGACCGAAGCGCAACTCGTCGCGCCGATCAATACGCTCGAGCGCGACGAAGACGCCCAAGGCGCCTGGCGCCGCTACTGCAACACGGCGCTGGCACGCGATTACCCCGCGCTGTGGCAGCGCATCGATCGCCTCCTCTACTTGCACGGGCCCGGCTTCGACATCGTGCCGGAATGGCGTTGGCAGCAGGAAATCGCATTGCAGGCCTCCGATCCGGCACGCACCGCGATGGCCCGGCCGCAGGTCGAGCGGTTCGTGCAGCATTTCGAACGCGTCAGCCGGCAGGCGTGGCGCGCGCTGCCGGCGATAGCCGACTGGCCGGTGGCGTTGGACAGCCAGCGACATCCCGCTGTGCCTCCCCCTTTGAAAAAGGGGGATTGAGGGGGACTTGCTTTTGACTTTGCGCGCACCGGACAAGATCAAAGCAAATCCCCCTGCCCCTTTTTCAAAGGGGGAACAGCTAAGGCGTTACTGCACCAAGAACGTGATCTTCAGGTTGACGCGCCATTCGGTCACATTGCCGCCACCATCGGTGACGACCTTGATCTCGTTCACCCAGGCGCCCTGGATGCCTTTGACCGTTTCCGCGCACTTCTTCAGGCCGACCTTGACCGCATCTTCCATGCTGGTTTTCGAGGCCGCGTTGAGCTCGATGACTTTGGCGACGGACATGCGCGTTTCTCCTGGCGGGGCGGCGGGAAATCCGCCGGAACGGCCAGACTAGGCCTGCGGTTGTTAAGATCGCGACGATGGAAACCGCCCCCAACCTGGTACTGATCGGCCCGATGGGCGCCGGCAAGACCTCGATCGGCAAGCGCCTGGCCGAGCGGTTCGGGCTGGCCTTCGTCGATGCCGACCGCGAAGTGGAGGCCAATACCGGCGTCACCGTGGCCACGATCTTCGATTGCGAGGGCGAAGCCGGCTTCCGCGAGCGCGAGCGCGCGGCGCTGGCGCGGCTGCTCGCGGGGCACGACATGCTGATCGCCACCGGCGGCGGCGCCGTGCTCGACGCCGGCAGCCGCGCGCTGATGCGCGAACGCGGTTTCGTGGTGCATCTGCATGTCGGCGTGGAAGGCCAGCTGCAGCGCCTGGCGCGTTGCACCAACCGGCCTCTGCTGCAGCGCGAAGACCGCGAAACGGTGCTGCACCAACTCGCCGCCGCACGCGAACCGCTGTATGCGCAAACCGCGGATTTGCGTTTCGATACGCGCGAATTGTCGCCCGGCGAGGCGACGTCGCAACTGGCGCAGTTGCTCGCCGAACGCTGGAAACCGGGTGTTGCCGCCGCATGACGAGATCGATCGCAAAAATCACGACCGTCGAAGTCGGCGATGCAAAGCCCTATACGATCTCGATCGGCCCCGGCCTGCTCGACGATGGCGCGACGCTGGCCGCTACGCTGCGCGGCCGCCACGCGCTGCTGGTGAGCGACGGCAATGTCGCCCCGCTGTACGCCGATCGCGTGACGCGCGCCCTGCGCAGCGCCAAACCGGGCATGCGCGTCGACGGTTACTTGCTGCCCGCGGGTGAGGCGTCGAAAACGTTGGCGCATTTCGCCGAAGCCATCGATGCGCTGGCCGCGATCGGCGCCACCCGCGACGCCTGCATCGTCGCGCTCGGCGGCGGCGTGGTCGGCGATCTGGCCGGTTTCGTCGCGGCCTGCTGGATGCGCGGCATCGACTGCGTGCAGGTGCCGACGACGTTGCTGGCGATGGTCGATTCTTCGGTCGGCGGCAAGACCGCGGTCGATCTGCCGCAGGGCAAGAACCTGGTCGGCGCTTTCCATCCGCCGCGCGCGGTGATCGCCGATACCGAAGTGCTGCTCACCTTGCCGCCGCGCGAATTGCGCGCGGGCCTGGCCGAAGTGGTGAAGTACGGTGCGATCCGCGATGCGGGCTTCCTCGATTGGATCGAAGCGAACGCGGCCGCGTTGATGGACGGCGACGATGCCGCGCTGAGCGAAGCGGTGGCGCGCAGTTGCCGGCACAAGGCCGAGGTCGTGGCCCGCGATCCTTACGAACACGGCGAACGCGCCCTGCTCAATTTCGGCCATACCTTCGGCCATGCGATCGAAGCCGAACAGGGTTTCGGCGGCCTCAATCACGGCGAAGCGGTCGCAGTCGGCATGGTATTGGCGGCGAAACTGTCCGCGCAGTTGGGCCTGGCCGCCGAAACCGACGCCGCCCGCCTGGCTGCCCTGCTCGCCCGCCTGGAACTGCCGGTCGCCGTACCCGCCGGGCTGCAAGCCGAAGCCCTGCTCGAACGGATGCGGCTGGACAAAAAAGCCGACGCCACCGGCCTGCGTTTCGTACTTTGGGACGGCATCGGCGCGGCCAGGGTGGTCGCCGGCGTGCCGGACGAGGCGGTGCTGGCGGCGCTGGAAACTTAATCGACCCGTCGCGAGGCCCGCGCAGTTTTCAGTCGTCATCCCAGCGCAAGCTGGGACCCATTTGCTCTTGCTTTTGCCTGGGAAGGCCGTTTCCGAACGGCTACCGGCACCAATCGCCTACAATTGCCGCCCCATGCGCCTGCTCCTGCAACAACGCCCCGACGGCCGCGAAGCCCCGCGCTTCGTGCAACTGATGCTGGAAGCCGACCTGCTCGGCGGCTGGGCACTGGTGCGCGAATCGGGCCAGATCGGCGGCCGCAGCCAGCTCAAGCGCGAGCAGTACCTGGACCGTGCGAGCGCTTTGGCTGCGCTGGAGCATGCCCGCGATCTGCAACTCAAACGCGGGTTCCAGTTGATGTTCGTGCAGGGTGCGGACGCACCTAAATAACTCCTCCTACATAGCTGTCATCCCGACGCCGGACTCGATCCGGGGGAGGGATCTGCTTTCAGCGCCTACGTGCAAGCAGATCCCTCGCTTCGCTCGGGATGACAAAGAAAAGAAATAGCTAATGACCGAACAAACCTTGAAGAACGACCGCCTCCTCCGCGCCCTGCGCCGCGAACCCGTCGACTGCACTCCCGTCTGGCTGATGCGCCAAGCCGGACGCTATCTCCCGGAGTACCGCGCCACCCGACGACGCGCCGGCAGTTTCCTGGCGATGGCCAAGAATCCCGAACTGGCCTGCGAGGTGACGCTGCAACCGCTGGCGCGGTTCGACCTGGATGCGGCGATCCTGTTCTCCGACATCCTCACCATCCCCGATGCGATGGGGCTGGAGTTGTATTTCGTCGAAGGCGAAGGCCCCAAGTTCCGGCATCCCGTGCGCGACGCCGCCGCGATCGCCAAGTTGGCGGTGCCGGACATGGAAACCGAGCTGCGCTACGTGATGGATGCGGTCCGCGTCATTCGCCGCGAACTGGACGGCCGCGTGCCGCTGATCGGTTTCTCCGGCAGCCCATGGACGCTGGCCTGCTACATGGTGGAAGGCGGCGGCAGCGATAATTTTTCGATCGTCAAGGCGCTGGCGCTGAACGATCCGCAAGCGCTGCACCGGCTGCTGTCGGTCAACACCGATGCGGTGATCGCGTATCTGGCCGCGCAACGCGCCGCCGGCGCGCAGGTGCTACAGGTGTTCGACACCTGGGGCGGCGTGTTGTCGCCGGCCATGTACCGCGAATTCTCGCTGCCGTATCTCGCGCGCATCGCGAAAGAGCTCGATCGCGGCGATACGCCGCTGATCCTGTTCGGCAAGGGCAACGCTCCTTATCTGGAAGAACTCGCCGCCAGCGGCGCAGAAGCGCTCGGCGTCGACTGGACGGTGGAACTGTCCGAAGCATCGCGTCGTACGCAAGGCAAAGTCGCGCTGCAGGGCAATATCGACCCGGCCACGCTGTACGGCTCGCCCGATGCGATCCGCATGCAGGTGAAGCACACGCTCGACAGCTACGCTGAAGGCAATGGCGGGTCGCGCGAAGGCCACATCTTCAACCTCGGCCACGGCTTGTCGCCGGACATGGATCCGGAGCACGTCCGCGCTTTGGTCGATGCCGTGCACGAGCATAGCCGACGCTGACCGCAGGGTGGGCCTCGGTCCACCATCACGAGTCCATTGACGCACACGAAGGTGACGGCTTTTGTGGGAGCGGCTTGAGCCGCGAGCTCTTGACCTTCCTGTCATCCGAGCGAAGCGAGATATCTGTTTACCACTACAACAGATGAAGCAGATCCTTCGCTTCGCTCGGGATGACGGCGAAAAAGATCAAGATCAAGAGCTCGCGGCTCAAGCCGCTCCCACAAAGCCGCTGCCACAAAGCCGCTCTCACGAAAGCAGCTCCCGCAGACAGGCAGGCCCGCTTCACCAGTGCGCTTGCAATTCCAGCAGCAGACGATGCGTCCGCTTCTCCAATCCATCACGTGTTTCCGAAAAGCCGCTGACGCGCACGTTCCAAACTGGGTCGAACGCATAATTCATCGACGCCATATGCCCGCGCGCGCCGGCATGGAACCACCAATCGTCCGAATTCGCCGCAGCCAGCACCGCCGCGGCCTGGATGCGCTGGTAGGCGTAGCTGGCTTCCCACTGCCCAGGCTGCACGCCGCCCCAGACCAGGCTCAAACGCGCGCCATCGCCTGCGCGCGACGCGCCCAGATTGCGCACAGCATCGATTCGGGCTTCCAATGCGGCGCCATCGCCTTGCGCATTGCGGCGCAGCGCGAACTGCATATCCACGAGCCGGTAGTCGTCGAGATAGCGTCCGTTGCGCACGGGATTGCCGCGCGCCAGGCCGGCACGCGCCAAGGGATCGATGCGCTCGAACGCCAGATAGCTGCCCACCGCCGAAAACGACAGCGGCGCGCCTTCGCGCCAATGCCAGCCCAGTTGCGCCGCGTGCAGGCGCGGGCCGTCGGCGAGCGGATGGTCCATGTCCAGCGCGGCTATGCTCCAGTGCAGCCTGTCGAAGGTGCCTATGCTACGGGTGTGGGCGAACACCGCACCGCGCGGACGCAGGTCCGGATCCCACAGCATCGGCGTCAGCGCCAGCGGCATCGGCGCCTTGCCCACGTCTATCCGCGAATGTTCGCCGACGCGCAAGTGCAGCCAAGCCTGATCGATGCCGACGTCGTCGCTGCGTTCGTTGTCGTTATTGACGATATTGCCCTGATTGCGGTCGTTCGCCGCAGCGAGCCGCAACGCGATGCCCGCGGCCCATGGGCCATCGTCGTCGCGGCTCAGGCCGGTCCGCACCCTGAATTTCATGCGCTGCAAGTCCGCACGGCCGCCAGGGAGGCCGGTGACCCTATCGCCGCGCATCTGGGCATCGCCGAAAACTTGCCATGCGGCAGGCGCCGATTCGGTGATGTCGAAGTTCTCGGAGTCGTCCGCTTCCGACGGTGGCGTCTGTTGCGCGATCGCCGGTCCGCAAGCGAGCGAAAGCAAAACGATCGCGATGCGCAGTGCGTTCATGCCTTGAGCCCGGCCAGCGCGGACGCCAGCTCCGACACGCTGCGGTAGCGGCCGTCGGCTTGCACGGACAGACAGCGCAGGATGATCGCTTCCAACGCCGGCGGTATGTCCGGCCATGCCTGCGAAGGACGCGTCAGTTCGTTGCGCATCTGCGCCATGTAGATGTCCACTGCCGATTCGCCCCGATACGGCCGCATGCCGCAGAAAAGTTCGCAGGCGACCACTCCGCACGAGTAGATGTCCGAGCGTTCGTCCATCGCGCCGCCGGCGATTTGTTCCGGCGGCGAATAGTCCGGCGAACCCACGACCATACCGACCTCCGTCAGGCCGCCGTTGGGCCGGTGCACGGGACGCGCGATGCCGAAATCCATCAGCTTGGCGTTGCCGCCGGTTTCCAGGATCAGGTTTTCGGGCTTGATGTCGCGATGCATGACCCCGACGGCATGCGCCGCCTCCAGGCCGGCGACCAGCTGCCGCGTTATGCGCAGCGCAGCGCTGTATGGCAGCCGCCCGGAACCGAGCAATGCGCGCAGCGTCACGCCGTGCACATACTCCATGGTGATGAACGGGCGTCCTGACGCCTCGCCGAAATCGAAAGTGCGCAGCACGTTGGGATGGGTGATTTTCCGCGCCAGACGGATTTCGTCCTTGAGGCGCTCCAACTGCTCATCGCTCTCCAGCGCGCCGTTGCGCAATAGCTTGAGCGCGGCCAGTTCGCCCAGTTCCAGGTCGCGCACCTTGTAGACCACGCCCATGCCGCCGCTGCCCAAGATGTCGAGTATTTCGTAGCGCTCGCCGAGCCGGCTGCCTGTTTTCAGGCTTGCGTGGCCGGCGACATCGGTACTGCCGTTGCCGGTTATCGGCCTAGGCTCATTTCGCGAAGCGCGCGTAGGCGCCGTCGCGCTCGCATCGGGCAGATGGCGCGAGACATCGGTGATGTAAGCGTCCATGTCGCGTTTCTCGCGCAGGCTGGACAGCAGGTGGGCGACGGACCGGGCAAGGACCGCCACCTCATCGCGGCCGGATGCGGCCGGGCGAGCGTCGTAGTCGCCCGCAGCGGCGGCGGCGGCGGTATTCATCAAAGTGCGCAGCGGTTTTCGGGTCCATAGCGACAAGACCCAAAGCAAGGCCATGGCGGCGGCCAAGCCCGCAGATCCTGCCCAAAGCGAAAGCCCCACGAGGCTGCGATAGCCGTTGCCGGCTGCATCGGAGGACAACAAAGCGCCGACGATCGCGGACTGCCGCGTGCCGGCCAGCGGTAGCGCGGAAGACTTCGCCAGCCAGTGTTCGCCGACCAGGTCGATCTTCCGCCATGGCGACTTCCCGCCGGTTGTCGGCGTGGTTTCCGATCCGCCGCCGACCAAGGCGACGCGCAATGCCTGTGCGCGTTCGGCGCCGAGCGATGTCGCGAACAGCGAGGGCCGACCGTCGCCCTGAAGCGTCCAGAAGGCGATTTCCGCACCGGAGTCGCGAGCGAGTTCGCCGCTCAGGGCATCGTCGATGCGCTGCGCCAACAGCAGGAAACCGAGCAGCGCGCCATCCTTGGTCATCGGCACGACGGCGGCCTGGTAGAGCCGGTCTTCGAATCGCCAATAACCGCTTTGCGGCGCAAGCTGCTGCAGTGCGGCCGTCATCAGCGGATCCGCTTGCAGCGTTTGCGCCAACGATTCGCCGTGATCGCTGCGCGCGAGCACGCTGCCGCCCGGGTCGAGCAGCATGCCCAGATCGAAACCGAACTGTTCCTTGCGTTCGTCCAACAAGTCGCGCAGCGAACTCGTATCGGGCGCGCCGGCACCGCCCAAGCCCAGGTCGTCGCCGATCGATGCCGCCAAATAGGACGCCATTCCCGGATCGTTGCCGATCGCACCGGCGCTAAGCTCGAGCAGGCGCAGACGCTGCTGACCCAGGCGATCCTGCATTCCGGCCGCTTTTTCCAAAGCCTGGCTCGCCGCGTCGGACGACAGGCGCTGGCCATGCATGCGCACGGCACCGACGACGGCGCAGATCGCCAGCGCCGAGGCCAACGTGCCGGCGATGAAATTGCGCGATGCCTGCGACAGGCTGCGGCGGCCGGATTCAGTAGCCATGCGCGGCGTGGCTTTCATACGGCTTGCCGAACTTGTTGTTGTGCGGGGGCAACAACGGCCGGTTGAGTTCTATCTTCGCGTCGGCGACGGCAGCGCCCGAGATGCGCAACCGCTGCCGCCACAACGGCGCGCGCGGATGCCATACCAGCAGTTCGCCCGACATGTCCCGCGGCAATTCGAGGCGATACCGGCCCTGGGCATCGGGCCGGGCGACATACGGCGTGTCGAGCACGAGGATGTACCCGAACATCTGATGGTGCACATTGCAATAGACCCGCACCAAGCCGGGTTGCGCGAAGACCTGCGCGCGGCCCTCGCCGCGACCGTAAAGCCCAAGATCGAAAGCATTACGGCCTACGGCGGAAAAAACATTGTGCAGGATGGGATCGCTGTTGGGAAAACGCACGGTCGCACCGACCGGAACCACCAGCGTTCGCGGTTCGAACTCCTTGCCGCGCGTGCGCATCTCGAATGCCGTCGCAGGCACTGCCGGCGCGACCCGTTTTTCCGGACGGAAGTAGACCACCGCCTGCGCCGATTCCTGCGCCAGCAATACGCGGCCGCCTGTGGATAGCGAGACGGATCCGGCGATTTCGGTCGCTTGCGCCATACAGGGAAGCAGCAGCCACATCCATATCAAACGCGTCGCCATATCCCCCCCACGAGCGTACCGGCTCGCCAGCGTAGCCATGGCGGGCATGGCACGCCGCCGCCCATCGCCGGTGTCGGCGTCATTACTTTCTGCGGGTCCTGCCACCTGCATATCGCCCTAGGCGCGAATCGGTCCGCCGCTGTCTCATATGAAGAGGAATGCCGGTTGCGCACGCCGACCCGCATTCCCAGCCAGGGGGAGATAGGACACCGCTATGAAATTGGTATTTCCGTATGCCGAGCATCCGCAGGTGCTGCTCGGCACCGGCATCAGCCGTATCGGTGCCGCACCGGACGGCGCAGTGGTGCTGAGCATTCCTTCCATGCCCCGCGTGGCGGCCGAAATCCATGTCGCCGGAAGCAGGACCAATCTGATCCCGAGGCCAGGCACCGAGGCGCTCGTCAACGGCAAGCAGGTAAGCGAGTTGATTGCGTTGCGCGTCGGCGACAGGTTGTGCATCGCCGGCATAGAAATGCGGCTCGCGCCGCTTTCGGCCCCTCAAAACGACGCCGGCCCGCGCGCGCCGCTCGACGACGGTCAGGCCACGCGGATGACGGCCGCGGTACCGAAATACATGTTGCGCGGGCTGAACGGCGTTTGTTTCGGCAAGCTGTATCCCATCTCCGGCCCGATCGTCATCGGACGCGCGCCGGAATGCGATATCGCCGTGCCCATGCCCGAAATTTCGCGCCGCCATGTGCAATTGCGCCCGGCCATCGACGGCGTGGCGGTGGAAGATATGGGTTCGAGCAACGGCGTCTGGGTCAACAACATGCAGATGTCGAAAGGCATACTGCGACCGGGCGACGAACTGCGTCTGAACGTGCTGCGGTTCGCGCTGACCGCGCCGGGCATGGACCTGGCCGCGACTTCGCCCTCCGTTTCGCAAGCTCGGCCCCAGCCCTTTCGCTGGAGGCTGGTCGTCGGCACCGCCGTCGCCATCCTTATCGCCATGGCGGTAGTCGCGCAATTCTTCTGATTCACTTGCGGATGTAGCCGCATGAAACCTAGTCGGATTCGACGACATCGCCGCTGTCGACCGGCCCCGTGGATGGCGCGCTCCAATCGTCGCCTGCCGCGAAACGCACGTTCGCGAAATAAGCCGGCAAGCCTTCCTCGAAATCGAGGCCGGATTGCAATTGGTAGTGCAGATGCACCAGGAAGGCATCGCCGGACATGCCCATCTGCGCGATGCGTTCGCCGCGCGCCACCTTCTGCCCGGGTTTGACAGCGACGCTGCCGTTGCGCAAATGCGCGAACAGGCTGAATTCCCCGTTGCCGTGATCGACGATCACGTAATTGCCCAGGAACAGCTTCAGGTTCTTCATGATCGCGGCCTGGTCGAAAGGCGGCGGTCCGCCCTTGCGGTTGTCGGCCATGCCGTCGTGCAGTTCGACGACGGTGCCGTCGCCGGCGGCCAGCACGGGCGCGCCGAAACCGAACCAATCCTCGGGTTTGCCGCCATCGTTGCGGAATAGCCGGCCCTGCTCGTCGGCGATGCAGAAATCGTGCGCATAGCGCATGAAATTGGCTTTGATGCCGAAATGCATCGTCATGGCGCCGGTAATATCGAGCCGGCGATGGTGACCGTACAGATCGTGTCCGTCGTGCACGAAAACCGGCCCGCGCAACGGCAGCGACAATTCGGTGCGCGGCGCGAACGCACGCGGCGCCAGCGTGAGCGTCGTTTTTTCCTCCGGCTTGCCCTCGCCCGCCGAGAACGTCGCTTCATAGCGGATGTCGCCCAGATACGCATCGGCCGGAAAGTGCTGGAAGGGGTTGAACACCACCAGTTTTCCGCCGGCCGGCAATTCGCGATTCGGCACGGTGGCGATACTCATCGTGTTCTCGTCGCCATTGCGGTCGAGGCGGCGCTGGCCGATGAAGCGGCCGTCGCGGGCGTACAGCGTGGCTTCCAGCCGCACCAGCTCGCGCTTTTCCGGGCCTGGATTGCTGAAGATGAGATCGAAATTCAACGACTGGCCGTCGCGGCCGCGTTCGATGAGCGGTTGCGCGGGTAGTGCGCTGGCTTGCGGCGCTGCGGCGTGGGCGAGATTGGCCAGCATGAAGATCGAGAGCGCGGCCGTGATCTGCTTGAGTGCCGTCCGAAGATCAAAAGCAAATCCCCCTGTGCCCCCCTTTTTCAAAGGGGGAAACAGCGGCTTGCGACGCACTCTTGCCGTCTCCCCCTTTGAAAAAGGGGGACACAGGGGGATTTGCTTTTGATTCTGGCTTTCCATGCCATCACAGATACCCAGAATGCGAGTTCGGTTGCAGCACCGCCTGCAGGCCGCTAGGCTCGAGCGGCACAGACCCGGGACATCGCGATGAAGCACATCCTGGTTGCGTTGCTGTTGATGTGGCTGGGCGTCACCCAAGCGGCGGAAACCCAGCGCCCTCCTGCCGCCTATTACGACCACGCCGGCCGCGACGATGTCCTATCCGGCGGCGCGCGGATGATTCCGATCCATACGCCGGTCGGCGATTTCAAGGTCTGGACCAAACGCATCGGCAACAATCCCAAGATCAAGTTGCTGCTGCTGCACGGCGGACCGGCCGCCACGCACGAGTATTTCGAAGCCTTCGACAGTTACCTGCCGGGCGCGGGCGTCGAGTATTACTACTACGACCAGCTCGGCTCGGCCTATAGCGATCAGCCGGACGATCCGCGGTTGCTGGATACGGCGCGCTTCGTCGAGGAAGTCGAACAGGTGCGCAAGGCGCTGAACCTGGATAAGGACAACTTCTATCTGCTGGGCCATTCTTGGGGCGGCATCCTGGCGATGGAGTACGCGCTCAAGTACCAGCAACATCTAAAGGGCCTGATCGTCTCCAACATGATGTCCAGCATTCCGGCCTACAACCGCTACGCCGTGGAAACGCTGGAACCGCAGATGGATCCCGCGGCGTTGAAGGAGATCAAACGCCTCGAAGCGGAGAAGAAGTTCGACGACCCGCGCTACATGCAACTGCTCATGCCGCACTATGAAGCGCACATCCTGCGCATGCCCGCCGCGCAGTGGCCGGACCCGGTCAACCGCGCATTCAACAAGATCAACAAGAAGGTGTACGTGCCGATGCAGGGCCCCAGCGAACTGGGCGCCAGCGGCATCCTGGCCGATTGGGACCGCACCGCCGACCTGCCCAAAATCAAGGTGCCGACGCTGGTGATCGGCGCGCGTTACGACACCATGGACCCGGCCTTCATGGAGATGATGAGCAAACGCCTGCCGCAAGGGCGCTATCTCTATTGTCCGCAAGGCAGCCACATGGCGATGTACGACGATCAGAAGACCTATGTGGACGGCCTGCTCGATTTCCTACGCGATAGCGCCAACGAATAACGAGCCCCGTAGGATGGGTTGAGCGAAGCGATACCCATCCTACTGGCCGCTTCTTTGGGGAAATCCGTCTTTTTTGCCACTGCCGGCCTGCGGCAGCCACATTGACGGAGTCCGATCAGATGAATACCCCGATGTCCCCGGCCTACGCCCGGCCGGCCCTGCTCGCACTAGCCCTGGCTGCGCTGGTGCCCTTCGCCCCGGCCCAAGCCGGCAACACCTGCGCCACGTTCGACGGCGATCCCAACACCGAAGGCAATGCCGGCAGCACCGCTCCGGACGACGATGGGTTCGCTTGCGGCAACGGCGCCTTCGCGGGCGATTCAGCCATAGCCGTGGGCACCTTTTGGGACGCTAACGGCAATGGCATCGCGGATATAGATCTCGACACCAATGGCGACAATATCCCCGATGCGAGCAGCGAGTTGACGATGGCATCCGGCGATAGGTCCACGGCCATTGGTGCGGCAACTCGCGCCACCGGTAATGCATCCCTTGCTGTGGGTCTCCAAAACGAAGCTAGCGGCAGCAGCAGCAGCGCCGTCGGCCGCGGCAATACGGCCAGCAGCGATGACAGCAGTGCCGTTGGCTCTTTCAACATAGCCAGCGGCGTTGGCAGCAACGCCTTTGGTTACCAGAACACAGCCAGCGGCCATGGCGGAAACGCTTATGGTCAGGACAACACGGCCAGCGGCGATACCAGTAGCGCCTTTGGTACCGCTAACACGGCTAGCAATGACTACAGCAGCGCTTTTGGTTCTTACAACACCGCGAGCGGCTTGGCAAGCACCGCGCTGGGAACGGGCAGCGTCGCCAGCAACACCAGCAGCATCGCCCTGGGCAGTTGGATCGATTTCAACAACGACGGTGACTTCGGCTACGACACCGATACCGACAACGACGGCATCCTGGATGCCAGCACCGAAACCGCCCTTGCCTCCGGCGCCGAAACCACCGCCGTCGGCGCGGCCGCCTGGGCCACCGGCGCGCGCAGCACCTCGTTAGGCGCCGGCGCTATCGCCTTCGCCGACGACAGCGTCGCCATCGGTAGCCGCTCCCAGGCCGATCGCGCCAATACCGTCTCGGTCGGCTCTACCGGCAATGAGCGCCAGATCGTCAACGTCGCCGCAGGCACCGAGCAGACCGACGCCGTCAACGTAGCGCAGTTGGAAGCCAAGTATGCGCAGGCCACCGCCTATACCGACACCGCCGTAGCGCTGGGCGGCACAGCCGCCAACGCCTACACCGACAATCGAGAAGAAGCGATCCGCGGCGACATGGAAGCCGGCGATGCTCAAACACTGTCGGCCGCCAACGCCTACACCGATCAGAAATTCGCGCAGGTCGACTTCAGCGGCATCAATGACCGCTTCGACCGCATCGACCAGCGCTTCGGCCAGCAGGACCGCCGCATCAGCCGCGTCGGCGCGTTGAGCGCGGCGATGACCCAGTCCAGCGCCATCGCCGCGATGGGCGGCGGCCCACGCGGTTCGTACGGCATCGGCGCCGCGGTTCAAGGCGGCGAGAAAGCGCTTGCGATCGGTTGGGGCAAACGCATTGGCGAACGCCACGTATTCACTCTGGGCGGCGCCTTCAGCGGTTCGGAACGTTCCGCTAGCATCGGCTTCGGCGGGCAGTTGTAAATCCGTAACCGTGTAGGGTGGGCCAAGGCCCACCCTACGTTTCGGACATCGCCGCTTCGACCGCATCGTCCAGCATCGCGCCGGTCACCGGCTTGCGCACGAACCCGGCGAAGCCCGCATCGCGCGCTTGCGGCTCGGCTTCCGCATCGGCGCGGGCGGTGACCGCCAGCACCGGGCCGGTGAAGCGTTGCGCGCGCAGTTGCCGGGCCAGCGCCAGGCCATCCATGCCGGGCAGATCCAGATCCAGCATGGCCAGGTCGAACTGGGTCATGGCCGCCTCGGTCAACGCGGCGAGCCCGTGCGCGGCATGCACCACGTGATGCCCGCGCGTGCGCAGCAGCGCCGCGATCACTTCGGCGACGGTTTCGTCGTCCTCGACCAGCAGTATCCGCAACGACGAAGGCTTCTCCGCCGCGGGCGATGCCGTCGGCGCTTGCGCGAGCGCGGCGGGATCGCCTTCGGGCAGCGGCAGGTCGACGACGAATCGGCTGCCCACGCCCGGCGAACTTTCCACATCGATGCGGCCTTCCATCGCCGCAGCCAGCTCCTGGCAGATCGCCAGACCCAGGCCGCTGCCGCCGTAACGCGACGCGGTGCGCGCGCCTTCGGCCTGTTGGAAACGGTGGAACAAACGCGCGCGCTGCTCCTCGTTCAAGCCCGGTCCGGTATCGCTGACCTCGATGCGCACGCCCTGCGGCGCCAATGGCGACACGCGCAAGCTCACGCTGCCGTGCTCGGTGAACTTGATCGCATTGCCGAGCAGGTTCAGCAGGATCTGCCGCAGCCGCATCGGATCGCCGCGCAGCACGCGCGGCGTGCGCGGATGGACCTCGTCGCTGAATTGCAGCTTGCGCGATAGCGCCACCGGCGCCATCAACCCGATCACTTCGGCGATCAGCTCGCGCAAGTCGAAATCGGTCTGCTCCAGATCCAAGCGGCCGGCTTCGATGCGGGCCAGGTCGAGCGCATTGTTGACCAGCCGCAGCAAGTGCTCGCCGGCGCGGCGGATCGATTGCGCGTAGCCGCGCTGGCGTTCGTCCAGCGACGTGCCCAACAGCAGTTCGCTCATGCCCAGCACGCCGGTCATCGGCGTGCGCACTTCATGGCCGAGCGTAGCCAAAAAACGCGTCTTGGCTTCGGAAGCCTGTTCGGCCAGCTCGTGCTTGTGCCTCGCCAGCTGCCACTGTTGCTTGCCGCGCAGTCGCCGCTGATAGGCCCATGCCAGGCCGACCAGCGCGGCGACGCCGAGCACGATCGCGGCCGCGATGGCCCAGGCCGTGCGCCACCACGGCGGCTGTACGGTGATATCGAAATCGCGCGCCAGCGACCACGCGCCGCCCGCACTCGCCGCCTGCACCGTCAGCCGATAGCGGCCGGGCTCCAGGCGCGAGAAAACGCGCACGCCATTGGCCGGCTGCTCCACCCAGTCCGGATCGTAGCCCTCCAATTTGAAGCGGTATTTGTGCGAACGCGGATCGGCGAAGGAAAGCAACCGAGCGGTGATGCGCAGATCGCGGTCGCGCGGCTGCAGTTCGATCGGCGCGGACAGATCGAACGGCATTTCGTCCTCGTCGCGCAGCACGCTGAGGCTTTCGATCGCCAGCGGCGGCGGGCTGGGCTCGGGGATATTCATTTCCGGATCGAACAACGCAAGACCACCGGCCGATACCGCCAACGCATCGCCCTGCGCGCCCATGCGCGGCGCGGTGAACGAGAAATCGGGATCGGGCAAACCATCGTGCGCGCCGAACATGCGCAAGCGGCGCTGCTCCGGCGAATACAGCAGCAGGCCGCGGATCGTGTTCAGCCAGATCTGGCCGTTGCCGCTGACCAGCATGCCGTCGATGTCCACATCGGGCAGGCCGTCGCTGCTGTCGATCCGTTCGCGCAGTTTCAGATCGCGGCCGTTCCAATCGTAGGATTCCAATGCGCCCAGGCGCGCCACCCACACGCGTTTGGGCCCCGCGAAAGCCAGCGTATACACCGGCTGCCCGGGCGCGACCGGCATGGCGATGAAACGCTGGCCGTCCCAACGCTGCAGGCCTTGTCCCGACGGCACCCAGGGCATGCCGTCGGGCCCGGGAACGAGCATCGCCGCGCCGCGCCAGCTGCCGGTATCTTCCGAATCCACTTCGCGCAGCAGCTTGCCGGCGGCGCTGTATTCGCGCACTACGCCGCCGAACAACGCGAGCCAGACGTGGCCGTCCGGCAGCTCCATCGCATGCGAAACCGTATAGCCCAGGTCGGCGGCCGCGCCGAAAGGCCAGCGCCGCGTCTGCCGCGTCTGCGGATCGAACAAACTCAGCCCCGACGCATGGCCGATCCAAAGCTTGCCGTCGTGGCGCCGGCTCAGCGAGTGGATCCACTGCAAGCCGAGCTGCTTGGCGCTGGCGATTTTTTGCAGCTTGCGGCTATCGCGCTCGAGCCGGTAAAGGTCGGTCGCCGTGGCGACCCAGAACCCGCTGTCCTTGTCGGGCACCGCATCGCGCAGATCCAGATTGTCGAGCATCAGGCCATCGACCGATGTGATCGTCGCGAACCGATCCCAATCGGGCGGCAGGTACACCAATCCTTGCGAATAGGTAGCGAACCAGAGGCCGCCTTCGAGATCCTGCACGATGCACAACACGCCGCTTTCCGGACCCCACAATCCGATGTTGGTGTCGCGCTCCATCATCTGGAACGCGCCGTCCTTTTCGCGGTACAGGCCGCCCATCGTGCCGATCCAGCGTCCGCCGCGCTGGTCGCGCACCACCACGCCATGGGTGGCATTGGCTTGGAACGTCCACGGCGCGGGCACGAGACGATCGTCGGCGGTGAGCCGATGCAGGCCTTTTTCGCTGCCGACCCACACCGTGCCGTCGGGTTCGCTGCTCAAAGTGCCGACCTTGATGCCGCCCAGCACCGCTGGCGCGATCCGCATGAAACGGCCTTGTTCGAAACGCACGAGCCCATCGTCGGTGCCGATCAGCAAACGTCCTTTCCGATCGACCAGCAAGGACATCACCGGCGCGACCGGCAGGCTGTCGGGTTGCGCGGGATCGGCGGCGTAGCGCTTGATCTTGCCTTGCGCATCCAGGCGACACAGATCGCCGTCGTAAGTGCCGAACCACAACGCGCCGTCGAACGTGGATGCGATCGAGGTGATCTCGCGCTGGCAGCTGGCGGTCTCTTTGGAAAAACGAATGGTGGTGAAGCCGCGGCGATCCTTGTCGAGCATGCTCAACGCCGTGCTGCTGGCCACCCAGACGCGGTTCTGCGGATCCACATGCACCACTTGCAACACGTTGTCGGGCAAGGAGTCCGGGGCGCCCACGGTCTGCCGCCACATCTTGAATTCGACGCCGTCGTAACGCGCCAGCCCGTCCAGAGTCGCGATCCACAGGTAGCCCTGCTGGTCCACCGCCAGGTGGATGGCGCTCTTGGGCAAGCCCTGCTCGAAGCCGAAACGCCTGAATTGCGGCGTTTCGGGCAGATCGGCGTGCGCCGCCGCGGCCCATGCCAGCGCCAGCAGCAGCATCAATATGCGCAACATGAACCCTCCCCGGCGACGCCGGCTGGGGCAATGCTCGCAACGCAGCGTTGCGGCCGCAAGCCCGCACCCCTGCCTTTGGTGGCTGCCGCATTCATCGGCATCGGCCTAGAATCCTGACGTAGTTCCCGAATCCGGCCCCGGCACCCCGCTTATGACGCTCATCCGCTGGCTAGTCGCTTTGCTGTCGCTGATCGGTGCGCAAGCCGCGATCGCAGCCGATCCGGTCGAATACCGGCTCGATCCGGTGCATACACGGGTGATGTTCGCGGTCTCGCATGCCGGCTTCTCCCATGCCATCGGCACCGTATCGGGCAGCACCGGTACGCTGCTGTTCGATCCGCAGGATTGGACCGCCTCGAAACTGGAGGTCAGCGTGCCGCTGGATCGCATCGATCTGGGCGACGAGAAATGGAACAAGGCTGCGACGGGCGGCCGCCTGTTGAATGTGCGGACCTATCCGGCGGCGACCTTCGTCTCGACCCGGATCGAACCGATCGACGCCCAGCACGCCTCTGTCTTCGGTACGCTCAAACTTCATGGCGTGAGCAAGCAAATCAAGTTGGACGTGACCTTGAATGCGCTCAAGAAACATCCGATGCCGCCGTTCCGCCGCACCGTCGGTTTTTCCGCGACGGCAACGCTGAACCGGATGGATTTCGGGATGGACAGCTGGAAGGCCGTGATCGGCGATACGGTGGAACTGCGCATCGAAGCCGAGGCCGTGCGCGGTCGTGGCGCAAATGGCCAGGATGTGGAAAAGGGCACGCCGCCACCGGCCGACGCGCCGGAACCGGACGAACCCTCCGATGACACCATGCACGATGCGCCCGCCACCGCGCCGGTGACCACGCCATGACCTTGAAGAACACCGACGAGCGCTGGGGCGGCGTCAGCCAGACTTTTCACTGGCTGATCGTGGTGCTGATCCTGGCCATCGCCACCATCGGCCTGACCATGGGCGAATTGCCGAAAACGCCGAAATATTTCTGGGTGTACACGCTGCACAAATCGCTGGGGCTCACCGTGCTCACGCTGGCAGTGCTGCGGCTGGCGTGGCGGCTGTACGCGGGCGCGCCGCAGCCGGTGCCGGGCACGCCGTCCTGGCAGGCGCGCATCGCCAACGTCACGCATTGGTTGTTGTACGGGTTGATCTTCGCGATGCCGCTGTCCGGGTGGCTGTACGACTCGTCCAGCGGGCTGCGTCCGTTCCGCTGGTTCGGCCTGTTCGACGTGCCCAAGCTCAGTCCGCCGAACAAATCGCTCAGCGAGTTGTCTCACGACACCCATGAAACTTTATTCCTGGTCTTGGTGGTGCTGGTCGTTCTGCACGCCAGCGCGGCCATTTACCACCATGTTTTCCAGAACGACGCCACGTTGTTGCGGATGCTGCCGAAAGGCCGTCGCAATCAGGATCAAACTCCGCCGGACCAGCTCCCGCAAGACCGGACCCCAAAGGAATCGAACGATGTCGCATAACTTGTCTTCGCCCGCCGCCGTCGCCGCCGCATTGGTGGCGATCATGTCCGCGCCCGCCTTCGCCGCCGACTATGTGCAGGCGCCCGGTTCGACGCTGGCGTTCGCCAGCCGGTACGACGGCGAAACCTTCACCGGCAGCTTTCCGGGTTTCTCGACCAGACTGAGCTTCGATCCGGCGCAGCTGGCCAACGCCAAACTCGACGTGACGATCCCGCTGGCCGGCGCCAAGACCGGCAACGAAGATCGCGATTCCACCTTGCAGGGCGCGGAATTCTTCGACGTCGCCAAGCACGCGCAGGCGCGCTACACCGCCAGCAAGTTCCGCGCGCTGGGCGGCAACCAGTACGCAGCCGACGGCACGCTGTCCTTGCACGGCGTCAGCAAGCCGGTCACGTTCACGTTCACCTGGACGCCCGGCGCCAAACCCGTGTTGAGCGGCAAGGCGACGGTCAAGCGTCTGGACTTCGGCGTCGGCACCGGCGATTGGGCCGATACGAAGGCGATCCCGAACGAGGTGGCGGTCAGCACCAAAGTCGTCCTGCAGCCCAAGTAACGTAGGGTGGGCCTTGGCCCACCATCGCGCCGGCGCATGTTCGCGGCGATCGTTCGAAATCGTGGCCGCCATCGCTCCGCTGTGCGTTGGCGGCGATCGTTTGAAATCGTGACGGTGGGCCAAGGCCCACCCTACGGGTCGAAGAAGGCCTGCAGCGCTTCCGCGTCGAATGGCCAATCCAATTCGCGGCCGTCGGCATCGTTACGCAATACCGGTACGCGATGTCCGTACACGGCCTCCAACGCCTCGTCGCCGTCGATCCATACGCTATCGAATTCAGGCGCGCGCGCGGCCGCCAGCACCGCCAGCGCCCGGTCGCACAGCGGGCAATCGTCGCGTTGGTAAAGGATGAGCGGCATCGCGGTTCTTCAGGGCATGGCGGGCGTGGATAAGGCATAGAATAGCGGTATGGCCGTCAGCACTTTCGACTTGTTCAAGATCGGCATCGGGCCGAGTTCCTCGCATACCGTCGGGCCGATGCGCGCGGCGGCGCGTTTCGTCGAGAAATGGCTGGTCGAATCCGGCCACCTGCAGGACGTGGCCCGCGTCCGCGCCGAAGTGTTCGGTTCGCTCGCGCTCACCGGCCGCGGCCACGGCACCGACAAGGCGGTGCTGATGGGCCTGGAAGGCCATTGGCCGAACCAGATCGACCCGGACATCATTCCCGCCGCGTTGGAACGCATCCGCGGGCAGAAGAAGATCAACTTGTTCGGCCGCCATGAGATAGCCTTCGACGAGAAGCGCGACCTGGTGATGAACAAACGCCAGAAGCTGCCGTACCACACCAACGGCATGCGCTTCACCGCATACGATGCCGGCGACAACGAGATCGCCACGCGCGACTACTACTCGGTCGGCGGCGGTTTCGTGGTCAACCAGGACGAAGCGGCCGAAGACCGCATCGTCGCCGATACCACCGCGCTGCCCTACCCGTTCCACAGCGGCGACGAATTGCTGGCGCAGGCCGAACGCAGCGGGTTGAGCATCGCGCAACTGATGTTCGCCAACGAGCAGGCCTGGCGCAGCGAAGCCGAGATCAAGGACGGCCTGCGCGAAATATGGAAAGCGATGCAGAGCTGCGTCGCTCGCGGCATCCGCGAGACCGGCACCCTGCCCGGCGGACTGCATGTCGCGCGGCGCGCGCCGGCTTTGTATGCCGAGTTGTCGTCGAAACCCGAAGCGGCGATGCGCGATCCGCTCACGGTGCTCGACTGGGTGAATCTGTACGCGCTGGCCGTGAACGAAGAGAACGCCGCCGGTGGCCGCGTCGTGACCGCACCGACCAACGGGGCCGCCGGCATTATTCCCGCGGTCGGCCACTATTACGAACGCTTCTGTCCGGCCGCCAACGAACAAGGCATCTTCGATTTCCTGCTGACCGCCGCGGCGATCGGCATCCTCTACAAGGAAAACGCATCGATCAGCGGCGCCGAAGTCGGCTGCCAGGGCGAAGTCGGCGTGGCCTGCTCGATGGCCGCCGGCGGCCTGGTCGCAGCGCTCGGCGGTTCGCCCGGACAAATCGAAAACGCCGCCGAAATAGGCATGGAACACAACCTCGGCCTGACCTGCGACCCGATCGGCGGCCTGGTGCAGATCCCGTGCATCGAACGCAATGCGATGGGCGCGGTGAAAGCCATCAATGCCGCGCGCATGGCCCAGCGCGGCGACGGCAAGCACAAGGTCTCGCTCGACAAGGTCATCAAGACCATGCGCGATACCGGACGCGATATGCAGGACAAGTACAAGGAAACGTCGCGCGGCGGGTTGGCGGTGAACGTTATCGAGTGTTGAAATCTAGAAGAAAGGTGCAAAGGGGCGGCGGGCGCTCCTTTGCATTTTCGTCAGATTACGGGTTGGAGGAATTTTCGGGACTATCGTTCTCGATGCAATAGCTTTGCCCCATGTACTCGCTTTCGTAGCAGACGCTTCCTCCGCACATCAGTCCGCCGTCACTGTCATCGCAAAAACTGTAATCCCCATCCCGCGTCTGCATCTCGGGACGCTCAGGAAGCTCCGCGCTATACCCAGCCGAGATCGTGGGGACGCGGTGACCAGTGCCGATATTGCCTTGTTGCGCATCAGCCGTGCCAATTCCGACTGTGGCGCACGCCAGTACCAGAATCATGCTTGCATACTTCGTCATATTCATCGTTCCTGTTGGTTGAAAGTGCCTCTGTTGGCAAAGGCGCATATACGACGAAAAGGACGGTCCAAAGCGGCCATTCGCGCCTAGTAGCAGGCCAAGACGCTGACCGCAGGCCGCTCCAGCGGCGCGACTAAGAGCAATAGGCCGCCCGTAAGCGTGTCGAACTGTGAAAATCGTCCCGGAGCGCGCCGCATCCACACTGGAAACCGGCATCGGCCATCGCGATGATGTGACAATGGCTTCACGGCTCCGACGCGATTCGAGACTTCGCGATGCAATCTCACAACCCGACTACCGCTCGACCGATGCGGCTCGCGCCCTGATGCGCGCAATCCTGCTTCCAGGCATGGACGGCACCGGCGAACTGTTGACCGAGTTCGCGGCGGCGCTGGCGCCGGAATTCGGCGCCACCGTGGTGGCTTATCCGCGCGATGTTGCGCTCGATTACGACGCCTTGACCGAGCTCGTAGCCGAATTCCTGCCGCACGACGAGCCCTTCCTGCTGGTCGCAGAATCCTTCTCAGGCCCGATTGCGATCGAACTGGCCGCGCGCAGACCCGACGGCCTGGTCGGCCTGGTGCTGTGCGCTTCGTTCGCGAAAGCGCCGAAGTCGCGCATGCTGCAAGTATTCGAAACGATGCTGCGCACGGTGCCTGCGGGCAAACTCCCGCTTGGCCTGGCCATGCCCTGGCTGATGGGCCGCTGGTCTACGCGCGAATGGGCGCGACGCGTGCGCGAGGCGGTGCGCAGCGTAAGCGCGGAAGCGATGCGCGCACGGTTGCGGGCGGCGGCGGATATCGACATCGCCGCTCGGATCGCGGATATCGATTGTCCGCTGATGTATTTGAAAGGCAGCCACGATCGCCTGGTCGGCGATACCGGCTGGGGCGCCATCCGCGGCCTAAGCCGCAATGCGGTCTGCATCGAGATCGAAGGGCCGCATTTTCTGCTGCAGGCCAAGCCGCAGGAATGCGCTGCCGCCCTGAAATGATTCGGTGCGCATGAAGGCACAGAACAGCCTGAAGCCCATCTGTTGCGCAAACATGCGCTGCAGGTGGGCCGCTTAGGGGTCCGAAGCCTCGGGCTTGTAGACGATGACCTTCTTGCAGATGCTCATGAGCGCCACTTCATCTTCCCAGCACTCTACGTCGTACACGCACTCTTCGATTCCGCTTCCCACCGGCGTGCAGTCGCGCGGACGCATACCGGGTTTCCCCGCATCTTCCGCGACAGACGCACGCGCATCGCGGATTAACGCATCCGCCTGAGCAGGCGGCTGCATGAGCACAAGCACGGCGATAAGCGATGCGGCGGCAATGATCTTCATGGTTTCTCCTGGCGTTCGAATCGATTGAGACCGTCCGAAAAAGCAGTAGGCGATCGGCAGGCTCCTGAACCACGGAAAAACTAGCCGAGCATGGCCACCTCATGGCTTCGCATTTCAAAAAAAGAGGGGGCAGTTTCCCGCCCCCTCCGACCAAGGACCGCTTGGTACGGTAAATCGTTTTACTGATAGATGCCCAGCACGGATACGTTAGCGAAAGCCTGCTCGCCGACCAGACATACGTAGTAAGTGCCCGCGGCCGGATTGGTGTAGACCACCGCTTCGCTGTTACCCGGCTTGGCCGACTTGCGGTCGTATACCGTACTGGTCGGCGCGGTGTCGTAGGACACGTACAGTGACACGTTGCCGCTGCCGCCGTAGCTCCGCAGGTTGAGGCTGCGGGTGCCGGACGGCACTTCGATCTTGTACAACAGCTCGTCGCCGGCAGCACCGGTGAGTTGCGTGATCGCCACGCGGTTGACCAGCAATTCGGCTTCTTCGTCGCCGATGTCCTGCGTGGCTGCATACGTCGCCGCGGCGGCATCGAGAATACCGGCGCCCATCGGCGTGCTGACCGGCGGCACGACCGCAACTCGCGAAAAACGTTCTGGTGTCGGATGCGGACTGGCAGGCCCTGTTCGCGACCGCCGGCTAGCGGCGCCTGAAGAAATGCGAAGCCTGGACTGGATAGGCCGCGTCGTGGCTGGCGCTTCCGCCAGCCACGAGTCAACATTTGGACTATGAGGCGGGTAGCCGCGCTCAGGGAGCCTCAGGATCAGGGGAGCTGTCGTCATTACCCCCCGACAAACAATAGCTTTGTCCGTGCGCTTCGTCTTCAAAGCATTGTGTAGTGCCGCAAAACAAACCGCCATCTTCTTCCACGCACCAACTGTTATCTACATCACGCGTTTGCATCGGCGGCGGTAGCCTATCCCCTCTGAATTGGGTCGCATCCGATCGCGCAACGACTCGATCTTCCGCATGCGCAACCCCGACCGCCAATACCGCGACAACCAAAGCCAAAACCGCATTGCTATTCTTCATTCAATCTTCCTCTTCAATAGTCAGTCGTTATTGACTGACATCTTCAAGACGGAGAAATTGACTTTTGATGGCCAACCGCCTCAACCATTTGCAGAATAGCGTCTGATGCAGACTCGATCTAAAAAGAAGGAGGCGAAACTTCCGCCTCCTCCGAAACCAAGCTTCGGTCGCCAAATCTGTGAATCAGTACAGCCCCATCACCGAGACATTAGCGAAAGCCTGCTCGCCGACCAGACGCACGTAATACGTGCCCGCAGCCGGATTGGTGTAGACCACCGCTTCGCTATTGCCCGGCTTGGCCGACTTACGGTCGTATACCGTACTGGTCGGCGCGCTGTCATAGGACACGTACAGCGACACGTTGCCGCTGCCGCCGTAGCTCCGCAGGTTGAGGCTGCGGGTGCCGGACGGCACTTCGATCTTGTACAACAGCTCGTCGCCGGCAGCACCGGTGAGTTGCGTGATCGCCACGCGGTTGACCAGCAATTCGGCTTCTTCGTCGCCGATGTCCTGCGTGGCTGCATACGTCGCCGCGGCGGCATCGAGAATACCGGCGCCCATCGGCGTGCTGACCGGCGGCACGACCGCGAACGGACGCGCCGTGCCGCGCAGGATGTTCTTGACCTGCGCCGGCGTCAGCGGCGGCTTGCCGGCGGCGACCGCTGCGCTCTGCATCAGCGCGACCACCGCAGCCACGTGCGGGCTCGCCTGCGACGTGCCGATCATGCCGATCAGGCCTTCTTCTTCCGGGCCTTCGGCGCCGCTGTTGCCCAGCGACCAGATCCAACGGTCGTCGGGCGACGAACCACTGGTGGCGTTGCCGCCCGGTGCGGACAAGGTGACGGTGGCACCGTAGTTGGAGAACCACGACTTGGCGCCATCGATGCCGTTCGCGCCGACCGTGATCACGCCGCGGCAGCTGGCCGGCGAGTGGAAGGCCGCATCCTGGTTGTCGTTGCCGGCGGCGACGACGACGGTGACGCCGCGTTCGATGGCGCCGTCGACGGCTTCCTGCGTGACCGGATCCTGGTTGCAAGAACCGTTGCCGCCGAGGCTGAGGTTCAGCACTTCGGCCGGATTCTCGTTGGCCGGAACGCCGTCCACCGTGCCGCCCGAAGCCCAGACGATGGCGTCGGCGATATCGGACGTGTAACCGCCGCCATGGCCGAGCACGCGCACCGGCTGCACCTTGGCCTTGTACGCAACACCGGCCAGGCCCGCGCCGTTGTTGGTCACCGCCGCCACCGTGCCGGCGACATGCGTGCCGTGCCAGGAGCTGGCGTAGCCGCCGTACCAGTCGCCCGGATCGTGCGCGTCGTCGTCGCGGCCGTCGCCGTCGCCGGCGACCTCTTCGTCATGGATGAAGTCGTAACCCGGCACCAGGTTCGCATTGAGATCGCTGTGATCTGCATAGCCGGTATCGAGCACGGCGACGACGACGCCTTCGCCCTGCGAGATATCCCACGCGGTGCTGGCGCTCATGCCGCCGACCGGGTTGGTGTAATCCCACTGCAGTTGCGAGAAGTACGGGTCGTTCGGCACCACTTCGTAGCGCTGCTTGATGTAGTCCGGCTGCGCGTACAGCACGGCCGGATCCTTGCGCAGCTGCTGCAGGAAAGCGTTCGATTCGCTCGCGCTCAGCCGGCGCGAAGCGCGCAGCACGTCGGCGCCTACGCCGGTCTTGCGCAGGTGCGAAAGCGACAAGGCGGCGCGCGCGCCGCTGGCGCCAGCGATGCCTGCGCTGCGCAATGCGGCGTTGGCGTTATCGACCAACGCCGAAGCGCCGCGCGAGGCGACGCTGCCGTCGCGATACTTGACGATGAAGCGCTGATAGCCGGCGGGAGCGGCCGGCGCGCTCGCCAGCAGGCGCTTGCTGCGCTCGGTGATCAATCGCGCAGCCGGCGTGCCCGCAGCAGCGGCGGAAGTCGCTGCCGAAACGGCGGGCGCCGCGCTCGCGCGCGGTTCGGAGTTGGCGGCATAAGCGGTCAGCGCGACCAGCACGGCTGCGGTCAGGGCACCGGCGGCCAGGTGGCGGGTATTCCTGTTCATCTGTTGCTCTCTCCCATGGATACGAAGGTGGCGCGATAGGCGCCGGGTGCCGTTTCGGGGGGAACCGGACACCCGGCGCCTTCGCGTTGGAACGTGGTTGGATGGAACGCGATGGTTGGAACCGCATCGCGCGCGGACGCGCGATGCGTCTTGATCACCAGCTGATGCCTGCGCCGCCGGTGACGGTGCTTTCGCTGCCGGAGAACGCTGCGCCCAGCGACACGCTGGCGCGTTCGCCGACCGCGCGCTGGTAGCCCAGCGCCCACGCCTGGCGGCCGTTCTGCGCGCCGACGCCGACCGCCATGCGGTTCTGGCCGGACAGGCCCGCGCTGTTCATCGCCATGCCGGTCAGTGCGCCGCCCATCGCACCGATGCGATCGATGCGCTGGTCCTGTTTCACGAAACGGGTTTCCATATCCATACGCAACTGGTTGAAGTCGTCGGTAACGGCGTTGAAGCGCAGATCCGTATAGCTCCTGGCCGACGACAGCGTTTGCGCGGAAGCGTCGGCCTCGGACGGATTGCGCGACGGCGTCGGCGCGGAGGCCATGGCCACCGGGCCCGTGGCAGCCGTCGTCGCACCTGCAGCGGTATCGTTGGTCGTCGCAGTTTCGGCAGCGGGAGTATCGCCGGCCGCGACTGCCGTCGTCGGCGTCGTGGTTTCCGCGCTGCCTGCCGAATTGTCCTGCGCACCGACTTGGATGTTGTTCACCTGACCTTGCAAGTCGTTCAACTTGCTGTCGACCGCGGTGAACGCCGCACCGACGTTGTTGTAGCTGCCGCCCTGGATCATGTAAGTCGGCGCGATGAACGCGCCGGCCGAGAAACCGGCCCCGCCGCCGAGCCCGTTCGCGATGGATTGCATCTGGGCGACGTTGACCGCATCGGTTGCGCTGGTGCCTGCGCGCAGGTTGGTCAGGCGACGTTCGTTGCCGCTGCTGCCGATCGACACCGTGTTGGCGCTGGTGGCGATCGAGTTGGCGCCGAGCGCGACCGCATTGGTGGCCAGCGAATTTACGCTGGCGCCCTGGCCGATCGCGACGCTGTTGGTCGCGCCGGCATTGGCGTTCGCACCAACCGCAGTGGCTTGCGCCTGCGCGCGACTGGTAGCGCCGAGCGTGGTGCTGTTGACGCCGAGCGCCTGCGCATCGCTGCCCACTGCGGTCGCCAGATCGCCCTGCGCGTTGCTCGCCGCGCCCACCGCCACCGACAGCGCACCGCCGGCGCCGGCCGATGCGCCCGCCGCTACGCTGTTCTCGCCGCTGGCCGTGGAGCCTTCTTCGCCATTGGCCTTGAAGAACTTGCTGGCTTGCGCGGCGCCATCGGCGACTTCGTTCAATTGCGCGAGGTTGACCGCATCGGTGTCCTGCGTGCCTGCGGCGACGTTGGTGATCTGCCGGTCGATGGCCGCGTGCACGGTGCCGCCCGCATCGGTCCAATCCTCGGCCGCGCCTACAGAGACGCTGTTGGCGCGATCGGCCAGCGAACCCTCGCCGAGCGCGACGCTGTTGCTCGCATCCGGCGTAGTCCATGCATTGGCGCCGAGCACCGTCGCATTCTCCGATTGCGCGAAGCTGTTGAAACCCAGCGACGTGGCCGAACCGCCGATCGCCCAGCTTTCCGCACCGACCGCGGTGGTGCGGTCGCCGACCAATTCGCTATCCCAGTACGAACCGGCATAAGCGCCCGCGCCGATCGCGGTGCTGTATTGACCGGTGGCGCCGGCGGAACTGAAGGAACCGTCGGAGAAGCCGCCGAGCGCGGTGCTGTATTGGCCGGTGGCCGCGGCGTTTTGGCCGACAGCGGTGCCTTGCGAACCGAAGAATACGTTCTCGCCGGTTTCCTCGTCCGTCATCCAGAAGCCGGAGGCGGCGCCCGAACCGATCGCCACGCCGCCGACGCCGGACATGCTGCCCGAACCGATCGCGGTCGCGTTGAAATCGGTGGCATAGGCGCCGTTGCCGATCGCGGTGCTCTGCCAGCCGTCGGCCGTCGCAAATGCGCCGATCGCGGTGGTGAACGGCGCATTGGCCCAAGCCAGTCCGCCTACCGCGACCGCGAAGAAGCCGTTCGACTCGCTGCCTGCACCGACCGACACGCCGCTGGACCCGTTGGCGATGCTGTTGGCGCCCAGCGCCACGCTGCCGCCGCCGTTGGACTGCGCGCCGTTGCCGCCGGCGAAGCTGGAACTGCCGGCCGCATAGGCATTGCTGCCGAACGCGCTGCTGTTGTCGCCTTCGGCGATCGCGCCGTAACCATTAGCGCTGCTGAATTCACCGATGGCGTTGCTGCCGGTTCCGAACGCGGACGATCCGGTGCCCAGCGCGAGGCTGCTGCCGCCGGCCGCGGTCGAATAATCGCCGGCCGCATTGCTTTGATAGCCATAAGCGCTGCTTTCGGTTCCGTTGGCCGAACTGTTCGCACCGGCGGCCGTGGCATTCTCGCCGTCCGCGATGGCGACATCGCTGCCGTCGCCGGTGCCGTTGACGGCGAAATAGTCGCTGGCGTCGCCGACACTGTCGGCGACTTCGTCGAGCTGGGCTTTGTTGACCGCATCGGTGGCTTCGGTGCCTGCTGCGACGTTGGCGATCTGGCGCGTCAGGCCGGTGTCGGCGTTACCGACCGATACCGTGTTGTCGCGATCGGCGAGCGAATCGGCACCCAAGGCGACCGCGCCGTTGGCCATCGCCAGCGTGTTGCTGCCCAGCGCCACCGACGTATCGTTCCAGGCACGGGCGTATTGGCCCAATGCAACCGAATCGATGCCGCCGGCCGACGCGCCGCCGCCTACTGCGGTCGCGCGATCCGCCTGACTCTGCGCGCCGGCGCCGAGCGCGACGCTGTTGATGCCCCAGGCGGCGGTGTTCTGCTCGATGCAAACGAAATCGGCGCAAGCCATCGTGCCGCCGATCGCGACCGAACTGTCGCCGCCGGCGGTGGTCCACTGCGAACCGATGGCGATCGATCGATGGCCCAGCGCGGACACGACGCTGCCGATGGCGATGCCCTGATAAGCGCCGGCATCGACATAGCTATCGGTGCCGATGGCGATGCCGCCTTCGGCGAGGGACGTGGAGGCCGTGCCTAGCGCCATGGCGTAATAGTTGTCCGCCCAGGCACTGTGGCCGAACGCTGTAGCGCCGAATACGCCTGCGTGGCTGAGCGTGCCGGTGGCCGTGCCGAAATCGCCGGCGTAGCTGCCCGCGCCGACGCCGATGCTGTCGATGCCTTCCGCCAGACTCTGCGTGCCGAGCGCGATCGAAGCTTCGCCCAATGCCTGGCTCTCGCTGCCCAGCGCGATCGACAGTTCGCCGTTCGCCAGGCTGCCGTAACCATTGGCCAGGCTTTGCGTGCCAAGCGCATTGGCGCCGTTACCGACGGCGGTCGCGCCTTCGCTCAAAGCCAGGCTGCCGCTGCCGACCGCCGTCGAATAATCGCCTTCGGCATCGCTCATCGCGCCGTAAGCGCTGCTTTGCATGCCGTTGGCGACGCTGTTCGCGCCGGTGGCCGTGCTCGACTCGCCGCCGGCCATGCTCATCGCACCGGTCGCGGTCGCATTGTCGGCCACGGCATTGGCTTGATAACCGACCGCTTGCGCGTTGTTGCCGCTCGCACCGGCGAGACTGCCGACGGCGACCGCGCCCTGACCTTCGGCCAAGGTCGCTTCGCCGACATCGGGCATGCCGTCGCCATCGCGATCGGTCCACTCGCTGCCGCCGATCGCGACCGTGTCTGCGCCGTTCGCCGCAGCGTTGTAGCCGGCGGCGACGGAATGTTGTCCGTTGGCCAGGCTATTCGAACCCACACCGACGCTGCCCTGCCCGATCGCCGTGCTGTAACCGCCGACCGCGACATTGAAATCACCCGCGACCGCACGCGAATGCGCACCGAGCGCAACGCCCGCTTCGCCATTGGCGCCCGCGCCGAAACCACCGACGAAGCTGCCGTCGCCATAGGCCTGCGCATCGCCGCCGATCGCAGTGGAACCCATGCCTGCGGCGACGCTCAACGCGCCGATCGCAGTCGCGGCCTGTTCGGCCGAAGCTTCGGCCGAAGCGCCGACCGCCGTGTTGCCGAAACCGAACGTCGCCGCACTCTGGCCGATCGCGACGCTGGAATCGCCGAACGCCATCGCGCCCTGGCCGAACGCGCTGGCGCCGAGGCCATCGGCCATGCTTTCCGCGCCGATAGCGGTGCTGGCGTTCTGCGTGGTCATGCTGTTGCGGCCGATCGCGATCGAGCCTTCGCCTTGCGCATCGGCGTCGTCGCTGCCGTCTTCGGCGCCGTTCGCGGCGAAATAGTGGCTGGAATCGCTGACGCCTTCGGCCACTTCATCCAATTGCGACTTGTTCACCGCATCGGTCGCTTCGGTGCCGGCGGCGACGTTGGTGATCTGGCGTTCGTCGTCCACCTGGCCGACCGATACGCTGTTGTCGCGGTCGGCGACGGAATTGGTGCCGAGCGCGACCGCGTTGTCCGCTTCAACGGTGCTGAATGCGCCGAGTGCGGTCGAATAGTCGTTGAAAGTATTGGCGCCAAGACCGATCGCAATAGAACCGACGCCGCCGGCATAAGTCGGGCGCAGGAACCAATCGCGATCCACGCCGAGCCCACCGATGGCGATGCTCTGCGCATCGCCCGCATTGGCGCCCACGCCGATCGCGACGCCCTGATAGGCGCCTTGCGCCACGGTAGCGCTGAGCCCGAGCGCGACGCCGGCGGTGGCATCCGCACCGACCGACGCACCGGCACCCATGGCGACGCCGCCGTTGGCGTTCGCGCCGACGCCGGGAATCGCGTCGGTCCACATTCCCACCGTGTCGCCGGTATTGATGGCCACCGATAGATCCGCATTCGCGCTGGACGCATAACCCATCGCGACGGCATTCACGCCCGATGCGTAAGAAGACGTGCCGACGGCGACCGCATCCCAACCGGTCGCGACGCTGCCGTAGCCGATCGCATTCGAGGTCTCGCCGAGCGCAGTCGCGCCGGCGCCGAATGCATTCGCACCCATTCCACCGGCGTAGCTGCCGCTGCCGGCGGCAGTGGCGTAGTCCGCATCGGCGACGGATTGATAACCGGTCGCGGTGCTTTCGGCGCCATTGGCTTGGCTCAAAGCGCCGGTGGCGGTGCTGGATTCGCCTTGCGCGAGGCTTTGCGCGCCCGTCGCGGTGGCATTGGCGGCCAATGCGTTCGCCTGGTGGCCGATAGCCAGCGCATCGTTACCGCTGGCGCCCGCCATGCTGCCGACGGCGACTGCGCCTTGGCCTTCGGCCAACGTCGCTTCGCCGACATCGGGCATGCCGTCGCCGTCGCGATCGGTCCACTCGCTGCCGCCGATCGAGACCGTGTCTTCGCCGTTCGCCGCGGCGTTGTAGCCGGTGGCGACGGAATGCTGGCCATTAGCGAGACTGTTACTGCCTACGCCGACGCTGCCCTGCCCGATCGCGGTGCTGTAACCGCCGACCGCGACATTGAAATCGCCCGCGACGGCGCGCGAGTGCGCGCCCAATGCGACGCCCGCTTCGCCATTGGCACCGGCGCCGAAACCGCCGACGAAGCTGCCGTCGCCATAGGCCTGCGCATCGCCGCCGATCGCAGTGGAACCCATGCCTGCGGCGACGCTCAACGCGCCGATCGCGGTCGCCGCCTGCTCTGCGGATGCTTCAGCGGAAGCGCCGACCGCGGTATTGCCGAAACCGAACGTCGCCGCGCCTTGGCCGATCGCCGTGCTGGCATGGCCGAACGCCATCGAACCCTGGCCGAATGCGGCTGCGCCGATGCCGGCAGCGATGCTTTCGCCGCCGACCGCGACCGAGGAATTGCCGGACGCGAAGCTGTTGGCGCCCAGCGCCGTCGCTTCCCAGCCTTCGGCGATCGATTGTTTGCCGATCGCCACCGCGCCATCGGCTTCGAACGTCTCGCCGAGTTCGTCGCTGACCCACGGCCGCGTCTGCGCGCCGCTGCCGATCGCGATGGCGCCTTCCCCTTGCGCGCTGGCATCGTCGCTGCCGTCGCCGGCGCCGTTGGCCTTGAAGTAATCCGAATCGAAGCTGTCCTCGACCGGGCGCTTCCTCTTGCCCTTATCGGCCTTGGCGGCCGCTACGACCTTTTCCAGCTGCGCGCATTCCACCGCGATTGCGCCTTGGCCCGGAAGCGTGACGGTGCAGATTTTCTTGTCGGTTTTTTCGGCGGCTTGCGCGAAAGGCATCAGCGCGAAGATCGCCGACAGCACCAACACGCCCGACGCGGTGCGGCGCAAACGGCTCGGACGGCCGGATCGCTTGCCGTCGGCCGAGGCCAGTTCAGAAGCGACCACGAGCGCCTGCAGCGACCGGCTCCACACCAGACTGAAAACCTTGTTCATCGAACCTCTCTCCCGGAATTACGTTTTCGAAGTGCAAACAGGGCCTCAGGCGGCGCCCGCGATGCGGGAGGCCAGCTAGCCGTTGCGATGGTGGTGTCCGCCCTCACGCCCCCGAGACGGACTTCGGTATCCGCGCCGCACGCCGACCAAAAACGTCAGCAAGTGGCGGCGGCGGGTTGTTTGCGAACCTAAAGCGGCGCCCGGCGGCTTGTCACGCGCGCCTTCTCACCCAATACTCACGGAATACTCACCGTGGCCGGCTCTGAATCGCGCTAAGCGCGGCGGGCGGATCTTCCACGCCGTTCGATGGATCGGACACGCATTCGGGGCAACGTCCAAGATGTTGAACGGCGTCACACGATGGCTGCGCGGCGCGCCCCTCACCGACGAGGTGGATCGACGCAACGCGCCGGTGATGCAGCTGCTATTGCTGTTCTACGGCATCGCGTTGCCGGCGAACTGGGCCTGGCACCTGTCGTCGCGCCCGATCCCGAAAGGCTGGACGATCGTGCTGGTGCTCGACCTGATCACCGCCTCGCTGGCGCTGTTCAGCGTGTTCCTGATCCGCCGCGGCAATTTCCGGCTCGCGATCAAACTCTTCGTCGGCGCGCTGCTGGCATCTCTGCTGCTGGCTTATCACATGCTCGGTGCGCAGGCGCAGCTGATCGACCAGGTGTCGGTGATCCTGACCCTGGTGATCAGCGGGCTGGTGCTGGGAAGGCGCGCCTTGTGGATCGTGTTCAGCCTGCTGATGGTGGTATTCGCGGTCGGCTTCATCACCGACGCCAATAACGCGGAGCAGACTGCGCAATGGATCCGCAATTCGATGCGAAACGCGCCGTCGCTGGTGCTGAGCTATCTCATCATCACCATCATCCTCGACCGCACCCTGACCGCGCTGCGCGAAAGCCTGGCCGAATCCAATGCGCGCCGCCTGGAATTGCAGTTGGAAATGGCCGAACGCGAGCGCGCGCAGGCGCAATTGATCCACGCGCAGAAACTGGAAGCCACCGGCCGCCTGGCCAGCGGCGTGGCGCACGATTTCAACAATATCCTCGACGTGATCCTCGGCTTCTCGTCGCAGCGGCACCGGCTGCAGGACGTCGGCGGCGACCGCGAACGCTCCGACGCGCTGTCCGATACGCTGGAAGGCGTGGAAATCGCCGCTAAACGCGGCACTGCGATCACCCGCAAGCTGCTCAGCTTCAGCCGCAGCGACTTCCTCAAATTGCAGGTATTCGACGCGGCGCAGGCGATCGCCGAACTGCAGCCGATGCTGCGTCAGCTGTTTCCGCCGACGGTGCGGCTGGAATCGACCTCCGACGCGCCGCCTTTGCCGGTGCGCATGGACCGCAGCGAGTTGGAACTGATGATCCTCAATATCGCCGCGAACGCTCGCGATGCGATGCCGGACGGCGGCCGTTTCCTGATCGAGGTAAAGCGAGCCGGCGACAAGGTCGAAATCTCGATGAGCGACGATGGGCACGGCATGGACGAACAGGTCCAGCGGCACATCTTCGAACCGTTCTTCACCACCAAGTCCGCAGCGGACGGGACGGGGTTGGGCTTGTCGGTGATACGCGACATCGCGGCGGCGGCGGGCGGGGATATCCGCGTCGATAGCGCGATCGGGAAGGGTTCGGCCTTTTATCTGCGTCTGCCGCTGGTAACGACGGAACCCCAGTCTTTGTAGAGTCGAGCTCGCTCGACTGCTTCGGCATCCCCGGCACATCAAGGGCAGTCGAGCAAGCTCGACTCTACAAAAAAGCGGTCAACCGGCGTCGTTCAGTACATAGCCTTCGCCATGCACCGCCACCAGCGGCAAGGTCTCTCCGCAGGTGTCGGCGACCTTGCGCCGCAATCGATAAATCAACGAATCCAGGCGATGCGCATCGAAATCGTAGACGTTGTCGGTGAGCGTGGCGATCAGCTCGTCGCGCGTCACCAGCTGGCCCGAGGATGCGGTCAAGCGTTCGACCACGCGGCGCTCGGTGCGGGTGAGCGCAACGTTGAGACCCGATGGCGAGACCAAACACCAGCCGTTGCCATCCAGATGCCAGCGCTTGGGTGCTGCCTGCGCTTGCTGTCCGCGCAATCGGCGCGCCAGGCTGTGCAAGGTGGCAGCGAGCAGTTCGATTTCTACCGGTTTGGACAGATAAGCGTCGGCGCCTTCGCTCAGTCCGCGCACGCGATCGGGCGTCGCGCCGCGACCGGTCAGCATCACGATGCCGATCTCCGGATACGTCGCGCGCACGTTGCGCGCCACGGTGAAGCCGTCCTGATCCGGCAGACCCACGTCCAGCACCACCATATCCACAGGCTGGGTATTGAGGTGCAGATGCAGCGCCGCCGCAGTTTCGGTGCCCACTACCGCGAAACCGAAATTGGCCAACCCCGGCAGCAGGATGCGCTCGCGCAGCATCGCATCGTCTTCAAGCAAGGCGATTCGCAATGCGCTGTCGTCACGGTTGGGGGGCATTGCGATATCGGCAGCGAGTCGGGGGACTCGACCCCGCGATTTTACTGGACCGAACCGGCTCGCGGGCCGACCGGCTTCACATGCGACGGGGTTAATATCGGGTCAGCCAGCCGGAGCATGCCCGCATGACCGCCAGCCTGTCCCGCCGCGATTTCCTGAAAGGCAGCGTGATCGCCGGGATTACGGTCTATATCGCCGCGCCGGGCAGCGCTGCGCTGGCCGCGCTCTTCGAGGAGCAGCGGCTGCAGCCGATGCCTTGGGACGCGGCCACCGGCAAGATCCGCTATCGCACGGATGCGACCGCGAAAGTCACCGGCGAGAAGATATTCAGCTACGACATGCGTTCCCGCGACCTGCCCGGCTGGCCCCGGGAGCAGGCGCACGCGATGCTGCTGCGGGCGACGCAGGCCGACCGCGCGTATGCGGGTTTCGACCTGTCCGTGCTCGGCGACGGGCTAAAACCGGACCGCATCGTCACCGCCGCCGACCTGCAGCGCGACGGCGTGCGATTCCCGCCGTTCTACGGCGAGGACATGCTGCTGCCGGAAGGCAAGACGCCGGCCTATCTGGGCCATGCGGTCGCGCTGCTGGTCTGGCGCGATTTCGCCCGCTTCCGCACGGCCAAGAATGCGCTCAAGTTCCGCGACGACGTGATCAAGTGGGGCGCCAAAACCGGGCCGCTGGAACGCGATCCCTGGGCTGCGTTCCGTTATGTGCGCATCGGCGGCGCCACGCCGTTCGACGACGATACGTATTCCAGCCTGAAAGATACGCCGTTGTTCCCGTCGGGATACAGCAAGAAGCGGCCGCAATGGCCGCAGGCCAATCCGCGCGGGGGCTTGGATGCGCAGGGCGCCGCCTTCGCGGCCGGCATCGCTTCTGCGCTGGAAAATCCGGGCGACGGAACGTTGATGCTGCAGCGCGAATACTTCTCGCAGTCGATCGATACCGCCGCATTCGAACTCGACAACGGCAACGCCTGGTTCGATGCCGGCACCGCCACGCTGCATCTGGTCGTGGCGACGCAATCGCCGCAGGAAGTCGCCGAGGCCGGCGCAGCGATGCTCGCTGCAAGCGCGCTCGGCGTGAAGACTCTGGTGCTGCATCCCTGCTACACCGTCGGTTACGGTTCGAAGGACCATAATCCGTTCCCGTTCTATGCGCTGATGGCCGGCCTGTACGGCGACGGCCGTGCGGTGCGATTGGCCAACGACCGTTACGAACAGTTCCAGGCCAGCCTGAAGCGCCACAGTTTCCGCATCCATTACCGCATCGCGGTGGACCGCAAGACCGGCCGGTTCGGGATATTCCAGGGCGACATGGTCGGCGATGGCGGCGGCCGCCAGAATTTCTCGCCGTCGGTATGCCTGGTGGCCGCGACCGCGGCGCAATCGATCTATTACTTCCCACGCAGCGACCTGGCCAGCACGGTGATCGCCTCGCGCGCGCTCGATGCCGGTTCGGCGCGCTGTTACGGCACGCTGCAGAGCATGGGGGCGACCGAGATGCTGGTCGACGAAGTCGCGGCGGAGCTGAAGATCGATCCGATCGAATTGCGTCAGCGCAACGTGTTCAAAACCGGCATGAAGAATACGCAGGGCGCGATACCCGGCGGCGCGATGCGCGCCGACGAAGTGCTCGCGAAAGCGCGCGCGCATCCGCTGTGGCGCGACCGCGACAAACGCAAGCGCGAGTACGAAGCGGCGTATCCCGGCAAGCGCTATGGCGTCGGCTTCGGCTGCGTACAGAAGGATTTCGGTACCGGCGCCGAAGCCGCGTTCGTCGAAGTGGCGGTATCGAAGGAAGGCCGCATCCTGTTGCGCCATTGCGCGATCGAAATGGGCACGGGTATGGCCACCAGCCAAGCGGCCTTGTGCGCGACATGGCTTGGCCGCCCCGCCGACGATGTGCGCACCGGAGAAACCGATTGGACGGCGCTGCCGATGCACGCCACCGACGATCCTTGGCTGATGCGGCAGGCGGTGCAGGATGCGCATCGGGGCGATCCGCGTTGGACGCCGAACTATATGAGCCCGAGCAGCGCCAGCAATTCGGCGTATTTCTGCGGCCATGCGACGCGCGAAGCGGCGCGGCTGCTGTTCGCCGAAGGATTGTGGCCGGCCGCACGCGCGTTGTGGAGCGCCGGTTTCGGCGGCGGCCAGCTGGCGCCGCTGTCGGTACGCATGGAAGATGCGCATTGGGTGGAAGGCAAACTCACCGCAGGCGGACTCGCGCCGCTCGCGCTGCCGCAACTGGCGGCGAAAGCGTATGAACTCGGCTTGGCCACCGGCGTCGTGGCGCATACGTTCAATCGCTGGCAGTGGGCCGAAGCGGAATTTCCACTCGCCGGCGGCACGCAGCGCTTGCCGCTCGACGGTTTGGCCCTGCGCTACGGCGATGGCTCTGCGGCCGGCGCAGGACGCGAAACCGCTCAAGGCTATCGCATGCTCGAGCGCAGCCGCGTCGACTATCCGCCCGCGCAACGCAACAACGCCGGCGTCGTCTACTACGCGACGATGGCCACGATCGCCGAAGTGGCGGTCGATACCGGCAGCGGCCAGGTCGACCTGATCGACCACCATTCGATCCTGGAATGCGGCAACCAGATCGTGCCGGAACTGGTTTCGGGCCAGATCCAAGGCGGCCTGGCGATGGGTATCGGCCATGCCCTGCACGAATACCTGCCGTTGTACGAAGACGGCCCCGGCAACGGCACTTGGAATTTCAACCGTTACGCGCTGCCGCGCGCGCGCGATGTCGCGGTGTGGAAACAGAGCAGCGAAGTGCTGCCCGCCCTTTCGGACAGCGATCCGCCCAAGGGCATGGCCGAAGTGGTGATGATCGCGGTGGTGCCGGCGATCGTGAACGGCATCGCCCATGCCACCGGACTGCGTTTCCGCGAACTGCCGGTAACGCCGGAGAAAGTGCTGGCCGGATTGGCCGGCGAAGCGGCGCCGAAGGAGGATGCGGCATGAGCGCGACGCCGATCCGCACACGCCCGTTGAAGCTGCAGATCAACGGCCGCGCCCATGGCCCGGTCGACGTGCCCGAAGACATGATGCTGGTCGACGTGCTGCACGAATACCTCGGCCTCACCGGCACGCGTTTCGGCTGCGGCCAGGGCGTGTGCCGCGCCTGCACGGTGATCGTCGACGGCGCCGACGGCCCGCGCGAAGTGCGCAGTTGCATCACCGGCGCGCATTGGTTCGACGGCAAACGCATCCGCACCGTCGAAGGCCATGCCAAGTGGGACGACAGCGGCAAGATCGTCGAGCTCTCGCCGGTGCAGCAAGCCTTCCTCGATCATTTCAGCTTCCAGTGCGGCTACTGCACGCCGGGCTTCGTCAATGCGGCGACGGTATTGCTGGAAAAACTGGCGAAGTCGCCGGTCGCCGCGGACGACGTCGAAGCGACGATCACCGAAGCGCTCAATCCGCATCTGTGCCGCTGCACCGGCTATGTGCGTTATTACCAGGCGGTGAAGGACCTCGTGCTGAAAACGCCTGGACTGGTGCGGGAGAAAGCGCCATGACCCGCGTCGGCTGGAGAAGGATCGTGGCCTGGCTGCTGGTGCTGTTGCTGTTATGGCTGCTGTTGATGGCGGCGATGCGGTTCTTCGCGAACCGCGGGCCGGCGCAGCAAGTGGCCGTTACGCCGCAACGACTCGCGCACGGCCGCTATCTCGCGGCCGCAGCCGATTGCGCTGCCTGCCACACGGATCCGGGCGGCGCGCCGTTCGCCGGCGGCGTGCCGCTGGGCTCGCCTTTCGGCACGATCCATGGCACCAACATCACCCCCGATGCGGACACCGGTATCGGCCGTTACACCTCGGAGGATTTTTTCCGCGCATTGACCAAGGGCGAGGCCCGCGACGGCCATCAGTTGTATCCGGCGATGCCATACGTGTCGTACAAGACGATGACCCGCGCTGACAGCGACGCGATCTACGCGTATCTGATGAATCAGCCGGCGGTGCGGCGACAGAACAAGAAGAACGGCGTCGGCTTCCCGTTCAACATCCGCAGCGGCATCCATCTGTGGAATCTGCTGTTCGCCGGTGCGGATGCCGTATCCGCGTCGCAGGGGGCGTCGCCTGCTTGGCAGCGCGGCCGGTATCTGGTCGAGACGATGGGCCATTGCGGCGAATGCCACAGCCCGCGCGGGACGCTCGGGCAGATCGATCGCGATCGGCCGCTTGGCGGCAATAACAAGATGGGCCGCTTCGCGGCGCCGGACATCACACCCGCAGGCCTGGCCGCGCGCGGCTGGGATGCGGCGCTGCTGCGCGAGTATCTCGGTGCCGGCGTGAGCGCACGTGCCGTCGCTTCCGACGAGATGCTGAAGGTGGTCGGACTGTCGACCAGCAAACTCAACGACGACGACCTGAAGGCCATGACCGCGTACCTGCTCGGCGACCGGCCGGCGGCGCCGCGCATCGTACAAACAGTGAATGCTTTCGCCGCCGATCCCGGCCGCGACCATTACTTGAATCTCTGTTCCGGTTGCCACGGCCGCGACGCGCAAGGCGTCCCGCACGTGGCGCCGGCCCTGCGCGACAACAGCAGCGTGCGCGATGCCGATCCGCATAACCTGATCGTCGCGATTCTCGATGGTCTGCCCGAGCACGACTTTCCCGGTTACGAGCGCATGCAGGACATGCCCGGTTTCGCGCAGGATCTGAGCGATACGGATGTCGCGGCATTGAGCGGCTGGCTGCGACGCAGTTATGGCGGACAACCGCAGGCGATCGAAGCAGCCACTGTCGCCAAGCTCCGCAGCAGCCACGGCGCGCACTAAGCCGCCTTCATTGGGGCAGCCTTCGCGTTTTTCGTGGGAGCGGCTTAAGCCGCGAGCTCTTCCATCCAGCTCCCTGCGATCTTGCAAAGCTCGCGGCTCAAGCCGCTCCCACAAAGAGTCGCTGCACGACAGCTGCGGTCATCCGTCGTGCCAGCGCAATGGCTGCGTATTTCGCTCGCCAGTCATTTCCTGTCCTCTCTCGACCAACTACGACAGGCACCGATTGCGACACGAGGACATCCCATGTCCTGCCGATCGACTCACGAAGTCAATTCGGATAACCAACGTTGTCATACTTAAAACGTGCGCTATTTCGCAAATATTGCGCATATGTTGTGACAACGTTGTCAAACGGTCCCCACTCACGGACCGAGGCCATCCGCGGAGAAGACGCCGAACAGATCCGACGAAACAACGGGGGGCTCGACCGATCCGCAGGATCAACGCACGCGATCGTGAACTTTAGGAGAGGAAAGCTCATGAGACACGCACACGCTTGGAAGCTATTACTGTCGTCCCTGCTGTTGATTTCATTCGTACCGCTGGCCCAGGCGCAGAGCGCGTCGTGCGCCGGCGTGCCCGCCTGGAACGCCGCGACCATCTACAACCCCGGCGACAAACTGGTCTATCAGAACCGGTTGTATCAGGCACTGGTTCCGATTTGGAACGCGCCGCCGACGCACTGCCCCAGCTGCGGCTGGTACCAGGATCTCGGCGCCTGCGGCACCGGCACCAATCAACCGCCGACGGTGACACTGACCGCACCGACGAACGGTTCCACCCACAATGCCGGCAGCAATATCGCCGTCAGCGCGACGGCCGCCGACAGCGACGGCAGCATCGCCAAAGTCGAATTCTTCCGCGGCACGGTTTCGCTCGGCGTCGATACCACCTCGCCCTATAGCGTGACTTGGAATAACGCCACCGCCGGCAGCCATGCCTTCAAAGCCGTCGCCACCGACAACGGCAGTGCGAACACCACGTCCGCAACTGCCACGATCACCGTAACGGGCACGCCGCCGACCGACACCACCGCACCGAGCGTGCCGACCGGGTTGGCTTCGCCTTCGCAAACCAGCAGCAGCGTCTCGCTGACCTGGAACGCGTCGACCGACAACGCCGGCGGCAGCGGCGTGGCGGGCTACGATGTGTATCGCAACGGCAGCCTGGTCGGTTCGCCCGCGGCCACCAGCTATACCGATGCTGGCCTGGCCGCGAGCACCACGTACAACTATCGCGTGCGCGCACGCGACAACGCCACCAATGCTTCCGCGCAGAGCGCGCAGATCAGCGCAACCACCAAAACCGGCGGCGGCGGCAACAAGCGGGTGATCGGCTACTTCACGCAGTGGGGCATCTACGCGCGCAACTACCGGGTCAAGAACATCGATACCAGCGGTTCCGCGGCCAAGCTGACCCACATCAACTACGCCTTCGGCAACGTGCGCAACAACCGCTGCGAAGTGGGCGTCACGCAACCGTCCGATCCGAACACCGGCGTGGGCGGCGATGCGTTCGCCGATTACACCAAGGCCTTCGGCGCGGGCGAGAGCGTCAGCGGTGCGGCCGACACCTGGGGCCAGCCGTTGCGCGGCAACTGGAACCAGCTCAAGCAACTCAAGGCCAAGTATCCGGGCCTGAAAGTGCTGATTTCGCTCGGCGGGTGGACTTGGTCGCGCGGCTTCGCGAGTGCGGCGCGCCCGGAGAACAGGCAGGCCTTCGTCGCCTCGTGCGTCGACGCTTACATCCGCGGCAACCTGCCCGTCACCGACGGCGCCGGCGGCACCGCGGCGGCAGCGGGCGTATTCGACGGCATCGATCTGGATTGGGAGTATCCGGCCGCCTGCGGCCTGACTTGCGGCACGCCGGAAGAGAGCGCGAACTTCACCGCGTTGCTCGCAGAGTTCCGCTCGCAGCTCAATGCGGTGCGTCCGGGCCTGTTGCTGACCATCGCGGCCGGCGCGGGCGTGGATAAGGTGCGCGTGACCGATCCGGCCACGTACAGCCAATACCTGGATTACATCAACGTGATGACCTACGACTTCCACGGTACGTGGGATCCGCAGACCAACCATCACTCGGCCTTGTTCGATTCGCCGAACGATCCATCCACCGGAGATCAGCGCTTCTACAATTCCAACGATGCGATCGAAGCCTTCCTGACCCGCGGCGTGCCCGCCTCGAAGTTGAACCTGGGCATCGGCTTCTACGGCCGCGGCTGGACCGGCGTGGCCAACGCCAACAACGGCCTGTACCAGAACGGCACCGCGGCGCCGGGCACGTACGAAGCCGGCAACGAGGACTACAAAGTGCTGAAGAATCGGCCGGGTACTATCTTCACCGACGCCAATGCGCGCGCGACATGGAAGTACGACGGGAACACGTTCTGGAGCTACGACACGCCAGCCATGATCACGGAGAAGATGGCTTACGTGAAAGCGCAAAACCTGGGCGGCGCGTTCGTCTGGGAGTTCAGCGGAGACGATGCGCAGGGTAGCCTGACGACTGCGGTGAGCGATGGGTTGAAGTAATCGCTTAGTCGGCTCATCCCATGCCGTCGAAACAGCGCGCCGGCCTCCTAGAGGAGGCCGGCGCTTCTTTCCAGAGGCTAGCGAGTGGCAGACGCCGACGGCAGATTACGGCCGAGACAAGACAAACGGCTTCTTCGAAGGTTTTCGGTAAACCTCCTCGCCATCATCCGTTTCAACCCATGAATCGCAAATGGTCGAATCGGCGGTCTCGTTGCATGCCCAGCAAACCCAGATGTTAGAGCCGGTTTGTTCGCAGTCCCCATCGGCGCCATCGCCGTCGCGCTGCCCTTGTCCGGCAGGAATTCCCAATTGATCGGATCGCATATCCGCGTCCCGCGCACTCGCGCTTCCCACGCCCAATAGCGTGACCAATGCAGCAACAAACAGAGTCTTCATGAAGAATCGCCTTTAGCAAGAGGAAGAAGTCTTGGGTCGTCCCAAGACCCTACTCAAGACGTAGGCAAACCAAAAAAGTGGCCATCGATGCGAAATCCGCAGGCGATAGTGGGCCAAGGCCCACCCTACGGAGTCTGCGCGATCCGGATGACGTCGTCGAGCAGGCTCGCCGCGGTGACTTCAGCGCCGGCGCCGGGTCCCTGGATAACCAACGGCTGGTCGGCGTAGCGATCGCTGCGGACCGCGACGCGGTTGTCGGTGCCGCTGCCGCCGCAGAGCGGATGGTCGGCCGGCAGGGTCAGCAAGCCGACGCTGGCGCCATCGGAACCGAAACGACCGACGAAGCGCAGCTTGGCGCCATCGCGGTAAGCCTCCTGATAACGCTCGCGCAATGGCGCGTCGAGCGACGGAAGGCCACTATCGAGCGCATCGTCCGCAAGCACGGCGAGATCGGATGGGACAAGCGAATCGACCCGGATCTCGTGCGCTTCCAACGCGATGCCGGCAGCACGCGCCAGGATCAGCAGCTTGCGCCGCACGTCTTCGCCCGACAGATCGATGCGCGGATCCGGTTCGGTATAGCCCGCCTCGCGCGCCTCGCGCACGAAGCCGGAGAAAGGACGCATGCCGTCGTAGCGATCGAACAGCCAGGCCAGCGAACCCGACAGCACGCCTTCGACGGCATGGATGCGATCGCCGCCGGCCACCAGGTCGCGTATCGAGCGCAGCAGCGGCAGGCCGGCGCCGACGGTGGCGCTGTCGCCGTATTGGGCATGGCCTTCGCGCTGCGCGCGGGCGATCGCCTGCGCGCGCAGAAGATCGGCGCCGTTTCCGAGTTTGTTGGCGGTAACCACGCGGATGCCGCGCGACAGCCATTCGGCGTGCCGCGAGGCGACCGCATCGCTGGCGGTGGCGTCGACGACGATATCGCCGCGGCGCAGACGCGCGGTGTCGATCTGATGCGGCTCATCGCCGCGCGGCGCGCCGATCGCGATCTTCAGCACGAGATCCGGCACGCCATCGCAATCGAAACTGCCGCGGGAGTTCGCGAGTAGCTCGAAGACAGGCAATGCGACCCCACGTTGCGCCAATCGCTGATGACGCGCGACGAAAGCGCGCCCCACCGTGCCGGTGCCGAGCAGCGCCAGGCGCGGCTGCCGCGGCGCCCGGGCCGACGCGACCGGCGCCGTAGCTTGCGTGGCCGCCGCCGCGAGCGTCACGCATCCACCCGTTTGCGTTCGCCGGCATCGACGACGAGCTGGGCGCGTTCGAGCGCGGCGGCCAGATCGGCCTGCAAGTCCTGCAGCGCTTCGATGCCCACCGACAGGCGCAACAAACCGTCTGAAATGCCGGCATCGGCGCGCGCTTCGGGCGACATCGCCGCATGCGTCATGGTCGCCGGGTGCGCGATCAGGCTTTCCACGCCGCCCAGCGATTCGGCCAGCGTGAAGCATTGCAGGCCGTCGAGGAAGGCGCGCACCGCTTTCTCATCGCCGTCCAATTCGACGCTCAGCATCGCGCCGAAGCCATTCTGCTGGCGTGCGGCGAGCGCGTGGCCCGGATGCGATTCCAGGCCCGGGAAGTAGACCTTGGACACGGCAGGATGCTCGTCCAGCTGCAAGGCGATCGCCGTCGCGTTCTCCTGATGCACCCGCAGCCGCGCGTCGAGCGTACGCAAGCCGCGCAGCGTCAGGAAGCTGTCGAACGGCGAGCCGGTGATGCCGAGCGCGTTCGCCCACCAGGTGAATAGCTCGTGGTGCTCGCGGGTCTTGGAAACCACCGCGCCGCCAACGACATCGCTGTGGCCGTTGATGTATTTGGTGGTGGAATGCACGACTACGTCGGCACCGAAATCGATCGGCGTCTGCAACGCGGGCGACAGGAAGGTGTTATCGACGACGGCCAGCGCGCCCTTGGCGTGCGCGGCTTCGATCACGAAGCGCAGATCAGTGATGCGCAGCAGCGGATTGGATGGCGTTTCGATCCACACCACCTTCGGCGCCGGCTCGAGCGCTGCGGTGAGCGCGCGCGGATCGGTCAGGTCGGCGAGCACCAGTTCGAACTGCCCTTTCGCGGCCAGCGCCTTGAACAGGCGCCAGCTGCCGCCGTAGCCGTCGTGCGGCACGACCAGGTGGTCGCCCGGTTGCAGCAACGCGTTCAACACCAGCGTGATCGCGGCCATGCCGGTGGCGGTGATCACGCCGCCGGCGCCGCCTTCGAGTTCGGCCAGCGCTTCGCCGAGCAGATCGCGGGTCGGATTGCCGCTGCGCGTGTAGTCGTACTGGCGCTTGTCGTTGAAGCCGGCGAAGCTGAAATTGCTGGACAGCACAATCGGCGGCGTGACCGCACCGAAAGCCGTGTCGCGATCGATGCCGGCGCGCACCGCGCGCGTGGCGGAACGGTAATCGGAAGCCTTGGAATCCTGCACGCTCATGCCGCGACCTCGCAACAGTCGGCCAGGGCGCTGCGCAGGATCGCGGCGATCGCATCGGCCTCTTTCAGGAAGGCGTCGTGCCCGTACTTGGAGCGCAGCACGCGCACCCGCGTGTCGGCTTTGACGCGCTCGACCAAGGCGTAAGCGTCTTCGATCGGCACCAATTGGTCCTCTTCGACCGCGACCACCGTGGTCGGCACGCCGATCCGCGACGCGTCCACCGCATGCAGGTCGATCGATTCGGACAGCCGCGTATAAGCCGTGGCATCGAAACGTTCGACGAAACGCGAACCGCAGGCGTCGAGATAATCCTCGGAAGCGCAACGCGCCCGCGGTCCATCGATCACCGCCGCCGAAGCGAAACGTTCGGCGAATTCCTGCGGCGTGCGATAGCTCAGGATCGCCAGCTGCCGCGCCAGCGACAGTCCCTGGTCTTCGGCGCACTGCAACTGGCCCAATGCGACGACCTTGCGCTGCAGCGCGCGCCATGCGCTGGCATACGGATGCGCGCGATGCGCGCCGCTGATCGCGACGAGCTGCTGCAAGCGTTCGCCATGGCGGGCGGCGAACTGCAGGCCGACCATCGCGCCGTACGAGCAGCCGATGAAGGCGGCCAGCGTGCGCACGCCGAGCGCATCGAGCACGCCGGCGATCGCATCGGCCTGATCGGCGCTGTCGATCGGCGCATCGAGCGTGCCGTCGGCGCCGAGCCAATCGATCGCGATCACGCGCAGCGATGCCGTACCGAAAGTTCCCGCCTGCGCCTGCCACCAACCCGCCTGCGGAAACGCATCGCTGGCGATCACGTGGCGGTTGGCGGAAATGCCACCGGCTACCAGTACGGCCGGCGCATCCGTCGGACCGACGGCCTCGTAGGCGACGCGCAGTTTGCGCTGCCCGGCGTAGCGCAGCGACAGATCGAGTTCGACCGTGCCGCGCACGGCATCGCGCGCCGTAACCGGCTCGAACGCGCAGGGGGAAACGAAGGGATGCGATGCGAATTGCGCGGCGCTTTCGACGAGGCTCATGGCGATATCCGAAGAGTGGACAAGGCCATCGATGCATGCGGGCGCTTAGGACGTCGAACCGCACCCCGAAGGGCACGGCGCAACCATCTTCACGGCGGACGCTCAGGTCCCCGCAGGACTTGGCACCTATGACGGAGCTTTCGCTCCATCAGGTTGCCCCGGCGTCTTAGGGCCTGTCCCTCAGCCGGTCTCGATGGATGGCCATAGACTGCCAGCCCTTTTCCGGGCTGTCAATCGCTTCATACGCATGAAGCGATATTATTTTTCCGAGAACCGATCCTTCATACTGAACCGATGAGTAAACCTATCTATCGCGCGGCCGCCGCGCTCGCTCTGGCTTGCCTGGCCGGCTGCGCCACGGTGCCGGAGCCCTCCAGCCAATCCGCCCAAATGGCGACGCCGGCCGCGGATGCGACGCTGGTGACCGAGGCCTACGTCAGCGAGGAGCATCCCGCCGATGAGCTCGACTCGCTCGCGGCCTGGCCCAAGGACGACGGCGGGTTGTGGGTGATCGGCACCGCCAAATCTACCCACCACCTAGTGATTTTCGACGGCGACAGCGGCGAGCGCCTGCGCGAATTCGGCGGCAAGGGATCCGCACCGGGCCAGTTCAACCGTCCCAACGGCATCGCGGTGTTCGGCGATTACCTGTTCGTGGTCGAACGCGACAACCATCGCGTGCAGGTGCTCTCGCTGCCGGAATTCAAACCGCTGACCCTCTTCGGCGCCGACCAGTTGCGCAGCCCTTACGGCTTGTGGCTGCACGAGATCGAGCCCGATGAGCTCGACGTCTACGTCACCGACAGTTTCATGGAAGGCAAGAAATTCGACGTGGTGCCGCCGCTGGCCCAGCTCGACCAGCGCGTGCGCCGGTACCGCGTGCACATCGGCGACGACGATGCGCTGCAAGTGGAGTCGCTGGGCTCGTTCGGCGATACCTCGCCCAGCGCTGCGTTGCGGATGGTCGAATCGATCGGCGGCGACCCCGCCAACGACCGCCTTCTCATCGCCGAAGAGGACACGCGCGTCGGCACCGACCTGCGCGAATACGATCTGGCCGGCCGCTATGTCGGCAAGAGCCTCGCCCCCGGCCGCTTCCGCGCCCAGGCCGAAGGCGTGGCGCTGTGGGATTGCAGCGGTGGCCAGGGCTACTGGGTCGCGGTCGACCAGGCCGATCCGCGCACGGTATTCCTGCTGTTCGACCGCTCCACCCTAGCCTATCGCGGCAGCTTCATCGGCACCGCGACCGGTCACACCGACGGCATCGCACTGCATGCGGCGGCAACGCAGCGCTTTCCGTCCGGCGCGCTGTTCGCGGTGCACGGCGACAAGGCGATGGCCGCGTTCGATCTGGCCGATGTCGCCCGCAGCCTGCAACTGAACCCGGCGTGCGTGCGCTGACGCCATCGCGGTGCGCGCTGATCGCGTGCTCGCTGCTGGTCGCGAGCGATATCGCGGCCGGCGACCAGGCGTTTCGTTGGAAGGATCGCGCCGGCACCGTGCACTACGGCGACCATGCGCCGGCATCGGCCGATGGCCGAGTGCAGAAAATTCCCCTCACCACCGGTCCGCATGCCGCCGTCAGATTGCGCATCGACGACGACGGCGGCCGCTATTCGGCGTGGGCCGAAAATGCGCTGGCCGGGCCGGTGGAAGTGATGCTGCGCTTCGACCGCAACGACAATATGGCCAGCCAGCCGTCGCTGCCCGCTCGCGCCACCGTAGCCGCCAACGCCACGGCGCTGATCGCCAACCTGTTCACGGCCGACAACGCGCGGCCGGGTAATTTCGAAGTCGAGCTCGATGCCGTGGTCGGCGATCCCAGCGCGAAACCACGGCCGTTCGAATACCTGATTCCGTTGCAGCGGCCGTCGTTGCGCGTCGATCAGGGCTTCGACGGCCAGTACAGCCACGTCGGCAGCGAGAACCGCTACGCGCTGGATTTCGCCGCCGACATCGGCACGCCGGTGATGGCCGCCCGCGGCGGCGTGGTGATGCAGGTGGAATCGGATTTCGCCCAAGCCGGCCTCAGCGAGGAGGAGTACGGCGGCCGCGCCAATTTCGTCCGCATCCTGCACGACGACGGCAGCATGGCTCTGTACGCCCACCTACAGCCCGACGGCGCGCTGGTGCGCGTCGGCCAGGCGGTGCGCCAGGGCCAGCAGATCGGCCTGTCCGGCAACACCGGTTTCACCAGCGGCCCGCACCTGCATTTCGCAGTGCAGGTGAACCGCGGCATGCGGCTGGAGTCGATCCCGTTCCGGATGCGCGGGCCGCAGGGCGTCCTGCAGATCGCTCGCTAAAAAAGCCGTCATCCCGAGCGCAGCGAGGGATCTATTGTCGGATCGCATGGACCTGCCAGCAGATCCCTCGCTGCGCTCGGGATGACAAGCCGATGGGATCGGGACGACAGCCGAACCGCTATAATCGCCCTCTTCCCGCAGCGAATCCGGCGCCCGACGGCGCGCCCCAGCCATGTCCGACGTTTCCACCGAAGCCGCCCGCCGCCGCACGTTCGCGATCATTTCGCACCCCGACGCCGGCAAGACCACGCTGACCGAAAAGCTGCTGCTGTTCGGGGGCGCCATCCAGATGGCCGGCTCGGTGAAGGGCCGCAAGGCCGCGCGCCACGCGACTTCGGACTGGATGGCGCTGGAAAAGGAGCGCGGCATCTCGGTGACTTCGTCGGTAATGCAATTCCCGTACGAAGGCCGCATCGTCAACCTGCTCGACACGCCCGGCCACGCCGACTTCGGCGAGGACACCTATCGCGTGCTGACCGCGGTCGACTCGGCATTGATGGTGATCGACGTGGCCAAGGGCGTCGAGGAACGCACGATCAAGCTGATGGAAGTGTGCCGGCTGCGCGACACGCCGATCATGACCTTCATCAACAAGCTCGACCGCGAGGGCAAGAATCCGATCGACTTGCTGGACGAAGTGGAAAGCGTGCTCGGCATCCAATGCGCGCCGATCACCTGGCCGATCGGCATGGGCCAGCGCCTGAAGGGCGTGGTGCATCTGGTCAGCGGCGAAGTGCACCTGTACGAACAGGGCCGCAACTTCACCCGCCAGGATTCGACCATCTTCGCCTCGGTCGGCGACCCCGCGCTCGAAGCGCGCATCGGCGCGGACATGCTGCGCGAGTTGCGCGAAGAACTGGAGTTGGTGGAAGGCGCCTCGCATCCCTTCGATCCGGCCAAATACCTGTCCGGCGAGCAAACCCCGGTGTTCTTCGGTTCGGCGGTCAACAACTTCGGCGTGCAGCTGTTGTTGGATTTCTTCGTCGAGCACGCGCCGGCACCGAAGCCGCGCGAGACGACCGGCCGCGAAGTCGCCGCATACGAACCCAAGCTCACCGGTTTCGTATTCAAGATCCAGGCCAACATGGACCCCATGCACCGCGACCGCGTGGCTTTCATGCGCATCTGCTCGGGCAAATTCACCGCAGGCATGAAGGCGTTCCACGTGCGCAGCGGCAAGGAAATGAAACTGGCCAACGCGTTGACCTTCATGGCCAGCGACCGCGAGATCGCGGAAAGCGGGTGGCCGGGCGATGTGATCGGGCTGCACAACCACGGCACGATCTCGATCGGGGACAGCTTCAGCGAAGGCGAAGCGATCACCTTCACCGGCATCCCCAACTTCGCCCCGGAACTGTTCCGCCGCGCGCGGCTGCGCGATCCGCTCAAGCTCAAGCAACTGCAGAAAGGCCTGGCGCAACTGTCGGAAGAGGGCGCCACGCAATTCTTCCGGCCGCTGATGAGCAACGACCTGATCCTGGGCGCGGTCGGCACGCTGCAGTTCGACGTGGTCGCGTACCGGCTCAAGGACGAGTACGGCGTCGATGCCGCATTCGAGCCGGTCGGCGTGGTCACCGCGCGCTGGATCCGTTGCGACGACGCCAAAAAACTGGAGCAATTCCGCGACAAGAACGCCACGAACCTGGCGATCGACGCCGCCGGCGAGCTGGTCTACCTGGCGCCGACTCGCGTCAATCTGCAATTGGCGCAGGAGCGCGCGCCGGACGTCGCCTTCCTGGCGACGCGCGAGCACGCGCATGCCGCGGAGATCGATTGACGCCATCTTGTAGAGTCGAGCTTGCTCGACTGCTTTTGATTCCGCCATCCAGCAAGAGCAGTCGAGCAAGCTCGACTCTGCAGGATCAGGGCGCGCTGTCGACCCAATCGGGCGCAGGCTGGTCCAGGTCGTAATACTCGAAGATCAGATGGATGCGGTCGCTGTCGCCTTCGTTGACCACCGCATGCACGCCCATGTTGTTGACTTCGACCGCCTCGCCTTCGCCGAAGCGGAATCCGACGCCATCGACGAAGAAAATCACTTTGTCGTTGGTCTTGATCGGCACATGGATCTTGTGCGGCCATTTCGCCGCCGGATTGGCGTCGCGGTGCGGCTTGATGACCCCGCCCGGCGCCATCCGCGCCAGCATCACGCGCGGGTACGCGGCGCGCGCATAGCCGTAGTCGCGCGCCGCCGCCTGCATCACCGGCTCCAGCCGTTCGCGCCATTGCGACCACAATGGACGATCGTGCGAACCGCGCCAATCGTGGAAATTGTCGACGAACCGGAACACGATGTGCCGGGTGCGGTCGAGCGCTTCGAAGCGGTTCGGCTTGTCGGCATTTTCCGCATCCCAGATCGCTTCCGGAATCGCCAGCACCGCCTCGCGCAGCTGCGCGATGTCGACGTTGCCGAGCCGGCGGACCGATTCGGTTTTGCGCGGATTGGCTTGTATATCGCGAATTTGCGCGTTCATGGCAGGGCTCTTAGAACGTATAGCCGAAGAGTTCCAGATCGCGGCGATACAGCGCGGCCACGCCGTCGATCAGTGCCTGGTCATAGTAGTCCCGATAGCCGCTCCTGCGCGAACTGTTGACCTGGCCCAACGGCGCCGTCGGGATCCCGATCTTGGCGCAGATGCGGTCGTAGGAGGCCTGCATGTCCTCCACCCGTCCGATGTCGTCGGTGAGCAGTCGGCCGTCCGGGCCGACCAGCAAGGGGTGCTGGGGCTGGAACAGGATGTGATCCAGCGGACGCAGATCGAACAGGATATGGCGCATGACCTGGCGCGGTTCGCGCTCGAAGGCATCGCTGTCGCGGGTCATGAAGGCGCAGTAAGAAACGAAACGATCGAACGGATTGCGCACGAAGGCGAATTTGAACGATTCGGCGAACGCCGCTTCGCCCAGGAACGGGCGCACCTGCTGCAGGCTCAGATGCCCGTGCTTGATCTTGGCCAACTCGTCGAACGGAAAACGCTTGTTGACGAACAAGCCCACCTGTTCGATGTCGTCCGGTCCGAGTTGCTCGCGCAGCGCCTGCCGCACCGAATGCGTTCCGGTCTTGGGAACGGCGACGAAAACGAACTTATGACGGAAGGAAACGATCATGGGAAACCGGCAGGGCGGGACCGCTGCATTCTAGGGGAGCGGCACGCTCGCCGCTTGCCATGCCGGCCCTCGCGGGCGCGCCGGCCGGGCTCCGAGCATTTGCTCCATTTTGCGCGCAGACTCTGTGGCCATGGAACGTGCCGTCGACCTGCGGGAAGAATTCGCCAGTGCGCTGACTCACGGCGTCGGCGCCGCCGCCGCGCTGGCGGGCGGCGCGGTGCTGATCACGGCCGCGGCTTTGTACGGCGACCATTGGCAGCTGATCGCTTCCATCGTATTCGGCCTTAGCCTGCTGCTGCTGTACGTGGCTTCCACGCTGTATCACGCCATCCAGCATCCGGTCGCCAAGGCGCGGTTGAAGGTATTCGACCATTGCGCGATCTATCTGCTGATCGCCGGCACCTACACGCCGTTCACCCTGATCGGTCTGCGCGGCCAGGTCGGTTGGCTGCTGTTCGCGGCGATATGGTCGCTGGCGCTGATCGGCGTGGTGTTCAAGCTGTTCTACACGGGCCGCTTCAAGCTGCTGTCGACCGCGATCTACATCGCGATGGGCTGGCTGGTGATATTGGCGATCAAGCCGTTGCTGGCCGCGCTGGACAACTGGACCTTCGGCTGGCTGTTGGCCGGCGGCGTGTTCTACACGCTGGGTACGGTGTTCTATCACCGTCCTTCGCTGCGCTATTCGCATGCGGTGTGGCATCTGTTCGTGATCGCCGGCAGCGTGTGCCATTACGTCGCCGTGATGGCGCAGGTCATGCCCGCTGGCTGAACGCCGCGCAACGCTTTCACCGTCGTTTTACCTGCAGCTGACCATGGTGGTGCGGAATTCCTCCGGAAATCCGCGATGAAGCCGGCTGCCTATCGCATTGTCCGCCTCACTCTGATCGCGCTCTCGCTTGCTGCGTGCAGCCGGTCCCCGGCGCCCGAAGGCGGCGCGGCGGAGCCTGCCGAACGGCCCGTGCCGGAGCGCGCTTCCGATGCGGCTGCGGACAGCGTTCTCTACGCCTGCAACGACGGCGCTGCGATCGAGATCGCCGCCGATGGCCTTAAAGCGATAGTGAGCCTCGAGGACGGCCGCAAGTTTTCCCTGCCCCGCGCCGAATCCGCGTCCAAAGGCGGCGGCGATGCGTTCGTGGGCGACGCGTTCTCGGTGCTTCGCCAGGGGCGCAGCGCGCAGTTGCATCGCGACGGACATGACGCGGCGGATTGCACCTCGCCATGAATACGCCGCAGCGGGAGCGCACACCCTTCGTCGACGACGTGACCCAGCATTCCTGGCTGACGATCGCATTGCTCGCCATCCTGGCGTTGATCCTGCTGATCGTGTTCTGGGATTGGAACTGGTTCAAAGGCCCGATCGAACGCCAGGTCGAAGCGCGCACCGGCCGCAGCTTCGATATCGGCGGCGACCTGGACGTCGACCTCGGCAAGACCATCACGGTCCGGGCCGATCGGCTGAAATTCGGCAACGCCGCCTGGTCCAAGCAGCCGCAGATGGCGGTGGCCGACCGCGTCGAGATGCGGCTGGAGTTGTGGCCTGCCCTGATCGTGCGTCGCGAAGTGCTGATCCCCGAACTGCGGCTCACCAAGCCGGATGCATACTTGGAAACCGGACCGGACGGCAAAGGCAATTGGGTCTTCGGCCCCGACACCGGCGGCGAGCCGCCGCAGTTCCGCCGGCTCTGGGTCGACGATGGCCGGCTTCGCTTCATCGACGCGCGCGGCAGGACCGATATCGACATCGATTTGCAAAGCCGCGACGCGCGCAGGCCGGGCGCTGCGCCCAATATCGAAGTCGATGGCGGCGGACGCTGGAAAGGCAACCGCTTCACGCTGACAGGACGCGCGGAATCGCCGCTGGAACTGGCCAATACAGTCGAGCCTTATCGCATCGACCTGCGCGCCGCTGCCGGCGCGACGCGAGCGCACGCGCGCGGCACGCTGCTCGACCCGCTGCGCCTGCGCGGTTTCGACTTGCGCCTGGCGCTGTCCGGACAAAACCTCGACGATCTGTATCCGCTGATCGGCGTCGCTATCCCTCCCACACCGCCTTACAGCTTCGACGGCCGCTTGACGCACACCGGCGACACCTGGCGTTACGACGGTTTCACCGGCAAGGTCGGCAACAGCGATCTGGGCGGTTATGCGCACGTGACCACCGGCAAAGCCAGACCCTTTCTGAAAGCGGATCTCAGATCCAAACGTTTGGATTTCGACGATCTGTCCGGTTTCGTGGGCGCCGGCGCGGATGCGGAAGGCGCCGAATCGACCAATCCGGAACTGCAGGCGCTCGCCGCGAAACAGGCGGCGAGTCCGAAAGTGCTGCCCGACACGCCTTACGAACTCGACAAGCTGCGCGCGATGGATGCCGACGTGCGGCTGAAGGCCGCGCGCATCAATGCCCCGTCGCTGCCGATCGACGATATGGATGCGCATCTGTTTCTCGACAACGGACTGCTGCGGCTGCAGCCGTTGAACTTCGGCGTCGCCGACGGCGATATCCGTTCCAATATCCGGATGGATGCGCGCCAGCCGGTGATCCGCACGCGCGCCGACGTGACGATGCGCGGGCTGAGCCTGCCCAAACTGATGCCGGAAGGCACGCTGGCGCAGGAATCCATCGGCAAGATCGGCGGCAAGATGGTGGTGGATACGCAGGGCAATTCGATCGCCAAGATGCTCGGCAACGCGGATGGCGATATCGCGGTCGGCATGGGCCAGGGCCAGGTCAGCAAGCTGTTGATGAAACTCGCCGGCCTGAATCTGGCCGGCGCGATACGCACTAAGCTCACGGGCGACAAACCCATTCCGATCCGTTGCGCTTTCGGCGATTTCGCGGTGAAGGACGGGCTGATGACGACGCGCTCGATGGCCTTCGACACCACCGACACGATCGTGCTGGGTTCTGGCACGGTGAACCTGCGCGACGAAACGCTCGATCTGACGATGCGGCCGCGGCCGAAGGGCCGCAGTTTGTTGTCGCTGCGCGTGCCGTTGTATGTGGACGGCACCTTCAAGAATCCGAACGTGCGGCCAGACTACGCCCGCATAGGCCTGCGCGGCGGCGTCGCGTTGGCGCTGGCCGCGATCGCGCCGCCTGCGGCGCTGCTGGCGACCACCGAATTGGGCGGCGGCAAGGATGCGGATTGCGGCGGGCAATACGCGAAATGAATTCGCGCCGCGGTATGCTGTGGGCGGTTTGAATCGAGCATCCCGGAGCATTGCCATGCGGTCAATCGCGTTCTCGTTGACGATCGGCGCGGCGATGCTGCTGCCGGCCGGCTGCAAGCCGGAGCCGGCGCCTGCGCCGGCCGCAAAACCCGAGCCGATCGATCTGGGCCCCAGCCAGGATCCCGCTGTCACCGCCAGTTACGTCTGCAACGATGCGCACCGCGTCGACCTTGTCGGCCAGCGCTTCGCGCGCATCACGCTCAGCGATGGCCAGACCGTCACGATTCACTACGTCCACAAGAGCCGACCACCGAGCTACATGGGCCGCGGCCTGCGTTTCGCTGTCGGGGAGAAGGCGGTGATGCTGATCCAGAACGACGGCGTAGCCGTGCACTGCAAGCCAATCAAGTAGGCGCTGCTCTGTAGAGCGGAGCTTGCTCGCCGCGCTTGCTTTATGGCTTTTGTAGAGCGGAGCTTGCTCCGCTGCTCTTGCTTTCATGCCGTCATCCCAGCGAACGCTGGGACCCATGTTGCCCTTGCCCTAAGCTGTCATCCCCGCGAAGACTGGACTGCGCAGGCAGGATGCCGGAGCGAACATCTGCGCAGCAGATGACCCGAAGGGCATGCCGCAGGAGCGGCATGTCATCCAGCGACTTGGCTCCGGCTTTGTAGAGCGGGGCTTGCTCCGCTGCTCTTGCCCTTAAGCCGTCATCCAGGCCGGCGAGGGCCCAACGACTCGCGCCATGGAAAAAAGCTTCCGGCTGCGCCGGGTCACTTTCTTTGTTGGCCCAAAGAAAGTAACCAAAGAAAGGGCCCGAAGCTTAAGTGATTCGAAGCCTCTGAAAGGCTGCAGGCGTCCCGGCATTCGTCGTGGTTGAGCTTCTTACGCAGGTATTAGATTTTGATTCGCCGCAGTTGGGTGACGTGGCTTTTGCGGATTGGCGCTATGCAGGCATTCGGGTCGATCGCGTCGCATCTGGGTATCGAAGCGATGGAGGAATTCCGAGGGACCCGGCGCCGACCGGGTTTTTAGTGGACGGAACCCCGAACGCACTGAGGCAGGTCGCGAGAACCCACAAGCAAAGGCAGCGGAGCAAGCTCCGCTCTACAGGGCCACGGCAAAGTCACTGGATCCCCGCCTTCGCGGGATGACGGCTTTGAGGGCAAAGGCAGCGGAGCAAGCCCCGCTCTACAAAGCGAAAGATCGGGCTGCTCAGCTCGCGATGTAGCGCTGCAATTGATCCAACTGCAACTGCTGGTCTTCGATCACCGCTTTGACCAGATCGCCGATCGACACCACGCCCAGCACCGCGCCGGCTTCGACCACCGGCAGGTGGCGGATGCGGCGTTCGGTGACGATCTGCATGCAGTGGTCGATGTTGTCCTGCAGGCCCACGGTGACCACCTCGGCGGTCATGATGTCGCGCACCGGCGTGTTGGCCGACGAACGCCCCTGCAGCACGATCTTGCGCGCATAGTCGCGCTCGGAAAGGATTCCGGCCAGGCGGCCGCCTTCCATCACCACCACGGCGCCGATGCGTTTTTCCGCCATCAGCCGGATCGCGTCTATCACCGGCGCGTCCGGCCCGATCGCGAAAACTTCAGGCGCCTTGGATTCCAGCAGATGACGTACGCTGCGCATGGCCGTCTCCTTCGCCAGGAATTGATGCCGAGGATACTCCAGCCGCCGGCTGCCAGCTGTCGACGAGGTACAGCGGCCGCTGCTTGGACTCTTCGTACAGGCGGCCGAGATATTCGCCGATCAGGCCCAGCGCGATCAGCTGCACGCCGCCCAGGAACAGGATCACCGCCATCATCGTCGGCCAGCCAGCGACCGCATCGCCCCACCACAGCGCTTTCAGCACGATCCAGACCGCGTAAACGAAGGCCACCAATGCCGTGACCAGGCCCAGATAGGTCGCTGCGCGCAGCGGCGCGGTCGAGAAGCTGGTGATGCCTTCGAGCGCGAAATTCCATAGTTTCCAAAAACCGAATTTGCTGCGACCGGCGGCGCGCGGCTCGCGCGCGTACGGGATCGCGATCGGATTGAAGCCGATCCAGCCGAACAGGCCCTTCATGAAGCGGTGCCGCTCGCGCAACTGCCGCAGCGCGGCCAGCGCGCGCGCCGACAACAGGCGGAAATCGCCGGTGTCCTGCGGAATGGGCGTTTTCGACAAACGGCCGATCACGCGGTAGAAACCGTGCGCCGTGGCGCGCTTGAGCCAACCCTCGCCTTCGCGCAGCACGCGGGTGCCGTGCACGTCGTCGTAACCCTCGCGCCACTTGGCGACGAACTGCGGAATCAGCTCCGGCGGATCCTGGCCGTCCGCATCGAGAATCAGTGCGGCGCCCGCATCGACATGGTCCAAGCCTGCGGTCAGCGCGGCCTCCTTACCGAAATTGCGCGACAAACGCAGCAGCGATACGCGCCGATCATCCGCCGCGATGGCTCGCATGGCCGGCCAAGTGCCGTCGCGGCTGCCGTCATCGATGTACAGCACGCGACCGTCGACGCCGGCCTGCGCCAGCGCCGCAACGATGCGCGGATGCAGCATCGGCAGCGCCTCGGCCTCGTTATAGGCGGCGACTACGACGGTCAGGCGGTCTGCGCTCATGGACAGATGGTAGCCGTAGCCCGGGTGGAGTGCAGCGATACCCGGGAACGCGTCGCCGATGAAGCCCCGGGTATCGCTTCGCTACCCGGGCTACAGTTCGCGGAGGTAGGCCGTGCCGCCCAGGGCGCGCATCTGCCGCTGGATGGCGTTGCTGCGCCGCTGCACGTAAGGCCCGGGCCGGTTCACGCTGTAACGCTTGGGGTTGGGCAGCACGGCCGCCAGACGCGCACTTTCGGAGGCGCTGAGGCGGCTGGCGTCCTTGCCGAAATAGCTGCGCGCCGCGGCCTGCGCGCCGTACACGCCATCGCCGAACTCGGCGAAATTGGCGTACATCTCCAGGATGCGGCGTTTGGGCCACAGGGTTTCGATCAGCACCGTGTACCAAGCCTCGATGCCCTTGCGCACCCAACTGCGTCCGCTCCACAGGAACAGATTCTTGGCGACCTGCTGGCTGATCGTGCTGGCGCCGCGCACCCTGCGGCCGCGCGCATTGTTCTTGCGCGCTTTTTCGATGGCCTTGAAGTCGAAGCCGCGGTGGACGATGAAGTTCTGGTCTTCCGAAGCGATCAAAGCCAGAGGCAGCGTGGGCGAGATATCTTCCAGATCGCGCGCATCGTGCGCCAAACGGAATGCCCAGTCGCCTTCGGTCCAAGCGACCAGTTGGCGGTTGAACATGAATGCCGAGAACGGCGGATCGATGAAGCGCAACGCCGCCACCTGCAGCACCGACAGCGCCATCAGCAGCAGCGGCAGGATCAGCAGCCAGCGCCAAAACCGCCGTCGCCGCGGCTTGTTGTCGACCTCCGTCACCCCCATTTACGGCTACTCCTTCACGCGTGCCTTGCGCATTATCTTCGATGCGCGGCCTTACCTCCCGCGAATATGCTGACGACCGTGACCGACGAACAAGACCGCCTCACCCGTTTCCTGCTGCCTCACGCCGGCGTGCGCGGCGTGCATGTGCACCTGCAACAGACCTGGCGGCACATCCGCGAACGCGCCCAATACCCGGCCGCCATCTCCGAACTATTGGGCGAGGCCGCGGTGGCCTCGGCCCTGTTCACCGGCCACGCCAAGGTCGAAGGCCGGCTGTCGGTGCAATTGCGCGGCGAAGGCCCGCTGCGCGCGCTGTTCGCCGAATGCACCGCTGCCGGCACTCTGCGCGGCATCGCCCAGATCGGCGACACGGGACCCTTCATCCGCGACCTGCGCGGCCTGGGCCAAGGCGCGTTGCTGGCGATCACCATCGAGAACCCCAGCCCCAACGGACGCGATCCGACCCGGTATCAGGGCTTGGTGCCGATCGAGTCCGAATCGCTGGCCGGCGCGTTCGAGGACTATTTCCGGCAATCCGAACAGCTGCCCACCCGTCTGCTGCTGGCCGCGGACGGCGAACGCGCCGCCGGCCTGATGCTGCAGAAACTGCCGGGCGACAGCGGCGACGACGATGGCTGGGCGCGCGCCACCGCCCTGTTCGAAACCCTGGGCACCGAGGAATTGCTGGCCGTGGAGGGGCCAATCCTGCTGAACCGGCTGTTTCATGAGGAACAGGTGCGGGTGCTGGCCGAGCAGCCGCTGGCCTTCGCCTGCTCTTGTTCCCGCGAGCGGGTCGCCGCCGTGCTGGAGTCCCTGGGCCAGGAGGAGGCCCGTGCCGCCCTGCAGGACGGCGTGGCCGAAATCCACTGCGAATTCTGCGGACAGCAGTACCGGTTCGACCCGGACGAAATAGAGGCCCTTTTCGCCTCCCCGGGCCTTCACGCCGCCTCGTCGGACCGCCTGCAATAACCGACGAACGGAGGGTACTAACCTTCGTAGGGGATTGTTAAATAAACATAAATCGGATAGCCTGATCGTCCGCTGGAAGGGGAACTTAAGGCCCGAAAAACGGGTCGATATCAAGCCATGCGATCGCTGCTGCTACGACTGCCGTTTGCCCTGCTTCTCGCCATTGGCGCGAGTGCGGGCGCGTATGCGCAATCCAAGCCCGCGAATCCCTCCGATACTGCGATCCTTCCGATTTGGAACAACGCCAGCGGCAAGGTCGAAGCTGCGCTGTATCTCGAGCCTACCGGCGAAACCGCCACGGGCGCGCGCTGGCATTTCGGCAAGTATTCGCTCGATACCGTGGTCGGCCTCGGCGCCGGAGATTCGCTGGCATTGCTGTGCGATCGCAAGACCGGCATCTCTACCGCCATCGGCAGCCTGACCGAGAACTGCTTCGTCGGTTCGCTCGGCAGCCAATACGACACGCCCAGCAAGAATGCCAACATCGGCGCAGTACTCAATCGCGGCGGCACCCGGCTGGGCATCACCGGCGGCGCGGGTCGCGATACCTTGCCGGGTTGGCTGACCGCCAACGGCATGAACAACACCAAGCTCGAACAGAACGACCTGACTCTGTTCGCGGAAAAGAGCATCGGCCGCAACGGCGTGGTCAGCATCGGCGGCACCACGGCGCGCGCCAGGCTCGTGCCGGCGGCCGACCTGCCTGCCGGGCTAACCGACCGCTGGAACACCAAGAGCCTGACCGTCGGCGGCGGTGTCGGCGCGTTCAGCGCCAACATCATCGGCCGCGTCGTCGACGTGCCGGGCCGCTCCGGTAAATGGGAAGGCCTCGGACTCGGCGTCACCTGGCGCACGCCCTGGAGCGGTCAGCTGACCGTCGGCGCGGAAAACGTCGTCACCCGCGGCAAGAATCCATTCTTGCCAAGCGATAGCAGCGAAAACGACGACGGCACCGTGCCGTACGTGCGTTACGAGCAGGATCTCTGATCCCTTCGCGCTTGCCGCGCACGCGGCTTCGCGCTCCCCCTTATCCGTCTCAGGCCCTATCGCTGGGTCCGTAGCTTTCTGATTGCGCCATCGGCTGGCCTTCGGCCGATACGGACGCCTTGGCGATCAGCGTTCCCATCGCGCTGAACCAGGTCAGGCCATTACCGAGTTCTATCCCGGCGCTGGGCTCGCGAACGGCTTCGATGTATTGACCCAGCGCTTGCCGATAGTGCGGATGGCCTTCCGCAGATTCGCCGTATCTGGCCCACAGTCCTTGCCAATTGCGCACGAAGCGCTGCGTGAACCCCGCCACCCGCGCCAATTGCGGATGTTGTTTGGCGTCGGCGAACAGCAGCCTGAAATGGGTGTCCATCTCCCACGGGCTCATCACCGCCGGAACATTGAACGATTCGGTCGGCAGCGCGGTCGTTTCGCCAGCCTGCGGGCCTACCAGCACCGGACGCCAATCCTGTTCCTGCCTCCGTGGGGTGGGCCTGCCGCGCGCGACCAGATCCCAGAACGCGCCGCCACCGACCGTATCCACGACCAGATGGATACGCGCCTGGCCGGCGTCGTTCAACACCCGGTGCTGTCGCCACGTATCGAAGATCCAGCATTCGCCCGCAGCCATGTTGACCGCCGCATCGCCGCATTCGAAACGCACGGTCGGCTGGGTCACTACGGGCACATGCACGCGTACCCGTTCGGCCCAGTAGTAACCCTGATCGACATGGCGCGTGACTTCCGCCTGGCCGGCGAGCCGCATCAGCCGCGTGCGGCCGAGCGTGGCGCCCAGGTTCGCGAGCACCTGCGTCACGTAGGGGCAATGCTGCAAATGCGGCGTGGGCAGCATGCGGCCTGCGAACGCTTCGTTGGCCGGATCGCCGTTCACCGCGATCAAGGGCAGCATCGAGTTGCCGGGCAAGGCCTGCGGGTGCGGCATCCACCCGGCCTCGCCCAGCGCTGCGATCTCGGCAGCCATGGCCGCGGCGTCGAACCTGATCGGCAACTCTATGAAAGGGGCAGGCAGCTTCATGGCGTCATCGTAGAGCGGGAAACGGCAGGTCGCCAGCTACCCGGCTTGGGGATTGCGTTCGCTCGCATCGGCAGTGCGCCGCTTAGGACTCCAGCGCGTCGATCAAAGGACGCAGACGGCTTTCGTAAGGCAGCCATTTGGGCTGCTCGCGCGCGGTCACCTTGTCGCGCACCTGCACCGCGCTGGCGGTCGCCACGCCGCGCGAGCGTTGCTGCATATCGAGCATCGCCGGCTGGAAGCCCACGCCGCAGAACGCCGCCACGCGGCGCATGCCAGCCTCGGGTTCGCGCGTCAAAGCGCCGTAATCCACATCCATGATGCGGCCGGGATAGGCCTCGTGCCAATGCGCCATCAGGCGCTGGTACTGGCGATAGAAATCGGCCAGTTCGAGCTGGTCGTAGGAATAAGGGTTGGCGTCCGAGAACAATTCTCGCAGGTTCGAAAAACAAATCTCGACCGGATCGCGCACCATGTGCAGCAGCTTGGCCTGCGGCAGCGCGCGGCAGATGAAGCCGGCATTGAGGAAATTGGAAGGCAGCTTGTCGGTGAAGCAGCGCTCTTCGCCCAGGCGCCATTCCATGCCTTTCAGGTAGCCCGCGCCGACCGCGCCGAAATCGATCCCGCGCGCGCGTTCGACGATGGTCGCATCGATCACGCCGCGGCAATGGTGATCGGTGGCGTTGCGCATCTGGCTGGTGAAATCGTAAAGCTCGCCTACGCCGCGCACATCGCCGTGGCCGTCCAGCAATTGCTCCAGCAAGGTCGTGCCGGAACGGTGCATGCCGATGATGAAGATCGGCGTGCGCCCGCCTTCGATGGTCTGGAAGGACGGACCGCGCGGCGGCAGCGGCAGGCCGATCAATTTGTCGACCAGCACGCGCGAATCCTCGGCGCGATAGTTCAGGCGCGAGCGCTTGGCCCGGCAAGCCTGCTCCAGCGCCTGCCAGGCGCCTTCGTAATCGCCCAGGTCGTCCAGTTCCTTATGCAGCGCGTTGGCCAGCAAGGCGATTTCGTCGGCGTTGCGTCCCGGTCGCGCCAGCTGTTTGCGGATCGCATCGACGTGGTTCGAATCCGGTTTCTGTTTGCGCAGGCGCGAGATCAGCCAATACGCCTGCGCTATTTCCGGCGCCCGCGCCAGCACGCGCTGCAGGTCTTGCTCGGCTTCGTCGAAGCGCCCGAGATAGGTCAGCACCTGGCTGCGCGCCATCAACGTCGCCGGGAAGGCGGGGTCGGCTTCCTTGGCTTCGTCCAGGAAAACCAGCGCGGATCCTTGCTCGTTGAAATAGCTCAGCTGCGCTGCGAACACCAGCAGCAGCGGAATGCTCACCTCGTGCAGCGGCGGCAGTCGCGCGATGAATTCGTGGAAGGCGCCGGCTTCGTTGAAGGTACGCAGCCTGGCGACGAGTTCCTTGACGACTTGCGGGTCGCGCGGCCTGGCGGCGGCCGCCTGCAATGCGTAGTCGCGCGCCATGCGGTAGTGCCCGGCCAGCGAATGCACGTACGACAGTTGCACCAGGACGAAGGCATCGCCGGGGTTCGACCCCAGCGCAGCCTCGTAGGATTCGATGGCGCGCGGCCAGTCCCGGCGCGACGCGTGCGCTTCGGCATCGGTCAGCCATTTGCGGATTTGCGCGGGCGAAGCGGCCATCGGCGTACTCACAGCATCCGTCCGGCGTCCAGCTTGCGCCTGAGCGGCTCGAGGTGGGCCGAATACCTTTCCCAGGCGTCGACGTTGCGGGCATGTATCGGCTGCCGCACCTGCGAGCTGCTGGCGGTCGATACCGGCGTCGCGTTGCGCGTGATGTCGATGCTGTCGGGCGCGTACGCCACGCCGCAGAACGCCATCATGCTCTTGGTGACGCCGGCCGGATCCTTGACCAGATCTTCGTAGCGCACCGTATGCAAGTGCTCGGGCATGGTCTCTTCCCAATGCGATCTGAGCTTGTCGAATTCGATGTAATGATCGGCCAGCTCTTCCTGATCGTAGCTGTAGGCGTACGCGTCGCCGGAGAAGAGCTCCTTGAGATTGGAGAAGCACGCATCCAGGGGTTCGCGCACCAGGCAGATGATCTTGGCCTGCGGCAGCGCCTTGCGGATGAAACCGGCGTTGAAAAAATTGAGCGGGTTCTTGTCGATCAGAAAGCCGTGCGCGCCGGCCAGGCGATCGGTCCGGCGCAGGTAATCCGCGCCCATCGCGGCATAGTCGGCGGCGCGCCAGCGATCCAGCGATGGCTCGCGCAGCGGGCTGCTGAAGAAATGGTCGGTTTCCCAACTCGCCGATTGCCCGAAATCGTTGAGCTCGCCGCCGGTGGCGAGCTTGTCGTGATTGCTCAGGATGCGTTCGACCAGCGTGGTGCCCGTGCGCGGCATGCCGACGACGAACACCGGCACTCTGACGCCCACCGGCGCGTTCGGGGCGGCCAGGAAATCCGCGGAGGTCAAATCCTGCAGCTCGGCGAGCCTGCGCCGCTCCTCGGCCGCGTCGTAGGGCAGCAGCCGTCGCATCGCGCTCGCGCCTTCGTGCAATTCGGACCAGGCCTGATCGGGATCGCCGGCGTCGTCGAGCTCCTTGAATAACGCGTAGCAAAGGTGGATCCGTTCCTGCGAGCCTTCGGCGGCGGCCGCTTTCGCGCGCCTGATCCTGTCCACCCGGCTGCCCGGCGGATCGGACTTCTGATGGTAGGCCAGCGACCAATGCGCGAAGGCGTAGTCGGGCGCGAGCGCGATGCAGCGTTCGTACTCGGCCGTGGCCTCGTCCATGCGTCCGCAATAGCGCAGCGCGTTGGCGCGCGAGTAGCTCAGCAGCGGATGGGCGCGCACGTGGCGCTGGGCTTCGTCGATCAGACGCAGCGCCGCTTCGTATTCGTTGATCAGCCACAAGTGCTGCGACAGCACGGCGGACTGCGCGATGACATCGCGATGCGACCAGTCCGCGTTCACGATCAGGTCGCGGATCGTGTCGCGTTCGTCGAAACCCAGCAGGCGCATCGTGGCGAACGGCAGATGTTTCCAGTCGCGGCCGTCGGCGACGGCTTTCGCAGCGCTGAGCGCATTCAGGCGAGCGGTGCGGTAGCGATCTTCGGCCGTCGCGAACGCGGACAGCCGCAGCCATGCCGCGGTCTGGCCGGCATCGAGTTTGAGGATCGCTTCATAGGCCGCCTTGGCCCCCGCCCTGTCGCGGGCGGCCTCGTAGCCCTTGGCCTGGGCCCAATGCTGCGCCAGTTGCTGCTCCATCCACATTTCCGGAAAAGGCTATCGGCATAGGATAACCGCCGCGGCCGTCTTTCCTGCAGCCGCTGCAAAGGAGCCAAAAAAAGCGGCCGCCCGAAGGCGGCCGCTGGACATCGCAGAACCGATCGCTCGGCTTAGAAGTCGTACTGGACCATGAAGCGGACCGAACGCGGCGTCTGCCACGAGACCGGCGACAGGTAGGTCTGATTCATCGCCGAAGGCACGCCCGCATCGCTTTCGCCCTGCTCGTCCACCGACACCGGCTTGCGGTCGTTGAAGACGTTGAACACGTCGACCTTGAACGTCAGGTGCTTGTCGGCGAAGGCCGGGCGGTAGGCCACGTTCAGATCGAGCGAGGTGGTCCACGGCGTGCGGCCGACGGTGCCGCGCGGCACGACGGTGGTGCCGTTGTTGTTGCCCTCGTCCACGGTCGGATCGCGCGCGTCGCACGAGAAGTACGCAGCGCGGTAGTGAACCGGATCGTCGCCATAGACGCCGATGCAGTTCTCCGGACGTCCCGACTGGATCAGCAGGTTCGCACCCGCCGACCACTCTTCGGTGAACTCGTAGTTGCCGAACATCTTCAGCGTGTGGCGACGGTCGTTCGGCAGGTAGCCGTAGGAACCGATCGCCAGTTCGGGATAGTCGAAGTCCTGGGTGGTGCCGGTGTCGCCCTGACCGATATCGGACTTCACGCCGCCCTCGCTGTTGCCCTTGCTGCGCGCGTAGGTGTACGAACCCTGCAAGAAGAACTTGTCCCAGTTGCCTTCCCAGAAGAACTCGATCGCGCTGTAGCTGCGCTTGGCCTTCGGACCCAGCTGTTCGGCGGGGATACTGACCGTCTCCAGCGTGCCGTTGCCGTCCACGTCCAGGTTCCAGACGCCGTCGCTGCCCGGGTTGTACAGGCGGCAATACGGGAAGGCCGGGTTGCCGATAGCGACGTTGTCGTAGCCGTTCTGCTCAGCCCAGGCGACGATCGGACGATAGTCGCAGGTATCGTCGATGGCACGCTTCAGTTCGCGGTAGATGCCGCGCACGCCGGCCGACAGGTGATCGGTCAGCTGGGTCTGGAAGCCGAGGATGTACTCGTCCTGGTACATCGGATCGAGGTTGGTCGAAGCGATCGAGCGCGGATCCTTGCGGCCGCCGGTTTCGCCGTTGGCGTAGAACGGATCGGTGAAGCAGGCCGCCAGGGTGCAAGGGGTAGCGCCGGTGGGAGCGCCGGTGCCCGGCGCGACGCCGCCGTAGAAGAAGTCCTGGATCTGGTAGGTCGAGGCGCTGGCGCCGCGGATCGCGACGTTCGCGGTGAGCGGCAGCGCGTAGCGGCCGGCGTTGCCGAACACCTTGAAGGTCGAGTCGCCGAACACGTCCCACGAGAAACCAAGACGCGGCGCGAACTGGTTGTCGATCTTGACGTAGCTCTCGTCCAGGCCGTTCTTGTTCTCGAAGCTGTCCCAACGCACGCCCATGTAGGCCAGAAAGTTGTCGGTGATGTTCCAGCTGTCTTCCAGGTAGAACGCTTCCTGCTCGACCTTCACCGTCGCGCCTTGGCGGATGTCGTAACGGCGCACGAAGTCCTGGCCGCCGGACTGCAGGTACTGGTAGTAGTAGCCGCCCGAGTAGACCGAACCGTCGACGGTTTCGAAGTTGTCGACGTCGTAACCGAAGCGGATCTGGTGATCGCCGAGCAGCCATTCCGCGTCGATGCGGTACTGGTCGCGCTCGTCGCCCGCGTCGGAACGGATCAGCGTGCTCGCGAAATCGCAGCCCACGATCGAACCGGTCGCCTGCTGCACGGACGGCGGACGGCCATCGCGCACCACCGGGCAACCGCCGACCGTTTCCTGCAGGCCGCCGTGGTATTCCATGCGCTCGCCGTTGGGCAGGATCGCGTAGTTGCGGCGCTTGAATTCGCCGTGGCCGGCCAGCGCCGACAGGGTGAAGTTGTCGGTCAGGTAGCCGGTGTACTTCAGCGCATAGCTCTCGCCGCCTTCTTCGGCCTTGAGCGTGCCGACGTAATCGTTGCGGTTCGGCTTGGTGCTGGGATTGCTGGTGGTGCCGAAACCGGTGTTGTAGTAGTCGGTTTCGGTTTTGCGCGTATCCGAGAACGCGGTCAGCGCCAGCAGGTTGTTGTCGTTGATGTTCCAGTCCAGCTTGACCAGCCAGGTCGGGGACTTCTCTTCTTCCAGGGTGTTGCGGCCGCCGCTGACGCCGTCGACCGTGCCCGGGTAAGCATCGGTGTCCTTACGGCCGTACTGCAGCAGAGCGTAGGCGAACAGCTTGTCCTTCACCAGCGCGCCACTGGCCCAGATCGAGGCGGTCGCGTCCCAACCGTTGTCCTTGGAATTGTCCGAGACCAACTGGCCGTCGTTGTAGTAGTAGTTCGGATTGGTTTCCTGGAGCGACTCGGGCGTGTAGAAGATGTTTCCGCCCGCGTGGAACTCGTTGGTGCCGCTCTTGGTGATCATGTTGATCACGCCGCCGGTGGAGCGGCCGAACTCGGCGCCGTAGCCGCCGGTCTTCACCTGCTGTTCCTGGATCGCTTCGTACGGAATCTGGGCGAAGGACAGGTTCTTGAAGGTGTTGGTGATGTTGAAGCCGTTGACGTAGTACTGGTTCTCGGCCACCGATGAGCCGCCGAACGAAGCCAGCTTGCCGAATGCGGCATCGCCGCGCACGGTGCCCGGGGCGAGCAGCGCTACGCTGGTGGCGTCGCGCGGAACCGGGATCTTGGCGATCTGCTGGGCGGTCAGGATGGTGGTCGACTCGACCGAGGAGACGTCGATCGGGTTGATCGTCGATCCGACGACGGTGACGGTATCGAGCGTCTGCGCACCGCCGGCGTTGATGAAGTCGACGTTGGATGCCGTGCCGACGCTGACATTCGCGGTGCGCGAAGCCGTGGTGCCGTCCGCGCCCTTGCGGGTGATGGTGTACTGCCCGATCGGCAACTGCGACAGGCGGTAGCTGCCGTCGCCTGCGACCGTGATCGTGCGCGAGAAGCCGGTGCTGGCGTTCTCGATGGTGATGGTGTCGCCAGCCGCGGCGCGGCCGGACACCGCGCCCGCGGTGTTGCTTTGCGCCTGGACGCCGCCCACGAAGCTCAGACCGAGTGCAACGGTCAGTGCGCTTCGCTTCAGGCCTTTGACAAGGTACTTAGAAGCCATTGTGTGTAACCCCCGTAGGACTGTTGACCTAAAAGAACTGCAAGTGGAGTCAGGGCCGAAAAGGCGGCATGACCGGCCGACTATAGGCAGTCAACAAATCCTTAACAAGGGTCGATGCACAAAAATTTTCTTTTAAATCAATTACATACGCGCAATCACAGGGTCTGCGCTTGTGCTATCGGTCACCGTGCCGATGGTCATGCCCATGACGGCAATGGCCGCGCTTGAATCGCTCTTTCGGCGGTAGGCCAGAGATGACGTGCGTTTTTCTATGCCGAAAGTCATGCATCAAGATCATGACGACCTAGGCTATTTCGCCCACTCGAGTCGCAGCTTCGTCTGCGACGCGTGGCGAATTTTTTTGAAATTTTGAGTGCTGGGAAGGAACCGTCAGGCTCGCATCAATAAAAAACCGCTGGCCCGAAGGCCAGCGGTCAAGGTCAACATCCTCTGATTTTTACTGCTTATCAGAAGTCGTACTGCACCATGAAGCGGACCGAACGCGGAGCCTGGAACGAGGCCGGCTGCAGGTAAGTCGCCAGGGTGTCGCCGGTCTGCGGATCTTCCGCCTGCTCGATCACAGAGGTGACCTTCTGCGAATTGAGCACGTTGAAGATGTCCATCTTGAACTGCAGGCCTTCGACGAACGTCGGACGCCACGCCACGTTCAGGTCGAGGTTGCTCGTCCAGGGCAGGCGGCCACGGGTACCGCGCGGAGCGGCAATGGCGTTGCACTGGAAGAACGACGAACCATACGGGTGCGGGTTGAACGTACCGCTCGGCGCAGGCAGCGACGGCGGGCTCCCCGGCACGCGGCTGGGATCGCGATCGAAGGTACCCAAGCAGTTGATCGGACGGCCCGACTGCACCAGCAAATTCGCACCCACCGACCACTGATCGTTGATTTCGTAATTGCCGAACAGCTTCAGGCTGTGGCGACGATCATTAGGCAGATAGCCGTACGAGTCCGTAGTCAACTCGATGTAGTCGAAGTCCTGGGTGACGTTGGTATCGGCCTGGCCGATGTCCGATTTCACGCCGCCTTCGGTATTGCCGATCGAACGAGCATAGGTGTACGAACCCTGTAGGAAGAACTTGTCCCAATTGCCGTCGAAGAAGAACTCCATCGCGGTGTACTTGCGCTTGGCGCGCGGGCTCAGACGATCGCCGGGAATCGTGATCGTGCGGAACACGCCGTTGCCTTCGATATCGGTGACCAGCACCGCATCTTCGCCCGGGTTGAACATACGGCAATACGGGAAGCCGCCGTTCGGGATGCTCGGGGTCAGACCATTGGCTTCCGCGTATTCTAGGATCGCCGTGTAATCGCAGTTGTCGTCGATGGCCTGCTTCAGATCGCGGTAGATGCCGCGGACGCCGAGCGTGAAGTGATCGGTCAAGGCCATCTGCATGCCCAGGATGTACTCGTCCTGGTACTGCGGCTTCAGGTTCTTGGAAGCGATCGTGCGCGGATCGGTCGCGGTGCCGTCTTCGCCGTTGATGAAGGCCGGACCGCCGGTGCCCACCGGAACACGGTTCAGAGGTTCACCGGTGACCGGGTCGACGCCGCTGAAATTGTAGTTCTGGCGGGTGAACAACGAGGCACTAGCGCCGCGGAGAGCGACGCTCGGGGTCAGCGGCAGCGCGTAGCGGCCGGCATTACCGAACACCTTGAAGGTCGAGTCGCCGTTCACGTCCCAGGAGAAGCCCAGACGCGGACCGAACTGGTCGTCGATCTTGACGTAGGTCTGGCCGTCACCGTTCTGGTTTTCGAAGCTATCCCAGCGGGCGCCGAGGTAAGCGATGAAGTTGTCGGTGATGTTCCAGCTGTCCTGGATGTAGAACGCGCGCTGCTTGACCTTCAGCGAGGCGCCGGAGAGGGTGACCTGCTCGCGAACGCGTTCGGTTTCATCGCCGCTGGCCACACGTACGGTGCGACCGTCGACCACGGCGAACGTCGGGGTGGGATCGACGGTCGCATAACGCCACAAGCGACCGCCTTCGTTGCCCTGGCCGGCGACCGACTCGTAGTCGTCCAGGTCGTAGCCGAAACGGAGCAAGTGGTCGCCCAACTGCCATTCGGCGTCGATGCGGAACTGGTCGCGGGTATCTTCGGAGTCCTCGCGCTGCAGCTGTGCGCCGCCGGCGATGTTGCAGCGGCTTCCGTAGACGCCCGTAGCTTCCTGCTGGAAGCCGACGCGAGCGTCGACGATGGCCGGGCAGCCGCCGATCGGTTCGAACAAGTTGCCGTTGTAGGAGAACGAATTTCCGTTCGCATCGTTAATTTTCTGACCGCGCTCGAACGTGCCGCGGCCTGCCAGCACCGACAGGGTGAAGCTGTCGGTCAGGTAGCCGGTGTACTTCAAGATGTAGTTGTCGCCGCCCTGCTTGTTCTCCAGGGTGCCGATGTATTCCTGACGCTGCAGAGAGCCCGCTGGATTCAGGAACGTATCGGTCTCGGTCTTCTGCTCGTCCGAGAACGCCGTCAGTTCCAACAGGTGGCTGTCGGTGATGTTCCAGTCCATCTTCAAGAGCCAAGCCGGCGTGTTGGCTTGCGAGCTGATGTTGGTGGAGGACAGGACGTTACCGAAGGTCTCGTTTTCCTGACGGTTGTACGAGATCAAGCCGTAAGCGAACAGCTTGTCCTTGATCAGCGCGCCGCTGGCCCACACCGAAGCGCTGGCGTTCCACTGCGAGTCCTTGGTGTTGTCCGAGCGCAGGCTGCCGTCGGTCAAGTAGACGTTCTTGACGTCTTCGCGCAGGTCTTCCGGCGACCAGAAGATGTTACCGCCGGCGTGGAACTCGTTGGTACCGCGCTTGGTGATCTGGTTGATCACGCCGCCCAGCGAACGGCCGAACTCAGCACCATAGCCGCCGGTCTTGATCTGCTGCTCTGCGATCGCCTCGAACGGTACGTTCGAGAAGTTCAGGCTGCGGAACGAGTTGGTGATGTTGAAACCGTTGACGTAGTACTGGTTCTCGGCCACCGAGGCGCCGCCGAACGAAGCCAGATTGCCGAACGCCGCATCGCCGCGAACGGTGCCCGGGGCCAGCAGCGCAACGCTGGTGGTGTCGCGAGCGACCGGGATCTTGGCGATCTGTTCGGCGGTCAGGATGGTGGTGGACTCGACCGAGGTGACGTCGATCGGGTTGATCGCGCCGGTGCCTACGACCGTAACGGTGTCCAGGGTCTGGGCTTCGCCGGTGCCGGTCACGAAGCTGACGTTAGCCGCGGTGCCGACGCTGACGCTGGCGTTGCGGGTGCTGGTCGAGCCGTCCGTGCCCTTGCGGGTAACGGTGTACTGGCCGATCGGCACTTGCGACAGACGGTAGTTGCCGTCCGCGCCTACGGTGATGGTGCGCGAGAAGCCGGTGGCCGGGTTCTCGATAGTGATGGTATCGCCGGCGACGGCACGACCCGCAACCGCACCCGCGGTATTGGTTTGCGCCTGGACGCCGCCTACGAAGCTCAGACCGAGTGCAACGGTCAGCGCGCTTCGCTTCAGGCCTTTGGCAAGGTACTTAGAAGCCATTGTTTGTAACCCCCATGGGACAGTTGACCCTATAAGAAATGCGTTCACGTCAAGAGCCGAAAGGCGGCATGACCGGCCGACTATAGACCAGCCAACAATTCTTTAACAAGGGCCTCAGCTGGAATTTACGTTGATAACCCGCCTATTCAGGCAAGCGCTTGGAATTCGTTCAGGGCAGCCACGTATCTAAACGATCCAGGCGCGACAAACGCCAGCGAAATTGCTGCGCCGCACCACAACTTTAGTCCTTGATGCCGGGCATGACTAATGACCTAGTTGCCCATAAAAAAGCCGCTGGCGGGGGGCCAGCGGCTCAAGGGTCAGTCCCTACTTCTGTGGGCTACTGCTATCAGTTAGAACTCGTAGCGGACCGTCAGGCGCACGAATCGCGGCGCTTGGAAGTTGACGCCATTCAGATCGTCGAAGGCACGAACGTTACTGACGGACGACGCCTGCGAACTTTCGCTGAATTCCGTAGACGTAGTGGAATTGAGCACATTGAACACCTTCGCCTGCAGGGTCAGCTTTTTGTTTGCCCAAGCCGGAGTGTAGTTAACACCCAAGTCGAACGTCCTAGTCCAAGGCGTACGGCCGCGATCGCCACGATTGGTCAGCGAGTAGCGAACATCGTCGCTCGTGCCCTCGACACCGTCCGCGCCGACATCGTCCACGATCGGACCGTTGGGATCCAGGCAGTAAAAACTCGAGCCGGAGTAGTTGGCGATGCTACCCGCGTCTGGATCGCCGATGCCCAACCCATTCACTGGGATGAAGCCGTTGCAGCTGATCGGCCGGCCTGATTGGATAATCAAGTTGGCGCTAACCGTCCACTCATCGGTGATGTCATAGGCGCCGAAGAGCTTCAAAGTGTGACGACGGTCGTTGGGCAGATAGCCGTACGCGCCATCCTCGAACGCAGCGAAGTCGAAGTCCTGCGTAGCGCCGGCGTCGTCCTGCTCGAGCGTGGAGTTCACGTAGCCTTCGACGTTGCCCTTGCTCTTGGCGAAGGTATACGAACCCTGCAGATACCAATTGTCCGCCTTCGCCCTCTCCCAGAAGAACTCCACAGCGCTGTACTTACGCTGATATTCGGGGAGGCCCAAGTAACTCGATGGAACGTTGTAGACCTGGAGGGTGCCCGTGTTGGTGGGATCCAACGCGATCGAGACGTCACTGCCGGGATTGATGATGAAGCAGGTCGGCATATCGATGCCGATGCCATCCTGGGAGAAGTCCGCGACGAAACCGTTGTCGGCTGCCCACTGGTCAAACCCGTTGTGGCCGCAGGTATCGTCGAAACCCGCCTTGACCTTGCGGTAAATCGCACGCATGCCGAGGGACCAGTTGGCACCAATCTCATGTTGGAAGCCGAGGATGTATTCGTCCTGGTACATCGGATCCAGATTCGTCGCAGCGATGGTGCGCGGATCCGGCGGGGTACGCGAACCGTTCACGGCCGTGGGAATCAGCACATCGCCAAGAATCGGGGTGCTGTCAGGATTGACGCCATCCAGGAAGTACCAGGTCTCGTCGCTGTACTCGTATCCCGAGCCACGGATGTTGGTATTGGACGCGACCGGAATGAAGTAGCGGCCGGCGTTACCGAATACCTTGAACGTGGAGTCGCCGTTGACGTCCCATGAGAAGCCAAGACGCGGGGCGAACAGCGTGTCGGATTCGATGAACGTAGTGCCCTGCGCGTTCTTGTTTTCGAACGTTTCGGCGCGCAGGCCCAAGTACAGCAGCAAGTTGTCCATCGCCTGCCAGCTGTCTTCGACGTAGTAGGCGCTGTTGATGGTTTCGTAGCTGCCGCTCTGGCTTTCGGTGACGCGCCTACGGGCGACATCGCCGAGGAAGGCGTAGTCCGGACCGAACACGTCCTCAGCGCGGAAGTAACGGAAATACTCGCCGCCGCTGTAGGTGGTGCCGGCATGGCTGGACGTGAACTTCTCCTGGTCCAGACCGAAACGCAGCTTGTGGTCGCCCAGCTGCCATTCGGCATCCAAACGGTAGGCCTTGCGGGTGTCTTCGTCCGGGCCGCCGCCGAAGTCGGCGTTGCGCACCGTGAACTGCGCCTCCGTCCAGCAGCCGACGTGGTTCAGCGGGATACCCGCCGCGCGGCTGTCGTAGATCGCGGGGCAGTTGGCGCCCGGCAACTCGCTCTGGAAGTTGTTGGCGTTCTTCAGATAGCCGGCCTGGGCCGAAATCGTGAAGTTGTCGGTGAGATAGCCGGTGTACTTGGCGATATAGACTTCGCCGCCGTTCTCGAGCGTCGCCGTGCTGTCGACCGCACCATGGTGGCCGGCATAGGTCTGCCCGCCGGTGTAGCTGTAGTTGGTGATGTCGGTTTCTTGCTTGTTGTAGATGCCCGTGAACTCGAGGATGTGGCTGTCCGTGATGTTCCAGTCCAGCTTGACCATGCCGTTGGGCTTGTCGTCCTTGCGGTGCTGGCTGGTGAACTGGGTGAACGTGTCGTCGGTATCGTTGCGACCTTCGATCAAGCCGAAGATGAACAACCGATCCTTGATCAGCGGACCGCTACCCCAGACGTTATAGCTAAGACGGTCGTACTCATTGTCTGAGCGGTACTGGAAGAACGGGTCGCCGCCATCGATCGAATTCTGATCGCGCGTCACCACATCCTTACCGGGCTCGCGTAGCTCGTTGGGCGCCCAATAAGCACTGACGCCACCCTTCCACTCGTTGGTACCGCGCTTCGTCACGATGCTGATCACACCGCCCAGCGAACGGCCGTACTCGGCGCCGTAGCCACCGGTCTTGACCTGTTGTTCGCTGATGGCGTCGAACGGCAGATCCGCGAACGAAACGAAGTTGCGGATGTTGGTGACGTCGAAGCCGTTGATGTAGTAGCCGTTCTCCGCGACCGATGCGCCGCCGAACGACGCCAGGTTGCCGAAGCCGGTGTCGCCGCGAACGGTGCCGGGCGCCAGCAGGGCGACGTTGGTGACGTCGCGCGCCACCGGCAGTTCGTCGATCTGTTCGGCGGTGAACACCGTAGTCGATTCGACAGAGGACACGTCGATCGGATTGAAGGCGGCCGCGCCCACGACGGTAACCGCGCCGAGGTTGGTGGCGCCGCCGCCGGTGGGCGTCGCGAAGCTGACGTTCGTACCCGTACCGACTCGCACTTGTACGTCGCGCGAACCTTCCGCTGCGGTCACCGTATAGCGACCCGGCGCGAGTTGCGGGAACGTGAACTTGCCGTCGCTGCCTGCGGTGATTTCGCGGGTAACGCCAGTGTCGGTATTGAGGATCGTGACCTTACCGCCGGAAGCAGTCTCGCCGAAGATCGAACCCACCGAACTCTGTGCGCTGACGCCGCCGGCGAAACAGACGCCTAGCGCGACGGTCAAGGCGCTTCGCTTGAAGCCCTTCGTAAATTGACGTGCCATTCTGTGTAACCCCCTACGGATCAAAGTGATCAAAAAAACAGTTGGTCTATGCCCAAAGTTGGCATGACCATCGGACTATAGGGGGCGACACAAATAATTAACAAGCCTTTCAGGCGAAATTCACACAAGAAATTTCGCCCGGCGCCAAAAAGATAAAACCTGGCGTAGCTAAGCCTTTGAATTTGATTGGTATTCCCGAATACGTCTCAAAGCTTTCCGAGACCTATAGTGCGCCGCAGCACACTATTTGCGTAAGGCCGATGCGATGTTTTCTTGTTCAGCCAGGAGTGCCGAAGGTAATCGTCGGCCATATTCCTTCAAGTAGCTGGCGATGCCGTCGAACTCGCGAACCCAGCCCTCCTGCTCGAAAGCGAATAGCTTTTCCTGAGCTTCGGGCGTCAGCTGGACGCCGTCCAGAGTCAAATCGTCGGCCTTGGGCAACGCGCCTATCGGCGTATCCACGGCGCCGGCCTGGCCTTTCACCCGGCCGATCATCCACTCCAGCACGCGCAGGTTGTCGCCGAAGCCCGGCCACAGGAACTGGCCTTCGTCGCCCTTGCGGAACCAATTGACGTGGAAGATCTTCGGCAGCTTCGCGCCGGGCTTGTCGAACGACAGCCAGTGCGCGAAGTAATCGGCGAAGTTGTAGCCGCAGAACGGTTTCATCGCCATCGGATCGTGGCGCATCACGCCGACCGCGCCGGTGGCGGCGGCCGTGGTTTCCGAACCCATCGAAGCGCCGATCAGTACGCCGTGCGTCCAGTCGCGCGCCTCGAACACCAGCGGCACCAGCGAAGCGCGGCGGCCGCCGAAGACGATCGCGCTGATCGGCACGCCCTGCGCGTCTTCGGCATGCGACGAATAGCTCGGGCACTGTTTGGCGCTGACGGTGAAGCGCGAATTGGGATGCGCGGCGGGACCGTTGCCGCGATCGTAGTCGCGGCCTTGCCAGTCCGTGGCCGGCACGCGATCGTCCAATCCTTCCCACCACGGTTGCCTGTCGGCGGTGGTAGCGACGTTGGTGAAGATGGTGTCGCGCTGGATCGAGGCCAGCGCATTCGGGTTGGACTTGTTCGAAGTACCCGGCGCTACGCCGAAATAGCCGGCTTCCGGATTGATCGCCCACAGCCTGCCGTCCGCGCCGGGGCGCATCCAGCAGATGTCGTCGCCCACGGTCCATACCTTCCATCCGGCCTGGCGATAGCTCTCAGGCGGAATCAGCATAGCCAGGTTCGTCTTGCCGCAGGCGCTGGGAAAAGCCGCCGCGATGTAATGGGTTTCGCCCTGCGGATTCTGGATGCCGACGATCAGCATGTGCTCGGCCAGCCAGCCTTCCTGCCGCGCCTGGTACGAAGCGATGCGCAGCGCATGGCATTTCTTGCCCAGCAGCGCATTGCCGCCGTAGCCGGAACCGTAGCTCTTGATCAGCAGTTCTTCGGGGAAATGCATGATGAAGCGGCGTTCCGGATCCAGCTCGCCGATCGAATGCAAACCGCGGACGAAGCTTCCCTCGCGCTCGATACGCGCCAGCGCCGCCGCGCCCATGCGGGTCATGATGCGCATGTTGGCGACCACGTACGGCGAGTCGGTGATTTCAACGCCGCAACGCGCCAGCGGGGATTCGATCGGACCCATGCAATAAGGAATCACGTACATGGTCCGGCCGCGCATGCAGCCGGCGAACAGCGCATCCATTTTGGCGTGGGCTTCGTCGGGCGCCATCCAGTGGTTGTTGGGGCCGGCCGTTTCGGCGTCGCTGGTGCAGACGAAGGTGAGGTGTTCGACGCGGGCCACGTCGTCGGGATCGGAAAGGTGCAGCCAGCTGTTGGGATGCGTGTCCGGATTCAGCGGCAGCAGCGTGCCTTCGTCCTGCATCAGTTCGATCAGCTCGTCGTGCTCGCTGTCGCTGCCGTCGCACCACTGGATGCGCGCCGGTTCGGTCAGCCGGGCCACTTCCATCACCCATTGGTTGAGCGCGTCCAGCTGGCTCCCCTCCGTCGCTACCAGCCTTGCGGTCGGTTTGCCGAAATGTTCAGTGGATGTGCTCATAGCGATCCTTCGAGATAAACGGGATTCCGAGTGGCCGGCCTGCCGCGCTCATGCCTTGGGGATGAGCGTGTCCATCATGTGCTCGACGTAGGCCTCGAACTCGTCGTGCTGCATCCGCGTCTGGTGCAGTTGCAGATTGAGCTGCAGGAAGCCGACATAGGCCGCATAGAGCAATTGCGCGCGGTAGCGCGCGTCGGTGCGGCTCAGGCCGACCTGGCGGAACGAAGCGGTGAGGTATTCGAGCCGGCGCTCGGAAATGCGGCCGATCACCGGCTGCACGGCGGGGTGGTCCAACGCCTTCAGCAGCTCGGAATAGATGATGTGCGACTTGACCTCGTTGGCCACCAGATGGAATAGCGAGCGCAGGCGCTGGCGCGGATCCGGGATGGGCTCGAGCTGGCCGAACACGGTTTCCTGTTCGACCTTCTCCCAACGCTCGAGCGCGGCTACTAATAATGCGTCGCGAGATGGGAAATGCCAGTAGAAGCTGCCCTTGGTCACGCCCAGCCTGCGGGCCAGCGGCTCGACCGCCACGGCGGCGACGCCCTGTTCTGCGATGAGATCCAGGGCGGCCTGGGCCCAATCGTCGGCGCTGAGGCGGCCGCTACGTTCGGATTTGACGGCGGCGAGGGTCATGGAGGCAGTGTATCCATACGGTAGGGTCAGGGACAGTATCGAGCATTCCAGGACAAGCCCGGCTGACCCGATGCGTTGACGCAGGTCAGAATAGTATCCATACTTATGCGTATGGTAAAGCCGTTAAGGCGAACACCCGCCTAACGCGCTGGGCCCTAACCTTGCCAGAGCCTGCGGGCTCGCCGGAGCATAGCCATGAGCGTCGCGCTTCCTTTTATCGCCTTCCTGTTCGCAGGCGCTTTCGCCGCCTACCACCGCTTGCGGCTTGCGGTTTGGGCAGCGTTGACCGCGAGCCTGCTGGTCGCCTGCTGGCTGCTGGGCGCCAACGCTACGGCCACGATCGTCGCCGGCGCGCTGGTCGCATTGATCGCGGTCCCGCTGCTGCTGCCGCAGATCCGCAAGCCGTTCATCACCGCGCCGCTGTTGAAGTTCTACACCAAGCTGCTGCCGCCGCTGTCGGAGACCGAACGCACCGCGTTGGAGTCGGGCACGGTCGGTTTCGAAGGCGAGTTGTTCTCCGGCAAACCCGACTGGGACCAGTTGCTGTCGCAGCCCAAGCCGCAGCTGACCGCCGAAGAGCAGGCGTTCCTCGATGGCCCCTGCGAAGAGCTGTGCACGATGATCGACGAATGGGACATCACCCATGTGCGCGCAGATCTGCCGCCGGAGTTGTGGGACTACATCAAGCGCAACAAATTCTTCGGGCTCAACATTCCCAAGGAATACGGCGGCCTGGGTTTCTCGGCGCTGATGAACCACAAGGTGATCCAGAAGCTGGCGTCGATCTCATCCACGGTCAGCTCCACCGTCGGCGTGCCCAACTCGCTGGGCCCGGCCGAAATGCTGATGCACTACGGCACCGAAGAGCAGAAGCAGCAATACCTGCCGCGCCTGGCCGATGGCCGCGAGGTGCCCTGCTTCGCCCTGACCGGGCCGTTCGCCGGCTCCGATGCGACTTCGATCCCGGACTACGGCATCGTCTGCCAGGGCGAGTGGAACGGCGCCAACGTGCTGGGCATCCGCCTGACCTTGAACAAGCGTTACATCACCCTCGCGCCTGTCGCCACGCTGGTCGGCGTCGCGTTCCGCATGTACGACCCGGACGGTCTGCTCGGCGATAAGCGCGACATCGGCATCTCGCTGGCGCTGGTGCCGCACGACACGCCGGGGCTGGAGATCGGCCGCCGCCACTTCCCGCTCAACACGCCGTTCCAGAACGGCCCGATCCACGGCAAGGACGTGTTCGTGCCGCTGTCGCAGCTGATCGGCGGCGAGGATTACGCGGGCAAGGGCTGGCAGATGCTGATGCAACTGCTGTCGATCGGCCGTTCGATCACCCTGCCCTCCACCGCCAGCGGCGGCGTCAAGATGGGCGCCGTCGTGTCGGGCGCGTACGCGCGCATCCGCAAGCAGTTCGGCTTGTCGGTGGGTCGTTTCGAAGGCGTGGAAGAAGCGCTCGCGCGCATCGGCGGCAAAGCTTACGCGGCCAGCGCGCTGTCGCAGGCCACCGCCGCGGCCGTGGCGCGCGGCGAGAACCCGGCGGTACCGTCGACCATCGCCAAATACCACTGCACCGAGATGGGCCGCGAAGTGATCAAGGACGTCATGGACATCCATGGCGGCAAGGGCATCATCCTCGGCCCGCGCAATTATCTCGGCCGCGCATGGCAGGCCACGCCGATCAGCATCACGGTGGAAGGCGCCAACATCATGACCCGCAGCCTGATGATCTTCGGCCAGGGCGCGATCCTCTGCCATCCGTGGGTGATGAAGGAAATGAAGGCGGCGCAGCTGGAAGATCCCAAGCAGCGCATCGACGAATTCGACGCCAACCTGTTCGGCCATATCGGCTACGCGATTTCCAACGCCGTGCGCAGTTGGTGGTTCGGCTTGACCGCCGCGCGCATCGGCAGCGCGCCGGGCGACGATTACACGCGCCGTTTCTACCGCAAGCTCAACCGTTATTCCGCCTGCCTGTCGGTGATGTCGGACACCTCGATGCTGTTGCTCGGCGGCAAGCTGAAGTTCAAGGAATCGTTGTCGGGCCGGCTCGGCGACGTGCTCAGCAATCTCTACATCGCCAGCGCCATGCTCAAGCGCTATCAGGACGAAGGCCATCCGGCCGGCGATCAGCCGCTGCTGGCCTGGGCTTTCCACGACAGCGTGCACAAGATCGAGCTGGCGTTGTCCGGCGCGCTGCGCAACTTCCCGATCCGTCCGATCGGCTGGCTGCTGTGGCTGTTGATCTTCCCGTGGGGTCGCCGTGCGCAGGCGCCGAGCGATCGATTGGGTCATCGCGTGGCCGCCTTGCTGATGACGCCGTGCGACGCGCGCGAGCGTCTCGCCGCCGGCGTTTTCCTGACGCCGTGCGCCAACAACCCGGCCGGCCGCATCAACAGCTACCTGCCGACGGCGATCCTGGCCGAGCCGGTCGAGCGCAAGTTCCTCAAGGCGCTGAAAAACAGCGATATCGAAGCGCTGGAGTTCGATGCGCAGCTCGACGAAGGCGTCAAGGAAGGGTGGATCACGGCGGACGAGCGCACGCAGTTGGAAGAGCTGCGCAGGATCACGCTGGATACGATCATGGTCGACGACTTCGATCCGGAAGAGCTGCGCTCGGCCGGCTATCGAAGCGAGCGCCAAGCGCAAACGTCGCGCGCTGCTGCTTAAGCCCGGCATGTTGTGGGAGGGGCTTCAGCCCCGACGCTTTCGATTAAGCGTCGGGGCTGAAGCCCCTCCCGCAAAAGCAATACCAAAGGTCGATCGAACAAAGGGACGATCCGTGGCCAATTCGTTGCTTTCGCTCTACCGCCGCATCATCCGCTGGCCCGCCGGCCATTGGCTGTTCACGCGTGCGGTCTGCTTCAAAGCGCCCTACTTCGCCAGCATCTCGCCGCTCATCCAGACCTTGGAACCCAACCGCTGCGTGGCCACCTTCAGGCACCGCCGCCGCGTCACCAACCACCTCGGCACGGTGCATGCGATCGCGCTATGCAATATCGCCGAACTGAGCGCTGGCTTGATGACCGACGCCAGCCTGCCGCCGTCGATGCGCTGGATCCCCAAAGGCATGACCGTGGAATACGTGAAGAAAGCGGCCGGCACGATGTGCGCCACCGCGCTGCCGGGACAGAGGATCGTCGAATCCGCCGAAGGCTACGAACTGCCCGTGCATGTGACCGTCACCGATCCGGACGACGAGACCGTGTTCCGCGCGCGCATTTTAATGTGGGTGTCGCCGCGGCCGTCTCGTTAGTCGTTTGTGGGAGCGGCTTTAGCCGCGAGCTTTTGATCTAGCTTTTCTGAGCTGGGGAAAGCTCGCGGCTAAAGCCGCTCCCACAAGACCGCTCCCACGGATAATCAGAGCAGCCAAGCGGCGATCGCTAACAACGCCGGCAGCGCCTGCACATACAAAATCTTGCGGCTGACCGTCGCCGCGCCGTAAATGCCGGCGACGAACACGCACGCCAGGAAGAACAGACAGAACTCGCGCGATCCGGTAGCCAGTCCGTAAATCAGGCCTGCGGCCAGAAATCCGTTGTACAGCCCTTGATTGGCGGCCAGCACCTTCGACTGCTCCGCCTTTTCCCGCGATTGGCCGAAGACCTTGAGCCCCAGCGGCTTGGTCCACAAAAACATTTCCAACACCAGAAAATACACGTGCAGCAGCGCGACCAGAGCGGTGAGCAGTTGCGCGATCGACGACATGGCACCACCTGTGAGCATCGGAAACCGCGATCGTACTACCGGACCGATCAACGCGTCCGCCGCGCCGGCAGGCGCAGCACGTCGTTCTGATCGAGCAGATTGTCGCGCAGCTGCCAGCGGGCGCGGATACGGCTGGTTTCGCGGCGCATCGCCTTGGCGAGATCGGTGCACAAGGCGTCGCTGGGTCGGCGCAGCAAAGTCTGGCGGAGATCCTCGGCGGCGTCCAGCGCATGCTGCCGGTGCCGCGCTTCGTGGCGGGTGGTGCGTTCGCTGATCTCTTTCCAGTCAGCCTGCAGATGGGGCGGCACCGGCGTGGCGCGCTCCCAGCGCGGCAGATCGATCCGCACCGTCAACCGTATCTTGAGCTGGCGCACGATGCAGACGCCGTTGCCTTGCATGAATTCGCTTTCCACCGCGAAATCGGATCGCGTCAGCCCGTGCGCGCGATGCGATATCTGTCCCGAATCCGGAACGCGCAGCGAACGCATCAGCTCTTCGCGATTGCGTCCGCTCACCGGGTAGTAGACGGTGGATTCTTCGACGATCAGTTGCGGTTCTACGCTCGCGCCCTGCGCATAGACGCCGGCGCACGCCTGCAGCAACAGTACGGCGATCGCTCCCCGTAAAAGAGCCGTCATGACGCGGAGCCACCGCCGCCTTCGGGCCTGTCGTCCGGCAGCGCGCGCTGCGCCCGGATCACGCGCCAAGCGCCGAAGGTCATGCCCAGCGCGACGCCGACGCCGGCCAGGAATACGACGCTCGAACCGAACGCCGACAGCGCTTTGTGCACCCACGCGAAGCTGACATCGCCGCCTCGGTATATCACCGTATCGATGGCGGTGGCCGCCTTGTAACGCCATTCGCGGGCCACACGCGTATAGATGGTTTCGCGCGCCGGCTTGGCCAGCGAGAATTCGCCGGCCCGCGTCACCACCTGCACCACCGCCACCAGCATCGGCAACGGCGAAGCGGCCAGGACGCAGAAACCGAACAGGATGGCCAGCGCGGGAATCAGCAGCACCGGTCCGATGCCGTAACGCGACAACAGGAATCGGGTCAGCACCAACTGGATCACCAACGTCAATCCGTTCACCGCCAGGTCTATGCCCGAGTAGAAGGCCGTGCTCGCTTCGGCGCTGTCGTAGAACTTCCTGGCGATGGCCGCCTGTTCGTTGTAGAGCAAAGTGCCGACGCCGACGCCGAAGAAAGTCAGCATCGCCAGCGCGCGCAGCAACGGTTCGCGCGCGATCAGCTTCAAACCGGCCAGTACATGGCCGCCCATCGGCACCTCGCCGCTCTTCCGGCCGCGTTCGCGTTCGCGCGCGACCGCCCACAGCCGCAACCGCAGGATGCAGACGATGCACATGCTCAGCAGCAACGCCGATACCACCAGCAGATTGGCGATGCCGACTCGTTCGACCAGCGCGCGGGTCAGGATCGGACCGAGAAAGGCGCCCAGCGTGCCGCCCGCACCGATATAGCCGTACACGCGCTTGGCCTCGTCGTTGTTGAACACGTCGGCCATGAAGCTCCAAAACACGGCCACCGCGAAAAGGTTGAACACCGTCAACCAGATGAAGAACAGCAGGCCGCGCCCAGGCAGCTCGAAGCGGAAAGCGAAGTAGAAACCGATCAGGCAGGCGATGAAGAACCCGTATACCACGGGCAGAAACACCCGCCGCGGGTAACGGCTCACAAGCGCGCCGTACACCGGCTGCAACAGAAGCATGATCACGAAAGTGCCGGTGAACAGCGCCTGCAGCATGAAGTCTTGCAGCGAGATGCCGTGCGCGCCGAACCAGTCGATCATCCATTGCGGGAATACCGTGGCTGCGTCGCGGGACGCGCCCATCGCTTCGCGCACGGGACGCAGGATGTAGTAGCCGGTGAGCAGGCAGAAGAAATACAGCAGCGCCCACCACAGCGGCGGCGAGTCGGCCAGCGCGGCGCGGAAACGGGACATGTGGGGGGGAGAGGCGGGGCTGTTCACGGGCGGCGCGCGCGGCCTCCTGCGGGTTCGCGGCACGTTAGCCGATGCCCGCGCGACGCGCTACCGCCACAATCGACGACTGCGCCGAGCATATGCTCTAACTTCGCCACCTACCTTCCGCCGATGCCCGATTCTTCCGCGACGTACGACTACATCATCATCGGCGCGGGTTCGGCCGGCTGCGTATTGGCCAACCGGCTGTCCGAAGACCCCGCCGTCAAGATGCTGTTGCTGGAAGCCGGCCCTCGCGACTGGCACCCGTTCATCCACATGCCGGCCGGACTGGCCAAGCTCGTGGGCCAGAAAGGCGTCAACTGGAATTACGACACCGCGCCCGAGCCGCAGCTCAACCACCGCATGCTGTGGTGGCCGCGCGGCAAGGTGCTGGGCGGATCGAGTTCGATCAATGCGATGTGCTACATCCGCGGCGTGCCCGGCGACTACGACGATTGGGCCGCGCAAGGCGCGACCGGTTGGGATTGGGCTTCGGCGCTGCCTTATTTCAAGCGCAGCGAGGGCAATAGCCGCGGCGGCGATGCGCTGCATGGCGGAGACGGTCCGCTGACGGTGTCCGACCTGCGCTACACGAATCCGTTGTCGCACGCCTTCATCGCCGCCGGCCAACAAGCGGGTTTCGCCGGCAATGCCGATTTCAACGGGCCCGGGCAGCAAGGCGTGGGCTTGTACCAGGTCACGCAACGCGGCGGCGCGCGCTGTTCGTCCGCGGTCGCCTATCTCGACCCCGCCAAGCCGCGCCCCAACCTGAGCGTGCATACCGGTGCGTTGGCGCAGCGCATCGTGATCGAGAACGGCCGCGCAATAGGCGTCGCCTACGCGCACGGCAGCAAGCAAATGCTCGCGCGCGCCGAACGCGAAGTACTGCTATCGGGCGGAGCGATCAACTCTCCGCAGCTGCTGATGCTGTCGGGCATCGGTCCGGCTGCGGAATTGCGCGAGAACGGGATCGATGTGGCGGTCGATGCCCCGGGCGTCGGCCAGAACCTGCAGGACCATCTGGATATCTGCACCCTGCAGCACTGCACGCAGGGCGTCAGCTACGACCGCGTCAGCGACGCCACCATCGCCTTCAACTACTACCTGCGCGGCCATCGCGGGCCGGGCAGCAGCAATATCGCCGAAGCCGGCGGCTTCGTGCGCTCGCAATACGCGCCGGACGAGCGCGCCGATGTGCAGCTCCATTTCGTGCCGGCGATGCTCGACGACCACGGCAGGAAACGTTTGAAAGGCGACGGCTACACCCTGCACGCCTGCTTCCTGCGGCCTCGCAGCCGCGGCCGTATCCGATTGAACGGCGCAGACCCCGCGGCCAAGGCGCGCATCGAGGCCAATTACCTCAGCGATGCGGACGGCTTCGACCTGAAGATGATGGTGGAATGCGCGAAGATCTCGCGCGAGGTGTTCGCGCAGAAAGCGTTCGATCCTTACCGCGGCGCGCCGATCTTCCCCGAGCGCAGCGATTTGTCCGACGCCGAACTGGCCGAATTCGTCCGCGCCAAGGCCGAAACGGTCTACCATCCGATCGGCACCTGCCGCATGGGCAGCGACGACGCGTCGGTCGTCGATCCGCAGTTGCGCGTGCGCGGCGTCGATGGTTTGCGCGTGGTGGATGCCTCGGTAATGCCGTCGCTGATCGGCGGCAATACCAATGCGCCGACGATCATGATCGCCGAGCGCGCAGCCGATTTGATCCGCAATCGCTGATGCCTCTCTTTTAGCTGTCATCCCGAGCGGAGCGAGGGATCTACTCACCCGATCCCTGAAAGCAGGTCCCTCGCTGCGCTCGGGATGACAGAAAAACAAAAAATCAGGATTCCGGTATGAGGCTCAGATCCTCTCGGTAATCCCAGGTTTCGACTTTCGCTTCAGCGACGGAAGCGGCCAGATCTTCCAGTAAACCCTGCCTGCGGGCCGTATCCGGAACACCAGCGACCAGCCATTCCAGACTCTCGCCACGCGCGCCGTAACCCGCCCAACCGTCGCGCGCGACCATCAGCATGTAGCCGGGCGTTTCGCCGCCCACGATCAACTCGTACCAGGTATGCGATGGCGCATCGGCCTGGCGCAACAGCGACTCGCGGGCCGCGCGCACGGCCCTTTCGAAGCGGGCGGCAGTGCCGGGACGCACGCTGTAATGGAACACCTGCACGCTCTTCGACGGCTTCCACTGCTCCAGCGGAAACCCCGTACTCAATTCACGCCGCAAGCGATAGCTGGCGCGGAACGCGGTCTGCGCGTAGGGCGAAAAATTCTTCTGCGCATCGGCGCCGTCGCCGGCAGGATCGACGCGCTTATCGAAGGCGGCGAACGGCGCGCCGAAGCTGCCGTCGATGAACATGCCCACGCGATCGCCGTGCCCCACGTACCAGCCGTACCAGACCAGCGGATCGCGCCTGGCCTTATGCCAGCGCAGGTGCGTGCGATAGCCCTCGTCCAACTGGGCTCCCATGCCGGGCTTGGCGAAATAGCCGTACAGATGCGCGGCGTCGCCGCTGTCGCGGGTGGTCTGCGCATTCGCCGACAGGGCCGCAAACGCGGCCAACGCAAGGATCAAGCGTTTCATGGAAACGGACTCTTGTTCGGATCGGGACAGCCTAGCCAAGACAGGCCGCGAGGACTATTTCAAATGCCCGCAGTTACGTTCGAAGCCCTAGAATGAAAGCATGCAGCCCGACTTCAAGCGCCTGTCCGTGTTCCGCACCGTGGTGGCCAGCGGCGGCGTGATCGCGGCGGCGCGCGAGCTGCACAAATCGCCTTCCGCCGTCACCTACGACCTGCAGCAACTCGAACGCCTGCTCGGCGCGAAATTGTTCCGCAAATCGGGGCGCCGGCTCGCGCTCACGCCGCGCGGCCGCGCGTTGGCCGCATCGATCGAGCGCGCTTATCTGGACTTGCAGCACGCTTGGGAAAGCATCGGCGAGGCCGACGGCCTGGAACCGCTGCGCATCGCCTGCGTATCCGGATTCGGACGCTATCGCCTGGTGCCGCGCCTGCTGCAGCTGCTGCCGCGGGACCGGCCGGTCGAAGTGCTGTTCCGCACCGCCAGCGGCGTGCAGACGTTGTTGGAAACCGGACGCGTATCGCTCGGGGTGAGCTATCGGCCGCTGGTCACCGACGGCATCGCGTCGATGCTGTTGGGCGAGGAGGAATTGGCGCTGGTCGGACCGAAATCGCGGCGTGGCGCGCCTCCGCCCGGCGACATCCCGGCCCTGCCTTTCGTTACCTACGAAGAATTCGAATATGTCTTCTTCCGCTGGTTCGAGGCCAACGGCATCCCGCTGCCGCAGCCCTGGAACCGGACCGATCATTTCGAAGAACTCGAGGAAGCGCTGGAGAGCGTCGCCAACGGCCGCGGCTGGTCGGTGGTGCCTCTGGATTCGGCGCTGGGCCGCGCTTACCGCTCGCGGGTGCAGGTGCACAGGCTCAAGCGGCGGGTGTGCTCGAACGAGATGCACCTGGTCGGCAGCGAGCGGGAATTGCGCAGCGAGGATGCCGCGTTGCTCAGACTGGCCGCGATCTCCGCCTAGTTTTTGTAGAGTCGAGCTTGCTCGACTGCTCTTCTGGTCACGACAAAAAAAAGCAGTCGAGCAAGCTCGACTCTACAAAGTTCAGCTGCGTTCGAGCATCGGCGGCAGCGGACAATGCAACGCGCCGCAGATGGTACGCAGCAGCTCCGCCTCCGCGACGGTGACGCGGCCATCGTGGCTGACCGCGGCGGTGATCGCTTCCACCATCACCTGTTTGGCCAGCGGGTCGAGCGCGTCCAGCGGCTCCCATGCCGCATCGAGCGCGAGCACGCCCTCCGACGGCGGTGCGTAAGGCACATGATCGCGCGGCAGCACGCGCTGCATGCCGGCCAGATAAGCGCGCTGCGCCGCGGCGGCATCTTCGTGTCCGGCTTGTGCGACGACCGACAGCAAGGTGGCGAACTCTTGTTTCACATTGCCGGTCTTGCGCCGGCCGAAACGCGCATAACGCGACGGATCCAGCGATTCGCGCACCTGCACTTCCAGCAACCGGCCCAGGCAGTATTCGAATAGCGATACCCGGCCGTCGGTGTTGACCACGGCGTGCACGGTGTCCATGAACGCATCGAGTTCCGGCCGCGGCCGCAGGCGCAGTACCGGGAAGGCCACCGCCGCCAGCGGCAGGCGCAGCATCGGATGCAGCGGATCGAGCCGCTCGACTTTCAGCCGGTCGGCGGCGGTCGCCGCGTCCGCGCCCAGCCGCGCCTGGATCTCGGTGCGCTGCTTGGCTTTCACCTGCGGCTCGGTGTCGAGCAACAAGCCGAGCAGCAGCGGGATCACCGCATCGCGCTGTTTGGCCAATTCGCGCAAGTCGTCGGGAATCGAAGCGGCGATGCTGTCGGCGCGCCGGTAATCGTCCGGCGATGGCTGGGCGACCTGCGCGGCGACCATCGGCGGCGTGAGGTTCAACTGCGCAGCCGCTGCGGGCAGCACAATCGCTGGAATGGGAATCGGATTTGGAATCGACGGATGGCGTTCGGCTGCGGTGCGGCCCGTCGGCGTTTCGTCCGACGCGCTCGGCGGCGTCGCGCGGTAGCGCCGACGCAGTTGTTCGAGATCGTCGGCGCGGAACGACGGCTCCAGCGCCTGGATCCGCTGCAGCAGCGGCGGATGCGTGGCGAACAGGCCGGAAAAGCCGACGCCGTCGCCGAACAGCATATGGCTGACTTCCTCCGCATCGCCGCGCTGGCTGAGCGCGGAGCCGCCTTCGCTGGCGGCGATCTTCTTCAACGCGCCGGCCAATCCCGAGGTCTGGCGGGTGAACTGCACCGCCGACGCATCGGCCAACGACTCGCGGGTACGGCTGACGCCGGCCTTGATCATGCGGCCGAAGAACAGGCCGATGTAACCGACCGCCAGCGCCACCAGCGCAGCGATCAGCACCGCACCAGCGCCGCGGCCGCGGCTGCCGCCGCCGTGCTGCAGGATCTTGCGGCCGATCAGGCCCAGCATCAGGATCCCGAACAACACGCCGATCAAGCGGATATTGAGCCGCATGTCGCCGTTGAGCACATGGCTGAACTCGTGCGCGATCACGCCTTGCAGCTCGTCGCGGTTGAGCTGCTCGAGCGCGCCGCGAGTCACCGCGATCACGGCATCGGAAGGCGAATAGCCGGCGGCGAACGCGTTGATTCCCGCTTCGTGCTCGAGCACGTAAATCTTGGGCACCGGCACGCCCGAAGCGATCGCGATCTCTTCGACCACGTTGCGCAAGCGGCGCAGTTTGGTATCGGTGGCGCTTTCGGGCACCGGCACGCCGCCGAACTGCAGCGCCACCGGCTCGCCGCCGCCGCGCAACGAGGCGATGCGGTACAGCGAACCGAAACCGATGATGGCCAGCGTGACGAGCGTCGTCAGCGCCAATCCTCCGGCGCCGCCGCCGAATACGACGAACATCGCCAGGTCCACCGCCAGCACGATGCCTATCACGGCCAGCGAGAACAGCACGATCAGGCGCGTGGAGGTGCGCCGTGCCGCGGCCTGGCGTTCGAAGAAATTCATCGGATGCGATGCTCCTGCTCTGCTCTTCTCTTTTCCCGGCGGGAGAAGGTGCCCGGAGGGCGGATGAGGGTTCGGCGAAGCTACGGCGATCGTGTTGCGTCGTCACTCCGCCGCACCCTCACCCCAACCCCTCTCCCGAGGGGAGAGGGGCTTTGAGCACGTAACGTCAGAACTGCACCTTCGGCGCCGCGCGCACTTCGGCCTGCTTGTCTTCCGGAATCTCCAGCAGGGCGGCGGGCGCGAAATTGAACATGCCGGCGACGACGCTGGAGGGGAACACTTCGCGCTTGTTGTTGTAGGCCATGACCGAGTCGTTGAACGCCTGGCGCGCGAACGCGACCTTGTTCTCGGTGCTCGTCAGCTCTTCGGTGAGCTGCATCATGTTCTGGTTGGCTTTCAGGTCCGGGTAGGCCTCGGACACCGCCAGCAGCCGGCCCAATGCGTTGTTCAGTACGCCCTGGGTATTGGCCAGTTCGGCCATCGCGGCCGGATCTCCGGGGCTGGCCTTGGCGGCCGCCAGGCCGGAGACCGCGGCGCCGCGCGCGGCGATCACGGCTTCCAGCGTCTCGCGTTCGTGGGTCAGATAACCCTTGGCGGTCTCGACCAGGTTCGGGATCAGGTCGAAGCGGCGCTGCAACTGCACGTCGATCTGGGCGAAGGCGTTTTTGAACGCGTTCCGGGCCGTCACCAGGCCGTTGTAGATGCCTACCGCCCAGAATGCCAACACCACCACAATTACCAGCAGGATCAACAGAGTAAGCATCAAAGTTCCCCTTGTTCATGCAAAGTCCGTTTAATACCGATTAGTATCCGGCAGAAGACGGCTGAAGCCGCAGCATACGCAGGGGAGACCTCCGATGAAAGGCAACCGCATCCGTCCGCATCGACGCCACTGGCGGATGGGTTTGGTGGGACTGCTGTTGCCGTTGGCGTTGACCTCCGGAGCCCAGACGCCGCTGCGCTGGAACGGCGCCGCGCAAGGCGCGCAGCAGCCGCAGGCCACGACCTTATCGGTCGGTTCGCAGACCACGCAACCGGCCTTCGCCGCCCCCGTGTCGCAGATGCCGGCCGTGCCGCTGGCGCCGGGCTTCGACGTGCAGCAGTTCGAGGCCATCGCCCAGGAGCTGGTCGCCAACCAACGCGTGCCCGGCCTGGCCCTGGCCATCGTCCAGAACGGCCGCGTGCTGTCCGCACGCGGTTACGGCATCACCGATGTGCGCGCGGCCGAGCCGGTCGACGCGCATACCGTGTTCCGGCTGGCGTCGTTGTCCAAATCTTTCGCTGGGACTATCACCGGCATGCTGGTCTCCGAGGGCGCGCTGCGCTGGGACAGCAAGCTGATCGATTACATGCCCGAGTTCCGGCTGGCCGATCCCAACGCGGCGCAGCAGCTGACGGTGGCCGACATCCTCAGCCATCGCGTCGGCTTGACCCATAACGCTTACGACCGCGATATCGAGCGCGACGCCGATTACCGCACCCTGCTGCAGAAGCTGGCTTATGCGCCGATGAAGTGCGCGCCGGGCGATTGCTACGCCTACCAGAACGTCGCCTTCAGCACGATCGGCGACATCGTGTTCGCCGCTACCGGCAACTTCTACAGCGAGACCGTGCAGAGCCGGATCTTCAAGCCGCTGGGTATGAACGACGCCAGCTACGGCCTGGAAGGCATCGAGGCCAGCGCGCGCTGGGCGCGGCCGCACGTGCGTGCGCGCGGCGGCTGGGTATCGCTGATGCCCAAGCCGACTTATTACCGGGTGCCGCCGGCGGCCGGCGTCAACGCCAGCATCAGCGACATGGCGCAGTGGCTGATCGCGCAGACCGGGCATCGCCCCGACGTGCTGCCGGCACCGCTGCTGGCGACGCTGCATGCGCCGCTGATCGACACGCCGAGCGAACTGCGCGGTTCGCCCTGGCGCCGCGAGCGCGTGTTCTCGGCCGGCTATGCGCTGGGTTGGCGCGTATACGACTACGCCGGCCATCAGGTCGTCTTCCATGGCGGCGCCGTGCAGGGCTACCGCGGCATGATGGCGCTGGTACCCGAGCGCGACCTGGGCATCGCGATCCTGTGGAACAGCGAAAGCTCGCTGCCCTCGGGCCTGCTGCCGACCATCCTCGACCGCGCGATCGGCCTGCCGGCCGTGGCGTGGATCGACATGGGTCCGCAGCGCCCCGACACGATGGTGGCCAGCCGCCCGACGACGGCGGGCGCGGATTCCTCCACCTCCGAAGCCGCTCCCACAAAGGCGATCGCCCAATAAAAAACTCTCCCCCGCCTGGGCGCGGAGGAGAGTCTGTATTACGGCTAATCGGGTTTTTCTTATGGTCTAGCTTTAGATCATCGGAGCAGGCATAGCCGGCATGGTGGCCGGAGACGCCTTCTTCTTCGCGCGACGGGCCGGCTTGCGCTTGGCCTTCTTGGCAGCCTTCTTAGCCGGCTTCTTCTTAGCGGCCTTCTTGGCGCGCTTCTTAGTAGCCTTCTTAGTGGCCTTCTTCGCGGCCTTTTTGGCTGGACGGCGCTTAGCGGCCTTCTTGGCAGCCTTTTTAGCCGGCTTACGCTTGGCAGCCTTCTTGGCCGTCTTCTTGGCAGCTTTCTTAGCCGGCTTGCGGGCTACTTTCTTAGCGGCCTTGCGGACGGTCTTCTTCGCAGCTTTCTTAGCGGATTTCTTGGCCGCCTTCTTGGCGGGGCGTTTCTTAGCAGCTTTCTTCATAGCCATGGGATGGCTCCTCGTCAGTGGACTATCGGATACAACTGCCCAGGGACAACAACATCGCGGGAGTCGGACCCGCGACCAACCGCCGCTGCGCCAGGCGCAACGGGACGGATTTGTTAAGAGCCCGCATCGCTACATGCGAGCCCCGGCGGAAGGTTCCGCCTGACGCAAAAACACCCGCGGCGCGGCGAGCGGCGCGGGTGTCGTGATCGGGTGCAATACGTTTTCGCGGGGAGACGAAGCCTGAGTCCACCGTATAGAACGTCCGGGCGGAGCACTGTGTTTTGCTTCGTGTTTTCGATTTAATTCGACTCACTCGCTTCGGCAGGCAACGTCTGCTGGGCGAAACCTAATCACGGTTTTTTCCACTGTCAACACCCCCGGCGTAATTTTTTTCGCCTCCCCGGCCCGCCCGCTCGCCCGCTCGCAGCGCCGATCGGGCGCCGCACGATTGCGTTTTCAGCGGCGTCGATCCGCCGCTTGCGGATCGCTTGTAACAAAAATGCTTTGTTTTAAGTGCTCTGCTTCGCGCGCGCCGCGATCGCGCGCGTTGCGCGGCGCATAGGCGGCGATCGCGCCGAACGCTTCGCGCAACCGCCGCAACCCTTCCTGCGCACCCCTAAAAAAATTTTCGCGGCGGGCCGAATTTTTGCCTCGCACAAGTCGATTTGCGCGAAATTGCGCGAACTTTTTCCGGTCCGCGCGCACCGTTCGGAGTTCCGAAAAAAGAAAAACCCGCAGCGTCGCCGCTGCGGGTCCGGTCTGTTCGCGCGGGTCGCGGACGTTGCGCGTCCGGACCGGCGAGCGCCTAGTGGTCGTCTTCTTCGAGCAGCTCGGCGTAGTCGTCGGGGCCGAGCAACTCGTTGAGCTGGTCCGGTTCCTCGGCTTCGATGACGAAGATCCAGCCGTCGCCGTAAGCGTCCTCGTTGATCGTCTCGGGTTTGTCGGACAACGCGTTGTTGACCTCCACCACCTTGCCCGTCACCGGCGTGTAGACGTCGGATGCGGCCTTCACCGATTCGACCACCGCGCATGCGGTGCCGGCTTCGACGCGGTCGCCGACGTTGGGCAATTCCACGTAGACCAGATCGCCGAGCAAGCCTTGCGCATGGTCGGAAATGCCGACCGTGATCTTGCCGTCGCCTTCGACGCGGGCCCACTCGTGGGACTTCAGGAATTTCAGATCGCCGGGGATCTCGCTCATCGGTGGCTCCGTGGTGCTGTTAACCGGAAGATTCGGTCGGGGTCGGTTGGGGCTTTAGTTTAGCGAAGGAATCGGCCGTCGCCACACGAAAAACGACGGTCAGTCGGAAATGTAGGGCGCGCGCCGGCCGACGATGGCATCGCGCAGTTGCTCGATCCGGTCCTGCCCCCAGAACGCTTCGCCCTGATGGACGTAGCCCGGCAAACCGGGCAGGTCGGCGGCGATCGCGGCAGCGGTATTGGCCTGGTAACTCGATGCGGCCGCTTCGCCGTCGGCGGCGGCGAGCACGGCGCGCGCATCGTGACCGGCGTCGCGCAACAGATCGGCGACCACGTCGCGATCGGCGATGTCGCGGTCTTCGGCCCAGACCGCCCGGAAGCCGCCATCGATGTAACGCGATGGATCGGCGCCGCCATCGGCCAATGCGATCGCCGCGCGGTCGGCCAGCGACGGATCGACCGGAAAGTGACGCGGCTGCAGATTCAACGGCAGGCCGCGCTGCGCGCGCCAGCGTTGCAATTCGAGCAGGCGGTATCGCTGCCGCGCGGGCGCACGCTGGCCCAGCGGCAGGCCGCCGTTGGCTGCGAACAATTCGAAGATGCGCACCGGACGGTAGACCAACGCGACGCCGGTGTCGCGCGCCATCGCCAGCACGGCGGCATGGCCGAGATACGCGTACGGCGACAGCAGGCTGAAATAATAGTCGACTGCGACCATGGCGCCGGCGCCGTCAGATGCCTTCTTGCGGCTTGCCGTCGCGCACGAACGGGAACTTGACCACGCGTACCGGCACTTCGCGGCCGCGGATGTCGACGCGCACTTCGCCCGGCTCGCCGGCCGGCACGCGCGCGAACGCGATCGCTTTGCCCAGCGTCGGCGAGAACGTGCCCGACAGGATCTCGCCATCGCCATTCGCGGTCAGCACTTTCTGGCCGTGGCGCAGCACGCCCTTTTCGTCCATCACCACGCCGATCATCTGCCGCGGCGCGCCGGCCGCCTTCTGCTTCTCCAGCACGCCGCGGCCGATGAAGTCGCGCGGTTTCTGGTCGGCATCGGCGTCCAGCGCGACGGTCCACGCCAGGGCCGCTTCGTAGGGCGACACGGCGTCGTCCATGTCCTGTCCGTACAGATTCATGCCCGCCTCCAGACGCAGCGTGTCGCGCGCGCCCAGGCCTGCGGGCTTGACGCCGGCGCCGAGCAACGCATTCCACAAGGCGACGGCCTGGTCCTGCGGTACGACGATCTCGAAGCCGTCCTCGCCGGTGTAGCCGGTGCGGGCGACGAACAGCGGCACGCCGTCGTTCGTGACCGCTTCGGTGGCGACGAACTTGCCGATCTTTTTCGCAGCCGCTGCGGTATCGGGCGACAGCAGGCCGATCACGCGCTCGCGTGCGGTCGGGCCCTGCACCGCGATCATCGCCAGTTCGGGGCGTTCGGCGACTTCGACCGAGAACGGCGCGGCCTGCTCCGCGATCCACGCCAGATCCTTGTCGCGGGTGGCGGCATTGACCACCAGGCGGAAGAAATCCTCGGCCAGGTAATAGACGATCAAGTCGTCGATCACCCCGCCCTGCGCATTCAGCATGCAGGTGTAGAGGGCCTTGCCCGGCTTTTGCAGCTTGTCGACCGAGTTGGCGACCAGGTAACGCAGGAATTCGCGCACGCGCGCGCCGCGCAGGTCGACCACGGTCATGTGGCTGACGTCGAACATGCCGGCATCGCGCCGCACCCAGTGGTGCTCTTCGACTTGCGAGCCGTAATGCAGCGGCATGTCCCAGCCGCCGAAGTCGACCGTCTTGGCGCCGAGTGCGCGGTGGGCGTCGTTGAGGACGGTCTTCTGGGTCATGGCGGCGTTCCCGGGCAAAGAACGCCATTATCCCAGACCTCGTCGACCGCTGCCCGCTTTGCTCTGTAGAGCGGAGGTTGCTCCGCTGCTCTTTCTCCAGAGACCGGAAAGCAGCGTAGCAAGCTCCGCTCTACAGAGCCTAGACGGCTTCTACCTGCAGGGTCATGCCGTCGGCGCCGACCACGCGCACCGAAGTGCCGGCCGGCAGATCCGGCCCGGCCACATCCCAATAAGCATCGGCGATCTGCACGCGGCCGTGGCCTTGCACGATCGCGCGCTCCAGCGGCACCACGCGTCCGATCAACGCCGTGGCGCGGCGGTTCAATGCGGGCTGATCGCTCTGGCGTTCGCGGCCGCGGAACCATTTGCGGTAGACCTGGATCGAAATGAAGCTGAGCACGATGAACGCGGCGACCTGCGCCAACAGCGGAACGCCGGGAATCAGCAATACGCCGAGGAAGACCGCGACCGCGGCGAAACCCAGCCACAGCATGAACGCGCCCGGCGCCATCGTTTCGGCGGCGAACAGCACCAGCGCCACGGCCGCCCAGGTGAAGACATCCCAACGCATGCTCAGCCTCCCCGAGGCGCCGGCGTCGACGCGACCGCACGGCTGGATTGCTGCGCCAGCGATTCCTTGGCCAGCTCGGCGATGCCGCCGAGCGAACCGATCACGCCGGCCGATTCCATCGGCATCATCACGAACTTCTGGTTCGGCGCCTCGGCCAAGGCTTTGAACGCCTCGATGTATTTCTGCGCGACGAAGTAATTGATCGCTTGCACGTTGCCCGAGGCGATCGCGTTGGACACCACTTCGGTCGCCTTCGCTTCGGCCATCGCCAAACGTTCGCGAGCTTCGGCTTCGCGGAACGCGGCTTCGCGGTTGCCTTCGGCTTCGAGGATGGTGGATTGCTTCTCGCCTTCGGCCTTGAGGATCGCCGCCTGACGGAAGCCTTCGGCTTCCAGGATGTTGGCGCGCTTCTCGCGTTCGGCTTTCATCTGCCGCGCCATCGCTTCGACCAGGTCGCGCGGCGGCGCGATGTCCTTCAACTCGATGCGGTTGACCTTGATGCCCCACGGATGCGTGGCCTGGTCGACCGCGACCAGCACCTTGGCGTTGATCTCGTCGCGCTTGGAAAGCGATTCGTCCAGGTCCATCGAGCCGATCGCGGTGCGGATGTTGGTCATCACCAGATTGAGGATGGCGATTTCCAGCGTGGCTACCTCATAAGCCGCCTTGGCCGCATCCAACACCTGGAAGAAGACGATGCCGTCGACTTTCACCACGGCGTTGTCCTTGGTGATCACGTCCTGCGACGGCACCTCCAGCACCTGTTCCATCATGTTTATCTTGCGGCCGACGCCGTACATGATCGGCACCAGGAAGTGCAGGCCCGGCGTCATGGTGTGGGTGTACTTGCCGAAACGTTCGACCGTCCATTCGTAGCCCTGCGGCACGACCCGGACGGTCTTGAACAGGACGACCACGCCCGCGAACAACAGGACGACGGCCAGCAGCGATCCGCTGAACATAAAGGAACCCCTCCTTATAGACGGCCCCAGTATAGGCCCTGGCCACGACCGGCCGACGGGCTGCGACCCTTTGGCCCGGCCCCGCATCTAGGATGAGGAATGCCGCCCGAACCGATACGCCCGTCCAGCTTCGCGATCGACGTTCCGGATGCCCTGCTCGTCCGGGCGCGGGCGGGCGACCGTGCGGCGTTCGAGCAGCTGTACCGCTGGTTCGAGCGGCCCGTGTTCACGCTGGCGCTGCGGATCGGCGGCGACCGCGACGAGGCCGCAGAAGTATTGCAGGAGACGATGTTGAAAGTGATCGACCGAATCGCCGATTTCCGCGGACAGCGCGGCAGCAACGACAGCCCGTTCTGGGGCTGGCTGCGGCAGATCGCGGTCAACGAGGCGCTGATGCGGCTGCGTCGCGGCCGCAAGCTGGCCCACGAGATTTCCGACGAGCTCACCGGCGAGTTCGCCGAGGACCAGGGCCCGCTGCCGCCGGCAGCCGCCGACGCCGCGCAACTGCAGCGCGCGCTGGCCACGCTGCCGGTGGCCACCCGCAGCGTGCTGTGGCTGTACCACGCCGAAGGCTACACCCACGAAGAAATCGGAAACCTGATGCAACGCACCCCCAGCTTCTCCAAATCTCAGCTCGCGCGCGGCACCCGCCGCTTGCGCGCGCTGCTCCAAGCCGAACCGTCCACCGTGGAGGGCGCCATCCATGCCTGATGCCTACTCGCAACGCGGTGCGGTTCCCGACAGCTGGCACGACGCGTTCTCGGCGTTGCCGCTGGAACAGGCGCCGGCCGACGGCTGGTCGCGCGTGAGCGCGCGCCTGCAGGCGCGGCGCCGGCCGCAGTGGACGCTGCGTTTCGCGGCCGCGGCGGCGCTGGTGGTTGCGGTCGCGTTGCCTCTCAAGCTGTATCACTCGCGCGATCTGCCGGGCGCGGATCCGGCAGGCACCGCTCCGATTGCATCGACTTCGCCGTCGCAGCCCAAGCCCGCCACGCTCGATCAGTTGTATGCCGAATCGGCGCAGCTTGAATCGCTGCTGCAGGTCGCGCGCGACGACCGCGTCTCCAGCGCCGCCGCCGCGGCGATGTCCGGCGAACTCGATGCGCGCGTCGCCGCTATCGATTCGGCGCTGATGCAGCCGGGGCTGTCGCCCGAACGCCAGCTGTTGCTGTGGCGCAGCCGCATCGAAGCGCTGCGCTCGCTCACCAGCTTCGAAAGCAACCGCCGCTGGCTGGCCGCCAACGGCGAACGTTACGACGGCGCTATCGCGCGCGTCGACTGAATCAGAACTCTCGCACAGGGGTTGTCCATGAAAGTTTTCGCCTATCGCACCACCTTACTCGCCGCGGCGCTGGTCTTGGCGACCGGCGGCGTCTGCGCGCAGACATCGGCCAAGCGCGAAGCCGCCAACGCGAAGGAACTCGCCGAAGCGCGCGCCGAACTCGCGCGGGCGGCCAAGCGCGTCGCCGAACTCTCGCAGAATTCCGCCGAAGTGCAGAGGCACCGCGCCCAGATCGAAAGAATCAGGACGCGCAAGCCGGTGATCGGCGTATTGCTCGCGCCGGACGGCCAGGCAGGCGTGCGCATCGCCGGCGTCACGCCCGACAGCGCCGCCGCCAAGGCCGGGTTGCAGGCGGGCGACCGCATCGTCAGCGTCAACGGCGTGCAGGTGCTGGGCAACACCAGCGAGCTGCGTTTGCGCAATAGCCGCCAGTTGCTCGACAAGCTGGACGACAAATCGGCGGCCAAGCTGGGTTATCAGCGCGGCGGCCGCAATGCGGTGGTCAACGTCACGCCGCAAGTCAGCGGCGCCTACACCCTCGTATTCGACGACGGCGAACCGGGCACGGTCATGCGCAATGTGGTCATCGATGCCGATCACATCAACGAGGTCGTCAAAAACGTCAAGATCAAGACCGCGGATCTGGATTACGACTACGACTTCGATTTCGACTTCGAGGGGATGGATTTCGATCCTCCGCCGGGCATCACGCCGGAAATCCGCGAAGAGCTGCGTCGCATCTCGCCCGCATGCAAAGGCAAGGACTGCAAAGCGCCGATGATGCTCTCGGCGTTCCGTTGGAACGGCCTGAACCTGGCTTCGGTCGATCCGCAGCTCGGCCGTTATTTCGGCACCGACAAGGGCGTGCTGGTGCTGTCGAACGGAGAGTTGAGCGGCCTGCAGGCCGGCGACGTGATCCAGAAAATCGACGGCAAGACCGTCAACAGCCCGCGCGAAGCGATGGACGTGCTGCGCGGCAAACCCGCCAACGCGACCGCCGCGATCGCTTATCTGCGCGACCGCAAAACCGCCAGCACGCAGATCAAGGTGCCGCAGCTGATGGCGTTCCCGCCGGTGCCCCCGGCGCCGCCCGCGCCGCCGAAAGCGCCCAAGCCGCCCCGGGCCCCGGCTCCACCCGCACCGCCCGCACCGCCGCCGGCGCCGCCCGCGGCGGGTGTGCCGGCACCGCCGGCGCCGCCAGCTCCGCCTGAGCCGCCGTCGTGGGTGAGCGCTACCGGAGAAGTGAGTTACGTCTTCGTCGACGAAAACGGCAAGACGAGTTCGTATTCGTGGAGTTCCGACGATACGGAACCTACGGTCATCGAAGAGGTCGAAGTCGACACACGCTGAGCCCTCATTCTGACAAACCCCCTCGCCCGGGCCGCCAAGCCCGGGCTTTTTTTCGGGCGGCTTTTTGTAGGAGCGACTTCAGCAGCGGGCTCTTGACCTTATGGGAGCGGCTTCAGCCGCGAGCTTTGCAGGACGGTACAGCCCGGTAGAGCTCGCGGCTGAAGCCGCTCCCACGAACAGCGCTGCGAATCTCCGATCTCGCTATCGCCGTGATGCGCGCCTTCACAGTCGGAGAATCGATTGACCAAACTTCTCTTGCCGCATGGCCGGTATCCGCCCCTTATTCCGGCTTATACGAGCCCGGCGGCATTGGTGGGCGATGCAACTTCATCCTTGGCATAGTGCCAAGCCTAGAAATATTCAACTCAAGGGAAACCCATGGAAAACTACGTGACAGCAGGGCTGCTCACCAGCTTCTTAACCCTTTCAGCCGTAGGCAGCGCAAGCGCCGGAATCGACGCAGAAGACAACACGCGCGTCAACAGACACAGTCAACAATCGGAGATGCAACCTCGAGCCTGCAAATGGGAGGGCGACTACATGTATTGCGAAGTGCTTGCGAACTGTCGCGAAGACGAAGAACTTCAAATGAGTATTTGCGATATCCAAATTGTGAAGAGATTTGATCCTTAGATCCTGCATGCGACGTAGACGGCATTCCTTCCGGATCGAATCGCGATACCGGTATCGGTATCGCGTTCGATTCGGACCAAGTCAGCGCTTGGCGACGGCTTCCGGTGCCGCCGGCTCCACCCATTTCGCGAACACTTCGTCGATCTGCTTGTCGGAAACCTGCTTGCCCTGCTCCAACGACTCCGCCTGTTCGAACAAGGGGATGATCATCGCCATGCCGTCGATCTTGGTCTTCAGGTGCACGCCCGGCGGTTTGCCCAGGAAGCCGTCCCAGCGCGAGCGCACGCGGGCCCAGTAGTTTTTGGTCGCTTCCCAATATTTGTACGCGGGTTTGAAATCGACTTCGGTCGTCTTCTGGTAATCGTTGAAGCCGAATTCGCGCGCCAGTTCCACCTGCGTGCCTTCCGGATTGCGCAGCACCTTGGTGTTGAACTGCTCGTGCGTCCAGCCGCCCGGCGTCAAGGTGTGGCGGTTGATCGCCGACACCGCGTTGTAGTCGCTGCGCTTGGTGTATTCGCGGCGCGGCAACGGGCGCCAGGTCTGGTCGCTGGTCCAGGTGGCGACGCCGTTGTCGTAGCTCCAGCGGCCGGTGCCGCAATAACGCGGTGCGTCGCTTACTTCGAACACGCACTGCGTCCAGGCGCCGCGGGTTTCGTCGGCCGGAATCGTGCGCACCTGCCAGGTCTGGTCGGCGCTGAATTCGAAACGGCTCGGCGCTTCGTATACCCAATCCTGGCGCCAATGCTTGGTGACGTGGCCGCTCTTCTCATCGACCAAGATGTGCTGCAGCACGACCTTGGTCGGGGTGTCTTCCACCACGATCACGGTCTCGTTGCCGCCGCTGCGCTGCGCCGGCCCGCGCTCGTAACCCGGCTTGAGCAGGACGGTTTCGTCGAAGGCGAAATCGACGATGTACTCGCCCTGCATAGCCAAGATGGATTTGCGGTCCTGCGCGGTGTCCTGCGCGACGGCAGGTAACGAGAGCAGTGCCAGCGGCACGATGGCCAGGAAGGTTTTCATGTCGGATACGATGGGCTGGGAGTGCGATTTCATAGGATAACTCCTGGCTGGCGGCTGCGCCGCGAAAATTCGCTGTTGCGGGGTTTGTAGAGCGGGACTTGCCACGCTGTTTTTCTGTACGTCCGCAAACGCTCGAGAAGCAGCGGAGCAAGCCCCGCTCTACAAAGCGCTATGGATGCGGGATGACCCTCACCAATTCACGGCTACGCTGACGGACAAGCTCCGACCGGGACTCGTGTAACGGTCGAGGGCGCTAAGGCTGGTCGATGCGATGCCGTCCGGCAGATCGCCGCCTTCCCAATATTTGCGGTCGCCGAGATTGAATACACCGGCGTTGAGCTTGGCGCCCGGCGCGAAATTCCAATGGGCGAGCAAGTCGAGCACGCCGTAACCGGGCGTCGCATACAGGTCCAACTGCTCCAGGCCGCGCTTGCGCTGCGCGAAATGGCCGGCGAGTTCGGCGCCCCAGGTATCGCGGTCGTAGGCCAGGCCGATCGCCGCGGTCAGCGGATCGACCGACTGCAGCGGCGCATCGTCGGTCTCGTCGCGGCCGCGCGACCACGCCGCCGAACCGCGCAGCGACCAGCCTTCGAATCGATCGGACACGCGGCCGAAATCGATGCCGGCTTTCAGCTCCGCGCCGTAGATCTTCGCGTCGGCGATGTTCTGCGACTGGAATACCTGCAGACCTTCGTCGTTCAAACCGATGAACCGGAACGATTCGATGAAGTCCTTATAGTCGTTGCGGTAACCCGACAGGCTGGCATAGGCCGCCTCGCCGACGAAACGCACGCCGGCCTCGAAACCATTGCTTGTTTCCGGCTTCAAGTCCGGATTGGCGATGGCGGTATAGCCGAACATCAGGTTGGTGAAACCGATGTTGACGTCGTTGTACGGCGGCGCGCGGAAGCCGCGCGAGTAGCCGCCGAACAACGACCATTCCTCGGCGAAATGCCAGACTGCGCCGAGCTTGGGCGACACACTGGTGTCGGTGAGGTCGACGACCGACACGCCCGGATTGTCTTCGGCGAAGATCTTGTCGACTTCGGGCCGCAATTCGTAGCGGTCGACGCGCACGCCCGGCACCAGGCGGAAGGCGCCGTCGGCGAAGCTGATCTCGTCCTGCACGTACAACGCTGCGTTGGTGGTGCGGCTGATGGGGAAATCGCGCACCGGGAACACGTCCGGCAGCATCGAGTTGGTGACCGCGCCCGTATTGAAGTTGGTGACGCGGCCGTCGCGCTTCTGGTGCGTCTGCGTACGCGATATGTCGAAGCCGTAAGCGAAATCGTGGCGCACGGCGGCGCCGAAGGACTTGAAGAAGTTCGCCTGCACGCCGTACTGGCGCTGATCGAAATTGAAGCTGCGATCGCGCTGCTCGGGCACGCCGGCGGCGGTGCGGCGCACTTCGCGGGTGTCCTGCGTGGTTTCGCTGTCTTGGCGGTAGACCTGCCAGTCGAGGCGGTCGGCCAAGGCGGATTCGAGCACGTCCACTTCATGGCCCAGCGAAACGCGCGCGCGGGTCTGATGGTCGTCGCCGGTGACCGACAGGTTGGTTGCGCGGGTCAGCGATTGCAGGCCCAGCGAACTGAGCACGTCGGTGTCGGTCTGGTCCTCGTTGCCTTCCACGGTCAGCTTGAAGCGCTGGTTGGCGCTTAGCGCGTAGACGAGCTTGCTGAGCACGCTGCGGCCGTCGCGATCCTGCGGATTGGGCGTGGTCCGCGTCGCGCCGAGCGCATCGTTCTCGCCCTGATTCTTGGTTTCCTGGCCCTGGCGATGGTTCACGGTCACCAGGCCCGACCAGCGTTCGCCGCCGAAGGCGGCCGTGGCGCCGGCCGACAATCCGCTCCAGTCGCCTTCCGCGCCTAGCTTGAAACCGAAGTAGGCATCCTTGCCCGCGTCCAGATAATCGGACGGGTCCTTGGTAATGAACGACACGATGCCGCCGAGCGCATCGGAGCCGTATAGCGAACTGGTCGGGCCGCGCACGATTTCGACGCGCTTGAGCGTATCCATGTCGACGAAATTGCGGTTGGCGTTGGAGAAGCTGCCGATCGCGAACGCATCCGATACCGCGATCCCGTCGGTCTGGACGCGCACGCGATTGCCGCCCAGGCCGCGGATGCGGATATCGCCCAGCCCGAAGCGGCCGACGCCGGAGGTGACGGACACGCCGGGCTCGTAGCGGACCAGATCGCGCAGATCGCGCACCAGGGTGTCGTCCATGCGCTCGCGGTCGATCACGTCCACGCTGTTGGGCACATCCGACACCGCGCGCTCGGTGCGCGTGGCGGTGACTACGACCGGATCGAACTCGATAGCGTTTTTTTCTTCCGCACCAGAAGGACCGGGAGAAGCGGATTGCGCAGCGGCCATGCCCGGCAGGGCCAACCAGAGGGCGAACGAAAGCAATGACGGACGCATAAATACTCGCGATGAGTGAAGGTTGGCTCGCCGGCGGCCGGCGCTGACCGATGCCTGGAGGAGAGCGCACGCGCAAGCACCGGCCATCGGCGGCCGGTGCCTGCGCACGCACGGGGGTTATTTGGTGAGGATGAGTTTGTCGTTGCGCGTATGGCGCAAGCGGTAGCACTCGTTGCCGTGGCGGATCAGGATTTCGCGTTGGCCCTGTAGCAGCCGATCGCTATCGACTTCGGGCGCGGACGCCGTAACGACGGGCGCGATGTGGCTGCGTTGCGGCGTGGGCAGGACGCGTAACGGGGACGGGCTGAGCGTGGGCATGGGCGACTCCCTGGCAGTGGCAGGTCAAATGCTAATGATTCTCATTTGTCTGTCAAGTCCCAACCGCAAATCAGGCCGTGGCTGCCTCTATCCGGTCCCAAGCGCTTTCGTCCAGGCGCTCGGACAGCGCCAGGGCCTCCAGGTTCTGCAGCAACTGCTCCACTCGGCTGGCGCCGAGGATGACCGTGGACACGTGCGGATTGCGCAGGCACCAGGCAATAGCCAGCGGCGCCGGCGCTGCGTCCAGTTCCTCCGCCACGCGCGTGAACGCGCGGGCGCGCTGGATGCGGCGCGAGGCCTCGTCGCCGAGCACGCCGCGTTGCAGCCAGGTATAGCCGGACTGCGCCAAGCGCGAATCGGTAGGCACGCCGTCGTTGTATTTACCGGTGAGCAAGCCCGAGGCCAGCGGCGACCAGATCGTGGTGCCCAGGCCCAGTTCGGCGTAGAGCCCGGCGTATTCAAGTTCCACGCGTTCGCGGTGCAGCAGGTTGTATTGCGGCTGTTCCATCGTCGGTGCGTGCATATGCTGTGCGCGAGCGATCTTGTGCGCTTCGCGGATCGCCGCCGCCGGCCATTCGGAGGTGCCCCAATACATCACTTTGCCCTGCCGGATCAGCGTATCCATGGCGGCGACGGTTTCGGCGATCGGCGTTTCGGGATCGGGGCGATGGCAATAGAACAAGTCCAGATAGTCGACGCGCAGACGCTTCAGCGCCGCATGGCAGGCATCGTGCACGTGCTTGCGCGACAGGCCCTTCTGCATGGGGCGCGGCGCATCGACCGCACCGAAGAAGACTTTGCTCGACACCGCATAGCCGTCGCGCGGCAGCCGCAGGTCGGCGATCGCATCGCCCATCACGCGCTCGGCTTCGCCGTTGGCGTAGGTTTCGGCGTTGTCGAAGAAATTGATGCCGTTGTCCCACGCCGCGGCGATCAAATCGCGCGCTTGACCGCGCCCGACCTGAGTGCCGAAGGTGACCCAGGCGCCGAAAGAAAGCGCGGACAGTTGCAGGCCGGAGGAACCGAGTCGGCGGTATTGCATGGCTTTAGGCACGTAAGTGGGATGAGCACATCGTACTCCGCACTCCTGCCCGTAGCTGTCGGCGCTTTAGCGAGCGGCTTTTGTGGGAGCGGCTCTAGCCGCGAGCTTTTCCACTATCGCAGCGAACTGAGCAAAGAGCTCGCGGCTAAAGCCGCTCCCACAAAGCCGCTCCCACAGACGCTGGAATGGTTCTCATTGCGCCATGCGCAAAATCGCCTGCTGTAGAATGCGCGCACTTTCCTCCTCCGGGGAGTAGCCCACCCGCAGCGCCATCGCGGGGGTGCGCGTCAACACACTTGGCCAGCCGGCCATGGCGCGCGATGTGGTGTGCGGTGTCGACGACACCCACGGCACGGGCAAGACCGAAGGCAGGCGCAACGCGCACCCAGGCCGGGCCGCGTAGCGTCGGCCTTCGCGTACGCCGCGATCGCCCGGCCCGGAGTTTTGATGGAATCCCTGCTGGTCTCGACCGCCACGGTCGCGCTCGCCGAAATCGGCGACAAGACGCAATTGCTCGCCCTGTTGCTGGCTGCGCGCTATCGCAAGCCGGTGCCGATCGTGCTCGGCATTCTGGCTGCGACCCTGCTCAACCATGCGCTGGCGTCGTGGTTCGGCGCCGCGGTGTCGCAATGGCTGTCGCCGAACGTGTTGCGCTGGGTGGTGGTGGCGAGCTTCCTGGCGGTAGCGCTATGGACGCTCAAACCCGACCGCCTGGACGACGATGAAACCCGGCTGCCCGCGCGCGGCGCTTTCATCGCTACCGCGATGGCCTTCTTCCTGGCCGAAATAGGCGACAAGACCCAGGTCGCGACCGTATTGCTGGCGGCCAAGTACGCGCCGCTGTGGCAGGTGATCGCCGGCACCACGTTGGGCATGCTGCTGGCCAATGTGCCGGTGGTGGCGCTGGGCAGCCGTTTCGCCGATCGACTGCCGCTGCGCGCGGCGCGGATCGTCGCCGCATCGGTGTTCCTGGCGCTGGCCGGCTGGGTGGCCTGGTACGGGATCGGCCGCTGAGGCCCGGTTGCGGCTATCCTGCGCGCGCGGTCTCCGGCCGCAGGGGATGCGGATGCGCGAGCTGATCCAGAAATTCGTCGAGTTCCTGAAGACGCTGCTCGCGCGTCCCGACGAAATCATGCTCGAGGTCGGCGCCGGCGGCGAATTGCTCGTGGCGCGCCTGCGCGCCGCGCTGTCGCTGCTGATCCTGATCATGCCGCTGGTCGGCATCATGGTCGGCAGCCCGATCGACGAGGCGCTGATCGGCCTGAGCGCCGCGGTATTCGTGATCGTCGTGTCGCAGATCTGGCTCGCGTTGGCACGCAGCCGGCAGCGTTATCCCTGGTTGCCGTACGCCACCGGCACCTACGACATCACTTCCACCACGCTGGTGCTGGCGCTGCTGTCGATGGGCGAACTGCCGGCGGGCGTGAACAGCATGGTGGTGTGGGGTTTTTATCCGATCGGCATCGCGATGACCGCGCTGCGCAACGACGGCCGGCTGGTGCTGTACGTCGGGCTGCTGTCGATCGTGCAGTACGCATCGCTGGTCTGGGCGGTGCTGGCGGCTGCGCAAAGCCCGGAAAACCTGATGTCCATCGAATACGGCGCGGTGACCATGGCCAACCAGATCCAACGGCTGATGCTGCTGGCGCTGATGACCATCATCGTTTCGACCGTGGTCTACCGCATGCAGCGGCTGGTCGAAATGTCCGGCACCGACGGCCTGACCCAGTTGCCCAACCGCACCTGGCTGCTGCATCGCATGCCGCGCCTGTTCGACGCCGCGCGCCACGACGGCGCCACGCTGACTTTGGCGCTGATCGATATCGATTATTTCAAACGTATTAACGACGAAGTGGGCCATTTGGCCGGCGATCGCGCCCTGCGCCATGTGGTGGCCGTGCTGTCCGGCATGATCGGGCCCGACGAGTGGCTGATCCGGCTGGGCGGCGAGGAATTCGTGCTGGTACTGCGCAAGCCGCTCGGCAACGCCTGGGAGCGCGTGGACAGCCTGCGGCGCGCGGTGGCCGAGTCGCGTTTCATCGCCGAACGCGGGGCCGAACCGCAGCGGATCACCTTCAGCGCCGGCCTGGCCAGCTTCCCCAACGACGGCAGCGACACGTCGGCATTGCTCAAGCGCGCCGACCGGCGCCTGCAACAGGCCAAGCGCGAAGGCCGCAACCGTGTGGTGGCGCGCGACGACTGACGCCGCCGGCCGGGCGGGCGGTTGCCGGGTGCAGTGCCCTGCTCTACGCTGCGCCGACGCTAACGCAAGGTTGGGGAATACTGAATGGAAGGTTTGGCGCGGGTCGGCTTCGGCCTGTTCGGACTCGCGGTGCTGATCGGCATCGCCTGGTTGTTCTCCAATAACAAGAAACTGGTCGACTGGCGCCTGGTGATCACCGGCATCGCGCTGCAGATCCTGTTCGCCGCCTTCGTGCTGCTGACGCCGTGGGGCGCGTCGATCTTCGACGGGCTGTCGCAAGGCTTCGTCAAGGTGCTCAGCTTCACCGCGGCCGGCACGAGCCTGATCTTCGGCGGGCTGTCGGATCCGGCCAAGATCGGTTTCGTGTTCGCGTTCCAGGTGTTGCCGACGATCATCTTTTTCGCCGCGCTGATGGGCGTGCTCTATCACCTCGGCGTGATGCAATTGTTCGTGCGCGGCATGGCGTGGGCGATCACCAAAGTGATGCGGGTGTCGGGCGCGGAAACCACCAGCGTCTGCGCCAGCATCTTCATCGGCCAGACCGAGGCGCCGCTGACCATCCGCCCGTATCTGTCGAAGATGACGCCGTCCGAATTGCTGACGGTCATGATCGGCGGCATGGCGCACATCGCCGGCGGCGTACTCGGCGCTTACGTGCTGATGCTGGGCGGCGGCGATCCGGTGCAGCAGGCGTTCTTCGCCAAGCACCTGCTGACGGCTTCGATCATGGCCGCGCCGGCGACGCTGGTGATCGCCAAGATCCTGGTGCCCGAAACCGGCGAACCGCTCACCCGCGGCACGGTGAAGATGGAAGTCGAGCGCACCACGACCAACGTCATCGATGCCGCTGCCGCAGGCGCCGGCGATGGTCTCAAGCTGGCGTTGAACGTCGGCGCGATGCTGCTCGCTTTCACCGCGTTGATCGCCTTGCTCAACTGGCCGATCCAAGCGATCGGCGACGTCACCGGCATCGCTGCAGGCATCGGGCGTCCGTTGGACCTGGGCGTGATTCTGGGCTGGATCATGGCGCCGATCGCATGGGTGATCGGCGTGCCTTGGCAGGATTCGGTGACCGTCGGCGGCCTGATCGGCCAGAAGATCGTGCTCAACGAATTCATCGCCTACAGCGAATTGAGCAAGGTGATCGCGGGGCAAGTGCCCGGCGTGGCGCTCAGCGACCAGGGCCGCCTGATCGCAACGTACGCACTGTGCGGCTTCGCCAATTTCAGCTCGATCGCGATCCAGATCGGCGGTATCGGCGGTTTGGCGCCGGAACGACGCCACGACTTGGCCAAGTTCGGTCTGCGTGCGGTGCTGGGCGGCTCCATCGCGACTTTCATGACCGCGACCATCGCCGGCGTGCTGACCTGGATCGGCGCGTGACATGGCTCGCGGCACGGGCTCGGTCGTCGTCGTCGGTTCGTTCAATGTCGACCACGTCTGGAGCACCGCGGCGCTGCCGCGCGCCGGCGAAACGCTGAGCGGCGAATACGCAACCGGGCCCGGAGGCAAAGGCTTCAACCAGGCCGTCGCGGCACGGCGCGCCGGCGCGAACACCGCCTTCGTCTGCGCGCTCGGCGACGACATGGGCGGACAACTCGCCCGCGCGCTCGCCGCCGCCGACGGCATCGATATTCGCGACCAGCGCAGCGAGCATCCCACCGGCACCGCCGGCATTTATGTCGACGGCGAAGGCCGCAACAGCATCGTCATCGGCGCCGGGGCGAATGCGGATCTGTCGCCCGCTTTCATCGCAAGCCAGCAGGATCCGATCGCTGCCGCCGACGTGCTGCTGGCGCAGCTCGAATCGCCGGCCGAAGCCGTATTGGCGGCGCTGCGCAGCGCGCGCGCAAGCAATGCGACGACGCTGCTCAATCCCGCTCCCGCAAATGCGACAGTGACCGCCGAACTGTTGTCCGCGACGGACATCCTGACGCCGAACGAAACCGAATTTTCCGCGCTTCTGGCGCGCCATGTCGGCGAACGCATCGAAGGCGACGCCGTCGCCGCCCTGGACCAGGCGCGGTTGCACGCGCTGTGCCGCGAACTCTTGCCGGCGGGCACCGTGGTCGTCACTCTGGGCGCCAGCGGATGTTTCGTCTCGCACGCGGAAGAGGTACGGCGCGGCGACGACAACGCCTATTACCGGATCGCTGCCGAACAGGCGCGCGCGATCGACACTACCGGCGCCGGCGACGCGTTCAACGGCGCCTTGGCAGCCGCCATGGCGTCCGCTCCAAGCGCACCTTTCGCCGAACTGGTCCGCCGCGCCAGCCGTTACGCCGCGTTATCGACAGAGCGGCATGGCGCCGCTGCGTCGATGCCGCAAGCCGTGGAAGTCCAGGCGCGTTTCGGAACATAGCCGTCGAGCCGCGAATCTTCAGTCGGGCAGCGGAATCGAAGATTGCGCAAAGCTATAGCGCCAGCCGTCCGGCTTGCATAGATAGACGTCGCTGAACCACAAACGATAGTCGAACGGCTTGCCGCCTTCGCTGCCCTGCGCATGCAGCAAGGCCGTGATCACCGCGATGTCGCCGAAAAAACGCACGGTCTGCCGGGAATCGTCTTGCCGCCCGTATGCGATTTCGCCCGCACGCGCCTCGGCCAACAGATCGGCCTTGCCGATCACCTTGCCCTTGCCGGTGACCAAGACGAAATCGTCGGGCAATAGCCGATCCATGCTTTCGGCATCGTTCTTCTGGACCGCAGCCTGATACTCGACGTCCAGCGCTTTGATGACGGCTTCGCTTTTGGGACAAGCCGCCAAGGCCGTGGCCTGGGCCGCAGCGAGCGCCAAGCCTGCCGCCACCATCATCGCCATCGCGTTCTTCATGCTTACCGCTCCCTTGAAAGTCGAGGTAGCTTCGGAAGCAGAGCCCGGGATTGCGCGCCGTTTTCGGACATCGTAGACCCGCCTGGCGGCATACCGCGCGCGACTGTGGCGGCCGATCTACAATGCCGCATGCAGATCGGCCGCCACCGCATCGACCCGCCCGTGATCCTCGCCCCGATGGCGGGAGTCACCGATAAGCCGTTCCGCCAGTTGTGCAAGCGGCTTGGCGCAGGTCTGGCCGTGTCGGAGATGACCATTTCCGATCCGCGTTTCTGGAATACCGAGAAATCGCTGCGGCGCATGGATCACCTCGGCGAACCCGATCCGATCAGCGTGCAGATCGCAGGTACGGTCCCCGAAGTGCTGGCCGATGCGGCGCGCTACAACGTCGACCACGGCGCGCAGATCATCGACATCAATATGGGCTGTCCGGCGAAGAAAGTGTGCAACGCCTGGGCCGGTTCGGCGCTGATGCGCGATGAAGTCTTGGTGGCGCGCATCCTTTCCGCGGTGGCGCGTGCGGTCGATGTCCCGGTGACGCTCAAGATCCGCACCGGCTGGAACGCCGACAACAGGAATGCGCCGGCCATCGCCCGCATCGCGCAGGATGCCGGCATCGCCGCGCTCGCCGTGCATGGCCGCACCCGCGACCAGCAATACACCGGCACGGCCGAATACGACACGATGGCGGCGATCAAGTCGATGCTGCACATTCCGGTATTCGCCAACGGCGACGTCGACACGCCGCAGAAAGCCGCGCAGGTACTGCGGCACACCGGTTGCGATGCGGTGATGATCGGCCGCGCCGCGCAGGGCCGGCCATGGATTTTCCGCGAAATTTCGCACTTCCTGGCCACCGGCGAATTGTTGCCGGAACCGCCGCTGACGGAAGTGTGCGACGTGTTGCTCGGCCATCTCGAACATCTGCACGCGTTTTACGGCGAACCGGCCGGCGTACGCATCGCGCGCAAGCACTTGGGCTGGTATGCGAAGGACCGGCCGGAGAACGCGGCGTTCAGGGCCGTGGTCAATCGCGCCGAGACCGCGATGGCTCAGATTGCGCTGACACGCGAGTATTTCGATGCGCTGATCGCAGGCGAACCGCTGTCGCTCGCGGCCTGAGTACTGTCGTCTCGCTTTTGCAGGAGCGCTTTAGCCGCAAACTCTTTGACCCAGATCCCGGTAGCTGAGGGAAAGGGCTCGCGGCTAAAGCCGCTCCTACAAAAAGCCTTTTTGCCTTGACGAAGCGGGGCAGGAAGGCTATCTAAGCGGCTCGGGGAGAGAGGGCCGGAGCATGAACGAATCGCGCGACAGCGATCCGCAAAGCAATGCGCTCGACAGCCGACGGCCTATCGCCGCCCGTGGCAGCGCTTTCGCGCGGCACACCGCCGCCTGGTTGGTACGAAGCGGTATCACGCCGAATGCGATCTCCATGCTCAGCATCGCCTTTGCTGCCGCCGGCGCCGCCGCGTTGCTAGGGCTAGCCTCGCCCTGGGGACCGGTGCTCTGCGCGATCGGTATCCAGGCGCGCCTGTTGTGCAATCTGTTCGACGGCATGGTCGCGGTGGAAGGCGGCAAGGCCTCGGCCACGGGTGCGCTGTACAACGAAGTGCCCGACCGCATCGCCGACAGCGTGCTGTTGATCGCGTTGGGTTACGCCGCCGGGATGGCCTGGCTGGGTTGGCTGGCGGCCTTGCTGGCGGCACTGACCGCGTACATACGCACGCTCGGCGGCGCGTTCGGACAGGCCCAGGATTTCCGCGGACCGATGGCCAAGCAGCACCGCATGGCGCTGATGACCCTCGCCTGCCTGATCGCGCCGATCGAGCTGGCGTGGGCCGGATCGAAATATGCCTTGCTCGTCGCCGCGGCGGCGATCGCGGCGGGCTCCGCGCTCACTTGCTGGACGCGATTGCGTGCGATCGGCAAGCGCATGGCAGCGCAAGCATGATCGAACGCGCCGCCGCCACCGGCCTGGTCGGTTTCACGCGGCTCATGGTCGGCGCGCGCGCCGACTGGCGCGCGCCGCCGCCGGCCGGGCAGACGTTGTACTTCGCCAATCACAGCAGCCATCTCGATACGCTCGCGATCTGGTCGGCGCTGTCCGCGCCCGCACGCGCCGCGACGCGTCCGGTCGCCGCGCGCGACTATTGGGACAGCCCGGGCCTGCGCGGCTATCTCGCGCAGAACGTCCTGCGCGCGGTGCTGATCGAGCGCCGCCGCGAAGAGCGCGACGGCGACCCGCTGGCGCCGGTATTCGAAGCCTTGGCGCAGGGCGATTCGCTGATCCTGTTCCCGGAAGGCACCCGCACCGCCGAGCGCCTGCCGCAGCCTTTTCGCGGCGGCCTGCACAGGCTGGCCGAAACTTTTCCGGAGTTGAACCTGGTGCCCGCCTATCTCGACACGCTCCACCGCAGCATGCCCAAAGGCAGCCTGATTCCGTTGCCGCTGTATTGCACGGTGCGTTTCGGCGCGGCGTTGCCGCGCGCCGACGGCGAACCGCGCGATGCCTTCCTTGCCCGCGCGCGCGATGCCGTGGTGGCGCTGTCGTGACGGCGCAGCAGAAGTTGCTGGCGGTGATGGGCGGCATCGTCGCCCTGCTGGTGGTCGCCTCGCTGATCGGCTGGTGGCTGTCGCGGCGCGGCCCGGAAGGCGGCGGCGACACCGTGCGAAATCTCAACGCCCGTACCCGCGCATGGTGGAGCATGGTCGCGGTGCTGACGGCGAGTTTCTTGTTGGGGCCGATCGCCACGCTGGTGATCTTCGCCTTCATCTCGTTCTTCGCGCTGCGCGAGTTCATCACGCTCACGCCTACCCGCCCCGGCGACCACTTGCCGCTGGTGGTGGCTTTCTACGTGCTGATCCCGGTGCAGTACTGGCTGATCGGCGACGCCTGGTACGGTTTGTTCGCGATCTTCATCCCGGTTTACGCCTTCCTGACGCTGCCGGCGCTGGCCGTGTTCGGCGGCGATACCGAGCATTTCCTGGAACGCACCACCAAGATCCAGTGGGGCGTGATGATCACCGTGTACTGCATCAGCCATGCGCCGGCGCTGATGATCCTGAATCTGCGCGATTTCAGCGGGCAAGGCGCGCTGCTGCTGCTCTACCTGATGCTGGTGGTGCAGATCAGCGATGTCATGCAATACGTATTCGGCAAACTGTTCGGGCGGCACAAGCTGGCCCCCGCGGTGAGCCCGTCCAAGACCGTGGAAGGCCTGATCGGCGGCGGATTGGCGGCGATCGGCATCGGCACCGCCTTGTGGTGGATCACGCCGTTCACGCCGCTGCAATCGGCGCTGATGTCGACGGCGATCGTGATTTCCGGCGTGATCGGCGGCCTGGTGCTGTCGGCGGTCAAGCGCAGCCTCGGCGCCAAGGATTGGGGCAGCATGATCGAAGGCCACGGCGGCATGATGGACCGGATGGACTCGGTCAGTTTCGCCGCCCCGATCTTTTTCCACCTGACCCGTTACTACTTCTCCTGATCGCTGCCGTGACGCCCGAGAGCGCGTGGTCCGAACGCGCTATTCATCGGCCCGAATCCTGTTCTTGCGATACCGGCGCAAAACTACCGTCGCCCTCCTGCCATATCCGGCGCCAGGTGACGCGCCATGCGGCTCCGACATCGCGCTCGAGCGGCAGTTGCTCGGGAACTATCGCACGCCATTCGCCGTTGGCTTCGCGTTCGGCCACCGCGAAACGGAAGAAGTAGTCCGGCTCGATGCCCATCCGCAGATCGCTCAGGATCAGGCGTCCGCCGCTTTCGCGCGCCTGCATGAAACCATGGTTGAACCAGGCCAGGCGCTCGGCCGCTTCGATGCCCTCGGCTTCGCGCAGCGCCTGCACGTTCGACGGATAACCGCGGAAGCGTATCGGCCCGCGATCCGCGGCGAGCGAACGGAAGCCTTCGACATAACCGCTGGGCGTCATCGCTACCACTCGCCACAGCAAGGTATTGAACGGCATCGGCACGGAAAACCGCGGCGCCTGGCTCAAGCCCATCGCAGCCAGCGAACGTTCGGCTTCGCGTTCGACCATCGCTTTGGCGCCCAGCGACCATCCGACGTAGGCCACACCGAGCGCGATGCCGACACGCAATGCTTTGTCGGCCAGCGGCCGTTCCAACGCGAACCACGCGACTACGCAGGCAGCGAACCACGGCAGCGTGAACAAGGGATCGATGATGAACAGGCTCGACCACATCATCGGCTCCATCGGCAGCGGCCACAGCAGCTGCGTGCCGTAAACGGTGAAGGAATCGATCAGCGGATGCGCCATCAGGCAGACGAAGATCGCCCAGAACCAGCGTTGCGGTTCCTGCGCCACGCGGCCGCCGCCGCGGCGGAAGAGCGCCCAGATCGCCCAGGCCACGAACGGCAGCACGAACCAGGAATGGGTCATGCCGCGATGCCAGGTCATCTCGGTGACCGGATCGCAGAAGCGCAGCGGAAAAACATCCAGGTCCGGCAACGTATTCAGCGCCGCACCGGCCAATAGCGCCGCGCGCCGATGCTTGGCCGGAGCGATGGCGGCGGCGATGGCGCCGCCGTAGAAAAGGTGGGTGATCGAGTCCATGCGGCCTTAGCTGTTCTTCCCCCTTTGAAAAAGGGGGACCGAGGGGGATTTGCCTTTGATCTTGCCTTAAAAGCAAATCACTGCGTGATTCCCCGCCCTCGCTAGTGCGAGGGCGCTCAGTCAGACGCAAGCCTTCGACTTGCAAGCGTCTGCCTTCGCCCCCCCTGTATCCCCTTTTTCAAAGGGGAAGAACAGCAGCTACGCCGCGCGTGGGAATTTGATGCCGTTCTCGCCCACCAGCCGCAACCGCGGCGGCAGCATCGACAAGGTTTCACCGGTATGCGACAGCAGCCGCAACGTACCGTCCATGTCCTCGGCCAACGCGGTCAGGCTCTCGACCCAGTCGCCGTCATTGGCGTAGATCAAGCCGTCGCGCTGGACCAGACCGGCACGATGGATATGGCCGCACACGATGCCGTCGAGCCCGCGCCGGCGCGCGTCGTCCAATCCCGCTTGCACGAAACGCGCGATGAAGCGTTCGGCGGTGTCGCTCTGGCGCTTGAGGTATTCGGACAGCGACCAGTAGCGGCGGCCGAAGCGCCGGCGCAGGCGATTGAGCACCTGGTTGCCGGTGAGGATGCGGTAATACAGCCAGTCGCCGAACTTTTCCTTCAGCCCGCCGAAATGGGTGACGCTGTCGTAATCGTCGCCGTGCGTGACCAGCAATCTGCGGCCATCGGCGGTGACGTGGATGGTGCGCCGCCGTACCTGCATCGCCGGCAGCGCCAGGCCGCAGAACTTGCGTATCGGCCGGTCGTGGTTGCCCGGGATGTAGACGATTTCGGTACCGGCGCGGCGCAGCTTGTGCAGCATCTCGATCACGCGGTTGTGCGAATGGCCCCACGATGCGCGGCGCTGCGCCATCCACCATAGATCGACGATGTCGCCGACCAGGTACAGGCGTGCGCATTCCAGCGTCGACAGGAACATTGCCAACTCGTCGGCGTGGCAATGCTTGGCGCCGAGGTGGACGTCGGAAATGAAGACCGCCCGCCGCTTGCCGCCGGAGGCGATCGCCGGGCTCATGCGGCGACCTCTTCGGCCTGCAGGTAGCGCTTGCGCTTTTTCGGACGCAGCAGGTGCATGTCGACCTCGATCAGTCCATCGATCGAATCGCTGAATTGCGGATCGACGCCGAACGCGAGGAAGCGCGCGCCGCCCGGCTCGCAAAGCTCCGTGTACTGCTTGTACAGCGTCGGTACCGAGGTGCCCAGCGCGGCCAGATTGTCTTTAAGCACGTTGAATGCGGTCTCGGCATCCATCTCGCCGAACGACGGCGGCGCGGCGAAATATTCGAATGGCTTGTTGGAAGCGGCCAGCTCATTCCGGCTGCCGTAGTAGCGCTGGTAATAAGCGACCAGCTGCTCGCGCGCCGCCAGCGGCAGCGCGGCGCTGATCGACACCGGACCGAACAGATAACGCACCTGCGGATGGCGGCGCAGATAGGCGCCGATGCCCTGCCAGAGGTAGTCCAGGCTGCGGCTGCCCCAATAATCGGGCACCACGAAACTGCGGCCCAGTTCCATGCCCTCGGCCAGATGCGGCAGAGCCTGGTCGGCGTAACGGAATAGCGAAGCGGTATACAGCCCGGCCAGGCCCCGCTCGGCCAGCGCGCGCGCGCCGCGCATCACCCGGTAGCCGCCGGCGATGCGTTGCGCTTGCGCGTCCCACAACACGATCTGCTCGTAGTGCGTGTCGTACGCATCGAGATCGCAATTGCGGCCGGTGCCTTCGCCGACTTGGCGGAAAGTGAATTCGCGCAGGCGACCCAGTTCCTGCAGCAGCGGCGAACCGGCGGACAGCTTGGCGGCTCGGATTTGCTTGCCGTCGGCGGTTTCGCCGAGCAATTCGGTGGCTTGCAGCGCGCGTTGCAGCGCCTCGGCAGCCACCGGTGCCGCCAGCGGTTCGGGCGCGTTCGCAGGCCCGGGACGGCGTTTGCCAAGCGCATACAACGCCTTGCGCACCGTGCGCAACGCGGTGGTCGAATCGGTTCCGGCATCGATCGTCATCGGCTCGCCGATGCGCAGCGTCAACGGCCGGTGGCCGCGCGCGTACATTTCTCGCGCCAGCAATGCCGTGCCGGCCGGCTTGAACAGCGCCGAGGCACCGTAGAACAACGCCGAATTGCGCGCCTGGATGCGCACCGGCAGCACAGGCGCGCCGCTCTTGCGCGCGAAACGCACGAAGCCGCGCTGCCAGCGCCCGTCGCGGACGCCTCGCAGGCCCAACCGCGACACTTCGCCGGCCGGAAACACGATCACGCACTGCTCCTGCGCCAGCGCCTGCTCGATCGCGCGCAGGCTGTCGCTATTGGCGCGTCCGCCCAGGATGCGCACCGGCAACAACAAGCCCGCCAGCGGCTCGAGCATCGAAAGCAGATCGTTGGCGATGATCCGCACGTCGCGTCGCACGCCGCCGACGTGTTGCAGCAGGGCCAGCGCATCGACCGCGCCGGACGGATGGTTGGCCACGATCAGCAGCCGGCCGCGCTCGGGGATGCGCCCACCCGCTTCCACCGTATAGCGCGCCCGCAAGTGTTCGAGCGAGGCATCGACGAAGGCGAAATCGCGCAGATGGCCGCTCTCCGCCAGGAAGCCGTCGATGGTGTCGAAGCGCGACCAGCGCCCCAGACCGCGCAGCAACGGCCGCGCGATACCGGCGCGGCGACCGCGGAACCAGGTCGGGAATCGTTGCTGCAGGCGTTGTTCGAGCTGGAGCATGATGGCTTTGGACGGCCCGTTTGGCCGGCAGCCTGCGCCCGCCCGGCGACACCGCCATGGCGGTTTTGCGGCACTGAAATGACAGCGCCCGCGCCGATTTCCTTAACTGCAAGCCAACCCCCGGCACGGCACAATGCAGGCCTGTGTCCGGCCGTGTATCATTCGCGGCCATCTTTTCATCCGAATAAAGGGATGCGTCCCTTACAGGAGCCTGCGCCGATGTCGAATTACCTCTTCACTTCCGAATCGGTCTCCGAAGGTCATCCGGACAAGGTCGCCGATCAAATTTCCGACGCCGTGCTGGACGCGATCCTCGCCCAGGACAAGCGCGCGCGCGTGGCCTGCGAAACGATGGTGAAGACCGGCGTGGCGATCGTCGCCGGCGAAATCACCACCAGCGCCTGGATCGACCTGGAGGCGCTGACCCGCAAGGTGATCCTGGACATCGGCTACGACAGCAGCGAAGTCGGCTTCGACGGCGCCACTTGCGGCGTGCTGAATCTGATCGGCAAGCAGTCGCCCGACATCAACCAGGGCGTGGACCGGAAGAAGCCGGAAGAACAAGGCGCCGGCGACCAGGGCCTGATGTTCGGCTACGCGACCAACGAGACCGACAGCTATATGCCGGCCGCTATCCATCTGTCGCACCGCCTGGTCGAACAGCAAGCCAAGGTGCGCAAGGCCAAGAACTCCAAGCTGCCGTGGCTGCGTCCCGACGCCAAGAGCCAGGTCACGCTGCGCTACGAGAACGGCAAGGCCTCCGCGATCGACGCGGTGGTGCTGTCGACCCAGCACGATCCGGACGTGAAGCAGAAGGATCTGGTCGAAGCCGTGCGCGAGCACATCCTCAAGCCCGTGCTGCCGGCCAAGTGGCTGCACAAGGGCACTAAGTTCCACATCAACCCGACCGGCAAGTTCGTGATCGGCGGCCCGGTGGGCGACTGCGGCCTGACCGGCCGCAAGATCATCGTCGACACCTACGGCGGTTGGGCCCGCCACGGCGGCGGCGCGTTTTCGGGCAAGGATCCGTCGAAGGTCGACCGCTCGGCCGCCTACGCCGCGCGCTACGTCGCCAAGAATGTCGTCGCGGCCGGTTTGGCCGACCGTTGCGAAGTGCAGGTGAGCTACGCGATCGGCGTGGCCGAGCCGACTTCGATCTCGGTCACCACGTTCGGCACCGGCAAGATCGCCGACGAGAAGATCGAAAAGCTGATCCGCAAGCATTTCGACCTGCGTCCGTACGGCATCATCAAGATGCTCGACCTGATCCACCCGATGTACCAGGACACCGCCGCTTACGGCCATTTCGGTCGCAAGCCGAAGCAGATCAGCTACACCGACTCGGCCGGCAAGAAGCACAACGCCACTGCGTTCTCGTGGGAGTTGACCGATAAGGCCGACGAGCTGCGCAAGGCGGCTGGGATCAAGTAAGCCTGTTTTGCATTGAAGAAAAAGCCGCGCGCATGCGCGGCTTTTTTATTCCTTCTCCCTTCGGGAGAAGGTGCCCGAAGGGCGGATGAGGGTACGGTGAGCGACGGTTGTTGAAGGTTGCAACGCGATCTTCAATCTTGCAACTTCGCCGAACCCTCACCCCAACCCCTCTCCCGACGGGAGAGGGGCTCACAGCGCTCAGCCGTTCTTGATCTCCATCGCGATCGGCTCGCCATGCGAATCCACCGCCAGCTTGCCATCGGCGCCGTCGGAGATGCGGCTCAAAGTCTCGGTGAACAAACGCGGATCGCCGGTGCCCAGATTGCGAACCAAGTTGATGGCGAAATCGAGCGTGGTCTGCGACGGCATGCCGCCATAGCCGCCGACCAGGCTTTGCAGGTCGTGCGACGCCGAAGTCGGCTGGCCGTCGACCGCGGTGGCCTGGATCGCGCCGTGCGTCTGCGTCATCAGATCCTGCAGCTGCGCCTCGGTAAAGGTGACGGTGACTTTGCCGGCCTCTGCCGGACCATCGCCGCGGAACTGTCCGGACCAGGCTTCGTTGAGGAAGAAGGCTTCGGTCTCGCCGGCCTCGATCGTGAACGAGTAAGTGCGCTCGGAAACGATCTCGTTGCCGGACGCGTCGAAGCGCTGCACCACCTGCAGCGGCACGTTGTCCGAATACTGCAGATTGATCGCGTACGTGTACGAGCCGTCCGGGAAGGTCGTCTTCACGAACGCGCCGGTATTGCGCTGGCCGGCGAGGTCCACACCGAACGGACCCGCTTCGACCTTCAAACGCGTCTGCGAAGACACGTCCACGCGCTCGACGGTCTGCACGTTGGTGACGCCGGGCGTCTCGTGCGCGATCTGCCCGCTCCACAGGAAATGTTCGTACGCCGCTTGGCTGTTCGGGTTGGACAGGTCGAACGTAGCCGCCTGCAGCTTCGCATCGGACAGGATGTCCTGGCGGCCGACGATCGCGGTCAGATCGCCCCATTTGCCGCCCACGCCCTGGAACGATTCGATCACCTCGGTCGGGCCGGTCAGTACGGTGACGCTGTCGCCGTGGCGCGTGACGCTGTAGGTAACGCCGCTGGCTTCGAGTTGGTTGGACTGCGTGGCGACGTGCTTGAACGAACCGGCGAACGCCGTGCTGGCGAAGCTCTGCCCGTCCATCGTGATGGTGGCGCCGTCCGGAATCGTGCTCGGATCGGTCGGATCGATCGTCGCCGCGACCGCGGGATTCTGGTTCTCGCCCGGCAGGATGACCTTGTACTTGAAGCGCGTGCCGGCGCTGACGCTGGCCTCGAGCTCCAGGCCACCCTTGCCGCCGGTTTCGCCTTTGCCTTTCACGCCGACGTCGGCGACGAACTCCACCGACACTTCGGTATTGCCGTTCTTGTTGGCGAAGCCTGCGGTGTATTCGCGCTTGTTGGTCAGTTCGAACTGGACGCCGCCGGTGCCGGGCTTGTCGATGCCGAACGGATCCTGTTTGCGGCTGTTGGCGAGTTCGGCCTGCTGCTCCTGGGTCAGCTTGATGGTGCCGTCGGCCGGATTGAAGGTGACGTTGCCGGCCGTGTATTCGCTGTCCGGCGACGGAAACCCGGGATTGACCGAACTGCTGTCGATCGGATCCTCGGTCACGCTCTGCGACGCGGCAGGGATCGTCAACACGTCGCCGGACCACATCACATCGCCGCCGTTCTGGGCGTCGTCGCGGCGGCGCGGGGACGGATCTTGGAAAATCTGCGGGTTGGCGTCGCGGATCGCCTGCGGGGTGACGCCGTAGCGGTCGGCGATGTCGCTCAGTTTTTCGCCTGGGGCGACCGTATGGCTTTGGGTGTAGCTCTGCGGCTGCGCGACGCCGCCGCCACCGTCGATATAAGCGAGATTGACCATTAAATCGATTCCTTTCTTTGTTGCAGTCTCATGTCGCGCAATAGGTTAGCGGCACGACGCTATCGAAGAGCCCTGGGGAAAACCCTAGTGAGCGGCGAACGCATCTCCAGCGACGATGAATGCGCGAATTGCGCGCCATTGGCTCCATCGCAGGCCCTTTCAACGGACAGAACGGCTCCGCCATCGGTTCAAAAAAATGCGCCGGGCCTCCACCCGGCGCATCGTTCCCTGCGCACGCTTATTGGGCGGCAGGATTGCTGTCGACGTTCTCGTAACTGGCCAACAGAGACGCCAGATAATCGCGTTCGTTGTCGACATTGATCACTTCCGACAATTCCTGGGTCAGGCCCGACAACGCCCCGTCGGCGTGCAGGTCGGGGAATTTCTCCAGCAGCAGCGCCGCGGCCTGATCGCTCAGGCCTTCGCGCATCATGGTTTCGATCTCGCCTTTGATCGCGCCGAAGGTTTCCGAGCTGGTGATCGAATCGGGCAGGATCGTCGACACCACGTTGCCTCCCGGCAACAGCTTCAAACCGTCCTGTCCCAGCGCCCAGGCCAGATCGAGGCCGAATTCCAGGCCCTTCTGCTGCGCGGCATGCTTGTCGCTCGCGACCTGGGTGGCCTGTTCGAGCCCGTTGTCGATATGGCCCAGCACGCTGCCTGCGATATGGGTCATTTCCGCTTGATTGCGACCGTATTTGGCGAGGAAGTCGGTGTCGCTGAGGGTGTTGACGTCGTTGACGATCGTGCTCAGCTTGTCGACCAGGAATTGGCTGGTGGCATCGCGCGAAGCGCCTGTGGGATCGGTGAACAGCACGTTCTGGGCGAAGTTCTCCAAGGCTTTCGGGAACGGATGTTCGTCGTCGAAGCGGGCGCCGTTGGTGCTGGTGGCTTCGTCGACCATGCGGTCGAAGTCGGACATCAGGATCCGCGACAGGCCATCCTTGAGCATCGTGTTGTCCTGCCACTGGTCGCGGTTCGCGTCCAAGCCGTTAGAGGCGCTATAGAACACGTCGTCGCGCACCGATTGCAGCGCCGAGTAGCTGTACGGCGGCGGCGGCAGGAAACGATCGGGCCCGCCGCGATAGGTGCTATCGAAGCTGAGCGTGTTGACCAGCCGCGCGACGCCGTCGTACGCCACTTCCTGGCCGATGATCCCGCGCGATTCGGGATCTATCAGCCGCGCCTGTTCGGCATCCGACGTGTAGGCATCGAAGGAGGCGACCTGGGTCGGATTGGCCATCGCCAGCGTGATGAACCGATCGATCGTGCCGCCTTCCGCACCGCCGTCGGCCTGCAGGTCGATCAAACGACTGACTTGGTTCTCGGTGCCGGTCTGGCTGAGCACGTACGCACCCGCGGCGGCGAGGCTTTCGCGATCGCCGTCGCTGAGCCGGCCGATGGCGTCGTCGGAGAATTGGAATTGCCGGTTGGCGACATCCTGGCCGGCGAGCGCGAGTTCGCTGGTGGCGCGGAAGAACGCATTCTTCATGTCCTGCGCGCGGCGCCCTTCCAAGCCGCCGAACAATTGCGCGACGCCTGTATTGAGGTCGCCGCGTTCCATGGCCCAATGCTCGACCATGCGTGCGATATCGGCATCGTTGAAGCGGCCGCTCTCGTACATGCCGGTCAGAGCATCTCGGACGGCCTCGATTTCGCCGTTGGCGTACTCGGCCGACAGGCCGTCGTAGCGCCCGGGATCGGCGACGTTGCTTAAATAGTTCGCCGTTTGCTCGGCACCGAGCGCGGCGAAGTAATCCTGCAGCCACTGCGGATCGTCCTGATGGTCGCGCACGAAATGCATGAACTGGCTGGTGGCCGAGGCTTCGGTATCGCCCATACCGCCTTGCGCGACGTTTTCGGTCTGCGCGGCAGCGGCGGCGGGATCGTCGAAATCCGGCGACGTGCCTTCCGGAATGGCCGGCGCGTCGCTGACGAAAGTTGCGGTGTCGTCGAACAGCGGCGAATCGGCGACCACGGCATCGAGGTCGCCGCGCGTGATGTCGCCGTCGGCTTCGTACAAGCCGCCGCCGTCCTTGCCGGTGTCCAGGCGCGCGTAGACATCTGGATGATCCAACAGATACTGCGCCGCGGCGCGCTGCTCGGCGCTGTATTGCGAGCCGTTGGCGACCGCTTCGATATCTTCGCGGCTGACTTTGCCGTCGGTGCTGCCGCCGTGGGCAGCCGTATCGAAGGTGTCGAAATGGCGCTGGAAATTGACGACGTTGGTATCGAGTTCGGGCATGGCGGCGTCCCTCGAGCGGAGGATGACCCGATACTAGAACTGCGCCCGGATCGCGATCAGCTAGGGCTAACCCTCGTAAACCCTTGTTTGGAAAGGCTGAATAGGGCGCAGAGGCCGCTACGCCGGGCGCCCGGACATATCCTTTCATCGCGAGAAAGCGATAGAATTACGCCCCTGCCCCGCCGAGGGGCGCTGCGACTGTTGGCGTGCCCCCGGGTGCGTAAAAAACAGCCAGGCTCGGCGAGGTTCCACTTCAACGGCGCCCGTTAATGCGAGCCCAAGCCTTCTCGAAAGAAGGCGGACTCCCAACAACGGAGCAACATCATGAACGCTGTCGTCAAAACCTTCTCGACCGAGGGCGATTACAAAGTCGCCGACATCAAACTCGCCGATTGGGGCCGCAAGGAAATCGATATCGCCGAGCACGAGATGCCGGGCCTGATGTCGATCCGCAATAAGCACGCTTCCGCCAAGCCGCTGAAGGGCGTGCGCGTCACCGGCTCGCTGCACATGACCATCCAGACCGCGGTGCTGATCGAAACGCTGAAGGACATCGGCGCCGACGTGCGCTGGGCCTCGTGCAACATCTTCTCGACCCAGGACCATGCCGCCGCCGCGATCGCCGCGACCGGTACGCCGGTGTTCGCGTGGAAGGGCGAGTCGCTGGAAGAATATTGGGACTGCACGCTCGATGCGGTGACGTTCCCCGGCGGCAAGGGTCCGGAGCTGGTCGTCGACGACGGCGGCGACGTGACCCTGCTGATCCACAAGGGCTACGAACTCGAACAGGGTTCGAAGTGGGTCGACGAGCCGGCCTCTTCGCATGAGGAAGGCGTCATCAAGAACCTGCTCAAGCGCGTCGCCAAGGAACGCCCCGGTTTCTGGACCAATGTGGTCAAGGATTGGAAGGGCGTTTCGGAAGAAACCACCACCGGCGTGCACCGTCTTTACCAGATCGCCGAACAGGGCAAGCTGCTGGTGCCTGCGATCAACGTCAACGACTCGGTCACCAAGTCCAAGTTCGACAACCTGTACGGCTGCCGCGAGTCGCTGGCCGACGGCCTGAAGCGCGCGATGGACGTGATGCTGGCCGGCAAGGTCGCGGTCGTGTGCGGCTACGGCGACGTCGGCAAGGGCTCGGCGCACTCGCTGCGCGCTTACGGCGCGCGCGTGATCGTCACCGAAATCGACCCGATCTGCGCGCTGCAGGCGGCGATGGAAGGCTTCGAAGTCGCGCCGGTCGAGGACACCCTGGGCACCGCCGACATCTACGTCACCACCACCGGCAACAAGGACGTGCTGACGCTCAAGCACATGCAGTCGATGAAGAACCAGGCCATCGTCTGCAACATCGGCCACTTCGACAACGAAATCCAGGTCGATGCGCTGAACGCCTCGGGCGCCAAGAAGATCAACATCAAACCGCAGGTCGACAAGTACGTGATCGCCCCGGGCAAGGAAATCTTCCTGCTCGCCGAAGGCCGCCTGGTGAATCTGGGTTGCGCGACCGGCCATCCGAGCTTCGTGATGTCCAACTCGTTCTCCAACCAAACGCTCGCGCAGATCGACCTGTGGGCGAACAAGGACAAGTACGAGAAGACCGTGTACCGCCTGCCGAAGGCGCTGGACGAGGAAGTGGCGCGCCTGCACCTGGAGAAGATCGGCGTGAAGCTGACCAAGCTGACCCAGGAACAGGCCGATTACCTCGGCGTGGCGGTGGAAGGTCCGTACAAGCCGGATCATTACCGCTACTGATGCCTGAAGCCCTCTCCCGCTTGCGGGAGAGGGTTGGGTGAGGGCGCGCGGACTTGCATGGTAGCGCCGTCGCTGGCTGGTGAAACAAAGTCACTGGATCCCCGCCTTCGCGGGGATGACAGCTAAAAAAACGCGAAACAAAAAAACCGGCTCCGGCCGGGTCCGCTCCGGAGCAAGCGATGCAGACACCGATCAGCTTCGAGTTCTTCCCGCCGAAAACCGACGAGCAGCGTGCGCAGCTGGATTCGGTCGCGAAACGGCTGAAAAAACTCGCCCCCGAATACGTGTCCTGTACTTTCGGCGCCGGCGGCTCGACGCTCGACTACACGCCCGAAACCGTGCACCGCCTGCACCACACGCACGGCCTCGCAGCCGCGCCGCACATCTCCTGCGTCGGCGGCACGCGCGCCGAACTGGGCGCCCTGCTCGAATGCTACAAAACCATGGGCTGCCGGCGCATCGTCGCGCTGCGCGGCGACCTGCCTTCGGGCATGGGCCATACGGGCGATTTCCGCTACGCGACGGATTTGGTCGAATTCATCCGCCGCGAACACGACGGATTCTTCCACATCGAAGTGGGCTGCTATCCGGAAACGCATCCGCAGTCCGAGCATGCCATGGCCGACCTGAAGCATTTCAAGGCCAAGATCGACGCCGGCGCGGACGGCGCCATCACCCAGTATTTCTATAACGCCGACGCGTATTTCCGCTTCGTCGACGACGCGCGCAAGATCGGCGTGACGGTGCCGATCGTGCCCGGCATCATGCCGATCTCCAACTTCAGCCAGCTGCGGCGCTTTTCGGAAACCTGCGGGGCCGAAATCCCGCGCTGGATCGGCAAGCGCATGCTGGCTTACGGCGACGACGCCGACAGCATCCGCGAGTTCGCGGCCGATTTCGTCGCCGATTTGTGCCGGCGCCTGGTCGATGGCGGCGCGCCCGCGCTGCACTTCTACACGCTCAACCTGTCCAAGCCGACGCTGAACGTGCTTTCGCGCCTGGGCTGAACGCTCCGCTTCTCGTAGGAGCGGCTTTGTGGGAGCGGCTTCAGCCGCGAGCTTTTCTGTATGCCGGTGTGATCAAGAGCTCGCGGCTGAAGCCGCTCCCACAAAGCCGCTCCCACAAAGCCGCTCCCGCAAAGCCGCTCCCACAAGCCGCTCCTACAAAGGCAGATTTGCACTTCCGGTCGGCGACCGCGAACGCTAGTCTGCTGCGATGCCCTCGCCCTTCCCCGTCCGCTGCCTGATGCTCCTGCTGCTCGCCGCGGCGGCTTGGTGGCCTTCGCACGCCTCGGCGCAGGTGCGCCGCTGCACGGGCGCAGACGGCAACCCCGTCTACACCGATCGTCCCTGCGAATACATCGGCGCGGTCGAGCGCCTGCCGCGGGCGCAAATCGCCTCGCAGGCGGGCGCGGCACGCTACGGCGGCTGCGCGCGCACGGTGCGGGACCTGGTCTACGAACTCACCGCGGCGTTCGACGGCCACGACGCCAACCGCCTGGCCGGCGTCGTGCACTGGGTGGGCATGTCCACCCGCAACGCCTACGCGCAGATGGGCCGCCTGGACGCTATCGCCAAACGGCCGCTGCTGGACATCGTGCCGGTGTACCCGGCGATGCGCGTGGTGGTACCGCAAGACCCGCCGCCCGTCGCCACGACGGACGCCGCTTTTCCCTTCAGCCTGGAAGGACACGGGCAGGACGTGCCGGATGCGGAAGCCGCACCGGCACCGCAGGAATCGGTCGAAGACATCTACCCGCAGACCACCCGCAACCGCCCGCCGGTGGCGCTGCGCATCGAACAGACCATGGCCAACGGCAGCACGCCGTCGCGCACGGTGTTCGGCCTGACGCGGCATCTCGGCTGCTGGTGGATCCGCCTCTGATTTGCGGGAGCGGCTTTTGTGGGAGCGGCTTCAGCCGCGAGCTCTTTCACGCGAGGGCACGCGCATATGGGTAAAAGCTCGCGGCTAAAGCCGCTCCCACAAAGAAAAAGGCCCGCAATTCCGGCTTCAGGCACAATACCGCTCCTGACTTTCGCGTTTTTCGAGGAATTCCGGCCATGCAGTACCCCGAATGGATCTGGCACAACGGCGCCATCAAGCCGTGGGCCGAAGCGACCACCCATGTGATGTCGCATGCCCTGCACTACGGCTCGTCGGTGTTCGAAGGCATCCGCAGTTACGACACGCCCAACGGCCCGATCATCTTCCGCCTGACCGATCACAATCGCCGCCTGTTCGCGTCCGCCAAGATCTACGACATGGCGATCCCGTACACCGTCGACGACATCAACGCGGCCTGCCGCGAAGTGATCAAAGCCAACGGCCATACCACCGATTACCTGCGCCCGGTCGCCTATCGCGGCCTCGGCGGTTTCGGCCTGTCGGCCGATACGCCGACCGATGTCGCCGTCGCAACGTGGAAGATGGGCCAGTACCTTGGCGCGAGCGTGGTCGAACAAGGCATCGACGCCTGCGTATCGAGCTGGCAGCGTTTCGCGCCCAACACCATCCCGGCCGGCGCGAAGGCCGGCGGCAATTATCTGTCCGGCCAACTGGTCGCACGCGAGGCGCGGCGGCTCGGCTTCGGCGAGGGCATCGCGCTGGCGTCCACCGGCCTGCTCAGCGAAGGCGCGGGCGAAAATCTTTTCCTCGTGTTCGACGGCGCCCTGCACACCACGCCGGTCAGCGCCGCGCTGCTCAACGGCCTGACCCGCAACACGCTGATCACGCTGGCGCGCGACGCCGGCATCGCCGTGGTCGAGCGCGATCTGCCGCGCGAGTATTTGTACTTGTGCGACGAGCTCTTCATGTGCGGCACCGCAGCGGAGATCACGCCGATCCGTTCCGTCGACGGCCGCCAGGTCGGCGCCGGCAAGCCGGGGCCGATCACGAAGAAAATGCAGGAACTGTTCTTCGGCTTGTTCGACGGCAAGACGCCGGACAAATACGGCTGGCTCGAAGCCGTATAGTTTTTCGTGGGAGCGGCTTCAGCCGCGAGCTTTTTCGGCTGAAGTCGAGATCAAAAGATCGGGGCTGAAGCCCCTCCCACAAGATCAAAAGATCGCGGCTAAAGCCGCTCCCACAGATGAATCGCTACGCGTCGCGCGGCGCGGAGAAGGTCAACGTCGCTATCACGCCGCGCTCTTCGCCCGGCACCACGCGCACCTGCCAGTTGTACAGCGCGCATAGCCGCCGCACGATCGACAGGCCGATGCCGCCGCCCTGCGAATGTTCGGCGTGGGTGCCGCGGTAGCCGCGTTCGAACAGCCGCGCCGCGTCTTCCGCGCTCAGGCCCGGACCCGAATCGATCACTTCCACCGCCTTGGCCTGCGGCAGCAATCGCACGATCACTTCGCCGGAGGTGGTGTATTTGACGGCGTTGCCGATCAGATTGCCCAGTGCAACGTTCACCGCCGATTCCGGCGCATCCACCACCAGTCCGCGCTCGCCTTCGATGCGCAACTCCAGCGGCTTGCCGCCGAGTTGCGCGCGGTGCGCGTCGAGCAGTTGCTCGGCGAGCTTGGCGACGTCGGTCGCGCCATGGCCGCGCTCGTTGCGCGACAACAGCAGCAGCGCGCTGATCAGGTCGGTGCATTGCTGTTCGGCGCGCTGGATGCGCAGCAGCCGGGCGCGGGTCTTTTCGTCCAGGTCGGGCCGCGACAGCAGCAGTTCCACCGCGCCCTTGATCACCGCCAGCGGCGTGCGCAGTTCGTGGCTGACGTCGGCATTGAACTCGCGGTCGCGCTGCACGACCTCGGTGAGGCGTTCGGCGTAATCGTCGAGCGCTTCGGCCAGTTGGCCGACTTCGTCGTCGGGAAAATGGGCGGCCAGCGCTTCGGGTTCGGCGCTGCGGCCCGACGCCTGCAGACGCCGCGCCAGTTCCGACACCGGGCTCATCACCCGCGAAGCCGCCCACCAGCCGACCAGCAGCGACAACAAGGTGAAGAAGATCACCGAGCTGTAGATGGCGCGGTTGAACTGCGCCTCGCTACGCGTGGCCTGGGTCATGTCGTAGGCCAGGAAGAACCATTCGTTGGGCGTCTTGCGCACCGCCAGCTTGTAGGCGAACGGGCTGCCGTCGGCATTGCGGCCCTGGATGCTGTGGATGCCGTCGGACAGTTCGTACCAGTCCGGCTGCTCGATGCGCAGTTCCTCGAAGCGGTCCTTCCTGACCACGCGGCCGAGCATCTGCTGCACGCCGAATTCGGGTTTCTTGTTGGGCTCGGTGAAGTACTGGCGCGCGTATTCGTCGATGTTGCGGTTCATCACGTCTTCGACGATCTCGTTCTCCACCCGGCCGCGCGTCCAGTTGGTCGCGAACGCGAACAGCGCCGTCAGGCCGAAGCCCAGCAGCACGAACGAGAGGATGATGCGGCTGCGCAGCCGCCGCCGGTAGCGCGATGCGTGCCGCGCGGGCGCAGGCGAATCAGGCGCCGGCATCGGGCTCGGCGATGCGGTAGCCGATACCGTGACGCGTCTGGATCAGTTGCGTGGGGAAAGGCTTGTCGACCACGGCGCGCAGGCCGTGGATGTGCACGCGCAGCGAATCCGAATCGGGCAGTTCTTCGCCCCAGACGCGGGTTTCCAGTTCCTGCCGCGTCACCACCGCCGGCGAGGCTTCCATCAGCGCTTGCAGGATCTTCAGCGCGGTCGGATTGAGCTGCAGCAGCTTGCCTTCGCGGCGCACTTCCAGCGTATCGAGGTTGTATTCCAGGTCGGCCACTTCCAGCACCCGGGTCTGCACGCCGCGGCCGCGGCGCGACAGCGCATTGAGCCGCACTTCCACTTCCTGCAGCGCAAACGGCTTGATCAGGTAATCGTCGGCGCCGGAATCGAAGCCGGCGAGTTTGTTGTCCAGGCTGTCGCGCGCGGTGAGCATCAGCACCGGGGTTTGCTTGCGCGCTTCGTTGCGCAGCTTGCGGCAGACTTCGAGACCGTCCAGGCCGGGCAGGTTCAAGTCGAGCACGATCGCATCGAAGTCGTTGACCACGGCCAGATGCAGGCCGGTCACGCCGTCGGCGGCGAAGTCGACGGTGTGGCCGCGGTCTTCGAGGTAGTCGCCCAGGTTGGCGGCGATGTCCTGGTTGTCTTCGATGACGAGGATGCGCATCAGGCTGTCCGGAAGTGAATGGGGTTTCGACCGGTACCGACGCGGTCAGTTCCGGCGATCGATCGGCATTCTGGCACACGCCGCCGAATGTTAAGGGTGAAAGTCGCGCGCCCAGAAAAAAGCCCAAGCGGTGTTGGCCGCTTGGGCGAAAAGTACTGCCCCGATTACCGTAATCTGCTTTCTCGACAGGGATAGTCCAACCAAGAGGAACGCAGGATTTCGGTCCGGACTAGGCTACGCCGGGGGCGATTAAAGCGCAGTTAAACAAGATGTTAATTATTTGTTTAAGGCGCCCGTTACCAGGCCGTTCCGGCGCGGTTCTCCGGTGCGCTTCTTCTGCCTTCTGGCGATAAATTCGACGATCTTGCCGGCAATGTCCACGCCGCTGGCCGATTCGATGCCTTCCAAGCCTGGCGAAGAATTCACCTCGAGGATCAGCGGCCCCCGGTCGGAATGGATCAAATCCACGCCCGCCACCCCCAGACCGAGGACTTTGGCGGCGCGCACGGCCGCGGCCTGCTCGGCGGCATTGGCGATGGCCGGGATCGCGGTGCCGCCGCGATGCAGATTGGAACGGAACTCGCCCTGCTCGGCCTGGCGCCGCATCGCCGCCACCACATGACCGCCGACGACGAAACAACGCAGGTCGGCGCCTTTGGCCTCTTCGACGAATTCCTGTACGAGGAAATTGGCGTACAGGCCGCGTAACGCTTCGATCACGCCGCGCGAGGCCGAAGGTTTCTCGGTCAGCATCACGCCCGCGCCCTGCGTGCCTTCGTTGAGTTTGATCACGTGCGGCGGCGGGCCCAGCATCGACAGCAGATCCACCGTGTCGTCGGGGTTGTCGCCGAATACCGTCGTCGGCAGATCGATGCCCTGCGCGGCGAGCAACTGATGCGTGCGCAGCTTGTCGCGCGCGCGCAGCACCGCGCCGGCGGGATTGGGCGTGTAGCTGCCCATCAGTTCGAACTGGCGCAGCACCGCGGTGCCGTAGCGCGTGATCGAAGCGCCGATGCGCGGCAGCACGGCGTCGTAGCCGGCCAGCTGCCGGCCTTTGTAGTGCATCTGGAAGCCGTCGCTGGCGATGCGCATATAACAGCGCAGCGGATCGAGCACGCGCACGGTATGGCCGCGTTCGCGTGCGGCATCGACCAGGCGCCGGGTCGAATACAACTTGCCGTTGCGGGAAAGGATGGCGAGTTTCATGCGGCGCCTGTAGGGGAAGAAGTGGGCCGCGGCGGGCGGCCATGCAGGAACGAGCTTGCGGGATCGATGGTGAACAGGCCTGTCATAGCGGTACGCCCGAGCAGCATCGGGAACAGCATGGCGCCGCGATTGGTCAGATTGATTTCGATCTCGCGTTCATGCCCGGCCAGGCGCAGCGCGGTGCGCAGGAAGATGCGGCGTTCGCCGCGCCCGCCCGAATCGATCACCTCGCGTTCGTCGTGGATCGGCGCTCGCGCCTGGATCAGCAGGCCCCGCGCCTTGCCGTGCGAAAGCCGGAACCCGACCCACGGCGCGCCGCCCTCGCTGAAGCGCCATTGCTCATCCACATGCAAGGCCGAGGTGCGCGCGCCGGTGTCGATCTTGGCGCGCAGCCGCGCAATGCCCAGGGCCGGCAACACCACCCATTCGCGCCAACCCAAGGTGACGAGCGGATCGGACATAGCGCCTCCGCAGAAGAAGACGGCGACCTGAGCGGTCGCCGTCTCCGTGGTTTGGAGCGGGTGATGGGAATCGACTCCCCCACCCCCGCCTTCCCTTCCCTATCAAGAACTTAGCCTGAACGGGAGATCAAAAATCGATACCTGAAACGATACCTGCACGCTATCGCATTGCGCCGGCCATCTTCAAGCCCACCATCCCAAAGATCGCTGTCTTATGTGGCGCCCCACTTCGCCCTGTTGGCCACCTGCTCCTGATGCGCGCTAAGGCCTACTAGACCGAAACTTCCTCACATACAAGACCGCTCCCTTGACGCAAGGAACATTCATGGGCCAGAGCTGGCGATCACTGCGATCGCTAACCTCTTAACAAGCAAGCAAGGGTCGGATCCGGCGGCACCACCATCATTGTTCTCCAACACCTCAACTGTTATTTCTGGTCCGGGAATATGGAACATGCATGCCTCAAATCCATTCACGACCCCGCTATGCCCATAAGCACTTAGAGCTCCGATCCGCTCCACAGACATTCCGAGTCCGTAGCCCGTATCTTCTTTTGGAGCGTTCAACGGGGTGATCATCAGGTTGTAGTATCTGGGGCTGAGCAAGTGCCCGTTATGTAACATAAGATTCCATCTCAGTAGATCGTCCAATGACGACGCCATCCCGGCAGCAGCGTGTGCCCAACTCATACTCATATATGTAGCGGGCATCACCTTGCCTTTCTCAGTCGTATAACCGCTTACGATCTGGGACGCCTCCTTCGGGCTCTCAGCGTAACCTGTATGCGACATTCCAGAAGGCCGGAACAAAGTATTCTCAACATAGACATACCATGGCTCTTTGGTGACAGACTCAATTACCGCTCCAAGAAGAACGTAGCCCGAGTTGCTGTATTCAAAACTACTGCCCGGTCGGAAATTCAACGGCTCTCGCTTGAAACTGTCGACTACCTCCTTGGTCGAAGCCTCCTTCCGTATCGACCCCTCTACAACGCTTTTGATGTCGGTGTAGTTCTTGATGCCGGACGTGTGGTTCAGTAGTTGGCGTAGGGTAATCTTTTCTCCGCTTGGGTAGTCCTTAATGAAGACAGAAATCGGATCGTCAAGCGAAAGCTTGTGCTCTTCGGCTAGCTTCAGGACACCTGCTGCCACAAATTGCTTGGTGATCGAGCCGACCCCGAAAACATCATCAGCCTTCAAGGCCTCTCTACGTTCGACGCTGGCAGCGCCACGCGCACCTTTGAATAGCACCTTGTCGCCACGAGCAATTAATACTGCTGCACCGGGACCGGTTGCATCCGGATACGTGACCTCAAGCTGATGCCGCGCATAAAGCGCGATCCCAGCATCTCCCGCTGGCGTTGCAGCCTGTACGAACCCGGCTGCCGTTAACACCGTTATCAGTATGCCGACCCGAACTCGCATCGCTGATCTCGTGGCGGTGACATAAAACAGTGTAGCAGTGACCCCCCGCCATCGATATCTGCCAGCTCAATGCTCCGATACGCATCAACTGCAGATTTTTCGCTGCGAGTAGCGAAAAGGAATGCTCGTCCCTGCTTTACAACCAGCGCCCGCGGGCCACCCCATACTGGATGCGCGATGCGTCCATTGGCTATTATTCATCATGCCTTCCATATTCACACAGGTGGATCAGTGAACCTCCTCAATATATGGCGTCAGCCTTGCTTGATGGCCTCTGTGCTCGGTGCTGCCCTTCTCGGACTGCTGGGAGCATGCGCGGTTCCGACGAAGCAGCCCGTGCAGAAAACCCCATCCGGGGACGTCAATGGGGATTTGATAGTGCCGGAGGCCTCGGCGAGAATGCAGCTTGAGAGCAATCAGGTATTCGTTGCTGGTGAGCTTACCAATCCCGAAGTAATGCCCGCATATCCAGAGCAACTGTTGTCATTGCGTTTGCCAGACCAGCAAGTCTGCGTCAGGTTTGTGGTCAATCAAGATGGCAGCGTGTCCGGAGTAACGCCCCTATATGGAGTGCCTGGATGCCCTCAAAGTGCCGACAACGAACGTCCTGAGTTTGTCACTGCCACCATTCAGGCTGTTTCCCGGTGGGATTTCTTCTCGTCCATTCGATGCACCTTTCCACCCGGCACTCCGGATGCGCAAAAATGCAAAGGTCCCGGGACGGTCGCAGAACAAGTTGCGGTTACATTGGCCTATCGATTTCTTTTCAGTGCTCGCGATGGTGTCGGCTCTGTAGAGCGGGCGAAAACCGGCGGCTGACATCGGCAGCCTCATAGTCGAGCAGACCCAGGTCAGATTGCATCGCTGATGACTTTCATAGCAATAAATTTTGGTCGCGTTATTGGCGCAGGCACATCATCGGACATTGGCGGTGCTGAGATCGCGGCCGGGTAGCCGCCGTCGACAAGCGTTTGCTCTACGTGCGCGTAAATCGTCTTCAGCGCTGAGCAGTAGAGCGACTTGTTATCGAAACGCGTGCTGGGCTGGAAGCGGTGCTCAAGCATCCCTCCCCCGCAGATACCCCGATAGGCGCAGCCTACGCAAGCATCGGGCAGCTTATGGTAGGCAGCAGACATCTCCTGCAACATTGGCTGGTCGAGCCACTCGGCGAATGTTGACGTCTGCACTTTGTAGAGACGCTGCTCCTTATACCACTCCACAGCCGACATGAAGGAATCACTAAGACCAACTTCTCCATCGCTATGAATCACCATGGTTAGGCTGTCAAGAAACTTCTGAGCTGAATATCCAGCCTTTGAGGCTTGTGAAATACTTCGAAACAGGTCGTAGAACTGCTTGACCTGGACCGCGCCCTGGTCGCGTATCAGCCAGGCATCAAATACCTTACAAAACGCCACTCCGAACGCACGAACCATGTCGTCCGTATACGGAAACGATTCGGAGCTGTGATCCGGAAAGAGGAAGCTCATACTACGAATGTCGAGATCTTCTACGAAGTGGCGATATATCTTGAGATGGTCGAACTCTTCGTTCAGGACGGCGATTGCACTGATAGGTCGAATCGTACCGACCTGGGAAAGTTCGTTCAGCTTCTCGATCGTAGATCGTATTCTTTGGTAGGACCCTCTTCCGCGATGGTCCAGCCTGTATTTGTCGTTATATTCCGGAAGTCCGTCAAGGCTGACGCTCACATGTATGCCAAAATCTCTGACAACATCGATCCAATCTTTGGTCATATGCACGCCGTTTGTTTGCACGGCAAAAACCAGCGCGTTAACCTTCGGCGTCAACCTGGACACGATGCCTTCGCATATCTTGCGTAGCACGCTTGCCTTGAGCAACGTGGGCTCTCCGCCATGGAAGGCGATAACCAGTTCGTCTATCTCGTAGTCGTCGCAGGCCCTCTCCAGATAGGTAATCGTCGATTCGGCCACATCGAGCGACATCAATGGGGGTCGCGCATACACTTCCGGATAGGCGTCTGTGAAGTAGTAGCAGTAACTGCAGTTCAGATTGCAGCGCTCGGCAATCTTCATGGTTACGAAGAGAGAATCAATCTTTCTTTTACTGTGAGCGGTCTCGACATTCATGATCCGTAACCTATGGCCATGCAGTAACTTCGTTTACGTCTCGCCGTCCAGCTACCGACGCTGGACGAATGTGTGGCGGATGAGATCCGCCACACATTCGCGATCAGCGTCGTATTAGCACATCGGGCCCGACGGGCACGGAGGCACCGGCTGGATCGGCCCGACCTTCACGAACTGGGCACCAGCAACGTCGCGGGTCTCTTCGGCCGTCAATACGCGCAGGGCGAGCTCGCTTGCAGCCTGCTTGCGATCGATGACCTTCTGCAGCTTGTTATCACTCATGACTTCTTTCCTTGAAAGCATTGCCAAGCCGGCAACAGGCACTCTGTGCGTCCCACAGAATCTTGCGGCGAACCCCTGCGACATGACCGTGTAGTGCTTTGCACGATTAACGTGACCAAGCTCTGACGCGTCGGACGCGATGGCGCGTAGCTGTTCGACAGGTGAACGCGATGGAGTATTCCTCGAAGAGATTTTCCTTGATGTAGCGAACTATCTCCCGTGTCCATCCAGGCGCCGCTACAAAATGAATGAACCAGAGATTCTCGCCTTCGTTCCACTCACTTTCGTGAAACACCTTGCCGGGTTGATTGATGAGCTTGCTCTCGACGTCTGGCGCGAGAAACGCCCAAGTGACCAAGCCGACAGGAAGGTTGTATTCGTTGTAGAAGAAGCCGATTTGCTCGTGCTTTAGCGCCGGAAAGATCCACTCCTGTATCCAAGCAACACTGAGCTCTCGAAACTCGTTCGTGGCGCCCATTAACATCGTCGCCACGCCAAGCTGTTCGCGAAAATGCGTTTGGCTCGCACCCGGCCAAAAGGTCAAGGGAACCGTCATGGGCAGCTCCCCACCATTTCTTCGGCAAAGAAGTCCTGGTATTGCGAGAGACTTTCGGTCTCTGCCTGTCGGGCACGCAACCGTTCCAGGGGAACCGAACGATTTCGCTCGTTAACCACCTCTATCCATTGGCCGGCGACGGCATCGAAGAAGATGCTCGACTCCCCTCGCTTCCAACAGAGCGTGCGTAGGCAACTTCGGTTGTCGCTGCTGGCCAAGGCAAAACCGGTTACAGCATCCACAGCACTTCTGACTGCTTCGCGCAAATTACCTTCCGGACAATCCGCGAGTTCACGCGCCACCTTGGTGCTCCCTAACGCTTCAGCATGGAACAGCTGCCGATTCCATGCGTTGATCTTTCGGGCATTGCACGAGATCAGTGTGGTCAAATGATCATGTGCAATCCCGCGATTTCCTGCTTCTGCATACACCCCAGCGCTTAGAACGCTGTAGGCCCGAAGCAGGCGTTCACGCAATACATCGTCGGGAACGAGCTGGCGTATACGCTTGGCGGCAAGGTCCGTGCCTCCCCGCGCGTCAGCGAGACGAACCAGGAGAGGGCCGAGCTTGTAGCCGCCGCATTGCTGAAGCTGTTCGGCTGTCGTGAGCCGAACCCCTGAAGTGCCGCTTCTTGCCAGCGCCAGCAGAATTTCGCCCAAGTCGTCAATGGCCGCATCGCCGCTCCCGGCAAGCGCGCATGCGACCAGATCGCGTGGCATTCCGCACAAGTCGGCGAACGCCCTACGCAATGCGTCCTGATAGAACGCATTGAACTGGGCAACAAGGAACGGCACGTCCGGATAAGCAGACCTGGCGGGAAGTTTGCTGTATTTCCTGATGAAGTAGCAGAGGTTGTCGACGATTGGCGGCACCAGGCCATGGTCTTCCCAGTAGGCAGGGTCGAAGTTTCTGAGCGTTGCGAACCCTGGCAGCGCAGACACGCTTCCATAGTCGATCCAGCGGCCGTCCAAGCAGAGGTTCGATGAAGAGATCGCACCATGCATGACGCGCCTGGATTTCGATACGGCTAGCTGTTCGGCTGTGCGGCGAACGAATTCGAGCAACCCGTCCGACAAGAGTTCAGCGCGCGAACCAGGGCTATGGGTCTTCGGATCGCCAGAGGATTGTGGAAGCAGTTCTGGCAATGTTTGGATCAGCAAATGCATTCGCTCCACATCACGCGGGATCGAGTGTTTGACGGTATCCAGCGGTCGAAAGTAAGGTGCGCGCTCAAAATGGCCGACGCGCAGCGCTGCTTCGCGTATGGCCAAAGCGCGTGGCTCAGCCGAGGCCGACTCGCCTTCAGTCAGGGCGCTGACAACGCATGAAGTGCCAGTAGCAATGATCGCAGGCACTCTGATAGCACCATGCGGAAGGATGATATTCAGAACCTCGCCCCACAGCGCTTCCTGGAGAGCGTCTACCAGCTTCAATTCGCCGTGAGCGTGCGAGGGCGTGGTTCCACGCCCTACCAACGGATTGGGACCGATACCTTTGACCTGAAAGTCGCCGTCCAGTCCACACCGCGCTCCACCGCCATTTGAGCCAATACCACGACCGCCATACCTTTCGGCGAAGAATGTCTTCTGTCCATCGACGAAATCCGAACTGCTTTCCTGTTCGGTTTGAACGAGAAATCCGAAACGGTCTGAAATGGCAGCATCGTCGCCGATATCGAGCGCTTCATTCCGGTAAATGACTTTATCGGCCCTCAATCTGCGAACCTGAAAGGGGATAAGGCCTCCCTGCAGTTTCGCCTCGACACTTTTGCCACAGATCTCGTGCGACGTGCTGTCGGGCAAGTTCACCTGACTGTTCGATGGCTTGGCAAGGACACCCATATCGCTCATGACTGAAGGTCCTTCACTCTGTTCGCAACGCATCGATGGGCCGAATCTTGGACGCTCGGTAAGCCGGCCCCCAATTCGCAATCAGCCCAACTACCGAGAACAGGGCAACCACCGCCAGCAGCGAGACAGGATCCAAGGCGCTAACGTGATAGAGCTGGGACCTGAGAAGCACGCCCAATATGCATGCAAGTGGCAATCCGACTGCGAAAGCCATACCTATAAGTCGGCCACCGCGGATGAACACATCTCTCATCAGATAGCTGGAATTCGCGCCTAGCGCTTGCAACACGCCAAACTCGCGGTATCGCATGCTGACCATATAGGACAGGACGCCATAGAGGCCCACCGCCGCTAGCAACGTAGCAATAGCGCCGAGAATTTGAAGGAGCGCGTTAAGTCTTAGGCGGTCTTTGATCGTATCGGAGATGCGCTCCTCCATGGAGATCAGGCGAACAAACCGAAGGTCCGGCGCGAACTGCGCCATTTGCCTTTCGAGCATGCCAATAAGTGCACCTGGTTCTTGGTGCGTCCTTACAAGAATTTCGACCTCATCCACTGGAATGCCGTGCACGCGATACGGAACATGCTCGGGACGGTAGAGCGTTGGATACTCATCCTCACTGCCAAGGCTGCGCTGCTTAGCAGCGCCGACTACCCCCACCACCGTTAGCTCGGTCGGAACGACGCTTTCAGGACTGGTTACGCTGACCGTCCTGCCTATCGGATCACCACTGAAATACTTCTTTGCCAGATTAGCATCGATGATCGCGACAGCGGCACTTGCTCTCGCCTCTTGCTCTGTGAAAGCTCGACCTTTCTTTACAGGCAACCCTAGGGCGCTGAAATACTTGGCGCTGACATAGGATGTGTAGGCACTAGGCTGGGACTGCAGGTCTACGAAACCAAAATCTTGGGGGAGGAAGCGCTCAACATAGATGTTTTCACCAAACGGGGTAGCGCTAGCCAAGCCCACGGCTTCAATCCCGGAAGTGCCTGATACGGTCTCAGTCCATGACCCCAATGCAGCGCGCTGACGCGTCGCTTGCTCATCACTAGGGGTCTCAAATGGCTGCAGACGCCCTATCAGCATCTTGGTGCGCTCAAATCCGACATCCTCGTTGAGCAGTTCCTGCGAGCTTCGCAAGAGCAAACCGGTGCCGAATAGCAGAATCAAAGTCAGCGCCACCTGTCCGACAACAAGCACTTTACGCACGCGCTGCGCTCGCGGACTTGCCGTCTGTCCGTTACCCGTCTGCCTAAGAACTTCGTAGATGTTCTGGCGCTGGAGACTAAAGCCGGACGCCGTCATTGCTACAACGACCGCCAGCCAAATGATTGCGATGAAGGCGGCTGTCGCCAAATCCCCGCCGATGACTTGAGGGGTATCGTTAGGAAGCACATCAAAGTGCCGCAGGACAGTGAGCCCCAGCGGTGTCAAAACCGCTCCGATCATGGCAGCGGCCAGGCATAGAAGGATTACTTCACACAGCATCTGTCGGAATCGACGGGCCAAGCCCGCACCAACAGCTTCAAGCACCGCGAGTTCCTGACGCCGTCGAAGGAGACGCAGGATATAGAGGTTGCAGACGTTGGCTAAGGTGACTACCAGGATCAGAAGCACCGCCAGCATCATGAATTTCAGCGACGTCTCGCGCTGCTCGACCCATATGGAACGCATGGGACGTGCGCCCAGTTCGAGCCCGATCTCCTTGGCGATGGCTTGTAGCGCAGGGTCGCGAGTCGCCAGGCTCATCATCTCTGAGGTAGCGCCCGACATGGATTGCGCTGGCCTTAAACGCCCGACAGCCTGCAAATCCGTAAAAGCGCCTGCCTGGCTTGGTAGCCGCTCCGCATCTTGGAAACCCAGCGGAAGCCATACCTGGCGGTCGAGCTGTGGAAACCCAAAGTTCTGTGGCAGCACGCCAACGATCCGATAATTTTGGTCGCCCATGCGTAAGTAGCGCTCGATGGCATCTGGAGCCCCACCGTAGCGGCTCTTCCACAGGTCCCAACTGATTACGACACTTGGCGACGCGCCAACGCGGGCATCGTCCGGTTGCAGGAGCCGTCCCAGGGCCGGGCGAGCCCCCAAAAGGGAAAGAAGCTGAGGCTGCGTCACTATTGCGCGCGCAGTGCCGGCAAACCGGCCATTGTTATCCGAAAGCGCGACATCCTTCAGCCGGTAGCCGGCAACGGTATCCAGCGTTTTGGTTTCGCGCGCAACGGCATCAAGGTAAGGAGCCGACCAGCCCAAATCTATGCCCATCTTGCTGGATCGGGCAGAAAGAAATACGAGCCTTTCTTGGCTGGGATACGGCAGCGGCTTATAGAGCAGCCCATAAACGATCGAAAACACGCAGGCATTGGCGCCTATCGCCATCGCCAACAAAACGACAATCATGAGGGTGGAGCCGCCATTCCTAAGCAGTCGTCGATACGCAATTATGATGTCATCCCACATCTAAAGCCTCGTCCGCATGCGCGTTGTGGGCCGACTCCGGATAGTCGCCGACCTCGTTACCGACATCTGCACCACAAGATCGTTAAGCATCGAGATGCGTCTCCCCCACGCGCCATGCGAGCCAAGGCGCGGCTATCCACAACGCAAAAATTGGCGCCACGATCAGGTTGCCCAATCCAATGGCAGTCGCCATTGCAACTGCTCCGAATACTGGCGATATCCACATCGCCCCGAAGTAGCTCTTTAGGGTGGCCTTGTCCGACATGTGCTGAAACGGCTGCCATTCGAGGAGATGCTTGCGCGTAACCAGCATTCTCCAAAGCGCACGTGCGATCGCATCCAGAGAAGTCATGCTTTCATGAACGATGAAGGCGACACCCAGAATGGTCTGCAGCGCCACACGCCGCCCTAAAGTCCGGGCGATTACCATTCGTTGAGGAAAATTGTCGGGCGGCAACAACACTTGCAGCGCATTCGACAAGACAGCGGGAAGGACCATGAGGATGAGGGCCATCCCTGCCCACCAGGTGCCTAGCATCGACGCTCCTGCGAGCAACATGAAATATGCGACGGGCATGACCGACCGCAGAAGGTTGTGTGCGATCTTCCACCGCGACAAGGCTGTCAGTGTGTTTGGCTCCCAACCGCTCTCTGCGGGCGCACGGGAAAATAGCCACGGTGAAAGTTGCCAGTCGCCCCGCACCCAACGGTGGCGCCGGGCTATGTGAGACAGAAACGATTGTGGCGCTATTTCAGGCAACGATACGTCGGTCACGGAACCGCAGCGCGCAAAACAGCCTTCTATAAGATCATGGCTGAGGATCCGATTGTCTGGGAAGCGTTGCGAAAATAGACGGTCGAACACACTTACATCCAAAAGTCCTTTACCAAAATAGGAACCTTCCAGAAATATGTCTTGAAAGACATCCGGCCTCGGGCCGTCTTCTGGAATACCTAGGTTGGGCTCGGAACCCAATGCCTGAAAAAGGCTTACGTCCCGTGTCGATTGGGCCACCAGCGGTCGCGGCTGAAGCACGCCATACCCTGATACCACCTTGCGATCGGCCTCCGAAACGATGGCCGTCGACAATGGATGCGCCATGGCTTCTACAAGTTTTCGAACCGCACCTTCAGGCAATTCATTGTCGCCATCCAAGCTCAGGACATACGGAATGCCATACAGTATTGAGGCGTCGCCGAGAATTGTGGAAAACAAGCTTGTATCACCGTGCGCCAGCAAGCGGCACAGATCGACTAGCTTGCCTCGTTTGCGCTCACGCCCCATCCAGGCGTTCTCTGCAGCATTCCATTCACGCGATCTATTCAGCAGGAAGAATCGGTCCTCTCCATATCGCGTTCGCAACACCTCAATCGCTTGGACCGCTGCGTCCAGTAGCTCATCATCAAGCGGCGTCTGCGCCTCGGCCGCATCTACAAAGTCCGTCAAAAGACAGTAGAAGACATTGGCTTCGTGGTTGTTTTTGAAGCGTCTCTCCAAGTCGCTTGCGAGATTGGCGATGCCTTCGACTGATGTAAGTAAGCATGGAACAACGACCAATACTCGATTGGCATTAGGAATGCCGCGCGAGAAATCCATTCTGGGCAGTAGCTTGGGCGCGACAGCCCTGTTCACTAGCTGGTTTACCAAAGACATCGAGAAATCAATCGCAGCCATTGTTAGGGGCAAAATGGCAACGATGAACGCCCAAGGTGGCAACCGCGTAATTGTCGTTCCGATAAGTAGATAAGCCGTGGCAAGAAACGCCAAAAGCATGCCGCTGACGTAGACGACGGGGGCTCGCAGGGCGTGTCGCTGGACCCCAAGCGCGTCCCGAATCTGCTCAACGCCATCACCAACGAGATAGTGGCCGATATGGCCTTCGTGTGCGTGCTGCAAAGGCTTAGTCGCTTGCTGTGCCAGACGCAGGGCACACGACGCTACGTCTGCTTCGGAGCATTTGGAAATTTGCGCCAGCTTTCGGGTAGCGCAGCGATACATGTCACGCGTCGCCGAGTCCATGCGCCCAAACGTGGGGTCTTCGCGCAGCCTGCAGTCGACTTCATCGTAGGACACGGCCTCGAAGTCGACGGTTATTGCCACTTGCTTCATTCCGGCGACCTAACGCAAACGCGCTTGCGCAGTCACTGGATAGAGGTCGGAGAGAGTCTTCGAAGTGCGGCGTAGCGCCCGATACATGGCGCGCGCGAAAAAACGATCCATTACACCCTCCCTAGTGTGCTCTTTCGTGCGATATCACCCAACCGCGCACGCGATTCCTTTCACCGGACCATAACATACCCAGGCTTGGCATGGGCAAGAGTGATTAACCGCACACTTTTGCCCTTACGATCCTTGATGATTTCACCTATGACAGCCTTGTAGCGAGCATAACCATAGCTATGTGGCAATAATGCAATGGGCCTAAGCCTGCCACCACTCACTATCGACAGTGATCATATTCTGGGGTAGTAATGGGGCGTATTTGTGTATGCTGCAACGTCTAAAGGACGTTCTTTGGCACGCCTTCACTCAGGTTAGGATATGGATGTTGCAAGACCGGAGCTTAGACAGCGTAAAAAACGTCGTCTTTGGTTAATCGTGGGTGGTCTGGCGACGGCATCGCTCTTGTTTGCCTCGCTTGTATTGTCACTGGGGCCAGCCGTTCCCAAGGTGAAGCGGGAAACCTTGCTGATTGACACAGTCAAGCAAGGCCCCTTCCTGCGATCCGTGCGCGGCACCGGCAAATTGGTGCCCCGGGAGATGCGCTGGATAAGCGCGGAAACAGAAGCCTACGTGGAACGCATCCTGATCCGCCCGGGAATGCCTGTGAAAGCCGATACGGTGATCATGGAGCTCACCAACCCGAAGGTCGAGGATGATCTGCGTGCAGCCGATTCGGCTTACTCGGCTGCTGAATCGGACCTCATTGCAAAGCGCGCGCAACTGCTGTCGGATTCTCTGGAGATTGAGGCATCGCTTGCCAGCCGTCGAAGCGAATACGAGTCGATCGCGGCCCAAGAAGAAGCCGAGAGACTTGGTCTTCAAGCAGGCGTCGTCGCCGCTGTCCAGCATAAGAAGAGCGAGATCGAATTGAAGCAAGCTCGCAATCGGCTTCGCATCGAAGAGCAGCGGGTCAAAGCCACCCGAGCCAATATCGATGCACAACTTGCGTCCGCCAAGGTTCGTGCGACGCAACTTGCGAACACACGTGCCCTTCGTCAGCGAGAAGCCGAGGCGCTCCACGTCAAGGCGGGGCTCGACGGAGTCATGCACCGCCTCTCTGTCGAGGAGGGCCAACGTGTCAGCAGCGGTGCAAACCTTGCGCGCGTTGCTCGACCTGGCGCCTTGATGGCCGAGCTCCGAGTTGCTGAAAGTCAAGCCAAAGACCTTGCAATCGGGCAGACAGCCCAAGTCGATACCTACAATGGCATTGTGCGCGGAAAAGTGCTTCGCATCGAACCTGCCGTGAAGGATGGAACCGTTCTTGTTGAAGTCGAGTTCACCGCGCCGCTGCCTGCGGGTGCCCGTCCGGATCTCTCAGTCAACGGCACTATCGAAATAGAAAGACTGCCGAATGCCCTGTTCGTTGGCCGTCCGATTAACGCACAACGAGACAGCGAGACGATGATGTTCCGATTGAATGGCTCCGACATTGCCGAGCGCGTCGCAGTGAGAACCGGGAAGGATTCCGCCAATGCTATCGAGATCCGCCAAGGGCTTCGCGCCGGCGACCAAGTAATTCTTTCCGATACTAGCGCTTATGATGGCGCCTCGAAATTAGATATCGAATAACCAACCCCCGATACAACTTGGCGTAACACGCCCTGCAGGAAGCAGAAAATCCATGAATTCAGTATCGCCTCAGCACTCCCCTTTGATACGTCTACGCGATATCGGCAAGATATTTCTGACTGATGAGATCGAAACTCATGCCTTGGCGGACATAAATCTGGAAATACAGCGCGGCGAGTTTGTCTGTATTTCCGGCCCATCTGGCTGCGGTAAGTCAACCTTGATGTCTATCTTGGGCATGCTAGATACCGCCAGCAGTGGTCAATATGAGCTCAATGGGCTGGAAGTTGGCCACATGGGAGAGCGCGACCGCGCCGATGTCCGCAATACCGAGATTGGATTCGTGTTCCAGTCATTTAACTTGATTGGCGACATGACAATCCTGGAGAACGTCGCCTTGCCGCTGACGTTCCGGGAGAACATCAATAAAGCAGAACGGCGTGAGCGCGCAATGGATGCTTTGACTAGCATCGGTATCGCGCATCGAAGCAAGCACTACCCGGCCCAGCTTTCGGGCGGGCAACAGCAACGCGTCGCTGTGGCCAGAGCATTGGTGGGAAAACCCTCCATTCTGCTGGCAGACGAACCTACCGGAAACCTTGATTCCAAGAGTGGGGAAGCCGTCATGCAACTGCTGGATGGTCTCCACAGAGCAGGCTCGACCTTGTGCCTGGTTACACATGACCCCCGATACGCAGATTTTGCCAGCCGGAAAGTTTATATGTTCGACGGGCGTATCGTTGATGACCCCGGCTTGCAGGAAGTCGCTCGGATACGAGAACGCGCCAGTTCATTCAAATCCGCCATTTCCTGAATTTTCCCGCATCACGGTCGATAGCTGAGGAGCGCACGGATGCCTCAAGCGTGGCGGAAATGTAGAGGGCTGTGTGAAGCATGACTGCTTTGTTCAGAGCCCAGGCCGTGGACGCCAAAAGAAGTGGCCGGATGGGCGCGATAGGCCTGGCCACTCCCCTCTCGCTGCACCTGACCACAGTCATCGCCGTGTTGATGGGCGCGGCTTTGCTGACGTTCGTGTTCTTGGGACACTACACTCGACGCGAGCGGGCCCACGGAAAGATACTTCCTGTCTCACAACTTATACCTGTGCAAGCGACCAGCGACGGGATTGCCGGGTCTCTGGTGCCTAACGGCTCTCAAATTCGAAAGGGCGACATCCTCGCCCGCGTATCCGGAATACCACTCGCAGCGATGGGAGACGGGGTTGTCTACGACCTGCGCGTATTACCCGGCGCATCCGTGACATCCGGCCAGACATTGTTGACGATGCTAGGGAAGCCCACCCCCATGCGGGCAAGTTTGGAAGTTTCAGAGCGCGCCGCTGGGTTCGTCGTAAACGGTGCCCCTGTCGTGTTGCGCTATCCGGTGTTCCCACACCAGAGATTTGGCTACCAACGCGGTCGCGTGAGCGGGGTCTCGCGTGTTCCGATTGCAAACGTAACTGGCGGCGCTCGTTACAGGGTGTATGTGGATCTTGAAGACATCTTCATTATCGGCCCAGACAAGCGGCGCGAAGTCATACGGCCCGGGATGACTGTCGATGCGGACATTTTTTTGGAGCGCCGCAGTCTGGCCGGCTGGGCGCTGGCACCGCTGGTCGAAAAGCGCAACAAGCGTGCTGGGAGCGAATAACTTGGATGCCAAGACAGCTGGCCGGCAACCCAAGATGGTCTTCGGCTGGCGTCGGCGCCTGCCGCTGATACTTCAGAGCGAATCGGTGGAATGCGGTTTGGCCTGTTTGGCAATGATCGCGAGCTTCCATGGCCGTCGATATGACTTGGCTGCCATGCGACGAGAGTTTCCAGTATCCGCGAACGGCACCACGCTCGCCCGCTTGATTGAGATCGCAGACGCGATTGGCCTGCAGGCGCGGCCGCTACGCCTGGAACCTGAATCACTTAGACACCTCAGTGTTCCCTGCGTTCTGCATTGGGACATGAATCATTTCGTCGTGCTGCAGCACGTTACCGCGCGAGGACGTGTTGTTCTCCACGATCCAGGACGCGGCCGCCTGGACCTTTCGATGGATGAGTTCAGCCAGCGCTTTACGGGCATTGCACTGGAGCTACAGCCCAGCGCTGTTTTCGAACCGCGCGCGGCCCAACCTACGGTTCCTTTGTTGGCGCTGACTGGGCGCCTGATCGGACTGAAAAGGGCAATGCTGCAGATTTTTGGCCTGGCGCTGGTCCTGGAGGTGTTTGCGCTTCTCACCCCAATCTTTGTGCAACTTGTCACGGACCAGGTTCTGCCAAATGGCGATGGCAAGCTGCTCACGTTACTGGGAACTGGCTTTCTGTTGCTGGTGGTGTTACATGGTGTGATCGGAGCGATCCGTAGCTGGTCGGTCGCCAGGATGGGCGTGCAGTTTAACTATGCCTGGACGTCCAATGTATTCGGACATTTGCTGCAGCTGCCGGAGAGCTATTTCCAGCGCAGGCAATTGGGGGATATTGCAAACCGATTTAGCTCAATAGATGAAATCCAAAAGACTCTCACGACGAGATTCATCGAAAGCCTTCTCGATGGACTCATGGCGATGTTCACGCTTAGCATGATGCTGGTATATTCGCCGACGCTGGCGTTAATCAGCTTGGGAATGTTCCTGCTCTACGCCGCAATCCGCGCGTTTTCCTTCGCTCGATTCCGCGAAGCACATTATGAGCAAATTGTCGCCACGGCCACGCAACAGTCGCACTTCCTGGAAGTGGTGCGTGGCATTCAAGCGATCCGTTTGAATAACAAGGCTGTAATCCAAAAAGCCCGCTACGCCAACAAGACGGTCGATGCGCTCAACCGGGGCATTGTGGTTCAGCGGCTAAACATCTTCTTTGGCTCACTCAACTTCCTAGTATTCAACAGCCAGCGAGTGCTCATACTCTGGGTTGGCGCTGGACTCGCACTCAGCGGCCATCTGACCGCAGGCATGTTGATAGCGTTTCTTGCCTACAGCGAGCAATTCACGACGCGCGCCGCGGGCCTGATCGACTATGGCATTGAACTGAGAATGTTGCGGCTTCATGGCGAACGTTTGTCGGACATCGTGCTTGCGGATCCGGAGCGCCATATGCAAGCGATTACCGAACAAGAACCCGCCGGCAGCGATATACAGATGGTCCGAGTAAACTTTCGCTATGACCAAGATCAGCCGCTATTGCTGCAGGGTTGCGACTTCTCAGTTCGGCAGGGCGAATCGGTAGCTATTACCGGCGCATCGGGCTGCGGTAAGACAACGCTCGTAAAGGTGATGCTTGGCCTAATACACCCAGAGTCCGGCCAAGTGAAGGTAGGCGGCCAGGACATTCGCGACCTTGGCATGCGTCGCTTTCGCGACATGATCGGCTCCGTGATGCAGGATGACCAGCTGTTCACGGGCTCAATCGCTGACAATATTAGCTTCTTCGATGAGGACGCAGACCAGACAGCTATCGAAGTGGCGGCCAAGGCGGCATCGATCCACGATGACATCGTTGGACTGCCAATGGGCTATCACACCCTGATCGGCGACATGGGAACCTCCCTGTCGGGAGGGCAGCGCCAACGCGTGGTGTTGGCACGAGCACTATACAGAAGACCCAGCATTCTCATATTGGACGAAGCCACTAGCCACCTGGATGTCGATCGGGAGAGTCTGGTTAACGCTTCGATCCGCAATCTCAAGATTACCCGCGTCGTCATTGCGCATCGCCCCGAAACCATCGCCAGCTCGGATCGTGTCTTTGAGATGCGAGACGGCCGCTTGTATCAAATCTAGTTCGGAAATTGTGGCACTCGGGGCGCATTCGGCCCTGCTCACTCCAGCACAGCCTCGCGGATCTGGTTCCACATCGCAGTTCCTGCTTCTGTTAGCTGGCGACTGCCGTCAAGTGCCGGCACGCACTCCTCAGCAAACGCAATGCGATGCAGCCAATAGCGTTCGCGAGAAGCGCGATCGAGCTTGCGCGCCCGTTCCAAGTCCCGATAGTAAAGAATGAGGTTGCCGACTATATGTGCGTTCGCCAGCGAACGCCGGGTAGTCATGTAAGTCCGCTTGACGGGGGAATAGAAAATCTCTCCGTGGCCGTTGGCCACGAGTTCGGCAACCATCATGTAGATAAGTAGATGTTGCCGGGTGCATTCGTTCACGAATAGCTCGCCACAGTGCACGGGGCACTCGGGTGGGTCCAGTGCGATTAGCCCTGGATGATCGAAGCCGCTATTCGAAGATGCCGTGTTGAGACCGCCCGAGTCGAGAAGCAAGACTCCTGTAGCGGTATTGGCTATCCAAGAGGAATACCCACGGGAATGCTCTGCCAATAGTTCACACGCCGCACGTATCGTTGCAATGCCTTCAGAGGCATCTGGTTTGACCGTCGGCTGGATCGACGCAACTCCCGGTGTCGAGGGCCATGGAAAACCATGGGCCGAGTTTTTCAGGCTAGTTCGCGAAATATACTTCGGACCGATCCGAACATCAGTGCTGTGAACGTTCCAAATCAGCGGCACTTCATCCGTAGGCACCCAATGCCCCTGCTTGCGCGAAAATTTCAATTCGTTGGCGCCAGAGGATATTCGAACCGCATCGTTATCGGCGCGCACTCGACTGGTTCCCGCGACGGGCATCAACCATCCGTCGAAGAACAGTAGGTCCTCACCCTCCACTTCCACCTCAACGGACCCTACTCCGCCGGACCCTGCATTTGCGAGCGTTAACTGCAATGCTGCTATATCGTGGCGACCCTGCGTCGAGGCCGATTGCGCCAAACCTGTCTCCGGCCGCCAAGTATTCCCATCCGGTTCGGAGATCGCAGCAAGTTGATCGGCGGTGGTGATCATACCGGCGTCAGAAAGTGCACGCACGACGACGCGCTTCGTGGCATCGAAGCGAGTGCGGGCGAGCGTTTCTACGATATCGGTCGAATCGCCTGCCGAAGGACAGGCAAACTCCGGAGCGAACATAGCAGCCGACATGGTTAGCTCTCTGACGAACGTGTAGAGGTCGGGCTGGCCATTTGCATGGACCGCTCACGCATGAAGATGGTGGCAAGCCATTTCTCGCCCCGTAGGACAGGGACACCTGCGTGTAGCGTCTTGCTTGAAGGATGCGGCCGCGCATAGCTGAAGAACAGCGCATTACCCCGCTGCGGCATTACTTCCAGTTCCACGTCCGAGAACAAGGTGCTTCCCCCCTCTTCTGGGGTATTGAGATACATAAGCATGCTACCGACACGGTGTCCGCCGTGGCGCGTTAGCCTGGGCGTAGCTGCCTGCTGTAAGTCGAAATAATCGTAGTGCGGTTCGAAATCAGCGCCCGGACCATATTGGACGACTTGCATATCTTCGGCATGGGTCACTGGCCAGTTAAGCAAACGCGCAGATCTTTGTTCGATGCGCGATACCAAGTCATTCTCGGCATAACCCAACATGACACTCTGGCTTGTGCGGCTGTAGCTTGTCAGCGCGCCGCCTTCAACATTGGTTACGTCGACAATCTGCGAGGGGCCCAAACGGGGTCGAGATAGCCCAATCAATTCGTCGCACTCTTCCTCGCTAAGAAAGTTGCCAAAAATCACGATACGAGGATGGCGTATGGATAAGAGCACCCGCACTTCCCGATCACCTAAATCAATGACTGAAGGCAACCGTCGCAGGTCAGGCTCGGGCACAGGCATTGGTGCCGGTAAAGGACTGTCGGACGCAGCACCATCTTGACCGGCAAAAGCTTCGTCTAGGATTTTCTCGGCAGCCTCGCTGTGCCAGCCTAGCTGCTTCATCTGCTCACGCAAATCGGGGCGAGTAAACCCCGGTTCGGCAAGACGGATCATTTCCGTTTGCAATCCGTTGCGCCCTTCATCCATGCGCCTGATCTCCTTTCGGCTATGTGGCAAGGCTACTACATTGCCTGCGTCAAACACACCTTAGCAATACTGGCACAAGCAAGCTGAGCGAGACATACGACACATTTTGAGGTCGCGCCTAGCTGGCTCCAGCCGAAGGCCCCATATCTGGACGCTTTGGTGCTCGCGTGCTGGCTCGGGTAAGGCGTCAACATTGGCACCCCACGACTGAAGGCGAGCTCTTGGCGAGCACTATTCGCGATCATTGGGGTCAGCTGTCGGGCAGCGGCCACGGTGGTCGAAAACTGTTGTCCCTTTACTTGAGCGAAGCCGGAATTGGCGCCGAGATCGACCTGTCGGAACTGATGGATATCGTCATTAACACCGTAGGTCTCACGCATTTGGTGAGCGCAGTGTTGATGGACACCACGCCAATAGAGCCACCTACGAAGCAGGTCATCATGGTGCCGACCTACGAAGCGTTCGGCGCGTTTAAGGCCAAACATGCCATCGCAGGCACTGAGCAGCCTGATTGATCGTGATCTAAAAACGGATGACTTGTCGGGTTCGTTGCTTGAAACCGGCGGTATTTGCCTCCAGGAGCGCCTTGGCCTGGCGCACCGCGCATTTGATCCATGCGTTTGAAAGCTTCATGAGATCCGAAACGTATGGCCTCTATGCGGTATCTCTTGCCGCTGCCATTCGCGAGCGTGGCCTTCTGCCATGCCAAAAGCGACTACCCCATCCGGCATATGGAAGGCGACGCGTGCTGGGCTAGCATCACAACGGCTCAATTCGGTCCCGCCGGAGAGAGGCCGCCTTTCTGACGGCTTTGCTCCGACCCCACCTTTCTCCGGTGGCTGTTGCAGCACAGCACTTACTCAGCTACGTGTCCGGTAAGGGGAATTCATGATGTCGACGAAAGAGCCCGCGCTTCCGCTGGAGGACGCGAAGATTCCGGTGAAAATAAAGCTATCCGCTCTGTGGACCAGCCTGATGCTGTGTTATGTCTATGGCGACTACTTCGGCCTGTATCGGCCGGGCAAGCTAGAAGCCATGATCAACGGCAAAATGGGGCCGCTGGGCTCGATTACCCAGAACGTGTTGATCGGCACCTCGGTCATGATGGCAATACCCGCTCTAATGGTGTTCCTGGCGCTGGTGATGAAACCTGCGCTCAGCCGATGGGTGAATGGAACCCTGGGTCTGGCTTACGCCGCGATTATGGTTCTCACCATGCCGGGCGCTTGGCGGTTCTATCAGTTGCTTGGCGTAATAGAGATATTGCTGTCGCTAACTATTCTCGGCTTGGCCGTGAAATGGCCACGCAGCGCACGCTAACTTTTCCGCACACCATCGGACGCCGCCATGGACTTCTCTTCTCCCCGCAGGATCGCACGCGTCGCCGGCCTGTTGTATCTCATCGTGGTGTTGACAGGCATTTTCAGCATTGCGTATGTGCCAGCGCAGACACAAGTCTCGGGCGATGCGGCGGCGACCGTTGCGAAGATCGCTTCCCATGAGGGGTTGTTCCGGCTTGGCATCGCCGCCGGGCTCATCTGCTATACCGCCTTCCTTCTGCTACCGCTGGCTTTATACCGATTGCTGAGTCCGCACGGCAAACTCGCGGCCACGCTGATGGTGGCGTTGGCCGTTGTTAGCGTGCCGCTTTCCTTCGTCAATCTGCAGCACAAGCTTTATGTGCTGACCTTGCTGGGGAATGCTCCATATCTGCATGCATTCGCGCAGGAGGCCTTGAACGCGCATGTCATGCTCGCACTGCAGGCTTATGGCAACGGCATCTTGGTTTCCAAACTGTTCTGGGGACTCTGGCTGCTGCCCTTCGGCTGGTTGGTGTTCACGTCGCACCAGTTGCCGCGGATCCTTGGCATTCTGCTGATGCTCGGTTGCCTGGGCTACGTTATCGATGTGTTCGTGCGTCTACTGATACCCGATTTCGCTGCGTCGTCGGTGGCCGGCTATATCACGCTACCCGCGACGCTGGGAGAGATCGGCACCTGCCTGTGGCTGCTGATCTTTGGCGCACGCAATCCTCCCACAACTGTGAAGGTGTCCCCCTAGGAACAGCCAAGTCATTTCGAGGAGTCCACGCCGTTGTGGCGCTCGTAGGAGACGGGTGCGCGGTCGAACAGGCGTTGCCGCACCGCAGGCTGCAACGAAGAGGGGGAGTCCATGGGCTTGCGGCAGGCCGCGCCAGAGTGCCCCACGAAGAGCGCCAGGCGTGGAAGAAGGATCGGACGAGCGAGCCGGCCATTTGCGTTGAGCGCAAATACGCCCGGATAGATTTCGCGCGCGTCGAGTTCCCACATACAGCGCAAGACTAGGCGTCGCGTTTTGCGCACTTTTTCACAAAAAACCAGGGCATACCCTAGTTGCGCTAAGGACGAACGGTGATTGGATCCGGGCTCCCCCACCGCGCGAGGAGCGCACTATGCAGTTAGACCTGAAGTTGAAAATCGCTAGTCGTTTGTTGAGTGCTCTGATCAACCAGGACCGCGGGCGCAGTTTGCCAGAACGGGATCAAGATCTGGATCATTCCATCGAACTTGCCGCCGAACTGATCAGACGATGTGAGGGTCGCAAGCCGCCAACGGATGAACACAACCTGCGACCGCGGTCCTCGATCAAGATTCGGGAAGAGATCGTCGACAGAGAACGCGTGCCCCTCGCCGATCAAATCACCGAGAGACGGGGTAAAGAGCCGACCGAACGAAGTCGTCGACCGACGCTTCACTGAAAACGCTCGGCGGTGCCAGGGGAACCGCACGAAACTGTCCCGGGGAACCGGGACAGTTTCTTTAGTTCAGACGCACGCCCCTCTTGGCGGGCACAGACACGCTGTTCGCATCCGGAGCGTTGCTGACAGCCTCTATGTCCTTGGGCTCTCGGTCGGGTTCGACCGGATACCGGGTCAGCATCGATTGACTCCACGCCTCAAGCTCCTGGGCAGTCTTCATTGCCCGAGCGTTGTATTCGTTTTGAGCCTCGGGCCCGGTGGCGTCATGCGCGAGCCGATAGGCCTCACGGCACACCTGGACGGCACGTAAGCGGCGCGCACGCCGCCTCCCCCACTCGCTGCGCTTGAGCAACCCCGGCTGCGGCTGATCGCTATCGAAACGCTCCAGCGAGAATTCGGCGTCGGCCAACGAGATCTGAGCCCGTTCCTCGACTTTGAGCCGACGCGAAAATCTCACCACATCCTGTCTGAGCTTCTTGACCAACTTCAACAGCTCGCGGACATCAGCCCGGAACACGGCGGCGTGCACATGCGTCGCCAGGCGGTCGGCCTGCAGCCGCAACAACTGGGTGGTCGCCTTGAAGCTCGCATTGACCTTCGTTGCGAAGTCTTCGGCCCACAGCCGCGCGGCCTCAGTGAAGGCAGCCAATGCGGCCGCTTCACGATTGGGTGAGGTCTCATCGGGATGGGGACCGGCCAGCCGCAAGTTTCGATCAGTTTGGGAAGCCTCGCCGTCAGGCGCCGCCGCCGGGGTAGAGCGTTTACCCACCCCTCGATCCTTCCGTGCCTGTTCCTCGTCATGGCCTTTGCTGATGGGCAATAGGCGGCTCTCGGAAGCAATCTGCGCGATTGCGGACTGCCAACTATCCTCATTGTCCTGATCGATGTCCGCATTGATGCGGTCGATATCAAGCTCAGCGCCCTTTCGCTTCAGCGCCATTGCATCCCTGCTTAGATGCCTTTTCGGTTCTCGGGTCAACACCATCGCCGCTGCGAGGTCTCCGCGCTCAAGCGCATCCTCGGCTTGGTCCTTCAAGCTGCGATGGTCCACGCGGCTCTCGATCCTCGCTGCCGCCAGATGGGCATTGATCGTCTTGGCCACCATCTCACGCACCCATTCCACCTCTCCTCGTCCCGAGGGACCCCCATCAAGCTCTCGGGTCTTGGCGTCCAGGCCATCGGGACCGATGCGGCGCGTCGTGGCCAGCAGATGCGCGTGATGATTTAGGCCATCGGGCGTCTGTGGCGAGTGGATGCTCGCCTGGACGACGAAGCGGTAGCGATCGACTAGTTCGCGAGCGATCGCGGACGTCAGTTCGGATCGTTGGTCGTCATCGAGTTCGTGCGGCAGCGAGACTTCGAACTCCCTGCACACGGTGCTATCGCGACGAGCTTCCCTCACCTCCGTATTGCCCCACAACTCGTTAGGGTCGAATATCCACTCTGGCGCGTCGGCGGGGGCGAGAACGCGGCTCTGAACAACACCGCGCCGGCGTCGGTAGTCGTGGCGAACGCCGGTGCGCGGATCCACGATGAGCATGCCGGCTCGATAGGCTGCCGCAGCCGTCGAGCTATGTCCCTGTGCGCGGCTGAAGGTTTTGACTCGCGTGTGGTAGATGGCCATGTGTTGTTGCTCCTTAGTGCCCCTGCCCCCTCTTTATGGCTCAGCTTGGAAGTTTGGCAAGTCAGTTTTCGGGGTTCGAGGGGCAGCGCCCATCGCCCACAGCGTTGACCGAAGGTCAATGCCTATGTGGGCTCTTCGCTCGGCCTGGGCATTGGATTTTTTTCGCTTGACGACACTGGCTTCTTTGCTTGGATGTGGGTGCGTCCACCACTCAGGAGCCCGCCATGGGAACCAGCAAACAGCTCTACGACCAGATCGCCCACGCCACCACTCGTCTCGCACAACGCAAGGCGAGGGAAATGCTCGTGGCGCAACGAGAGGCCGCGCGCAAGCAGGCAGCCGATCGGCGCGAAGACACCAAACGAAAGTTAAAGCTCGGAGGCTTCGTAGTGGAAGCCGGCGCGGAAGAAATGTCGGGCGCCGAAATCATAGGCGCCCTGCTCTCATACCGCGAGAAAGTGGTGGCAACGGCCGAGCGGGAGCAGCACCGGCAACTCGGAGCCGCGCATTTGGCTCAGCAGGCCGGAACGCGAGGCGAGCCTAGGCTGCACTAGCTGATTTTTTCTACTTGAGCGTGGCGAGCCCGGTCCAGGCAGCAATCCTGGAAAACCATTCGTCCCGCTCTTGGCCGTTGAATTGGCTGGATTTGATCCACCGGTCTGAATGGCGCTCGAACAGAACCTGCCACACGGGGTTTTCGATATCGGCGATCCGTAGCTCGATGCGCTGGCGAAAAGTTCCATTTCTCCAGTCATGAGCTGTCCGGGCAGACAACACATCCCTTCGCTTGATGTAGCGCTCGCCGCGGACGGGGTCGCGAACCCAGAGTATGTCCAAACCCGGGTCCAGAGCGATGTTGTCGTGCTCGACGCTGGGATGAAAGCCTTCGCGATGCTTCACCCGAACTCGGGGGCGGCGATGGCCAAATGCCAAGGGCACCAGCCAAATGAGCGCCAAGAAGAATGAGGAAGGAACCAAGGCCATGAAGAACCCGACCATGTCTTCAGGTCGGTAGCTAATGAACACGAGCACGACGCACAACACTGTCGCCAGGAGCCTGGCGATCTTCAAAAGCGCAAACATGCAATGCTCCTTCCTTAGAGTAGTGGGCAACGATTGGGCGCGGTCGCTTGGCCGCTAATGACGCCTTGTTCCAGCACGCTGCGCCCCTTCCCGATCAACACCAGCGCTTCGCTGGGTGAGGCCGAACTGTCAGTGGCGGTTTCGACGAGAAAGACGACGGCGACCTTGCCGCCGAAGTCGAAGGTCTTGCCATTCCAAATCACCCCGGTCGCGCTGTGGGAAAGGGGCACTGCTTTCCCATCGATCGTGATCGTGGTTGTCACCCCCTCCCCTCGATCGAAAGTTCCGATCGAGGTCTTGATCGCCCCTTGGGCCCGGACACCGCCGTGGGCGCCGTCCCAAGCGAATGCCGTGATCCTCGCTGCCTTATTGACCCCCGGTAGGTCCCCGCTTTGAACCCGGCACCACAGGCTTTCGGTGCCTGCCGCCTTGCCTGCGGCGATTAGCAGGCCCGTGGCTAAGAGCGTTCTCCCTTTCATATCTCCCCCTAGGGCGGCTCAGAAATACTTTCTATTTGCGATAATCGCAAATGCTTTGCTAGGATGGAATAGGCAGAATCCGTTGCAGTCACCTCACGTTGCTTTCGGATGCCCGCCTTTCTGCCCACCGCGACCCTGTTCGGACAGCGCCTGCGGGAGGCTCGATTGGCCAGGGAGTGGACCCAGGCCGAACTGGGTGCGTTCCTTGGGCTGGACGATCCGAATACGGCGGCGCCCAGGATCAGCCGCTATGAGCGTGGGATGCACGAGGCCGACTTCAAATCGCTTGAGAAACTGTCCAAGGCTTTGGGGCTCCCTCCGGCCTATTTCTTCGCGCCTGACCTCTTGGCAGAGGCGATCCTGGTCATCTCTGGTATGCCGAAGGACAAGCAGCAGGAAGCGCTCAATGTCCTTAAGAAGTTGGCGAAAACCGACCGGTAGCTTCGCTGTTAGGAACCTCGCGGCGCGGCTCCCACTCGTTCAATCTCATGAAATCTTGAGACGTATTGGCAGTTCATATGGGCACAAAAAAACCGCCGGCTTAGGCGGTTTTCTTGCGTATCTTTCTTCTGCAGCAGGGCATTTAAGCCGTCGCGAGGGTCCGGTGCTGCTCCAGCGCTCCCCGCCAAGTGCACATAATGTAGCGCTTTCCCGACCACAGGTCAAGCCGAGCCAGGCGTGCCGCAGACCTCCGCATAGAGATCGCGCAATTGCCGCACTTCGTCCTCCAAGTCGGCACCCATAGCACTGGCCCAAGTCTGAGCCACCTCCCTATAGAGCCCCAGATCCGAGACCTCATTTTGCATGATATCAAGATCGACTCGTGCGGCCGCCAACTCGGCCTCGACGACCTCACCGGCTCTGAGTTGTAGGCGCGCCTGGGCCAACTCTTGCTTGTTGTCTCTGTAATCGATCACTCCAATGGAGTGCAATAACGCATCCCGCAGAAACTGGCTTTCTTGGTGGGATATGGCCACATGGTAGTTGGTATCGCGGCCCGCCCTGCGATGCCCTCTAATCGTGTAATAGGAAATCGGAGGGAGCACGCGCCGAATGGACACCGTTTCGATCATCCCGCACACGGCCCAACTGCTCTTCCCCGAGTTTCCGTAAAACTGAAGTCTGGAAAGCGTTGCGGCGCTTATCTCGAACTGAGTTTTGTCGTTGGGGTTGGGCGTAGACGAGCTAATCGGAACAACCTGAATTGTCGTGCCGCCAACGCGAACCACGATAGCCAGCCGCCGCTTATGCATTTCCCCGAGCTGAATGGTGTCGCTATATCGCTTGTTGCTTCGAATCTGCCCATCTTCTTTGCCGATCGACTGCACAAATCCGTAGTCAATCTCTACCAGCGTTCCCTGACGGATTGTTCTTTGGACTGTTAACCCAGTCTTGCGAATAGTCTGATGCAGGTATTCAACAGGAGAGGGGTCGAACAGAGATTCCAGCACTACCTCGAACTTAGCGTGGCCGGCAATCGGCAACGCAGCAGCGTCGACTCTTACAACGAACCATCGATAGTTCGCATTGCCGCAGAACTTCTTAATGCAGAAAACTTTGTAATTTTGATTGAATCCCGGAAGAAGCGCCTCACTGACGCCGTCAAGCGTCTCGGTTCCCAAGGAGGCCAATACCTCATTGCCTTGCGCATCGCGAGTGCGTTCAAAGTAAGCAACAACGATAGTGGGCATCAGTCCCCGTCCCTGAGCACCATGGATTGATGGAATTTTACCAGAGAGGCTAGAAGCCAGCTCACAGACCACCGCTACCTTTGCTCGACCCAGATCACGCGCCCCTCCGAACCCCAAAAATGCGCCTTGCACCCCACCGATCTCCAAACGGACGGGTGCAGCAGCCCCCCTCAACGTCCACGACCCGAGCCGTTCCTCAAGTCCGACAGCCCCTGCAGCCGCGCTGAAAGGGGGACCTAGTCATCGTTCTATTTCGACTGTAAGCACGTTGCCCAGCGTGTTCATTGAGCCAGCTTCGAATGTTCCGTCAGCGATTTTTAAGGGCGAGACTGTCCACTTAAAACCACCCGCATTACCGGCTTCGTAGCTGATCTCGAAATTGTATTTCGCCGATTTCAAGACCAGTTGTGGGACCGCTTCCCAGATACAGTCGCCTCTTCTATTCTCAGATCGAGCAGCTGGCGAACATTTGCGGGAAACTGCGGCGTTCAATGCCGTTGTGATGGCCGCTTGCAGCGTCCTCACCAAAGGCGGAATCTCGGGTGTATTTCGAGACGCTTCGTCTAAACCAAAGGCGGCAAAATACCGCTCGACTCTTGGCGCGGGAATCAGTTCGATATCGTAGGAGCTTATACGACCCGCCTTCCGGGCAGCTTGCGCCGAAATGAGCTTGAGCGATGCTCCGGCGGACACAGACGAAGACGATGCCGCTGTGAAGCGAAGCCGAGCGACCGAAATACGAGGCGGCGTTAGAATGGCAAGATCTTCACATACCTGCGGCTTAGGGGGCGCCGAGCCACATTCGCCCTGCGCTTGGCGAAGGTGGTCTGCACACAGCATTTCGGCATTGACGCCCTTCTCGTTTCGACAAGCGACGCGCGCTGTGTCATAAGCTTGACGGCAAACTGCCTTGTATCCCGTTTTGGCGACATTCGACTGGAGATCGCACTGCTGTTTGAGCAGTTGAAAATCATCAGAGTTCGACCAATTGGGATTGCTTGCTGTCGAATCTATCGATGCCTGAACTGCGCTGAGCACATCAGCAACCTCAGGCATATTTTTGTTGATATCTACCGGCCGATCTTTCTTCAGCAAGCCCGAGCACCCGGCAACGAGCACAGAGCACATGGTTATTACGGCCATCCTTGCCTTTATCATGACGGTTTCTCCGTGGCTAATCACGAGCAACGGCCAAAGGTGAACCGGCCGGCCATAGCCTCCGTGGGCGGGTTTTCCGCACTACAAAATCGGGCAGGAAGAAACGCCCATAGCCCGAACTCTCAATCTATCCCCTCAGACCCACCTTCCCCCGCAAGGCGGTCGTTGGCCAAGGTGAACGCTGAGGCACAGCGCGGAGAGTAGTGCGGTCGCGCAAAATAAGGTTCGGCCGGCATCGCGCGTGGTCTCGACCCAACGGATCCGACGATTTTTGCTTCAAATGAGCACGGAGGGGTCTGGATCGAGCGGGCTATTCGCTGCTATTGCCAGCTGGGCGACACCCTGCGGTCGCCGCCATCAATGGCCAAGCAGATATGTCGTAGCCACGCCAGCGCTGAAGAATATGAAGTTCAACAATACTGACTGCCAGAATCCGCGCCTGCCCTCCTGACGGAGTTCTCCTCGCAATGATTGCACGACTGCCTCAACTTCTGTCGCCTTGAGTTTCGCGAGTTGATCGTAACGATCGCAGTCGTCCCGCAGCTTCTGGACCAGCCGACTACGCTCCGAAAGTTCTCCTTCAATCTCGTGAATTGTGTGCGTTGCTGCGGTTAGAGCGGCTGATAGCCTTTGGATACGCTCGGCTGTTGTAGGACCGCGTTTTGCGCGCGCCCATCGCTCAAGCCGAACTTTCAGGTATTCCATACCAATGGCAGCGACGGCGACAAAGCCCATCATCGGTGCAACTGCCTTGAAAAAATCGAGTCCTATGGACATGGCCTAACTCTCAACCTTTGCTACTACAGAGACCCTAAAATACATTGAAACCGTGATGCATTCGACCTAACTAGAGGCCGCTATGGCCAATGAAATGGCGCCCTCAAACAAAGCCATCATTTAGTCAGAAACGCCATTTATGCCTGAGTTTTCTGGTGAATACAGACAAGATGCATATAAATATCAACGATCAGTTCGGCGATCTTCGAAGCGGTGCTATTCTTCATGCGCCGCAAGTTCTCGGGAATGATCTGCCCGTCTTCAGCCGACAGCCGAGTCAGTAACTTGTCGATCTTCGCCCTCTTCGCCCGGACTTGTTCGGGAAACTCATCTGCTCTAATGCCCCAAAATCGGAGATACGCAACTCCTACTCGCGATCGCGCATCGCCCTCTCCAATTGCCAGGTCGTAGACGGCATCCCTAAACTTTTCTATTGCATAGTCAAGCGCTGGCATGGGGGCTCTCCCGTATTACGGCAAATTTCACTGGATGTTCTCACTTCCAAAGCCGTGACAGTCGGAGCCACAGCCCACCCTTAATTTCAGATTGTTCCGCACTCGTCTGCTCCACGCTCAATTCATCATGGCTTAACGGCGTCGGCTCAGCATGCGGTGCGTAAAACTTCGCTTTCGCCTCCTTATCTCGCCGCCTTTCGCCCTCAATCCGCTCCCGGCTCCATCGGCCCGATTCGATGACTCGGTTTCGATTGATGACGTAGTGAGACTGACACGGCAGGTTCCAGTTGCCCACCGATGGCCATAGGGAAACGGCTTCGCCGTCGTAAGTGAGGTGCCAGTCGGTTGGGGTGAGAGGTGTCACGACTTCCAGGCCACAGCCACAACAACAGCTATGCACGACTGTTCCATATTCCATCGAAACATATAGCACTCCCTCCTCCAGAGTGCGCGGGACCGCTTGGACGAAACGCGGTTCCAACTTGTGGTGCCGCATCATTCCGAGCCACCGTTATCAAGCTGATTGCCATCGGTTGTGTAGGTGTTCTGCAGCTCTCCCTCCAAATCACGGTAGAAGCCGCGCAACTTCTTCCATTTGATGACCGCCAGCGCAGCGTTCAGCATGTTGAGATCCGCCACCTGGATATTGGTTGCATAGACATTATCCCCGCCCCCTTGAAACGACACGCGCGAGCGGAAGGTTGCCCGATCCTCGGGCACGCTGGCGGATACCCGCAGGATTCCGCCCAATGAACCATCAACAAGTTCAAGACCCATGCCGACATCTATGAAAGACACACCCATTGCTTCGAGCCTTTCAACCGCAAGGCGCTTAGCGTCGCCTGCATCCATGCATAGAAACGCGAAGGACACACCGTCAAGCAGGTGCAGCGTCTCGGGCGAGATGGAAACAGCATGGGCAACTATTCCGCGATGCATGCGCGAGTAGATGCCTGCGTAGTAATCCACCTTCTTAGGCACTTCGCGCAAAATGTCGATCGAAGGCGCGCCCGGGGCACGGAAGGCATTGTGTTGCAAAAACTCATCGCCATCGATGACGCGAATCTCTCGCACGGGGGTCTTTGCCACCTGATCGATAACATAGGCGCCCGTCCCGCCTACCCCCAAGATCGCGATTCGCTCGCCTCGGAAACACTCCGTCAGTGCGCCGATGCCAGCGCGGTCGGATGCGTTTTCGACATAGTTGAAAACGCTGTCCTCTTCCGGGTCGGGTTCGCGATACACACGAGGTGTCGCACCGGGTTCTAGCACCGCCGCATGTCCGGAGAGAATAGAGGCGTAGGTCGACATCTTCTCAAAGTAGTCGCCATACCCTTGTGGACCGGGTTTGGACGAGAAGACATGACGAGCTCGCAGTCCATGTCCAAGATTTACGTCGTTAGACCCCGCGCTGATTGCTCCCAGAGCTACACCTTCAGCGTTACACGGATACTCGCCATCGAAATGCACGGTATGTGGCTCGGGTTTGGTCGTGCGATCGCCCGAAAGGCACAAGTCCGAGATAATCGTGCCTCGCTTCACGATCCGCTCTGCGGTGACGTAGGGGACATCCCGCATTACCAGGAAGCCCCCCACGCGCTGGACGGAGTATCCAGCTTCACGCAGTTGCCGAAGGTCGCCGTTAAGACTGAACAGTGCATGCGACATTGATCAGCGTCCCGTTCTTGACTTCAATGGCACCCCCCTGCCCCAGCTCACCGCTGTGCGGCTTCGAAGCCGCGCGACGATAGGTGATGGAGTAGGTCATGTTCGGGGCGGGCGGCGTGTTGGGATAAGCAAGCGCTACGAGCGCATCGAACGTCTGATGGCTCTGCGCGACTTCGATCTCGCGTCCATTGACGATGATCTGGATCGTGCGCGGACCCCGTGGTGCGGTAATGAAACGCTCGACGCCAGGAACGGTCAGATCGATTACCTCGCCGAGGTCGATTTCCCGATCCTGCCCGCCGTCCACCACGAGGAAGACCGCCTCGCCATCGCTCGGTTGGGCAAGCTGGCGCAGGACCGACCCGGAAATCATAGGTTTTCCCCACCGCACCTGATCGCCGTTGACGGTCAGTTTGTAGTCGCGATCGGTTTGGAAGGCGACGAAGCGTTCGGCGCCACGTCCGCGCAGGTCGAACGGTTCGTCCAGGCGCACATCCTCGAACTCGCCCGATTCGAGGACGGCGAACAGGGAAATGCCAGGCAGGGCGTCCAAGCCTGCCGCAGTGAGGATCTGACGCCCGAGCGGCACGGGGTCAGCCACCTCGATGTAGCGGAAGTTCAGGTTATCTTGGGCGAAGCGGATCCGAAAGGCACGGGCAGGGTTCAATGCCCGCCCCTCGCGGATCGCCTCGCCGACGTCGTCGCAGTCGATGCTGTTTTCAATGGTCATGTTGGCATTACCTCTTGGTTATCGGACGAGATACTTCATCCCGCCTACCAAGACATCGATCCAGCACCGACAAACCGGTAACTTTTTTTAGAACGCCTTTGGAAGAGGCCCAGGCGGCGTCGGGCCGCACACAAAAAAGGCCGGACAACTGGGGCAGGTGTAGCTCGATGGTTCGGCCGGGAACGCGCCCGAGCGCACCTGGGAGAGCGTATCTGCGACCTTGGCCCGCCCGTTGGTGATCTGCCGAGCGGTTGGTTCAACCTGAACAACTGACTGGTCGGCTAGAGATATCACTTCCACCCGGGCAGTCGCGGAGCCTTCCCGGGCAGCGAGCAGAAGCGCAAGGTTGCCGATATCCTTTTCATCCTCGCTTCGGGCGTGGCCCGTGCGCACGCGACGGAATAGTCGCTCCCCGCCAGGTGCGATCAGGACGTCATCGGGGGTGATCACGATCCTTTCCTCGCCAACACGCAAGCTTAGCGCCGCCGGAACTTCGGCCGTATGCCCAGCACGGCTAGCGGCAAAGAAGCCCACCAACTCATGCGCGAGCGTTCGATAGTCTCCTGCATATCCGTGCTCAGCGAGGCCGGAGGTTGCGAACGCCTCCTCAATCCGTCGATGAAGATGTTGATCCGAGACATCCCCAGAGGCGATCGCAGACGCACAAGCCTGCCGGACTGCATCGTGCATATGCATGAAGGGCGTGGGAGTGCGTTTTCCACCTACCTGCAAGATGTGAGTGTAGAAAAAGCGCCGCGGGCAGGATTGGTAAAGTCCAACCTCCGATCCCTGGACAGCGATGCCAGCCTCGATCAGCAGCTCAACCGGAGCCTCCGCCACAGGCATAGGAAGTGCACGCGAGGGCTGCACCTTGAGTTTTTCGATAACGCCGGAAATTCGGTCGACAAACGGCGACAGATCGCGCCGACGGTTGGCGGCATCCACAGAGGCGGCATAGAGGAACAGCCGGTCCCGGGCGCGCGACAGGGCCACATAAAACAAGCACTCCTGCTCCTTCTCGTGCTCGCGCCTGTGTTCTTCCTTCGCATCCTCGTGAGCACCAACAATCATCCCACGCGGCGGGGCACATCGAAGAAATGGCACCGATCGCGGGAGCGTCCTCGCATTCATTCCTGGTAGGTGCACCACATCAAACTCAAGGCCCTTGGCGCCGTGAATGGTCATCAGGCGGACAGCATCCAGGTGCTGCGCGCAGGCGGGAAGTTGGCGCAGGTCGCGATCGTCACGCAGGCGCACCAAGCGCCGGATGCGCTCCAGAGCACGCGTGATCGGCAATCCCTTGCCGGCCGGCTGCACCCGGAGAAAGTTCATCAGCTGCCATATCCCGATGCCCCTGGCACGGTCCTTAATCGCATCAGACACGGCCAACTCCGCCGCAATTTGTGTCCTATCCAATAGCACTGTGGCAATCACTGTCCACGGATCGGCATCACTACCAAACCCGGTAAGCACGCTGGCTAGATGCGAAAGCGAAGCGCGACCCGGATCAGAGAGACCCTCGATCGCATCGACTACCGTGCGCCACTGGCCAGGTTCAAGGTCATGCTCGCGCGAGTGTGCGATGACGCACGCAACGTCGGCCAAAGACATAGGAAACTGCGATAAGCAGGCAGTTCGTAGGAGCCCCATTGCTCGCCGATCGACAAGCAACGAGGCAAAGGAAAGCATGTCCTTGACCTCGCCGCGTTCGAACAGATTGCCAAGAAACAACACGGGAATGTCTAAAAGCTCCAAGGCCTGTCCATATCTGGCGAGCTTCTCGTTGCCGGTGCATAGCACTGCCTGGTCGCGATATGCATACCCGGCCACATGCATTTCGGCCACCGCGTCAGCTACAGCCACGATCTCATCGTCGGCCGTCGGCACTTGTCGCATCTGTGGAGGGTGCCCACTGTTGGGGCGTTTGGGCGTCAAGCCGCCGCTGCCGACAGTCACTGACATGTCGGCCGCGAAACGCGATGAGGCGGCTAGCACTTCCTCTACGGTGCGATAGTTCTCTTCCAACTGTCCGTGTTCCCCGCCGGGGAAGTCTTCTCCTCCGAAGCGCTCAACGTTGTAAGACGAAGCGCCGCGGAAGCGGTAAATCGATTGCTTTGCATCAGCCACCGCCCAAACTTGACACCGCTCACCGCGGAGCGCGCTCAGCAACCGCACACTGCTGCGATTCACATCCTGGTATTCGTCCACCAAGATGTGGTCATAGGTATCGCGCAGTGTGTTCCGCACCGCTTCATTTCCCTCCAGGAGCAATACCGGCAAACACACGAGATCGCCGAAGTCTACGGCCTGTCTGTCGCGCTTGATGCGCTCATACACCTCGTAAACCTTGGCCACTTCCAAGGACTTGTCAGCGGCCTCAATCTCTGCATCGCCGATAGCGGACTCTCTCATCTGCCGCGCCAGCGCCATATAAGCTTCGGCGTCGATGACCTCATCTTTTCCGCGAGAGACGGCCAACAGGATGTCGGAGATGATTTCCGTCGGATCGTAGAGGTTTCGATAGTGTTGCAACCCAAGCCGCGGGAACTCGTTCTCGATCAGCTCAACCGCTTCTGTGCGATCGAGTAGTCGCGGATCGGCAGGCAAGTTCATTTCTTTGTAAAAGCGGCGGACCAGATCCAAGCCGAAGGCGTGGAATGTGCCGATCCACATGGCCGCCGCCGCATCTGCGCTGAAGCGCGAAATACGCGTTGACAACTCTCCTGCTGCCTTATTGGAAAACGTCAAAACCAAAATACGGCGAGGATCGATGCCCTGAGCCAAAAGGTTTTCGACACGCGCTACCAATGTCCGGGTCTTGCCGGTGCCGGGACCAGCTTTCAAGAGGTAAGGACTTCCCCCATGTCGTGCGGCCTTGTCTTGCAAGTCGTTGAGCGGACGCTCGTCGGCATTTGCTTCTGCCTTGTCGGGCATTTCAGGGAGCAGGAGCGCGTCTAGGAGCTGCTGGGCAACGACTTCAAAAGGCGCCCCAAGCCGGGTTGCGATCTCGGTCGCGGTTAACCCGTCTTTGAGATGTAGTGCTTTGACCCATCCGCGCGGCAAAAGCAACTCGCGTGCGAAGAGATCCATCTGCACTTCGCGTCGCTGGCGTCGCCCATAGTCGACAACACGGTCTAAACCGATTGGGGTCGCCTCAGCGGGGCGGGCGGGATCGATGTGATAGGGGATCGCCTGCTCGGCATCATCGTCGTCCCCAAGATGCGCGTGTCCTAGCTCGTGGGCGATTAGAAAGGCACGGTCGAAGTCGTTTCCTTCCCGCTCGTGAAGAATCATCCTGGACCCTGGCACGAACGTGGCGCGGGTGCCATTAAGCGCCGTAGCGCCCTTCGCCGCATCTTCGATATCGATCCCCTGTCGCTTGGCCTCGGCCCAAGCGAGCCCAAGCGGGTTCCAGGGGTCAATGCCGGCGCTCAAGAGCTCGGCATGCAAAGCAGCGGCAGCTCGCCGCCCTAGCTCGACGGCATCCATCTACGGGTCTTCAGCGAGGAGCTGTGAGGTTTCTACCTCCGATACACCCGCCTCTCGCAGCAGCTGCTCGAAAGCGACCTTTTCGTCGCTGCCCGGTTTTTCAACCGCCTTCGCCGATCGCGCCATCGCCTGTCGTGGCTGCGACAGGTAGGCGAGTAGCTCCTGCGCATTGCTCTGCAACTCGTTGGCCATACGGCTCAGGAAACGCATGGGCACCGACTTTGCAATGACAGCACGCTCCATGAAGCATAGGATCACTTGGCGCGGCACACCGAGCACGTTGGCCAGAGCGCGTTGTCGCTCGGGCGACAAACGCGCCAGCACAGGCTGTGCCGCACGCGTGGCTGCGCTTTCGAACTGCGACAAGGCAGAGTTGACCCGCATCCGATCCGAGTCAAGCAGCGGCCCCTCTTCCTCGTGCGAAAACAGAAATATCTCACGCGAGAGATCGATCAGCTCGCCGGTGAATTGAGGAAACTCGCGCAGGTAGCGATCGAGCGTGGGGCGATCGACTTGCGGCTCCAGCGCAAACGCTTCCAGCACATCTTCGACAGAAATTGGCGTCGTATTCATGCGACATCTCCACTGTTCAGCAGCCGACGGAGCTTCGCAAATACCCGATCGCGAATCAGCCGAATGCCTTTGTCCGAACGACCAGTCATGCCCATCATCGTGATGGCGTCGGGGTCTTTGGAGCTGATAGGAATATCTTGGCGATGCATCTCGACAATCCTTTGTTCCAGGGGGCTCAACTTAGACATCGCCCCAGGAAGGCGAGACCGGTAAAGAGATTGGTCAAGAATCTCGGGGGCGAACGGGTCGTAGGCTCCTAAGGCCTCCTCAACCTCGACTTCAACCTCCCCTTCCTCCTCATCGACGACCCCCGCCCGACGGCTAGCTGAACGACCCGCCCGACCCTGAGCCGAGTAATTAAGCATCGCCAAGCCCCGATGGAAGGCAATCTCGAAAAAATCCAGGCGCTCGTCATAAGCTTCGATCTCTCCGATGAGCATGGCCACGAATGTGTCGTAGACCTGCTCGCCGGCGTCGCTCCGGGCGAGCGCGACAGTTCTTCCGTCGGCGCTGATGCCGCGGGGCAACCGCCGACGCACCCGTTCCAGCAGAACCTCCAAGAGCGGGTTGCAGACCATCAAATTCTGGGTCGCCCAGTAGCGACGCACAAAATGCACTAAGCACTCGCTAGGCACATAGCCCGGCTGGTCCTTTAACAATCGACAGCGATGGATAAGATCCGGTGCGGGCAATGCATCCAGTTGGTTTAGCAAGTCCTCGATATCGGGGAATCGGGTATACAGCGCTCCACTACGCTTCCTTCTCTTCCTGAGCGGACTAATCAAGTTGCCCCCTAATGGCGCTCGCCAAATGGATAGCCTCTGGCTACCTGAATAATACGTCCCTGGACCCCTGAACGCGCTGGAAGGCGTAGATAACCATCGAGGTGCGACCACCTCAAAAGCGGCTAAGGCGCGGAAACCGCGGCCAACCGATGGATAGACCGGCTTTTATGGCTATGGGAGCCGATAGACCTCTGCAGCCCTGCCTGCGAATCGGAAGATCTGCCCTGAGCCCCTCTTGACGAACGCCTAGGCCGAGCTAGGAATCGGGGACAGGAGGAGACACGCATGACCCAAGCTCTGAACCTGTCCCCCGAGGACGCCGCACTCGAACGAGATCCCACCTTCCGTCGCGATGTGATCGACGCCGTGCTGGAAGAAGCGGAACACAAAGGCATCTTTGTGGACGGCCGCTGCCGACGCCTGCTGGCGCAATACGCGGGTGGCGAAATCACCTATCAGCAGCTGAACGACGAGGTTGTGCGCCCGTTTCTCCACTGAGCGCTCGCTCTCTTACGTAGCCAGTGGCTTGGCTTGCCTAAGTGCTCTTTGTACTTGGTATACGTAGGTAACTAGTTTTTCGTAGTTCGTGTTTATTTCACGTTTACCTAATTAGGCATGCAAAAACTGCGTTACTTCCAACAAGTAGCTCTACATAAAAATCGCCTACCTGCACGCCGATCTTTTTCGTGGCGCTGTTTCAAATCAGCAACTTGCGATCACTGCCCAACATACTTTTCTGGCCAACATTGCCCACAACGTGCCCTTTGCCTAGTCCTGTCGCTAAGGGTTATTGTTTGACTACCCGACGAGTTGACAGCATCGACGTCTGGACTATCACGCTTGTATCCAATCGGAGGATACAAGCATGGAAAATGGTCTCGTAAATATCATCGACGATCTCCCCACCGCAGGCCCAGGCCTGAAGATCGGATCAATCAAAGTCAACAATGTCGTTTTGCAGGGAATTGAGGTCGCAGGCTCAGTGGACGTTGTGCACCTACAGGAGTTGCTCAGCAATACACTAAAGCTCACGCGGCGCCGACGCTACAGCAAGGATGGCACTCGTTACCCCGAACCCCTGCCCTCCGGATCGCCAGCCCGCAAGCTGTCGATCGAGATACGCGACTATTTGGGATACCGCGATACACGCGGTTTAGCGGACAGCACTGTAAGAGCCTCCACGCGTGTGCTGGACATGCTTTTTGCCGTGTGCGGCGACATATATGTTTCGTCGATAACTCACGCGCACATCTATCGTCTCTGGGACCTTATCCGCTGGACGCCCAATGCGCGAGCCAGCGCCAAAATCCTAGCCGTGCGCACAGTTGACGATCTGATTGCCGAAGGTAAGGAGCTGAACCTTCGACGACCTGCGATCGACACTTTTAAGCTCTATCGGCGCCAGCTCAAGACCTTCTTCGGCTACCTAGTCAAGACAGGCACGCTAGGCCACTCGCCAATGGGGGCCTTTGATGCGATGCAGGAAACCCTAATCGAGGATCCGGACAAGGCGGAACGGCTCTTCGACAGCGAAGAACTGCAACGAATCTTCGATCCCGCAGGGTTCAAAGAATGGGCAGAGGTGTGGCCGCACCGCTGGTGGTGTCCGATCCTCGGGCTGCACTTGGGTATGCGGATCGGCGAGGTCGCGCAGCTCAAGCTTGCTAATGTCATTCAAGACGAAGGGTTGTGGTGCATCGATATACGAGCCACCGTCGACGAGCCGCTTCGCTACTCGCAGGGACGGCAAAGTAATCAACGATTGAAAGGTAAATCGGCAATTCGACGCCTGCCCATTCCACAAGCAGTGCTAGACGCAGGCTTCATGGATTTTATCGCCGACATTCGTGAGGCCGGGCGACTGCGCTTATTCCCTAACCTCACTGCCGGTACAAAAGACAACGGCGAGACCAAAGCCAACTATGGCGCTTGTTTCAGCCGACAATTCACAGAATACATGGCCGATCTGGAGTTCCCAAAGGGCGTGCGGTTCCACGCATTCCGGCACACTCTGATCACGGACCTCAAGCAACAAGGGTTCTTAGATCGCGACATTGCGTTGGTCACCGGTCATGCCACGGCCCAGGAGCGAATCGAGACTATCCAGCGGCACTACGATCACAAGACCAGTCCCAAGCGGCGCCGGACCAAGCCCGTGCTTCGAGATTGGCAGCTGGAAATATTGAATGCTTACCAGCCGCCCGTCCAACTGCCTCGCTATACGCGAGGCCAGTTCTGGGAATGCCTGACGCACGATGGATTGGTGCATCTGTAGGATTCTCGCTCTGACAGTTCCCACCGAGACTTGGGCTCTTGGGCTACCGCGGCTTCCTGACCCGAGCGATCTCGAAGTTCTGGACCAGCCAGCCGTAGGTGTCGCTCAGGCGGTCTGCTGAACAGGTCGGCCAGGGAACCGCACGCAATGCGAGAATCGGAGTGTTTACAGCTCGAAGCCGAAGCCAAGGCCTGCCGACTTCTCGCTGTCCGCAAACGCCCCGCCCAGCGAGAAGGAGCCGCGCGAACCGAGGCGACGGCCGTAGCCGATCGATAGCGCCTGCTCGCCGCTTTGGAAGCCGGCGCCGACAGCGATTCGTCCGCGCCGGCCGATGCCAGCGGCGTTGATCGCCATGTTCAGCATCGCCGCGCCCATCGCGCCCTGGCGATCGATGCGGCGGTCCTGGCGACCCAGGCGCCGGTCGATGTCCTCGCGGAAGGCGTCGAAGCCTTCTCCGAACACCGCCGCACGCAACTGGCGCATGTTCACCGCATCAGTGTCGGCGACGCCGTCGGCAACGTTGGTTACTTGGCGCTCGTTGCCGGCGCTGCCGACCGAAAGCGTGTTTTCGCGATCGGCGACCGATCCGGCGCCGATGGCCACGCTGCCGTCCGCGGATGCGGCGGCGTTGTATCCCATGGCCAGGCTGTCGGCGCCGCTGGCGACGGTGTTGTATCCCAGCGCAGCGCTGTTCTCGCCGCTTGCGCGGCTGCTCAGGCCGATCACGATGCTCAGCTCGCCGTCGGCGGTATTGCTGTTGCCGAAAGCGATCGCATCGAACGCGGTGGCCTGATTGTTGCGCCCGTACGCGATGCTGAAGTCGCCGCTAGCGACGTTTGTTAAGCCGAACGCGCTGCCTTCCACTCCGCTGGCCTGGTTCTGGTAGCCGAACGCGCTGCTCCTTTCGCCGCTGGCGGTGTTGTAGGTGCCGAATGACGAGGCATCTTCGCCCTGCGCCTCGTTGCCGAAGCCGAATGCGCTGCTGCGCGCGCCGTATGCCTGACTCTCGTTGCCGAACGCACTGCTGTCCTCGCCGCGGGCCAGGTTGCGGGTGCCGACGGCGCTACTGCGCAGGCCTTCGGCGCTGTTCTCGAATCCGAGCGCGGAACTGTCCGTGCCGCTCGCCTCGTTGCCCACCCCGACCGCGCTGGCGTGTACGCCAGACGTGCGCACGGCGTTTCCGAACGCCACTGCGCTTTCACCGTCGGCGATCGCCATCTCCGACGAGGCCTCGTTGTTGCCATCGCCGTCCAGGTCAAGATCGAAGAGGAAAGCGCCGTCGCCGTCGCGATCGTACCAGCCGCCCATCGCCACCGCGCGCGCGCCGCTGGCGTTGCTGAAAAAGCCGAATGCGCTGCTGGCCGTGCCGCTGGCGCGCGTGCTCTGACCGAACGCGTTCGCCGCATCGCCGGAAGCGACATTGTCGTTGCCGAACGCGCTGCTGTTGCTGTTGCTGGCGACATTGCCTGCGCCATACGCGCTGCTCAAGTCACCGCTGGCGGCGTTTTCCGTGCCGAACGCGTTGCTGCGGTCGCCGTCGGCCTCGTTGGCGAAACCGCAGGCGCTAGCGTTTGAGCCCGAAGCCGTGCTGCCGCCATCCAGTTCGTGCGTGGTCGGGTCACCGTCGTTGCGTTCGCAGGTCCGCTGCGCCCAGGCCGGCGCTGCCGCGCACAGCGTGCCGCAGACGAGCGCGAGCGTAATCTGCCGCCAGGAATGGCGCTGGGAAACGATGCGGTTCATGAGAAGCTCCTGTCGACGGTGTATTAACCGGTTTCCGGTCCCCTACCTTCCAGGAGCGGAAAAAGCGCGTCGGACGCGACAGCTCCTGCAGCTGCGACGGCAGAAGTTCGGAGCAGGCGCCGAATCAGCCCCCGCGCCTGCGCAACTGCTCCCGAAACGCCCACGTCGTCACGACGACGATCGCGACCATGCCGCCTAAGTTGAGCCGCCCGCCGTTGCCCAAGAAGCCCGCATACACCAAGAACAGCGCGGCCAGCACCGCGGCGATCCGCAGCAGCGCCGCAGTCGCCGGCCTGCGAGCCGGTAGACGGGCCAGCCGCAGCAGGATCCACCCGGCGAGCATGGGGAATACGAAACCCGCGAGCCAGAAGCCGACAGTTCGCGCCATCGGCGCGGTTTCGGGGGAAATTGCCATGGCGTTTCCTCGTGCATTGCTGGGATGAAGTCGTAGACCCCTATGCAAGGCTCACCTGCTGAGCGCGAAGCACCACTGATGATGCTTTTGCAGTGCCTGAACGCGCCGTCGAGCGAGAAACCGCTGCGGTCGCGGACCGCACGCCGATAACCCGAAGCGCTTCTAGCGCCGGTGATCTTGTACGTCGCGGGATACTCCTCGTTGATAGAGCGCCGCATGAGGTCGGTGGTCGGGAGTGCCCGTAGTCTTCTCGTGAGGCGGCCAAGATGACGGCCCTTGCTTTGTGGAGCGGAAAACAGACGGGAAACGCGACACCCCGGACCTACCGACAAAGGCGCCCCTGATTTATCGCCGGACGAGGGCCTTCGGGCCGTTAGCTGCCATCGGGCACATCACTCGATTTCCCAGACTGCTGAACGGGTGCTTCTGCAGGAGATGAATTACGGGAGCCGCCGTCTCGGCGGTTAGCCAGCTGGGGAAACCCGTGCGAAAGCTGACCGTCGCGCTAGTTCGGTCACGACCACTTTGGCAGCGGCCCTTTGGGTAATGACGCCGTTATCAGGCGCATGCCATAGATACATGAGCAAACTGAGCCGGCGACATATCGCCTAGCGACTTCTGGGGCCTCGCAAAGTTGTAGTGAAGGAGCCATTCGTCCACAGCTGACTGAACACCATCAAGGGATGCGAAAGTGTTGCGCTCCAAAACATCATAGCGAACAAGCTTATTGAAGTTCTCAACGAATGCGTTATCAGTGGAAGTGAAATACCGAGAATGAGTCCGCCGGATTCTCTTTGTCTCCAAGAACGCTTTGTAGGCAATGCTCTTGAACTCGGTTCCATTGTCGCTGCGAATCGCGACCGGCTTTCGTCCGGCTTCTAGCAACACGCTGATGCACTCGATTGCGGCTTTTGCGCTTCGCCTGGCAACGACCTTAGCGAACAGACCCTCACGGTTGAAGTCGTCTACGCCAGTAACAATCCAAAAGACGGTTCCATCGGCAAGCTCACCTCGCATAAGGTCTATCGACCACATTTGATTCAACGCCGACTGTATGGGCATGCGAGTGCGTGGC